>CAZGQO010000001.1:0-567734 GCA_964527925.1 uncultured Ignavibacteriaceae bacterium
AATATATGTCACTGCTACCTAATCAAAATAAATTTACACAACACTTGATAATGTCACACCTCATTTGTTTGGATTGAAATGTATTGGTGAAAATTCATATTCAAATCTGATTAAAAGTGTGGAAAAACCTTAGTATGTCTAATGCAATTATATGTATCGAGTATTGTTATCGATAACCTGACTGAATTTCTAATGGGAATTTAAATTGAATCTAAAAGCATAAAATCTTTTCTTTCTGTCATTTTTGTGGTCATAGAATTTTTCTTTTTAGCATTCTTTTTTCCATAATTACACTGCTTAAGCACAAGACAGGAATTACAAACAGGATTCTGACTTAAACAATAAGTCCTGCCTAATTTTATCAGATTAGTATGAAATTCATGGGCAATTTCAGGTGGTAAAATTTTACTGAGTTCAAAAAAGGTTTTATCTCTATCTTTTGTATTTACAATTCCAATTCTATTTAATGTTCTATGAACATGGGTATCAACTGGACAGATATTTCTTTTTAATCCGAACAAAAGAACACATGCAGCAGTTTTTAATCCCACACCATTAAATTTAAGCAAATAATTAAGTCCTTCTTCATCACTAAAATTTTTTAAGAAACTTAAACCTAATTCCCCCCTTTCTTTTCTCAGAGTCAACAAAATATTTTTAATTGATCTTGCTTTCTGTTTTCCAAGTCCTGCAATTTTTATCACCTTTTCTATTTTTCTAATATCAGCGGAAAGTAATTCTTCGTAATTCTTAAAGTGCTTCTTCAGATTTTGAAACGCTTTGAAGGAATTTAAATCATTAGTATTCTGAGAGAGAACTGTTGCAATTAAAATATCGAGTGGATCTGCATTTAAGTTTCTTTCTGGTTTGCCGAATTCACTAAGAAGAATTTTATTTATTATTAAAATTAAAGTGGCAGTTGAATCTTTATTTATTTTTCTTGACCCAACTGCCATAACAAAATTAGAATTTGACCACTAAATCGATAAACTGAACATTCTTTAATCTGCCATAATCAGCAAAGCCATAATTTAGTGAGAGTGCAATATCGTTAACAATCGGATAATTCAAACCAAAACCAAAAGTATAACTTTGTTCGCTGTCTCTTAAGAATAGAGATTTATAACCAGTTCGTGCAAAAAATGTATCGTTAAAATTTAATTCCAATCCCAGATTCATAAATTCAGTATTATCGTTTGGATGAACAGCATCAACAGAAGTTGTGACTGTCAGAAGTTGAGATTTCAATACATCCATTGCCAGTCCAACTCTAAATGATAATGGAATATCATAAGATGCAAGTCGATACTCTGATGGTATGTTATTTGGTCCTGAATTTGGATCATCATTTGGGTCAATATTGAAGTAAGTATTCCTTCCTTCAAGTTTCATCTTTGTACCAAAATTGGAAATGCTGGCACCGATTCTTAGACCATTAAATGGTGTTGTATACATCGTTCCTGCATCAAGGGCAATTGAACTTGCCCTCATGTCCCAGACCTGATCTGTGATATATTTCAAATTAAACCCAATTGAGAAATTATCTGTTAAATTTCTTGCGTAAGACAAACCAAGCGATAAAGATGAAGCATCCCAGTATCTTCCATCACCTTCTGGATTTTCAAAAGTTCTTACTTTTTCTTCTGGAACTCTAAAAGAAATTACATTCAAACCAATACTTCCAATATCACCAAGATTAAGAATTAACGCTGCAAAATCATAAGACATATCTGCAAGCCAGTTTGCATGATTAAATGCAGCAACACCTGTTCCGGAAATTCTTGATACACCAGCTGGATTGTAATAGATTGAATAAACATCATTTTCCATAGCAGCAAAAGCCCCAGCCATACCTATAGAACGAGCACCGGGATTAATTTTCAAAAAAGTAGCTGCCGTAGTTCCAACTTTTGATGTACTTCTTTCCAGTTGTGCAAACGATTGAGAATAAAACAAACAAATTAATATAGCTGAGATTATTTTTAGATTTCTCATTTTACACTCCGTTTTTTATTTAATTACTGCAAATCGACCAATCTTTTCACCAATACCGGGTGCTTCAACATGATAAATATAGACTCCGTAAGCTATTCTCATTCCTTCATAACTGAGTAAATCCCAGTTAAGAATGCTTCCATCATCATTCTTATATAATGTTTGAACTAATTCACCAGCGATTGTATAAATTCTAATGGTACATTCTCTGGGAAGATTTCTAAATTGAAGAACTTTTTCTCCCCTACGATTTGGCTGTCTTGCTGGCTGTTCTGCATCTGAAAAAGCGACATAAGGATTTGGTACTACATAAACATTATCAAGCAACGATTTAGCAAGTTGTTTATCGTATTTTTCACCGATAGTAGTAAATGAGTATCTATCACCAGCTTTGAATGGTTTAGTTGTTTTAATCACATAAACATCTCCCTGTGGCGGAATAAATTGACCATTCAGCAAACTGAATGTAAGTTGATAAGATGTTCTAAGTCGATCTCTTACTCTCGGGAAGAAAATTATATCTTCTCCTGGGTCCCATCTTCCATTACCACGAGTGCTCGCAATGCCTTCAAAAATGATATAGTCAGCTTTTCTTGCAAGCATTGTATCTGGAGTAAGTATTGTAATTTTGAATGGACAAACAATTTTTTGATTTGACTGATTGAAGACTGTATCGCCTGGAAGCAAATATTTGCCAGTTGAAGAGTCAATTGCCATTGATGTAAATTCAACCCTGAAATCTAAATCCGTTGGCAGATGTGGGTTTGCAGGAGAAACAGTTCTTGGAACATAAATTATTGTATCTTTTAAGTTTGTTTTCTTCCCTGGCAACCAACCAGAATTTTTATAATCAATTCCAAGAGTATCATTGTAAACGAAAACTCGCATTCCATCAAAGGAAGGATTAGCATCTTCTCCATTTATATAAGAACTCTGATAAACGGGATAATATTTATAAGTCACATAATAAACATTTCCAGCTGGTAAATCATTTGAACGGTTACCTTTGATTTTTCCTGTAATTGGACTAACAACATATTTATCAGATGCAATAATATTGCCTGCCTCGTCTTTGACAACTACACTGCTTAAGATAATATTTTGATTTGATAAGTTAACCAATACAGTGTCTTTTGAAATAATTTTATCCGTAACGCCAGTTTCATTTATGAGATTAAATTGTGTTGGAGTTGTAAATTCAAGAGTGTATTTATTTCCATCTTTGACAGCTTTACTATCATAAGTCTTCAAATATATTTTACCAGTTGCAATTCCATTTTCATGAACTAATTGAACTTTTTCATTTAAATTCGTCAGTGTTCCCATCGACCTTGGATTTGGTGTGACCATAAAAGTATTAACATCAAATTTTAGCTCACCTGTAATTGGGTCCTGACTTATAACCATTGGGGATTCAGATGGAGGTAATTCTTTTCCAGGAAGCAGTGAACCGCCATCATAGGATACTACAGCATAGTAATAAGTAATTCCATTTTTCACAGTTGAATCAACATATTCGTGAACCAGACCTGTGTTGTTTCCAATCCAGTATTTTACGCCACGACCAAGATATTCAACAGGATGAAATCCTTTGAGCGAATCGATTAAATCAAATTGTGCATAATTACCAGTATTTGGGTCAAATAATGGTACACCAATAAATGGAACACCATTGCCATCTGTTATTTTGAATACATCATTAAACTTTGGATCCTGACTTCTGTAAATTTTATAACCCTGAAAATCTTTCATTCCAGTTAATGGATCAACAGAACTTTCTGCACGTGTATCCCAGTAAAGAGTAACTCTTCCATCACCTGGAACAGCAATAACAATTGGTTTTGCTGGAGGTTGAGCAAATCTGTAATCAGCTTCAAGAATTCTTGTCGAGATTTCCGCGTTGAGTACAAGATCATTTAAGTTTTCACCAAAAAGAATGCACATTGAAAATCTTTGTGTTTCACCTGGTTCAAGTTTAAATGGACCTGTTCCAAAATTGAAAACATTGTCACCTGGTTCATTCAATAATTCCTGATTTGGATCAATTGTTTCACTTGATAACCACTCCCACATCAATTCATCATTCATCGGCACATTTGGAAGTGAGTTGGTATAAACAGCAGCGTGGAAACTTGTTAAACCTAATTGATCGGATTCAGAAATATCTCTCAGACCAAAGTTAGGTTCAGAACCAGCCCATTTATATCCAGGCAATCTTGTTTCTGATATAGGTTCTCCAACATCATATTTGCCATTTTCATTTACATCGATAAACCATGCTTGAGTTGGTTTGCCATCGCCTTCACCATAATCTGCACCAGGATAATTCGGTGAATCAGGTCCTATTCCATCAATACCGACATCATGAATTGCAGGATCCCAATCGCCGTCTTCATCACCAGACCATCTTGGTTTTGGTGCGCCATATACTTCAGTATATTTTGCAACATTTGAAATGCCAGTCGTTAAAGGATATTGCACACCATCGATATAAAATCCTGCATCGTTAAATGGACTTTCATCTGTTATTCCATCGTCATCATTATCAAAAGCATCTAAGTGTTGACTCGGACTTTCAAGAAATTTCCAGCCAAAGTAACCACACCATTTACCGCCATCACCTTTTGCGTCATCATCCCAGGCATAAACCATACTTCTTGCACGTTGTGGATAAGGTTCAGCAAGTGGTCCTAATGGTGGAATAAAGAAAGCTCTATCATCAGAATAGTTATTTGGTCCACCAACGTGCGGATCTCCGTGCATTCCGAAATAAACTTGTGGTAAAGTTTTTGGACTTGCGTTTGTAGCCTGATAAACAAGAAAGACTATATCTTCAGCAAGTGGATTATTGAACTGAAGAACTCGAACCTCCATATCGAGTCCAAGTCCTCTTTTTGATGAATCAGGTTCAAAAGGATAATATGGGAATTCAGCATTTGTATAATCATCAATCACAAAATAAACTTCTTCATCGGGTGCAGTAGCCTGGTCACCGAGAAATGCAGGCCAGAGATATTTGCCAGCACCAGCATTGTACCAGTTTTCAGGCCAGCTGTCTGGTTTGCCATCGCCATCAGTATCAGGTGCATTTAAACGAGCAATCTCATTTTGTCTCGGATCAACATAACCATCTTTTGGCAACCAACCCCACTTAATTGTACCAGTTGGATCATAATCACCTTGAAAAGTTCTGATAAAAGAATCATCAACAATGTGTAAAGTATCGCCTCTGCCATTTACGACTTCAGCGGCAGAAAGTGGACCGAATTCAAAACCATAACCCAGACCATTCCATACAAGGTCAGCAATGTTTCCTAAATAGTTTGGTGCACAAATTGAACCATAGTTGAATAGAACAGTCTTTACTTTGTTACCCTGAATAATACTTTCTTTAATTAGATTTGGATTACCAAGAGATTTGGCTAATCTTTCACCTGGTTTTCCAAAAAGTTCGAGTGCCTGTTTTTCGGTAAGTTCTTTTAGAATATAATTTCCGTATTGATCTTTTCGTTGTGCGTAGTTATTCAATACAAAAATAATTAGCAATAAAATTGTAGTGAAGATTTTGTTTTTCATCATTCTTCTCCTCAAGAAGTTCAGTTAAAAATTACTTGAAAACCTAAACGAACTTCTCTCGGCCTGTTAACTCGCTCAGGTCTGAGAGAATAATATTTCTGAATTTCAAAAAGCGGGATTAATCCTGGATCTCCACGATTAATTCGTTTAATGATATCCGAGAATACAACATTAATGTCTTTCTCTTCAATCGCACTTAAGGCTCTGCCGGTGGAAGCATATACGAATAATTCATTTTGAGTATCGAAAAGGTTTTCAATTTGTGTGAAGAAGGATAGCTTTATATTTCCAAGCATGAAGAATTTCTCAAACTTCAAGTCCACATTCCATTGTAAAGGTTGACGGGCTGTATTTTGCTCAAATGTTATATCAACAATATTTGATGGAAAGATTGGAGTATAAGGAGTTCCAGTCTGGAGATAACCAATAAATGATGCAACCCAATTGTTAGGTTGAGTGAATGTTAGAGTTGCATTAATTACATGACTTCTATCAAAGCTAAAAGGAACAAGAAAAGTTTCACTTTGTTTCCCGCTTCTTTCACTGAAGAATAATTCATCAGCCGGATAGGTTCTATTTCCTTCTGCAATGGAGAAAGTATAATCAAGTGTTGCAGAGAAGAAATCCTGAGGCGAACGTCGTTTTAACAAAGAAACTGTTATACCTTTACTGCTCGAATAGGCAAGATTTGTTAGAAGATAAAATGCTCTGCCTTCATTAGTATAGATTTGTTGAGTGTAAATATAATTACTGACATCTTTATAAAATCCAGTCACTTCAAGTTTCAAATCATCAAGCAATAATTGTTGAAGTCCAAGTTCGTATTGAACACTTTTTTGCGGTTCCACATTTGGATTGCCGAATGTTGGATTTTCACCAAAGTTTGCGACATAATAGTAAGGATTTGAATATAGACTTGCTAAGGATGGAACTTGATAAAAATGTCCGTATGAAAATCTAATCACACCTCTATCTGTAATTGGATATGAAACACTTATTCTTGGACTTAAACGATGCTTTGGTTTTGCATCAGTTGCGTTACGAGTTATGCTTCCTGCTTTTAAGTCGCTTAAATCTTTACTTACAAATGGATTGTATTGTGCTGCGGGATTGAAATACTCATATCTTAATCCAACGTTTAATATCATTGATGAAGCTAGTTCAATTTTATCTTGAATATAGGCTGCTGCCTGCACAGGTAATCTTTCATAACTCGTATATAAAGAAGTATCAAGTGGAATTCTTCTCACAAGTTGCACTGAGTCGTACAGTAAAACGGATGGTGTTGGAACTGTAAAAACTCCTCTTTCATCAAGATATCCCACTTGAACGGAATAACTTTCAACATTTAATTTGTGTCTTCGAATTTCAAATCCAAACTTCACTTCATGGACATTGAATAACTGGGCAACCATATCGCCCTTGATTCCGAGAGTTTGAGTTTTTCGATAGAATCTTGAATTATCAGTTCCGCCAGCAAGAAATGTTGTGTTTCCAAGAGTTCTTGAGTAAGCTGATGGCAAATATCTTGGGTCGTAAGGATCATCGTAGAGATAAGATTTATAGTAATTTGTTCCGAAAGAAAATTTTAAGGTGTAGAAAACATTATTTGAAAGTGTGTGTGTCCAATCAAGGGCGTGAATTAAACCGTTAGAATAATTAGTTGGACGACCATCGGGATTGTATTTATATGATCTTATGAAATCTTGCGAAGTCCCTTTATCATAAACAAATTCATATTTAAACTTGACTGTAGGAATTGGTTTGAAAATCAAATTACCCTGAAAATTAAATGACCTTGACCAGTTCATTGGAACCCATGCACCATCACCCGTAGGCAAACCGTTTGAGTTATTTCGATATGGATTGAAATAATAACTTTGTGTTGATGTTCCATATCTTGAATCAGAAGACCTGAAATTGTTTCTTTCAAGATATGAGTCATCTGGTCTGTATAATCTTCTTCCATAAAGTGAACCTTTGAAATCTTCATAAACAGAAGAAATGAAGAAATTCACGAATCTTGAAAAGAAGAATGGACCGCCAAGTGTAAATTCAGTTCTTGTACGATTGAGTGGATCAAACTGATCAATCTGTTCAAACAATTCTTTACGATTGGAAACATAATCACCACTATATGCTCTGAAACTTCCCGTGAATTTTGGAGGACCTTCTTTAGTCACATAATTAACTACACCACTTAAAGCGTTTCCATACTCAGCACTGAATGTTCCACTTGAAACAGATACTTCCTGAACGGCGTTTGTCGCAAGTCCTACCGATCTTCTATTTCCATATGGTTCGTTTAATGTAATTCCATTTAGTGTGTAAGCAATTTCATTACCATATCCGCCTCGAATATGAAGATCGCCATCGTTTCCAACTACAACACCAGCTTGAAGTTTTATCACATCGGCAATTTGGTCAACTGGAAGCTCTTCAATTTTTTCATTTGTAATTGATGCAACAGGATTTGTTAAATCCTGTCTGATGAGTGGATTTCTCTCTCCCTGAACAACAACAGGAGGCAAATCAATTGATCCCTGAGATAACTGGAATTCGAGTCTTGTTGTAAAATCAACATTGACTCTAACATCTCTAATAGTTTGTTTTTGATAACCAACAACTGATGCTGTAACATTATAAACACCTGGTGGAACATTTAAGATTACAAATTCACCATTCAGGTTTGCTGCAGCACCAAGTTGAGTGCCTTCCACAATAACATTTGCAAAAGGAATTGGTTCTTTAGTCTCTTTATCAACAACTTTACCGGCAATTTTTCCAGTGTTGCCAGCAAATAAGAACTCAATTCCCATTATAAAAAGAAGGAAGGCAAAAAGTAATTTATTGTTCATCTCAACCTCACTATTGAAGTTATTATTTAAATTTTTACAAAGTTAATTAAAAGTTAAAAAAGAGTTCAAGAGTATGAAGTTCGATGACGATAGAATTTTAATGCAGTTGCAACTATTAACATATTTGTAACCAAAGCACTTCCACCGTAACTCATTAATGGCAGAGGTATTCCTATTACTGGAACAAGTCCAATTGTCATTCCAACATTAATGAAAATATGAGTCAACAAAACCCCTGCGCTCATAATCATTACACTGCTGCGAAAAATTGAATCAGAGTTTTTTGCTATATAAAGAAGTCTTGTGATGATGATAAAGTAAAGAGACAAAATGAAAATAGAACCGATAAAACCAAACTCTTCACCAATCACACAGAAAATGAAGTCTGTCCATTGTTCAGGAATAAATTTCAATTGAGTCTGACTGCCTGATAAAAAACCTTTTCCAAAAATTCCGCCAGAACCAACTGCAACTTTTGCTTGAAGTGCATTATATCCACTTCCAAGAGGATCAAATTCTGGATCAAGATAATTTTTGATTCGATTGATTTGATATGGTGATAGGAAATGCATAAAAACTTCTGTTAGAATTGCCGCTGATAAATTCAATCCAAGTATACCAAGTGAAATAAATAAATCACGTTTGAAATAAATTAAAATAAGAATAACAACTAATATCCCAATGAATTGATGAACAAAACTAAGAATTGATAAAAAAGCTATAACAATAGGACTAATTAAAACGAAAACCGAGAATCCTGAAAGTCCATTCCAAAATAATCCAAAAATAAAAATTGAAAAAAATACCAGAGCAGTTCCAATGTCTTTTTGCAAAACGATTAGAAATGTTGGTATACCGACTATCAGAGATATAATTAAAAATCCTTTTAAAGAATTAATTATAAAGCTTCTTCTTGAGTAAATATTGGCAAGCATCAATATCACTGCAAACTTTGAAATTTCCGAAGGTTGAAGAGAAAAAAATCCAAGAGTGAGCCAGTTCTGATTTCCAGAAATTTTCTTACCAAAAAACAAAACTGCAATTAACAACAGATTTGAGAATACATAGAAAGGCACTGCGATCATATTAAATATCTTCAAAGGTGTATAATAAACAATTATACCCAGAAATAATCCTATCAATGCAAATACTAATTGTTTATAAAAATTAATATGAAGAGTCGGGATATTATAAGTTGAGCTATAAATTGATATGAGTCCAAAGGTAATAACAATTAAACTGGATGTTAGAAGCCACAAATCCAATTCATCTGAAAGTTTCTTTTCTACTTTTTCAGCAGCAAAATTAATTTTTGGCAAGTACTTTAATTTCATTTCTCTTTACGTAAAATTCTATAAGTTGTTTGGCAATTGGAGCTGCGTGAGTTCCTCCAAATCCAGAATTTTCAACAATTACTGCTAAAGCAATTTTAGGATTTTCAAATGGTGCAAAACCGATAAACAATGCATGATCTTTTCCATGAGGATTCTGTGCAGTTCCAGTTTTCCCAGCTACTGCAATTCCTGGAATTCGAATGTGAGTTGCTGTACCTGCACCATTTACTACAAGATACATACCTTGCCTCACCAGATCCATTGCTTCTTTCTTAATGGGTAACTTTTTGCCTTCAATTTTAATTTCAATTTCCTTTGGATTGACTTGTGGATGAAACAACTTTCTAACTGCATGAGGTCGATAAAGTGTTCCTCCATTTGCAATTGCTGCAACATAAACAGCCATCTGAAGTGGAGTCACACCAAGTTCACCCTGACCAACACCTAAACTAACGATGTATCCTTTTGTCCATTTATTTACACCATAAATTTTATTGTAATATTCAACAGATGGAAGAATGCCGCTTGTCTCTTCATAAATATCAATTCCTGTTTTTCGTCCAAAACCAAACATTCGACCATACTTAGTCCATCTCTCAAATCCATTTTTTAGAATTAAATTGAAATAAAAAGTATTGCAGGATTTTTCGATTGCATGAACAACATTGATTGCACCATGAGTACCCATACATTTATAAAAATGATTTCCAAAACTAAATCCACCGCCGCATGGATAAGTATATTTTTCATCAATCACATTTTCGTTTAATGCAGTAAGTGCATTTATTGGTTTGAAACAAGAACCAGGTGGGTAAATTGAACTTGTCGCACGGTTAAACAATGGAACCAGTTTATTTGAATTCAATTCTTTCCAGACTGAAGCTGGAGTCAAACTTGAAAGCAATGAAAGATCAAAATCAGGTTTACTGACTAATGTTAAAATTTCACCATTGTTTGGATCTATTGCAACGATTGCTCCACTTCTATCATTCAACAATTCTTCCGCTAACTTTTGTAAATCTGCATCAATTGTAAGTTGAGCGTTATAACCAGGGATAGCTTCAACATCATTTTTACCATTATTAACTGGACCTATCTCTCTTCCTCTGGAATCAACATAAACAAGTTTCTTACCTTTTACTCCTCTTAAATAATCTTCATAATATTTTTCCAGACCAGTATGACCAACAAAATTACCCATCACATAAAATTCTTTTTTCTGTTCTAATTCTTTTCGTGAAATTTCTTTACAATATCCAAAAAGATGGGAAGCACGAATTCCGGCAGGATAGTTTCGCTCCATATCAACTATGTAATCAACGCCTGGAAGTAATTCTTTATTTTCTTCAATCCAGCTGATTTGTTCAAAAGTTAATCCACGCTGAATACGAATGGGAATGAAAGGTGAATAAGATTTATTTTGTTTAAGGATTACCTTAATGAAATTAGGTTTTAGCTTGAATTGATTTTCAATAATTGGGATTAATGTTGTGTCAAAATAATATGGTGTAATAGTGAGTGTATAATCAGGTTTATTATCAACAACTAATTTCCAGTTTCTATCATAGAACAGCCCTCGATAAGGCTCAATTATTTTTTCTTTAATTGCATTTTTCTCAGACTTTTCTTGATACTCTTCATTTTCAATTACTTGAAGTTGATATAATCTAAAACCTAATGATAAAAATATAATTATCGTTAAAACTGAAATAATAGATGTTCTTGTTTGTGGTGATAAATCTCGTACAGTTTTCATTATTTTATTCTGTCTCTACTCGGTATAAACAAAACAAACAGACTGAAGATGCCAGTAGTTAGAGATGGTATTAATCCGTTATTTATTATAATAATTAAAAATGATTTAAAATTCACATCAGTAGCTGTTAAGATATAAATTAATCGGTCTATTATGGAGGCAAGAATGACGAACATTGTAAATGTGACAGTTCGGGTTAATCTTTCGATTTCGTTTTCATTATAAAAATAGCCAATGAAAAAAGTTGCTATAACCTTTGAAAGTGCATTTGCACCAATAACTCGCATTCCAAGCAAGTCGAATAATAAACCAAAAATAAATGCAGTTATTATTCCTGGTATCTGACCAAACTTAAGTGTAAAAAAGACTAACCCAATCAGTAATAAATCAGGTTTAAAATTTTTGTAGGAAATTAACTCTACAACAGTTAATTGCAATACTAGAAGCAAAATTAAAATTGAGTATGAATAAAAAATCTTAGTGTTCAATTTTTTCTAAATCAAAATATTTATTAGTTAGTTTTAAGTTTGGTTTTTCAATCATACAGTAATGAATTGCTTCAAGATTAACTGTGGGTTTTGCAGTGATATCATAGAATGGTAAATCTTCAGAAAGCGAAGCAGAAATTACTTTTGCAATCGGTATTTCCGCTGGAAATAAAGTGCTAAATTCTGAGGTAATGAAAATATCTCCATTCTTTACATCAGCAGAGTTATTAACATTAAAAATTTTAAATTTCTCCCCATCCCACGAAAGTATTCCTGGATCTTTTGACCTGGAATTTTTTACACTGATGCGAATATTTACATTATTTATTGGAGTGATAACAGAATAATTATCACCTGCTTCTGAAATAAATCCAATTATTCCATCAGGACTGAAGACGGCTGAGTTTATTTTTACATTATCTTTTAATCCTTTATCAATAATGAATCTATTTCCATTAGCATCATAGGATTTGAGAACAATCTTTGAAAGGATGAAATCACCATTTTTTTCTTGATTAAGTTTTAAAATTTTATAAAGCTCATCTCTCTCGTATTCAAATTTCTGATATTCGATAACCTTTCTGGTTAGAATTGCATTTTCCCGGTGAAGTAGTTCATTTTCTTTTTTATAAAATAGAAACTCTTCGAACGGTGACTTAATTTGATTGATGACAGCATACAAAAGAAATGATGCTTTTCTAAGTGGAATAATATTTACTGAATCATTAAAACTCAAAATCAACAATGAAGTCAGAATGAGAATTGTTAAAATAATATATTGACGATACGAGTTAACAAATCTGATAATCCAGTAAATCATCTTTAATATCTTCTGCTGCGGATTAAAACTTTTTCATACTTCTCAAAATTTTCGAGAACTTTTCCAACACCGCGAACAACTGCCGTTAATGGATCATCAGCAACATGGACGGGCAAATTGGTTTCCATTCGAATTTTTTCATCAATTCCTTTTAATAATGCACCACCACCTGTTAACATAATTCCACGATCAAGGATATCCGCACTCAATTCTGGAGGAGTATTTTCCAGAGTTAATTTAATTGCTTCAACGATTTGATTTATCGGTTCACTCAAAGCTTCACGAATTTCTTCTGAACTTACATCAACTGATGTTGGAATTCCCTGAACAAGATCTCTACCTTTCACCTGAATAGTAATTTCTTCTTTGAGTGGAATTGCTGAACCAACCTGAATTTTTATCATTTCAGCTGTTCGTTCACCAATCAAAACATTGTAATTCTTTTTGAAGAACTGTTGAATTGCATTATTCATTTCATCACCAGCAATTCGAATGGATTCATCAACAACAATTCCTGAAAGTGCAATAACAGCAATTTCAGTTGTTCCACCGCCGATATCAATAATCATGTTTCCAACCGGAGATTCAACATCGCAACCAATACCAATAGAAGCAGCCATAGGTTCAGAAATTAAATGCACTTCTTTTGCACCAGCGTGTTCAGCAGAATCTCGAACTGCTCTTTTCTCAACTTCTGTTATACCAGTCGGAACAGCAATCACGATTCTTCTGCTCGGCATTAAATTACCTTTGCACATTTTGATGAAAGTGCGAAGCATACCTTCGGCAATTTCAAAGTCAGCTATCACACCATCTTTAAGCGGTCGACTAACTTTAATATCCCGATGTTCTCTTCCCTGAATTTCTTTTGCCTGATTTCCAACTGCAATAATTCTTTTGGTGTTTTTATCGAAGGCAACCATTGAAGGCTCATTCAAAACAATGCCTTTCCCCCGAATGTAAATTAGAGTATTCGCTGTTCCAAGATCAATTGCAATATCTGACGAAAAAATGTTGAATATTCCCATAAATTATCCTAATGTTTGAAATGTCTTATGTTTGTTATTACTATTTTTAATTTTCTTTCATTTGCAAACTGAATTACTTCTTTATCTCGAATAGAACCACCAGGTTGTATGAAAGAAGTTGCACCAGCATTAGCGGCTACTTCAACAGCATCTGGAAATGGAAAGAATGCATCTGATGCAACTGAAGACTGGTTCAAATCATGATTGAATTCTTTTGCTTTCATTATGGCGACTTTAACTGAATCAAGTCTTGAAGTTTGACCAGCACCAATTCCTAATGTCTTTAAATTTTTTGTGAAGACAATTGCATTAGATTTTACATGCTTTGCTACCTTGAAGCCAAAAACTAAATCTTTAAATTCATTTAAAGTTGGTTCATTGTCAGTAACTGTATTCAAAAGTTTTTCATCGATTGATTGGGTATCGACAGATTGAACCAGAACACCGCCTGGTATCGAACGAAATTCAAAACTATATTTTTCATTCTTTTTGAATTCTGGATTAACTTTTATGATTCGTCTATCTTTTTTGACTTTAAGTAATTCTAAAGCATCATTTTCAAAATCAGGTGCAACAATCACTTCAAGAAAAATTTCATTCAACTTTTGAACGGTTTGTTTATCAATTTTTTTATTAAATGCGACTATCCCACCAAATGCTGAAATTGGATCTGATGACAAAGCTTTTTCATACGCTTCGAGTGTTGAGTTTCCAACTGCAACTCCACATGGTGAGTTATGTTTAATTATGGCAGCAGTGACTTCATCAAATTCATAAACAAGATCAACTGCTGAGACAATATCAAGAATATTGTTATAAGACAGCTCTTTTCCATGAATATGTTGAAAATATTTAAAGAACTCACCATAGACAAATCCTTCTTGATGAGGATTCTCACCGTACCTTAATTTCTTTTCGAGTTGTAATGAAATTGAAAAGTTTTCTTCCCCATCAAAAAATTTTGAAATTTCTAAATCGTATTGAACAATCCTTTGAAATGCTTGCTTTGCAAGTTTTTTTCTAAACTCAATCGAAACATTGCCTGTGTTCTTCTCGAGTTGATTGATAAATTCATTGTATTGATCGATACCTGAAATAACTGCAACAGAATTAAAATTTTTCGCACTTGCACGAACTAATGTTGGTCCGCCAATATCGATGTATTCTATTATTTCTTCATCTGAAAGATTTTTGTTCTTACTCATTTTTTCAAAAGGATAGAAATTAATCACTACCAGATCAATTGGTTCAATCCCTCGATTCTTCAATTCTTCCAGATGTTCAGGCGAATCTTTTTTTGCAAGTATTGCAGAATGAAGAGTTGAATTTAAAGTCTTAACTCTTCCATTCAATAACTGATCGAAGCCGGTGATTTCATTTATATGTTTAATGTCAGAATAGTTCTCGGATAGATATTTGTAAGTACCGTCCGAAGCGTAAATATTAACATTAAATCTCTTTAAAGAATCTACAAGATTATTGAGGTTGGTTTTATCATAGACACTTATCAATGCAGTTTTAATTGGTAAAAATTCTATCATCACAATCAGTTAACTTAATTTTACCTTCAATTATTTTTTGAATTACTTCGGGATAAACTTTATGCTCAATACTTAAAATTTTGCCTGCAATTTCTTCAGGTGATTTGCAGTCACTTATATCGACAACCTCCTGATAAAGAATCTTACCTTCATCATATTTTTCATTTACAAGATGAATTGTGACGCCAGAAATTTTTTCTTTTGCCTCAAACACTGCACGGTGGACATTCATACCGTACATTCCTTTACCGCCAAATTTCGGCAGTAAAGCAGGATGAATATTAATGATTTTATTTTTATACAAATCAATAACCTTTGCAGGAATCAATTTCATATACCCAGCCAGAGCAATTAAATCAGGATTAAATTTATTTAATAAATCAAGTAAAGAATCTTCAAAACTATTTTTATGAAATTTTTTTTCACTCAGGTGAAAAGCAGGAATATTTTTACTTCTCGCAAATTCTAAAGCAACTGAATCAGAATTATTGCTTAAAACAAATTCAATTTTGCAATTAAGTTTCCCCTCTTCAATGGCATCGTAAATTGATCTCAAATTCGAACCTCTTCCTGACGCAAAAACACAAATTCTTAACTCTCTCTCTTTCATCTTAAAAGTTGTTGCAATTTAGTTAAAGCTAAGTTCTTTATCAATTTTTTTGAGATTTTTCACCCTTTTGAAGAAAAGTTTAAGAAAAATCAGTTTTATTCCTGTAAATGAGTCACTTCTTAATAATATAGTTTATTAAGTTCTTAGCCTGATATTTTATCGACTGCTGAAAATCCATGTTTTCTAATTTATCAATTTTTTCAAGATATCTTAGAGCTGATTTTGTATCATTATTTTTAGTTTCAATCCTGCCAAGATAGAGATACGAAAATCCTTTAGTCCAGAGTTCTTGTTTTGTGTTGATCTGTAAAACCTGAAGGAAAGTTTCTTTAGCTTCTTTCAAAGCTTGATTTTTGTATAGTGCAAGCCCCTTCAGATAAAAAACAATAGCCTTATAATCATCATCCAGAGAAGAAAGGTTTTTTAGTCTCGAAATGGCTTGATTATAATTCCCATCCCTTATCATGTTCCATGAAACAAAAATTGTTTTCGTTATTTCATCCAATCCATTCTTCAAAATTTTTGAAGCAAATCTTTGATAAAATTTATCTTCTTCATTGTTTGATTTGAAAGTCAAACATTCCTTCAAAAACTTTTTACCATATTCAACATCACCCGAAAGTAAATATGATAAACCACATCTAAAAGATGCTGTCGCTATGTAGGAATCTTTCTTATATGAACTTAAAAACTTTTCGTAATAATCTACCGCATCTAGATATTTATTCTGATAAAAATTACAATCACCCAAGAGGAAAAAAGTGAGATTTTGCAGAGATTTAATCTGAAATGAATTATTCTTAATTAGAGTTTTAAGATTTGTTTCAGCCTCACCAAGTCGACCCAACTTCATTGACTCAACTGCCAATGAGTATCTGAACAAACTATTATCTGGAAATTTTTCGACAAGTTTTTTTAATAAGTTATAAGCTAATTCATTTTCACCGAGAAACAAAGAATAGATTTGAGAAAGAAAATAATCAGCTTCAATTTTAGCAAGATTTCCGTTTTTAGATACAAGTTCCAGGTCTTTTATTCCATTTGTCAAATTACTTTCAATTCCAACTATATCCAGAATATCCTGTACAGTTTTGGGAACCTGTGAGATAGAAGCTAAAAAAATTCCCTTCCATAAATATGCATCGATGAAGAAAGGATTTTTCTTAATTAATTCATCTGTATATGAAAGTGAAGTTCTTGCCGACCATAATCCATCGAAATATTTTTTATTCATCAAAAACATAATCGAACGATAGCCATAAATACTGGAAAGAGTAAAAAGTGCAGAATAATTTTTATCATCTTTTTTTAGTTTGGATTTAGCACGCTCAATTGTTTCGTTACTGTAAAATTCAAATTTCCTGAAATCATTTTGATTGTTATCACCAATAAACTTCCAGACATAAATATTAGAAATGTACAGCAAAGGTCGTGGATCATTTTGATTTTCTTTTGAGAGTTGAAGAAGTAAACTTTCAGCTTTCTCAAATTTAAAATTGAACACGAACTCCATTGCATTCAGCAATTGAGTTTCGTAGTTGTTCTTACTTGGTTGAAATCCAGATGAGTGTAAAAATGTCATGAAAAAGCAACTGAGAGCAAATATAATTTTCATTGAAGGTTCAAGAGGTTACTGAATTAGAAAGTTTATAATCGAAAGCTGCTTTTACAAATTCTCTGAAGAGTGGATGTGCTTTCAAAGCTCTTGATTTAAGTTCTGGATGAAATTGACAGCCAACAAACCATGGATGATCATCTAATTCAATAATTTCGACAAGAGAACCATCTGGAGAAATTCCGCTTATTTTCATACCATTATCAATTAAAATTTGACGGAATTTATTATTTACTTCATAACGATGCCTGTGTCTTTCGGATATCAATTCAGTCTTGTAAGCTTTATATGCTTTTGTTCCTTTTTCGATTATGCAGGGATAAGCTCCCAACCTCATAGTCCCGCCAAGTTCTTTAATTTTTTTCTGTTCAGGCATAAGATCAATTACATTCTGGCGGGTCTTCTTAAACTCCGTACTATTAGCCTGTTTAAGTACACAAACATTACGAGCAAACTCAATAACAGCGCATTGCATACCAAGACAAATTCCAAAAAATGGAATTTTATTTTCTCGCACGAAATTGATTGCTTTAATTTTCCCTTCAATACCTCTTTCGCCGAATCCGCCAGGTACAAGCAAACCATGAATACCTTTTAACAAATCAGCAGAATTGCCAACTTCAAATTCTTCCGCGTTCAGCCAGATTAAATTAACTTTCAATTTGTTTTCTGCACCAGCGTGAACAAAAGTTTCAATGATACTCTTATATGCATCTCGATATTCAACATATTTTCCACAAATCCCAATATTGACTTCATCCTCAGGTTTTTTAATTCTTTCAACAAACTCAATCCATTGATCTAATTTTAATTTACCGCTATTGAGATGTAATTTTTCAAGAACAAGTTCATCAAGTTTTTCTCGTGATAAGATGAGAGGAACTTCGTAAATAGAGAATGTATCGTAGGCAGAAATCACTTCGTTAGGTTGAACATTACAGAAAAGAGCGATTTTAGATTTTATTTCTTTAGGTAACTTTTTTTCTGAACGACAAACAATTATATCAGGTTGAACTCCCATTTCAAGCAGACTTTTAACCGAGTGTTGTGTCGGTTTTGTTTTCAACTCACCCGATGTCGCGATGTATGGGACTAATGTTACATGAATGCACAAAGTATTTTTCCTTCCCAATGAAAGCATAATTTGTCGCATCGCTTCAATGAAAGGTTGACTTTCAATATCACCAACAGTTCCACCAATCTCAGTAATTACTATATCATATTCGCCTGATTGACCAAGGTAAGTTACTCGTTTTTTAATTTCATCAGTGATATGCGGAATTACCTGGACAGTCGCTCCCAGATAATCTCCTCGTCTTTCTTTTGTAATTACTTCAAAATAAACTTGCCCTGTTGTTGTATTGTTATGTTTTGTTGTTATTATATCCAGAAATCTTTCATAATGGCCTAAATCTAAATCAGTTTCAGCGCCATCATCGGTTACATAAACTTCACCGTGTTGAAATGGGCTCATCGTTCCTGGATCAACATTTATATAGGGATCAAATTTTTGAATGGTTACCCGATAACCTCTTGATTTTAACAATAACCCAAGAGAAGCTGCAGTTATTCCTTTACCCAGCGATGAAACAACACCACCTGTTATAAAAATATATTTTACCTTTTTTGAAGCCATAATTGATACGAAAATAATTCAATCATTTCTATTTAAAAAATTTCACCCAAGTTTTTAAATATTAATTTATTAAAGAGATAATTAGTTGAATGTAAATCCTGCATTCATGAATTAAAGTGCAAATAACCAGAACACACTTAAATAAACTGCTTCCTTAATTGAGTACCAGATTTTATTTGTAAAACTTAGTTCAAGCTTAGATCTGGCAACTTTAATATCCAGAGAAAGAAATTCAGCAATCTCAATTACACGTGGAAGATGAAATCTATCGCTAACCACAATAATCTTTTTCATTTGTATCGAATCAATAAGCACCTTTTTGATAAAGTGAATTTGTTCTAAAGTATTAGATGTTTGAGTTTCCGTTATTATATTTTTTTCAGGAATCCCTTTCGAGATAAGATAAAGTTTTCCTGCTTCACCTTCGGGAAGTTCGTTTGGTGCATTACCACCAGTTGTAACAATAAGGGGAGAAACTTTTTGATTGAACAGTTCTATTGATCTTTCCAGTCTCCCAGCAAAAACAGGGCTTGGTTGATTGCCTTTCCATACGGCAGCTCCAAGAACAACAACTGCATCGTACTTTTTACTCTGCGAATAATAGACCCTTTCATTTACTTTTGAAAATAGAATAATATGTATCAGAGCAATAAAACAGATTAATCCAAAACAAAAAAACGAGAGAAGAATAGCTTTTAAGTAGATGTAACTTTTAGACCTGATGGTTTTTAAGAAAAGAAAGTTTAATGTGATTAGCTTTACAAAGAAAAACATAAACCATAGAATTGTACCAACAGATTTCTCAAGTCTATAACTATCTTCAACAAATCTTTTAATTGCATAAAAGTCTCGGGAAAAAAGAATTGCAAGGATGATGAGTAAAAGTATTGAGACAAACAAAAAATTCAATACAATTTGTAAATCAAATAGTTTTAATCGATCACGATAGAGAAGATTAAAAACCAAAATAAGCACGATTAATAAACTTAATATGAGGTTTATCAAATTTCCAGCGAAGAAAATATTTACTGAACTTAATTCCAGGTTATTTGTTCTTTGTTTTATTAGATACACAAAAAGTAGTGCAGCAAATTCCCCTGCTATACAAACAAAAATCAAAGATATTTTTTTCAAACTTTGGGACCTAATCAATTCTGGTCATCCCGGGTTTAATTATGATTTGAGAAACACCCATTTGCGAATCAAAGAGTACTTCATTTTCAATTTCAAAAATTTCTCGAATAATCTTACTGGATAATTTCGAAGCAGGCTTGCAATCATATCGTATTTTACCATCTTTCAAAAAAAGAATTCTATCCGCATAAAATGAAGCAAGATTAATATCATGGGAGACTGCTATTACAGTTTTGCCTTCGATTATTAAATTTTTCAATAAATCAAAAATTTGAATTTGATGTTTGAGATCGAGATGAGTATTTGGTTCATCGAGTAAAAGAATTTCGCTTTCCTGAACAAGAGATCTTGCGAGAATTACTTTTTGCAATTCACCGCCACTCAACTCAGTAATTTTCTTTTTTCTTAAATGATCAATTTCAAATTTCTTTAAGATTTCATTCACTTTTTCAACATCACTTTTGCTTTCAAATCCTAAAAAGCCAAAGTATAAACTCCTTCCCATCATGACAACATCATAAATTGTATAAGGATAGATGGAATAAAACTTTTGTGGAACATAACTAACTTTTTTATAAAAATCTTTAATATCAATATCAATGTACAGCTTGTTTTCAAGAAATAAATTACCTCTCGTTGGATTCAATAATCTTGCAAGAAGTTTGATTAATGTAGTTTTTCCAGAACCATTTGGACCAAGTATTATTGTTAGATCCTCTTGATTAAATGTGATATTTAAATTGTGTAGAATTTTCTTTTGAGGATTATCTCTGTAATAAAAACTTAGATTCTCTGTTCTTATCATAAAATCTTCATAAAGTCAATTCAATTTAATAAAAAATGAGATTTGATTATTTATTCACTCTAAGTTTTGAAGCTGATCTGATGAAATAATTGGTGATTTGCAGGAAAAATCTTTACAAACATAAAGAGTTAATCGATCATTAACTGGAATTTTACCTTCAAGAAATGGAAAATCTAATTTAGAATTTTTGGTTTTAAAGAATATACTTTCTTCTGGACGATATGATTTAAGAATAAAATCTTTGAAATTAAGCAGTTCTGAATTTTCTGATCCCTCAACCAATATATACTCTGTTGATGGAATAAATTGAAGAAGTGCATTTGATAATAATTTTCCGCTGCCAAATGGATTATTTGAAAGGTTTGATATATATCTTTTTAAAAGCTTATTTCCTTTCTCAGTCATGTCTGAATCATTAAATAATCTTCCAATTTTAATTAATATTTCTACCGCAATGGATGTTGATGAAGGTGTTGAATAATCATTCACATCAACTGTTCGATGCGGCAGGTTATTGCTTTGCTTTTGATAGATAACCACATTAGTTTCATCGTAAAATAAATCGATAGAAATTTTACTAAGTTCATAAGCTTTATTTAATAATTCTTCGTCAAAAGTTATTTTATATAAATTCAATAATGCATTGATGAACAAAAAATAATCATCAGCAAATGCAGGAATTCTCGCCTCATCCTCAATGTAAGTGTGAAATAATTTGCTATCACCGATTAATCTTTCTTCAATAAATCTATAGATAGTTTTAGCAAGAACCAGAAAACTTTCATCCAGTGTAGACCTGTAAGCAAAGCAAAAACTTGAAAGAAGAAGTGAGTTTAAATCATTTAAAATTTTATTATCTCTTTCTGGCGGGACTCTTCGTTTTCTAAACTCAAAAAGTATTTTCCTGATTTCATCAAGTTTATTGATTAGATCTTGTTCGCTAAAATCTGGAATTCTTTTTTGAACTATTACACCTTTCGATTTTAGTTCATGAATTTCAATTAAATCATAATATTCAAAAAATAATTTCTGTTCGTCGCTTGAGAGTACTTCGGAGATTTCGTTTTTATACCAGATATAAAATTTTCCTTCTTCATTGTCAGAGTCAGCATCAAAAGAAGTAAAGAATGCACCATCAGAACCCCTCATCTCATTTTTTAAGAAATTTGTTGTTTGATAAAGTTTATAAATCAAGAAATCATTCTTTTCTATAAGAATTAGTTTCGATAAAACTTCAATAAGTTGAGCGTTATCGTACAACATTTTTTCGAAATGCGGCAGAATCCATTGATGATCAACAGTATATCGATGAAGTCCTCCACCAAGATGATCGTAAATTCCACCTGTTAATATTTTCAGAATGTTGTGCCGAACAATTTTTAATGCATCTTCCTCATGATAAACAAGGTAATAATCAATTAAAAAATTTAAGAGCGGAAACATTGGAAATTTTGCACCACTTCCCCATCCGCCATTTTTCCAATCGTAACTTTCAGAAATTTTTTTATATGCTTGATGAACAATTGATTCGTTCAATTCCTGACTTTCATAACTTTTCAGAAACTGAAAATTGAATAGGTCTTCTACCTGATCTTTTACTTTTAATAGTTCATCTTTTCGATTTTTATAAACATCAATAATTCCAAGTAAAACTTCTTTGAATGAACTTCTTCCAAATCTTGGAGTCGGCGGAAAATATGTTCCACCATAAAAAGGAGTTTTATCAGGTAACAGAAAGAGATTCAATGGCCAGCCGCCGCTTCCAGAAATTGCAGTTACATAAGTCATGTAATAGTTATCAACATCAGGATTCTCTTCTTTATCAACTTTAATTGAGATAAAATTTTCGTTTAGAATTTTTGCAATCTCTTCATCTTCAAAAGATTCTTTTTCCATCACATGACACCAGTGACAGGCGCTATAACCAATACTCAAAAATACAGGTTTATCTTCTCTTTTAGCCCTTTCAAAAGCTTCTTCGCACCATGGATACCAGTCGATGGGGTTGTAAGCATGTTGTTGAAGATAAAGGCTCTTTTCATTTATTAAACGGTTTGGTTTCCTTGTGTTCATAGAATTAGTTTTTGATTTAAGATAATTAAAATCATAAAGATGAATTAAGAAAAAATAAATCTCTAAATTGACTCTTTGAAAAATATTTCGAATTTGAATAAGTGAATTTATGAAAGTGAACTTGCTTGAATTCACGCTATCTTTTATATTTGCAGTGCATTTGAAATAAATTCGTTCTTAAAATTCTGTTATGCGGGAATAGCTCAGTTGGTAGAGCGTCACCTTGCCAAGGTGAATGTCGCGGGTTCGAGTCCCGTTTCCCGCTCAAGTTTTCAAATCCCGATAGAAAACTTAAAAATATCGGGATTTGTAGTTTTAAAATAAGAATTTGACAATTTGGCGCGGTACCCAAGTGGCTAAGGGAGAGGTCTGCAAAACCTTTATTCGCCGGTTCGAATCCGGCCCGCGCCTCAGAATTAAAAAGGGATAATAAGTTAATTGAACTTATTATCCCTTTTGTGCTTTTAAAAATTACAACAGTTCAATTACAAAATTAGTAACGCAAGATTGCACCCATTCTCTGATAATCTTTCAATTTACCTTCATCATAAAAATATATTTTCCCTTTTTGTTTGAAAACAATCTCAATGATTTCATCGACTAAGTCTTCAATTAAAAAAGGATCATTTGTATCAGAAACAAGAACAGGTTGATCACCTTCGAATTTTGCTGGTTGATGATAATTTTCCTCAACAAGAAGAACTTCAACTCTTCCTTGATTTGAAAGATTCCAGATATCCAATATTCCTGTGGCAGATTTTTGTTTGCCAAAATTTTCGATAAATTCTTTGAAGACTTCTTCACGTTTTTTCTCAAGATACTTTGAAATTATTACGGCTGATTCTTTTCCAAGTTTATGAACATCATTTTTATCGAAGCTGCCCTCGATTTTGCCAGCAATATTTTTGTAATCAGTTATCTGTTCAAATAAAGATGTTAATTTATTTATACCTGCAACAATTAATGGTAGATTTTCATTATGATATTTCTTAAAGTAACGATCTACTTCTCGAACGAACTGTCTATACTTTTCCAGCTGTGCAGATTCGTAAGCATATCGATTTGGTTCTTCGGATAAATCAACCACATCTTCAATTGAAAATGGGAGATTTTCATCATTAACAGCCTCTAAGTTTTCACCGTAGCCTTTAAAAAGAATGGTTTCTTTTTCGTTGATATTGAGCACAAAATATTCGATTGTTCGATTGAATTGTTTAATCAGGTACTTGGTCTCGAAAGTATCATCAACAACAATTAAAGTTGGGACAGGGAATGGGAATTTCAAATAGAAACTTCTCTTAGGATTTACAAAAATTCCCAGTCCATCACTCATATGTTTGAAATCAAGTTCCTGAGTTATTTCATTAACTTTTTGCAATAGTTCATCAGCTTCTTTTTTCGAAACTTTGTGTTTTAATTTCTCCTCTAATTCTTTAATCAAATTTTTTAATAGAATTTTATCTTTTTCACCATCAGTTGTAATTCTTGTCGTAGGCATCAAGATTGTGATTGATGGGTAAATAATTTCATTTTGAAGTTGAAGGATTTCTTTTTTTAGCATATTGGACCTCCTTCCTTTTGAATTAAAGATAAAAAACCCTCGCAAATATAAAAGCGAGGGTTTCTGAAATTAAAAACTGTTAAGAATTGTTATTCTGAAAATCTTTCATAAAATCAACAAGAACTTTCACGCCTTCCAGTGGAAATGCATTATAAATTGATGCTCGTAAACCGCCCACAGAACGATGTCCTTTTAATCCAACAAGTTCATTTTCCGTTGCTTCTTTCACAAATTTCTTTTCCAATTCTTCATTTGGAAGTCTGAAAGTTATGTTCATTTTTGAACGGCTGTCTTTTTCAGCATGACCTCTATAAAATCCATTTGAATTATCAATTGCATCGTAAATCATCTGAGCTTTTTGTTGATTAATTTTTGCGATTGCATCAAGTCCGCCAAGATTAAGTAACCATTTCACTACCAATCCAACAATGTAAATTCCAAATACAGGCGGTGTGTTGTAGAGCGAATTATTCTCAGCATGAATTTTATAATTCAACATCGTGTGTAATGAGTCCTGGGATCTTTTGAGTAAATCTTCACGGATGATTACAATTGTAACTCCTGCAGGACCAAGATTTTTTTGTGCACCGCCATAAATCAATCCAAATTTACTAACATCGAAAGGATATGAAAACAAATCAGAACTCATATCGCAGACAAGTGGAACATTCCCAACTTCTGGAATATAATCCCATTCGGTTCCATAAATAGTGTTGTTGGAAGTGTAATGAACATAAGAAGCCTCTGGATCAAGTTTTAATTCATTTTGTCTTGGAATTCTTTTGAAATTCTCTTCTTCGGTTGAAGCTGCGATATTAACAGTTCCTACTCGTTTAGCTTCTTTGACTGCTTTTTTACTCCATGAACCGGTCACGATATAATCTGCTTTATTTTTTGGCGGCATTAAATTCAAAGGAACCATTGAGAATTGCAAACTTGCACCTCCACCCAGAAAAAGAATTTTGTAATTCAATGGAATATTGGCAAGCTTACGAATATTCTCGATACATTCATTCAAAATATTTTCGAATGTTGACGAACGATGACTGATCTCAAGAATTGACATTCCAACACCTGGCAAACCCATCAAATTTTTTTGTACTTCTTGCAATACTGGTTCAGGAAGAACCGCAGGACCGGGATTAAAGTTATAGACTCGTTTTACCATTTTAACCTCTCTTTATGTTAAATTAGGTGAATTAATAAACCATCTCGGAGTTTTGGTTCAAACCAGGTTGATTTTGGAGGCATAATCTCCCCTGCATCTGATATGTTCATCAAATCTTCAACTGTTACCGGATACATTGAAAATGCAACAGCAGCTTTTCCCGAATTGACCAATCTTTCCAGTTCTTTCGTTCCTCTTATTCCTCCAACAAAATCTATATTTTTACTTGTTCTCGGATCATCAATATTTAAGACAGGATTGAGTAAATAATTTTGTAAAATGCTTACATCCAGATTTTCTCCGTATGTTTTTCCTTCCTGAACATTCTCGTTTGGAGTTAGCAAATACCATTTTTTATCTAAATACATGCAAAATGTTCTTCGTTCTTTTGGTTCACTATAATTAACTGACTGAACATTAAAATTGGTTTCTACTTTCTTTAAAAACTCATCTTTAGTCATTCCATTTAGAGAATAGACTATCCTATTATAGGGTAAAATTTTTAATTGGGATGCCGGGAATAGTACTCCGAGAAAATAGTTGTATTCTTCATCACAAGTATGATTTGTATTTTGTTCTTTTTTGACTGTCCTCGATCTTGATGCACTGGCAGCTCTGTGATGTCCATCAGCGATGTAGATTTTATTTACATTCTTAATTTCATCAATGATCTTTTGATTATACTCCTCAGGAATAATCCAAATTCGGTGAACAACGCCATCTTTAGCAATGAAATCATAAATTGGTGCAAATCGCATTTTAATTTCATCAACCATTTTATTTATTGAATCCAAATCTCTGTAAATTAAAAAGACTGGACCAGTTTGAGCGGATGTTGTTAAAATATGTTTTGTTCTATCGTCTTCTTTGTCTTTTCTTGTCTTTTCATGTTTAAGGATTACATTATTGTCATAATCATCAACAGCAAAAGTTGCTGCAATCCCTGTTTGGATATGTTCTCCCATTCTCATTTGATAGAGATAAAATCTCTCGGATTGCTCCTGAACAAGCGGAGCTTCTTCAATAATTCTTTCTAAATTCTTTTTTGCAAGTTGATAGACTTCTTCCGAGTATGGATCAACAGTTGCTAGTAATTCAATTTCAGATCTTGTAACTCTGAGAAATGAAATCGGATTACCTTCAGCTAACTCAAATGCTTCTTCTCTATTTACAACATCATAAGGAACACTTGCAACGAGATGGGCAACATTTTTTTCAGGACGGAGAGCTTTGAAGGGTTTGATAACTGCCATGATTCACCTGTATTTTTTTACTTTTATTACAAAAATCGTAAAAAATAGAATTAGATTCTAATCATTGAATTAAACGGTAGCTGGTAGGGAAATTTGGGGTGTGAATTTGAGCGGGCGACGGGATTCGAACCCGCGACCCTCAGCTTGGGAAGCTGGTACTCTACCAACTGAGCTACGCCCGCATGTTTTCAATCTAACTTTTTCCGTTACAATCTTAAAAAAATTTTTATTGCTTCTCAATTGATGAAAAAAAGAATTAGTTATTTCTTTTTGTCCTTCTTCAAAAATGGTTTTATTAATTCAATTGGAATTGGAAATATCGTGGTCGAATTTTTTTCACTTGCAACTTCGCTCAATGTTTGAAGAAATCTTAATTGAACCGCTACTGGGTGGTCTTCAATAATTTGAGCTGCCTCTTTTAATTTCTGACTCGCCTGAAATTCTCCTTCAGCATGAATAATCTTTGCTCTTCTTTCTCGTTCAGCTTCAGCCTGTCGAGCCATTGCTCTTTGCATTTCAATTGGTAAATCGACATGTTTTATCTCAACATTCGATACCTTAATTCCCCACGGTTCTGTCTGATGGTCAATAATTTTTTGTAATTCACGATTTATTTTGTCTCGTTCTGCAAGTAATTCATCAAGTTGTGATTGACCTAAAACACTTCGTAAGGTTGTTTGTGATAATTGTGATGTGGCGTTCAAGTAATCTTCAACTTCGACTATTGCTTTTTCTGCCTGGACAACTCTAAAATAAACCACAGCATTGACTTTCAACGAAACATTATCTTTAGTGATAATATCTTGTGGCGGAACATCCATTACAATTGTTCTTAAACTCACCCTGACCATTCTATCAACAAGTGGAATGAGTAAAACTAAGCCTGGTCCTTTTGCTCCTATTAATCGACCAAGCCGGAAAACAACACCTCTCTCATACTCCCTCAAAATTTTTACAGCACTTGAAAGGATAAGAATTACAAAAAATATGATTGTAAATAGTATAGGTGATAACATTTTAACCTCCTCAAGAAATTTTTTTGACTTTTAATTTAAGATTTATCACATCAACAACTTCAACATGCTCACCTTCTTTGATTGATTCATTTTCAGTAAAAGCATTCCAGATTTCACCGTGAACAGTAACCTGTCCTTCAGGATTTAATTCAGTAATTACTTTTCCTCGCTCTCCAACCATTCCTTCCAGACCAGTTTTAGTTTTTCTTTTCTGAGCTTTTATTCCCAATCCAATTGCAAATGTGAAGAATAGAAAAGTTAAAATTCCAAGTACAATAATAATTTGTGTTGAGATTTTGAAAACTTCCAGAGCAGAATCGGTTTTAATTAACATAAGTGACCCCAGAATGAATGAGACAGTACCTCCCACGGATAACAATCCGTGACTAACTATTTGAAATTCAAGAATAAAGAGAATTATTCCAACTACGATTAATGCTAATCCAGCAAAATTTACTGGTAATGTATGCAAAGCGTAGAATGCTAATATCAATGAAATTACTCCAATTACTCCGGGAATAATTGTTCCAGGGTTATAAAGCTCAAATAGTAAACCATAAAGACCAATCATTAAAAGGATATAAGCAATGTTTGGATCGCTAATCAATCGTAAAATTTTTTGACCAATGGTCATGTCTAACTCAACTACTTCTGCATTTTTAGTTGAAAGAAATTTTTCTCCAAATACGCCGCTAACTTTCATTAAATCTAATTTTAAGAGAAGATCATTTAAGTTCGAAGCAATTAAATCGATGACATTTAATTTAAGTGCTTCAGATTCGGTGATAGATAAACTTTTTCTAACAGCATCTTCAGCCCATTTTACATTGCGATGTCTTTTTTCAGAGATTGTTCTGATAAATGCTGCTGCGTCATTAGTCGCTTTTTCAATCATCACGCTATCAGGTGCCTGCAATGAGACAGGATGAGCTGCACCAATATTTGTCCCGGGAGTCATCGCAGCAACATGTGCTGACAATGTTATGAAAACACCCGCTGAAGCTGCTTGGGCACCGGAAGGAGAAACATAGACGATTACCGGTATCTTTGCTTCAAGGATATTTGAAACAATTACACGAGTTGATTTTAACAATCCACCTGGTGTATTCAACTTAATAATTAGACATTCAGCATTTTCTTCAATTGCTTTCTCGATAGATTCTTCAATATATTCAGATATAGGCGGTGAGATTGCATCATCAATTGTTATAACAAAAATTTTCTTACTCTGCCCATAAAGATTTAACAGAAGAATAAAGAGAATTAGAAGAGTTTTAATAAATCTTTTCATGGTATGAAAACCTTCTAAATCAAGTTATTCAAATTTTAGAATCGATGCAAGTTGAACATTGAAGAGATAAGTGGACTCAGAATATAAATTTTATGATTTTGTGGAAGATTCCTTCACTTTATTAAGTAAAATCATTCCAATTGTAAAAAACATGCCCATACTTAAGATAGCTAATCTTTGACTCCCGGTTTGCCAGGAAACAAAACCAAAAACAAGAGGACCAAGAATTGCCGATGATTTTCCGAAAAATGAATAGAAACCAAAAAACTCTGTTTTTTTATCGGAAGGTGTCAGTTTACTCATAAGACTTCTGCTGACTGATTGAGTAGAACCCATACCCAATCCAGCTATTGAACCAATTATAAAAAATCCCGTTTTGGATTGAATTAATGCAGCCGATGAAATCACTATGAACCAGATAACGAGAGTCAGATAGATAGTTTTTTTCTGACCTATTGAATCGGCAATCACACCAAATAAAATTGAGCCAATTATTGCTGTAGTTTGAGCTATCATAAAAAAGTATGTTAATTCAGAAAAATTAAACTGCAGTGTTGACTTAGCGTAAATTCCAGAAAAATAAATAGCTGTATTCACTCCTTCGATGTAGAAAAAAAATGCGATTAAAAACAGAGCAAGATTTTTGTAGTTTTTTAGGTGGGTAATCGTAAATGAAATTCTTTCTAATCCAATTTTAAAATATGAATATTTCCTCGTCAGATATTTTTTGGAATCAGGTAAGAACAAAAACAGTGGGATTGAAAAAATCAAAAAGAATAAAGCTGACAAAGGAAAAGCATAACGAACCATATTATTCGTTAGAAGCGGATAAACAATCACAAGTGAGGCAAAGGAACCAAGATAGCCCAAGGCAAAACCAAAACCAGAAGTTCGACCATAATTTTTCTCTTCTGAAATTTCGGGAAGAAAAGCATCGTAAAAAACAAGTCCAGCTTCAAATCCAATGTTAGCTAAAATAAAAAGTATCAATCCTTTAAGAATACTTCCTTCAGTTATGAAAAACAGAGCTGCAGTTGAAAGAATGCACAATAAAGTAAAGAATAAAAGAAATCTCTTTTTACCAGCAGAATGATCAGCAATCGCACCAAGGAAAGGTGAAATTAATGCGACAACAAACATCGAAATTCCTGTTCCCAGACTCCAGTAGAAATCGCCAATTGGTTGATTTCCCGCAATAGTTTCTTTGAAATAGACGGCGTAAACAAAAGTAACAATTGTAATAGAGAAGGAAGTATTTGCAAAATCAAACAGTGCCCAATAAAAAACCTGTCGATATTTCTTTGATAAGAATTTTTTCCAGTTTAAGAACACTTAAAATCCGAATGACTAATTTTAAATTTCAATTAATCCTCGCCCGCTCTTCTTGATTCGATTTTCCTCTTTCAGTTTTTTAAGAATTGCATCAAGGACACCATTGATGAACTTATCACTTTGATCAGTTGAGAATCTTTTGGCAATTTCAATAACTTCATTGATTGAAACTTTTGGTGGAATATCCGGGAAGTGGAGCATTTCACAGGTAGCCATTCGAATTAGCAATCTATCGATAACGGCTATTCTTTGTATCTCCCAATTTTTAACTACCTGCTTTATCATTTCATCGTATTCATCTCTGTGTTTGATGGTCAAAAGAGTGAGTGATTTAACAAATTCTTTTAATTCTTCATCGGTTACTTCATGTAGAAGATCTTCGAACATTATGTCCAGGGAATCATTTGATAATTCATAAGCATACAAAATCTGAAGTACTTTTTCTCTTAGCTTTCTTCTTGTTATTAACATAAACTTCACAAAATTTTAATGCAAAATTAAGAAATCAATGATGAACAAAAAATTTAGAAGAGAAATTACAAAAGAGTTGAAAAAAATTGAAGATTTAAAAAATAAAAAAGCTGTTCAGGAAATGAATCCCGAACAGCTTGTTCGAAAAAAAATCAAATTATTGTGGTTGAGTTACATAATTCTTAATCCACTGTCTAGTCACAGACTTTGGTCTGATAATTGGCATTCCAATAGCCCTTGCAATTACTGTCTGCGCAGTTACACCAAGAGATCTTGAAACAGCAAACAACACAGTGTAGTAATCGAATTCTTTCATTCCATAATGCCATAACAAAGCACCAGAACCAGCATCAACATTTGGCCATGGATCTTTTGCTTTGCCCTGTTCCATTAGTACTTGCGGAACAACATTAAATATCTTTTCAACAATCTGAAAGATTTGATCTTTTGCACAATAAGTTTGACCGAACTTCAAGAATGCATCAAATCTTGGATCAGTGATTCTTAGTACTGCATGACCATAACCAGGAATAACTTTACCACTATTCAACCAATCCCATGCAAATTGTCTTAATTGTTCGTCAATTGGAACACCCTTGAAATGTTTCTTCAAATCAATAACAAATTTCAAGCATTCTTGATTAGCAAGTCCATGAAGTGGACCAGCAAGTCCATTCAATCCAGCTGATAATGCATAATAAAGATCGGATAATGCAGACGCTACTGTTTGAACTGTTGCTGCACTAACATTTCCGCTTTCATGATCGGAATGTAAGACTAAATAGAGTCTCATCAATTTTGTGAATTCACCGTTTGGATCTTTAATGCCAAGCATCTTCGCAAAATCAGCACCCATATCTAATTTTGGATCGCTTGGAATTCGTGGACCTTTGTTGTATTTCATTCGATAAATTCCTGCAGCAATAATTGGAACACGAGCAACAAGATTTAAAGCATCTTCAAGAGTATAAATCCAGAAATCTTCTTTCTTCAAACCTTTGTCATATTGTTTTTTGAACACGGATTCTTTTTCCATAACAAGAATTGCAGTGTTCAACATGCACATTGGATGTGAATCCTTTGGCATTGCTTTCAAAACTTTCCACACATAATCAGGTACTTTACGTCGTTTCTTTAAATCTTGCATTAAAAGTTTTAAAGATTCTTCATCTGGAAGTTCTCCTGTCAACAAGAGATAGAAAATTTCTTCTGGTAACTTTTCAGTCAATTCAGCAACTGGAATTCCTCGAATAAGAAGACCTCTTTCTGGTGGAACAGATGAAGTATCACAAACTAAAGCCTTAACACCTCGTAACCCACTAAATATCTGGGCAACGGTAATTTCCGAAACAACTTTATTGCCGTATTCTTTGACGAGATTTTTAACTTCATCTCGTAGTACAGGAATTTGTTCGCCAAGTTTTTCCTTCAATGTGGGCATTTTATCCTCCCTTTATTTAATTTGTTGTTAGATCTAATTATTAAAATGATTCATAAATAATTCTATTCAAACTTAAAGATTATAATTCTTTTATTCAATGATTTTAGAGGTAAAAATGAATACTGTTAAAATTTTTTTACTAACTTTTCTAATAATTTTTCATCCATTGAAGTATGTATCAGGAAGTCAGCCTAAAAACGAAAAAAGTGAAAAAATTTCAGTTTTTACAGCAAAAATTAAAGGAAATTACGATGGTCAGTTAGACTCATTGAAGCAATCTTTGATTGAAAATTTGAATAATCTTATAAAATCTTTTTCCTACCCAGCTGGAATTGGATTCTTAGACTTAAAAGATCAGGATTCATTAATTATCAATGGAGACTCAATTTTTCCAACTGCAAGTGCAATTAAAATTGAAATTTTAGTTCATCTCCTAAAAGAGTATCAAGCAGGAAGATTAAATCTCTACGAGAATATTCCCGTTAATTATAAAGTTGGTGGCAGTGGTTTACTTCAATTTTTTGATTTAAGCAACCTTAAACTAAGTTATTATAACCTCGCCGTTTTGATGATTCAACAAAGTGATAATACAGCAACAAATATTTTAATCGATAAACTGGGAATGGAAAATACAAATCAAACTATTCATCAGATTGGATTAACAAAAACCAAACTACAGAGAATAATGATGGACTTCGAAGCAAGAAAAGCAGGGAGAGAAAATATTTCAACTCCTTCTGATAAACTTCTGTTACTCAGAAAATTGTATAACTCTAAAATTTTGAATGACTCCTTAACCAGAACAGCAATTGAAATTCTCAGCATTCCAAAGCAAACTCCGTTGTTAGATCAGATTGATGAAGAAATTAAAATCGCAAGCAAGGGTGGTGAACTTGATGATGTTAGATGTGAGATGGGAATTTTATATACAGACAAAACCAATTACATATTGATTGTGATGACTAAAGAATTGCCAGATTCAAAAATTGGTGAAAAGTTTATTTCACAAGTCAGCAGATTGATATATAATTATGTCAAAGCGAAGTATAAGTAAATTTGAGAATGATTTTTTATTCAGAAAAGAGAGTTAGTGAACAACAAATTGTTTTATACATTAACTCATTACAAACTATTTAAAATCTCTGCAACCTTTTTCCCGCTTGTTACAGCACTTTCAATTGTTGAAGGTAAGCCTGTATCTGTGTAATCTCCAGATAGAAATAAATTTGAATATTCAGTTTTATTGTTTGGCCTTGACTCTGTGGAATTTATATCGGAAATGAATGTTGCTTTTTTTTCTTTTATGATTTGATAGAATTTCAGGCTTGATTTTTTATAATCAGGAAAAAATTTATAAAACTCATTGAGAAATATTTCTTTTAAGTCATTCTGATTCCACTGATTGTATTCATCAGCAACACTTCTTACCAATGTGATGTGAGTTTTATGAAAAAATACCCAGTGAATGAATGAATTCCACAAAGCATAAAAATCACTACGAGGTTTATAATCATCAAAAATTAAATGAACATTAAGGATGGTTTGATAATTAAAATTCAAATGATTTTTTTTCAAAAGGTTGTTGACAGAATTTGGGTCAACTGCTAAAACAAAAAAATCACCGTAATAAAATTTGTTTTGATTATCTTTTACTGCAACAACTTTAGCATCTTCAATTATTAATTCTTTTACACTAACTCCATTTTGAAATTGAACATCTGTTTGAATCAAGTCGATTTTTAATGGTTGAATGAAAGACTCATAAAGTGAATTATAAGGCATAATTAAACGAGAGTTTTGAATTTCTTCAACAAACATTTTCCTAAATACAAAACTAAACATCTCCGTCGATGCAAACTCCAGAGGTGAATTTAGAGTTGATTCAACAAAAAGTGACCAGAAATTTTTGATTATCCAATCACTTTGATTTAGTTTTTCTAAAAACTTATAAGCAGTTAAATCTTTCAAAGCAGTTTTATTTATTTTACTCAGTTTTTTAATTGCATAAAGAAGTAAGATTTTCTCTTTCAATTTAAGATGAGGAAATCGAACTAATTGCATTACAAAGATCAATTTATTGGCTGGAGTGAATTTCCATAAACATTGTTCAGTATCTATGAAACTGATTTCAAATTCATTTTGAATGTAAAAATTTTTCATCGCATCGATTTTTTGTAGCAATTCAATTGTGTTCTGATAACCCATTATCATCAAATGCTGACCGTTATCCAGCCAGAGTTCAAATTCTTTTAGATAAAACGATTTTGTTCTTCCACCAAACTCAGGTGTTCTTTCTAAAAGCTCGATCTCAAATTTGGTTTTATCAAGATAGTAGGCTGTTGTTAAACCTGCTAAACCACCACCAATGATGATTATTTTTTTCATCGATTAAAAATATTGTATTTGAAATAATTATAAAGTGTGAAAAAGATTTTTTGCGTTCGTGGAATATTACAATCATATTCAAAGACATTAAAATTCTTTCGTTTAATTTTTTTTAGAATGCTGAAGTAGATATCCTGCATAGCTCTCCCCATTGCAAGTACTTTCGCATCTTCTCGGTTAAAATTCAAATCAGCCCGATTGTAGTAATATTCTGTTCTATCCGACTCAAATTTCATAAGCTGAATAAAATTTTCATTATAAACCGATTTAATTAATTCATCTTCTGAGTAATCAAACTTTCTCAAATCTTCCATGGGAAGATAAATTCTATTTTTTTGTGCATCTGTTTTTATGTCTCTTAATATATTTGTCAGTTGCATAGCTATTCCAAGATTCAGAGCATAGTCTCTGCTTTTTTGATTACGATAACCAAATATTTCAATTGACATTTGTCCAATGGTTGAAGCAACATATGTACAATAAGTTTTTAGTTCATCAAAATTTTTGAATCTGTTTTTTGTCAAGTCCATCCTCACACCTTTAATCAAATCAAAAAAAGGTTGAGGTGACATTTTAAGTTTCGAGATAACCTCGACTAAATGATTTAGAATTTCAAATTTTGATTTTGAAATGTATGCTTTATTTAACTCAAACTCCCACTCATCGAGATTCTGAATTTTTGTTTTTAAATCTACATTTTCAACATCAACAATGTCATCAGTAATTCTACAGAAAGCATAGACAACATTCATTGCATGTTTTTTTTCTTCAGGTAGAAATAGAAATGTGTAGTAGAAACTGCTTCGACTATTTTTTGTAATTGTTTCTTCAAAAGTTCTCATCAAAAAACGACTCGCAGAAGGATTTTTATCCAATCGAATTTATCTAAGGTGGGTCTTAATTGAAAAGTGTTATAATTAACTTTTTCAATTTTTCTTAGAATTCCCCTTCCACCTTCAATCGTCAGTTGAATTTCTTTTTTAAATAAGCCATTCAAATAAGTCAATAGTTTTGTACCTTCGTCAAACATTTGATTTGTTTGTTTAATTAAAAATTTCATAAGTTCTGTGAAATTAGAATTGACCTGTTTCGTTTCAGCGAATTTTTTCAAATCATCAAAAGTCAAATCAAATTTTTGCAAATATCCTTGGGGTATATAAAATCTTTCTCCCGGAATATCAATGCTCAAATCCTGATAAAAATTTGTCAATTGTAAAGCGGTACAAATTTTATCTGAAAATAAATTTGCATCATCAGATCGAACTTCAAATAGTTCGAGAAGTAGCCTGCCGACAGGATTTGCAGAAAGCTTACAATAACTTAAAACATCATCAAAAGTTTGATATGTGGAAACTTGTGTATCCTGAATGAACGCCTGAATCAAATCATTAAAATATTTTGTCGTTAAATTATTTTTTTCAATCGTATCATAAACAGCTGGAAAATGTGGATATTTTTCAGTGACTAAAAAACTATTGAAATAGTCTTTGTACTCAATTAGTAAAGAAGTTTTTTTGATTTGTGGAACAGTTGATTCATCTGCAATATCATCAGCAATTCTGGCAAATGTGTAGATAGCAGCGATATACTTTCTTTTTGATTTTGGAATCAGCAGAGAAGCAACAGGAAAGTTTTCGTAATGTTTTCTTGTAAGATCAAAACAATATTGATAGGAACTCTCTAAGGATTTCTTATTCATTATGATAAATTTTTAGTGCCGAAGAGGGGACTCGAACCCCTACGGGATTACTCCCACATGACCCTGAATCATGCGCGTCTGCCAATTCCGCCACTTCGGCTGAGTATTTCAATTAACTTTTGTTGCAATTTAATTCGATTCATTAAACTCTTCAAATTCTACTAATTCAAAGAATAAAATTTTTTGTTTTAGAAATTAACTCCTACTGTCATGTAGTGAACATTTTTTAATTTTCCAAAATCCTGATAAGCATAATCAAATTTAACTGTCACCAAATCAACCAAACGGTAATTCACTCCAAGTCCAAGAGTCAACCCCTGTTGAGTATCTCTTTCAAAAAGAGATTTATAGCCAGCTCTTAAAAAGATTCTTTCATTCCAGGCGTATTCTAATCCAGAATTCACATACTCAGTATTATCATTCGGGTGAATTGCATTCGTTTCAAGAGTTAATCTCATTGATTCAGTTTTTATTGCATCAACGGCAACACCAATTCTAAAAAGTAATGGAAGATCATATTCATCAACTTGATGTTCAGTGTTTATAACATTTGCACCACCTGGACCGGTATTAGTCAATACCAAAAGGTCTCGTCCAGATAACTTCATCTTTGTTCCAAAATTAGAAATGCTTGCACCAAGTCTAGTTTCATTCAAAAAGTTAATTCGATAAAATGTCCCCACATCGATTGCAAAGCCTGAAGCAGATTCATGCCAGATATACTCTCTGATATATTTTGCATTGAAACCAATTGCAAAGTTTTCTGTTAGATTTCTCGCATAAGATATTCCTGCAGTTAATCCTCCTGCGCCAAAATACTCACCTGTCCCTTCAGGCCTTTCAACTGTTCGAACCAGCATTTCACCCATCGTCATCACACCGACAAATGCTCCGAGAGTACCAAAATCTTCAAAATGAATTCCAAAAGCAGCATAATCATAATTAACATCAAGCAGCCAATCAATGTGACTGAATGCAGCCTCTCTATTTTCAATTAGTGCAAGTCCAGCAGGATTCCAGTAAACCGCCGAAATATCATTTGGTGATGCAACAGTCGATCCACCCATTCCAAGAGCACGTGAACCAACACCAATTTTTAGAAATTGAGCTGCCGTCGTTCCAGTCTTGGTTAGGTTTGCACCAATTTGACTGAAAAGATTATTAATTCCTAAAATTAAACTTACAATGATTAGAAAATGAATTTTCTTTTTCATCTTAAACTCCATAAAATAAATTACTTGATGATTGCAAATTTGATTAGCTTCTCACCAATACCTGGTGCCTCGATATGAGCAAAATAAACACCATAAGAAACACTAAATCCATCTCGATTCAATAAATTCCAGAACTCCCTTCCATTTTCAATTGTGTAAGAATGATAAATTGTTTGAACCAATTCACCGGAAAGTGTATAAATCCTGATTGTACATTCTGTCGGCAGGTTCTCGAAATAAATTCTTCTTTCACCGCGATATTGACCAGGCAGTTTATTCGGTGGTTCAATATCATTAACAACTACATATGGATTTGGAACTACATAAATATCATCCAACCTGCTTTTAGCAATTGCTGGAACAAACTTAGATGCAACTGTTTTGAAATAGTAAACATCAGCTGGTTTGAACGGTCTTAAAGTTCGAATGTAAAACACATCACCCGGTTTTGGATCAATTGGATTTTCAGCGGGTTTATAAAAAATCACTCCCCAAGTTGTTGTATCTGATGTTCTACCTGTTGATCCATATTTGAAGAAAATTATTTCTTCACCAGATGTGTAATTCGTATCTCGAGTAGAAGCGTTTTCTTTCAAATAGGTTAGAACCGGTTTTGGAACTCCAGTGGTTACATCTTTCACAGAATATTTTACCGGAACTTTAACCAGCCGTCCGGAAACAAGAATCATTGCTGAATCAATGTAAGAGTCAGAGAAATGAATTTCATAATCAGCTTCGTTTGGAATGATTTTACCTCCCACAGTTGCCTTTTCTACTCTGAATGTATAATTACAATCACCAGCAATCCATTTTGTGTTGATTGAGTCAATTTTTAATTCAGGATGATCGACTACTTTCAATTTCAATCCATCAATTACTGGATTACCATCTTCACCAGCTAAATACTGACTTTGATATACAGGAAAATATCTGTACCTCACAACATATTTTTTATCGAGACTCATTGAACTTGTTGAAGATCTTCTAATTATTCCTCTTTCATAATCAACTATATAATCTATTCCTTCCAAGTAGGTATTACCATCTTCATCCTGAACAAGAAATACAGAATCTTTATTAATGAATTGATGTGAAAGTTTGGTGAAGTTTGTATCGTAGAAAGAAATATTTTTATCAATTACGGGAGTTAGCTTTAGAACTGAATAATTTTTGCCAGGTACCCAGCTTCGATTTATATAAAGGCTGTCTCTGAAAAAGATCCGGTATTCTGAGTTGTTTTGAACAATCAAATCATTTATTACTTCAAGAGTAACTTTACCATTACCAATTCCACTTTCATGAACAAGATCTTTTGTGCCCGTTGGTGTAACAACATATCCGCTTGACCTTGGTCCGGGGATAACCATCACTGTATTCACATCAAATTGTAATTTAGCTGTAATTGGATCAACGGTGATTTTTTTACTTGTTTCGGTTGGTGGAATTCCAAGAGAATCTCCATGATCAAATGCAACAACAGCATAATAATAAGTCTGCCCATTTATAACATTATTTGAATCAACATAAGAATGAACTAAGCCTGAATTATTTCCAAGATAGTAATGAACTCCACGTCCTTGATATTCAACTGGATGAAATCCTTTCCAGTAGTCTGGAGATTTATCATCCCATTGACCATTCCCATTCATATCAACATATTCTTCGCCAACATCATATTTTAGATTTCCATTTGCATCTGTAAAGGGTTCAGGTCTAACATCTACATCCCATTTACATTCATTCCCATTCAAGTCTCTCAATGGTTGATACACAAATTTTGCACCTTTACCATCAGTCACTGTTTGAATATCATTGAAAGTAGGATCAGTACTTCTGTAGATCACATATCCTTCAAAATCTTTTCCAGTGATTGGATCAACGCTTTCTTCAGCACGAGTATCCCAGTAAAGAGTTACTTTTTTATCATCAGGAACGGCAACAACTGTTGGTTTAAGTGGTGGTCTGAAAAATCTATAATTTGCATTATAAATTCTTTGCACTGTTTCTGCTGTAATTAGAAGATCATCTAGATTTTCACCAAGCAGTAAAGCCATTGAAAATCTTTTAATCTCGCCTTTCGCAAGTGTGATTAGACCGCTGCCAAAGATGAAAACTATATCTTCATTCTGACGGATTTCACTAAAATTACCTGCTTGAACACGATACCACATTGACTCATCATTTGAAACTTTATCTGTGCTCCACGTCCAGCTGTTAAAACTTGTTAATCCTATTTGATCAGATTCATCAAGATCAGTCAATTCAAAGTTTGGTTCACCTGGATAAAGAGGATCAAGAGAACCATCAGGTAATCTTTTCCCAGCTGTTGGAATTCCATCTCCTTCACCAAAATCACCTGTGTTAGGAACTCCATCAATTCCCACATCATCAACAATTGGATTCCAGTCTTTATCGTTATCAATACCGTCATCCTGACGCTCATCCACCATTCCATCACCGTCATCGTCAAAGTTGTTTACTGGATTGCTCGGACTTTCAAGATATTTGCAACCAAGGTAACCAACTGGCAATCCCAGATGACCTTTTCCATCATCATCCCATAGATACATCATACTTCTTGCATAAATTGGAACCGAATAATTATGGGGCTCAACAAAGAAACCATGATCGTCGCGAACTTCATCACCAGGATCTGCTGGCAATCCTCCACCAAGATCAGGATCACCATATATCCCGAAATAAACTGAATCGAGATCTTTATCGCTCACATTAGTAATTGTATAAACAAAAAAGATTGTATTCTCAGCTAAAGCATTGCTCCATTGTAAAGCTCTGCCATCAACTTGAACTCCCAATCCTCTTCTGCTTGAATCATTCACAAATGGATAATAAGGGAATTCAGAATTATCTCTATCATCCATTGCCCAGTAAACTTCAAGATCTGCATTTGTTGCATCCTGAGCTAAATAACCTGGCCAGACATATTTTCCAAGAACAGGATTATACCATTCTCTTGGCCATGAATCAGGTTTGCCGTCACCATCTTTATCATCAGCAGGATTTGATGCCATGTATTCTTGATTGGGATCGGCATAACCAGGAAGAGGCTGCCATTGCCAGAGAGTATCACCTGTTGGACTCACTTCCCGAAGATTTGGATAATCCCACAATCCATCAGAAACTATATGCAACCGCTGTGTTGAATCAAGTCCACTCGGAACTGATGCAGCAACAAAAGGACAAAATTGATAAACATACGAAACACCACGCCAGACAACATTATTTACATTTCTCAGCAAACCATAACCCGGTGCAATTCCACCATAGTTATAAACTTCTGTACTGATTTTATTTCCATTCATAAAATAGTGTTTACGATCGGCGTGAGTTTTTACATTTTTACTCTTTAATAAAATTCCTTTTTGAAAATCAATCTGTGAAGATGATTTAATTGAATTATCATTTTTTATGGAAGAGTTAATCAATTGCTTAACCGCATTTCTTTCATTTTCTTTTTGTGAATTACTTTGTTGAGCAATTATACTTTGAATAAAGAGTGTGAATAGAATACAAATTATGATAAACTTGATTTTCATTTTATTCTCCTCTCAGCTTTAAAAATCTAACTCAAATCCGAGTCTAACTTCCCTCGGAGGTTTGTAATAATTTGGACGATTGAAATATTCTTCCGGCGGACGAACAAGTGGAATTTTGCTTGAAAGTTCTTCAGCTGATTTTGTTGCACCGCTTGTAACAAGTAAAGTATAAGTTGCCCTGCCAGTATCATCATAAACTAATCTTTCAATCAAGTTATCGAACAAATTAAAGACCTTTGCAAAAACAGTTAATTTCATTCCAAAAAACTTAAATATTTTTTCGGCAAAAAGATCTACGACAAATTGAGAAGGTCTTCGGCCGCTGTTAGTTCTTACATAAACTTGCTTGCCTGTGATTTGAGGTGTGTAAGGTAAACCAGTTCCAATTCGATTAACTAAAGTAACCGTCCAATCATTTATTTTTCCGAAAGTGATTGTTGTGTTTAAGGAATGAGTTTGATCCCAGGCAAGAAAGACAGGAATTTTTTCACTTTGTCTTCCAGAAGAAAGATCGAGGAAAAATGCATCGGGGTCTGTATCGTTACCTTCAGCAACCTGGAAAGTGTAATCGACAGTAACTCCAAGTGGACTTGCAGGCGATCTTCTTTTTACAACTGATAATGTAATTCCTTTTATATTTCCATAATCTTTATTTACATATTTCAGATAATTTCTATCTCCACTTACGCGAATTGTTTGTAGAGCAAGTAAATCACGCACATCCTTGTAATAACCAGTGACAGTTAGTGCAAGGTCATCCAGTAATAATTGTTGAAGCCCAAGTTCGTAAGTCACTGTTTTTTCTGGATTCAAATTTGCATCACCAAAAATTGGTGTTCCCACAGCATAACTTGATTTGAAGTTAGCATTTGCATAGAGATATTGAAATGGAGGCATCTGGAAGAAATGACCGTAACTAAAATGAATGATTCCTCTATCGGTTATTGGAAAAGAAATTCCAAATCTTGGACTCAATTGGTGTTTTGGTGATGCATCGGCAAGTATAGAATTCTTATCAATGTAGGATGGAAGTGCAGGGTCATTTGGTGATGGATAAAGTACATTTGTAGAATATTTTGAACGAGAATTAAAATAGTCATAACGCAAACCAATATTCATAATAAAATTAGCGTATTCCATTTTATCTTGAATGTAGAACGAAAATTGAACAGGTTTCTTTGTGTAGAAATCATGATCAGGTGTAGTTATATCGGGAATAGTTGGAACAAGATACCGAACAGTATCTCGTTTAATTACAAAACTTTCATAATCAAGGAAGTGTGATTTGTACTCACCACCGAATTTAATTTCATGTTCATTAGAAACCTGACTTGTGAAATCAAATTTTGCACCGTATGTTCTTGCCCTTTCATAACTATGTCCGTTTCTGGTTCCGCCAAAATAAAATGTATAGCTGACAGGTCTCGTTAGTTTTTCCGTTGGTTGATATCGAGGATCTGGTCTGAATTTTTCTGTTCCCAGTCCAGGATAATAATCAACTGCGTTGCCGTTTTCATCCAGAAGCGGATACAGATATTGTTTGAAATCATTGAAATTGTACATCAATTTAATTGAGTAAAAAGTCTTTGAACTAAGAGCGTGACGAAAATCGAGTGAATTAATAAAACCTTTTTCGTAATAATTATAATCTGCCTCGGGATTGTACTTAAAATCATGTGTGTAAAGTTTGTAATAATTTCTTGAATAAAGTAAATCATAATTGATTTTAATTGTAGAGGTTGGTTTGATAGTAAACTTTGCTGTTCCACTGAACTTTCTGCTTGGATTCATTGGAACGATTGCATCATCACCAGATTTTGCAATCGAAATATCATTTGGATTTGATGGATTAATATAAACTGAATCCCATGGCATATGTTCTCTAACACCAAATAACCAGCCTTTATTATCATCGAATCGAGCAGATAAGAAAAACAGAAGATTATTATTCACAAATGGAAAAGGTCCACTGAATGTAAATTCTGTCACATTGTTACTTAATGGATTTACATCATCGACATTGAAGAAGATTCCTTTTCTTGGACTTAAAAAATCGCCTGTGTAGAAAGATATATGTCCACGATAATTTTGTGAACCTTCTTTTGTGATAGTATTTACAACACCACTTAAGGCATTTCCATACTCCGCATTGAAAGTTCCACTGACAACAGTAATCTCTTGAACAGCGTTTGTTGCAATCTCAACCATTGGAGAGTTATCGAATGGATTTGTGATGGTAACGCCATTGACAGCATAAGCAATTTCACTTGTTCTGCCTCCTCTTATGTGCAATTCACCTCCCACACCTTGAGTAATTCCTGCTTGAAGTGATAAAAGTTGATGAATAGTTTCAACCGGAAGAGCTTCAATTTGATCAACATCAATTGTTGCTTGAGTCGATGTGAGATCGTCTCTAATTAAAGGAGTTTGTGCTTCGACTACAATGGTTTCAAGCTGTATTGCTTCTTCGCTTAATTCAATATTTAATCGAGTTGTAAAATCAGCTGAGACTTTTACATTTTTAATTATTTTCTTCTCATAACCAATGGCTGATACAACAAGTGTATAAACTCCAGGCGGGACATTATTAATTACATAATATCCTTCAACATTCGTTGCAGTTCCATAATTCGTACCTTCAATAATTATATTGACTGCTGGAATTGGTTCTCTGGTTGTTGAGTCTAATACTTTGCCAGCAATTTTTCCAGTTGTCCCAGCGAATGATAAGCTTGAAAAAAGTAAAAGAAGTAAAATTAGTCGTTTCATAAAACCTCTTTTCTTTTTGTTGTGGTGAAAATATGTATTTGATTTTTCATCCTAACCGATAAAATTTTGTTTAAAATAAAAAATTTGATTGAATATTATCAAACGCAGTTGAATGGATTTATTGAGATTGAAAGATTGTTCATAAATTTCATGATTAATAAAGTTTGATAAACGAAAAGAAATTTACTCACTGATATATAAAACAAAAGCATCTAACAAAATTGATTATGAATCCTTTTATTACTTCATTCTTACCACTGAAAATTTAAGAACTTTATCTCCATATTTAGTCTTTATCCATGCGATGTAAACTCCAAAGCAATTCGTTCGTTATGATCATTTTTCAAATCATAAAAGATAAATGGAGAATAAATTGATTGTTTATCATTTTCTGTTAAGGTTCTGATTAATTTGCCGGATAAAGTATAAATTCTTATCGTAACTTCATCTGGTAAATTTGAAAAAGTTATGCCTGCATCTTTTCCATAAAATCTGTTATCATCTTCCCATTCGAAATATGGATTTGGGAATACATTAATTTTTTCAATCAAACTTTTTTTTCATCCAGACTCAGAACTTTGTCTCGTGTTGTCGATTTATAATAAAATGTATCTCGAATTGTTAAACCATAAGATATCGGTATTTCAATAATATCTTTTGCTTGTTTTAAACCCATATAATTATATCTCCTTAGAACAAGTACATACATTGCATCAAACCACGGTGATTTTGATCTATTGATTTGATCCGGAGTAAAATTAGCTGCAGCTGGTGGATTCCATCCATTTAAGTTAGCATAAACCGGCGTTCCTGATTCAGGAATATATCCAACATATTCATATTGTTTGCCTGTCGAATCATAAGGTTGATTAAAAATTATTATGTGTTCATAAATTAGACTATTTAATCTTTGTTCACCCCAATGACCATCAGGAATCTGATTGGTTCTAAATTCAATAAATCCACAACTCAATTGCTGCTTAATATTATATCTCTCATCTTCAATCCAGACTTGAAATGGAACATCCACAAAATACTCTTCGGGTCTACCAACATTCGGAACATTTTTAGTAGAAGAAGCACTTAAGATTTGCGTTCCCAAAGTATTTGATACAAATCGATAAGCCTTCTGACTGACTCAAAATTTTAATTTTATATGTTTGAGTAAATCAAAAGTCGTGTAACTTGATTTTTTATTTCCCAGTGTACCAAGATTTGGAACAACTTTATCGAAATTTCCAGAAATATTTTTTTCATTTCCCATATAAATCAATTGTGTACTATCAAAATTAAAAGTTAACCTATCGACATATTGATAAATTAAATCTTTGATTTCTGGATTCACTCACTCGATTTTTGGAATAAGACCTTCACCAACAGTTAGATTTTGATTTAAGTTGGAATAAACAGATTGAGAACCAAGTACGATATAATTTTTCGTTTCATTCTTCATACGCCACAATAAAAAAAATTATCTGAAGATTGATCTTTAAAGAAGGATATAGAATAGAGATCATCGGTAATTCTGGTTTTATCGAATTACTCAATCAATACATTTGCCGTTGAATGTGAATTAGTAACTGTTTGCTGATCAAATCCATACGATCTGATAAAATCCTATCCTACTGTTACTTCAATTAAAGGTGAATGATCTTCTGCAATTCCGGATGTCCTTTCAACTATATAAAATTTTTCATAAATGTTGGTGGGTTTAAGTATCTTGCTTGTTCTATTTACAAAAATTCTTTTAGTCTGAAAATATAATTTTTCTCCTTTAGTTAACGATTTATTGGTAAAAGGATTTCTTGATAAAGAATGAACCATAAACGATTTAATGGAATCTTTAAATTCATCATAACTTAATTGATTACCTTTTTCGTAATATTTATTGATTGTAACTCCATCACTTTCTAGGAGATATAAATTATCCACCTCATTTGAAAAATTATATGCAGCTATCTTTGTTTTGTTTATTGAACTATTAATAAGTGAATCGGTTTTATTGGTTCGATAAGCATAAATTTCATAACCTTCGATTGTAAAATAATAGAGCGTATCCTGACCTTTTGTTATATAAGTATGATTGAAGTTTAAATCTGTAAAACAATTTCAGATTAAATCTATCCTATTTTCAGTTGTTCTTGCAAAAATTGAAATCGGTGGGAAATATATATATGATCCAGGAAAACTTAAATCATACACTCCAGAATTCTTCTTTAAAATAACCTTTCCGGTTTCAATACTTTCTAAATTTGTTTCGCCTTGAGCTGCTGTATATGATAAAAATATTTCAACAGGTTTATTCTTTTCGAGAACAAACCGACCAATACTTCCAAAAGTTCTTGCATCAGAAGCAAAAGTGTTTAACCAGCCAACATACTTCACCTGATCACCAGAAAAGATAAATTTAGGATTTACCTGATTACAATCAATTCCACCAACAACAATACCATACTGAAAATTACAAGGATTTATAGGATATAAGTACTCTCCATTCATAAATAACCATAATTCATATAATGTAGGTACAGGAAAATCTATGAAGTGTGGTACATAACTGAACGCTGATGAAGTAAGACTTAAATTTTTCGCACCTGGTAAGAATCTCCATTTCCCTGTTCTTTCAAAAACTTTTGCACTATCTATTTGGATATCTCCATCATCAAATTCTCCATTTGAATTGAGATCAATAAATGTTACTCCCGGAATATAAGCTTGAGGACCCTGAAGTAGTAGAGTGAAGAATGCTGGAGATTTATGCTTCCAGAAATCATCAAAATTGTCATCATAAGCAAAAACAGCTTGATTTAATGTATCTGTTCCTAAAAAATCATCAGTGTAATTACCAATATCGGGGTCATTCCACATTGTGAATATAACGCTGTCAAGTCTATCTGCAACTTTTCCAGTGTTAATTATTTTATATCTTAAAAAATAGTGTTTTTTAAATCTTCTACTGTATTATATCCCCAAATACTTCTATGGATTTCAATTCCAAGTGGTTTAACTTCAACATAACGTCTGTTTTCAATGGCAACACCATAGTTTATTACCTGTAAGAGCGTCATATCACCTAGAATCTCAGGAGCATCTTCATCTAAATCCCAATAACTGTTTTTATTCTTATCAATAGGATTATAAACACCATCTTTATCTCCACATCATAAAAATTCGCACCTAATTCAACTGCATCTTTCCGTTCAATCCAACTGCGAGAAAATGGTGGATCGGTTTTACTAACCAGATATATTTTTGCTTTTGGATCAAAAACTGACATATCAACTTTTCCAGGTTGATAATCTTGCAATCTAAAGTAAGAGGCACAACCGTTAACCCAGAGGGTGTCAAAGTAATATCCACCCAATAAAAATCCACCGCCATATAAAACTACACCTGCATTAAATTGATTTCTATCTGGTCCTTCAATATATCCATCGTCAAAAACTTGAATCTTTAAATTATTTATATCAAATATGATCGATTTTCTATCTCTAAATGACTCTATGGAATTTTTTTATCGGAGCTACCTGTAACCATTAAGATTACAAGTGTGAGAGATAATAATTTTAATATAAATCGAAAAATTTCCCCCTTAAAAAATTTCATAGTGGAAACCTTTTTTCTAACATTTATTCTTTCACAACTTAAAATCAAGATGTATGAATTAGTTTTAATACCAGAGATAAAGTGAGTGAAAAATTTCTGTGAATCTAATTATAGTCTTATGATCACTCTCAAAAGTGTTTCATCTTACACTTCCTACACAACTACTTGATTTAATTATTTTTCTTTCATTGAACACATTTCTTATTATATGTTTCTAAAAAACCTCTCTGGATTAGTCCATAAACTATCGGTTCTGTGATTTAGCATGTTTTAATTTCCTGAATATTAGGATTCTAAAATTATTTATTCTATATTGTATTAGCAGACAGTTGTTTTGTAGGTCTGTAAGTAGTAGAAGCAAATTTTCGAACCTTCAGAAAGCTTCTAAGCATCATCTTCAAACCTGTCTCAGTAAATATTCATTAACAAATTTCAAAAGGAGCTTCTGATATGTCAGAACGAAAAAAAGGAACCGTTAAATGGTTCAATCGAGTTAAAGGTTACGGATTCATCACACAGGAAAATGGTGAGGATGTATTCGTTCATTACAAAGCCATCATCGGCAACAACTACCGAACACTCGCAGAAAACGACAAAGTCGAATTTTCAGTTAAGCAGGGACCAAAAGGTTTCCAAGCTGCTGAAGTTAAAATCATTGGATAATTAATTTCCAGATGCACAAAACCCCACTTCGGTGGGGTTTTTTATTTTAAAGTCAATAGATTCGATTCAAAATTTTTTTTAGTTCAATCTTCAAATTATAAATCTCCCCTTTTGTATATTTACATAAATAAGAGAGTTAATTACGGAGGATGAAATGGTAAATGTTTTTCTTGTTGAAGGTGATATAACTCAAGCTAAAGTTGATGCAATTGTGAATGCCGCAAATAATCATCTCTGGATGGGTGCAGGTGTTGCAGGTGCAATTAAAAGAGTCGGTGGAAAAATTATTGAAGTTGAAGCTGTTGCAAAAGGTCCAATCAAAATTGGTTCTGCTATAGAAACAACTGCTGGAAACTTAGATACTAAATATGTAATTCACGCAGCAGTAATGGGACAGGATTTGATTACGAACGAAGAATACATTCGTGAAGCAACTAAAAATACTTTATTGCTTTGTGAAAAACTGAACTTAGAATCAGTTGCCTTACCAGCATTTGGCACTGGTGTTGGTGGATTTTCAAAAGAGAAATGTGCAGAGATAATGTTAAGTGAAGTTATTAGTTTCGAAAATAAAAGTTTGAAGGATGTTTATTTTTATCTATTCGGAAAAGATACATTAGGAATTTTTAAAAAAGTTTATAATCAACTAATAAATAAAAAATTAGGTAACCAATGGAAGCTTTAACTGGCTTTGCTGTACTAATAATATTCGCAATAATTATTTTCTTAATAATCTTTCTATACTTTATTCCCGTCGGATTATGGATTACTGCATATTTTGCAGGAGTTAAGCTAAAAATCTTCTCTGACTTAGTTGGAATGAGATTAAGAAAAGTCCCGCCGCACATAATCGTTAAAAGTTTGATAACTGCAACAAAAGCTGGAATAAAAGTCGAAACAGGAAAGCTTGAAGCTCATTATCTTGCAGGTGGAAATGTTGAAAAAGTTGTGAATGCTTTGATATCCGCTGATAAAGCAAACATTCCACTCACATTTGAAAGAGCAACAGCAATTGACCTTGCTGGCAGAGATGTACTTGAAGCAGTGAAGATGAGTGTAAATCCAAAAGTAATCGAAACTCCAGCAATTGCAGCAGTTGCCAAAGATGGAATTCAGGTGCGAGCAATTGCTAAAGTAACTGTGAGAGCAAACATTGATCGTTTAGTTGGTGGTGCGGGAGAAACAACAATTATTGCTCGTGTTGGTGAAGGAATTGTTACTACAATTGGTTCATCTAATACTCATAAAGAAGTATTAGAAAATCCAGATAGAATTTCTAAGACTGTTCTCGAGAAAGGACTTGATGCAGGTACTGCTTTTGAAATTCTTTCAATTGATATTGCTGATGTTGATGTTGGTGAAAACATTGGTGCAAAACTTCAAACTGATCAAGCTGAAGCGGACTTGAAAATTGCAAGAGCAAAAGCTGAGGAAAGAAGAGCAGCTGCAGTTGCAACTGAACAGGAAATGAAAGCCGAAGTTCAACGGATGAAAGCAAAAGTTATTGAAGCCGAAGCAGAAATTCCAAAAGCAATAGCTCAAGCACTTAGAGAGGGAAAACTTGGTGTGATGGACTATTATGCTTTGCGAAACATTCAGGCAGATACTGAAATGCGTGAATCAATTTCAAAAGGTGTTGAGAAGAAAAAAGAATAAAATATAACAGACTTATTAATGGAAGATTTAATTAATATTATAATTTATTTGTTCATAATCTATCTTTTTCTGAGTCCTCTTTTCAAGAAAAAACCTAAATCTCGTCCAGTCGAAACAAAACCAGATTATGAAGAACAAATCTTAGTTGACGATGAAAAAAGTGAAGAGATATCGTCTCAAAATATCCTTAAAGAAATTGAATTGCTATTCGGTCGTTCAACTGAATCTGATGAAGCAGTGAAAGAAGAAAAAATAGAGGAAGAAGAACAAAAACAATTTGAATCAAAAATTTATGACTTTAAGACTGAAGAAAAAGTCGAAGTCAAAACTCTACACAAAGAAATAATTGAAAAAGATTTTGCCATTGAAGAATATAATTACGAGGAGACTTCAAATAATTATGAAATTGATGAATTTGATTACACAAAAATTGATGAAGAATCTTTAGATACATCGAAAGAAGCAAAAAAAGTTGAATTGGAAAGAACATTCTCAATAAGACTTCAAAATATTGATGACTTCAAAAAAGCTTTCATCTATAAGGAAGTCTTTGAATCCCCATTAACTATGAGAATTTTAGGATTGAAATGGCGAAGAAGTATATATTAAAAAACATTTCACTTGATGATAAAACTGTTAGTCAAAAGAAAGAAGTTCAATACAAAATCGATTACAAAAATGTTTTAAATCCAGCCCAGTACGAAGCTGTTATCACTACGGAAGGTCCTGTTCTTGTAATTGCCGGTGCAGGGACCGGGAAAACTCAAACTCTTGTCTATCGTGTTGCTCGACTTGTTGAATCAGGAGTTAATCCTGCTTCAATACTTCTTTTAACTTTTACAAGAAAAGCTGCTCAGGAGATGTTAAGACGTGCAGCAATTTTAATTGACTCAAGATGTGAGAAGGTCTCGGGCGGCACTTTTCATTCTTTTGCCAATATGATTTTAAGAAAATTTGCTGCGAAAATTGGTTACCCTTCTAATTTCACAATTCTTGATCAATCAGACGCAGAAGATGTAATTAACATTGTTCGAACAAATCTTAGATTCGACAAACAAAGAAAAAGATTTCCGAAGAAACAAACTCTTTATGATATAATCAGTCTCGCAATCAATAAGCAGACAACAATTGAAGAAATTGTTCGAACTCAATATCCACAATTCATCGAGTTCATTGCTGATATTGAAAGACTCAATCTTGAATATGAAAATTTCAAGAAGAAAAATGCTTTGTTGGATTATGATGATTTGCTATTAAAACTAAAATTTCTTCTTGAGACAGATGAAGATTTTAGAAGATACATCCATAAAACTTACAAATACATAATGGTTGATGAATATCAGGATACGAATAAACTTCAAGCAGAGATTGTGAAATTACTTGGCGGAACTTCACGAAACATTATGGTCGTTGGTGATGATTCTCAGAGCATCTACTCATTTCGAGGTGCAAATTTCAAAAACATTATCGATTTCCCGAAAGATTTTCCCGATGCGAAAATCATAACAATCGAAGAAAATTATCGAAGCACTCAGGCTATTCTGAATTTTACAAATCAGATTATCGCTTCGATGAAAGAAAAATATCCAAAGATTCTCTACACGAAAAATGATTATGGCGAACTTCCTTCCATAATCGCAGCACAGAATACAACTCTCGAATCAAAATTTGTTGTTGATAAAATTCTCGATTTAAGAGAAGAAGGAATTTCACTTAAAGATATTGCCGTCCTTTTCCGTTCTGGATATATTTCTTATGATCTTGAAATTGAATTAAACAAAGCTGGAATCCCATATCGTAAATTTGGCGGGATTAAATTTATCGAAACTGCTCATATAAAAGATTTAATAAGCTTCTTGAGAATTCTAAGCAATCCAATTGATAGGATCAGCTGGTTTAGAATTTTGCAATTGCTTCCTGGGATTGGTCCCAAAAAAGCTAAATCAATCACTGATGATATAGAAGCAACAATTAATCAGAAAAAATTTGATTTTAATTCATTCGCTAAACATAAAGATCTTCCTGAAGATGTAATTAGATTATTCGAGGTATTCGAGGAAGCAAATGGAAAATCTCTTTCTCCTTCTGAAAAATTAAATATCATATATCCCTTCTATGAACCAATCTTAAAAGAAAAGTATGACGATTTTCAGAAGAGATTAAAAGATCTTGAGATATTCCTTGCAATCAGCGAAAAGTATCGTTCATTGAATTCTTTTCTCGATGATCTCGCTTTAGAACCACCGACTAAAAGTGTGATTGATATTGAAAGTCCTGGATCAGAAGATGAATTTCTTACCCTGAGCACATTTCACTCAGCAAAAGGATTGGAATGGCATTCTGTTTTTGTGATTGGAGTTGTTGAAGGATTTTTCCCGAACATAAGATCATCTGAATCGTTTGAAGATCTTGAAGAGGAAAGAAGATTGCTCTATGTTGCCTGTACAAGAGCAAAACGAAATCTTTTTATCTCATACCCGTTAATAATGTATTCTCGAATTGATGGAGTAACTTATTCAAAAAAATCCAGATTTATTGCACCAATAAATCAAGAATATTATGAGGAATGGTTAATCAATGAAGATCAAAACTAAAACTTTATTTACTCTCCCAATATTTTTTCTAACAATTCTTTTTCTGGGTTGTCCAGGTGCAAAAAGAGATGAGCTTGAATATTACAGAAGCAAAGTTGATTCACTTCGAAATGTAATCAATGATTTTGTTGTTGAAGTTAATCAATTAAAGTACGAATCATATCTCGAAAATAAACCGCTTCAATTATCAAATGTTTATCGAAAGTATAAGAATTTATTCAGTCAACACGATATTGATTTAATAAACAATCTTCGAAAACTGGAGCAGCGTGCAGAAAGAATTGAAAGACTTGAAAGATTAAAAGTATTCATCTATGAAAAGATAGTTGAGAAAGAAACAATAAATTTACTTGATCAAATCAACCAGTTGAAGCATGAATTAAAATATTATGTTGGCAGTTCTGTTTTCCCCTCTTGCAAATTGACCGAAATTCTTTCGAAAGAACAGAATGCAAATAAAAGAAAGAGGTTATATCTAAATCACACTTCCCTTTTCAAAAAAATTCAGGAACTTTATTTAGAATTATTTAAAGCAAAAGAAAGAGTAATAATCGATTCATTGAATTTTAACTCATACAATCAATTTGCGGGAATGATTCGCCAGGAAGATTTAAACACTTTTGCCAGAATTGCAAATGATTTCATCCAGACAACAAACGAATATTATTATAATCAGCTGTACGAACTTTTACGCATTAACAGAATTCCACAGGAAAAATTTTTTGCTTACGATGTTCCTTATATAACAACTAACCAGCGTGTTGAGAAATATTTCAGAAGCGATAGTTTATACAATGTTTTTCTCAGATCATTCTATCAGATGGGAATTACTATTGATAGTTTAGAATACTTAAAAATAAATCAACTGCCTTTCGACAAAAAAAGAAATATTTCAAAAGTAAATCTCTGTTCAACTGGTTTTACTTTATTCATTCCAGAACAAAATTTTTTAACAATATCACTTGATGCAAGAAGTTCTAACCTGCGACGAATCTTTTTTGAAGCCGGTAAATTGCTTCCATTGATTTACACCAATGAAAAAAGTCTTGAATTAAAATATTTCTATCGAGAATCTATCCTATTAACTTTTGGAAATTTCTTCGCTAATGTTCTGGACGAACCACTTTATTTAAGTGAAAATCTAATCACATCAAAAAAACAGTTAAGTAATTTCATCAAACTACAATCTTTCAAAAAACTTTATGAAGCCAGAAAACTGTGTGCAGATTTTCTGGTGGAGTTTTCGTTGCAGGACTCATTAAAATCCCATCCTGATACTTTGATTGCCTTATACAAAAATGTTCTTGGCTTCAACACTACTGAAATGGACTTTTATAAAATGTATTTCACTATTTATGACTATTATTATGAAGTTGAATTATTAAAATCCTTATTTCTCGAGTCTATGTTAAAAACTAAAATTCTAGAAAAATTTGGCGATACATGGTTTAAGAATCCTTCAGTTAATGGTTATCTTAATGACTATTTCAAAAAATCTACAAGTTATAATGTTGATAAATTTTTAGTTGATATTGGCTATTATTTCTTAGATCCCCGATTTTATTTCAATGAAATAATCTCGATGAACGAAAAGGCAAAGAAAGGATTTTAAATAGTTTGTTGACAGTAATTTATATTCTTATAGTCTACATCACTTTAATAAATGCTGTCATTTTACTTAGCCTCTTCTTCAAGAAAGATAAAACTCAGAAAAAGTCTAATGATAAAGATTTATTCGTTAGCGTTGTAGTAGCTTTTAAGAATGAGTCAAAAAATCTTGATCGATTGATTAAAGGTCTCGCAAATCAAAATTATTCTTCAAATCAATTTGAGATTATTCTTGTCGATGATTTTTCATCGGATGGTTCTTTTGAAAAAGCAAAAACTTACGAAGCACAATTTTCAAACTTAAAAGTTCTTAAAAATCAGTACAGTTCTGGAAAGAAAGGTGCACTAAAAACTGGAATATTAAATTCTCGTGGTGAATATATTTTATTAACCGATGCAGACTGCTTTCCAGGAAATAACTGGATTAAATCAATGATTTCAAAGTTTGATGATGAGAATGACATTGTTTTTGGCTATGCACCTTTCAAAGAAAATAAGTCTTTTCTTAGTAAACTCTGCCGATATGAAAATCTTTTCTCAACTGTATTGATGGAATCATTTTATAATGTTGGTTATCCGTATTTAGTCTTTGGGAGAAATATCTCCTATCGAAAATCTCTTTTCAATCGGCTGAATGGATTTGATTCCATTGAAAAATCTTTGAGTGGAGATGATGATTTATTTTTTCAGAAAGCACTAAGCAATGGAGTCAATGTTGTTTTGAATTATGATAAAGATTCGATTGTCTTCAGTAAATGTGTTCCGAACTGGAAGACTTTTTTCAGACAGAAAAGTCGACATGTTTCTGCAAGTAAATTTTATCCTATCACACTCAAAACCGTTCTGGGTTTGATTTATGGTTCTAACATCTTTTTAAATTTAATTTTGATGGTTGGACTTTTTACAGGTGATTTATTTATCATCACTTTTATTCTGATAAATTGGTTTATTAAACTTTTAATGATAAAATTTCTTACCCGAAAGTTATCTCTAAAGTTTTCTTCTTTCTTGATTCCAATTCTTGATTTCCTGTACTTTTTATTTCTTATTCCAATTGGAATTCGTTCGAGGTTTAGGATTGTCCACTGGAAATAATCCCTATTACTTAAATCCACAACACCCGAATTTTGAAAGATGGCAGAGAAGTTTCAAAACAGCTTTTGAACGGGGAAAGTTTGTCAAAAGTCTAGTTGAAAAATTCAAACCTTCAAATGGTTTATGCATACTTGATGTAGGTTCAGGATTTGGCGGAACAATTCAGAATTTTTTAGATGAAACAAATTACATTTATTCAGTTGAGATTGATGAAAATAAATTGAAATTTCAGCCAGATAATCAAAATCTTTTCAAACAAAAAATTGATGCTTTTCAATTAAAGTTCGAAGAAGGAAAATTTGATTTAATTATTCTTCAAGATTTTATCGAGCACATGGAGACGCCTGGTGAGTTCATAAAATTCATTTCTAATTTTCTGAAAAAAGATGGAATAATTTATCTAAGCACTCCAAACAAACTTTCAATCATAAATTTAATTTCAGATCCCCACTGGGGATTTCCACTGGTTTCTTTGTTTTCAAGAAAACTGATTAAAAAAATTTTTATTCCCCTTTTTCGTCCACTTGAAAAAGATAGAATTGGTATTGCTGAATTGATATCGCTTAAGAGTTTAAGAAAAATATTCAGTGAAGCAGAACTCGACTATCATCTTCACACTAAATTTGCAGCACAAGAATTTTTCAGAAATCCACACCAATTCATCTGGTCAGATTTGCATCTATTTTTCTTCAGAATACTTAATTATTTGAAGCTTGAAAAACTAATCTTAAAAATCGTCAACAATAAAGCTGGATTTTTAAATAACTTCATTACTCCTACATTTTTCTTTATTCTAAAAAAGAAAAATTAGTCCCCTTTTCTCAAATTTAATTGTTCATCTAAGATCGATTAAAAAACTTTAAATCAACTGAAGTGAAGAGATAAATTTTCTGACAGGTGATGGACAATAAGTAATTGCAGAGTATTTAGTGAAATCTTTCTATGAGGAACTTATTCATACCTGAGTGCTTCAATCGGATCCAGATTAGCGGCTTTGTAAGCAGGGTAAGTTCCAAATGTAATTCCAACAAAAACACAGAGAAAAATTCCAACAGTCACCCACAAAACAGGAATTGTAAACGTTCCACCAATAAAAGATGCGACAATATTTCCAACAGTTATTCCAAGCAAAATTCCAATTATGCCGCCAATAAAACATAGAATAATTGCTTCAATTAAGAACTGAATTAAAATATCTTTCTTTGTTGCACCGACAGATTTTCTGATACCAATTTCTTTTGTCCTTTCAGTGACGGAAACCAGCATAATATTCATTATTCCTACTCCAGCGGCAAGTAAAGCAATAGCAGCCACAGCAAATACACCGATTTTAACTCCACGAGTTATCTCATTGACCTGTTCGATGAGTGATTCATTTGAAAAGACATAAAAATCATCTTCATCGGCGGGACTTAATTTTCTTACGGTTCTAAAATATCCGATTGCTTTATCAATTGTTTCTTCATACTCTTCAGTTGAATTTGCCATCACTGTTATATTAATACTTCCGCTCCAACTAAATGGATCAACTGCACCAAAATATTTTTCAAATGTTGATAAAGGAATTAGAATTAAGTTATCTCTGCTCTGACCAAAAACATTTCCCATCTTCTCGAGTACACCGATCACTTCGAATTTTTTCCCTCCAACAGTTATTTCCTGACCAATTGGATCAAGAGTTGGAAATAAATTATTAACAATATCCAATCCAATTATTGCAACATCTGCTGTGTAGTTTAAATCAAGTTGATTTATAGATCTTCCTCGTTCAACTATCCAGTTATTAGTGTACATCGCTTCAGGAGTAATTCCACCGACAGGAATGTTTGGATTAGTTTCTCGATTCAAGAATCTGGCGGTCAATCCAAATTTCCATCTTTCAGCGGCAACAAACTTTGCACCTTTCATCATTTCTTTAAAGCGTTCAAACTCATCATAAGTGATATTTCTTCTTTTTGCATATTTAGCTCTTTCTTTTGGATCACCGCTTCTGAAGGCAGGCAATTTTTGAATTTGAAAAGTATTGGTTCCAAGCTGAGTCAATCCACTTTCGATGCTGTTTTGCATAATCGTAACAATTGTCATTATTGCGATGATGGAGAAAATCCCAACAACAATTCCAGTAATCGTAAGGAATGCTCTCAACTTATTTGCTTTTAATGAATCCAGTGAGTGAAATAATATTTCTTTGTAATCCATTCTATTCGTACCTCAATGATTCTACGGGATCCAATTTTGCAGCTGCATATGCAGGAGCCAATCCACTAACTATTCCAGTAATCAACGAAATTCCAATCGCAATAATTACTGCCGAAACTTGAACTGATGTGGGAATAAATTGATTTACAACATAACTCAATATGACAGCAAATAGTAAACCAATTAATCCGCCAATCAAACTTATGATTGACGATTCCATCAAAAACTGAGTCATGATGATTCTTCTTGTTGCCCCGATTGCTTTTCTAATTCCAATTTCACGAGTTCTTTCTTTAACTGAAACAAACATTATATTCATAATTCCAATTGCGCCAACAAAAAGAGATAATCCTGTGATGAACAATCCACCAATCTGAATAACTCCAACAGTCTGTTCATAAATTTGAGTCAAACCTTCCTGTTGATTAATTGAAAAATTAGATTTTTCATAAGCTTTCAATCCTCTAACCTGACGCATTACCTGTTCAGCTTCTAATTTTGTTTCTTCAAGAAGTTGTGAATTCGGTGCACGGACAACAATTGTGATTGATCTTCTTGTTAATCCAAAATGTCTAAAGAAAGATTTTATTGGAATATAAACCTGTTTATCTGGATTAAATGAACCAAGTAAAGTACTGCCCTGCTTGTCAAGTACTCCAACAACTTGATAAGAGTAACCACCGATTTTAATCGACATTCCAACTGGATCAAGATTTGGGAAAAGATTTTCAGCGAGTTCATAACCTAAAACAGCAACATCTCTTCCACCTTCACTCTCAATTTCAGAGAAAAATCTTCCTGACTTAAAAGTAAAATTTGTTGTTTGAAGAAATTCGTGAGTAGATCCAGTGATAAAAATAGATTCAGCAGCTTTTTCACCAAACTTGATGTTTCTAACTGTGATAGCCTGTGGAGCAACTGCTAAAGGTAATTTTGCAAGGGACTTAAATCTCAAATAATCTTCGTATCTGATATTTGGACGGTTTCTCATCTTCCAAAATTCTTCATTACTGAACCAGGCAAACTTATCAATGTAAAGTACATCTGAACCCAATGCACTTATTCCCTGTTGAAATGAATTATCAACTCCTTTAATTGCAGTTGACATCAATACAACCGAACAAACTCCAATGACAATACCAAGCGTTGTCAAAAATGATCTCATCTTGTTTGCAATAATTGCATTTAAGGAAATGAAGAAACTTTCCTTTAGATAGTTAAGCATCAGTTCCCCATTGAATAAATTTTTCTATTATTTACAATTTCATCTGATTCAATCAAACCATCACGAATTCTGATAATTCTCTTTGCATGTTCGGCAATGTATTCTTCGTGTGTGACAAGAATAATTGTATTCCCTTTCTGGTGAAGTTCTTCAAAAAGCTGCATTATTTCCTCACCAGTTTTTGAATCAAGATTTCCTGTTGGTTCATCTGCAAGAATGATGGAAGGATTATTTACCAGGGCTCTTGCAATTGCAACTCTTTGTCGTTGACCTCCACTCAACTCATTTGGTTTATGATGCATTCTGTCTTCAAGTCCAACATTTTTCAACGCTTGCTTGGCTCTCTCTTTTCTTTCATGACTTGAGATACCAGCATAAATTAGCGGAAGTTCTACATTATGTAATGCATTTGATCTTGGAATTAAATTGAATGTCTGAAAGACAAAACCAATTTCTTTGTTTCTAATATTTGCAAGTTCATTATCATTCATATCGCTGACATTGATTCCATTAAATAAATAAATGCCAGTTGTTGGTGTATCGAGACAGCCAATTATATTCATCAGGGTTGATTTTCCAGAACCAGATGGACCCATCACAGCAATGTATTCATTTTTTCTAACCTGAAATGAAATTCCTCTCAATGCATGAACTTCTTCAAGACCAACTATGTAGGTCTTTGTGATGTTCTTCATTTCTATGATGACTGGATTGTTATCCATAGCTTTTCCTGCTTCTTTAGTCTTATTTTGATTTTCTATTTTCAACTCGAACTTTTGAACCATCTTTTAATTCACGACTGATGGCTCGATAACTGCCAGTCACAACTTCTTCATCACCTTTTAAGCCATCAATTATTTCAATGTAGGTATCGTCACTAATACCCGTTTTGACTTTAACAAATTTTGCTGTGTTCGATTCAACGACAAAAACACCTTCAAGATTTTTTGTATCGATCTCAGATTTCTTCGTTTCAGTCGTTACCAGTCCTTCCTCAGAATTTTCTTCTTTTTTCTCCGTCTTTTCAATTCCTCTAATAGTTACAGATTGAATTGGAACAGCCAGAACATTGTTTCGAGTTTCTGTCATAATTTCAGCGTTACAGGACATTCCTGGTTTTAGATCAACGCTTGAATCCAGTATTCTGATTTTGATTTCAAAATTTACAACTTCTTCTTGAGTGCCCAATCCTTTTGCTTTTGCAGTATTTCCAATTTCATAAACAACACCTTTGAAAACTTTATCCCGATAAGCATCGACTTTTACTTTTGCCGTATCTCCAATCGAAATTAAAACAACATCATTTTCATCAACATCAACCACAGCTACCATTTTGGTTAAATCGGCAACTGTCATCAAATTCGAACCCTGAGTAAATCCAGTACCTAAAACTCGTTCACCTAATTTTACATTTAATTGACTTACAACTCCATCCATTGGTGCAGTGATTATTGTCTTTGCAAGATTTTCATTTGCTTCTTTTACTGCTGCTTCCATTTGATTGACAGTTGATTCTGCTGAAAGAACTTGAGCACGAGAAGTTTCATATTGAGCTTTTATCGCTTCCAACTCTGCATCACTCGAAAGACCTTTTTTGTAGAGTTCAAGAATTCTGTTGTAATCAGCTTCAATTTTTTGTAATTGAATTTTTTGAATTGAAAGATTAGCTCGTGCAGAGTTTAAATTAGCAATTGCTCTGTCTCGCTGAGCGAGATATTGATCCTGCTTTATCTTTAGCAGAATATCACCTTTTCGAACACGCTGACCTTCCTTGACAGGCAGATAAACAATTTCACCCGAGACCTCTGGTGTAATTACAACTTTGAACTCTGGTTCGATTTTGCCCGTTGCGGTTACTGCTTGAGTAATGTTTAAACGCTTAACTTTTTCTGTCTGAACAATTACAATTTCTTCTTTACTCGTACCAAGAATTGCCAGTACAATAAAAACGACTACTAAAAGCCCAAGTGAAGAAAGAATTATTATCTTTTTTTTGTTTCTCTTCTTATTATTAGTCATACTTTGTTAACTCCTCAGTTTTTAAAATTTATTTTCAAGTGTTCCAAGAAGATATTCCATTTGTTTTTTGATTATTAAGTAATCAAAAGATGAGCTGATTAAATCGTTTTGAGCTTGAACATACTGTGAATTTGCAATCAATAAATTTAATAATGTGTTTGCACCGAGATTGTATTTTTCTTCGTTGATTTTTTTGTTCTCTGATGCAGCAATCACATTTTTGTTATTCACATCAACTTTCTTTTTTGCGGCTTCAAGATCAAGCAAAGATTTTTTCAAACTAACCTTCATGTTTCTTTCAAGTTCATTCAAAGCTAATAGATTATTTTTGTAATTAACTTCAGCGAATTGCACACGATTTGAAGTCAGCCATCCATTAAATATTGGAATGTTCAAACTCAAACCTACTGTGTAAGTTCTTGATTTACCAAGATCACTCAATCTATTCGTTCTTGAATATGCTGTAACCGATGCGCTAAGTTTTGGAAAATGTCCACTGCGAGCTATTGAAATCGCATAATCACTCGATTGAACATCTAATTTTTTTGCAAGATAGTCCGTTCTTGACTCAAGAGCCTGCTGAACCAGATTTGTAAAATCGGAATAATTCTTATCGAGAATTTCCTGTTTAGTTTCTTCCAAAACTTTTTCGACATTTAAATCTTCAATGATAAACTCACGAGCTACATCTAAACTTAGAAACGCTAACAAATCATTTTTTGCGTTTTCATAATTATTTCTCGCTTGAATTAACAATAACTCAGCATTTCCGTAATTAACCTGCTGCTGGTAAACATCTGCGAGAGTAATTTGACCAACACGGTTCCTTTCAATTATAGTTTCAAGACTTTTTTGATTCCATTTTAAGTTTTCTTCCTGAACATCAAGTAATTTTTTTGCTTTCAATACAGCAACATATTTTGTGATTGTTTGAAAGATTATATCCTGCTTTAATCTGATCAATTTATACTTTGCTGATTCGAGATTTGATTTTGATTGATAAATAGAATAAATATTCGCAAGACCATCAAACAAATTTAATCCCGAACTAATTGAAGCTGAATAATAACGAGATTCAGTTTTAGTTGGTGGAACTGGGATTGTAATTCCACCAAAAGTAATTACACCACCTTCATCCTCAGACCTTGTCCATGAAAATCCACTGCTTGCGTTTAATGTAGGTAATAGATTGCCGTATGAAACGAGTAAATCTGATTTACTAACTTCAAGAGAATTTTCTGTTTGTTTGATCAAAACATTTCTTTCAAGTGCGATTTTTATTGCGTCTTCAAGGGTCAATCTTTGTGCTTCTTGAGTTTGTCCATTTAAAGTTGTAAAAAACAGAAAGGAAAAAATCAGTGGGATTAACATCTTTGTTTTTTTTATCATCATCTCTCCAATTTTATGTCCTTGTTACGATTTATGAAAAAGATTGTTTCGATAAGGTTCGACTTCTTTGTTGAGCTCATCAAAATGTTGATTAATGTATTTTATTGCTGCCTCATAAGTATTTTCTATCTCTCCTTCTAAAATTGCATTCTCAATTCTGTCTTTTATAATACCAACTCCTTTACAGGGTGGAAGATTAAAGATTTTCATAATCTCATCACCTCTAACCGGTGATTGAAATGAGCGTAATCTATCACGTTCCATCACATCATGAATTTTCTGAACGACGATATCATAATTTTTTTGATAGGCTTGAACCTTTTCTGGATTTTTTGATGTAATGTCACATCGACATAATGTAATCAAATCTTCCAGGTCTTCACCAGCAGCAACAATTAACCTTCGGATTGCTGAATCGGTTACCTGTTCATCAACAAGAGCAATTGGTCTTAAATGAAGGCGTACGAGTTTTTCAACATAATCAACTCTATAGAGTGGAAATTTGTATTTCTGAAACAACTTTCTAATCATTCTTGCACCAATTTCTTCATGACCATGAAATGTCCAGCCCACTTTTTCATCGTAAGCTTTTGTTATTGGTTTTGCGATATCATGGAACAGTGCTGCAATTCTCAGCCACAAGTTGTTTGATTGTGCAGCAACATTATCAAGAACTTCAAGGGTGTGCCAGAAAACATCTTTATGATGAAACTCTTTTCGCTGTTCAACTCCAGCGAGATTTGCAATTTCCGGATAAAGATATTCAAGTACCTTTGTTTTGAACATAAATTCAAGTCCAATAGAAGGTTTATCGCACATTAAAATTTTGAAAAACTCATCTACAATTCTTTCATGTGAAACAATTGAAAGTCTTTCCCTCATTTCTTCAGCTGCTTTAAGTACATTTTCATCAACTGTGAAACTCAAACGAGCGGCAAACCTAAAAGCACGCATTATTCTTAACGGATCATCACTGAAAGTAATATATGGATCAAGGGGAGTTCGAATTATTTTATTTTTTAGATCTTCGAGTCCATTGAACAAATCAATTATTTCACCATAATTTTCTGAGTTGATGGAGAAGGCAATTGCATTAATTGTAAAATCACGACGTTTAATATCATCTTCAAGTGTACCAGGCTCAACGAAAGGTTTTCTTGAATTTTTTGCGTAAGATTCTCGTCTGGAACCAACAAACTCGACTTTTGCTTTATCGATTTCAATCATTGCGGTTCCAAAATTTCTATAGATAGTAAATCGCAGAGCGTTTAATTCGTTCTTAACAATCTTTGCGAATTCAATCCCATCACCAACAACAAGGAGATCAATTTCTTCGTGATCGATGCCTAAAATTTTATCTCTGACAAAACCACCAACAGCAAAAACTTTGTAGTTGTATTTATCAGCAATTCGACCAATTTTTTGTATTAATGAATCAAGATTACGTTCTTTCTTTTGTAAGTCTTTAATGTTCATAAATTTCTATCCATTAAATTTCTTAAAACATAATCCATCATATTCAAATGATAATTTTGCACTTGATTTAATTCACTGAAATTTGTTTTGATTAAATGAATCAAATCTTGAGCTTTTACAAAGTTAGCAAGCTGAATGTATCTAAAGAAACAAAATTCAAGAGTCCAGAAATCATTAGAATTGTTTTTGATAACTTTCTCGAGTTGATTTGAGTCAAGATGATTAATTGAATTTTTCAAAATGATATTTTCATCTGGAAAATTTTTCATCAAAACTCTGATGAATTGATTAAAGCTCAAATCTGTCATCATTGAAATGAATTCAGATTTGTTGGAAATGAATTCAATCAAATCAATATAATCAGACCAGTTCGAAGATATTTTTAATTTCTTTAGTAACTCCAGGTCTTTTTTTGCATTTTCGTGTTCACCCACTTTTGCAAGTGACAGTGCATACAAAATCTTTAAGTAAACAGAGTTAATTGTAGTGATTTCATTTTTCCACATTGAATTCTCAACGACCTTAATCACCTCATCAAATTTCTTTTGATAAAATTTACTCCTCACAAGTGAAACAAAATACTTTATATCATTGGTCTTGTCATACAATTTTGAAAACATTTTTTCTGCATCAATAAATTCTCTGTTATTCAACAAAGACTGAGCTTTTCTTGCTTTCCTTGCGATAGATCTTGGACAATTAAATTGAAACATCGATTGACCGCCAAACAAAACTCTTGTTTTCAAACTATCTTCAGAAGTCAATGGAATCTTTCCAAGTTTCTTTCGAAATCTTTCGAATTCACTATTTAATTCGCGTTGATAAACTTCGTAAAATTTACCTGTTTGATAAAACTTTAAAAATTTTTCAATCCCATATTCATCGATCACATATCGAATAAATGATCCAGAATAAATATAACTTATTGAATTCAGTGATGTGACAAAGAAATAATTTTTGAAGAGTTGTTCTGCATCAATTGAAGTTATGAATCGATTAATTAAAGCGGCGTAGTAGATTGGTTCATCTTCAATCCATTCCCATTCTAGAGCCATCGCACCACCTTCGATGAGTGCAAGATTAAAACCAGCAGCGACCTTAAAAATGTTGCTTGTTCTTTGTCCGAGAAACACATGAGCTAACTCATGTTTAATTGTTTGATCAAAAGAATTTCTCGTTACATAAATTTGATTTAACCATGGCTTGGTGAAATCAGCTTTTTCATCACCGAGTAATCTTTTCTTTGATTCATCTGATTCAAAAATGAAAATCTCTACAAATGGTATATCGTAATTCAATTCCTTTTTCAGCTGATTTACATGAAATTTTGTTTTTTCAAGATAAATCAATTGATGCAATTTCTCGATGTTTTTTGCTTCAAAGTAGATTTTGATTTTTTTATCAGATATTTGAATCGGGAAATGATTTTTCAATTTTAATTGATTAGTGCTTAAACCAATTTGATTTGAGAGTATGAATAAACAGGAGTAAATGAGAATCGGACTCAACTTTAAGTAGTTTTTTGTTTCCAATTTGATTTTATCATTACTCCTGTGAATATGTAAAAAAATAATAATGGAAGATGCGATTAGAAGAGATCCACAATAAATCAAAATTGAAAAGCTGAGTTCAAAAAAATCGTTATAAACCAATCCAGGGAAAAAAATAATTAAAGGATTGTAAAGAAAAAGCTGCGGTTCAAAGTAATAATTAACCAAACTATACAGAGCAAAAGAAAAATAGACAAGCATCATAATTAAAAATCTAAATCGCCTAAATAAATTAACAATTAATACAGCTGCACTACTCCAGAAAATCGTAACAGTTATCGTAAACAGAGGAAAGAAAAATATTCCACTATCCAGAGAAAAATTACAGACTAATAATTCTATAAAAACAAAAATCACAAACAACAGAAATTGAATGATTAGAAGTCTTTTAATGAATCTTAATAAATCTCCGTTTTTGGTGATATGATAGATTGAACCAAATCCCGATATGAATGAGAAAATCAAAGCATAAATGATTGAAATCTCAAGATCCAAATTTTTGATTAAAGGAAACTGCAGGGAAATCAATCTAATTAAGATTAGAATAGAAAAAAGAGAAAATTCAAGGAAGTGAATTGAGAATATTTTTTTAATACTCATCAGTTTGAACGCGTTCTATATCGGCACCTAAAAGTCTCAATTTCTCTTCAAGCTTCTCGTATCCTCTATCAAGATGATAAATTCGTAGAACTTCTGTTGTACCTTCAGCAACCAATCCAGCCAGAACAAGAGATGCACTCGCTCTTAAATCAGTACTCATAACTTTTGCACCTTTTAACTTCTTCACACCTTTGATGAAGGCAGTATTTCCTTTCACAGTTATATCTGCACCAAGACGATTAAGTTCGGGTACATGATTGAAACGATCAAAATAAATATTATCTGTTACTTTGGACGCACCGTTTGCAATGGACATTAAACTGATCCATTGAGCCTGCATATCAGTTGGAAAACCCGGATAAACTTCTGTTTCAACATTGACTGGTTTTATCTCTCCATCGGATTTCAATTCAACAAAATTACCACCTTTTGTTATTGAAAACCCTGCGTCACTTAATTTAATAAGAACTGCATCGAGATGATCAGGTCGACAATTTTTGATTTTTACATTTCCATGTGTAATTGCACCTGCAACTAACAAAGTTCCTGCTTCAATTCTATCGGGAATTACAATTTCATCGGCAGGATGAAGAGTATCAACACCTTCTATCTCAAGAAACTTAGTCCCGATGCCAGAAATCTTTGCACCCATTTTGACAAGAAACTCAGCAATTGCAGTAACTTCTGGTTCAATTGCAGCATTTGAAATCGTAGTTGTTCCTTTTGCAAAAACCGCAGCCATTAAAGTGTTAACTGTTGCACCAACGCTGGGAATATTAAAAATAATTTTTGATCCATGAAGTTTTTCTGCTTTTGCGATAATGTATCCCTGATTTATATCAACTTGAGCACCTAATTTTTGAATTGCTTCAAGATGAAGGTTAATTGGTCTTGGACCCCATGCACATCCACCAGGCATCGAGACTTTTGCATAACGGTATCTTGAAAGCATTGGTCCAAGAACATAAATCGATGCTCTCATTTTTTTGACAAACTCGTACAGAGCTTCAAGTAATTTTAATCCAGAATTTTTTACTTTAATTACATGGTCAGTAAATTCAATTTCTTCACCCATGTTAACAAGCAATTTGATCATACTCTTTGCATCAAGCAAATCAGGGACATTTGTAAATGTGTATTCGCCGTCAGTTAAAATCGTAGCAGGCAAAAGTCCAAGCACAGCATTTTTTGCACCGCTGACTTCAACTTCGCCAGATAATTTTTTTCCGCCCTTAGTAATAAACTTATACATAATTGACCCTACTGATTAGATTTTCAAAGCCATAAATTTCTAAAGACAAAATGAACAATTAGTGTATTGATAATTGAAAAAATTAATCAATCCGCATTTCAGTTTCTGCATCGAAGAAATGAACAGTCGAAGGATCAAAATGAAAAATAAATTTTTGATTCGGTCGAACGGAAATCAATGAACTTATTCTTGCAACGCACTGAACATCATCGATCATAAAATAGACAAACGATTCATTCCCCATTGGTTCGACTACTTCAACAAGAACATCAACTTTTTCTACTGAATTATTCTCATAGTTTGTAAGAAATTGTTCTGGACGAATTCCAGCGACTACTTTTTTATCAATGTAATTCGAAAACTTTGATTCATCTTTAATTGAACAGAACAAACCATTTTGACTTGATTTGAACTTCAAACCATTCTCTCTGATTATTTTTCCTTCAATGAAATTCATAGCCGGACTTCCAATAAATCCAGCAACAAACTTATTAATTGGCTGATTGTAAAGATTAAGTGGTGTATCAATTTGTTGAACAACCCCGTCTTTCATCACAACAATTCTATCACCCATTGTCATTGCTTCTGTTTGATCGTGAGTTACATAAATCATTGTTGCTTTAAGTCTTTGGTGTAGTTTTGAAATTTCAGTTCTCATCTGGACTCTTAACTTAGCATCGAGATTACTTAAAGGTTCATCAAAAAGAAAAACTTTTGGTTTCCGCACGATTGCCCTTCCGACAGCAACTCTTTGTCTTTGTCCACCGCTCAACTGTTTTGGTTTTCTATCGAGAAATTTTTCAATTCCAAGAATTCTGGCAGCTTCTTCAACTCGTTTTTTTATTTCTTCTTTGGGAAGTTTCCTGATCTTTAATCCAAAAGCCATATTTTCAAAAACGGTCATGTGTGGATAAAGAGCATAGTTTTGAAACACCATTGCAATGTCTCTATCTTTTGCAGGTACATCATTAACCAGTTTATGATCAATATAAAGCTCACCTTTAGATATTTCTTCTAAACCCGCAATCATTCGCAGCGTTGTTGTCTTACCACAACCAGATGGTCCAACGAGAACAACAAATTCTTTATCGTGAACTGTGAAAGTTACATCATTTGCTGCCACAAAATTGTTATCATAAATTTTACTGACATGAACAAGATTAACTTCAGCCATAAATCACCTATCTATTTTTGAATCCATTCTTGAAATAGATTATTGAAAGTTTCGTCATCAAGCTGCCGCTTACTATAATATGATTTTTTTCGAAGAATACTTTCTGCATGATAGAGAGTAATTGCTGCTGCAACTGAAACATTCAAACTTTGAATCATTCCGTGCATCGGGATTTTAAAGGTCAAATCACAGTAACTTAGCAATTCATCGCTGACACCACGATGTTCATTCCCAAAAACTAATGCAATAGGTTTCTCAAAATCTAACTCATCGTAAAGACAGGAATATTTATCAAGATGTGAAGCAGCAATTAAAAAGCCTTCTGATTTTAATGAATTGTAAAACTCTTCGTAAGATGAATGCTTTATAGTTTTTATCCATTTGTTAGCACTGACTGAACTTGCCTTAGAAATTTCAGGAAATTGCTCGGTTGTATAAAGCAAATGAACTTCTAAAACTCCAACTGCATCGCAGGTTCTTAATATTGCACTAACATTATGTGGGTCATGAATATTTTCCATAACAACAGTCAGATGCGGCTGTTTCTGGTTCAAGACAGATGTAATCTTATTAACTCTCTCAGGAGTTCTAATTTCTATATTCATCTTTCCGTAACAATATTGATTGTATATGCAACAAAATCTTTAGTATTCTTTGTGATATCAAGTCGGTAATAGAAATTTTTATCAAGCTTTAAAAAGTAAGCAAGCAAATTAATAATTTTCTTCAAAGCAACTTCGTGTTCCTCTGCCCAGACTTCACAATCTTTTATTGAAAGGACACGAGCCGTATATCCATCTAATTCTTTTTTTATTTCAATGTCGAATTTCATCAGTATACCTTTGAGGATTCATCCTTAATATTCTGAACAATTTTAACGCTGGCACTTGCGCCAATTCTATCAGCACCACTTGCAATCATTAGTTCTGCATCTTCTCTTGACCTGATTCCACCGCTCGCTTTAACTCCAACACTTCCACCCACAACATATCGCATTAACGCAACATCACCGGTAGTCGCACCGCCTTTACTAAATCCAGTTGATGTCTTCACAAAATCAGCACCAGCTTCTTTTGAAATCAAACAGGCTTTTACTTTTTCTTCATCTGAAAGAAGACATGTTTCAATAATAACTTTGACAACAACTCTTTTAGGTTTTGCTTCTAAAACCACCTGTTGAATATCATTGAAGACATAATCATAATCGCCAGATTTCAACCTGCCAACATTTATAACCATATCTACTTCTTCAGCACCATTTTCAATTGCCTGGTGAGTTTCAAATCTTTTTGTTTCCGTAGTTGTTGCACCAAGTGGGAAACCAATCACGGTACAAACTTTTACATCTGTTCCTTTGAGTTGTTCAGAACAGAACTTCACATAAGATGGATTTACACATACTGATGCAAAATGAAATTCTTTCGCTTCGTCACAGAGTTTTTTAATATCATGAATCGTTGCTTCCGGTTTTAAAAGAGTATGATCAATCATTCTTGCGATATCATAATCAACCGGCTCAGGAATTCCAATAGAAGTTGAAATTCTATCAGCACCACTATCAAAAATATTTTTCACTGCTTCTTTTTTGTGAAACAAACAATGTCCGCAACCAGCACAAACTCCCTGATCACAATATGATTTCTGTAATGAATGTTCTAACAAAACTTCTTGAATTACTCTATCAATTAGAGCTCTATACATTTATATCAATTCCCAAAATTTTTGAACCTGCGAGTAATGTATTTTTCAAGAGCATTGAAATTGTCATAGGTCCGACTCCACCAGGAACTGGCGTCAAGTAAGCAGCTTTTTGAACAACATCTTCAAACCTCACATCACCAACAATCCTATATCCTTTTTGTGAATTTACATCTTCTATTCGATTTATTCCAACATCAACAACGATAGAATTCTCTTTTATCATTGATGAATTTAAGAATTCAGGTTTGCCCATTGCAGCAATTACAACATCAGCTTTGCGAGTAAATTCTTCAATATTTTTTGTTGCAGAATGACAAATCGTTACCGTTGCATTTGTTTTTTTATTTTTTTGCATCAGTAAAGCTGCTAATGGCTTTCCAACTATATTACTTCGACCAATCACAACAACATTTTTCCCTTCCAGCGAAATATCATATCTGGTTAATAATTCTATAATTCCAAGTGGTGTACATGGAACAAAACATTCTTCGCCAATCAAAAGTCGGCCAAGATTTATTGGATGAAATCCATCTACATCTTTTCGTGGATCAATCGTTTCATTAATTAGGTTCTGGTTGATTGTCCCGGGAAGTGGTTGTTGAACTAAAATTCCATGAATTTCAGAATTATCATTAAGTTTTTTAATCAATTTGATAAGTTCATCCTGAAAGATATTTTCAACTAATTGAAAAACTTTTGATTTGATTCCAACTTCTTCACAGGCTTTTGCTTTTGAATTAACATAAATTTTTGACGCAGGATTATCACCAACAATTATTGCTGCAAGTCCAGGTCTTAAATTTTTTTGAAGGAATTTTTCTTCGATAATCTTTTTAATTTCATCTTTAATTTTTTGAGAGACTTTTTTACCGTCAAGAATAATTGCGCTCATTTTTCACTGACTTCAGAATTAAATTCTGGGAAAAATATTCGACGAATTTTTTTTGGTTTCCCTGTTGAAGTATCAACTGAAATAATAACCGCCGCAAGATGAACATCATCTGTAGCAGTTTGATATTTCTGTGGTGTTTGATAAAGAAAACGATTTATTGCAGCCTCTTTTTTCATTCCGATGACTGAATCATAAGGTCCAGTCATTCCGACATCTGTAATGTAAGCAGTTCCATTTGGAAAGATTCTTTCATCAGCAGTTTGAACATGTGTATGAGTTCCAATTATCGCAGTCACTTTTCCATCGAGATAATTAGCAAGAGCAATTTTTTCTGCCGTAGCTTCAGCATGAAAGTCAATTATAATTATGTTTGATTCTTTTTTGACTTTCTCAATCAGCCAGTCAGCCGTTCTGAATGGACAATCGATTGCAGGAAGAAAAGCCCTGCCCTGCAATGAAGCGACTGTAATTTTTGTATTCTTACATTCCGAAATCACATAACCCTGACCAAAGGTTCCTTTTGGATAATTCAAAGGTCTTAAAACATTTTTCTCCTTTTTTGCAATTTCCTGGAATTGCTGCTTTTCGAAGATGTGATTCCCGCCTGTAATTACATTCACACCAAGATCAGTTAAGATTTTTAATTCTTTTTCAGTTATTCCTTTACCATCAGCAACATTTTCACCATTAGCGATGATAAAATCGATATTGTTATTTTCAACAAGATTTTTCAAAAAGGTTTGAAGGATTTGAAGTCCAGGCTTGCCGACTATATCACCAATGAATAAAATTTCTAAAGTGTTCAATTTTTCCTTTCTTTTTCTAAAAATAAAAAATATTGATGAGGTATAGAAATTATGTAAATTAATTAACCTGATTATTTAATCTTGAAATCTTTTCTTAAAATTCATCCTTAGAAATTTTCAATATTTTTAATTATTCTTGATTAAAATTTCTGGTCAAATTAAATGAGAAAAAATAATAAACGATTCAATAATCCTGATTTGTATTTCAATCGTGATCTAAGCTGGATTGAATTTAACAAAAGAGTTCTTGATGAAGCTCTTGATGAAAGTCTGCCTCTTCTGGAAAGAGTAAAATTTCTCTCCATTTTCTGCACCAATCTCGATGAATTTTATATGATTCGTATATCTGGTCTGATGGAACAAATTGAAGCAGGTATTATCAACATTGGAATTGATGGATTAACACCTCATTTAGCGTTACAAAAAATTAATGAAAGAGTTAACAATCTTCTAAAAATTTTCATGGATTGTTACAAATTCAACATCTTACCAAAGCTAAAAGAAAACGAAATCGAAATAATTAATTATGATGAACTCACAGAAGATGAAAAAAAATTACTCAATCAATATTTCATTAAAGAAATTTTTCCAACTCTAACTCCTCTTGCATTTGATCCAGGTAGACCTTTTCCACACATATCGAATTTATCTTTGAATTTTGGAATTAGAATTGAAAAACCAACTGGCGAGAGGCACTTTGCTCGTGTGAAAGTTCCAAAAAACTTACCTCGATTCATAAATCTCAACACAATCAAAGAAATGCTTAATTCAGGTCAAAAAATTCCTGAAATAATTCGTTTGACTTATCTTGAACAGGTAATTCAGGCAAATCTTGAAACTCTTTTCCCAAAAATGCACATAATCGATTCCTATCTCTTTCGAGTTACAAGAGATACTGACATCGAAATCCGAGAGGATGAAGCTGATGATTTACTTAAAGTTATCGAAGAGAATATCAAACAAAGAAGATTTGGTGAGGTCGTCAGGTTAGAAATTGAAAATGAACTTCCCCCACAAATACTGAATCTATTAAAGAAAAATCTTGAGATTGAAGACGAGTCGATTCAAATTTTAAATGGTCCGCTTGGACTCGGAGATTTAATAAGTTTGTATGATTTACCGATCCAGCAACTGAAATTCAAACCTTTCTCACCATCATTTCCAAAAGTTTTCGAATCAGGAAATTTTTCTTTTCAGATTTTAAAAAAACAGGATATTTTACTCAGTCATCCTTATCACTCTTTTCTTCCGGTTGTAAATTTTATTCGTGAAGCAAGTGAAGACCCGGATGTACTAACCATCAAACAAACACTTTATCGAGTTGGATCAAACTCTCCTATCGTTGAAAGCCTGATTGAAGCTGCAGAAAATGGAAAGCAAGTTGCCGTTCTGGTTGAACTCAAAGCTCGTTTTGATGAAGAAAATAATATTCAATGGGCAAGACGATTAGAAAAAGTTGGTGTTCATGTTGTTTATGGTCTGGTAGGATTAAAAACTCATTGTAAGATGACTCTCATAATCAGACGAGAGCGAGATGGTCTGCAGAGATATGTTCATCTATCAACAGGAAATTATAATATTTCAACGGCGAGACAATATTCTGATCTTGGACTTTTTACAACTGATGAAGATATCGCTGATGATGTGACAGAATTGTTCAACTATCTCACAGGATACTCACAAAAAGATAATTACAAATGTTTACTTGTTGCACCGATAAACATGAGAGAGAAAATTAAAGAATTAATTGAAGAAGAAATCGAGTCTCACAAAAAATATGGAAATGGTTATATAATTATTAAAGTAAATTCCATCACTGATCCTGATATCATTCAAACGCTCTACAAAGCTTCTTGCGAAGGTGTAAAAATCGATATACTTGTAAGGGGAATTTGTATGTTGAGACCAGGTGTCAAAGATGTAAGCGAAAACATTCAAGTAATAAGTATTGTTGGAAGATTCCTTGAACACTCCAGAGTTTTTTATTTCTACAACAATGGTAATCCTAAGATTTATTCTGGCAGTGCCGATTTGATGGAAAGAAATCTCAACCGAAGAGTCGAAATTATTTATCCAATTAAATCGAGAGTGATTGGTAATTTCATTTATAACAACATTCTGAAACTTCAACTCTCAGATAATGTGAATGCTCGAATTCTTGATAAAGATGGAAACTATTGGATGATTACACCAGGTCCTAATGAAGATTTAATTGATAGTCAGGATTTACAAATTCGAGCTGCCAGTGATATTGTCTGCTGGGAATCGGTTAAATCAATTAGCAGTAAAATTTAATTAATTCACAATATCTTTACACATAATTTTTATTAGATTGAATCAGTCAATGATATTTTGATTCATTGAAAAATAAATTTCAAACTTTAATCTAACTAATCTAAGGCATCGGTAATGAAAAAAACACAACTAATTATTGACAAACTAAACCCAGTGATTATTCTAATTTTGCTTCAATTATGTTCATTTGAATTCAAAGTTTTTGCTCAAGGTTCATGGGAAAAAATGAACACAATAACCAATGTTAATTTAAAGTCGATTTATTTCGTTGATAGCTTGAAAGGATGGGTTGGAGGTGATTCTGGTGTGATTCTTTACACAAGTGATGGAGGACAGAACTGGACAATTCAAAACAGCAATGTTAGTACTTCAATTCATAATCTCTTTTTTCTTGATTCATTGAATGGCTGGGCTTTGACCTGGCACCAAAATATTCACGGACCAGTTGGTACAACTTTTCTCAAAACTACTAATGGTGGGTTGACATGGATAGCTGATATTTATCCCAAAGATTTTACTTTTTTGAATTCAATTTATTTTGTTGATGAATTAAATGGATGGGCTTCTGGAAGTCCTGGGAAAATACTTAAAACAAGAGACGGCGGAAATGAATGGATAGAAAGCAGAATTAATAATGCTCAGTTTGTTGAATTCCCAATTTTCAAAGTAGAATTTTTTGATGAGAACAATGGAATTGGTGTTGGTGGAATTATTGACATTTTTGGAGTTATCTGGCGTACATTTGATGGTGGAAATAGCTGGGATGCCTTTGCAGTAGGTCCAGAACCAATTAATGACTTTAAGATTCTCGATTCAAATTTTGTTGTAGCTGTTGGCGGTGATTATGAGTATGGTACATCTGTCAGCTATTCTTTTGATAAAGGACTCAATTGGAATTATAGAACACTTGACATATTCGGCATTGCTGTTTCTGTTGATTTTAGAAATTCAAATGAATGCTGGCTGATTCTCAAAGGTGAAAGAAAATTTCTCGTCTCCACTGATTCAGGATGGACATGGACTGAATATCTCGCACCAGATTCTGTTCAACCAAACAAAGTTTTTTTCGCTGATTCATTGCATGGATATGCTGTTTGTGACAGCGGTTATTTCTTGAAATACATTCCTCCAATTGATACAAAAGTTGAATCAATAGATTTTGCCAAAAACAACAAGCCAAAAAATCAAATCTCTATTTTTCCAAATCCCTTCAATAATAGTACAACTTTAAAACTAAATTTAATTGAGAATTCATTTGTTTCAATTAGCATTTATTCAATTCTTGGTGAGAAGGTAAAAGATATAGTGAAGCATAATTTTTCAGCGGGTAATCATTCACTAACTATAAATGCCTCAGACTTAAATAGCGGAGTCTATTTACTATCGATCAAGATTAATGATAACTTCTTCACACAAAAGATGATTCTAATCAAATAACCATTCGTTTCAATCTCATTTGAGATAAATCATCTTCTTTACGGTCTCTTGCCTGAAATTTTTGAGTCGATAAAAGTACACTCCTGATGAAAAATTACTTCCATTAAATTCAATTGAGTACAACCCTGCCTTTAACAAATCATTCACAAGTGTTTTAACTACTCTTCCATAGATATCAATTACTTCCAGCTGAACAAACATATTTTCTGGTAATACAAATTCAATTGTAGTTTTTGAATTGAATGGATTGGGAAAATTTTGTTTGAGTTCAAACAATGTTGGAATCGTCTTTTCAGTTTCTACTTTAGTAAGTTCATTTAGATTAATTCTCGCAGTCCATAATTGGTAAATTCCTGTTGAATTATCCATCCAGATTGGGATGAGATAATTATCAACTGATATTAAAGCAATTAAATCACCCTGATAACCCTGACCTAATCCACCAATTGCAACTGGTTTGAAATTATGATCACTAATTTGATAATCGATAAAAGTGTTTCCCCCATCAGTAGATCTTGAAAGAAACACTCCCGTAGAGTCTGATGTTGTAATTCGATCATCATAATACAAAATATTTATTCCGCCAAACTTATCAATTGCAATCGCAGGAAAGTATTGTATTTTTCCATTGTTAATTTGATCTTGATTAACTCTAATGGGTCCACTCCAGGTAATTCCTCCATCAGTCGAACGATAAAGTATGATGTCAGGATCAGAACCAGCAGCACCGAAATTTTTTTGAGTCGTTACAATGTAAATCCAACCATTTCTTTCACCTCCAGTTGTATCAACAGCAATTCTTGGCAGACCATTAACCCGAATATTTTGTTTGGCAGGAAGTGTACCCTGAATTCCATTAACCTGAAAAATTTTTTCCGAGAGAATCCAGCTTTGTCCACCATTCGTGCTTCTGGCAAAACTTATAAATTGTTCACTGAATGGAGAAGTAGACGAAACAAGTGCCCAGGTTAGATAAATTTCTCCATTTCTCGAAATTACAATATCTCCTCCCGCAGACCTTTGAGGTGGAATATTGATTTGTTGTGGTTGTGCCCAGTTCAGTCCTTCATCATCACTGTAGGAAAAATAGAGTGCATATGGAGGAACAAATCTAACCCAGGCAGAATAAAGTCTTCCGTAATAATTACTCGAAACAAAATTATCAGCGGTTATAACAGCCCTTTCAAGATCATGATCAGTTATCTGTTTTTGAAAACTCCAATTACTGCCAAAATCATTTGATGTATGAACATAAACTCCTGTAAATGGCGTTCTTCCATTTCGAGTTAAAATAAAATTGCCGTTTTTAGTTATTGCAATTGAAGGATCGCCGCCATGAAAATTGATATACTCACCTTTGCATGTGTCTGAACCATACCAGGATTGACCACCGTCTTCAGAAACATAAATTCCTTCTGAAAGAAAAAACGGATTGAAATTTATTGTATTAGCTGAAGCAAATAAAATTTGTGGATTAAGTGGACTTCTACAAACTACAGGTTCAGTTTGAGAAATAGAAGAGGGGTAAAGAAGAAAATTCCTTACCCCAGTGTTTACAAAATCTTGTGCTGATAAATTCCCAGCAAAGAAACTAAAAATCAATAAAACAAAAATTTTCATAAAGTATATCCTAAGTTTAAATTCACAAAGAGAGTTCTTGGTTCACCAAGCTCATAGAATCTTCCGCTTGTGGAATTGATATTAATAAAACCAACATAATGTTTATTGAAAAGATTATTAACTCCTGAACTGAATATAATATTTAATTTCCTAAATCTTTTATCAATTCCAACAAGGAAATTCAACAGATTATATGAGTTACTCTTCTCACTGTTTTTATCATTCACATACATTCCGCTAACATACTGATAACTCAATTTGGTAAATAAATCAACTGAGTTGGAAATATTATGTTCATAAGTCAATGCCAAATTCATATTATGTCTTGGAACACTTGGTACAAAATTACCAGAATAATTCTGTTCAGATAGAGTCAAATTCGCATCGATGGCAAGTGCAGAGTATTCAACATATCGAAAATATGAAAATGTATAGCTTGTCTTTAATCTAAATCTTGAGAATAGCTTCGAATCACTTCCAAATTCAATTCCTCTTCTCCAGGTTTTTGCAGCGTTTCTATAATAGACAGAACCAAAGACTTCAAATGGAACAATTTCATCACGAATTACACTACTGAAAATAGTCAGATCAAATGTATTATCTGAGAACACAGGTACATTATTAAACTGAAGTCTTCCTTTTAGACCAACTTCAAAATTCGTTGATCGTTGTGGTTTTAAGTCTGGATTTAAGAGACCTGATCCACCATCGGAACTGGTTGGGAAATTATCAAGTTCATTGCCAGCTGGTACATCAAAACTAAATCCAGCAGATCCATAAAAAGCAAGCGAAGGAGTAATTTTATAATTCCAGCCAAATTTAGGAGTGAATGCTTTGAAATTACGACGTGAATTTCGGAATTCGCCAAGTCTATCTATTTGATAAAATAATACATCATCATAACGACCACTTATAAGTAAATTCAGTTTATCTGGAACAGCTGAGAAAATATTTTGAACAAAAAATCCTGTGTTAGCAATAGTTTCATCATTAAGACCACGCATATTATCTGTTTTCAAGCCATTTACATTTGTATAAACTTCAATTGGACCAGTTTGATAGAATAAATCAACTCCTGCTGTAAATTCGTTTTTGTAGCCAAACAAGTTATGTCTGTTTGTGTACTTTGTAGTTCCACCAACTCCCCATCGATTAAAAATTCTGTATCGTTTATCAATTCTCTCGAAATATTTTACAGTTCCATATCCTGTGATTTCAAGTTCATTTAAATTGCTTTCACCAAAAAATTTATTGTATCTAAAACCAACTCGACCTTTTTTAGTTATTCTTCTGTAATGAAAATTTTTTTCATCCGGTGCTGCTTGAAATGGATCCTGATTAAATTCGTTAAGTTTCAATGAACCCGGAAGTTTTATAACGCCGCCAACAAAATATCCGAGCAATTCGAGTCTTGAATTATCACCTGGAGTAACTTCAACAACTGAATTGATGATGTTCCAGTAATCAGGACTATGTTCCCGATAACCTTTGTAATTATGGTATGAATAAGTTAAAATCACTCCATATTCTTTGCTTCTTAAATTTACTTTAAATCCATTTCGTCTGAGTCCATAACTTCCAATTTCATTAAACTGCGTCACATAATTCACTGGTGAATAAACATTGTTGATAAAATTAACTACTCCACCGGGTGCATTTGTGTAAAGTGAAGATGAGTTTCCCTTCACTATTTCAATCTTTCCTACTGAATTAAAATCAATTGCTTCAATTCGAGTTTGTCCATCTGGTTCCGATTCTGGAATTCCATCAAGTAAAATTCTCACACCTCTAATTCCAGAATTAGATCGACTTCCAAATCCTCTTATCGAAATTCTAACATCGTGATTTCCATATCTTGACTGCATAAAAACACCAGGCACAAAACCTAACACATCATTAATTGAGATTGTTCTGTCATATTTATAATCGATGTTGGATAGTGAGACAACCGAATACGGAATATCTATAGCTTTCTGATATGTTCGTGTACCTGTCACAACAACTTCTTCAAGTTGATATGAAATTGTGTCGGTCTTAGGAATGATGTAATATCTGCCATCAAATTTTTCTTGTGCGAATAGAAAAAATGTAAACGAAAGTGTAATGAATAAGAAAAACTTTGTCCTCATGATTCAGACCCTCTTTATTTTTTGATACTCAAAATGATTTTTAACTTTCATACCATACCAGTAATTAATATCAACTCAACAAATCATTTAAATTGCTTACAGTACACAATTACAATCATTTCAAATCATCATCTGCTAAAGGGTTTGTATTTAAGTTAATTTTATTAGAAAAGATTAAATCAATTTTGGCGGCGGGTCTGGAATTGATGTGAACGGATCAATAACTGGATTAGAAATATTTGGGTCGGTAAATGCTAATAATTTAAAGTTAATATCATTATGTTTGTTCTCAAGGAAGAAATCAATTGAAAGCAAACTCAAAATTTTTTTAAGGGGAAGTGGTAATTCAGGTTTGTCTGGATTGTTCACAACATAATCAACAAAAGCAAGTTCCATTTTCTCTTCTTCAGAATCGTTTATGCAACCATAAAAGATTGAATCAGTTGTTTCTGTACTTTCAATTATATCGTACATCTTTCCGTTTAATCTAAACTCATCTTTTTCGATGAATTTGAAATCCAGTTTGTTTTCTTTTAAATCTTTTTTTGATAGTGCAATGGTTACAACCAAACTGTTATTTTTTAGTTCATTAATTGAGTTTCGAACTAACTTCTTATGATAGATTTTTAATTGATGATAGACCAGTATCATCCCGGTATAGTTTGCAAATAAAATCGTAATAATTAGTAGTATTGCAATAGATCTAAATGGCTTCACTTTTAATCGGTCTTTTTTACTAATTTAATAAAATTCACTAATGGTCAGAAATAGATATCAAAGAATTATTTGAACAACTCTCATATTTTAATTGATATCAATGGTCACCAAACTTTTTCTCACCTGCTGTGATTTCAATCTTTAGAAAATTTTGCGGTGGCGGAAGAGGACAGGTTGCATATTTTGTAAATGCACAGGGTGGATTATAGGCTTTATTGAAATCAAGAATAACAACATTATTTGAGTCAGGTTTATCTGCATACAAAAATCTGCCAGCACCATAAGTTTCTTCACCATTGGTTTCATCAGCAAAAACAAAAAACAATTTATCACCGCTATCAATCGCCTCGAGTTCATATGTTTGATCTTTTATTTTAAATCTTACTTTACCAGGTGAAATTTCTTTTTCTGGAATACCAATAATTGAAGGAATTTCTATCTCTCGTACCTGATTGTATGGAATAAATTCAGCTTTGATCCGCCAGCTTTCATTAACAGGGAATCTTACAATTCCTTCAAAACTTTTTACCAGTGGTGCATCGAGATTTCGTACACGAAGAGCATACTTATTACCTCTCTTGATAATAAACCAACGGTAGTTTTTGAAGGAAACAATTGTTGGATCACCAGTTAAATCATGCTTTAGATAAATTTCAGTCACTGGTGAATCTTTTACCGTTACAACTACATTATCACTTACAATCATCTTCACAAGAGAATCTTTCAAAACAAAAGTACAAATTTTGGAAACCAATGATTGATCATCAATTACAAAATCATTTTCTTTTGATGAACCAAATGTACTTTCACCTTCTTTCAAGAAAAATAATCCTACCAGATTTAACCAGCCATTTTCTTTTTTCAAATTTTCAATTCGTCTTTTATGCCAATTGTTAATCTCTTTGATGTACTCTGGTGAACCTTTTTCTTTGTATTGATTACACGCTGAAATAAATGATAAAAGAATTATAAACAAAGCCATTAATTTTAATTTCATTTTCCATTCCTCAAAATTTATCATGGATAATTTTATTTAAGATTGTGACTGGGTGAAGTACATCGATGTTCGCATTAAATTTTTCAACGCCGTATCTTATTTGACCTAAACATCCTGGATTTCCAGTTATAACAATTTTAGCATTAGTGCTTTGAATATTTTTCATTTTCCTTTCGAGAATTTTCATTGATGAATCATAATTAACAACATTATAAATTCCTGCTGACCCACAACACCATGTTGCTTCATTCAATGGAATTAAATTTATTCCTTTAATTTGTTGGAATATTTTTTTCGGTTCATCGGTAATTTTCTGTGTATGAACAAGGTGACAGGCTTCGTGATAAGTTATATCTAATGAATCAACAGTTTGATATTTAGTGAAATCAAAATTGTAATAAAGAAATTCGGAAATATCTTTTACTTTTTTTGAGAATTCAGCTGCGATTTGTTGATACTCTGAATTATTTTTTAATATGTGGCTATATTCTTTCATAAATGCACCGCAACCAGCCGAATTTGAAATGATAAAGTCAAAATCATATTTCATAAAATGATTAATTGTATCAATGGCAAGTTTCCTCCCCTGTTCGATATCTCCATTATGTGCTGGAAGAGAGCCACAGCAGGTTTGATTTTTTGGAATGATGACTTCGCATCCAAGTTTTTGTAATAACTCAACGGTGTCTTTGTTAATATCTGAAAACATTACATTCATCAAACAACCAACAGGAAATAGAACTGTAAATTTTTTCTCCCCTGCTGGTAAAAGTCTTTCTTCAAAAATCTCATCTGAGAAGAAATCGGAAATTTTTGGAGAAAGTTTTTCAACTTCAGGAAAATTTTTTGAAAAGATCTTCAATAAACCAGTATTATTAATCCATCGACTCAAAAAAGATTTTTGATAAAACCTTAGAACCCTTGCAATCAGTTTTAACTTTTTGAAGTCAGGTATAATTTCTCTGAAAACAATTTTTTTCAACAATCTTCTAAAACTTGATGTGTATTCGCTGTATTCAACATGAACCCTTGCCGCTTCAACTAATGAACCATATTTTACTCCAGCTGGACAGGCAGTTTCACATGCCTGACAATCGAGACAAAAATTCATTTCGTCTGCGAATTTTTCTGTAATGGATAACTTTCCTTCAGCTACATATTTGATTAATCGAATCCTGCCTCGTGGTGATGATAATTCGTCAAAAGTCAAATTATAAGTTGGACAACTCTGCAAGCACATTCCACAATGAATGCAACTCGAGAGTATCTCTTCTGAAGGAAGTTCAAGATGAGAATAAAATTTTCCAGACATCACTTTTTCCTGAAGCCTGTTTCTATGAAGTAGTCTTTTGTAGATCGTTGAATGTAGAGATATTCGTCTGTCTCAATTAAGAGGATTTCCTTTAAGATTTGGTCTTTATCATATTCAAGTATTCGAGCCATTTCTTTGAAATCACCATCGTTACAAAATTTATTATAGTGAACAAAAATTCTTCCAAGTGAATCGACATAATTTTCAGTAATTACTTTTCCTAAATTTAATCCCGGATCAACCCCAACTTCATCCATCTGAACCAATTTCCCATCATAAGTGAAAAATCCTCTGAACAAAATTCCTCTCACATCATTTGCACTCTTGAAAAAGATGTAGTCGTTAATATTAAAATCTTCTTTAGCAAAAAATCTTTCGAAATCCCAGACACCGACTGGTAATTCAAGTCTTGGTATGTAGAAAACCTGCCTATAACAATAATTAAACGGTCGAAGTTTAAATTTTCTCTTTGCAATGGATTTGTACTTTGAATTCTCAAAACAATAACTGAAATAAGCTTTGTGTACACTATCCAGTCTTGGACGGAATTTTTTAATATTCTCCCAGATTGTTCTGGAATTTTTCTGATTCAATTTTTCTAAAAATGCATAATTGATTGAATCAGTTTTTGAAAGTGAAGGAAAATCAGATGACTTTGGCTTATACCAGAATTGTTTTAAGAAATATCTCTGCAGTACAGAGTCAGAAAAAACATAACCATAGTTTGCAAATATCTCAGCTTGAATCAACTCTCTTTCGATGGGTAATAAGTTATTGACTTCACTTTCGATTAAGATTTTTGATGAGTCATACAATCGAACATTAAATTCAGATTGACAAAACAAGATGTTTACGAATAGAAAAAAAACAAATAAGAATAATTTATTCCTCATAGCCCTTCTGAAAAGTTTTTTATTTCTTCCTTCGTGAGTGGTAATCTGCCTTCGCATTTAGGTTTCATATCAAAAATTTTTCCTGGATTCAAGATGTTATTGGGATCTAAAACCTGTTTCATTTTTTTCATAAACTCAATTCCAGGATTTTCAATCTGTTTTGGAAGAAATTTTTTCTTTGCCAGACCTGTTCCGTGTTCACCGGTGATTGTTCCGCCAAGTTTAATCGCTGTATCAAAAATTTTTTCAAATGATCTTTCTGCTTTTTGAAGTTCTTTTTCATCTCTTTCGTCTGTTAAACAAGTCGGATGTAAGTTGCCATCACCAGCATGACCAAAATTTCCAAGTAAAATATTTTCTTCTTTAACAGTTCTCTGAATTGCATCTAACAGTTCAGGCAATTTTGATCTTGGAACGGTTGCATCTTCAAGAATTGTGGTTGGTTTAACTCTTGCCAGAGCTGAAAAGGCAGACCTCCTTGCAGCTTTCAAACGATTAGCTTCAGCTTCATCCTTTGCGACTTTTATATAAATTGCATTATTCTTTTCACAAATTTTTTTGGTTAATTCTCTGTCATTCTCAACCTCACTTGTTTTTCCATCTACTTCAATAATCAATAATGATTCAATCGATGTATCAAGCCCAACTCTTGAATAATCTTCCACACATTGTATGGTTGTCCTGTCAAGGAACTCTAGCATTGAGGGAACAATACCTGATGCTGTAATCTCAGCGACTGTTTTTCCACTATCAATTTGATTAGAAAAAGCAGCAAGAATCGTTTGAGAAACTTTTGGTCTTGGAATCAATCGAAGTAAAATTTTCGTAAAGATTCCCAATGTACCTTCGCTTCCAATCATCACATCTTTTAAATTATAACCAGCTACATCTTTGAAATTTTTCCCTCCAATCGAAATCAATTCACCAGTTGGTGAGATGAATTCCAATCCCATCACATAATTTTTTGTAACTCCATACTTTAATCCTCTCAAGCCTCCTGAATTTTCAGCTACATTTCCACCGATTGTACAGACTTTAATACTTCCTGGATCAGGTGGATAAAACAGATTATGTTTTTGAGCTTCCAGATCTATCATTTCTGTAATTACACCAGGTTCAGCCAAAATAGTTTGATTATCCTTGTCAACTTCAAGAATATTTCTCCATCTTGTCATCACCAGAACAATTGAATTTTCAACTGGAATTGAACCGCCGCTTAATCCCGTACCAGATCCTCTTGGAATTACAGCAAACTTTTCTTCATTAGCCAGTTTAACGATTTTAATAATGTGATCAATATCCTTTGGAAAAACTACTGCATCGGGTAGTTGTTTATAGACAGGCGTTGCATCATAGGAATAAACAATTTTATGTTCTTCTGAATCTGAGAAATTTTCTCGACCAACAATGGATTTAATTTTATTCAAAACATTCTTATCAATCATTTTACAGATTAATTTTTTTCAAACTTAATAAATTGAGTCAGCACATAAAATTATGATAAAATTAGAGTAAAAATTTAGAACTTTTTAAAATTAGCAAATGTTTTAATTTCGAATTCCCAAACTCATGAATAAGGGAGAAATTAAGATTAAATATGTATGAACAAATGAAGGTTAAAAAATGAAAGATTTACAAAATAGTTTGCATTTAGAATTGGCTGGTCTCGATGACCTCGATTTAAATGTTCATCCTAATACTCTTAAAACCTGGTACAAACTAATGCACCTTGGCAGACTTTTGGATGAAAAAGCTGCCATCTATTTAAGACAGAATAAAGGTTGGTCTTATCATGCACCTTTTGCTGGTCATGATGGAATCCAACTTATGTTGGGGTTAAGCTTCAGAAAGAATAAAGATTTTCTCTTCCCATACTACCGTGATATGCTTACAGTTCTTGCCGCAGGAATTACACCCGAAGAAATAATTCTCAATGGTCTTTCAAAAGCAACTGATGTTGCAAGCGGCGGCAGACACATGAGTAATCACTTTGCAAAACCTGAAATTAGAATTCAAAATGTTTCAAGCTGCGTTGCAAATCATGCTCTTCATGCAGTTGGTGTTGCAAGAGCAATTAAAACTTATGGCGGTGACGAAATTGCTTTCTTCAGTTCTGGAGAAGCCTCAACGAGCGAAGGTTATTTTTATGAAGCTGTAAATGGTGCTGATAGAGAAAAAGTCCCTGTAATATTTGTGATTCAAAATAATAAGTACGGAATATCAGTACCTTTAAGCGCACAAACTGCAAACAGGTATGTTTCTGATAATTTTGCCGGATTTAAAAACTTAAAACGAATTATTGTCGATGGAACTAACCCATTCGATTCATGGCGTGGAATGCAGGAAGCTCTTGATTATGTTTCAAGTGGCCGTGGTCCTGCAATGGTCGAAGCTGATTGCGTTCGAATTCACGCTCATAGCAATTCTGACCGTCATGAATTATATCGATCTAAAGAAGAGCTTGAAGAAGTTAGAAAATTAGATCCACTTCCTCGATTTAGAAATTACTTAATCTTAAACGAAATCTTCTCTGAAAAAGAAATTCTTGATTTAGAAAAAGAGAACGAACTGGAAGTTGAAGAAGCTGCACGAAGAGCTGAAGCAGCACCAGATCCAGATCCAAAAACCATTTTTGATTTTGTTGTACCCAGAGAGATTGAATTCTGTCCTGTTCACGAACTTCAAGAAATGGAACAGATTACTTATCATGATTCTCTTCCAAAAATCACTCTTCGTGAAGCAATCAACGAAACACTAAAAGAAGAATTCAGAAATAATCCAAACACATTTTTGTGGGGACAGGATGTTGCCTCTAAAGATAAAGGCGGTGTTTTCAATGTAACCAAAGGAATGCTTCAGGAGTTTGGTGAAAAGAGAGTCTTTAACGCACCACTTGCTGAAGATTTTATAGTTGGTACTGCTGAAGGTTTTTCAAGATATCGAGATGATATAGTTGTTGTTGTTGAAGGTGCACAATTTGCCGATTACTTCTGGCCTGCAATGGAACAATTGATAGAACTTTCTCATGATTATTGGAGAAGCTACGGTAAGTTTGTTCCGAATGTTGTGATTCGACTTGCATCTGGTGGATATATTGGCGGTGGATTATATCACTCACAAAATCTTGAGGCTGTCTTCACAAGTCTTCCGGGACTAAGAGTTGTAGTTCCAGCATTCGCTGATGATTCGGTTGGATTGCTAAGATGCGCAATGCGAAATCGCGGCGTCACACTTTATCTTGAACCCAAATTCTTATATAACCAACCTTTTGCAGCTACACCAAGACCTCCAAAAAATTATTGCTTCCCATTTGGCAGGGCGAGAGTCAGAAGAAAAGGGTCTGATCTTTCAATTATTACATATGGTACGACTGTTCACTGGTCTTTAAGAGCTGCTAAACGATTGAAAGAAGAATATAATATTGATGCCGAAATACTTGACTTAAGAAGTCTTGCTCCGCTTGATAAAACTGCAATCTTCCAAACTGTGAAAAAGACAGGCAAAGCACTTGTGGTTCATGAAGATAAACTCACAGGTGGATTCGGTGGTGAAGTTGCAGCTTTGATTGCCGAACATGCTTTTGAGTATCTTGATGCACCAGTAATGCGAGTTGGTGGAAAAGATACACCAGTAGCTTTCTCAAAAATTCTTGAAAATGCAATTCTGCCGCAGGTTGATGATATCTTTAATGCTGCATTAAAATTAGCTAAATATTGAAATTCCCTTTCATGGCTTAACCTCCATACAAAAGAGAGTCACCAGTTTGGTGGCTCTCTTTCTTATATAAGTAGGATGAAAATCACCTTTATTTGATAAACCTCCCTGTTATTGGCTATTCGATTAATTCAATAAAGTAAAAAATAATTAATACGAAAAATGAAAGTTTAATTAAAAAGTTTATTATCTCAATAAACTCTAGAACAAATTAAACTTCCTCTTAAATGTAAAATCATCAATTATATATTGAACAGCCATAAAGAGAAAAATTTATCAAAAATCCTGAACTCATATATATGATACTTATGGAAAGTCTTAGAGCAACTTAATCGATAAATCAAAATTTTATCGTAAAAAAGTTCTTTAGATTTGACTATTATAGAACAAATTAACTTGGAAGATAACTTGTTTAAAACGGATAAAATTGAAAAACTGGTTTCATAATAACAATCATGACTATTCAAAAAATACTTCACATAAGTTCTGAACTTATTTAAGAATATTATCTCTTTTCAAAATAAATATTTAAACATACCTTAATGGCTAAACCTAAGTTTTTGAATTGATTAATATATAGTTTTATTTATAGAGTCAGAGTAAAATATCTCAATTTTAATATTTATCACATCCACTGCTTTGATAATTTATTAAAAAGCTTAGGACAACATAAAGCACTGTTTGGAAAAGATTTTAAGGATTGTTTTTTAATTGAAGTATAATTTTTCCGTAACGAGTTATTTTCAAATGAATTCATACAAATTCAAATTGTTTTGGATGCAATGAAGTATATCACTTTATTTTCAGATTAGACTATTTTGATTGAAAACATATTAAATTAAGTTTTGCAAATTTTTCTCTGTTAATTATACTACCAGTGAATTAAATATTGTGGTGGTAAAAATGTCATACTTATCCAGTATTAATCAATGTGCTTATAACTGCCCACCTGGTAAAAATGATTTAGATGCTTATGCTACCTGGGGAAAAAATGGCATATTAACCATACAAAGACCTAAGTTAAGGAAAATAAGGATTAAAATGCGCTTTTATAATACTATTGATGGTTGGAATGAAAAAGAAAAAACTATTGAAACTCCCGCTCCAACCTCGGACCCATATACCTTTAGTGGAGTCATTCTCTCCTATAATTTCGCTAAAGTGCACGCAAATGAATATTTCAGTAAAAGATATAAGTTTGAAACCGTTCTATTAATTTATTATGGCTTAGGTGAAGAATTATAAGTGGAAGATCATACAACAGAAACTACTGGTTGTTTTAGAAGATTTGACCCGAATTATGACTATGAAGCATTTCCTGGATGCATCCCGCCAGATGTTGAATGTGAATCTGAATTGTAAATAGGTAGACAGGAAGGAGAAAGATATGAAATTCCAATTTAAAGCAAAATATCTAATATAAATGTTAATCCTTTTTTCAATTAAAATTAATCACAAACAATATCAAATTGGCTTATATTTGACTCAACAAATGCACCATTACCAAAAGGTGAGATTTCTTCAATCGTTCAAGATAAGAATGGTCATTGCTGGATAACTTTTTTCCAACATTGGAATGGTTCAAAATATGTGGCGGAGGAATTCTAAAATTCGATGGTGTCAATTGGAAATTATTCAATAAAAAAAACTCTCCATTACCTTCTAATTAAATTAGTTTTATTGCTGTTGATTCATTTAACAATAAATGGATTTCCACTTCTAATTCGGGGCTAATTAAATATACAGGAACTCAATGGATAAAATACAACAAATCAAATTCTAATATTCCAATAAATGATATTTGGTCATTGACGATTGAAAGAGATTCAATAGTCTGGATTGTAGGCTGGGGCGATGTATTAATTAGATATGACGGATTTAACTGGAAATTGTGGAATACCAACAACTCTCCATTGCATAACGATGAGATTAATTTTATAAAGATTGATAATCATGGTGTAAGATGGATTGGAATTGACTATGGATCATAATACAGTTTTAATGATACTTTATGGAAGATTCATGAAAAACCACCTTTATCTCAACCATATTTAAAGATTTTTATAAAAGCACTTGACTTTGATAAAGACTGGAATATATGGATTGCAGCACAACGAAGTGCAGATGGAAACTATCCAGGAGGTGAAATTATTGCACAGCTTAGTGGAGATACAACATGGAGTTTTTTTGATACTTCAGAAGTGGGATTTAGATATTTTACTTCTTATCATGGAATTACAGTTGATAAAAAAATGTCAAGTAGGTAACAGTAAGAAATGGATTACTCCGATATAACTACACAACCTGGTTCTTATTTTCTGAGTTAAATTCACCAATAAAAAGTAGCTGGGTAATTTACACTGATAGAAATAATAACAAAGTTTTTGCTGCAACTCTTTCAGGTACTGGAAATCCTGCATTAGTATTTTATAACGAAAATGGTGTTGTTCTAACATCAATGAATGATTACAAATATCTACCAACAAAATTTGTTTTATTCCAAAACTATCCAAATCCATTCAACTCGACCACAAAAATTAAATTCACTGTGCCTGATTTTGCTCGAGTTAAATTAAAGTTATACGACATAATGGGAAGAGAAATCAAAACTTTGATGGATGATTATAAAAATCCAAGTGAGTATGTTATTGCTTTTGATGCAACATCATGTAGTTTATCATTAGGAGTTTATTTTTATGTGCTTAGTTCAAGAAATTTTTTAGACGCAAAACCGATGGTTCTACTGAAATAAACTCAATTCGTACTGATTAAGAATTTGTTAATTGATTATATTTATTTAAAGAAAAAACAACCTCAAACAATCTTTTTGTTCCCAGTTCTGATTATTTAGCAAAAAAATTTTAATTCAATCCAGTAAAATCATAACTCATTTGAGCATATTGAAACATGATAATGCAAAGAATGTTTAATTCTCATTAATCGATTATCTTCACAATTCAATTTTGAATTTAATATCAATTCTATTTAGCTGTAATTTTTTAATTTCAACAATACAGAATTTTTAATCAAAATTTTTTCATGATTTAATTCATATTAAAAATTTTACAAAACCACACCCATTAACCTTAATAAGCGACAATTGTATTTTTCATATTTTTGTAAAAATTATGAGGTCAAATATGGAATTCCTTAAAAAACTGGGCATCGAGGAAAAAAATTACGGTGCTTCAATTGGATTAACCTGGTTCAAAACAACCAGCGAAGGCGAATTAAAAATTACTTCCCCTGTTGACGGTAAATTGATTGCAACTGTCTATCAAGCATCAACTGAGGATTATGAACAGGTAATCAGCATAGCTCAGGAAGCTTTCAAATTCTGGCGAACAGTTCCTGCACCAAAACGAGGTGAAATAGTTCGTCAAATCGGTTTGAGATTAAGAGAATACAAAAACGATCTCGGAAGATTGGTTTCTTATGAAATGGGAAAATCTTTGCAGGAAGGCTGGGGTGAAGTTCAAGAAATGATAGATATTTGTGACTTCGCTGTAGGTCAATCGAGAATGCTTTACGGATTTACGATGCATTCTGAAAGACCAAAGCACCGAATGTACGAACAATATCATCCTCTTGGGATTGTTGGAATTGTAACAGCTTTCAATTTTCCTGTTGCAGTCTGGTCATGGAATGCAATGATTGCAGCAGTTTGCGGTGATGTTAGTGTCTGGAAACCAAGTTCTAAAACTCCTCTTTCTGCAATCGCAACTCAAAAAATTGTTGCAGAAGTTTTGAAAGAAAATAATTTACCAGAAGGGATCTTTTCACTCGTAATTGGTCGAGGTGCAACTGTCGGTGAAAAAATGCTGGAAGATAAACGATTGCCATTGATTTCAATTACTGGTTCTGTCGAGGTTGGCAGACATGCTGCTCAGGTGGTTGCAAAACGACTTGGTAGAACAATTCTCGAACTTGGTGGAAACAATGCAATTATTATTACTCCTGATGCGGATTTGAAGTTAGCTATTCCCGCAGTTGTCTTCGGTGCGGTTGGAACAGCTGGACAAAGATGCACAACAACAAGAAGATTAATAATTCATGAAAGCATTTACGATAAAGTTAAAGAATCACTAATCAAAGCCTATCAAAGTTTGCGAATTGGAAATCCACTTGATGAAAAAAATCACATGGGTCCACTTATTGATAAAGCTGCTGTTCAATTATTTGTGAATGCATTGGAACAGATAAAGAAAGAAGGTGGAAAAGTAATTTTTGGCGGTGAAGTTCTTGAAGGTCCTGGATATGAATCAGGTTGTTATGTAAAACCAGCACTTGTTGAAGCGGAAAATCATTACAAAATTGTTCAGGAAGAAACTTTCGCACCAATTTTATACCTGATCAAATATTCTGGTTCAGTTGAAAATGCAATTGCCATTCAAAACGATGTCGTTCAAGGATTATCTTCTTCTATCTTCACAAACAACTTAAGAGAAGCTGAAACATTTCTTTCAGCCTGGGGAAGTGATTGTGGAATTGCAAATGTGAACATAGGTACAAGCGGTGCAGAAATTGGCGGTGCCTTTGGCGGAGAAAAAGAAACTGGCGGTGGAAGAGAATCTGGTTCTGATGCCTGGAAAGCTTACATGCGAAGACAAACTAACACAATCAACTTCGGAACTGAATTGCCACTCGCTCAGGGAATTAAATTCGAAATTGGGGATTAATTAGAAAATAAAGGCTGAAGGTTTAATTCAACCTTCAGCCAATTTTTATTTCAATTTGCTTGCAAGTTCAAATACTTCTTTAGAATGTGTATTAACATCAACATTATCAATAATGTGGGCTATCTTACCTTCTTTATCAATTATAAAAGTAACTCTCTTAGCAAAACCAAGTATGTTTAAAACTCCATAAGCTTTACAAACTTTTTTGTCTTCATCGGATAATAATGGAAAGTTTAAATCATATTCTTCAATAAACTTTTTAATTGCTTCCTTTGAGTCAACGCTGATACCAAAAACTTGAATTCCGTTTTTTTCAAATTTTGACCAATCGTCTCTAATTCCACAAGCTTGTTTTGTACAACCAGGTGTGTTTGCTTTTGGATAAAAGTAAAGTACAACTGGACTTTTGCCATAATAATCTAATAAGGAATAAAATTTCCCATTCGCATCCGGTAATTTGAAATCTGGTGCTTTATCTCCAACTTTTAATTCGTCTTTATCTTTTCCAAAGAATATAGTCACACCCATTAGTATGATTGTAATTGATATGAATATCAGTTTCATTTTTTCTCCTTATTTTTGTTTATAAATTCAACTAACTAACATTAAGAAGATAAATAAAATTCCAATGATTAATATGAAATTAAAAGCTTTATGTTTTGATCTCGGCAATGTTTTAATTTATTTTGACTGGAAAATTGCCGAAAGTCGTCTGAATGAAATAGAATCAGGACTTGGTTTTCGCACTACTCAATTCTTAAAAAATAATCGGGATCTTATAGTTCAAATAGAGAAAGGTAAGATTACTGAAGATGAATTTTTATCGGAGATTAAAAAGCATATTGATTCAAAAATTGATCAGATAACTCTGGCAAAAATTTATTCAGAAATTTTCTGGGAAAATCAAGTATTAACCAATTTATTGCCTGACCTTCACAAAAGGTACAATTTATTTTTACTTTCAAACACAAATTCAATTCATAAGAAATATGGCTGGGAAAAATTTGAATTCTTAAAAAACTTCGATAAACTCTTTCTTTCTCATGAGTTGGGTTATGTAAAGCCTGAAAAAGAATTATATCAGAAAGTTATTAACGAAACTAAAATTAACCCTAATGAAATTTTATATATTGATGATATCAAGGAATTTGTTGAAGCAGCAAAAGAATGTGACTGGAATGCTTACCATTTTACTTCGAATGAAAATCTCGTTGAATTCCTCAAAGAAAATCAAATCTTATAATAACTTTTCTAATCAGTTAATCTAAATTCAAACGATTGAATATATAGTCAACTTTCTGAAATAACTTGGAGGAATTAATCAAAGCATCTAATTCACTTTCAGTGATGAACTTGGTAAACTTCGGATTGTTGAGTAACTCTGTTTTCAAATCAACACTACTTTCCCATACTTTCATTGCTGCAGTTTGAACAATTTTATAAGCTTCTTCCCTGCTTAAACCTTTGTCAATCAAAGCCAATAAAATTCTCTGCGAACAAATTAACCCACGAGTCAACTCGACATTCTTTTGAATTTGATCTTTATTGATTCTCAGATTTTGAAGAACATAAATCATCTTGCAAAGAATGTAATCGAGAAGTGTAGTTGTATCAGGAAAGATAATTCTTTCTACTGAAGAGTGAGAAATATCTCTTTCATGCCATAGATTAATGTTCTCAAGAGAAGCAAAAGCATTGGTTCGAACCAAACGAGCAAGTCCTGCAATTCTTTCGCAAAGTATTGGATTTTTCTTATGAGGCATTGCGGAAGAACCTTTCTGACCTTCAACAAACGGTTCTTCCACTTCCCGAACTTCTGTTTTTTGCAAATGACGAATTTCGGTTGCAAATTTTTCAAGTGATGAGGCAATCAAAGCCAGAGTTAGAAGATATTCAGCATGAACATCTCTCTGTACAATTTGAGTTGAAATGTTTGCAGACCTAATTCCAAGTTTTTCACAAACATATTTTTCAATCTCGGGATTGAGATGTTCATAAGTTCCAACAGCACCAGAAATTTTTCCAATCGCTGCATTTTGAGCAGCTGTTTTTAATCTTTCGATATTTCTGTTTACTTCATCATACCACAGAGCGAATTTCAAACCATAAGTTGTGAGTTCAGCATGAACACCATGAGTTCTTCCAACACAAAGTAAATATTTATTTTCACGTGCAAGTTTCATTAAAGTTGATTTTAGTTTTTCCAGATCATCAAGTAAAATTTCAGAAGCTTGTTTTATCTGAACTGCCAAACATGTATCAAGTACATCAGAAGAAGTCATTCCGTAATGAATAAACTTACCTGGATCACCTACTGTGCTCGAAATATCTGTTAAAAAAGCAATCACATCATGATGTACTTTTTCTTCAATCTGTTTGATTCTTTTAATATTGAACTTAGCTTTCTGCTTGATTTGATTATAAACACTTCTTGGAATTTCTTTAAAATGAGATCTTGCTTCAAGTACAAGCAGTTCAATCTGTAACCAAATTCTAAATCTATTTTCTTCAGACCAGATCTGGGAAATTTGAGGTCTTGAATATCTTTCGATCATCTACGTTCCAGTTTCATTTTTCGTTCAACTATTTTATCATCATGTAAAACTTTAAGTGTAATAGTTTGACCAACTTCGAATTCTGTAAAAATTGATTTGATATCATTTTCATCATTTATCACCTCACCTTCAACTTCGAGAATCACATCACCGACTTCAATTTTTGCTTTCGCTGCTGGACTCCCAGGCTGAACCTGAGTCACAACAACACCTTTTGTACTTTTCAGTCCGTAATATTTTGCGATTCTATCATCAAGATTTTGAATCGAAAGACCAGTCCAGAAATCTCTATCAATCTTTGAATCTCTTTTTAATTTTTCAATGACTTTTTTGATTTTGTTAATAGGAATTGCAAAACCAATTCCAATATTACCACTTGAATATGTATTTCCTGTGTAAATCAATGTATTCATTCCGATAACTTCGCCAATGCTGTTTACAAGAGGTCCGCCACTATTACCGCCATTTATTGGAGCATCGGTTTGAATCATCTTTCGATAATATCGATTGTTCACTGGTTGTAATGTTAAATCGACTGAACTAATTACTCCAACAGTAACGGTCGGTTTATTATTAATATCAAACAAACCAAATGGATTGCCAAGTGCAATCACCCACTCACCAATTATTACATCATCAGAATTTCCTAAAACTACGTAGGGAAGATTTTTTCCATAAATTTTCAAAAGGCAGATATCACTTTGCGGGTCGCTTCCAACAATTTCTGCATCGTATCTTTCACCATTGGTTAGAGTCACAACAATTTTTTTAGCATTACCAGCCACATGGTCATTTGTAACAATGTAGCCATCAGGTGAAATGATGAATCCACTTCCCAGACTATGAACTTCCTGTTTGTAAGTTCTATCTCCAAAAAATCTTCTGAAGAAAGGATCATCTCTAAAGAAGGGATCATCAAAGAATGAAAAGAATGGATCTCTATACTCACGGATTTCGGTTACATTAATGCCAACGACTGCTGGACTTACTTTTCTGACTGTTCTTGTTATTGCTGTTTCTCGTGATGAATTAATTTCCTGATTGACTGCTTCTCTCTGTAAATAATTGGCCGGCATTAGAGAGGAATTTGATTCTACATAAACTTTCGAATTTGCTTTTGAAAAAATTGATTGAACACCAAGAGTAATTAGAACAGTAAGTGCAACAATTCCGATTATTAAAATTACATTTAACCTTTTCATAATAACCTCATTTTTTTACGAATGTTTTACTTAAGATTTCCTTCAATGGTTCAATATGTTTTATAAAAATTACTCCAAGTACCAGAATTACAATCAAAGAATACACAGCAAAGCTTTCTGGTTGTGGAATTGTAAATCGCTTTAAATAATTATAATTAATTATTAAAAGTAGAATTGTAGAAATTGTCGCCCAGATATTCCCGAGATGAATATTTTTAGTTCTTACATAAACGAAAACCCAGATTAGTGCCCATATTACAAATGCAGCTGGTACTATCGTAATAGTTGAACCAAAAGCAGTTGCAAGTCCCCTGCCTCCTTTGAATTCAATCCAGACAGAGAAACAATGTCCCAGTACAACAAAGAAAATTGATATTCCAATAATCAAAAAATTATCGGGGAAAAACACGCGACAAAAACTAACAGCAAAAAATCCTTTTAATGCATCAACCATAAAGACTACAAATCCGAGTAACTTTGACCCGCTTACTTCATAAGTATTCATTCCCCCGACATTTCCTGAACCAGCTTTGCGGATATCAATATTCTTGATCTTTTTCATTAGAATATATGCTGTTGGAAATGAACCAAGTAGATAACTGACAAGAACTATCATCAAAATTTTCATATCTAAAATTACGAAAATGAATGTGGTTTACAAAAATTTTAATTTATATCTGCATTTGATAACAAACTTTCGATTCTCATTTTTCTAATGCAGGAACGCCTAATCCAGTCTTTTTTCATTAACTTTTTACGAGAAAAAATTAATTCGCTTATCAGTCGATAAACTTTTATTGATTTATCAATTTTTAATACAGATTCAATTATTTCGATGGAACTTTAGTTTATCATAAATTTGTATAAGATGTCGATAATTAAAGAAAAATTTTAAGTATGAGACGAATAAAATATTTATTGATACTCAGCATTTTCTGTTCAAATCTTTCAGCTCAATTCTTCTGGTCCAATCCTTCTATTCAACACAATACATTAAGAGATATTGATTTATTTAACAATAATATTTTTTTCGCCGTCGGCGATTTAGGTACAATAGTTACATCAACTGATTATGGAAAAACCTGGAATGTCAATCACAGATTTCTCGGTCTGGAAAATGATCTTTATTCAATCGACTTCACAGATGAAAATAATGGCTGGATTTGTGGAAGCTATGGCTTAATTGTAAGAACATTCGATGGAACTCAAAGCTGGCAAATACAATCTTCACCAACAATGAACAATTTAAGAAAAGTCTTTGCCCTTCGATGGGATAAAGCCTGGATCGTTGGTGAAAATGGAACAATTCTTTATGCACCAAATGGTTATTCTTTCTCTCAACAATTGTCTCCTACTCAAAGAAATTTAAATTCAGTTTTCTTTATTGATGAGAATAATGGATTTATTGTTGGTGATTCAGGAGTTTTACTAAGAACTTTTAATGGCGGCAATACCTGGCAAGGATTTCCTTTACCTCAGGTGAAGAAAAATATTTGTGATATTCTATTCACTTCGCCTACAAGAGGTTATGCAGTTGGTGATTCTGGCTTAATTCTTCGAACTACAAATGCTGGTTTAAGTTGGGAAATTATAGGGCAAGATGTAACTCAATCAGATTTAAAATCACTTTACTTCCTTGATGATTACAGAGGCTTTGTTATTGGTAAAGAATCCAGAATTTTTTATACATCAAATGGAGGTGAAACCTGGACATTTCAATATAGCCCAACATGGAGAACGCTTTTCAGTTCATATTTCTTCACACCAAATACTGGAGTCGCTGTTGGAGACTGGGGGACAATTTTGAGAACAACTAATGGAGGCGATGGCTGGTTACAACTAAACAAAGGAAGCGATGAATATCTTAACAAATCTTTCTTTGTGAATGAGAATCTTGGCTGGGTTGCTGGTGATAGAGGTACAATCTTAAAAACTACAAATGGCGGAATAACCTGGTACAAAGTCCTTTGCTGGAATAGGTGGAATCAAGTGATGACGGCAGATATAAATGCGATTCAGATGTTCAATGAATCACAGGGATATGCAATTGGCGATTCTGGATATTTTGGCTGGACTTCTGATGGCGGTGAGAACTGGCATTTCTATCATTATGACTCCTCAAACAGAATGGATGATTTATTTGGAATTCATTTCTTTGATCAATGGAATGGCTGGGTTGTTGGCGGATACTGGAGTCAACCAGTTTTTCTGAAAACAACCAATGGCGGTCAAAGCTGGCATATCTGGAGACCAAGTGACTTGTATTATGCAGCAGTTCCACTTCATGTTCAAATGTTAGATTATTCATACGGTTGGGCTTCTGGCAGAACTGGCGTTTTGAGATACACAACTAATGGCGGTGAATCCTGGCAATACTATGACCCAAATCTTCTTGGATTTGGTGATTGGTTGAATTGGATCAAATTTGTAAATCAAAATATTGGCTGGACCTGTGGTAAAGCTGGCAAAATTTTTAAAACTACAAACTCCGGGCTTTATTGGTTTGAACAATTTTCTGGAACGAGCAAAGAATTAATGTCAATTAATTTTTATGATGAAAATTTTGGATTTGCAGTCGGAAGAGAAGGAATAATGTTAAAAACAACTGATGGTGGAGAAAATTGGATTCAATTACCGAGAGTTACAAGAAGTGATTTAAAATCAGTTTTCATTATTAACAACCAGATCGCGTATATCTCAGGTGATCTTGGTTTGATATTAAAAACTACAAACGGCGGTCTAACATTCGTTCAAATTGAAAATCCGGTAGCAAGTAATTTTGAACTTTATCAAAATTTCCCGAATCCATTCAATTCATCAACCAGAGTAAGATTTTATATTCCCGAAGATAAATCAGTAACTCTTGAGATTTATAATTCACTCGGACAAAGAGTTCAAACATTGGTCGACAAAGAATTCAGTAAAGGTGAACACGAAGTTTTCATAGATTTTAATAGTCTGAATCTCCCCTCCTCATCAAATATTTATTTTATTCGAATGAAAGCAGGAAATTATTTAAAGACAATAAAATGTATTTATATAAAGTAGAATCTTTTATTATAATCTTAATCTCCTTGAGTAAATATTAAACACATTTCTTAATTTGTCAGTAAAAAGGTATCGTTATGAAATTACATTTCCAGCTCATCTTTCTCTTTATTACTCACACTCTTTTTGCTCAATTAAATCTTGAATATCAAAGTCAATTTTATCCATATAACAGCATTTCTGGTTGGTTGCCTTTTAAGAAGAATTCTAATTCGTGGGAATACAGTTTCTATTATCTTGATTCAACTAAATTTCAGATTTATTCAAGTGCTTATAATGGTTCAGTGCAATACACATACAATTTCACTCAACCTGAAGTAAATGCTGGCGGATATATTTATTCTCTTGGGGTTGATTTAAATGGAGATAACATAGTTGAATTTTATGTACTTGGTCTTTACGGTACTACATCCAATTCCAGACAATCCGTTAAAATTTTGGACATTGTAAATAATTCTACTCTCCTCGAGTTGAATTCAAATAATTATTACTATTCAGCTCCATCTTTATATGACATTGACAGCGATGGAATTCTTGAAATGATTTTTATTGAATACGACATGACAAACAATTATCGATATCGACTTCTTGCATATAATACCAATGTGAGCCTTTCAACAAGTGATCTGCCTATTAATAACCCAACGGAAGTATTTCAGAATTTCCCTAATCCATTTAATCAAATGACAACAATTCGTTTTAATCTCGTTCAACCTGCGCAAGTAAAAGTTGAAATTCTGAATACTAACGGTGAGTTAATCAAAACATTGGTCGAAAAAAACTTTCCGGCTGGGATGAATGAAATTTACTGGGATGGAACAAATGAACTTAATCAAAGGGTTGCCAGTGGTGTATATTTTTATCGAATTATCACTGGTGATATAGAAATCTCAAAAAAACTTTTATTATTAAAATAAAGTGGTGAGTACCATGCGAAAAGTATTTTTAATTCTATTCATTTCAATTCAATATCTTTTTTCTCAATACCCTTCATTAATTTCACCAGAATCGATTGGACTTTCATCAGAAAAACTAAAATACATTGATAAGGTTGTATTGAAGAATATTGAAGCTGGTAATCTGCCAGGTGCAGTAATTATTGTTGGCGGAAATAACGGAATTGTTTATCGAAAAGCATTTGGATACAGCTGGTTAATTCCCAAAAAAGTACCGATGAAAGTTGAAAACATTTTTGATTTAGCTTCTCTCACCAAACCAATTGCTACAGCTACTTCAATAATGATTCTGGTTGAAAGTGGTTTTATTTCTCTTGAAGATGAAGTGAAAAAATATATTCCAGAATTTAAATCTTATGTTGATAGTACTGGCAAAGAACATCCAGCAAGAATTTATCATTTGCTGACTCATACATCAGGCTTACCTGATTATACAAATGCAGATTCAATAAAAGCTAAGTATGGATATCCTGCACCTGAAGGAACAATAGAGACAATTTGCAACTTACCTCGATTTGCTCCACCAGGTAAAGAATTTAAATACAGCTGTCTCGGATATATCACTCTTGCTGAAATCGTAAAAAGAGTTTCAGGAAAGAATATCTCTGAATTTTCACAGGAATACATTTTCAAACCTCTTGGAATGAAAAAAACATTGTACAATCCAGACGAGAATCTCATTAAAGATTGTGCTCCAACTGAATTCAGAGATGGAAAAATTCTCTGTGGATTTGTTCACGACCCTCTCGCGGGTGTGCAGGGCGGAATCTCTGGTAATGCTGGATTGTTTTCTACAGCTGATGACTTAGCAATTTTTGCTCAAATGCTTCTCAACAATGGTGAATATAAAGGAACGAGAATTCTTGGTTCGAAAACAATTGAATTAATGACTTCAATCTATCCTAAAGTTCAATTTGCAGGTCGGGGACTTGGCTGGGATATCAACTCAGCATATATGCAGCAGCGTGGTGATATCTTCGAGATAGGCTCATTTGGTCATACTGGATTTACTGGTACTTCGATCCACATTTCGAAAGAAGAAGGAATCTTTTTGATAATTCTAACTAATCGAGTTCATCCCGATGGGAAAGGAAATGTAGCTTCATTAAGAAGATCAATTGCAAACATTGTAGCAGGATCAATTGAAAAAGAATAAAAAATTTGGGCGAAATGAAATTAATTCATTTCGCCCTCAATTATATCAAATTAGCTGTTTTGAAGAATTGCTTCCTTACAAACTTTTGCAACTTTGAATTTAACAACTTTCTTTGCTGGTACATGAACCATTTCACCTGTTCTTGGATTGCGAGCCATTCTTTCTTTTCTCTCAACTAAAACTAGTTTCCCTATACCAGGCAGAGTAAATGAGTTTTTAGCTTCTGAATAAGCTAAAATTGCTAAGTTCTCAAGCAATTGCTTGACTTGTTTTTTTGAGAGATCGTTTTTCTCAGCAAGTTTTGCGACGATTTCGGATTTTGTGAGAGCTTTTCCCATTTTTTTATCCCTTTTTGTTTGTGTCTAGTTTAATTTATTTGATTTGTAGATGAATAATGCATACTTCAGAATCCATTTATCAATATAATCTCTAATTTTTTCCTTTGCATTTTCATCCTGTTTTTCAATCAATAAAACATTCCAATTCAGTGGATTATGTAGAAAGCTTGTAACTAATAAATTCAGTGCAGAAACATACTGATTGTTGACCAATTCATTCTTTTCTGTCAGAAGCGTTAAATTCAAAATCACATTTGCGTCATAAGAATCTGAAAATCTAAACTCAGGTAGACTTTTGGACATTTTTTCAACGATATAATCCTTCAAACTAAAAGATGAAAACAATGGATCACTTAAATCTGAACCAAGATCAACAACTACTTTGTATCTGTAAGGAGACTTACTTTGAGCATAAAGATTAAACGACAGAAGTAAAGTAATAATTATTAATGCTGCTTTTACTGTTTTCATTATAGCTCCATTAAAACTATCTCAATTTAATCATGATTATTAATACATTCAATAGTTTAAGCAAAGTTTTAATTTCGTTCTGATTTGATTTTATTCCATAATTCTAGTAATTCATCCACTTTTAAATCTTGAACTTTCAAATTTCTTTCTTTAAGCTTTCCCTCTAAAAGTTTAAATCTCTTAATAAACTTTTGATTCGCCTTCCTCAATGCTGTTTCTGCGTCGATATGATAAAGTCTTGCAAAGTTCACAATTGAGAACAATAAATCACCAAACTCCATTTCAATATCATCAATTGATTTTTCATCGAAAGTGTTTTTTAATTCCATAAGTTCTTCTTCTATTTTTTTGAAAGCTTCTTCTTTAGCTGTCCATTCAAAACCAACTTTAGCAACCTTTTCTTGAATTCGATATGACCTTAGAAGAGCTGGTAAATCTATTGGAATGCCATCAACTATTGATTCCCTCCCCTCGCTTAGTTTTATTCTTTCCCAATTTTTCTTTACTTCGTGATGATCTTCGACTTCGACATTACCAAAAACATGAGGATGCCTGCGAATTAATTTATTTTTTTCTAACTCAATTACTTCTGCTAATGTGAATTTATTCTCTTCTTCAGCAATAACAGAATGAAATATCACATGAAGCAATAAATCACCAAGTTCTTTTTTTAGTTCTTCATAATCATTGTTGTCAATAGCATCAACAACTTCATATGCTTCTTCAAGCGTGGCTGATTTTATTGAATTATTTGTTTGAATTCTATCCCATGGACACTCTTTTCTGAGTAATCTTACAATTTCTTCTAATTCTTTATAATTCTTTTCTGTCATTTTTCACTTCCAGAATTAATTATCCTGAAACCATTTAATTTGCAGATGTTGTCCTGTTTGACCCTGATAAAATCCCATAACTACAATCGTATATGCTTTTCCAGCAATAAGAGAAAAGCCTCTTAAACTCACCAATTCTTCTAATGAATTGGTACGGGTAAAAACAAAACTCAGTATCTGTGGATCATAAGGTTCATAACTTGTTATCTGTTGGTAAGTAAAGTAACTATGTTTTATTACACCGCTTGGATTTCCAATTTTAATATCAAATGGCGGTGAGTTTGAAGATGCATTAATAAATCTTACATATGCTTTACCTTCCTCTAAAGTGAAATTCATATCTTCAATCAGAACTGGAGTTATATTTGAAACTGAGTCCATCACAAGCAAAGAGTATAACTTATTTGTCTCAAATAAATAATTGAAATTGATAAGTACTGGACTGTTCTGTCCACCAGGCGTTACATTTACTTCCCTCAAGCCACTTCGCATAAATAGATATCCGGATGAATTTCCAAATAATACATTTTGAGCAAACTTTGAATTATCAAGTGAAACATCCAAACCTGGAGAATTTGGCGATGCATTTATAAATCTCAACCTTGCGATTGTACTCGGAGTGTAAGTGAATAAGAACTGTCCACCCGGATTATTCTCATCAAGAAAATTCAAAGAATATTCTTCACCAAAATTTCCGCTGCTGTTACCAAGGAAATAAATTGTGTATAATTTACCTTCTTCGAGAGTTGCATCGATTGCAAGAATTAATGTATTTGGTGAACTTGTCTTTGTGATTATTATCTCATTGAATCCAGCAGATAGATCAATGTAGCTCGAAATTCCTTTGTAATTCAAATTTGAAATTTTTGTTTTTGAAGTGTAATTATTAAAAGTTATATCAACAGCACTTAAATCATATGCGCCATGAACAACACGCACTGCTGCTTTACCAGGAGCTACAGTTTTCGCAGGATTTTCAAAGAAGATATATTCAAGGTTTGTCTTTTTATTGGTAACCAGTAAGGAATAATTTTTTGCATGACTTAAAGTAAGATTTGCTGAAAGCAACGGAGTCGTGGAACCAAACTCAAAAACTTTTACACTTTTGTTAACGCCTGAATTTACATTTAAAATTGAAGTTGCCAATTTATAACTCACATTCGTTGCAACAAATTCATTGTCTACATTCAACTCAAGCAACGGATTATCAGTTGAACCATTAACGAATCTCAGTTTGCTTTTGATTGCGGAGAACTTAAAAAGTGATTGTGCACCAGAATTTGTCTCATCAAGAAAATATATATCCAATGCCTGTTCCATAGAACCAGAGGGATTACCAATTACATAAATAGAATAAACTTTATTTTCTTCTAAGTTCGCATCAGATGTTAAAATGATATTTCCTGAAACAGTTGAAATGGTGACAGTAATTTGATTTCTTCCTGATATCAAATCGAAATAGTTCGATGCATTTTTAAATTGAATTGACGGAATGCTGACCGTTCCAGTTGAGTTAGTTATACTAACTGCCATACTGCCTAAACCAGAGGCACCATGAATAAATCGAACACTCGATTTTCCCGGTGGTGCAGTTTTAACAGGATTTTCAATTAAAAATCCATCTGGAAAGTTAATTTCCCCACAAACGATGAAAGAATAATTTTTTGAATAGTCAATATTAACTACTTTATTGTATAACTGAGTGTTTGTCCCTGTATGAGTGACTTTTAAATTTACATTTTGACCTGAAGGTACTTTATTTAGAGAAGTAGCTAACTTATAAGAAACACCAATCGCTACCTGATTTTGGTCTGCATAAAGATCAACTACTGGATTATCTGTGATTGCATTTATGAATCTCAAATTTGTTTTTATTGGTTCGAATTCCGTTAACTTGTGATATGTATCATTAGATTCTTTTAAGAAACTAATTGAATATTTCTTATCAGAAGATCCAGTACTTATACCACTTAATAATGCTGTATAGGTATAACCTACTTCAAACTGAGCTTCACAAGTGAGTAATAACTGTTGATTTTGTGTCGAAGTAATAATGAATTGATTCTTTCCACTCGGCAAATCTACATATGATGTAATGTTCTTAAAGATATTTTGAGTAAGATTTATTGTCCCCGAGGAATTAATAATGTTAATATCAACAGAATTTAAATCGTATATCCCATTTACAAATCGAATGCTCGATTTACCAAAAGGAACAGCTCTTTGGCCACTCTCTAAGACCAGAATATCGGGTGTTTGTAATTTATCAACAGCAAGAAGTAAGTAATTTTTATTTACTTCTACATTTAATGTCTGTTCAAAGAACGGGTTTACTTCACCTGAAATTTTAGTTTTTATGGTTCTAAATCCTGTGTTAACCTGAAAATTTCTTGATGCATATTTATAATTAATTGTTTCAGAATTTAATTTTACACTATCTACTTCAAGATCAACACTTAACAATTCTGGTGACCCATTTATTAATCGAATTGATGATTTCACTTGTTCGAAGGTGAATAAATTTTGTGCAAGCGAATCATTATCCTTAATAAAACTTATTCTAAGAGGTGTTTTACTTGTGGATAGATATGATCCAGATACGAATGCTGTATAAACCCTTCCCCCTTCAAGAAATGCAGCAATGCTCACAAGGTTCGGTTTGCCGCTGGAACTCAATGTAATCAGATTCTGACCAGTTGGTACCTCAATATAATTTGAACTCGAAAAGTAATTTGGAATATCGACAATAGTTTGTCCAGAAATAGATTTTAAATTTACAAGCAGATTTTGTAAATCAATCGTAGAGTTAACAAATCGAACTAGTGATCTATTACCCGCAATAGATTGGCTCTCATTTAAGAGTTTGACAGCAACAAAATTATTTTCTGTATTACTGAAGTAAACTGTGTAGGTTCGTAATTCATCAAAAACTATGACTGTATCCAGATAACCTGCAGATACACCCACATTGATCCTTAACTTTCGTGCACCAGACTTAAAAGTTAAAAAAGCCGTAGATTGATTAAATCCTAACGAATTCCTCAATAAAACATCATCAACAAGAACTTGAATAGACTGAGCAGTACTGATTCCATTCACAAAACGAATTTTAGTCGTTCCAACTTCAAAATTGAATAAAGTTTGTTCTTCGTTCTTTGTTTCATCCAGAAAATATGCATTAAGAGCTGTAGAATCAAAAGCTGCAAGATTTCCTGATAAAAAAACTGAATAAATTTTTCCTCCTTCAAAATTAGCTTTAGAAGAAAAAATCAAGTTTTCAGTCTGTGCCCTAAAGATATCAATCTTCGCTGGTCCTGGGGTAAGTTTTATAAAACCAGTACCAGAATTGTATCCAATATCAGAAAAAAGAAAGTTATCTGTTTGATTGTAAACTTTCAGATCAACATTACTCAAATCTTTTGATGAGTTAATAAATCTCGCATAAGCTAAGTTACCCTGCACTGAAAAATCTGTTCTATCATACAATTTAATTGTATAATCATTAGGTTTTCCAGTAAAATGCAAAATATAGATCTTATTTGTATCCAATTTTAAAGTATCTTTTAAGATCAATTCCGAATCAGAATTTTTAATAATTCTGAATTCGTGAATACCTGGATTAATATCATAATAACCAGTTGCCAGATTGTAAGTTGAATAACTATAAAGCTTATTTCCATCAACCACGAAATCTATAGGTGATGTATTTAATGATGTATTAACGAATCTTACCTTCGTTCCTTTACCCAGACTCGGTTTTGATGGTGCAGTTGGCCACTCGTGAATTGGTCCACAAGAATTGAAAAATGCTAAAGAGTAGATAACTAAAATTAATTTCAGTATTTGACTAATCGATCTTAAAATCATTGACTTCTAAAACCAATTGAATAACATTTGTGAACCTGTTTCAGAATCAATCAAAAGATCAAAGCTTATTGGTGAGCTCTGTGTTCCAGATATAAATCCAAGAATATAAGCTGAATAAACCTTCCCACCATCAAGATAAATTCTGCCATACTTCAATGTGTCAGTTGTTCCGGCTTGATAAATAGTTACATCAACAGGTCCTGCAGGATATTCAAGAAAATTCGAAACTCCTTTGTAACTTAAGGTAACAAAAACAGGTGGTCGATTTTGACCAGAATCAAATTTAATATAAACCGATGATGCATTTGGAGATGCATGAATTACACGTAAAAATGCTTTATCATTTCCAGGAGATTTTATAGGGGTTTCAAAAACCAATCCAGATAAATTGACAAAATTATTAATTGCTAAAACCATATATGATTTATCAAGCTCGAAATTAAAGGTTCCATTGAATATCGGTGCAATTCCACCTGATTCCATTATTTTAATATTTCTTGAACCTGGTTTAACTTTAATTAATGCAGATGCAAGTTTAAATGGCTGGTCAGTTAAAATTTTTACATCATCAACAAGAAAATCCAGATTAGGAGAATCGAGAGATGCATTAAGAAATCTAATTGTTGCTTCACCCGAACCATAATTAAAAAGAACCTGTGCTTTTGGATCACCATCATTAAGAAAATTGAGATCTACTTTTTCACTTTCTCCTCCATCATTTACTCCACTTAGAAAAGCAGTATAAATTTTTCCCGATTCAAGGAATGCAACAACTGTTAGAATAATAAAATTCGTACCGGAAACTGTGATAATTATATCGTTCCTTCCAGACTTTAACTCAATATATTCTGTCACGCTTCCAAAACTGACTCCCTGTAAAGCTTTTGTACCTTCTTCATTTTTGATTTTTATATCGACTGTACCAGCAATATCTTTTGTCCCGTGAAAAAATCTGATTTGAGATTTCCCAGTACCAATTGTTTTAGGAACACTTTCTAAAACTACATATTGAAAATCTGAGATTTTATTATAAGCAACAATTGTATAAATTTTTGTTGGATCGACAGTTAATGAAAAATCAGCGAGATTCACATCTGGGTTTTTCGATTGTTTTACCTGTATACTTCTATTGCCACTGCCAACATTGAAGACAGCACTAGCAAATTTGTAACTAGCGGCGCTGGATAATTTTTTTGTAGCTACAATAAAATCCAATTGTTCTGATTTCGCACTTACATTAATAAATCTTACACCAACTTCACCCTGTTGAAAACCAAAAGGTGATTCAACGGGCCCGGTTGGAAATCTACCTCTAAAATCTTCACAGGAACCTAAAACTACAATGCTTACGATGGCTATAAATTTGAAAAATAATTTAATTTTCTCAGCCATTTTGAATCTCTTTTTTTGAATTATAAGAGTTTTTCAGGACATATTCCACTAAAAAGTAATAAGTTATCAGAATTTTCTCAAAAAATATTTTAAGTGAATAATCTATCTACAATATGTTTTTAAAAAATGAGTTTGAGAACTGTTTTTTAAGAAGAAAATTATTTTTGAATTCAATATAAATTTTCTATTTTAGTACGAAAAATCTTGGGGCCATAGCTCAGTTGGGAGAGCGTCTGAATGGCATTCAGAAGGTCGGGGGTTCGACTCCCCCTGGCTCCACAAAGTAACCTCCTAATTAATCTTAGTTAACTTTTCAATAAAGTTTAAAATCTCTTCAATAGTAATCTCACCTCTAATTTTAATCTATTTTGAAGGGATCAACAAATAAGATTGAAATATTTTACGTGCATTCTTTTTTCCACAATTAAATTAATTTTTACAAATCTTATATTTATTTTTGTATGATTTTTCAAAAGAACATAACAACTCTTTGAGGAAAAAATGAAAATTAAATATTCGGATATTCCAACCTTCCCAAAACTTTTTACTGATTATGTAGAGAATTTCGAAAATGTAAAGCAATTTTTCGAAAAAAATTTCAGAGACGAGAATGCCTTGATCAAGAACATAGAAGCTTTTGATAAATTACCTGAACACAGAGAAAAACTTGTAAGCATCATTAAAAATCAAACCGATTGGGAAAATATTTCAGAAAAAACTCAGCAGAATATTAATTCTTTACTAAACGAAAATACTTTTGCTGTAGTTACAGGGCAACAACTTGGTATACTTTCTGGTCCACTTTATACATTTTATAAAATAATCACTGCTATAAAATTGGCTGATCAATTAAATCAAAAATACTCTAAGCTTAATTTTGTTCCTGTCTTCTGGCTTGAAGGTGATGATCACGATTTTAATGAAGTGAATTGGATCAAAATCCTTGACAACGAAAATAAACTTACTAAAATTATTTATGACGATGGGCTTGATGCAGAAACAAATCGTGGACCTATGGGAAATTATAATTTCGATTTAATGATTGAACAGTTTATTGAAAAGATTTCATCAACACTAAGAGAAACAGAATTTAAACCAACTATCCTTGAGTTGATTAAAAAATACTATTACCCAGGGGCAAGTTTTAAATCTGGCTTTGTAGGTCTAATTAGAAATTTCTTTAATAAGCATGGATTAATAATTTTTGATCCACAAACTCGAGAAGCAAAAGATTTCATTAAACATATTTTCATCAAAGATCTTGAGAATTATCGATTCATTTCTGAGGAATTAATTCTTCGCAGTGCTAAACTCGAAGATTCTTATCACGCTCAGGTGAAAATAAAACCAATTAATCTCTTTTATATCGAAGATGGCGGAAGATATTTAATTGAACCAGTAAACAATGAATTTCGATTAAAAGGTAAAAGGAAAAAATTTACTCTCGATCAACTTCTAGAAGAAATAAATAATTCACCTGAGAAATTTAGTCCAAATGTTATTCTCAGAACAGTATGTCAGGATTATTTGTTTCCAACAACGCATTATGTTGGTGGTCCTTCAGAGATTTGTTATCACTCTCAAATTTATCCTTATTATGCATTACACAATTTAACTCCCCCATTTCTCTTTCCACGATCGAGTGCAACAGTAATTGAAACTAAAGTTAAAAACATCCTTGAAAAATATAATCTTACTTTGCAAGACTTTTTTAATGACCTTGAAACTCTGGCAACACAAATCATGGACAAAAATTCTGAAGTAGTTGTAAGTGAAGTTATTCAAAATACAATTAATCAAATTAGCTTAGCTTTTGAATCTTTAAAGAATTCTCTAATAAAAGTTGATCAAACTCTGGCAGATGTTGTTGATAATGCAAACAATAAAACTGTACAATTAATTAATGTTGTAAAAGAAAAATCATTAGCCGCTCAAAGAAGAAAGAACGAAATTATTTTAAGGCAAATCTATACAACTTCTAATATTTTATTCCCTGATGAAAATTTGCAGGAAAGAGAAATCAATTTCATTTACTTTGCAAATAAATATTCTCTTAATTTCATTGACTTTATATTTGATAGACTGGATATCAACGATTTCAATCATCAAATAATAGAGATTGGTTAAAATTTAAAACTAAAAAATCAGGCAGAAGCCTGACTTTTCTAATTAAATTACTCATACCCATCTTTTAGATTCTTCTGCATCCGGACAATTGATCAAATATTCTTTAATTTCTTTTAGAATGCCTGTTGCAAGTGCAATTGAAGTATCTGCTGCACCATAATATAATCTCACTTCATCACCTTCAACAATCCAACCACCTGGGAAGACTACATCATCAACATCACCTTCTCTTTCATAATATTCTCTCGGACCAAAGATCCATTCGTCACTGCGTTTTAAAACTTTTGATGGATCACTTTATCCAGTAAAGCTAATTAAAGTCGATAAATTGATCCTCTGGCAGTTTTCTTTACGCCATGATAAAGTATAATCCACCCTTCAGTCGTATAAATTGGAGGTGGAGAAAGCCCAATTTTATTTGCGTCCCACCATGCACCATCACGAGCACGAATTAAAATTCTATGTTCTCCCCAGTGTAAAAGATCAGGTGAATAAGAAATCCAGATGTGAGTAGCGTTGTAGGGTGTAGAAATAATAGGTCTATGAATTAATGCCCAGCGATTATTGAACTTGACTGGGAATTAAGCAGCATCTTTATCTTCCGGTGGTAAGATTGCCCCAACTTTTTCAAAGGTTTCAAAATCTTCTTTGAAAGCAAGAGAGACAAGAGGACCACCGTGTGAGTAAGCTGTGTAAGTTATTGCATACTTTTTTAAATCTTCGAGATAAGTAATTCTTGGATCTTCAATTCCCCAGATTGCTTCAGGAAATTTTTCTGGTTCTGGAACTAAAGTAAGTTTTTCGTCAATCACCCAGTCATCAAAACCATTTTTACTTCGTGCAACTATTAAATTTGAAATTCCTCGCATATCTTCAACACGCATCAGAAGAATTGTTTCATCTTTATATTTTGTTGCACCGGCATTAAAGACAGAATTCGCTTTGAATGGAATATCCTTAATAGTAATGATAGGATTTTTTGAGTATCGTTTGAACAATTCAAGTTTTGAATTACTCATACCAATCCTCCATTATTTTTAGGATATAAAATTTTTAATCTTCCAGATGTTTTACATTCTCATAAGCTTTAACCATATTTTCAATTCTATAAATTTCTGCAAGTGAAATTAAAAAGCTTAAAGTTGACTCAGCACCCTGATTCAAGTTAACTCTATCAACCAGTAAAACATCATAACAACCACCTGTCGTCGCATCGTATAAAGGAAGTCCAAGATCATATTTACCAAAGAACAACTCAAATATTGTTTTCGATAAATCATACCACTCTGAATCATCTGTGACGTGATAAGCATCCACACAAGCAAGAATTGCATCACAGACTGAAAAAGGTTGTTGATCAAATTTTGCTTTATGTTCATTTCTAACAAACCATCCATTCGAACCGATTGGAGAAAAATATCCTTTCTCGTTCATCTGCTGATCAATTAACCATCGTAAAGATTCCAGACCAACTCTAATTACCTCAGAATTTTTCATTGAAAAACCACTCAAAATCAATGCTTGAGAAATTTTTGCGTTATCATATGTAAGATAATTTTCAAACCATTTCCATTTCTCATCAGAAACAGCAGCGTATAAGTTCATAAGTTTTTGAACAAGTTCATCTCTAATGCTTAAAACCAATAGGTCACCACTCATCTTCTGTAAATATTCATTAATTCCAAGTAAACCAAATGCCCATGATCTTGGAGAAGTTAATTCAGGAATAATTACAACTGATTCATTGAATAATTGAGTTGCCCAGATTTGTAAATTTTTCTTTGGTGATTTGTTTACGACTGTCCCAAGAGCCCAAACAGCTCAACCCTGCGAATCATCTGACCCAATTTCTTCCATCCATTCTCTTTCGAAGTTCATGAAATTTCTAAATCTCTTCTTTTTTTGATTAAAAGCGTATTCAACAAAACTTGCATAGGAATTTGAAAGGTTATAAACTTTTTCATCAGCTATACTAAGATCATCAAGAAGAACAGTAAACAACAAAGCTCTCGCATTATCATCTAAACAATATCCATCCGAATATCTTGGTATCGAAAATCTTAAATGCTGAAATATTCCAATTGAATCTGACAAAGTAATTAAATGATTTAAATTAAAATTAGGTAAGTCCATTCTTTGATCATCTAAAGTTTTAAGTGGTGTAATCAGACCAAATTTTTGAGTTGCAAGTTCACGGGCTCTTTGAAATGAGTTAATATATAAATGAGCAATATTACTCCACACCATTTCCCGACCTAACATGTATGCTTTCTTTCTCATCGAGTGTCTTTTAGCTTCGTTTTCTAGTAAATCAATAATCGCATCAGCGATCGCATCGGAATCTTTGAATGAAACTATAATACCTCTATTCTCTGCAAGTAATTCCTTAGCATGCCAGTATGGAGTAGAAATAACTGCTTTTCCACAACCGAAAGAATATGATAAAGTACCTGAAGTTATCTGTGCTTTATTTAGATATAGAGTGAGTTAAATATCAGCAGCACCAATAAATTCTTTCAACTCATCTGAATCAACAAATCTATTGTAGAAAATTACATTTTTTTTAATTCTAAGATCATTAGCGAGTCTAACGAGATTCAATCGGTATGACTCACCCTGTTCTTTCAAAATGTTGGGATGAGTTGCACCAAGAATTATATACATTACATTCGGAAATTTAGAAATGACTTTTGGCAGAGCTCAGAGAACATATTCAATTCCTTTCCCCGGAGAAATTAAACCAAAAGTTAAAATTACAAATTTACCTTCAACACCAAATCTATCTTTACAAAAGTTTGTATCTACAAACGGCATATCAGGTATGCCGTGTGGAACCAAACATATTTTTTCATCATCGACTTAATAAATTTCTTTTAGAAATACCTTTCCTCTTTCAGTCATTGTAATAACTTTTGATGAATACATTATCACTTCTTTAAGTACTTCTCTTTTGATCTGGAATAGGTCGATCAAGGATTGTATGGAGAGTTGTAACTATTGGCATCTTTAAATTTCTAATCAATGCGAGAATGTGGCAGCCTTCGACTCCACCAAAAATTCCGTATTTATGTTGAAGAAAGACAATATCAACATTGTTAAAATTCAAAAAATCGGCTGACTTTTAATAAGAAGAAATATCTTGCTTAATTATTTCGAATCTAACTTCAAGCGGGTAATCAAAGCTTTGATTTTTATCAGTAATAGCGAGAACTATTAATTCTGTTTGAGGATATTGAGATTTTATGGAATGATATAAATCATAAGTAAATGTTGCGATACCATATTGTCGGGGTAAATAATTTCCCACAAAAGCAATCTTTTTTACTTTGTTCCTCTCTGCCATTATTTGCCTCCATTTTTTTGATTGCCTCTTATAATTTGAATCATTTCATTCAAAAAAGCCCATTCAGGTTCCAATTTCTTAACCTAATGTTAACATTAAATTAACAATAAATAAATTTTATAAGATTATACTTGACAAAAGTTAGAGGTTGATATGAGACCATTAGTAGAAAAATTATTTCTCCTTGAGGATTTATTTGTGATTTCATTAAATCACATACTCAATTCAAAAATTATGTTTCAAAGATTGGTAAAACAATTTTTTGTATTATTATCAAAAATTGGAAACGGCGGTTTGTATCTTTTATCAGTTGTTTTTATTTCTTTAACCAGAGTTAATGGTTTTGAAATCTTTCTTTGTTTTATGATTGGATTTATGTTAGAACGAATCCTTTATTTTAGTATTAAAAAATCGACAAAACGATTAAGACCATTTGAAAAATTACAAATCACAGATATACTCTTAATGCCTCCTGATAAATATAGTTTTCCATCGGGACATACTTCTGCTGCTTTCTTATATGCAACAATATTAATTTCATTTTATCCTGCCTTCGCTGTACCATTGATAGTTCATGCGATTCTTGTTGGCATATCAAGAATTATATTAAATTTACATTATCCATCGGATGTGTTTTTTGGTATGATTATCGGTTATTCAACAGCTAAACTATCATTTGAAATTATAAAGCTAATCAGCCTATGAAAAAATTTTACTGGGGAACTGCCACATCTTCATTTCAAATAGAAGGACATATTGAAAATGATTTTACTCGATGGAAGAAAGAGGGTAAATTTAAGAAGGATAATCTTAATCCTAATTACGATAATGGTTCAAATCACTGGTTAATGTGGGAAGACGATTTTCAATTATTGAAAGAACTTGGTGTGAACGCTTATAGATTTTCAATTGAATGGTCTCGCATTCAACCTGAGTATAAAAAATTTTCTGAGAAAACGTTAGATCAATACGAAAAGATGATTGATTTTCTTTTTGCCAATTCGATTGAACCATTTCTGACGCTGCATCATTTTTCTCATCCAGTTTGGTTTCATGAGAAATTTCCCTGGCATCAAAAAGATTCTTCAGAAGTTTTTGTTGAATTTGCAGATAAGATTGTCAAAAGATTTAAGGATAGAATTAAATTCTGGATAACATTTAACGAACCACTCGTCTGGGTAATGGCAGGATATGGCGAAGGTAATTTTCCACCAGGCTACAAAGATCTTTATTTAATGATGGAAGCATTATATAACATGCTGAATGCACACGCATTAAGTTATGATTTAATAAAATCAGAAATAGCTGAGTCTGAAGTTGGCATAGCAAAACACTTCATATTTTTTAAAGATGATCGTAGGTGGCTGATTCTTGACAAAGCTGTTAGAAAAAAAATTCATAATTTCTTCAACAAAATGATTCTGGATGCATTCCAGACAAATAAATTAATTGCATCACTACAACCTCTACTGAAATACGAAAAAGAAATTGAACTTAATGATAAAATTGATTTCTGGGGAATTAATTATTACTACAGACTCTTTACAAAATTTAAGCTGAGTTTAAGTAATCAATTTTATTTTTATGCTAAACATCCTCAGACAGATACTGGCTGGGAGATTTATCCTAAAGGTTTATATAAAATGATTAAAATGGTTTCTAACTACAATAAAAAGATTTTTATCACTGAGAATGGAATTGCAACAAATGATGAAAACATCAGGAAGAAATTCATAAAAAAACATTTAAAGTTTGTAAAGAAAGCAATTTCAAAAGGATATGATGTTAATGGCTACTTTTACTGGAGTTTAATTGATAACTATGAATGGATTTTTGGAAAATCTAAAAGATTCGGCCTTATCTTTGTTGATTATGAACAAAAGTTCAAGCGAATTAAGAAAGAAAGTTTTAATTACTACAAAGAAATCATTAAAAAGACAGATAAAGAAATTCAATCAATCAAAACAATAAAATCAGACTATGATACTTGAAGTAATTTTTTTCACTGCAATAATTATAAGTCTCTCATACCATCTTATTGTATTAATACAGATGAAAATCAACTTTATAAGAGACGAAAAATTTTTGAAGAGAACTGAATCAATTTCATACTTTCCTCGAGTTTCAATTCTAAAACCACTCAAAGGAATAGACGACGAACTATATGAAAACATTAAATCATTTTTTGAATTAGATTATCCTGACTATGAAATTATCTTCGGTTTTCATTCATCTGCTGATCCTGCCTTAAAAATTGTTCAGGAAATCTCGGAAAATCATAAACATATTCTATCCAAAATAATTGTAAGTGAAAGAGAAATTGGTTTAAATCCGAAAGTCAATAACTTAACAAACATCTTTCCACATGCAACTGGAGAGATAATTTTTATAAGTGATAGCAATACAAGGGTGGAAAAAGATTTTTTAAGAAAAATAATCAGATATTTCTTAGATGAAAAAGTTGGGTTGGTTTCTGCTGCTATAAAAGGAAAAGGTGCTCGAAATCTCTTTGCCCTCTTCGAAAATTTACATTTGAACACTTTCATAATTGGAATAGTGCAGGCTGCAAGTTCAATTGCAAATATTCAAATTACAATTGGGAAAGCAATTTTAGTTAGAAAATCCATTCTTGATAAACTTGACGGTTTCAAATTTCTTAAGGATTTCTTAGCTGAAGATCATTTGTTGGGATTGGAGGTCAAAAGACTTGGGTATAAGATTATTACTTCAACTATCTCAATTGAAAATATTAATAAACATTGGTCATTCAAGAAATTAGCTAACAGGCATCGAAGATGGACTTTAATGAGATTAACAATTAATCCAATTTTTTATATGCTGGAACCTTTAACTAATACAACTTCACTTTCAATTATTTTGGTTTTAATAAACTTCAATTATTTGATAATTGCTTTGAGTACAGTACTTACGAAAATTATTTTTGATTATTTTTTGTCAAAAATTTTTAAGACAGAACTTTCATTAAAACACTTTTTGATTGTTCCAACTAAAGACATTGTGATGGGAATCCTGTGGTTCACTCCTTTTATCTCAAATAAAATTTCATGGCGGGAATCAATCTTAAAAGTTACATCAAATTCCCATGTGATTGCAGTAAAAAATTATTAGTAATAAAATTTTAATCGAAAAATCTTATTCAATAATCGCAGATTAAAATAGTTCGATTACTTGAAAATTTATTAGAATTTCTAATTCATCATCCATTGATTAAAACCGTGAAGTAGAAAGAAACGAAAAAAATTATTAAATTGCAGTTGTAATCCAAAAATTGTTCTACACATTTTGATCATCAAATCGGGGAGTAGCTCAGCCCGGCTAGAGCGCTTGGTTTGGGACCAAGAAGTCGCAGGTTCGAATCCTGTCTCCCCGACTTATTCATAAACAATCCAAGTTTTCGCTTCTCCATGTAAATTTCTCTTCAATTAATACTATTTGTAAAAATTCTAATTAGATTCTTTTACAATTATAGTTTGAATTTAAATTTTTAGTTAATTGTATTTCATTTTAAATATTTTTTTAAATTGAAATAGACAATAAAAATTTTTTCTATGGCTTCAAAAGTTTTTCAGTCACCACTATTAATAATTCCATCGATAGATATTAAAGATGGGAAATTGGTCAGGATCGTTCAGGGAATTCCAAAAGTTGCTTCAGCAGATTACCCCGATGATCCAGTTGAAATGGCTAAAATATGGCGTGCTGAAAATGCTAAATGTTTACATGTAGTCGATTTTGATGGTGCATGGTATGGTTCAAACAAAAATCTTCCTGTCATTGAAAAATTAATTGAATCAGTTGTAATACCAGTACAGGTTGGCGGTGGACTTCGTACAATTGATAAAATCAGAACAGCATTTGAAATTGGTGCAGCACGAGTTATTATTGGTACAATTGCCATTACTAATCCAGAAATACTTCAGCAAGCTCTTGACGAATTTGGACCGGATAAAATTCTTGTTTCGATGGATATTATAAAAAACACTGTTATCATCAAAGGTAGAAAAGCACATTCTACACTCAATCCAGTGAGTCTTGGTTTGAACTTAAAATCAATGGGAGTCAAAAGATTAATTGTAACCGATGTCGAAAGAAATGGTTTGTTGCTTGGTCCAAACCTGGAATTGTTGAAACTTATTGCTAAGAAGGTTGGACTAAAGATAACTGCATCTGGAGGAATTTCTGGATATAAAGATTTAATTTCACTTATGGATTTGACTGATTATGGAGTCGATTCTGTGATCATTGGTAGAGCTTTATATGAAAATAAATTCCCCTGTCAAGAGTTATGGCGTATTGCAGAAAAAGGAACAATAGTATAAATTAAAGTCGATGGAAATAGAAAACACTCAAATAAAAGTTAAAAGTAGTCTCTGGTCAAACATCTTCAAGAAAGAAAGTGATGATGAGAAGATTATTAACTTTCTCAAAAAGTTTCCCGCTTTTTCTGATTTGAAAAAACGAGAGTTAAAATTAATTCGAAGAATTGTTCAAATACGGGAATATTTACCTAATGAAACAATTTTTTACGAAGGTGATCCAGGACTTTCAATGTTTATTATCGAAAGTGGAAAAGTTGAAATCTCCCACACATTTAAATCTGGAATTAAACAAGAACTGGCGATTCTTTTTTCAGGTGATTTTATGGGCGAGATGAGCGTACTTGTTGAAAACAATCGAACTGCAACTGCTACTGCATTAACTGAAACAAGACTGATGATAATCTTTAGACCTGATTTACTTGAATTGATTAAAAAAGAACCGCAATTAGGAAATAAAATTCTCCTTGGTTTTGTCAAAATTTTTGTTGAAAAACTAAGAAATCTTAATAGTGACTATCTAAACCTCTACGAACTATTGAATTTCGAAAAACAAATTGATCAGTGAGGTGGATAATGGAACTAAACATAAAAAAAATTCTGGTTCCAATCGATTTTTCAGAATACTCAAAAATGTCCCTTGATTATGCAATTCAATTCTCAAAGATTTTTAAGTCTGAACTATTTCTGATTTATGTCATTGAACCAATCATCTATCCAAGCGATTTTGGTTTGGGTCAGATTCCAATAAATCAAGTTGATTTTGAAATTCAATCACGAGCAGAAGATGAGTTGAAAAAATTGATAAACGAAAAAATGCCTGCCGATATGAAGTGCACATGTATTGTTAGAACAGGAAAACCCTTTCTTGAAATTATTAACGCTGCAAAAGAGTACGATTGTGATTTGATAATAATTGCTTCACATGGACATACAGGTATTGAGCATATACTTTTCGGAAGTACTGCTGAAAAAGTTGTTCGAAAGTCCCCTATTCCGGTTTTAACGGTCAGACAAAAGAATCATTCTTCCAAAAGTTAGTTCTTTCTTTCAAGGATAAAATTAACCAGATCAATTAAAGCCTGTCTGCTATCAGAATCTTCGTATTGATTTATTATTTGAATAGCTTTATCTGCATATTCCCTTGCTCGCATATTAGCATAATGAATTCCATTATATCTATCCACAAACTTGAAAATGGAAGCAAGATCTTTATTCGACAATTTTCCCTTAATCAAATTCTTAATAGTTTTAACTTCAAATTCAGTAGCCTGTTTAAAAGCATGAATTATTGGAAGCGTTAATTTTTTTTCTCGCAAATCGTTTCCAGTTGGTTTTCCTAAAATTAATGAGGAACCTTCATAATCAAGAATATCATCTTTAATCTGGAAAGCAATTCCAAGATATTCACCAAAGTTTTTAAAATCTTCAATTACCTTTTCATCCTTTGTGATGCTCATCGCTCCGATTGTTGTGCATGTTGAAAAAAGTGATGCAGTCTTATCAGAGATAATTTTCAAATAAGTTTCTTCATCATTATTAAGTTTTCTGATTTTCTGGATTTGTAGAAGTTCACCTTCACTCATTTTTTTTACAGTATTTGTGATTACTTTCAGAAATTCAAATTCATTATTATCAACTGCAATTTGTAAACCTCGAGCAAGGAGATAATCTCCCATCAAAACAGCCACTCTATTTTTCCAAATTGCATTTATCGAAGGTAAACCTCGTCTTGTATCTGAGTTATCTACAACATCATCGTGGACAAGAGTTGCGGTGTGCAAAAGTTCAACCAGAACTGCTCCTCGATAAGTATGTTCATTGATATTACCGAGAGTTTTTGCTGATAGAAGAACAAGAGTGGGCCGGATTTTTTTCCCTTTTTGTCGAAGTAAATATCTGACAATTAGTTCAACCAAACCAACTTTGGATCTCATTTGTTGAGAAAAGAATTCTTGAAAAGTTTTGAGTTCCTCCCGGATTGGATCAGTAAAATTTTTAATGTCTCTATCTTTCACTTTTATTTCTCAATGCGATTTTTGAAACCCAGATACTTAATTCATATAAAAGGAACAGCGGAATTGCAAGCAAGGATTGACTCACTGGATCAACTGTTGGAGTAATTATTGCCGATAAAATAAAAATAACAACAATTGCATGCCTCCAGTACTTACGAAGGAAAATAGGAGTAATCAACCCTAACTTCGTCAAAAAAAAAGAAAGCATTGGCAGTTCAAATATTAAACCTGAAAGAATAATCATACTCAAAACTATTGAAATATATTCATCTATTGCAAATTTGTTCTCTATCGCGCTTGAACCGAATGTAAATGCAAAATTTAATGAGTATGGTAAAAGAATAAAATATGCGAACATCGCACCCAGCAGGAAAGAAAAAGTTGTAAATAAAACTACTCTTGATACATACTTCTTTTCATGCTTGTGAAGAGCTGGTTCAATAAATTTCCAAATCTGATAAATAACCCATGGTAAACTTATGATCAAACCTGCAAACAAGGCAACTTGAAAGTAAAGAAACAACTGTCCGAATGGTTTTAAATTTTGCAGGCTGACTCCAACTCTTTTTGCCGGATACAACAAAACATCATTTACAAGAACATCAATATAAACCCAGCTAAGAATTGCACCAATAACAATTCCAATTAAAGATTTAACGATTGTCCAGCGTAGCTCTTCAAGATGTTCAAGGAATGTCATTTCCTTGAACTCATTATCCGCAGATTCTTTTTTTATATTCTCAGCCATTCACTGTAAGTTCTTAAATAAATTAGAATAAATTGGAAATCTCGAACAGAGTTGTTTCACTTCTTCTCGAATTTGTCTGAGAACTTGTTCATTGTTATTATTTTTTAAAGATCTATCAATTAAATCAAAAATTATATCCATCTCATTTTCTTTCATACCTCGAGTTGTAACAGCAGGAGTCCCGATTCTAATTCCGCTCGTAATCATTGGACTTTGTGTATCGTAAGGAACCATATTTTTATTTACTGTAATTCCAGCTAATCCCAATGCATCTTCAGCTTGCTTCCCTGTTAAACCTTTTGATCTTAAATCAATTAGTATCAGATGATTGTCTGTTCCGTTTGTAGTTACTTTATAACCATTTTCAATAAATCTTTGAGCAAGTCTTTGTGAATTTTTTATAACCTGTTTTGAATATTCAATAAACTCTGGTTGAAGTGCTTCGCCAAATGCAACTGCTTTAGCAAGAATGACATGCATTAATGGCCCACCCTGAATCCCGGGCATTACATTCGAATCAATAATTTCTGACATCATTTTTAATCTACCGCTCTTCGGAGCTTTAATTCCTTCACGATTTTCAAAATCTTTACCAATCATAATCATGCCGCCGCGGGGACCACGAAGAGTTTTATGTGTTGTGGTAGTAACAAAATTACAATATGGCATTGGATCAGAAAGAAGCTTTGAGGCAATCAAACCAGCGGGATGAGCAATATCAGCAATCAAATATGCATTTATCGAGTCACATATTTCTCTGAATTTTTTGTAATCCCAATCTCTCGGATAGGCGCTCGCACCAATTATGATTGCTTTTGGTTTATGTTGTTTTGCAAGTGATTCTACCTGATCTAGATCAACATACTGATTGTCTTCTCTAACATTATATGAAATTACCTCAAATAATTTACCAGAAAAATTAACCGGTGAACCGTGGGTTAGATGACCACCATGAGCTAAATTCAATCCCATTATTTTATCACCAGGCTTCAGAATCGAAAAGTACACAGCCATATTCGCCTGTGAACCAGAATGAGGCTGAACATTCACATACTCACATCCAAATAATTTTTTAACTCTTTCTCGAGCTAAATCTTCTGCCATATCAACAAATTCACAACCTCCATAATATCTTTTGCCTGGATAACCTTCTGCATACTTATTTGTAAGAACAGAACCCAATGCTTCGAGGACATCAAAACTCACATAATTTTCTGAGGCGATTAATTCAAGACCTTCTTCCTGACGGAGGATTTCTTTAAGGAGAATATCTTTAGCTTCCTGATCTTTTAAATTGTAATTTAACATTTGTACTTCTCTTCTAATGATTTGATTTTGTTTACTCTTCTTTCGTGTCTTCCACCTTCAAATTTGGTAGAAAAGAACTCATTAAGAATTTTTTCAACAGAGTTCTGAAGTTGAATTCTCGCACCAAGAGCAATTATATTTGCATCGTTATGTAATCTAGCAAAATGAGCCATTTCTGCTGATGTACATAGAGCTGCTCTTATACCTGGAACTTTATTAGCCGCAATAGAAATTCCAATTCCAGTTCCACAGATTATACATCCAAAATCGCAATTCCCATTTGCCACTTCGAGTGCAACTAATTCTCCGAAATCAGGATAGTCACAACTATCTTCTGAGTTGCAACCTTTATCTAAAACTTCAAAGCCTTTCTGAGAGAGAAAGGCTTTGATATATTCTTTTAGTTTAAATCCTGCGTGGTCTGAACCAATTGCAATTTTCATAATTGATTATGGAACTGTTATACTTTTACCAATCCAATTATAACATGGACCTTCAATTTTAATTGTTGTGCCTGATTTTAAGCGTCGGAAGAAATATTCTTCTTTAGTAGGGACAGAATTGAAAAGAGATTTAATTGCATCATCCGCAATTGAGGCAACATTAGGATCAATTGTTTTTGCTTTTCTATAGGTATCAACAGCTAACTGTAAAACCACTTTATCCATAAATTCAAAAGTTCCACATTTTTGAACAGCAGCTTGATAAAGTGTTGCTTCATAGACATACGGCAATCCCCAATTTTTATCAATTTCTGCTGCTCTGTAGAAATAGGTTCTCGCCTGTGAAAATTGACCGAGTTCTTTGTAACAAATTCCAATATTCAATGGATATTCTCTTACTTTATTATTCAACTGCATGGCTTGTTTATATGCATCGATTGCTTTTTGATATTTTTCAGTTTTTTGATAACAGGTAGCGAGTCTCGCCAAGTAAGTTTCTGAATCTTTTACTTTGCTGACGAGAAAGTCTAAAGGTTCTATTGCCTTTTCATATTCTCCTGTTTGATAAGTAATAGATGCATATTGCCAGGCTTTCTCTAAACTTTCTTTATCAAGTTTCCAGGCATTGTAAGTAATTTCAATTAACTGTTCAATGTTTTCTGCTAGTGATTTCATTCTTTCGAGAGGCAATGGATTATTTGGGTCTTTTGTAGATGCAGCTTGATACAACTCGAAAGCTTTTAATCTGTAATCATTTTCTTCATTTGCCAGTTTGATGTATAACAAGCCAAGCCTATCAACATAATATAAATCTAAATCTTTATCTAATTCATATGCTTTTTCATAAGCTTTAATAGCTTCTTCTTCTCTGCCATCAAACCAGGTTTCAAGATAATATCCCATTTTTCTGTAATAATAGCCAGCATTTGCAGGTTGTACATCTATTGCTAATTTGTAAATGTATATCAGTGTATCAGCGTATTTTCTTTTTAATTCCTGATCGATTTGAGTTGAATCATGTAAATAGATTAAACAATCTTCAAGCTTAAAGAATATCGTTTTAAATTTTGTCGGATCTATTTCAAGAATTTCAAAACCATAAGGTAAGGCTGTTTCATAATCTCCATTCTTGTGATACTCAGAGAAGAGACTCCACTTCCGATAAATTTTTAAAGTATCAGGCTGAGGATTGACGGATTGTTGGGCATAAACTTCTAAAGCAGAATAAAGAAGAACAAATAATATTAAAATGATTTTGCTTTTCATTTTTAAACCTCTTTTTTCATTCTTCATTTCTTACAAACCAGATTTCTGCAAGATTTATACCGAACCAGAAGTTCAGTATTGATTCTTTAACCAGATTAGATTTTAATTTGCCTCGTGTAGAGTATTGAACTCCGAATTCAATCATATTCAATTGGTCAATCGGCAAAGAAACACCAGCACGGACTCCATATTCATTTATTTTTTCGTTATTTATTGTAAATCCTAAATCGTTTAAGAATAATCCAAATCTCCAGGAAATCGCATCCAAATATCTTTCTGGACGAAGTGCTGGAACATATTCAAAACCGAGTGAAAAATAATTTTGACTTTTACCTGTAAAATGACTTGATGAGTTAGTATTCAATTTTGACCAATCTTGATTCAAAAAATCGACATATAATGTTAACCGCTCATTCAATTTTGATGAAATTCCAATTGCAAACTGTGATGGAAATTCAGTGTCAAAAGTAGTCTCTGAGACTGTATCAATAAAAATACCCTGCTTTAGTTCTGAATAATCAGTTTTCAAGTTCTTACTGAACTGGTAAGTTAATCCAATCTTCAAATCTTTTATCGATGAAAATTTAAAGTACTTATTTAAATCTTCAGAAACAGTTCCAATTTTGATAGCCACTCCCCTGTACTTTGATAATTTTGAAAATCTTGGATTTGTAACAGAAGGATCATCGAATTCTGTTGATAAAGCTTTTGATACTGATCCCACCAAAAAGTTTGTCGAGATACCTAACGATGCATAATCTTTCAGTTGATAAGTTAATCCAGCAAAATAATTATATAATCCTCCAAGACTCTCATAATTCACAGTATATTTCGTTGAATCAAAGACTAATTCAGGTGCAGAGATTTTATAATTAACTTTTGTAAGCGGAGTTATTCCACCAGTAAATACAATTCCATAATCTCTCTGAATTGGGATAGCAATCAATAATTGATTAAATGAACCGCTTCTAAAATAATTGGAAGAATAATTATCTTTATACGAGTTAATTCCGTAACCAAAAGAGCCAACAAACTTCACAAATTTGATTTTTGAATTGGAAGCTGGATTAAATGAATTGATATCAAAATTATCATTACCCGCAACAGCCAATCCCATACCGCTTCTTCGTGTAGATGAGTTTAAATTTAATTCACCCAATCCAAAATCGCTATAGACAGATCCAACCTGTCCGAAGACCAAATTACTTGTAATAATTACAAATAATAAGAATAAGAATTTTTTCATTTGATATATGAATAATTGATTATCAATTGTGGTCTCTTTTCTCTTATGAAATATTCAGGTCCATAAAATTCAAATAGTTCCAAACCACCATCTGGATCTCTTGTATTCAAGAGTAATCCTCTATTGGTATTACTATCAATCCACTTTTGAACGAAATATGAAATATTTCCTTCGTAATAACCATATGGTGTCCTTGTCAAAATCATCGCTGTTGCACTGTCAATTGAAATTTTCGATGAATCTGTAACATAAAAAATTAAAAGTGAATCCTGAAAACTTGTCCCAAAATTTGATTTTAAAGAATCCAGATATAATCTCAAGTAAGCCGAATTAACCAATGATCTTTGCGGTACTTTAGAAATATCGAAGTATAGAAATGATTTTTGTTTAATACCAGACTGCACAACTACATATTGATTATCCTGCCAAATTGGATTGTCTTTCTTAATCACATGTAAATCTGCATTGGCATAAAATTTAAGAGTATCGGTTTTAGAATCGTAATTTACTACAATCTCTAAAACAATTGGATCTTTATCAAAAAATGAGTTTAAGGATGCGAAACCTTTTATATAATTAGTTGAACTTGAAGGGCTTATCAGAATTCCTTGTGGATCGCTTAAAGAATCATCAGCAACAGCTTTGAACCAATTTAAAATCGCTGTTGGATTTAATTCACAGTAATAAATCGAATCCTGATCTAAGTTACTTATACTGATGTTTTCGTCAGAAATTAAATATCTATTGCTTAACAAACTATCAATAGTAAAAGTATATTCGTTCCAGTAGGTATTTATTTCTCTAATTTCCATCGAAAACGAATTTAAAGTTGAATCACCATATTTATACACTGGATAAAGCATCAATTTAGCAGAAGAAACAGTGGCGTTTGAATTCTTTACAGCTTCTTTCAACTCAGTTGATAAACCAATTAAAAATCTAATCAACGCATAAGATTTAATATCCTCATAGTTACCAACAAGAATTCTTCTTGTAGTTCCCAGATTTTCTTTTTGAATTATTTTCTTCGTGTAAGAAAAACTACTATCAAGGACTGAATTAAATTTTGTAATTACCAATGAATCTGAAGGACTAATAAGATTATATCCTGTTATTGACGGATTTTCAGAACATGAAGCCAAAATCAATAAAAAAGCTGCTAATACAGGAAGATTTTTTTTCGAAAACAAATTTATTATTCTAACCAAGTTTACTTTGTGTCCTTTAATAATTTTTTATACAATTCAATATATTTTTTAGCAGAAGCATACCAGCTGAAATCCTGTTCCATCGCATTCTTCATTATCTTGGACCATTTTTCTTTATCTTGATACAACTTAATTGCTCTTATTATTTCTTTCATCATCTCTTCGACATCATACTTTTTAAAGACAAAGCCTGTTCCGTTGGTATCGTTTCCATTTAGTTTTACAATAGTATCAGCGAGACCACCCGTGTAATGAACAATTGGGATTGTTCCATATTTCAATGCATATAATTGAGTCAGACCACAAGGTTCGTATTTAGACGGCATCAAATACATATCAGCACCAGCTTCAATCAGATGAGCAAGCTCTTCATTAAAGCCTACATATAGACCAAACTTTTTTGGATATTTTTTCTGCAGCTTTTCAAAAACCTGTTGATATTTCTTATCACCTTGACCCAAGAGAACATACTTCACATCGAGAGCAAGTAATTCTTCAAGAACATTTTGAATTAGATCAATACCTTTCTGTTCCGAAAATCTGGAAATAGTTCCAATTATTGGTTCATCAAGATTTTCAGAGAGCTTGAAGTAATCTATTAATGCTTTTTTATTTTCTATCTTATCTTGAAGATTTTTAATTCCATATTTAACTAGAATATACTTATCACTTTCTGGATTCCAGATTGAGTAATCTACACCATTAACTATACCATAGAAATCGTTTTTTCTTTTTTTTAATGTATTTTTCAGGAAACCAGCAAGTTCATCAATTGTGCATAACTCCTCAGCATATTTTTCGCTTACAGTTGTAATCGCATCTGCATAAACTACACCAGCTTTCAGAAAACTTATTTTATTTCCATCTTCAACACTTATTTCTTCAAGAACTGAATCAGGTAATCCAGTCAGCCTGAAAACTTCTTTTGGGAATATTCCAGGAAACTCAACATTATGAATAGTGAAAACTACTTTGGTGTTTTTTAATATCTCAAGATCAGCATAAACAGTTTTTAAGTAAGCTGGAATTAAACCCGTCTGCCAATCATTACAATGAATGATATCTGGTGTCCAGCCCAGCTTTTTAATCAACTCCATTATTCCTTTTGCATAAAGAATAAATCTTTCATAATTGTCTGGGTAATCTTTCTTTGTAGTGATATCCTGATACAATCCTTTTCTTGAACCGAAATATTTTTGATTATCAAAAAAATAAAGCTGAACTTTTGTCTTGTTCCCAACAAGAAAACAAGAACGCATGCTAACTAATTCAATTTCATTGCCGAGATGAATTGGAATATCTTTTAATCTTACAATTTCATGGATTTTAAATCGTCTTTCATCAACTGAACCATATTTTGGAAGAACCAACCTTACCTCGTTACCCAGCTCCATTAATGTTTGGGGTAATGCAGAAGAGACATCTCCCAGCCCACCGGTTTTAACAAACGGTGAAGCTTCTGATGTGATGAACAAAATCTTAAGATTTTTATTCTTTACCATTTTCTCCACAAAAAAATTTTTACAAAGTTAAAAAAATATAAAAGTATATCCAATTCTTTGATTTTCTCAATTATTAAACATTTTTTGATGTATTATTTATATAAAAAGATTCTAATCATTCACTTAGAAAAAAACTTTAAATAATAACCTTAATTTATTGAATTACTTGACATTAAATCTTAAATAAATTATTATTACAACATAAAATTGAGGTTAATATGAAAAAAGTAATTTTCCTTTTAATTCCATTTGCTTTCTTTTTATTCGGGTGTTCATCTTCTGAAGTAACTGAAGAATATGAAGGAGACCAGAGAGAGGTTACTTACGAAACTAAAGAAAGTCAACCTCCAGTATCAGAAACAAAACAACAAACACAACAGACAGAAGTTACTCAGGAAAGTACTGTAACTGTTCAAACTCAACCTGAATATATTCCACAAGGTCCACCAAATCCACCACCTCCACCTGTTAAAGTTTCATTGGAAGTTGGTACTGAAACTTCAAAAGTTGAAACACCGCCAACGGAAGTTACAACATCCGAACTGTATCAATACAAGGTACAAGTTTTTGCATTTAAGAGCAGATTGAATGCGGAAACGGAAGCCCAAAAAATTCGTAATCGTATGCCTGACCAAAAAGTTTATGTTGAGTATCAGGATAATCTCTATAAGGTTAGGTTAGGAATTTATTCAAAATGGGAACACGCAAAAGGTATAAAAGAGGCCCTTTTCAACTTAGGTTATACTGATAGTTTTATTGTAACTGAAAAAAGACAATAATTGTGAAGTATCACAATCTTATTTTCATTCTTGTAACTCTACTTTTAATTAGTTGCAGCTCCAAAGTTGATAGAGCTAAAAACAAAATTTCATTAGAGCAGGTGGATAAAGAGAAACTTGATCCACTTGCTCATTTCAATTTGAAGAAAGACACATCAAAGTACTTTGAAGAATTCACAGGTTTTAATATAGATTTTGATAATGTTCAAATTCCCCAAAACAAGAAACCTGATGATAACAGAATTTATTTTGTTCAGGTTGGAATTACTGATAGTTTTGAGGAGATATCAAATTTAAAAGTCAACATTCAAAAATTATTTCCTGATCAAAAAGTTGAAATAAATTACGAACCTCCATTCTATCGCATCAACATTGGACCATTTGATTCACGAGAAAAAGCTAATGAAGTTTTTAGTATTTTAGAGAAAGAAAACTATTCATCAATAAAAATTAGAGTTGATTCAGCACGATAACTGTGAATGAAGACACTCCTCTATAATGCAAGACAAATATTAACCTGCAAACCCCAGAATAATTTTTACAAACGAGGTTCAGAACTCTCCGATCCAGGTTTAATCGAGAATTCTTCTATTATTTTGAAAGATGATAAAATAATTAAATTGACCCCCGAAAAGAAATTAAATTTCAATGATTTTGATGAAGTAATTGATTGCACTTCAAAAGTCATTATTCCAGGTTTGATTGATTGTCATACTCACTTAGTGTTTGCTGGTTCGCGTGCAGATGAATTTGAAATGAGAGTTGAAGGCAAAACTTATGAAGAAATTGCTCAAAAAGGTGGAGGAATTGCAAAGACCGTTTTAGCGACCAGAAATGCAAGTAAAGATGAATTGATTAGCCTTTCTCTCAATCGTTTGAGAAATGCTCTGAGTTTTGGAATTACGACAATAGAGATAAAGAGCGGCTATGGACTGGATTATGAGAATGAAATAAAAATGATCGATGTTATAAATGAATTAAATTCAAACCAACCTGTAGAAATTCATCCAACTTTTCTGGGTGCGCATACAATTCCGCCAGAATACAAAGAAAATAGAAACGAGTATATCCGATTACTAACTGAAAAACTAATCCCTGAGATTTCACAAAAGAAACTCGCAAAATTTTGCGATGTCTTTCTTGAAAAAACTGCTTTCAGCTTGACAGAAACAAAAACTATTCTCTTGAAAGCAATCGATCACAGTCTGATTCCCAAACTTCATTGTAATCAATTTAACGATATAGGTGGTGTTGATCTTGGGATTGAGTTGAATGTAAAAAGTTTAGACCACCTTGAAGTATTAAATGAGAAAGACATTATTAAATTATCAAAAACTGAAATAGCAATTGTAATACTTCCAGCTGTTTCTTACTTTCTAAAGATTCCATATTCCCCTGCTCGAAAAATGATTGATGAGGGTTGCATTGTTGCTCTTGCTTCGGATTTCAATCCTGGATCTTCCACGACTCAAAATCCTTATCTGATAATGAACATGGCTTCGTTGTATAATGGGATGAAGGTGAATGAAGTAATAAATTCATTTACAATAAACGCTGCTTTTGCTCTTGGTATTTCAAATCGAGTTGGAAGTATCGAAATAAATAAACAGGCCGATTTAGTAATTTTGAATACAGATGACTACAGAAATATAGTCTATTATTTCGGAAATAATTTTACTGAAACAGTAATAAAAAAAGGAAAAATAGTTTATGCAAGAAATCATTGAATGCGTTCCAAATTTTTCTGAAGGAAGGAACGAAGAAACAATCAATGCAATTGCAGATGCGATTAAAAAAACACCAGAGTGTAAGCTGTTAAATGTTGAACCTGATCGTGATTATAATAGAGTTGTGGTTACTTTTGTTGGAACAAAGCAAGGTGTCTTAAATGGTGTGATCAATGCATCGATTGTTGCGGCAGAAAAAATTGATATGCGAAATCACAAAGGTGAACATCCGCGAATCGGTGCAATTGATGTAGTTCCTTTCGTCCCTATCAAAAATGCATCAATTAAGGATTGTATTGAAATTTCCAGACAATATGGAAAAATAATTTCGGAAAGATTAAAAATACCAGTTTATCTCTATGAGTATTCTGCAACTAAACCGGAAAGAAAAAATTTATCCGATATTCGTAAAGGTGAATACGAAGGTTTACCAGAAAAACTTCAAAATCCGGAATGGTATCCAGATTTCGGTAAAGCAGAATTTAATCCAAAACTTGGTGCAACTGTAACTGGCTGCAGGTTCTTTTTAATAGCTTATAATGTAAATCTTAAAACTCAGGATGTAAAAATCGCTGACGAAATTGCTGGGATAATTAGAGAATCAGGTAGACCTTTAAGAGATGAAAATGGAAATATAATAAAGAAAGATGGCAAAACAGTAAGAATTCCAGGTAAATTCAAAGCAGTTAAAGCAATGGGAGTTTCTCTCGAAAAATATAATATTACTCAGGTTTCTATCAATCTCGTTAATTACACAGTAACAAATATGCATCATGTATTTGAAGCAGTAAAAGAACAAGCTCAAAAATTCGGTGTTGAAACCTGGGGCAGTGAAATCGTTGGACTTGTTCCTCTTGAAGCAATTCTTCAAGCAGGAAAATTTTATCTTCCTGATTCAAATTCAGAATCAGAGATAATAGAAGCTGCAATTCAAAATTTGGGATTGAGTAATCTTGCACCATTTAATCCAGATGAAAAAATTATTGAATATTTAATTAAGGAGTAAATCATGGATTTAAAAATTTCTTTGAATGAATTTTTAGAAAAAATCTCATCTTCAGCACCCACTCCTGGAGGTGGAAGTGTTTCATCTTTCAGTGGTGTGCTCGGTCTTTCACTTGCTGATATGGTTTGTAATCTTACAATCGGGAAGAAAAAATATGAATCAGTAGAAACTGAGGTCCGAGAAATTCAACAAAAAATTCAAAGCTATAAAGAAAAATTTCTTGAGTTATATGATAAAGACTCTGAAGCATTTGATAAGGTAATGGCTGCATTCAAACTTTCCAAAGAATCAGAAGAAGAAAAAACCAGACGAACTCAAGAAATTGAAAACGCAACTATTGACGCAACTGAAGTTCCAATTCAAGTGATAGAAGTAACAAATGAAGTTTTGGATAGTGTAATTCGATTAAGTGAGATTGGAAATCAAAATTCTTTGAGTGATGCTGGTGTAGCTTTGATATTATTGAAGAGTAGTGCTGAAGGTGCTTTTCTGAATGTTTTGATTAATACAAAATCTTTGAATGATAGAGAACGTGCAATGAATCTAATATTAAGAGCTGCTGAAAAGTTTACAGAGATTGAAAAGAAAACAAACGAAACTATTAACTCAATCAAAAAGAAACTGGAATTATGAAATCATTAATTTTCCTCTTACTAATTCTAACATCAACTATTTTTTCCCAACCGAAAGTAAAATTAGGCATCGATAATCTGAAAGATGATTTTCAATTTTTAGTCGGTAAGAATGTATGTCTAATAACAAATGCAACCGGTGTCGATTCAAAACTCAATTCAACAATAGACATCCTGTTCAATTTACCAGGCGTAAAATTAGTCGCTCTCTTTGGTCCTGAGCACGGCGTTCGTGGTGATATACCTGCCGGTGAAAAAATTGATTCATACATTGATCAAAAAACTGGTTTACCGGTTTATTCACTTTATGGCAAAACCAGAAAGCCAACAAAAGAAATGTTGAAGGGAATAGATGTCTTAATTTATGATATTCAGGATATTGGCGTCAGATCTTACACTTACATCAGTACGATGGGTTTAGCTATGGAAGCGGCAGCTGAACATAATATCGAGTTTGTTGTTCTTGATAGACCCAATCCATTAACCGGAGAAAAATTTGAAGGTTCAATTGTCCGAAAAGATTTTATTTCATTTATTGGACAATTTCCAATTCCATACATCTATGGTTTGACTTGCGGTGAACTTGCAACGATGATCAACGAAGAAGGTTGGTTGAGTAACAACTTAAAATGCAAGCTTAAAGTAATAAAAATGACAAACTGGGAAAGGAATATGAAATGGGAAGATACAGGTCTGCAATGGATTCCAACTTCTCCACACATACCACATTATTATTCTGCTCAGTATTATGCAGCAACGGGAATTCTTGGAGAACTTGGTATAATTTCTGAAGGTGTTGGCTATACTCTCCCCTTTCAATTACTTGGTGCAGAATGGATAGATGAAAATTTAATCGCAAAAGAATTGAATAAATTAAAATTGGATGGTGTAATCTTCAGGCCTGTTGTCTGGAGACCTTTTTATGGTAATTTTCAAAATAAAATATTGCATGGTGTTCAGATTCACATAACTGATTTTAAGAAATGCAATCTTACTGCAATACAGTTTATTTTTCTTGAACAGTTAAAAAAGCTTTACCCAGATAAAAATGTTTTTGAATTAGCATCACCGAATCGAATTTCCAGTTTTGACAAAGCAACAGGCTGGGATCAAATTCGATTATTGTTTTCGAAAAATTTCAAGTATGACCAGATTAAAAAACATTGGGAACACGAAGCTAATGAGTTTAAAGCGAAAGCTGCTAAGTATTTTCTTTATTAATCTGATCTTGCTGAATTATTTATTTGGTCAGATTGGTATCGTCAAATTTCAGGATAATTCGACTTATAAAGGTTCGTGGAATCTTTCAATTGATATTCCAAATTTCATAGCTGAATACTTCCGAACAAAATTTGATCTTGTCATTTACTCGCCTAAAACAATTGAAAACGAATTCAACCAGATTGAAAATCAGAATTTATCATTGGACGAACTTTTATTATCAAAGAATATTTTTTATTTGATGAAGGGAACAATAAAGACATTTTCAATAAATCGATTAGTTGCTGGTGAACCTAAACTTGCTCAATATGAAACTTATTCCAATTATATTGAAATAGAGATTGAAATCACCGACTTAAGAAATAAAAAGATAATCTTTGACGAAATAATTGAACAAAAAAGTTCGGATCTCGAAGTCGGCGTTACAATTTTTGGTAAAGAATCCGATGCAAAACAAGAATTTCAAAAACTGGATTTGATAAAATTTGGATCCGATGAATTTCTAAAAACTCTTGTCGGTAAAAATCTGATTAAGTTCTGCGAAAATTTATCATTGAAATTGGAAAATTCACTATACTTAAATCAAAAACTTACAGAGAGTAAAACTGATAAAACTGAAAATACTTTGTCTTTGAATAGGAAAATCATTCAGGGTGAAATTTTGTTTGTTGATCAGGAAACTAAGGAAGTGTTTGTGAATTTAGGCAGAAAAGATAATGTCGATGTTGGAACACTCCTCTATGTTTACTCAGCTGGAGACACAATCAAAGATTTATCAACAGGAGAAATTTTAGGAATAACTGATAAGAAAATTGGTGAAATAGAAATTGTCGAAGTAAGAGGTGACCGTTTTTCACTGGGTATCATAAAAAAAGAAGAATCAAAAATTCAAAAAGGGAATAAAATCAGACGAGTTATAATCTCATCTGATTAAATTTTTTGCATCAAAGTTTACATCTGTAACTGGCCAGCGAGATTTTACTTTAATTGTATCAGGATAATAAGTAAATGGATTTGAAAAATTTTCTCGAGGTAAGTTTTTCTTTGTAACTCCTAACCTTAAAAAGTAACTGCCGGGCAACAAATTTTTTATCTGATAAGAGTTATTCGTCACAAGAGTTGAAAACCTCTTTTGAAAATTAGTATTGATTGCTTCGACAATCAGTTCATCATTAACTAAGTTACGATTCTTAATAAAACCAGAAATTGAACTATACTCACTTTCACTATTAGTTTCCAGCTGTTGAACAACAACCGTATCAATCGAATTACCTGTTAAATCTTTCAATCTGCCAAGATTTAATCTAACAAGTATTTTTTCTTTTTGTTTTGAGGTCAATAATCTTAAATCAAAACTTGCACTGTCAACTCTTGAATAAGAAAATTTTAACGGATTATTACCGGTATCTGTGATTGATACCGCAGAAAGGAAATCTTCTTCTTTTATATAATCATTAAACTTTACATAAAACTCTGATTGAAAGTATTCCATAATATTTTGAGAGTAATTACACTTAATGGAATGAAGAAGCAAAGGAATTGTATCTTTTATGTTTTCAGTATAGAAATTCATCGTTGATTTTACTTTATTATTCGATAAATCTGAGACGCCATCAACTCTAACTTGATAGTCAGTTTCTTTTTGAAGAGAATCAAAAACTAATATGATTGTTTTATCATCCTTTAAATAAAAAGCTGCAGGATTGAGAGAATTATTTTTTAAAGAATCGTAAAGTGTAAAATTTGATACATTTAAATTTGATAAATCAATCGGCTCATTGAAATTTAGATTTATATGATTCAAATCTTCGAATTTCACTGAATTTAAGATTGGTCTGGTTGTATCAATCTTTTGTAATTCAAAAAAAACATTTTTAATTACTTTTAGTGAATCTGACAGAATGAAATCATTTACTGGTAAACCAATTTCATCTTCATCTGGATTGAAAACCAGATTTTTCATTTTATCACGAATTGCAATTATTCTAAAAATCCCATTCGGTAAACCAATCAACTTAAAATTCCCATCTTTTGAAGTTTGAGTTACAAAATCTGGTTTAATCAGAGTGTAATCAATTTTTTTTCCAACTGAATCAATCAAATAAAAGAAAATAAAAACACCGTCAGGCTTAGCATCGAACACTCTTCCAGAGATCTCACCTTCGTCTATTTTTTCCCCTGTTGAAAACTTAAGTGTAAAAGATTCTTTGAGTTTATTTCCTCGTAAATCAGAAATATCGGTACCAAGTGATATTACATAAGTCTGATTATTCTTCAGTTGATCAGGAAATTGAATTCGTAATTTTTTACCAGACCATTTGATCTCTATTTCATCACTTATATAAGGAGAGATAAAGATAGAGTTAAAGACAGTTCCCTTATTTATATATTCATCAAATTCGAATTCAACAAAATTTTTATTGAAGTTGATTGAGCCCTGTTCAGGAAAAGTTCGTAAAATTTGAGGTGGTTCTCTATCAACTGGTCCACCGCCAGGTGGTAATTGATTGGCACAACCAGCAAAAATTAAAATTGCAATAATTATGATTGAAAAATATTTCATCTTCTATTATTAATCGATTTTCTGTATTCAGCTACTCGTTTCTGGTGTTCTGAATATGTTTTTGAGAACACATGAGTATTTCCATCACCCGATGCAACAAAGTACAAATAGTCGTGATGTTCAGGTTCAACAGCTGCTTTTATTGCTTCTTTCCTTGGAAAATTTATTGGACCTGGAGGCAAATCAAAATACAAATAAGTGTTGTAGGGAGAATCTAATTTTAGATCATTGTAAGTTATTCTCTTTCCAAATTTTTCTGTAATATAGGCAATGGTTGGATCAGCCTGTAATTTAATTCTTCTTTTCAATCTATTAAGATATACTCCAGCGATTCTTCTCATTTCAGGAATATGATTGGTCTCTCCCTCAATAATCGAAGCTAAAGTAATTATTTGATTTTTTGATAATCTCAACTTTTTTTCGAATGGTTTAATTTCATGATCATAAAAATTTTTGAAAGGTTTAAGAAAACTTTCTATTATCTCTTCAGGAGTTTCTGTCCCCCAAAATTCATAGGTAGCTGGAAGAATATAACCTTCAATGGATGAATGACCGATTTCATATTTTTTCAGGAAGTTTTTATCCTGTGCAGCTTTCATAAAATCATTTTGGGAGAAATTAAAAAATATCGAACATCTTTGTGCAAGTTGCTTGAGGGTCATCCCTTCAAATATTGTTAATTTGATTGTTATTCGATTTTTTCCAGTAACGAGAATATTAAGGTAGTCATAATTTGATAAACCATAAGGCAATGAGTAGAACCCACTTTTGATCTTCTTTTCTGTTCCAAGTAATTTCCCGACCACAAAAAATGATAACTTTGAATCGATTAATTTGAACTTGTGTAATGAATCCACTACTTCAGAAAAACTCATCCCCTTTTTGATTAACATTTTTACACTTTCATCTGAACGCTTCGAGTTACTATTAAAGAACCATGACATTCCAAACATTAAAAACAAAATGAATGCTGAAAGAATAATTATATAATCATCAGCTTGAAGTAAATTATTGCGAGATTTTTGATCCATGCTAATTAGGAAATGGTTGAACAATTTTTGATCTCAAGTAATGTCCTGTTTCAAAAGATTTTAGTCCAGCAAAAGCAATCATTGCCCCATTATCTGTGCAAAGTGAAAGAGATGGAGTAAAAATTTTAATCTCATCTTTCAATAATTCTCTCATTCTTTGACTAAGTTTTTTGTTTGCTGCAACGCCACCAACAATTGCAATGTTCTTTACCTTAAAATCCTCCGCAGCTTTAACAGTTTTTTGAACTAATGCTTCAACCACAGATTTCTGAAAAGATGCTGCAATATTTTTTTTGATAAAATCGTCAATTTCTGATTTAAAATTCTTTTCAATAAAACGAAGAACTGAAGTTTTCAAACCACTAAAACTGAAATCATATTTTCCACTCACATCAGCAATAGGAAATTTTACAAAATTTTCATCTCCATCTCTGGCAAGATTTTCAATTTCAGCACCTGCTGGATATTTTAAGCCTAATAATTTCCCGACTTTATCAAATGCTTCTCCCGCAGCATCATCGAGAGTATTTCCAAGTAATGTAGTTTTATAAAAATCTTCAATTAAAAACAGACTTGTATTTCCACCCGAAACTAATAAAGCGATGTAAGGAAAAGATAAATCTGGATTCTCAATAAAAACAGAATACAAATGTCCATCAATATGATTTACTGGTACAAAAGGTTTTTCAAGCGATAACGATAATCCTGTTCCAAAACAATAACCAACAATCAACGCACCAATCAAACCAGGACCTGCAGTGGCTGTGATCAAATCAATATCTGTAAGATTGATTTTCGTTTTTGTTAATGCTTCATCAAGTAGTGGAAGAATTTTTTGCAAATGAGCACGACTCGCAATCTCTGGTACAACTCCACCAAATTCTGAATGAACTTTCTGTGAAAAAATTTCATTCACCAAAATTTTATTATCTTCAAGAATCCCTATGGAAGTCTCATCGCAAGAAGTTTCTATTCCGAGTACAATCATCCTCTTCTGGCAAATATATTTTTGATAATTGCGATTGGTAATTCCGGATTTTCTTTCATTCTTCTAATACTGTATTTGTACCAATGTTCACCATAAGGAACATATACTCGAACCTTATATCCCTCTCTAACCAGCTGATCTCTTAAATCCACTTTTACACCAAGCAACATTTGAAATTCAAAATCGTTATTCGTTTTTGAATACTTTCTAATTAAGTTTTTAGCTGCATCAATTAATTTTTTATCATGAGTAGCAATTCCCACATAAACATTATTAGCAAATAAGAACTCCAGTAGCTTAACATAATTATCTCTAATTTCTTGTTTTCCTTTGTAGGCAATTTCAGGCGGTTCGTTATAGATTCCTTTGCAGAGCCTTACACTGCTGCCTTTAAGTAACTCAAGAGCATCATTCAAGTATGTATCAGCTTTTCGTAGATAAGCCTGCATTACCATTCCGAAGTTTAAATATTCTTTTCGTAATTCTTTATAAATGTTAATTGTAGCTTCTGTACATGAGGAGTCTTCCATATCAATTTCGATATAGTTGTTTAGTTCTTTTGCTTTGTTTAAGATTTTTTTCATGTTGGCGAGGCATAAATTATAATCCAGTTTGAGACCAATTTGAGTTAGTTTTATTGAAAGTGTTGATTTTAAGTTTTCTTTGTTGATTGTTTCCAGAACACGAATAGCTTCTTCAACTGCACTATTCGCTTCTTCAATATTGGTTGTATCTTCACCGAGAACATCCATCGTTGCAAAAATATTTTTAGAGTTGAGTTCATTTACTAATCGAACTGCGTCTTCTAACTTTTCACCTGCAATATATCGGGATGCGAAAAGTCGAATAAAAGATTTTGGAAATAGTTGAACTAATTTGATTAAAGCAGAATTTAATAATTTCACAGCTTAACTCCGATTTATTCTCTTTTTCTGGAATCTGTGAGAAGTGTAATTACTTTGTAAATAAAATTGAACTTTTCGTACAATTCTTCAAGTGAACCATTATTGTGAATAACAAAGTGAGAAAGTTCTTCCGCTAAATCTGGATCTAACTGATATTGAATTCTTTGATAAAACTCATCAGGTGTAATTTTATCTCTTTCGATTGTTCGTTGAAGTCTTAATTTAAGGTCTGATTTAAAGAGTATTATGTAATCGAATTTTTTCTCAATTGCTGCTTCAAAAACTAAAGCGGACTCGACAAAAACTCTATTTACTTTTTTAAATGCTTTCTGCGACCTTCGTTGAATTTCTACTATTGTGGGAGGATGAACAATTTTTGTAAGTTTTTTATAAAGGTCAGGATCTGTAAAAATTTTGGAAGCAATAAATTTAGTATTTAATTCACCGTGAGTTAAATAAGCTTCTGAACCGAACTGCTTTCTAATCTGTTCTTGAATTCGAGGATTTTTGGTCATCAATTCTTTAGCAACATGATCTGAATTGATGACCATTTCATTTTTTTCTAACAGGTATTTTGCGAAAAGAGATTTACCCGTTCCTAATCCACCTGTTATGGCAATCAAATATTTATTTTTCGGCATTAATCAAAAATTTATTTCGCAAATGCAATTTTGCGAACTTCTCTAATAACTACAACTTTAATCTGACCCGGAAATTCTAATTCTTCCTGAATTCTTGTTGCAATATCCTGAGCTAATTTATCTGCACCGATATCGTCAATCTTTTCATGTTCAACAACTACACGAACTTCTCTGCCAGCTTGAATTGCATATGTTTTGGCAACTCCTTCAAACGATTTTGCGATTGATTCTAATTTTTCTAATCTCTTAACATAAGATTCGAGTGGTTCTCTTCTGGCGCCAGGTCTTGCACCACTAATTGCATCGGCAGCCTGAACAATGGCTGCTATTGGATGTTCCATTTCAACATCTTCATGATGTGATGCAATTGCATTTACGACAATTGGATGCTCATTATATTTCTTCGCTACTTCTGCACCAATTAGAGCGTGTGGACCTTCTGTGTTTTTATCTAAAACTTTACCGATGTCATGTAAAATGGCTCCTCTTTTCGCAAGCATTGGATCTAATCCTAATTCAGCTGCCATAATTCCAGCAAGAACAGCTGTCTCTTTACTGTGCTGCAAAAGATTTTGTCCATAGCTCTGTCGATATTTCATTTTACCAATAAGTTTAACTAACTCTGGATGCATTCCATGAATACCAAGTTCAATTAGAGTGTTTTCACCATCTTCGATTATTTGATCTTCGAGATCAATTCGAACTTTTTCGACAACTTCTTCAATGCGAGCTGGATGAATTCTTCCATCTGCTATAAGTCGTTCGAGGGCAACTTTTGCGACTTCTCTTCTGAATGGATCAAACGCGGAAAGAATCACAGCTTCAGGAGTATCATCAACAATTACATCAACACCGGTTACAGCTTCAAATGCTCGAATGTTTCTTCCTTCTTTACCAATTATTCGACCCTTCATTTCTTCATTTTGAATTTGAATCACGCTGACTGTAGTTTCAACAGAATGATCAGCAGCTGAACGTTGAATCGCCTGAACAATTATTTTGTTTGCTTCCTTTTTAGCTTCTGCTTTTGCTTCATCACGTATTTGTTTAATGTATTGCGCCGCTTCTAACTTTGCTTCATTTATTAAATTTTCGACAAGCATCTTCTTTGCTTCTTCCTGTGTCAAGCCTGCGATTTTCTCAAGTTTTGTAAATTGTTCTTCAATTAAAGTTTCAAGCCTCTTAGATTTCTTGTTGTAATCTTCGATCTTTTCATTAAGTGTTGTTTCTAATTCTTGAAGCTGCTTTTCTTTTTTTTCAAGCAATTCAGACTTTTTATCAATCGCTTCTTCACGAATTTTTAATTGACGTTCAATATTTTGAAGAGCATTTTTCTTATTGGTTACTTCCTGTTCGAAAGCCTGTTTTTTCTTAAACCACTCGTCCTTGACTTCAAGTAGTTTTTCACGTTTGATGTTTTTTGCTTCTCGTTCAGCTTCTTCTATTATTTTTTTTGCTTGAATTTCAGCGGCAGCAATACTTTTTTTACCGACCTGTGAATTCAAAGTCCAGCCAATGAAAAATAGAGCCACGCTGAAAATCACAATCAAAGGTATTAAAATATTAAGTTCCATAACCAACTCACTTTCTTTTTTTTAATTTACCGCTCCAGAACTTCAAGATAGGAATTGAGAACCTATCTCTGACATAGTGGGTGTTAGCTCAAAAGCTTTTTACTTCCACCGAGCTAAATGATTGTTTCTCAACAATCTCATTTAGCTTCTCGCCATAAGGCGAGCGAGGCCTGTAATACGCTTTTGAAGTCTAACTCCCTTAATTTTGGGTGTTAGTCCTCAATTTTTTTCTTTAGAAGTCTGGAGCGGTTAGAAGTGAAAATTTTTAAGAAATGTCTTCAAGCAACTGGTTTAGAGCATTCAGTTTATCAGTTGCAATTTGAAAATCTTTAGATGCATTTTCTTTTTCAATAAATAAGTCATTAGCGATATTCAAAGCCGCAACTATTGCAATTGTCTGTGGAGGCTGACCACTCATATCCACTTTTAAATCATTCATCAACGAATTGACATACTCGCTAACATTTTTAGCGCGTTCTTCATTATCGACCACTAATGAATATTCTTTATCAAAAATTTTAAGTTTCAATTTAGTATTTGAAGACATTTCTTAGTTAATTAATTGTTTAAGTATACTTCTATCCTCTCCAGAATAGCAGAAATACGGTTTTTAAGATTTTGCCTTTCCTTTTCTGAGATAATTACCGTATTTCTTGCAACTTCCAGCTGATTTTTCAAATTTTCAATCTCTTTATCTTTAACTAAAAGTTCTTTTTCTAATTCTTCGAGTTTCTTACGTAAATTTAATAATTCACTCTCTAAATTTGAATTCTCTTCTTTTATTTCTTTAAATCGGACAATAAAAACTTTTAAATTTTTCTCTAACCTTTCAACAGCTTCTAAAAATTTTGTCCGATTTTCATTTTCCATCAATTAAGTTTCCTTAATTGGATATTTAATTCTTTCTCTAAGCCAGAAACTATTTTATTTACTCTTGCTTCAACTTCTTCTGCAGTCAGTGTTTTCTCGAACGATTGAAATTCAAATTTGATTGCCATACTTTTCTGATTAGATTTATTTGGATCAAAATATAAATCAAATAAATATTTATTGCTGAGGAGTTTATCACTATACTTATCGATTACCTGTTCCACTCTTTCGTAAGGGATATCGTTATCAATGAAAAAGCTAATATCTCTTTCCACTTTCGGATAATTTGAAAGACGCCTGAATTGTTCTGCCTCTTTTGGTAAATTTGAAATAGTTCCTAAATCGAGTTCTGCTATAAAAACAGGTCGTTCGATTTCAAATCTATTTAAGTAATTTTCAGTCATTTTATATAAAGAACCGATATAAGTTTTGTCTATAAATATTTTTATTTCAATAGAATAGTATTGATTTTCTGAAGCATAATAAGAAGTGAATTTAATTTTGTCAAGTGATATTTTTAATAATAAAGACTCAATTAAACCTTTCAAATAGAAAATATCACTGTTTACTTGATTTTCTTTCCAGTTTTTTTCTCTTAATTTTCCAGTGTAGGCAATACATAATTTATCCAATTCGAAATAATCATCAGGATTTTCAACATTATCCTTTCTGGCAATCATTACTTTCCCAATTTCATAAAACTGCAAATCGAATTCACCGAATCTATGATTCAGAGCAATGGTTTTGATCATACCCGGAATTAGACTTGGTCGAAGATGAGATAATTCCTGACTGATTGGATTCAGAATTTTAACCGTTATTAAATCATCGAATCTGGCTTCAACTTCACTCAATAAAGTATTATTAATAACTTCATTCAATCCGTAACCAGTTAAAATTTCTCTGATTTTATCATCCAGTCTAGTCTGAAATTTTTCAATCGAAACTTCAAAATTAATTATTGAGTCACCGGGAATTTTATCATAACCATATATTCGAGCAATCTCTTCAATCAAATCAATTTCTCTTGTTATATCTGGTCTATAAGATGGAATCAAACAAGTTAAAGTGTCTTCGTTTTTACTCTGAATTTTTATACCAAGTCGTTGAAGAATATCAGAGATTTCATTTTCTGAAAGATCAATACCTAAAATTTTATTCGTTCTTGAAACTCGTAATTCAACTTCAATTTCTTCAAGTTTGCCGGGATTTTCATCAATATAACCACCAACAATTTCGCCACCAGCTAATTCAGCAATTAGTTGAGCAGCACGATTAGCTGCAAGAAGAGTATTATTGAAATCAACACCTCTTTCAAAACGATATGATGACTCTGAAGACAATCCAAGTTTTTTACTCGTTATTCGAATGCTTTTCGGATTGAAATAAGCACTTTCAATTATTACATCTTTTGTTGATTCAGAAATCTCAGAATTTGCACCGCCCATTATTCCCGCGATTGCTATCTTTTTATTTGCGTCACAAATCATTAACATTGATGAATCTAAAGTTCTCTCCTTTCCATCAAGAGTAATAAACTTTTCATTATCATCTGCATTTTTTACAACAATCTTACCCCCTCCGACAAATTTTGCATCAAAAGTGTGAAGCGGTTGCCCCATCTCAAGCATTACAAAATTTGAAACATCCACAACATTATTAATTGGTCTTATTCCAACATTCATTAAATATCTTTTCAACCATTGAGGAGATTCTTTGACCTTAACATTTTTAACCATTCGTGCGCAATATCTCAGACAATCTTTATCATTTAAAATTTCAACCTTCAAGTAATCGCTAATTTTCTCTTCACTTTCATCCAGGTCGATTTTGGGAAGAACATATTTCTTTTTTGTAATTGCAGAAATTTCTCTCGCTATTCCAATATGAGATAGCGCATCAGGTCGATTCGGAGTAATTCCGATTTCAAAAACAAAGTCATCTAAACCTAAAAGCTCTATCAAAGGTTTTCCAACCTGTGCTGATGTATCAAGAACGAGAATTCCAGTATGGTCTTCACCTAATCCTAGTTCCTTTTCACTGCAAATCATTCCCTGTGATTCAACACCACGAATTTTAACTTTTTTTAATTTTTCACCAGTAGATGGAATAGTTACACCAAGGGGTGCAAAGACAATCTTTTGTCCAGCTTCAACATTCGGTGCACCACATATAACTTGATAAATGTTCTTTCCATCACTTACCTGACACACAGACAACTTATCTGCATTTGGGTGTTTTTCTTTCGATATAACTTCACCAACAATGAATCCTTCAAGTGATTTTCCTATTTCTTCAATCGATTCTACTTCTAATCCAGCGTTGGTGAGTAGATTTTTTAATTCTTGAATGGAAAAGTTTGAAATATCAATGTAATTCTTTAACCAGTTAATAGAGATTTTCATAGGCTTTTAAATTGTTTTAGAAATCTTAAATCGTTTTCAAATAAAATTCTTATATCATCAATTCCATATTTTAACATTGCAATTCTTTCAATCCCCATTCCGAAAGCATAACCTGAATAAAGCTCAGGATTATAATTAACAGATTTAAAAACATTTGGATCTACCATACCACAACCAAGCACTTCCAGCCAACCAGTATATTTACACAATCGACAGCCTTTGCCTTTACATATTCCACAGCTCACATCCATTTCCGCACTCGGCTCAGTGAAAGGGAAGAAGCTCGGTCTAAATCTGATCTCTACATCCGAACCATAAAATAATTTCGCGAAGTTGATTAAAGTACCTTTCAGCTCAGCGAAAGTAACATTTTTATCGACATATAATCCCTCAACCTGATGAAAGATACAATGACTTCGAGCAGAAATTGCTTCGTTTCTAAAGACTCTTCCAGGAGCAATGATTCTAATTGGCGGTTTATGACTCTCCATGTATCTAATCTGAACTGGAGATGTATGAGTCCTTAAAAGCAAGTCTCTGGAAATGAAAAAAGTATCCTGCATATCTCTGGCAGGATGATCTTCAGGAAAGTTCAGCGCTGAAAAATTATAATAATCAGTTTCAACTTCGGGACCTTCAGCAATAACAAAACCAAACGATTTAAAAATATCTTTAATTTGATCGAGGGTTTTAGTTATTATATGTTTTGTTCCGATTCCCGGTAAGATACCGGGTAGAGTTAAATCTTCTTTATATGTAACTTCTTTAGTTTCAGGAAATTTTTGTTGAAGAAGCTCTAACTTTTCTTCTAGATCTTTCTTTAGTTGGTTTAATTCACGACCAAATTGCGGCTTTAATGCTTTTGGTAGAGTTTTTAATTCATCAAATAAATTTGGAATGATACCTTTTCTTCCTAGGTACTTAATTCTGAAATTTTCAACTTCCTTGTGAGATGAAACTTTTTCAAAATCTTTTTGAGCTTCTTCTACAACTGACTTAATTTTTTCAATTTCTATCATAGTTTTAAAATAAAAATTCCCTACTACGAACAGTAGGGAATTAATACTGGTTTTAATTCATTGCAAATTTGACGATTTCGGAGAAAGCCTGTGGATTTTCGTAAGCAATACTTGCAAGCAACTTACGATCAATACCAATCTGCTTTTGATTAAGGGCATGAATTAATTTTGAGTAAGTTGTTCCGTTTGCCCTTGCAGCAGCATTAATTCTTGTAATCCACAAAGAACGGAAATGTCTTTTCTTTAATTTTCGTCCAACATAAGAGTGTAAAAGAGCTTTCTCGACTGAGTTTTTTGCAATGGTGTAGACTTTACTTCGTCTACCCCAATAACCCTTAGCTCTTTCTAAGATTTTTTTTCTTCTTCGATGTGAAGCGACTTTATTTTTTGATCTTGGCATATCTAATTACCTCATCATTATTGTTGTAACATAATTTTAACTCTTTTCTGATCAGCTTTCGAAACAAGAGTTAGTTTTCTAAGTTTTCTTTTTCTTTTAGAAGATTTTTTAGTCAGAATGTGACTTTTATAAGCATTAGCTCTCTTAAATTTACCTGATGCAGTTTTACGAAAAGTTTTAGCTGCACCTCTGTTTGATTTCATTTTTGGCATTTAATTCACCTCAATTAGTTTTTTTGACTTTACTTTTATCTAACATCAAAATTGCAGTCATTGCTCGCCCTTCAAACTTGGGAGGACTTTCAACTTTTACAATATCACTTAATTTTTCAATTAATCTATTTAATAATTCTTCACCCTTTTCAGGATAAATCATTTCACGACCTTTATAAATAACTGTAGCTTTAACCTTGTAACCATCAAGTAGAAACTGCCTACAGTGTCTTGCCTTGAATTCAAAATCGTGTTCATCTGTATTAGGATGAAAACGAATTTCTTTTACTTCAACTACTGCTTGTTTTTTCTTCTGAGTTTTTTCTTTCTTTTGAACTTCGTATCTGTATTTACCATAATCGATGATCTTACAAACTGGCGGCTTAGCATTCGGAACAATTTCTACGAGATCTAAACCTTTTGATTCTGCAATTCTTAAAGCTTCTCTCGGTGACATAATCCCAAGTTGATTTCCATCAGTATCGATAACTCTTATTTGCGGAACTCTTATTTGTTCATTAATTCTTAGTTCGCGATTTGAATCTTTTGAGTTTATAGCTATTCTCCTATTTAGTTGTGCAATTTTTTGTTTGTTATTTCATCTAAAATTAATTCAAGAAATTTTTCAATTTCAAATATACCTAAATCGCCTTTTTTATGTTTTCTTACACTGATTGTATTTGATGTCGATTCCTTTTCACCTACAATTATCATGTAAGGTACTTTTTGAGTTTCCCATTCACGAATTTTGTATCCAACTTTTTCATTTCGCTTATCAAGTTCAACTCTAATATTTTTATCAAAAAATAATTGATAAACTTTTTCAGCATATGGGATATAATTTTCAGAAACCGGAAGTATAACGACCTGAATTGGTGATAACCAGGTCGGGAAATATCCAGCAAAATGTTCTATCAGAATTCCAATGAATCTTTCAAAGCTGCCAAAGATAGCTCTATGAATCATGACAGGTCGTTTCCTTTCATCATTCTCATCAATGTATTCCAATTCGAATCTTTCAGGCATCTGAAAGTCGAGCTGAATTGTAGCGGTTTGCCACGAACGACCAATTGCATCTTTAATTTGAATATCTATCTTAGGTCCATAGAATGCACCTTCACCGTCTTTCAATTTGTAATTAATTCCATTTAATTCCAGAGCCTGTTTCAATGATTCTTCAGCTTTGTTCCATAGTTCGATTTCTCCCATTGCTTTTTCCGGACGCGTTGAAAGATTATAAGAAGGTGAAAATCCAAATAGTGTATAAAAATCGTTTATAAGTTTTAATAGTTTTTGAATTTCATCAAGTATTTGATCAGGTCTAACAAAAAGATGAGCATCGTCCATTGTGATTTGACGGACTCTTAACATTCCTCCCAATGCACCCGAAATTTCATTTCGATGTAATCTTCCAATCTCTGATAATCGCAAAGGTAAATCTCGATAACTTCGAATCTTTGACTTGTAAACAATTGTGCTTTCTGGACAATTCATTGGTTTCAAACTATAAATTTCATTATCTACTTCAAGAATAAACATGTTTTCTTTGTAATGTTCCCAATGACCTGATCTTTCCCAGAGAGTCTTTTTCACAAGAATTGGGGTAGAAATTTCTTGATATCCCTGCTTATCTAAAGTTTCTCTCAAAAATTTTTCGAGTTCTCTAAAAATTATCATGCCTTTCGGTAACCAGAACGGTGCAGAAGGTGCAATTTCATTGAAGAAGAAGATTTCAAGTTCTTTTCCTAATTTTCTATGATCTCTCTTTTTGGCTTCTTCAAGTTGATTAAGATATTCATCAAGAAGTTTTTTCTTTGGAAATGAAATTCCATAGACTCTTTGCATCGGTTTGTTTTTTGGATCACCTTTCCAATAAGCACCAGCAACAGAGAGCAGCTTGAAATATTTTATTTTTCCAGCATCAGGAAGATGAGGACCACGGCAAAGATCAACAAAATCTCCTTCTTCATACATGCTGACCTGTTCTTCTCGGCTGTCAATTTCTTTCAAAATTTCTAATTTATATTCATCACCTTTTTTCGAAAAAAAGTCAATTGCTTCCTGAATTGAGCATTCTTTTCGAACAAAAGGCTTCGACTCCTTTGCCAGTTCAGCCATTTCCTTTTCAATTTCGATAAGATCTTCAGGTGTGATTTTTCTATCTACATCTACATCATAGTAGAATCCATTTTCAATCGCAGGACCCACACCAAATTTCGCTCCTGGAAACAGCTTTTCAATTGCATGTGCCATTAAATGAGATGAAGAATGCCAGTAAACTTCTTTGCCCTCTTCGTCATCAAAAGTTAAGATTTTGATTTCAGCATCTTCAGTAATTAGAGTATAAAGTTCTTTGACTTTTCCATTAATTTTAATTGCAACTGCTTCATCAGCTAATCTATTGCTGATAGATTTAGCTAATTCCTCGCCCGTTATTCCAACAGGAAATTCTTTTATTGAACCATCAGGAAATTTAATTTTTATAAACTTATCCATAATTTTTTAAGATAAATAAAACATTTCAAAAATAGAAAACAAAAGGTTGGTATTCAAGGAGAACTGCTTCATCAGTATTAAGAAAGAGAAAAGTGGGCTCGACAAGATTCGAACTTGTGACCTCTTCCATGTCAAGGAAGCGCGCTAACCAACTGCGCCACGAGCCCATAATTTCAAGTACCGAGGGCCGGACTCGAACCGGCACGGCCCCGAGGGGCCACAGGATTTTAAGTCCTGTGCGTCTACCAATTCCGCCACCCCGGCTTATTTCAAAGAATTTTCGGTACGAATTTAATTCAAAAAAATTTCTTTATCAAATCTTTGAAACTCAGATTTGTTTTAACAAATTCACCATTTCAAGTGCTGTCAATGCTGCATCAAATCCTTTATTACCTGATTTTGTTCCTGAACGTTCAATTGCCTGATCAATTGTGTCAGTAGTTAACACTCCAAAGACAACTGGAATGTTTGCTTCCAGCGAAACTTGAGCTACACCTTTTGAAACTTCACTTGCAATGTAATCGAAGTGAGGAGTATCTCCCCGAATTACACAACCGAGACAAATTACTGCATCAAAATTTTTTTGAAGCGTCAATTTTCTTGCAATTGATGGAATTTCAAAAGCACCAGGAACCAAGTAAACAAAAATGTTTTCTTTTTCCACACCATGCCTTGAAAGGCAATCAACTGCACCATCCAATAATTTTTCAGTTATAGTACTGTTAAATCGGGATACAACAATAGAAATTTTTAATCCTTTTCCGTCGTAATTTCCTTGAATATGCTTTACCATATTTAGCTCCTTAGATTTGTATTAAATGACCTAATTTCGATTTCTTAGTTTTAAGATATTTTTTATTTTTTTTATTTGGTGGAATCTCAATCGGAATTCTTTTTGTGACTTTTAATCCATAGCCACTTAATCCAATTATCTTTTTGGGATTATTTGTTAGCAAATAAATTGATGAAAGTCCAAGATCGACTAAAATTTGTGCACCGATACCATAATCTCTTAAATCAGGTGGAAAACCTAACTTGAGATTAGCTTCCACAGTATCTAAACCTTTTTCTTGAAGTTCATAAGCATGAATTTTATTCTTTAAACCAATTCCTCTGCCTTCCTGATGCATATACAGCAAAACACCCAAACCTTTATTTGAAATTATCTGCAAAGATTTTTCTAATTGTTCACCGCAATCACATCGTAATGAATGGAATATATCACCAGTTGTGCAAGATGAATGAACACGAACGAGAACATTTTTCTTGCCTTCAACTTTACCTTTAACAAGTGCGAGATGATGTTCTCCTGTTATTGTATCTTCATAAAGGTGTAAATCAAATTCTCCAAACTTAGTGGGGAGATTAACAGTAAAGAGTTTTTTGATTAATTTTTCTTTCTTTCTTCGATATTCAATCAGACTTGCAATTGTAATTATTTTTAAATTAAATTTTTCCGCAACTTTTATCAGTTGAGGCAATCTCGCCATCGAACCATCTTCATTCATAATTTCGCAAATCACACCAGCAGGATGAAATCCAGCAAGTTTAGCGAGATCCACAGCTGCTTCGGTATGACCAGCTCTGACCAAAACACCACCTTCTTTATATCGCAATGGGAATACATGACCAGGTTTTATGAGATCGTCAGGTTTTGTTTTGGGATCAAGAACAGTTTTTATTGTCAATGCTCGATCATAAGCTGATATTCCAGTAGTGATTCCTTTTTTAGCATCGATTGAGACTGTGAAATTTGCTTCTTTAACTTCTTCTGAATGTTCGACCATTGGTTCAACCTTCAACTCGTCCAATCTTTCTCCAATTATAGGCAAACAAATAAGTCCTCGACCATATTTAGCCATAAAGTTTATAATTTTTGGAGTGACTATTTCAGCGGCGCAAACAAAATCGCCTTCATTTTCACGAGAAGGATCATCAACAACAATCACAATCCTGCCTTTTTTAATATCCTTAATCGCTTCCTCAACGGTTGCAAAAGAAAATTTTTTCTTACTCACTTTTGACCTCTACCAAAAAATTTTTATCTACCATAATTCTGTACTAAAGAAAATAAATATCTCGCAAGAATATCAATTTCCAGATTTACGAAATCACCTGTTTTTTTGTATTTCAAATTAGTGTGTTCGAAAGTAAATGGAATAATTGCGACTGAAAATTTGTCTTTCATTTTTCTTGCAACTGTCAAACTTATTCCATCAAGAGCAACTGAACCTTTTTCGGCAATAAATTTTTCAAAACCTTTAGGAATAGAAAAGTTAAATTCATAATTATCTTTTTCTTTTTTTATCGATAAGATTTTCGAAACACTATCGATATGACCTGTTACGATATGACCATTAAATCTTGAATCAACTTTCATTGCCCTTTCAATATTTACCCAATCGTTGGCTTTTAAGTATTTGAGATTTGTTCTGGAATAAGTTTCGCCTGATATATCAAAACCACAATTTAATTTCTTTCCTTCTTTTTTAATTGATTTAACAGTCAAGCAGATTCCATTTATCGAAACACTGTCACCAAGATTATAATCCAAGGGATCAACCAAAACTTGAAAAGAATTTTTATTGATTGAATTTATCTTTCCAAGAGATTCAATTATTCCTGTGAACATTATATTTCCGAATTTTTACTTTGCACTTTTGATGATTTTTGATTTAATCAACACATCATCCCCAAATTTTTTGATTTCAATTATCTCTGACTTAATTGATTCAGAAATTTTCTTAAAACCTGTTCCTTCTACTGGTGTGATTGAATTTTTTCCTCCGAGAATTTTGGGGGCAACTATTGCAATTATTTTATCAACTGTATTGCTTTTGAGTGCAAACCAGGCAGTTTCTCCGCCGCCTTCAATTAAAACTCTTATTATTGAAATCTTTCTGAGTTCACTCAATATATCATTAAAATCAATCAATTTTTTTCGAGACTTTATGAATAAAGGAATTTTGCCCTTTGCTTTTATTGCGTTTATTTTTTTTGAATTTTTAACTGAATGAATTATCACTGAAGGATATTCATCATTCAATACTTTACTCTTTAATGGAATAATGAGTTCGGGATCAATTATAACACGAACTGGATTATTTCCTTTACCGTGACTCGTTAATGATGGATTATCTTTGATGATTGTATTCACACCAACTAATATTCCATCAAAATTAGTACGATATTTATGAACCCATTCTCTCGCAGTTTCAGAAGAAATCCATTTAGAGTCTCCCGTGCTTGAAGCAATTTTACCATCAAGAGTCATTGCATATTTCAAAACAACAAAGGAGCTTTTTTCATTGAATCTCTTTAAATAATCAGCATAAAATTTTTTCAATTCTTTTTCCAGAATTCCACTTTCCACTTCAATTCCTGCATCAATTAATTTCTTAATTCCTTTTCCATTAACTAAAGGATTGGGGTCATTAATACCAACATAAACTTTCTTTATTCCTGCATTAATTATTGCATCTGTACAGGGCGGAGTTTTTCCATAGTGAGAACATGGTTCAAGAGTTACAAATAATTCTGAATTCTTAGCGTTTTCACCTGCCAATTTTATTGCATGAATTTCAGCATGTTGGTCACCAAAAAATCTATGATAACCTTGAGCAATCACCTGTCCATTCTTGACAAGTACAGCACCTACATTTGGATTAGGAAAAGTTTTATTGCCTGCTTTGTTGGCATTTTGTAAAGCCAACTTCATTAGTTTTAGTTTGTTCATTTTCAAAAATAATTTATACAAAATTATGTAAAAGGCAGGAAAGAAAAGGAAATCCTTAGAGCCACCTAAGGGACTTGAACCCTTGACCTGCTCATTACGAGTGAGCTGCTCTACCAGCTGAGCTAAGGTGGCTTTAGAACCGCACTATTATCTCAATTTCTTTTTATGTCGATTCTTTCTCAATCGTTTTTTTCTTTTGTGTGTTGCCATTTTATGACGTTTTCTTTTTCGTCCGCAGGGCATAGTTTACTCCTTTTTTATTAATGTGATTCCAACAATTCTTTTGCTCGTTGACTAGCATCTGTGTGTTCACCAAGTTCAATACACTTTTTAAAATAATCTTTTGCTTTTTCGATTTCTTGTTGATTTAAGTTAACAATTCCAAGATTCAAGTAAGCAATCTGATGCTTCGGATTTTTCTTAATTACACTTTCAAAAATTTTTTCAGCTTCATCAAACTTGTTTAATTCGAAATAACAAACACCCATATCAACTTCTGCGTCATTGTCATCAGGTTTTAAGATTAAATAATCTTTATAGTAATTAATTGCTTTTTCAAAAAAACCAGCATCGTGATTCAAATTAGCAAGCCTGAGTAACTTAGAAGCGTTCTTCGGATCGTTTTTTATTTCATTTTCTAGTTGATTGATTTGATTTAATAAACTCAAATCAATTCTTGATTGACTCTGAACACTTTGATTTAAATTGCTTGAAGATTTTGGTTGAGACTCAGAAAATCCATAATAAATCATGATAACAGCGATTATTAAAAATGCCAAGCTCATTAAAAGTAATCGACTCTTATTCAAAGTTTTTTTGGCAGTTGAAGTTTGTTTCTCGACTAATTTTTGTTTTTTCTTTTTAGTCTCTGATGTTGTTTTCTTTTGTTCAACAGGCTTAGATTTAGAATCAACTATTTTCTCATGGTAGGAAGGAACATTCTTTTTAACTATTTTTTCTTTACCACTAAAACCAGCACCACAATATTTGCATTCGTCTAAATCAATGGAATTTTCTTCTCCACAAACATCACAAATTTTTAACTCTACTTCAGAAATTCCAATTGAAGTAGATTCAATTGGTTTATCTACTGATGTAACTTTTGCACCACATTGAGAACAAAATTTATCTGTGTCTTTTAAAATGTTGCCGCAAACATAACAGGTTTTCAATCTTCCTCCTTCTCCACAGTTTTACCCAATTTCATCCCTTTATCAACTATTTGCTTGAAATCCTTCGAAAACTTAAAACTTGGAACATAATGTTCTGGAACAAAAACCTGTTGACCTGTTTTTGGATTACGAGCAACTCTTTGTTTTTTCTTTTTAACCCTGAATGATCCAAAACCTCTAATTTCAATTCCGTATCCTTCTTTAAGCATTGAAATAACAGTACTTATAAATCCCTCAATTACAGCCTCTGTCTCAATTTTAGTAAGACCAGTGCCTTGAGCGACTCTATCTACTATGTCAGCTTTAGTCATGTTTTTGGGTTTTGAAGTGTTTTGGTTCATAATTTATACCTATAAAAAATGATAGCTTTAAATTATTATTTTTCAATAAGTTACGATATTCAAAAATAAGTATATCGTTTAATTTTGTCAATTTTTCCTGGTAATAACAGAGTAAAAAATCAAACCAAAAACAAAATATAGAATGGCGCTTGATGCAAGAGTAAACTTAAAACCAAAATTCATATTAAGAATGACCGCACTCATACTTCCCAGTACTGAAAAACTACCATTTGCAGCCCAAGCTAATGGGACGATATTCTTATCTTCTTTTGAAAAATATGTTATTCCAACAGGAAAAAGAAATCCCAGAACTATTCCTATTAACAATATAATTCCACCTAAAATCAAATATTTGAGATAGCTTTTTGAAATTAAGGCTGGTTCTAAAATCTGAGAGTAAATTGATAGAATTAAAATTATCACAAAAGAAATTACCAAAAATATCTTTAATATTTTTTGATTTGATAATTTTGCACTTGTTGCGATTAAACTACCTATTCCGGTTGAAAAAAGTAATAAACTAATCACAAATGTTATTGAATAAATATCGCTTGAAAGATAGAGAACATTTCTCTGGATTAAACTTAATTCAATTAACATGTATGAAAAGCCTATGGTTGAAAAGTAAAGGAATGTATTGAACTTTAATCGTTTAGAAATTTTAATCTTAACAAATGTAAGAGTTATAATTAAAATTAGAATTACAATGACAACTGAATAAATTATCATATAAATAAAATATCCAAGCTCAAAGTAAGTTAGTTTCTGTAATGAAATGTTTGTTAAGTAATGGTGAATTAAGTTTAGTCTAATGAAATTAAAAAAGTAAGGTTGATTATCGTCTGGTGGATCTATTTTGAAAGGATATTCTTTTGTGAATTCTTTGTTATTTGAATAAATATTATCAATCGCATCAAGATCAAGTGAATCAAAAATTTTATGAAAATGATTCCTTCTTAAATTTGTTGAGTCAGGGAAAGTAAGAATATCGAATTGATTGTTCTCACAAAACTTGTTTATTTCATCAAGATCTTCTTCCGTGAAATTCCCCTTTTTCAATAAACAGGTAATTGTATTCCAATTATTAATTACAACCAACTGTAACTCAGATTGTTTTTTTTCTGAGTTAATAAGATTCGTAAAAAGATTGATTAACCTCGCAGAAGAACGCAGGGGATAATCAAAATGTGTTGAAATTGTTAAGAAACCTTCTTCTTTTAATCTATCCAGATATTTTTGAAATGACTCCTGGGTTAAGAAATATGTTTCTTGTAATGAATATAGTCCTGAATAAAAGCCTGATGATTGAACAACAGGATAGAATATGATATCAAACTTTTCACTGGTTGATTCGATAAAATTTCGTGGGTCTGATTGTATTAAAGTTAATTTATCAATATGAGACGAGTCGATCGATTTATTTATTATTTCCTTTACTACAGGATTAATTTCTGTTACATAAATTTTCTTTGCATTACCTACCAGAGATCTAAAAATTTCCAGATTTCCTGATGAGTTTAAAATCAGCACCTTTGCATTTTGTTTGATTTGATAAGGCAAATAAAGTGTTGAATGCTTTAGAAATTCCAATTCGTCAGTTTTGTTCGATTCAAGTATCAAACCATATGAATCACCATTTACAAAAATTTCTTTTCCTGATGGAATATTATCAAAACTTGATAATGATAAACCTGGTGAAGTTCTCAAAGCTTGAGATTCAATAATTTCAATTCTACCATAAGGACTCTTTAATTCCTGTATCTTTCTTGTTCCCAGATAATTCAATGTCCGATATATGGATTTGAATTGAGAAATTTTTAATTCATTCTTTTGAAAATAAGTGAAACTAAAAAATACAAGCGGAAGTGCGAGTAAAATAAAATGTGCAGCATTCATTTTAATCCGATTGTACAAGATATAAATAAGAATCAATCCAGAGATCAATAGACCAGTCAATGAATAAATTTCTTCAGGATTCAAATACCAGAGCAGTTGAATAACGATTAATCCTCCGAAAGCAGAACCAATCAGATTACAGAAATACATTTTATTGATTGACTCAAAATAGACATAAAACAATAAACCAATCAAAATTGCAAGTGATGTAAATTGTAAACAATAAGTAAATGCCGTCAAAAAAAATTTTAATAATTGGACGGAATCATAAAAAATTAAAAATGAATCAAATCCGCCAATTACATTTTGATCAATCACAAATGAAAAAGGTATGATAAGTGCAGTTGTTTCTAAAGTTAATAAAGTAAAATTTTCAAGATTATAATTTATATATGGAAGAAAACTCTTTATTATAAATCCACTTAATCCGAATCCTACCAGAGCTAAAGAAATAATAATGGAAGCGAAATGATAATACTGTTGATATGCGAAAATTTGAATCAAACAAACCTGATTTATTATTACAATTGAGGAGACAAGAAATATTAATAAATATTCTAATTTTAATTTCATTTGCCTCTTACGAAAGGAACAAATCTGACAGGGATTAAACTAGTACTTGTAATTTTTCCATTTTTCTTTTCGAACAACATTAAAGTTTGAGTGAAAAACGGAGAACCAATTGGAATAACAATTCTTCCCCCTTCATTTAATTGTTCAATCAATGGTGGCGGAACAAACTCGGCAGCTGCTGTGACCAGAATTGCATCGAATGGTGCGTGTTCTTTCCAACCATAATATCCATCTGCGTTTTTAATCTTAATGTTCTTATAACCCAATCTGTCTAGTCTTTCTTTTGCTTCTTTGTAAAGTTCTGTGATTATTTCAATTGTATAAATTGAATCGACTATTTCAGCCAGAATCGCTGCTTGATAACCTGAACCAGAACCAATCTCTAAAACTTTTTTGCATCTTCCTGGATTGATTAACTCTGTCATATAAGCTACAATGAACGGTTGAGAGATAGTTTGTCCATAACCAATTGGTACAGGACCATCTTTGTATGCTTTATCGATTCTATTTGCAGGAACAAATTTGTGTCTTTCTACTTTCATCATGGCTTTAATGACTAATTCATCCTTTACCCCTCTCGATTTTATTTGATAATTCACCATTCTTTCTCTTAATAACTTAAAATCGTCTTTTTGAGAAATTATCCAGAAAGATACTGTTAGAATTATAATAATTAATCGAATCATAATTCTCTCAAAAATTTTATTCTCTTATGGTGAAGTATTGACTGAAGACAAAATCGTTGGTGTCTTTCGAATTAATAAATTTTAATCGATACAAATTTGAAGTTTGTAAATCAGGGGGAACATAATAAATGAAACTGCCATCATTTTCAGTGCTTGATGAGACGATTTTTTTCAATAGATGTTTTCGATAAAGATAAATTGTAATTTCCTTTGTGTTAGAAGAAGGAATCCAGCGAATCTCATAAGAGTTGTTAATATACCAGATAACTCCCAACCGTGGTGAAAGCACAATAAGTGAAATTGAATTGACGCTTGTTAAAGTTTCTGATGGATAATTAAAATCATCATCTCTACATCCCGCCATAAAAATCAAAACGATTATAAATAATTTTATTTTTACCCCATTACTTATTCCTGAATATTCTAAATAAAATTAATAAAAAAAAGAGAAATACAAATTGCCATTAAAAACAACACATTAATTTTCTTTACTTCATTCCTAGAAATCAATAAAAGCGAATTCATTCACATCGAATGAGAAAAGAATTTAGAATTTGATTATTTGCCTAATCTTTTTCATATAGATATATTCACAAAAATTTTTTTCAAATATGAATGAATTAACTCCATTAATTCAGAGAGCCATCGAATCCAAAAACTTTTCTCACTCACCTTACTCAAAATTTCGAGTAGGAGCGGCATTATTAACTAAGGATGATAAAATAATTACAGGTTGTAATGTTGAAAATGCTTCATACGGATTAACTATTTGTGCTGAACGAGTCGCAATTTTCAAAGCATACAGTGAAGGAATCAGAAAATTCAAAGCAATAGCAATTGCCTCAGATGATAAAAATTTTTGTCCACCCTGTGGTGCCTGCCGACAAATTATCTGGGAGCTCTGCGGTGATATTGATGTAATTCTTATTGATGGTGATTCCAATACAAAAGTTTTTAAAGCATCTCAATTCTTACCGTTTCCATTTGGAGATGATAACTTAAAAGGAGTTGAAAAATGAATGAATTTATGCCTCACCAAACGCCAAATAAAACTGGTTGGATTGAGGTCATAGCTGGTTGTATGTTTAGTGGTAAAACAGAAGAATTAATCCGGCGCTTGCGTCGAGCAATGATAGCCAAACAAAAAGTGATTGTCTTCAAACCAAAAATTGATAATCGCTACGCAGAAAAAGAAATTGTTTCGCACAGTGAACAATCTCTTCCATCAGAAGTTGTTGAAGATGCATCTGAAATTCTCGAATTAGCTAAAGATGCCCAGGTGGTTGGAATCGATGAAGCACAATTTTTCGAAATGAACATTGTGGAAGTCGTCAATAAACTTGCAGATGAAGGCAAAAGAGTGATAATTGCAGGACTCGATCAAGACTATCGTGGTCAACCATTTGAACCAATGCCTCAATTACTTGCCATAGCAGAATACATAACAAAAACACTTGCAATCTGCGTTGTCTGCGGAAATCCCGCCGATAGAACACAAAGAAAAACTCCAGCAAAAGATAGAGTTGTTGTTGGAGCCGCAGATATCTACGAAGCAAGATGCAGAAAATGTCACACCATCTATGGAGAATAAAATGAACTTCCTTGCCATACTTAATGGATTCTTTGGAATGCTTGTAATTGTCTTCCTTGCATTCTTAATGTCCAACAATAAAAAAAGAATCAATTGGAAACTTGTCTTGAGCGGACTTGCAATTCAGTTCGCCTTTGCAATTCTCATTCTGCGTGGAGATGATCTTGGAAAAATATTCAAACCACTTCTCTGGCCAAAATTATTTTTTAACTGGCTGGCAAATTTCTTTGTTTTAGTTCTCCAATTCACAACTGAAGGAGCAAAATTTGTTTTCGGGAAATTAGCATTAGGTCCTGGAAATGAGGAAAGTCTTGGTGTGTTTTTCGCATTTCAGGTTCTGCCGACAATTATTTTCTTCTCAAGTTTGATGTCTTTACTTTATTATCTTGGTGTGATGCAAAGAGTCGTTCAGGCATTTGCATGGGTAATGGCTAAGTTGATGGGTACAAGCGGTGCTGAATCGCTTTCGAATAGTGCGAATATTTTTGTGGGACAAACAGAAGCTCCATTAATGATTAGACCATTCATCAAAGATTTAACGAATTCAGAATTGTTGACAATAATGGTTGGTGGAATGGCTACAATTGCTGGTGGAGTTATGGCAGCGTATATTCAAATGTTAGGTTCAGCTTATGCTGTAGCGCATAATCTTCCAACTGATCAAGCATTATTAAAATTTGCAACTCACCTGCTTGGTGCAAGTGTGATGGCAGCTCCAGCGTCACTTGCAATTTCAAAAATAATTTTTCCTGAAACTGGAGATCCTGTCACAAAAGGAACTGTTAAAATAAAAATTGAAAAAAACGCATCTAACGCAATTGAAGCTGCAGCTGGAGGTGCATCTGATGGATTAAAACTTGCTCTGAATGTTGGAGCAATGTTGATTGCATTCATAGCTTTGATTGCAATGATTAATTTTATTCTTCAATGGTTTGGAGGAATCACTGGTTTAAATTCTATCACTCAACAACATTTCAATCAACCACTCAATCTGCAGTTGATTTTTGGATTAGTTCTTCAATTTCTTGCACTTGTAATTGGAATTCCCTGGCAGGATGCAATTAATTTTGGAAGTTTAATCGGTACGAAGATAGTTTTGAATGAATTTGTTGCTTATCTGGATATGTCAACTTTAATTCAACAAGGGAAATTTGTAACTGAGAAATCTATTACAATGGCTACTTTTGCTTTATGTGGATTCGCCAATTTTTCATCCATTGCAATTCAGATTGGTGGAATTTCGCCACTGGCACCTGAAAGAAGAAAAGATCTTGCTTCGCTCGGTTTAAGAGCAGTCGCTGGTGGTACACTCGCTAACCTTTTAACAGCAACAATTGCAGGGTTTATTCTGTGATAGATCTTAGTTCCTATCAAAAAGTCTTTGAACCGATTAAAAAGAAATTTGGTGATGTCAAAGTTAAAACTTCAATAATACTTGGATCAGGACTTGGTGATTTTGCCGAAGAATTAAATTTTGTTACATCAATAGATACTTCGGATATAGATGGCTATCCTAAATCAACTATTCCAGGTCATTCTGGGAAAATATTTTTGTGTGAGTACAGCAACAATTATCATATAATTTTTAAGGGAAGAATACACCTTTATGAAGGTTATGACATAAAGCAGGTTATTCTTCCCGCCGTTATATCAAAGTTATTCAGTACAAAGTATTTGATTATTACAAATGCTGCAGGAGGAATTTCAGATCATCTAAAACCTGCTGATCTGATGTTAATAGAAGATATATTTTTTCTTCACTATAAATCAAAGTTTAGAGAATTAAGTCAATATCCCTCGCATAAATTTTCAATCCAAAAAGAATTAAACGAACTCGTTTTCAATATAAGTCAGAAAATAAATATTGAGTTGAAACGCGGAATCTATGTCTATTCTTCTGGACCGAGTTATGAAACTCCTGCTGAAATTCGATTCTTAAGAAAAGCTGGCTGCGATGCTGTTGGGATGTCGACAATTCCAGAAATTCTATTCGCATCAAATTTCGATTTACCAACAATTGCAATTTCTTGTATAACAAACTATGCTGCGGGTATAACCGAGAACAAACTCTCTCATGAAGAAGTTACTGAAACAGCAAATATTGTAAAAGAAAAATTTTCGAAATTGATAAAAGCAATCATTAAAGATTTACCTCGATACTATTCCAACTCAAATAAAATCAATCAGGTTGAATAAAAGGTTGAATTAAAGAGAATAAGTGAAGAATAGCTGTTTCAGAACGTAATCTGTTTTTTCCAAGATTTATTGACAAAGCATCAATTGACTTCAAAATTCCCTTTTCTTCAGTTGTAAGATCACCTTCTGGTCCGACAATTAAAACAATATTTTTATTCTCAAAATTTTTGAATCTCTCCTTAATTTCAAAAATGTTTTTTCCTGCTGGATCACCAAAAAGAGTTAGTGAATTTGTTCTGAATTCATTTATGGCTTCAATCAAAGGCAACGGTTCTCGAAACTCTGGCAGAAAAGGATTGATCGATTGTTTAACTGCAGAGATTAAAATCCTTTTGCATCTTTCAATTCGCAAGTTCTTGCTGATTGTTCTTTGACTGTAATAAGGCTGAATTATATCAATACCAAGTTCAGTTAATTTTTCAATTGCAAATTCAAAGCGTTCCTGATTTTTCAGAACTGGAAGAAGTGCAATTATTTTAATTTCCTTTTTTGAAAAGATTTTTTCCTCAAGTACTGTACATTCAATTTCGTCTTTTGAAATGAAATCAATCCTGCATATTAAAATCAATCCCTGTCCGTTCATCACATAAATTTCCTCACCCAATTTTAATCTTAAAACTTTACTTAAATGATGAAACTCATCTCCAGAAATTTTGATAGAAGTTAGTCCTTTGTTTATCTCAGAAAGATAAAATGCTTCCATATTAAAAAGGTGTTTTTAGGTCAATAATGAATTCAGGTTTTTGTTCAGAATTTAAAGCAAGTTCAAAATTAATTGAACGATAAGGCAGAATAAGCAATGAAATTCCAGCCCCATAACCATTCAAAAATTTTTGATTTGAAAGCTTATCGTTTTTATCCCACATCAACGCTGAATCAAAGAATAAACGAAAATCAAGACTAAGATTATATGTTAATAAAGATCTGGGAATAACAGGAAAATCTAAACTGAAAAGGAATTTTTCGACGAGTGGAAATCGTAGTTCAAGAGTCGAAAAATTCATTGAATGATTTTCAAAAACTTGATTGAAGTATCCTCTTAGCCTTTCGTCGTAACCGAGATAACTATTTGCATAGTAAGGTAATATTGGTCCAATTAAAATCCTTGAATAGTTTCTGAAAAAAATAATGGGATATTTTATCGATTGAATTTTCTTTATATCAGATGTGATTACTGAATAATCAACTTTTGATTCCCCGAGACCTGATTTTTTATAAGAAAAATTAAAATTCAATCCTTTCTTCGGATATGCAGTAAAATCTCGAGTATCATATGAATAGGCAATCTGGAAAGATAGAAACTTATCTCTTCCATCATCAGAAATCGTTCGATGTAGTTGAAAATTATTTGTCTTTAAATACTCATAAGACAATGCCAGAAAAAGATTATTATAAAGATTAAGTCTTTTGCCAATTGTGATTTCAGTTGAAAAATGATCTTCTGAATTTTCACCTGTGTTCACTGAAATTAAATATTTTGTACTCTTAATTTTTCTTTTAACATAATCAGCTTTCAATCTAAAAAGTAAATTATAATCTGCTGAAAAAATTGGATTGAAATAACTAATGTAAAATCCGGGGTCATAACCTAAATGCAAATTGAAATTCAAACTCTCATTTCTTCCTGTCAAATTTTGAATGGTCAGATTCAAACCATAAGTCAATTTTTTCCAGTCTCTGTCAACAATATCAACAAACGGGAAGGGCCATATGTACCAGGATTCTTGAACCAAGATATAAAGTACATTTTCATTCTCACTTTTATCAACTATTAATTTCACATCACTGAATAAACCAAGGCTCATCACACGAGATTCGTTAAACTTTAAGTCAGCCTGAGTTACATACGAATTTTCTTTAAAGCTTAATTCTCTCAGAATTGTTTCAGGTTTGGTTTTATCATTTCCAATGATTTTTATTTTATGAATCAGAATAGATTCAACCGCTTCACTTGAATCGAGGTAATTTATTGAAGCTGTCGAATCGGAAATGTATGAAGTGTTGATAGAGTGATAATCAACAAAAGTTTGATTCAAGTTAGTTGAAAAAATAAAAAGTAATCTTAACCAAAGCATCTTCTATATTCAATGGCAATACATTCATTCATAATCACTTTTAAGCCAGATTGTTCAGCTAAACTTTTCGCTTCATAATTAATCACGCCCAGCTGCATCCAGATAATCTTTGCATTTATTTCAATTGCTTCTTTAACTACATCCATCACAAATTCTGATCTCCTAAAAATATCCACGATATCAACAGGAACTGGAATTTCTTTTAATGATTTGTAAACTTGAATATCATCAAAAGAATCGATGGTTGGATTTACGCCAAAGACATTGTATCCCCAAACTTTTAGATATCGAGCAATAATTCCAGAATCACGACCTGGTTTATTTGAAATTCCAACAACGGCAATATTTTTTGAAGATTTTAAGATTTCACAAATCTCATTCATATCTTCCTCATAAATTTTGATAGACTTCAATTGGATCACACGAGCAGATTAAATTTCTATCACCATAGGCATTATTCACTCTCGCAACAAAGGGCCAGAACTTATTTACTCTGGTGAAGTGCGTTGGAAATACTGCCCTTTCTCTTGAATACGGGTGATTCCATTCATTAGCAACTATGTCTTTTAATGTATGAGGTGCATTCTTTAATAAATTATCTTCTCGATCAGCAACACCAATTTCAATCTCATGAATTTCTTCACGAATTTTAATCATTGCTTCACAGAATCTATCCAGTTCAGCTTTACTTTCACTTTCAGTTGGTTCGACCATCAATGTTCCAGGCACAGGGAACGATACTGTCGGTGCATGAAAACCATAGTCCATTAATCTTTTTGCAATATCTTCAACTTCAATGTTTGCAGTTCTTTTGAAATCACGGACATCAAAAATTAACTCATGACCAACTCTTCCCCTCTTACCCACATAAAGCACTTTGTAATATTTCCCCAGTTTTGCTTTGATGTAATTAGCATTGAGAATAGCCACTTGTGAAGCTTTCTTCAAACCTTTTGGTCCCATCATTTTTATGTATGCATAAGAAATAGTTAAGATGCTCGCACTTCCAAAAGGTGCAGATGCAACAGCCTGAATTCCTTTTTCACCTTTGGTTTGAACAAAGTAATGCCCTGGTAAAAATTGAACCAGATGATCAGCAACTACAATTGGTCCCATTCCTGGTCCACCGCCGCCATGAGGAATTGCAAAAGTTTTATGCAAGTTCAGATGACAAACATCAGCTCCAATCAGTTTCGGTTTTGTGAGTCCCACTTGTGCATTCAAATTAGCACCATCCATGTAAACCTGACCACCATTAGCATGAATTATCTCACACATTTCTTTTATATCCTCTTCAAAGACACCGTGAGTTGATGGATAAGTAATCATTAAGGCTGATAAATTATCTCTGTATAGCTCGGTTTTTTTCTTCAAATCTTCTAAATCAACATTACCAGAATTATCACAGTTTACAATTACAACTTTATTACCGGCCATCACTGCACTTGCGGGATTTGTTCCATGTGCAGATGAAGGTATAAGAACTACATTTCTTTGATGTTCACCTCTTAATTGATGATAAGCTCTAATAATCATAAGTCCAGTGAATTCACCCTGAGCACCTGAATTTGGTTGAAATGATATTCCAGAAAAACCTGTAATCTCAAGCAAATCTTTACCAAGTTCTTCGATTAATTGTAGGTAACCTTCTGCCTGTTCTGAAGGAACAAATGGATGAATGGATGAGAATTCGTCAAAAGAAAGAGCCAACAATTCTGTAGCTGAGTTTAGTTTCATAGTACAGGACCCAAGTGGAATCATTCCATAATTCAAAGCAAGATCTCTCCCCTCAAGCATTCGAATGTACCGCATCATATCAGTTTCAGTATGATAAGAATTGAAAACTTTTTGTTGTAAAAAATCATCGCGTCTTAATAAATCATTTTGAATTTGATATTCAATCTCAGTTAATTCATCAATCTTTTGAAAATCTGCATCTGCAGCCTCAGAGAAAATTTCAATTATATCATTCAAATCGTTCAAACTCACAGTTTCATCAAGTGAAATTCCAACACAACATTTTGTGTAATAATTAAAATTAATTTTCTTCTGTTCAGCAAGTGCTTTTATTTTTACAACAAGATCTGGGTTTTGATGAAGATCAATTTTTAGAGTATCAAAGAAATATTCATTAGTCTGTTTGTAACCAAGTTCTTTTAGTTTTTTATTTAAGATGTTCGTAAAAAGATGAATTCTCCTGGCAATTCTTTTCAGTCCTTCAGGTCCATGATAAACAGCATACATTCCTGAGATTATTGCAAGCAAAGCTTGAGAAGTGCAAATATTGCTTGTTGCTTTTTCTCTTTTGATGTGCTGTTCACGAGTTTGAAGAGCCATTCGGTATGCTGGGTCACCATGACGATCAATTGTTAAACCAATAATTCTTCCAGGAACAAATCGTTTGAATTCATCTCTTGTTGCAAAGAAAGCTGCATGAGGACCACCAAATCCCATCGGTAATCCAAATCGTTGAGTAGAACCAATTATTACATCAGCACCAAATTCAGCCGGTGACTTAAGTAAAACAAGCGACATCAAATCAGCAGCAACTGATATAAGTATGTTCCTTTCTTTTGCTTTTTGAAAAATTGTTCTGTAATCTCTAATTGCTCCATCACCATCAGGATATTGAACTAAAATTCCAAAAACTTTCTCGTTTAATTCATTTTGTAAATCATCTGTTACTATTACTTCTATATTATGTGGTAATGCTCGAGTGATTACGACATCAATCGTATGAGGAAAAACTTTTGAATCAACAAGAAATATATTTGCATCAGGTTTAGTTGAGTGAGAAATTCCATAAAGCATTGTCATTGCTTCACCACAGGCTGTTCCTTCATCAAGCAGCGAAGCATTTGCAATTGGTAAACGAGTGAGTTCAGAAATCATCGTTTGAAAATTCATCAATGCTTCTAACCTTCCTTGAGAAATTTCTGCCTGATAAGGTGTGTACTGAGTATACCAACCAGGATTCTCTAAAATATTTCTTTGAATAACTGCTGGCATTATTGTGCCGTAGTAACCAAGTCCAATGTATGTTCTAAATACTTTATTTTTTCTTCCAATCTCCTTGATGTGTTTTATAAAATCGTATTCAGTTAAAGGTTCGGATAACTTTAATTCTTCATCAAGTTTTATATTTTCTGGAATTGTTTCATTTACAAGCTGGTCCAGTGATTCGACACCAATTTCATTGATCATTTGTTTGATTTCATTTTCATTTGGACCAATGTGTCTTGAGTGAAAGCTTTCAAAATATTTTTCTTTGTCCATGTTTATACCCAATTGTTTTTAAGAAATTCTATTAAAATCATTTTTCAAATATATGAAAGGTTATTTGAATAAAATTAGAGACAAAGATGAAGTTTAAGAAGTTATTTTCTTTTTCTTTTGATTTTAGTAATTGCTTCTTTAGCAGCGAGTTGTTCAGCAGATTTTTTCGTTTTTCCTGTTCCATATCCCAGAATTTTTCCTCCTATCGAAACCTGCACAGTAAATTGCTTTGCGTGTTGTGGACCAGTTTCTCCTATGATGTCATATTTTGGAATGTTTAATTTATTTGCCTGACAATACTCGAGTAATTGGCTTTTGAAATTTTGATCTTCAACATAAATTAATTTAATGTTGGGTTTAATAATATATTTATCAACAAACTTTTTTGTGACCCCGATTCCGAGATCAAGATAAATTGCACCAATCAATGCTTCAACTGAATCAGCAAGAATAGATTTGGCACCAGATTCAATAGCAGAAGCAGCATTTTCATTTATGAAGAGAAGTTTGGACATTTCAAGTTTATTAGCAACATTAAGTAAGATCTCTTTATTAACGAATCTTGAACGAATGTTTGTTAATTTCCCCTCATCCTCATTTTTGAATTTTGAAAAAGTATATTCAGTTACAATAAGATTTAAGACTGAATCACCAAGGAATTCCAGTCTCTCGTTTGATTGATTATTTTTCACTGGTGATAATGTAACCCCTGAACGGTGAGTTAATGCTTCAATATACAAATCAGGGTTACGAAGAGAAGAACCGACCAAGTGCGATATTTTTCTTAGTCGGCTCTGAATTTCATTTTCTTTTGTAAGTTTTACTTTGAACTTTTTTTTAGAAAAAAAAGATAAAAATTTAAGGACCAACTTTATTCAAACTTCTTAAACAATAATGAAACATTGTGTCCACCAAATCCAAATGCGTTACTGATTGCGTAATTTACTTTTTTCTGAATAGCTTTATTAGGAACATAATTTAAATCGCATTCAGGATCTGGATCTTCATAATTAATTGTGGGAGGTATTATATCATTTCTTAAAGTAAGAACAGTTACAACAGCTTCAATTGCACCAGCTGCACCAAGTAAGTGACCAGTCATTGATTTGGTTGAAGATATAGCTAACTTATAAGCATGCTCACCGAAACAAGTTTTGATGGCTTCAGTTTCGTTTTTATCGTTAAAAGGAGTTGATGTACCATGTGCATTGATGTAATCAACTTCTTCAGGTTTGATTCCAGCATCTTCGATGCAGAGTCTCATTGATCTAACAGCACCTTCACCACCAGGCGCTGGTGCAGTAATATGATAAGCATCAGCAGTTAAACCAATACCAACAAGTTCGCCTAAAATTGGTGCACCACGTTTCATTGCAAAATCATAATCTTCAAGAATTAAAGTTGCTGAACCTTCACCCATCACAAAGCCATCTCGATTTTTATCGAATGGTCTGCTGGCTTTCTGAGGTATATCATTCCTTGTAGAAAGAGCTTTCATCGCATTAAAACCACCGATACCCATCGGACAAATAGAAGCTTCACTTCCACCACCAACAACAACATCAGCATCACCTCTTTGAATATGAATTGCACCAAGCGCAATTGCATGAGCAGAAGTTGCACAGGCGGAAGTTGTCGCATAATTAAGTCCTTTGAAACCATACTTAATTGAAATATGACCAGCAGCAATATCACTGATCATCATTGGAACAAAGAAAGGAGAAATCCTTTGTGGTCCGCCACCTTTGAATACAATCTCCGATTGATGATGCCAAGTCCACATTCCTCCAATGCCAGATCCAAATACAACACCAACTCTATTTTTATCAATTGAATCGAGTTTAAGTTGAGACATTTTCAGAGCTTCTTCGGTGCTGACAAGAGCAAATTGTGTAAACAAGTCAAGTCTTTGAACGGTTTTTCTATCAAAGTATTTTAACGGATCAAAATTCTTTACTTCGCAAGCAAACTTTGTATCGAAATTGCTTGCATCAAATCTCGTAATAAAATCAGCTCCGCTTGTGCCTGCTATGAGATTGTTCCAGAATTCATTGATATTCAGACCGATTGGGGTCACAGCCCCAATTCCGGTCACTACAATCCTTTTGTAATGCATATGATTTTAAGGAATTAGTTTTTATTATTATTGAGGTAATTTTTCTTTAAGATATTTGTAAACATCCCCGACGTTTTGAATTTTTTCTGAGTCTTCATCAGGGATTTGAATATTGAAAGCTTGTTCAAAAGCCATGATCAACTCGACTATATCGAGTGAATCGGCACCAAGATCATTAATAAATGATGCTTCAGGGGTAATTTGTGATTCTTCTACCCCAAGTTTATCCATAATGATTTCTTTGACTTTTGCTTGAATATCCATTTTTATCTCCATTTTTTTGTTTGTGAATATAACAATTTATTTTTCTTTAATAAAAATATTTTTAAAACTCTACATTACCATTCCACCATCCACGCACAAAACCTGTCCGGTGATATAATTTGCATCATCAGAGGAAAGAAATACAACAACTCGAGCAATATCTTCTGGCTTACCAATTCGTTTTAATGGAATTAAATTAAGAATAGCCTGTCTTTGGGTTTCACTAAGTTTAGCTGTCATATCTGTTTCGATATAACCTGGAGCAATTGCGTTTACATTAATATTTCTGCTGGCAAATTCACGAGCAAGGGATTTAGTTAATCCAATGACCCCAGCTTTTGCTGCAACATAATTTGCCTGGCCAACATTTCCCATTATCCCAACGACTGAACTAATATTTATGATTTTCCCCATTCTCTGATTCATCATAGGTTTAACAGCTGCTTTGCAATAGTTGAAAACACTTTTCAAATTTGTGTTGATTACATCGTCCCAATCTTTCTCGCTCATTCGCAGTAATAAATTATCTCTAGTTATCCCTGCATTATTAACTAAAATATGTAGAGCACCAAACTCACTTAAAACAAAATCAACGGTTTTCTGGGCGTAATCAAAAAGTGAAGCATCAGCTTTAAAAATTCTTCCATCACCACCCAGAGATTTAATTTCATTAATTACGCTTTGAGCTTTGTCTGGATTTGTATTGTAAGTTAAAACAACTTTGGCACCATTCCTTGCTAATTCAATAGAGATTGCCGCACCAATTCCTCTTGAACCTCCGGTTACTAAGGCAACTTTATGTTGTAATTTCAACATTTTTCCCCCCTATTAATTGATTTCTGTATTCCAGTAATTCTTGATAACCATCCTCTCCCAAAATATAGATTAATTCTCTTTTCATTGCATCAAAAACTGTCGAAGTTTGATGTCGTGCTTTACTGCAATAATGTAGTCTTGCAATGTGTTCATCATCGATTGTTAAAGTTTGATTATAGATAGTCAAAGGAAACATTACGCAATAAATAGGTTTATATTTCCACATAAATTCACCGCGATCCATTGCCGCTTTTTGTAATGAACAATAACCATTTTTATCGAGAAAGACACATTTATGATTATAGATTTCAGTACCAGCACAATAACCAGATTCAAAATCACTATCTTCTTCAATTTGTTCAAACCATTTCGATTCATCTTTCGTCTGTGAATCGTCCATGCATTGTTTGATGATATCTTTGTTCTCAAGAATTCGTTCCATTTCTTTCAAATCGACATAAACACCATACCAGCAGCACTCACCTGAACAAAGACCAATATTACATTCAGGTACGAATGGAAATGTGAAAATCAAAGGATCTATTTTCAAACCTTTGATAATTTTAACCATTTGCTAAGTACTCTTTTAATTCAACAGACGAACCGATATTCACAACCTGAACATTGGAATTAATTCTTTTTATCAACCCTGTTAAAACTTTTCCAGCACCTACTTCAATGAATCTTGAAATTCCATCACTAATCATTGTTTCGATTAGCTGTGCCCATTTGACTGGTTTGATAATCTGCTGCTCTAATAGTGTTTTAATTTCTGAAATATCTTTGAATTTCTCACCAGAAACATTTGAGTAAACAGGAATTGAAGGTTCATTAAAAGTTAATTTGTTTAACTCATTGGAAATATTTTCATAAGCATAGTTCATCAATGGAGAATGAAAGGCTCCACTTACTACAAGTTCCTTAGCCAGTTTTGCTCCTTGTTGTTTTGCAATTTCAATTGCCTTACGAACTGCTGTAATATCTCCTGAAATTACAATTTGACCTGGTGAATTAAAGTTTGCTGGTTGAACAATTCCAGATTCACTGACACTTTCACATAATTTTTCAACTTCAGCAAAAGATAATCCAACTATAGCAGCCATCGTACCAGGATTTCTTTTACCAGATTCTTGCATCAATAATCCACGAGTTCTTACTAATCTCAATCCATCTTCGAATGAAAAAACTCCTGCAACAGTTAAAGCTGAATACTCACCAAGTGAATGACCAGCAGCACCATGATATTCATAGTCTTTAATAACTTCGAATATTGTAAGACTATGAACAAATAATGCTGGTTGCGTGAATTCTGTTTGTTTTAAGGTATCTTCTGGTCCTTCGAAACAAATTTTTGTTAAATCAAAACCAAGAATATTATTGGCTTTATCAAAAATATCTTTACACTGAGGAAAATCTTGATATAAATCTTTGCCCATTCCGACAAACTGCGAACCCTGACCAGGAAAAACTAAAGCAGTCTTCATCAAACACTCCATCTTAGATAAATTCCACCCCAGGTAAATCCAGCACCGAAACTTGCAAGAATCAAATTATCACCTTTTTTCAGTTTACCTTCATCATAGTAATCAACAAGGCACAAAGGAATTGTTGCAGCAGTTGTATTGCCATACTTGTGTATATTTACCATAACTTTTTCTGAAGGAATTCCCATTCTTTCTCGTGTAGCTTCAATAATTCTTAAATTAGCCTGATGAGGAACAAGGTATGCAATATCTTCTGGCTTTAAATTATTTCTGACCATCATTTCATAGGCAACTTCAGCCATGCCAATCACAGCAACTTTGAAAACAGCTTTACCGTCCTGATAAATATAATGCATTCGTTTTTCAACAGTCTCTTGCGATGCTGGATTTAAACTCCCTCCACCAAGCATATACAATGAATTTCTTCCACTTCCATCACAATAAAGTAACTCATCAATGATTCCATCAGTTTTATCTTCAGTTCTTTCAAAAAGAGTGCAAGCAGCTGCATCACCAAATAAGATACAGGTGTTTCGATCAGTATAGTCCGTTATTGCAGACATTTTATCTGCCCCTACAACTAGGACTCTTTTGTATAAACCACTTTCAATGAATGCTCTTGCCGTCGATGAAGCAAAAATATAACCTGAACAAGCTGCTGATAAATCAAATCCCCAGGTATTTTCCATTTCTAATTTGTCCATAATCACACAGGCAGTTGAAGGGAAAAACATATCAGGAGTAACGGTTGCAACAATCATTAAATCAATTGTATTCAAATCTACATTAAATCTTCTGACCATATCTTCAATAGCTTTTACAGCCAGATCGGAAGTTGGCCCTTTTTCAAGAATACGTCTTTCCTTAATTCCAGTACGAGTGGTAATCCACTCATCTGTTGTATCCACAATTGATTCAAAATATTTATTATCTAGAACTTTATCTGGAACATGTTTTCCGAATGCAACAATTCTTGCATTGTATTTGGATTCCTTATTGACCATTTTTCTACTCCACTAACTGTTAATTTGAAATTTTTTAAGAGCCTCTGATATTCTATTGATTATTTTGTGTTCATAAGTTTCGTAAGCTCTGAAAATCATATTTTTCACTGCCAGTTCTGAACTGGAACCGTGACCTATGATAGTTATACCTTTAACACCAAAAAGTGGAACTCCACCGTACTCTTGATAATCAAAAACTTGAAATATCTCTTTTAATACTCCCTTTGCAATACCAAGTCTTAATTTATTGGTTAAACTTTTATCTGCTGACTCTTTAAATTTTTTAAGAATAAAATGCAGAAATCCCTCAGCAAATTTTAAAACTACATTTCCAACGAAACCATCACACACAATAACATCAACTTCACCTTTTAAAATATCTCTACCCTCAACATTTCCATAAAAATTTAACCCGGAATTTCTTAGGAGCTTATTGGCGGCAATTGTTACTTCATTACCTTTTGAATCTTCTTCACCGATGCTTAAAAGACCGACCTTTGGATTTTCTACACCGAAAATTTCTTTCATATAGACAGATCCCATTACAGCAAACTCGTAAAGATAATTAGGTTTCACATCCGAATTTGCACCAACATCCAATACGAGACATTTATTTTTTAATGTTGGAACAATTGTTCCGAGGGCAGGTCTATTTATTCCTTTGATCCTACCTAACTTAACTGTTGAAATAGCCATTACAGCACCAGTGTTTCCTGCACTTACAAAAGCATTTGCAAAATTCTTTTGGATAAGATCGATGCAAACTGCCATTGAATTAGTATCATTTTTCAGAGCTAATGTTGGGGCGTCTTCCATTTCAATTACATCTGGGGCATCAATTATGTTTCTCTCAGGAAAGATAAGATTCTCTCTTTTTATGATTTCGAGAATATCGGATTTCCTTCCAACCAGAAGGACATCAAATTTACCTTTACCCTCACTTAAAGCAGAGGCTGCACCTCTGACATTAACCAGAGGTGCATTATCACCACCCATTGCATCAAGTGCAATCACGCACTTTTGATGACGATTTTCCAATTTTAACCTAAAATAAAATTATTATGATGCCTTTGGAACGAACATCGTTCTGCCTTTATAGAAGCCGCAGTTTGGGCAGGCACGATGTTGTAATTTGGGTTCCCCACAATTAGAGCAAAGAGATAAAGCAGGTGCCGCTGCTTTAAAGTGGGCTCTTCTTTTTCTTGTTCTGGATTTTGAATGTCGTCTCTTGGGATTAGGCATTTTACTATCCTTTCATTGTTGTTTAAATAATTCTTTAAGAGTTAACCATCTTGAATCAATTTTTTCTTTTTCGCAATTACATTCACCTTCATTTAAATCTTTTCCACATCTTGGACACAAACCTTTACAATCTTCCTTGCATAAGTTCTTCATTGGAATTGAAAGCATCGCAAATTCTCTGACATCAGTTGAAATATCAATAAAATCCTGATCCTTTCTGATTACTGTCACTACATCTTCATCATACAAATGCTTATTTGCGATATCGTGAATGTAGAACATATGATATTCATTATAGAATTCTCGATCGTATCGTTTAAGACATCGATCACATTCACAATGTCGATTTACACTGAGTGTAGTTCTGAGTAGAATATGGTCTTTAGTCTTTTCCAGCAAGACCTGAACTCTCACTTTACCAAAGAACTCAGAGGGTAACTCCAGTTCTTCAACAGTTGCATCCAAATTATAAAAATGCCTCCCCTCAGATAGGGAGGTAATTTTAATTTTCATTGTAATCTTTCTAAAACAAATACAAATATATTTAAGTGTTAATCATTTATCAATTTAAAGGGGTTTTATTCTCTTTATAGACTTTCATTATATAATCAGCTACAGCTTCAGCTTCAGGTGGAATGAGTCCCTGTGAAGGCATTGGCGGATATTGAGGATCAACTTTAACAGGATTCAAAATGAATTTTATCAATTGCTCTCGATTATTTTCATACTTCTTTAAAACAATATTATAAGGTGGTCCTACTAATTTTGAATCAAATCGATGACAGGCTGAACATTTGGCTGTAAAAATTTCTTCACCATTAATGACAACGGTCTTGATATTTAATTTATTCTTTAATTCTGTTTCATATTGAACAAAATTCTGACTGATTTCAACAGTTTTTGGTTTCAAAATATTAGCGGTTGCAACTATATCTTTACTTGTTAATATTATAACCATCAATACTGTAAAATAGAATGCGAATCTTCCTAAGGATCCGTAGTTCTCTCTCTTAAATGCGTTTAATTCATTGGCAATTATAAAAACTAATATTACGGAAATTCCACTTGAGATAAATACCCAGTATGAAAGACTGTTTTGTGGAAGCAAAAATAAATCTATTAAAATTAAAGCGGGCAGAACTAAAATCGAAATCAGAGAAAAATCAACAAACTTGTGTAAATAATCTTCTTGAAATTCTAACTCAGCATCTCTTTCTTCCCATAAATAATAGTAGAACAAGTTAGCAAGAAAAGTTATGCTGAACCCAAGAGCGAAATAATTTAAAACTTTCAGATAGACCTTATAATCTATTAAATATTCAAATACATCGATTCTGAAATTTGTACTTTGATAACTCAATTTAGCTGTATACAAAATCGCTTCAAGAAATACAACGAGTAAAATACCCAGGATTCCTATCCAGAGCGAGTATCGGTTTATCAATTTGATACGATTTACGAAATTTCTTAGTTCTTCATCGAGTTCATTTTTCAAATTATATGAAAGAAATGAATTGTTATATATAAATAAAGAAATACTTGAAACTGTAAAAAGAACAAATGAAATTATTCTTAGTGTATGAATTGTAGAAAATTCCTCACCGACTAACCAGATATAATCTAAAGATAAAATTACTAAAGCAGGGAGAATTCCAAGGGCAAATACAAAATTTATTTTTTTCAGAGGAATGGATAAAATTCTTTTTGAAAACGATTCCCCCATCTTACTCTTTCGGGAATAATTAGCATAAAATGAAATTAAGGCACTTGAGACTAACCACAACAGGTAAAAGTAATAAATAGAATAGGCAATTGTTCCAACCAATGATAATACATTTGCATAATCATACTTGAATGGTAATGCAATTTCATTCATATTTTGTTCTTCTCTCCATTATTTAGAAAAATTTATCCACTGAAAGTTGAAATACAATTAATAAGAGATAAGTGTTAATTACTCGAAAACCTTTGATTAATATTTTACTGTCAGCTGAATTGTTAATTAATTTCAAAGAATTCCATATCATCCAGATAGCTGTGATAATTAAAGCATATTCTACAATTTGATTCTCAATCAAATTAAAGAGCGGTAAAGCGAAGGATGCAATAGCCAGAGCGAACATCCAGATAAATGTAACTCGACATATCTGTTCTTTAGAAAAATAATCAGTGAGAGTTGGATATCCTGCTTTCTTATAATCTTCATCGAAAAATATCATCAACAGCCAGAAATGTGGAATTTGCCAGATGAAAAAGAACATAGCAATCATCAATATTTTTGAATCAAAGATATTGCCTCCCGCAGCAACCCATCCAATTACTGGTGGAATTGAGCCAATCAATGAACCTGGCACAACTGCCAGAGCAAATTTTCTTTTCATTGGTGTATAAATTCCATTATACCAGATTAAAGCAATCAAACCGAGAAGGGCTGTAATTAATCCAGAAATCGCATATAGTATAATCATTCCACCAATAGAATAAATCAATCCAAGTAAAAAAGCAGTTGCCGGCTGTACTTTACCTGAAGGGATTGGTCGATTTGCTGTTCTGGACATTAACCCATCAAAAGTTTTTTCTTGAAAATGATTAAATATAGCAGACCCACCCGATAGGAATAAAACCCCAAGCAATACACTAATAATTTGCATTTCTAATTGATGTGAGTATAGAACATATCCAAAGAAAGTTGTAACCGTGACAAACGAAGTAATTCTAAACTTCGTTAATTCAAATAAAATCTTAAAATAATATTTCAAGCTAAGAGTTTTCATTACTTTTGATTCAAAGTGTCCGCAGTTGTTAGATTTTTATACCATTCATCAAATTCATTTTGATGAAGAGAATAAATCTTTGAGTACATATAAGAATGTCTCAAACCACAATATTCAGCACAAGCAATGTCATAAACACCAGTTTCTTCGGCTATGAACCACAAAAAGTTGTCTTTATTTGGAATTGCATCTCTTTTAATTCTAAATGCTGGAATAAAGAAAGAGTGATTTACATCAAGTGATTTTAAATTAAGTTTTATGGGTTTATTAATTGGAACAACTAATGTATCCAGTATTTTTCCATTAGGATATTTAAATTGCCATTGCCACATCCTTGCTGTCACATTTATCTCAAAAGCATCTTTTGGAGCTGCAGTCATTTTTTTATATCCATACCAGCCATAATAAAACATTCCAACGACAAGAATTGTTGGGATAAAAGTCCAAATAATTTCAAGTAATGTATTTCCTCGAATATTTTTCGGTGTATTGTGCTTTTTTCTGTTGTACCTGATGACAAAAAAGACCATCAAAAAAGTAATCAGAATTAATAAGAGCAATGCAATTGCTGAGATAAAGAGAAAAACACCATCTACTTCATTAATAAAATTTGACGCTTTTAATAACATATTTCCTTACCTTATAAATGAATAATCTGAAAATGTTAAAATTAAAAAGATAGCTAATGTTAGAAACGCAACGAATGTAAAGATTCGAAACATTCTCTCATCAAAACGCAAATGCATGAATATTAACAGAACAAGCAACCCTTTGATTGATGCGATTGCCATAGCAATTACAATTGAAAAATTTCCCAGATCAAAATTGGCTACCGTCACAGTCAGTGCAGTAAATCCAACTAGAGTTAACCATACTAAAAAATAAGTTCCGTAACCGACTATGTGATTATTATGATTTTTATGTTCCATATTTTCCTCAATGTATTAAATAGAATAATGGGAAAAGGAAAATCCAGATGATGTCAACAAGATGCCAGTATAGACCACTATTCTCAAGCATGATATAATAATCTTTATTCACTTTCCCAGACTTAATATAAAAAAACATAAATAGTAAAATAACCATACCAATTATCACATGAAGTGCATGCAGACCAGTCATTACATAATAAAGGCCGAAATAGATTATTTCACCTTTTGGAAGTGATAACAATTCATTTGAACCGGGAAAAAGTCCATGATGAAACTTCGCACTCCACTCAAAATACTTGTTCACAAGAAAAAGAAGAGCAAATAAAATTGTAGTTGAGAGAAAAATTAACGATAATTTATTATTGTCTCTCCTCAATGCTGTAATCGACATTGCCATTGTTAAACTGCTTGTCAGTAGAATGAGAGTATTTATCAATCCAATCAAAACATCTAATTCTTTTGAAGCTAATGCAAAGAAATCTCTATATTGAAATCTATAGACAGCATAAACTAAAAACATTCCGCCAAACAGAATCAACTCTGTGAAAAGAAAAAGCCACATTCCAATTTTAGCACCAACATCATCTCGATGCACGTGCGAATTTGCAGTCATTGAAATTGATTCGTTCAATTTTTGACCTCCTCTTGAAGTTCGTATTTAGAATAATCATATGGATCTTTTTCGACAACTGGTATCTTTTCAAAATTTTCCTGAATTGGCGGTGATGGCAGTGTCCATTCAAGAGTTACTCCACCCCAGGGATTATCACTCGCCTTCTCGCCTTTTCTTAATGCAATTAGAAGATTGGTGAACATTATTATCAGACCAGTTATTAAAATCCAGCTGCCTACAGTAGAGATAAAATGCCAGATATGAAATTCAGGTAAGTAATCATAATATCTTCTTGGCATTCCTAAATAACCAGCTATAAATAAAGGAAAGTATAATAATTGAAATCCAACGAACAAGAAGAGCCATCCGACTTTAGCAACTTTTTTGTTATACATCCTTCCAAACATTTTTGGAAACCAGTGATGAAGTGCAGCGAAAATCCCAAAGCCAGTTCCACCAAACATTACATAATGAAAGTGTGCAACAACGAAGGATGTATCGTGAACATGAATATTCAAAGTTAATGCGCCCTGCATCAAACCAGTAAATCCACCAATTGTAAAATTAAATATGAATGAAAGAGCAAATAACATTGGAGGTTCTAAAGCGATTGATCCTTTATAAAGGGTCGACACCCAATTAAAAACTTTAATTGCACTCGGAATTGCAACAAGAAAAGTTAAGAAAGAGAAAATCCACATAGCAGTATCGCTCATCCCAACAGTAAACATATGATGAGCCCATACCAATGATCCAAATAACGCAATTGCCATACTGGAAAATGCAATAAACTTATAACCAAATATTGTTCTTCTTGCAAAAACTGGAATAATTTCTGAAATAACTCCCATAGCAGGGAGAATCATAATGTAAACTGCGGGATGAGAATAAATCCAGAAAAGATGCTGATATAATATTGGATCACCACCCAATGATGGATCAAAAATTCCAACACCAAACCATCTTTCAATTGCAACCAACAACAAGGTAATTCCAACAATTGGAGTTGCGAGAATTTGGACCCATCCTGTTGCATAAAGTGACCAGGCAAATAACGGCATTTTAAACCAGCTCATTCTAGGAGCTCGCAAACGATGAATTGTGGTAATAAAGTTTAGTCCTGTTAGGATAGATGAAAATCCTAAAATAAATGCACCGATTAATGCTGGAATTACATTTGTAGAAGTCCTTACAGAATACGGTATGTAAAATGTCCACCCAGTATCAGCTGGTCCACCTGGTAAGAACAAAGAAATTATAGCAATAAAACCACCAAGAACAAATAACCACCAGGAAAGTAGATTTATTCGTGGGAATGCAACATCTTTAGCACCAATCATAATAGGCAAAAAGAAATTTCCAAACACTGCTGGAAGACCGGGAATTATAAAAAGAAATATCATTATAACGCCGTGGAGTGTAAAAATTTGATTATAAGTTTGAGGATCCATTATGGTTCTTCCAGGTGAGATTAATTCCAATCTCATCAAAAATCCAAAAATTACACCAACTGAAAAAAAGGTTAGCATCGAGATTAAATATAACAACCCGATTTTTTTATGGTCTGTGGAAAGAATCCATTTAAAAATTCCCCTGTGTTTTGAAGATGCATGTAAATAATCTACATAATTTCCGTTGTGGCCATTTCCATCTATTGATACCGTTGTAGTACTCATAATTTCTCAACCTCTGATTTCTTTTTTGGTTTGACGATTAAAAACAAAATGAAAATACCTACTGCAAGTAAAGTTACAACACCAATAATTCTGGTGATATTTAATGCAAAAGTTCTGCCTTCAGGGTCATAGGTATAACAGAACTTTATTAATTTTGCAATCGTTGGACCAACTCGTCCCTCGCCAGCTTCTATTAAAGCCATTTTTATGTTAAATGGTAAGTAATCAATTCCCAGCAAATATCTCGTAATCTTTCCTTCAGGTGAAATGAAAATCAATGCACCGGGATGAACGAATTGATCCTCTTCCTTGAAAAAATAAAATCCGACTGAATTTGTAAGACTATAAATATTGAGACTATCACCAACCAGAAATTGCCAGGCTTTTTCATCGGGTTTATTGTTCAATAGCTTGATATAATTTTTCTTTTTTCCACTCGCCAGTGATGGTGTTTCGGCTGGATCAAAGCTGACAGTTAAAATCTGATAATCCTCACCTAATTTTAAGTCAAGTTTATTAACATTTTCAGCGAGTTCTGTTAAGAGTGGGGTACAAATTCCTTTACATTCATAAAATACTAAAGTGAGTATTGTTGGCTTTTTGATAATATCCTTTAGCTTTAATTCCTCACCGTATTCATTAGTAAATTTTAAATCAAGCGGAATATACTTGCCTAATTGTTCTTCAAGTGCTGCTTTTTTTTGTTGAGCTGTATTCGCAAATACTCCGACAGAGATCAAAAGAGATAAAATCATCAAAAAAACGATTTTTTTTGAAAATAGCCTGATCATAATTTATTTTCCTTTTTGCTGAATAAACTATAAAATCTATCTAAAAAGTTCATCTGAAAATCTTTACCCTGCAAAAGAAATCCCGGATTAATTCCATAGCTGATTGGGTTCGATTTTATGTAATTCAGTGCTTCGGCTTTATTTACATTATTTGAAATCATCTTTGAAAGGAATACTGAAAATTTTACTTTGGAATTAATAAAGTTATCAAACTCAGTTCCTGGATTGGATGAAATAGAATTTAGAATCTTTGTATAAAGTGTTCCTTCTGCTGAAGCTTCTGTCAAAATTAAAAATGATGCTTTTGAAGTTGGAATTTGACCAGAAGTTTTCTTCCCTTCTGATAATTTATAAGCTTCATTTAATGCCTGTAAATCTTCTTTTGAATCTTCAGGAAAATCTTTTGCGAAGTTTCTGATATAATGAATTACAGCAAATAATTCTTCAGGATTGATATGATTGAAAGCAGGCATTCCAGATTTTATAATACCTTCTTGAAGAGTCTTATACATTTGAGAAATTTTTCTTCCATTAACCCAGCCTTCCGGATTAGTAAAATCCCGTGGTTTAGGATTCATAAATGCACCAGCTGCACCATCACCTTTACCCGATTCACCGTGACAGGATGAACAATTCGAGTTATAAAAGTTTTTACCACGTTCGACCAAATCTGGTGTTGGTTTCGCAACTTGGAAAACATCTACAGGTGAAAGGTTTACTGGCAATGAAAATTGTAAATCTTGAATTTGTGTTGTATCAGGTTTCACTACGGGTACAACTGAATTCTTGTTTACAGTTTGAAGATTTTTAATTGAATGGATTCCAATTGCTACTAACACAATCAAGATATAAAAGTAATTGTATCCGAATAATCGTGCTGGACTTCTGAATAATTCTTTAAAATTAATTTCGTCTTGTAATTCAATAATTTTCTTAATCTTTTCTTTCATAAATGAAACTCCAGACTTCTTTTAAGCTTAGGATCACCAACCGGAATAATATTTTTTATCTTATTGTATCTAAACTGGAATAACAACATTATTACTCCTATCAACAACAATATAAAAGAAATTTCAATCCAGCCAAAAACTAATTTTTTGTAGATCGATGGAAAAACCAACCAGTATAAATCTACATAATGCATTAACAAAATCCAGATTGATATTATTTTTAATCTATTAAGATTAGATTTTGAAGGCTGAGAAAGTAAGGCAAAATAAGGAATTAAGAAATGTCCAAAGATTAAAATGAATGAAAAAATTTCCCATCCACTTTCCCAGCGATGAATCATCCAGAAATTTTCTTCAGGAAGATTAGCGTACCAGATCAACAGAAACTGACTGAAAGCTATATAAGTCCAGAAATTAACAAAAGCAAAAAGTAATGCACCAAGATTATAAAAATGATTTGACTTCAATAGATTTCCAAAATAGCCTTTCTCAAAAAGGAGTATAATAGTGATTGTTACCACTGCAAGTGATGCAAGTACAGTCCCTGAAAAATAATAAACACCAAAAATCGTTGAGAACCAGTGAGGTTCAGTGCTCATCAAAAAATCGACTGCAAAAAAGGACAAGGTTAAAGCAAAGAAAGGCAAAAACAACGCTGAAAGTTTAGAATTGTTAAAGGTTAAATTTTGATCTTTTGATATATCCTGTTGATTTGAATTTCTGTTCATAAAATAAGCAAACAGAGCCCAGACCAGGAAATAAAACAAATATCTTATTACAAAGAATTGTTGATTCAAATAAGGTTGTTTCGATTTCAATATTTTATCAGCTTGAACAACTTCCTCGTGTGCCCAATGAAAAATATGACCGGTGTTGAATACTATCAGCAATCCCAGGAAAAATAAAATCGGAACAAAGGACATAAAAATCTCAACAATTCTTCTCATCACTGTTGACCAGACCGCACCTGCCAGATATTCAATTGCAAACAAAAATATATTTCCAACCGATACACTGACTAAAAATGAAAATATTACATTATAATTAACAAGCGACCTCTCTAAATCCTGAAATGATGCAATCAAACTCATTATTAAACCAACTGAAAAAATAACCAAGGATATTGTCTTAAACTTTTTTGGAAGTTCTCTTTTCTCAGGAATATGAAATTCACTACTCATCTTAAATCACTCTCCTTTGGATTTACAGAACGTTGTAAAACTCTTATGTAATGAACTATTGCCCATCTTTCATCTTCAGAAATCTGACTTGCATAAGAAGGCATCACATTCTGACCATTTGTAATTATATGGAATATTCCACCATCAGACATAGTTCTTAACTTATCAGAGTGTAATGTGGGTGGATTTGGAAATTGTCCTCGTAATCTGCTATCTCCTTCACCAAAGTTACCATGACAGGGTGAACAAAAAGTTAAATATTTTTTCTTTCCAAGATCCAGCACTGACTTAGTTGGTAAAAGCGGGTTAACTAATGACTTCGCAGCCTCCTCAGGTTTACCCTTAAATTTATACGGCAAATAACCACGGGGAACTGTACCTTCAACAGGCATTCTCATTCCTGAACCATCTTTGAAAAATGTAGTCGTAGATTGTGGATTAATTCTGAATTGAATGTGCATCCAGTTAAATGGGGCCATGAATAATAATTTGTTTAGCGTGAAATATGTAATTCCTGAAATCACAATAAAAGTCAGAACGAGAAAAGAAATGAACTTTGTATCAAAAATTTTTGGCTTTTCAACATCGGGGTTATACCTGTAATAGATTTCAAAAATTTCTTCTGCACCAATCTCTTTAAGAAAATTTTTTACACCAGTTAAATCAAATTTCTCATCAACAGCTTGAATCGAAATTCCATATTTATCAACGCTGACTTTTTTCATGTATTCAGTATCGATCAGAGGATGACTGTTATTCGGAAACTTAAACATAATAAACAACATCCAGACGACAGTGAAAACTGCTGCTGAAAGAACCGTAACTTCAAACATTACCGGAACATATGCTGGAAGTTGATAAAATGGTTTTCCACCAACTACCAATGGATAATCAATAACATTAACCCAATACATAAATAGAAATGCAAAAATAGCTCCTGCGAATCCAAATACTAAAGTCACATAACCTAATTTCGAAGGTTTTAATTTCATTGCTTGAGGAAGTGCATGAACAGGATATGGTGAATGAACATCAAAATTTTTGAAGCCAGCCTCGTTAACTTTTCCCACAGCTTCAATTAGTTTGTTCACATCACTAAAGATTCCTGAAATAGAGTGTAGTTTATTTGAATGCATCAGTGCTTTCCTCCATGAGTTGGCTGAGCTCCAGGTAGAACTGCTTTCACTTCAGCTATTGAAACAACGGGCAATGCCCTTATGAAAAGAAATATCAATGTAAAGAATAATCCAAAGCTGCCAATCAAAATTCCAATATCATAGATTGATGGAATATACATTCCCCAGCTTGATGGTAAGAAATCACGGGAAAGACTTGTGACAACAATCACAAATCTTTCGAACCACATTCCAACATTAACAAGTACACCAATTACAAACATGATTGGAATTGATCTTCTTATTTTTCTAAACCAGAATAATTGAGTAAAGATGACATTGCATGCAACCATTGTCCAGTATGCCCAGGCATAAGGTCCTAAGGCACGATTCAGAAAAACAAATTGTTCAATTGGATTTCCACTATACCAAGCCATAAAGAATTCCATTGCATATGCATAACCAACCATCAAACCAGTTGCAAGCATAACCTTATTCATTTTCTCAAGCGTATCAAGTGTAATTATGTGTTCAATCTTAAAAACCTTTCTTATAACAATCAAAACATTTTGAACCATAGCAAATCCTGAAAACACAGCACCAGCAACAAAATACGGCGGGAAGATTGTTGCATGCCAGCCAGGAATTATTGAAACCGCAAAATCAAAACTAACGATTGTGTGTACTGAGAGAACAAGTGGTGTTGCAAATCCAGCCAGAATTAAATAAGCCATTTCATAATGCTGCCAATGACGATTTGAATGACGCCACCCGAGACTAAAAATTGAGAAAATAACTTTTTTAATTTTATTATCAGTTCTGTCACGAAGTGTCGCTAAGTCAGGAATCAATCCTACATACCAGAAAACAAGTGAAACAGTAAAGTAAGTCGAAACAGCAAAAACATCCCACAATAGTGGTGAAGTAAAATTAACCCATAAACCATGTTGATTTGGATATGGCAGCAAATAACCATCCAGCCATGGTCGACCAGTATGAATCAAGGGAAATAATCCTGCACACATAACAGCAAATATTGTCATCGCTTCAGCAAATCTTGAAATAGCTGTTCGCCATCTTTGTCTTAGTAAAAAGAGGATTGCTGAGATTAATGTACCAGCATGACCAATACCAACCCAGAAAACAAAATTCACTATATCAAATCCCCAACCAACAGGGTGATTAACACCCCATTTACCAACACCATAGTAGAATGTAATTCCGAGTGAAACTGCTCCAATTAAAAGCATCGTAAAACTAATCAAAATTGCAATATACCAGCCTCTGGTTGGCTTGGTCTCCAAAGGTCTGGCAATGCTTTCATTTATGGAAGCAGGAGATGGATTTTGTTCAACTACTGGTGGTTCAATTGAGTAATCTACCGTTCTCACTAAACTTTCTCCGAATTAATGTTTCTTAATTTTGCGATGTAAGTGACATTTGGTTTAACATTGGTTTCTTCCAAAACATGATATCCAAGTTTATGATTTCTTAGTTCATAGACTTCTGAATTATTATCGAGCATATTTCCAAAAACGATTGCATTCGCAGGACATGCTTGCTGACATGCTGTAACTACACCACTGCCATCGAATTCTTTACCTTCTTCAACTGCACGTTCACGGGCTTCCATAATTCTCTGAACACAGAAAGTACATTTTTCCATCACACCTCTTGAACGAACAGTTACTTCAGGATTATTCAAGAAATTAAGCGGCTCCTGATATTGATAATCATTTTCAAATTCTGATCTGAAATCAAGGAAGTTGAATCTTCTAACTTTATAAGGACAGTTGTTTGAACAATATCTTGTACCAACACAACGGTTATACGCCATTTGATTCAATCCATCCGGACTGTGATTGGTAGCTGAAACTGGACAAACATTTTCACATGGTGCATTATCACAATGCTGACACAACATTGGTTGATTACTTACAATTACATCTTCCGGTGTACCAGAAAAATAAGTATCAACACGCATCCAGTGCATTTCACGACCTTTTTCAACCTGATCTTTACCAACCATCGGGATGTTGTTTTCAGCAATGCAGGAAACAATGCAAGCGTTACAACCGACACATTTATTCAAATCAATCACCATCGCCCACTTAACACCTTCGTATTTTATCTCATGAACCAGACTATGAAGTTCAACTTTTTCTTTCTTAATAAAATCAGGATCTTTTTCAAATTGTTTAAGAGTACCTTCTTTTATTATGTGTCTTTCTCTGTGCAAATCTTTAACAAAAGTATCGTCAAGCGAATGATGTTCCTGGGCAGAAACTAAATTGTATTTTTCTCCAGTTTTTGAAATTTGAACATAAGACCTGTAAGGGCTATCAAATTTACTATTCAAAAGAAATGAAACGTTAAACCCAATATCTTTTCCAACCTCACCACACTCTTCATGACCAAAACCGGTTTCAACACATATTAAATTATCTGAAACTCCAGCCTGGACAAATACTGGTATCGTAACAGTTTTATTACCATTTGAAATTTTAATTAAATCTCCATTTTCAAGACCAAAATTCTCAGCTGTTCTGGTAGAGATGGCTGCATAATTATCCCACACAATTTTTGAAATAGGATGAGGTAATTCATACAACCAGCCATTATTTCCAAATTTTCCATCAAAGAGATGTGGATGTGGGTAAATGGCAAGTAAAATTTGATTTGATTTTGATTCAATCGAATCTTCGAATGATTTTAGTGAAAATACTAGTCTTGATTGATTTTGATTCCTTAATTCAATAAATCCGTTATGAAGTGATGTAAACCAAAAAGAATCGAAATCAATATCGAGATTCATTTTTGGATAGACTTCATTCTGCCATCTATTTTTAATCTTCTTCTGATAAATTGAGTCATAATAAATTTCTTCGGTGGTGAAAGTGATTAAGATTGATTCTTTCTGCCGTGTATCATACATTGGTGCAATAACAGGCTGTTGCAAGTTGATAAGATTACTTCTCACTTGAAAATCGTTCCAGCTTTCTAAATCATTGTGAATTGGTAGGATTAGATTACTTAAGGCTGTAGTTTCAGTCTTTTGTTCGGATAAAGTAAAAACATTCTTAACTTTTCGTAAGGCATCAGCAAAATTCATGAATGAAAAATCATAAACAGGATTTGAATCATAATTTATTACACAACCAACATTTCCTTGATTCATTTTTTTAACAAGTTCTTCAAAATCCGCTAATGAATTTTCACTTATAAGATTTTGATAAGTTGAATTATAATCATAAAGAGTCGATGCTTCGAGAATTTCATTTATTATCAAGGCAAGAATATGTTCACTTTTACTTGCCCTGTTATCTGTTAATACGATTGATTTTCCTGGATTATTTAATAAATCATTTACTAATTGTTCGATGACTTCTTTTGAAATATTGTATTTCTCTAATACTGAACTAAGTGTATAATTTTTAACTTTAGAAAAAACTTCATCAGGTAATTGTACATTAGCTTGCTTTCTTGTCAAAAGTTCGTTTAATAATCCATATAAAAACTCTCTTTGAAAATCTGGACGCAGTTTTATTCTATAATCTGCATTTGAACCTGTTAATGTTAAATTACCTTCAACTACATATAGCCTGCTGAAATTTTTAAGATTATTTACATCCCTTGTTTTAGTAAATTGTCTTACTTGAGAAATAAAATCACCATCAGTATTCAGAAAATCACTTTCGATTGAAAGAATCACTTTAGCTCTACTTAAACCTATAGAAGGTAAATCTGAAATTCCATAGACATCTTTCCATGCTAATCTTCTATTCAGGTCAGAAAAGTTGGTGTAGGTGTATAGTTTGGTTGTGGGATATTTATTAATAAATTCATTTAGAACTTGTAATCCTGTCGGTGATTTAATTCCTCTTGAAATGATTGCAATTTCTTTATTTTCTGCAACAGATTTTTTAAGTACATCAATTACTTTTCGATTTGCTTCACGCCATGTAAGAGGACTAAAAGTTCTTTCTGAAATTTTATGTGAAGGACTCTTAAGTCTATCTGGATCATAAAGATTAAGTATCGCTGCCTGTCCCCTAACACAAACTTTGCCTTGATTAATCGGGTGGTCAGGATTTCCATCAATTTTTATGGGTCTACCTTCCCGAGTTTTCACAAGCACTGAACAAATATTTGAACAACAATTTAAACTTGATGCATAAAAAGTAGCCCTACCTAAAATAATTTCTTCTGGTTTTTTATTATAAGGAACAATCTCTCCTTTATCTTGATAATTAGAACAAGCCGCTACAGCAAATGCTGAAGATGCCGAAAGTAAAGCTAAAAATTTTCTTCTTGTTAAAGGCGGCATACCAGCAAGATCAATACTATCAACTGCACCTTCCAAAAATTCATCTTCCTTGATTTTTTGCAATTCTTTTGGATTGTAAAATTCTCTTAAACTTTTCCAGTACTTTTTAGAATTTTCTTTACTCATTTTTACCCTTTTCTCTATTTCAGCCTTTTGACAGAATCAGGATTTTCCCTGAAATATAATTTTGATTTTCCTTTTTCAGCAAAAACTTTTTTGAAAGTAAGCCCAGAAATAAAAGTAGTGAACAATGAACCAGCAAGTACTTTTTTTATGAATTCTTTTCTTGTGATTTCCTTTTTGAACATTTCATTTCTCCAGAATTATCTATGACAGGCAAAACAATTTTCAGGACCTTTTTTTACATTAGAAATATAAGTCAACTTCACAGGTGCATTACGATGACAATCAAGACAGTTCGCCATTGTAAAAGAAGAAACTTGCTTTATAACATCCATATTTTTTACATCACCATGGCATTCAGCACAATCAATTCCCTTATTCACATGAATACTATGATTAAAGTATGCGAAATCGGCAAGCTTGTGGACTCGTTTCCACCGAATGGGTAAATTCTTTTGATATGCCTCAGTTAATTGGATAATTGCAGGTCGATTTTTCCTTGCAACAGTATGACAATTCATACAGGTACTTACGGAAGGAACCGAGGCAAATCTTGATTTTGTAACTGTGGTGTGGCAATATTGGCAATCTATATTCATTTCACCAGCATGTAGTTTGTGAGAAAATGGAATTGGTTGTTCGGGAGAGTAACCGATTCCATCTCGTTCTGGTCTTGATACATAATAAGTAATTACAAAGGCAAGAATTGAAATGAAAATAGTTACAGGAACTCGGATTTTTAAAATATAATCCAGTTTATAGTTACTCATCGATTTCCTATAAAATTATTTATTGATGTGAAGTAAAAGTTTTGTCATCCTTATCTGTGTTATATCTTTTTCTTCGAATAAATTCCTGCAATTATAAAAATTTTCACTTAATCTTAAAAGTTCACGATGTAAAGCGCATTATCCTTCTCTTCTCTTTTTCGAAAACAATCCTATAAAACTATTTTTTTGTAACTTTAAAAAATGCAGATATAAAATGAAGATCAGATTTATTGGTGCAACAAAGACAGTTACCGGTTCAATGCATCTTATAACTACCAACAATCTAAAAATTTTACTTGACTGTGGTTTATATCAGGGCAAAAGATTGGATTATTATGCTGTAAACTCTTATTTCAATTATTTTAATCCAGAAGAAATTGATTATCTTATTCTATCTCATTCTCATATTGATCACATAGGAAACATTCCGAATCTTGTTAAGAAAGGATTCAGAGGAAAAATTATTTCTACTCCCCCAACAAAAGACTTAAGTCAATTAATGCTTTTAGATAGTGGCCACATTCAGGAAAAAGAAATTGAATTTGTCAATAAAAAACGAATTAGAAAAGGTGAACTTCCAATGCCCCCTCTTTACACTCAGGAAGATGCAAAAAATTCATTGGAGTTCTTTACAGATTTAACATTACACGAAGAGTATAATCTTAATGAAAATGTTTCCCTTAAATTTTTTAATGCAGGTCACATTCTTGGGTCAGCAATTATTCAATTAAAAATAAAAGAAAATGGAAAAATCAAAACTTTAGTTTTCACTGGTGATCTGGGAAGGCCGAATCTACCAATTATTAAAGATCCAGAACCCGTAGAAACTCCTGATATTTTAATTTCTGAAGGAACATACGGAGGAAGAGTTCATCAAAATTTTAAAGGAACAAAAACCACTCTAACTGATGTTCTGCTTGATACATTGAAAACCAAAGGGAAAGTAATTATCCCGGCGTTCAGTGAAAGCAGAACTCAACAATTAATACTCCTTTTCCATGAAATCTACGATGAATACAATTTTCAAATACCTATTTTTATCGATAGTCCTTTAGCTACTGCAATTACTAAAGTTTACAGTAAACATCTCGAAGAATATGATGAGGAAACTTTCAAATATATTTTGAGAGGGAAAGATCCGTTTAATTTCAAAACTGTAAGATTTACGGAATCTGTTGAAGAATCAAAAAGCCTGAATGAATTAAAAGAACCAGCTGTGATCATCTCCGCTTCAGGAATGTGCGAAACAGGTAGAATTCTTCATCATCTCGCAAACAATATTGAGAATCCAAAGAACACAATTTTAATAGTCGGGTTTAATGCTCCAAATACATTGGGTAGAAGAATTGCAGATGGTGAAAAAAGAGTAAAAATATTTGGTGATGAATATTCAGTTAAGGCAAAAGTAGTTGTACTGGATTCACTTAGTGCTCACGCTGACCAATTGGAATTTTTAAACTATTACAGAAATTTCGATAAGAAGAAATTAAAGAAAATATTTTTAGTTCATGGTGATGAGGATGAACTACAGGTTTTCCAATCGGTACTGAAGAAAAATGAATTTTCAAATATCTTTATACCGAATAAAGGAGATATATTTGAAAATTAAATTTGTCCTCCTAATTTATCTTCTTTTGTTTCAATCAACACATGGTCAAATTCTTCCTATATTAAACGATACATCTTTTCAGAGAAATTCTACAAAATTCATTACTAATTACAATAAAAATTTAAATATTCACAATTTTGGTCAAACTACATTTCAAAATTACTCCACCAAAAACTTTACTTATTATCTTAATAATCAATTCAATTCTAACATTATCTTCTCAACTACACGAAATATTAGGGATGAAAATTATTTTAAACTCCTTGGTTTTTATGAATTTTCTAATTTTATCCAAAGCGGTTTCAGCACTGAATTAAAAAGAATAAATGACAATCGACAAATTGGTATCAGCCGATTTAAAGATTTTAATCTTAAAGGTTTTATTCGTTTACAACCAATTAATGGAATACAATTCATTCCTAATTATGGATATAAAGCTGAAGAAATTTTTGAAATTAATGAAACAGGTCCATCCTATGGTTTTGAAACCAGAATAGATCAAATGTTTGGAACAACAAATATTATTGGTTACACAAATTTTAATTACGACAAATTGAATGTGAGAAGAAATAATTTTTTAAATACAGAACTCAATCTCGATGGAAAAATTTCAAATTCTATTTTCACTAACACCATTGTTTCATTTAACAGGGTTGGTAGAGATTACTATACTACAGTAGATTCAAGTACTGCGTCTATTTATAACATCAGATATAATATTGAAAATCGTGAGGATAATTTTTTCAATTTAGGTCAGAAGTTATTTTTTAAAATTTATGAAACCTTTGATTTTAATTTCTCTAGTAACTTATATTTCCGAAATGTAAACAAGAAATTAAAGTATAAAAATTTTACTGCACCTTCTAAGAATTTTTTTGATTCAAGAATTAATGAATTTAGATTCTCAGTTAATCTAGAAAGCAGATTTGAAATTGATTTCTTAACCAACATTCTGAAGTTAAATTATAGCGAGAGATCAGAAAAACATTCAATTGATAGACTTTCTGGATTACCAGATTTTCTCTACTACCAGAGATTGGATGAAGAATTACAAAAAAATAATTTTTCATCAAGGACTACTCTTGCAACACAAAACTATCTGCAACTTTTCGATAAAGATACTTTAAAACTTGAAGCTTCAATTTCTAAACTCAAGTATGATACTCCAACACTTGAAAATTTTACCAATCCTTCTTCTATTATTCGAGATGACCGTGACGAATTACTATATATCATCAAAATTCAATACATAAAATTTTATAATCCTCTATTATTTTCAGATTTTCAATTAGAATCTTACAATAATCACCTCGTCTACATATTTAAGGAAAGAAGTTCAAATAATAATTGGAATAGAGTTATTAGACTTTCAGCAAATACAGTTTATCATAGTACCGATTTTATCACTAAAAATTATTTTGAAGTTTTAGCAAATTATACCATTTATGATTTTGAAGATATATTTCAAACAACAAAAAGTTTCGCATTCAGACAATTTAGTTTTAAAGATTCTACCAAACTGAATATTTCAAAAGTTTTTTCATTCCATACTTCTTCTAGTATAAAACTTTCTGAACAGGGAATTTTAAATTGGAAATCTTTTTCTTCAATTCCAGGAAGATTTCTTGACGAACAAATTGGGGAATTCAAATTGGCTTACAACTTAAGTGATCTAAACTTTTCAGCCCTCGGAGTCCGATTTACTTCATTTACTGAATACAATTATATTGGTAAACAAAAACAAATTTTATATGAAATAAAAAGTATTGGACCATTGATTGAAATAAACTTAATATATAGAAACGATTTTTTCTTAACCTTAAAAGGCTGGATTGAATTCATCTCACAATCTAAGGCAAGTAAAAGACGAAACATAAATTTCAGTTTCAATTCACAAATACTGATTTAATTGAGTCTAAACCAAATTTTTATAATTTTGCATTGAAATGTTCAGACAATTAAAATACAAACTAAGAACTTCAATTTTTGAGATCGATAATCTCCCCAATTATCTCGATGAAGCTTTATCGGGCATAAAGATAAATGCAGATCGATATAATAATATTTTGCTTGCCCTAACAGAAGCTGTAAACAATGCAATCATTCATGGAAATAAGAACGACATCAAGAAACAAATTGACCTGGAGTTTATCATCACTGATGAATTCATTAAAATTATAGTCACAGATGAGGGTGAAGGTTTTGACTTAGATAAAGTACCTAATCCAACTTTACCCGAAAATTTACTGAGTGAGCATGGCAGAGGGATTTATATTATGAAGCACTTTGTTGACGAGCTGAAAGTAGAAAAATCATTAAATAAAAATAGTTTGATTCTCAAAATAAATTTAAAATCATAAAAATATAGAGGAGGAATTCTATGTCGAGGAAAAAAATTTCATTAATCGGTGGCGGTCAAATTGGTGGCGTTCTCGCTCAATTGATTGCCAGACGCCAACTCGGGGATGTCGTTTTATATGACATCGTCCAGGATATGCCTCAAGGCAAAGCTCTCGATATCGCAGAAGCTGCACGTGTTGATGGCTTTGATGTTAAAGTTACCGGTACCAACAATTATGAAGAAACTAAAGATAGCGACATTGTGATCATTACAGCTGGATTACCAAGAAAACCAGGCATGAGCCGTGATGATTTGCTTACAACAAATGCCGAAATTATGAAAGTTGTTGCTGAAAATGTGAAGAATACATCACCTAATGCAATTGTAATTGTTGTCTCGAATCCACTTGATGCAATGGTAACTTTATTCAAAAACATTAGTGGATTTGAACCAAATAGAGTAATGGGACAATCTGGTGTACTCGATTCTTCTCGATTTGCAACTTTCCTCTCCTGGGAATTGGGCGTTTCTGTTAAAGATATTAATGCATTAGTGCTTGGTGGACATGGAGATACTATGGTCCCACTTGTTAGATATGCAAATGTCAACGGACTTCCTGCAATGGAATTACTTATCAAAAAATATGGTGACAAAGAAAAAGCCAATGAAGTAATGAAAGCTATTGTTGAAAGAACAAAGATGGCTGGTGGTGAAGTTGTTAAGCTACTCAAAACTGGTTCAGCATTCTATTCACCAGCAAGCTCAACAATTGCCATGGTTGAATCAATTATTTATGATGAAAAACGAGTATTACCAGTTTGTGCATTTCTACAGGGCGAATATGGTGTTAATGGTTATTATGTCGGTGTGCCTGTTATTCTTGGAGAAAAAGGTGTTGAAAAAGTCATTGAAATAGATTTGAATGAAGAAGAAAAAGCTTTGTTTGAAAACTCAGTGAATGCAGTGAAAAATCTTGTCGAAGATATGAAACGATTGGGATATTAACGTTTGATATATAAAAAAAATGTCATCTCGGATTTAATTTGAGATGACATTTTTTATTTTAAAAAATTGTATAGCCTACTCCTAAAATAATTAAAGCTGTACCTTGACAGCTTTAATTACAAAATATCCATGAAGAGATAATTAGTTAAGCGGAATTACGTTAACAACTTTCTTATTAGCTCTGGTAACAAATTGTACTTTACCAGATACTTTGGCAAAGAGTGTATCGTCACCACCGATTCCTACATTTAAGCCAGGATGAAATTTAGTTCCTCTCTGACGAACTATTATGCTTCCTGCACTAACAATTTCACCACCAAAGGCTTTTACTCCAAGTCGTTGGGCATTGGAATCGCGGCCGTTTTTAGTAGAACCCTGTCCTTTTTTATGAGCCATAATGAACCTCTATTTTATCTTTTCAATTAAAATTTTTGTTAAGTGTTGTCTGTGTCCTCGAAGCTTTTTGTAATCTTTTCTTCTTTTCTTTTTGAAAACAAGTACTTTATCGTCTTTAGTATGTTCAATTACTTTTGCAGTTATTGATTTACCTTCGAGGTATGGTGTCCCTATTTGAACTTTATCATTATCAATTAACATTAAAACATTGTTTAGTTCAATATTTTTTTCAACTTCTACATCGAGTTTAGGGACATATACTTGATCGTTTTCTTTAACTTTAAATTGAAATCCAGCAATTTTAACAACTGCTTCCATTGATAATTATCCTTTCTTTAATATTTAGCAAACAAAAATAAAAATAATCAGTTCTAAAATCAATTTAATTGTAAACAAACTTCAGATGGATTTTAACATGATATGAGTATGAATATTTTTAATGAAGTTTAATTTCCTTTTCTTTTTTTGCGGATTCGTAAATTGTTTCAATTAATTTCATTCTTATCGCAGCTTCTTCTGGAGTTGAAACCCAATTACCCAGACCATTAATTGCTGCAAAGAAATGTTTTAATTCATTCTCAAATGATTTCAAGTATAAATTAGTACGTTGAACTTTATCAGGATTAAGTAACTCCATCTGAGAATTACCAATCTGCTTGAAAACTCTTAAAGGATTCAAAAAACCTGCACCTTCACTACCAAACAGATTAAAGTAGAAAAACTCCGATTCATTACTAAGAGTCCAGCTTACTTCGAAAGTTATGATTGAATCCAGCTTTGTATGTATCATCGCGGTTGATGAATCTTCAACTTCTTTCGTAGTAAGATAAAAATTATGTGCTTTAACTGACTTAACTTCTGGATAATTCAACATCCACATAGCCAGATCTATAATATTGATCGCCAGATCCATTACAACTCCACCACCAGCATAAGATTTTTTAATAAACCATGATTGCATCGAGCTTCTTGGTCTGAACCATCCTACTCTTATCAAATACGGTTTACCAAATTCTTTTGCTTCCACAATACTTTTTAGAAGCATTGCATCAGGTCTAAACCTCATATTAAAACCAACCATTACCCTGGTTTTATTTTTTTCAAAAATCCTGATCATTTCAAGCGTTTCTTTGTAAGAACGTGCGATTGGTTTTTCTATGAAAAGATTTTTACAGTACTGATTGGCAATTTCAGCAACTTCTTTATGAGTATTTGTGGGCGTTAATATCATTACAGCATCAAACTCATTTTCAATAAAAAATTTTTCGACATCATTATAAGCTTTTGGTATATCGAACTTCTGTTTAACCGTCATTATTTTATGTTTATCAATATCGCAAATAGCAGTGAGAACAACATTGTTCATTTTTTTCAGTAATGGAAGGTGAATAATCTGTGCGACTGCCCCGCTTCCAATTATTCCAACATTTAATTTTTTCATCTGACTTATTCCGACTTTTGGTTCGAGTAAAAACCACTTAGAGAATGAAGTTCAGAACGAACTCGATCTGTTATTCCTTTTGGGTCGATTCCTAAAAGTCTATGTAACTCTTCCTGTGTACCATGATCAACAAATGCATCTGGTAAGCCAACAAGTTCGATGTCTGGTTTCGCTTTCACTTTTGATGCATATTCCAAAACAGCAGAACCCAGACCTCCGATAATAGTATTTTCTTCAAGAACAAAAATCTTCTCGAATTTTTTAAAGATATTATCAAGCAACTCAGTATCAAGAGGTTTAATGAAACGCATATTGACTACTTCAACGGAGATATCTTCTTGAGCTAAATTTTCTTCAGCTTTCATTGCGTAATTAACCATAATTCCAGCAGCAAGAAATGCAACATCATTTCCTTCTCTGATTACTTCAGCCTTCCCGATTGGAATTTCTTTGAATTCAGAAGAGATTGGAACTCCAAGTGCATTTCCTCTCGGATATCTTAAAGCAATTGGACCTTTACGATATTCAATCGCAGTATAAAGCATATCTCTTAACTCTGCTTCATCTTTAGGAGCCATCACGACCATTCCAGGAATCAATCTCAAATAAGAAAGATCAAAAGCACCATGATGAGTTGGTCCATCTGCACCGACGAGTCCCGCCCTGTCAAGCACAAAAACAACATGCAGTTTTTGGATACTCACATCATGAATCACCTGATCGAAAGCTCTTTGTAAAAATGTTGAATAAATCGCAACAACTGGAATTACTCCTTCTGTTGCAAGTCCAGCAGCAAAGGTAACTGCGTGTTGTTCCGCAATTCCAACATCAAAAAATCTATTTGGAAAAGCTTTCTGTAAATGATCAAGTCCAGTTCCATCAGGCATAGCAGCTGTGATACCAACAACTTTATCATTCATCTTTGCAATTTCAACCAGTGCTTCGCCAAAAATTTTTGTATAAGAAAGAACTGAAGATTTCTTTATAGCTTTACCAGTAATCTTATCAAATGGAGTTACACCGTGTAATTTTTGAGAATCTTCTTCAGCTGGTTTATATCCTTTACCCTTTTGAGTTGTAACATGAACAAGAATTGGTCCTTTTATTCCTTTTACATGCTGAAAGATTCTAACTAATTGCTGAATATTATGTCCGTTAAATGGACCAAAATATCTAAAGCCCAGTGCTTCAAAAAGAGCTCCCGGAGTAACTATAGCTTTTATACCACCTTCAACTCTACCAATTACTTTTCTGATCCTATCTCCGATATCATCAAATTTGTGTGTTAACTCCCAGACCTGGGCCTTAAACTTGTTAAATTGTGGTGATGACGTAATCTCCGTAAAATATTTTGAAAATTGCCAGACATTAGGCGCAATAGACATATTATTATCATTTAAAACAACTATAAGATCTCTTTTCTGAAGTCCCGCATTATTCATTGCTTCATAAGCCATTCCGCCGGTCATTGCTCCATCACCAATTATTGCAACAACTTTGAAATCTTTTTGTAACAAATCTCTTGCAGTTGCAATACCCAGAGCTGCTGAAATTGAAGTGCTTGCATGGCCAGCACCAAAAACATCATACTCACTTTCAGTTCGTTTGAGAAATCCACTTATTCCACCAAACTGACGAATGGTTTTTAATGCTTCTCGTCGACCAGTTATAATTTTATGTGGATACGCTTGATGGCCTGTATCCCACACTAGTTTATCAATTGGTGTATTGAAAACATAATGAAGTGCGACGGTTAATTCAACAGCCCCAAGTCCTGCACCAAGATGACCACCTGTTTGTGAAACAACTTCAATTAAATAATCACGAATTTCTTCACAAACAACTTTTAATTCCGGAATAGAAATCTTCTTGAGGTCAGCTGGTGAATTAATTTCATTTAAATAAATATAGTCTTTCATTCTTCTTCTTCCAGATTACTTTCGAGCTTTGTTTTTTTGATAACACTGTTCAAGTCTTTTTTAAGTTGATTAATTTTTAATTCTGCATCATTTAGTGTCTGAATTAAACTTTTTGAAATTTGCACACCTTCTTCAAACAACTTAAGTGACTCATCAAGTGTAATTTCACCTGATTCAAGCTTGAGAGTTATTTCTTCAAGCCGTTCAAAGTCTTTTTCAAATGATGATTTATTTTTAGCCATTTACAGTTAACCTTCCATCAAAGAATTCTATTTCCGTTTCTAATTTCGGATTGAAAAACTTTTTTCGAATTACAATTTTATCATCCTGTCTGATAATTGCATATCCTTTTTTTAATACATGTGAAGGATCGGATAACTTTAATGTATTCTCAAATCTTTCAAACTTTTCTCTTTTTAAATGAAGATAATTTTCCATTGATTGAGAAAACCTGAATAAAGAGAAATCAAATTTTTGTTTGTAATTATTTAGGAGAGACTCTGGTAAAACGAATGAATAACTTTTTAACTGATTCATCAATTTTTCTTTTTTGGATTCAATCAAATCATGTATTAAAGAGTGAAGTAAATCTTCATGATCTTCCAGAACTTCAATCAATTGCTCGAGTTGCGGGGTAACAAGTTCGGCAGCTGCAGTTGGTGTAGCAGCTCTAACATCAGCAACGAAATCGGCAATTGTAAAATCTATTTCATGCCCAATTCCAGTTACAATGGGAATTTTTGATCTGAAAATTGCTCTTGCTGTAATTTCTTCGTTGAAGGCCCACAGGTCTTCAAGAGAACCACCCCCCCTGCACAAAATAATTACATCAACATCACCATATTCATTCATCAGATCCAGAGCATCGGCAATCTCATATGGTGCATTTGAACCCTGAACGGAGGTGTGAGCAAGAACAACCTCTACAACAGGAAATCTTCTTTTAATGACTGCAAGTACATCTCTTAGTGCAGCACCATCCTTACTTGTAACGACACCAATTTTAGATGGAATTTTCGGGATTGGCTTTTTGAACCTTTCATCAAAAAGTCCTTCAGCGGCAAGTTTTCGTTTTAAAGCTTCAAAAGCAATTTGTAACTCACCGACTCCAAGTGGTTTCATTAAAGCAACTTCAACCTGATAAGTTCCTCTCGGTTCATATACATTCATTCTACCGGTGACAATTACTTTCATTCCATCCTGTGGAATAAAATAAACGAGTGAATTTAATCCTCTCCACATCACACAACTTATCTGAGAATACTCATCTTTCAATGTAAAATACCAATGACCCGATTGGTAAGTTCTGAAATTGGAAATTTCCCCCGTCACAGTTATCGAATCAAAGTTTGACTCAATTAAAATTTTAATCTCTCTATTTAATTCCGAAACAGAGTATATTCTCACTTGATTCATTACAAAAATTCTTAGCCTTTACATGAAATTACGAAATTTGATTTTGTAATTAAAATAAATACAAAATAAGGATTTTCTAGAATCGAACACTCATTCCAATCGTGGGGAAGATTGGAAGTTGATAGGTCTTGTGTCTCTTGAGTCTTAAATCTGAATCGATGTAATAATAATACCCAACAACATTCTTTCTATTATAGACATTAATGATGTCAAGGTAAAAGAGTGAATTAAGATTGAAAACTGTGGTATAGAAAGATAATCGAAGATCAAGACGGTGATAATCCGGTTTTCTTGAATCATAAAAATCCGGGTCGATTCCATAATCAATATTAAAAATAACTTCTTTTGGTGTATTTGGATTGAAAGAAAATTTTGTAGCTATCTCTGGAGTTTCAGGTGTTCCATCGCCGTCTTTATCCTTGAGAAGAATTCTTGGTTTAATACCAATTGGTGATGTGTACGGTAAGCCACTTCCAAATTGCCATCTTAAACCTAATTCCCATTTCTCTGAAAATTTATAATTGAAAACAACATTTATTGTATGCCGTTGATCAAATCTGAAAGGAATTGATTTGCCCATTTCCTCACGTGTAGAAAACGAAAGTGAATAGGAAATCCATCCATCGAACTTACTGTCACTTGAAGGTTTTTTTGTTAATAAAATTTCCCAGCCATAAGATTCTCCATTCGATCCATTAATCGGAATTGTTGTAGCTGAATCAGCTGTAATTGCAATTGGTTGAGTCCATGATGAAACAAATCTTGGATCAGTGTTCGGTATTTGTGAAGTTATAAATTGTGTTCCTTTGACTTTGCGGGAAACAATTAAACCACTGAACTTTTTGTAATAAAATTCAGATTTGATTTGATAGACCGGGCTTAAGTATCTTTCAAAACCAAGCACATAGTGAGTTGATTTTTCAGCATCAATATTTTTTGCGTTTGCACCAGAAAAATCCAGCAGTGAATTTTGGTCTCTCAATTTTTCATATCCGGGTGATTGATAGTATGTACCGAATACAAATCGAATTGTAGTAATATCATTTATCAGGTACGATAAACCAATTCGTGGTGAAATGTACGATTTTTCTAATAAATCATAATAGTCAAATCTTAAACCCGTAGTTACAAAACAATTCTTTTTATCTGAAAGTGGGAATGTGCCCTGTCCGTATGAATGAAATCTCCAATAATCCAATCCTGATTTAAATTTCTCCTGAATTGTTCTAAAACTAGAAAATGAATTCAAAATTCCTCGAAGCTGTGGATCAAGATTCAAATCAAATCGCAATTTTGTTCTCATAATATCAACACCGGCGCCGAAATCCAGAGTGAAATCATCATTGACATAAAAAACTTTATCTGCAATTGTGTATTTCTGAAAATCATAAAAAGAATTGAACCAAAAGTTCAACAAGAACTGATAGACAGTATCATTTAATTCTCCTTCAAACTCTTCTCTGTTGAGGGTTGGATCAAGAAATTTCGAATCAAAATTTGTTTCACCTCTATTCTTGTAATAAGAAATAATAAACTTATTTGAAATTTTTACGGTTGTGATTTGATATGAAAGTGAATATACATCATTGAAAGAGTTATCTGTGATTCCTAAACTATCTGGAGTAACTCTTTTGCCATTTGTAACAAGATCAACCGCATCTTTTGAATGAATCCCGGTTAAATATAACCTGTGTCCGACTGCAGGGAAAAATACAGCCTTAAATTGAATATCATAAAAATTAGGAAATGAAAAATCACCTTTGATCAATTCAGCTTTTCTGACAACTGGTTCCAGAATTAAGTCATAATAAGTTCTTCTTGAATGAAATATCCAGCTTCCGGTCAACCCAAAAGGATTCTTACCCTCAAGGACAAGATTCATATTTGAGATATTTACATTAACATTTCCAGTCATAATTTTCTTTGAATTTCCATCCCTTGTCGAAACATCGAGTACAGCAGATAATCTATCACCGTATCGAGCAGGAAATCCACCGGTGATTAAATTTATTTCACTCACAGTTTCAGGATTGAACATACTTATTGCACCGTAAAGTCTGTAAGGATTAAAAATCTCAACATCATCCAGAATAATTAAATTTTGATCAGGTCCGCTTCCACGAATAACTAACTGAGATGAAAAATCATTAATTGCAACTACACCCGGTAATGCCTGAATTGTCCTAAAAACATCTTCACCGGCACCTGGCAAAGTTTTTACAGACCTTGGTTTTAAATATACCACACTGGTTCGTGTATCTTCTAAAGATTGTTCGCGAGTTGCACTGACTTCAACAGATGATATCTCAATGGGAATCTCATTTAAAGAAATTTTTAGATTGAGAGATGTGGATTTTGTTAGATCAACCTCTATTACTTTTGTTTCAAAACCAATTGCACTTACTTGAAGTTTATATTTTGCAACGGGAATATTTGCAAGACTAAAATTTCCATCTAAATCAGTACTCGTTCCATATTTTGTCTTAAGCAGAATGAGATTTACATTCGGAATACCATTATTGTTTACATCAACTACTCTTCCTCTAATTTCCCCAGCATATATTGATAAAATGAAAGTAAATAAAATAATGATTAACAAAACGGGAAATTTCATGAGTCTTCAAATTTTTATTCTTAAACAACTGAATAAATTAAAAAGATTCATTTTGCACATTTAAGATAAAAGCATATCTTTGCATCGAATTTATAAACAAAACCTTTAATTCTATCCTGAGAGATAGAAAAGGAATTTAAATGAAAACAAATAAGAGTTTAATAAATAGAAGGACCCGATTGATTCAGTAATGAGTCAATTGGGATTTTTTTTATATGAAAGTAAAAGCAAAAATCTTGGACGAACAAACTATCAATCGCATCATTACAAGATTAGCCCACGAAATTCTCGAAAAAAACAAAGGTGCAGGTAATATAGCTCTTGTTGGAATTCAAACTCGTGGAGAGTTCATTGCATATCGTATCAAAGAAAAAATTAAAGAGATTGAAGGTGTAGATGTTCCGTCTGGAGTTCTGAATATAACCCTTTATCGTGATGATGTGAGAGTGCGCCTGAAACAACCCGAAGTTAAGGCAACAAATATTTTATTTGATATCAACGACAAAGATATAATCCTCATAGATGATGTTTTGTATACAGGAAGAACTGTAAGATCAGCAATGGATGCTTTAACTGATCTGGGCAGATATTCCTCAATTCAATTACTTGTGCTCATTGATCGTGGACACAGAGAATTACCAATTAAAGCTGATTTCGTGGGTAAAAGTGTTCCAACATCAATAAATGAAGAAATCAGAGTGAAGCTTATCGAAGTTGATAGTGAGGATGCAGTTTATCTTGTCGAGACAGAATAAAATTAAAGGAGTTATTAATGTTAAGTTCAAGACACCTTCTCGGACTTTTTGGTGTTCCTAAAAAAGATATTGAATTAATTCTGGATACCGCTAAAACATTTCGAGAAATCATCGAACGACCTATTAAGAAAGTTCCAACTTTACAGGGTAAAACTGTTGTGAATTTATTTTTTGAAAGTTCAACACGAACGAGAATTTCATTCGAACTTGCTGAAAAAAGATTATCCGCTGATGTTTTAAACTTTTCGGCATCAACAAGTTCGCTCACCAAAGGTGAGACTCTCAAGGACACTGTTAGAAATATCGAAGCAATGAAAATTGATATGGTCGTCATTAGACATTCAGCTGCTGGTTCACCCCATTATCTTACTCAATTGATTGATGCAAATGTCATTAATGCTGGTGATGGAACTCATGAACACCCAACTCAAGCTTTGCTGGATATGTTTACAATTCGAGAAAAGCTTGGGAAATTAGAAGGTTTAAAAATCTGCATTGTTGGAGATATTTCTCACAGTCGAGTAGCTATGTCGAATATTTTTGGTTTACTTACTATGGGAGCCCATGTTGCCGTTTGTGGTCCAAAGACAATGATTCCAAAAGAACTCGAAAAAATGGGAGTTGAGATTTTTACCAATATCGATGATGCAATAAGATTCGCAGATGTTCTAAATATTTTGAGAATACAACTCGAAAGAGGTGCTGCCTCAAATTTCCCCTCGCTGAGAGAATATCATCGACTTTATGGCATCACAAAGGAAAGATTACTAAAAAGCAAAAAAGATATTCTCATCATGCATCCAGGACCAATTAATCGCGGAGTAGAACTTTCTTCAGATGTTGCTGATGGAAATAACTCAGTAATTCTTGACCAAGTAACAAATGGTGTTGCCGTCAGAATGGCGGTTCTTTATTTAATCGGTACAAGAGTCGAAAACTAATCATGAGTTGAAAATGAAAATATTATTAAAGAATAGTTTTCTTATCGATCCACAAATTAATTTAAGTGCAAAACAAGATGTCCTGATTGAAAATGGAATAATCACGAAAATTGATTCACAAATATCTGAGAATGTTGATCAGGTTTTTGATTTGAAAGATTGTTTGATTGTTCCAGGTTTTGCTGATGTTCATGTTCACTTGCGTGAACCTGGTAGAGAAGATGAAGAAACGGTGAAAACAGGCTGCGAAGCTGGAATGAATGGCGGTTTTACTGCACTATGTTGCATGCCAAATACTGAACCAGCAATTGATTGTGCTGAAGTTGTGACTTTCGTGAAAGATCGTGCTGCAAACTTACTGGTCGATGTTTATCCCATAGGGGCTGTAACAAAAAAGAGAGAAGGTAAAGAACTTGCTCTTCTCGGCGAAATGTACGAAGCTGGTGTTGTTGGGTTCTCAGATGATGGAGATCCAGTTTCTGATTCTCAAATTATGCGTTATGCATTTGAATATGCATCAATGTTTAATCTGCCAATAATAGAACATTGCGAAGATAAATCTTTAACTGAAAATGGTGTTATGAACGAGGGATTAAATTCCACTCGATTTGGATTGCCACCACATCCATCTTTGGCAGAAGTCATCATTGCATTAAGAGATATTGCCATTCTGAAATACACTGGCGGGAAATTACATCTCGCTCATGTTAGTGCAAAGGAAACAGTTGATGTTTTAAGAAATGCAAAAAAAGAAAAATTAAACATCACAGGCGAGGTAACTCCGCATCACTTCACATTAACCGATGATGCAGTTCAAAACTACGATACTAGCACAAAAGTTAACCCGCCTTTAAGAACTCAAGAAGACATCAACGCAATTCTTGACGGATTAAAAGATGGAACAATAGATATAATTGCAAGCGACCACGCACCTCATTCTATCGAAGAAAAAGAATGGGAATATATTTATGCTCCATTTGGAATGATTGGTCTTGAAACATCAGTCGGACTAACTCTCACTTATCTTTATCACAAAAATATTCTTTCGATTGAAGAGATTATTTACAAAATGTCTATCAACCCAAGAAAAATATTCAAGCTCAAAGAAGCAAAGATTAAAACTGGTGAATCAGCCAATTTAACTTTTATTAATCTGGAAGCAGAGTGGATTGTAGATAAATATTCATTCAAATCAAAAAGCATTAACACACCTTTTCACAACTGGAAATTAAAAGGCAAAGCAATTGGAGTCATCAATAATTCAAAAATTTATATAAACAATACATTTTTCGAATTGAGATAAAATTTTGTATATGGTAAGCAAGAGTGAGGTAGATTCTTTCTTTGTAATTTTGAGATAACTAAATGATTTTATGAAAAAGAAAAGAGTTGTACTTGTTCTTGGAAGTGGAGGAGCTCGAGGTCTTGCTCACATTGGAGTATTAAAAGCTCTCCATAAATTTAAAATCCCAACCGATGTAATAATTGGAACAAGTATGGGTGCTTTCGTGGGTGCTTTTTATTGCAAAGGATATACAGTTGAAGAGATGGAAAAAATTGCTCTTTCCGTGGACAAACTATTTACACTGAAAATGCTTCTTCCCTCTTTCCCAAAATTTGGTCTTGTTGATCCATCTAAAATAAAGGAGTACTTATCAAAATTTTTTAACAACACAAAAATCGAAGAACTTCAAATTCCTTTTTTTGCTGTAACAACTGACTTGATTACAGGGAACGAGGTAATAATCAATTCAGGATCACTAGTTGATGCAATTATCTCATCCGTTGCTGTGCCTGGTCTTATAAAACCTCATTACTATCGTAAAAGATATTTTGTAGACGGTGGTCTGGTTAATCCTCTGCCTGTAAGTGTTGCTTATAAACTTAATCCGTCGTATATAATTGCAGTTAATGTATCAAAATCACCAGTTAAAATAAAAAAACAAGAGAAGAAATTATTTGACAAATCAGAATTACTGAACCGGATTAAAAAAAGTGAATTCATAACAAAGATTAGAGATATTATTCCAGAAAAAATAATAAGTACATTTTTAGATGAAGAAAAAGAAGATTTACCAGAATACCCTGGAATGATCGAATCATTGCTTCAAAGTTTTTCAATAATGGAAAACCAACTGATTAAAATTCATCTTCAATTTTATCCCCCCAATGTATTAATCAATCCACAGGTTCAAGATTTTAATATGCTTGAATTCCATAGATCAAAAGAACTTATCGAAATAGGTGAAAAAACTGCACTAACCAAAATCACAGAGATAAAAAGAGAACTTAAAAAATTAGGAATAAGTTAATTTCTCCAATACAATTCGATGTTTTTTTTAAGAAGGAAAAATTATAAAGGGAGAGGGAGGTAATTCTTATTTGGGGGGTTTACGGGCTATATTGGGCAAGTTTAAGGTGGGATTCCTCCCTCTCTCTCTTATTCAAAAGAGTAACGACCAATATTAAAATTTTCAAAAAACTTTTTCAACTTAAAATTAAAAGTATATTTTCTTAACTTCAATACGTAAACAAATTTTTGGAGAACCAATGCTCACTCAAACTTATATCCATTTTTTATTAAAAGCAAGTCAAATGTATCAAGATTACAAAAAAAATTTACCTGCCTATGAACCATTCCCTCAATTACAGATTAGTGAAAAGGATTACAAAGTTTTTCAGAAGTTATTTAAAAGACTTTTCAATACTTATCCAACATTTCATCCTAATTATATTGGTCAGATGATTAAACCTCCTGCTGATGTTGCAGCACTAAGTTATTTTTATGCGTTGCTTTTTAACTCAAATAACCATGCTCTTGATGGAGGACCTGAGACAAGTTACTTAGAAAAGGAAGCTATAGCTGAACTCGCAAAAATGGTGGGCTATAAAAATTATCTTGGTCATCTGACTTCAGGTGGAACGATGGCTAATCTTGAAGGATTATGGATTGCAAAAATGGTAACCAAAAACTCGAATTTTGCAATTTGTGAAAATGCACATTATACGCATACAAGACTTTCTAATGTTCTTAATTTTAATTACGAATTGATTCCAATGACAAACGACGGTAAAATGGATTTAAATTACCTTGAGAGGATTTTGAGAACTAAAAAATTTGGAACTGTAGTTGCAACCGTTGGAACAACCGGTTTTGGTGCTCTGGATGAAATTGATGAAATAATAAAATTAAAGAAAAAATATAATTTTAGATTACATGTCGATGCTGCATATGGAGGTTTTTTTAAAATTCTATCAAACAATAATTCCAGTTTAATCAATAAAAAAGTTTTTGATGCAATTGAAAAAGTTGATAGTGTAGTAATTGACCCGCATAAGCACGGACTGCAACCATACGGCTGTGGAAGTATTCTATTTAAAGACTCAAAGGTTGGTAAGTTTTATAAGCACGATTCCCCTTACACTTACTTTACCTCAAAAGAATTACATCTTGGAGAAGTAACTTTAGAATGTTCTCGTCCCGGTGCATCAGCAGCCGCATTGTGGACAACTCTAAAAATCTATCCGCTTCAAGGTAAAAATGGATTGTACAAAGTTTTAGAATTAACTCGAGAAGCAGCTTTTAAATTTTATAAGCTCTTAAGTGAAAGTGAGGTTCTGAAACCATTAATGGAACCTGAACTTGATATTGTTACTTTTTTCCCAAATGGAAAATCAACCAAAGAAATTTGTGATTTTAGTGAAAAGTTATTTTTCACTTTGATGAATAATAAAGAGAATCCAATTTACTTATCAAAATACAGACTGAATTCTCAATTCTTCCACAAACTATTTCCAGAAATAAAAATTGATTCAAAAGAAGTTGTGATTTTGAGATCAGTATTAATGAAACCCGAACACTACTTTACAATCGAAAATACATTCCATGCAATTGAGAACACTTTAAAAAAGAAAGTTCATCGAAATAAATAATTACATTTTTACTTCATTGCTTTAAAACAAAAAAGGTCAATCGTAAAATGATTGACCTTCTTCTTTGATCGAAACAAATTCAATTACATCACCAGAGCCATAATTGCTTTTTGAACATGTAATCTGTTTTCTGCTTCATCAAAAATTACTGAATTTGGACTATCAGCAACTTCATCTGTAACTTCCTCACCACGATGTGCTGGCAAGCAATGCATGAAGAGATAATCATCTTTTGCATGTTTAACCAGTTCGGAATTAACCTGATATGGCATAAATTTCTTTTTCCTCTCCTCCGCTTCAGATTCCTGACCCATACTTACCCAGACATCAGTATAAACTATATCAGCATCCTTCACTGCGTCAACTGGATTTTCAAACACTTCAACTTTCGAATTAAAATACTTCGCGTTTTCTTTTGCCTGTTCAACAATTTCTTTCAATGGTTCATATCCTTTAGGTGAAGCAATAGATATATCCATTCCTACCTTCGAGCATCCTTGAAGTAAACTGTGAGCCATATTGTTTCCATCACCAACATAAGCGAGCTTCAAACCTTCTAATTTTCTTTTCTTCTCGAGAATGGTAAATAAGTCTGCCAATACTTGACAGGGATGATGCAAATCAGTCAATCCATTTATAACAGGAATTGATGCATATTTAGCTAAATCAATCACATCCTGATGACTGAATGTTCTAATCATTATTCCATTCAAGTAACGGGATAATACTCTCGCTGTATCTGTAATCGTTTCACCTCTTTTAAGCTGTAAATCGTTCGGTCCGAAATACATTCCTATTCCACCTAACTGATAAATTCCAACTTCAAAAGAAACTCTTGTTCTTGTTGATGGTTTTGCGAAAATCATTCCGAGAGTTTTTCCTTCAAGAAGTTGATGAGGTTCACCTGAAAGTAATTTTAATTTCAGCGAAGAGCTTAATTCAAAAATTTGATAGATTTCTTCCAGAGTTAAGTCTTGAATTTCAACTAGACTTTTACCTTTCATATTAACTGCCATAAAAAGACTCCCTTATTTTTTAACCTTTATAAATTCTTGTTCCACATATTGGATTATGCAATTCTCTCGCATCAGTAATAATCATTTCCTTGCCAGTGGCTTCAACAAATTCAATTGCTGCTTCAATTTTTGGTCCCATACTACCAGCAGGAAATTGTCCTTCTTCAAGATATTTTCTTGCTTCAGATGTAGACATTTCATCCAGATCAATTTGATTAGGTTTCATAAAGTTAATATAGACCTTAGGTACATCAGTCAAAATATAAAAAGCGTCTGCGTTAATTTGTTTTGCCAGTAAAGCTGAAGCAAGATCTTTATCAATCACAGCTTCAATAGCTTCGAGATTTCCATCGGGATGACGATAAACAGGAATCCCTCCACCACCACAAGCAATAACAATATGACCTTCATCAGCTAATTGTCTAATTAAATCTTTTTTAATCACATTGATTGGTTTCGGTGATGGAACCAATCTTCGCCAGCCTCTTTTTCTTGGATCTTCTTTCATCACCCAGCCATGTTCTTTTTGAAATTGTATCGCTTCAGCTTCAGAATAAAATTTCCCAATTGGTTTAGATGGATTTTTAAAGGCTGGATCGTTTTTATCAACTTCAACTTGAGTAATCAAAGTCACTACTGACTTTTTCAGTCCTTTTGAATTCAATGCATTCATCATTTGCATTTCGATCATATATCCCATTCCACCTTCTGAATCAGCAACACAAATATCAAGGGGCATTTTCGGAATTTTGTATAATTCCCAACCTGCTTCATTTCGTTGCAAAATATTTCCAACAACTGGACCATTGCCGTGAGTAATTATTAATTCATAACCTCGCTCCAAAAGCGGAATAATATCAAGACAGGTTTCGTAAGTGTTTTTTTCTTGTTCTTCGATAGTTCCAATCTGATCACCTCTTAAAATTGCATTCCCACCAAAAGCGACAACAGCAATTTTTTTCATATGATTCCCTTTTCCTTTAAGATGTCTTCAATCTTTGGTGAAGAAAGTTCTTTCAGATAATATCTTACTCTCGTTGCAGGTTTATTTATTTTGATTACTCTTCGTAAGTCAATTGGAGTTCCAATCACCACAACATCGCAATCAGCACGGTTAATTGTTTCTTCCAGATCCTTAATCTGTTTTTGACCATAGCCCATTGCTGGCAATAGAGTTCCAATTTCTGGATAGTGACGATAGGTCTCTTGAATGGATTCTACTGAAAATGGTCTTGGATCAACCAACTCTTTTGCTCCGTTATTCAATGAAGCAACAACACCAGCACCAAATTTCATTTCACCATGAGTTAATGTTGGACCATCTTCAACAACAAGAACTCTTTTTCCTTTAATTAATTCAGGATCTTCTACCTCGATTGGAGAATCAGCTTCAACAATTATTGCTTTTGGATTTACTTTTTTAATATTATTTCTAACTGTTTCGATATCTTCTTTCTTTGCAGATGAAATTTTATTAATGATGGCTATATCAGCAATCCTTAAGGAAGTGTTACCGGGATAATATTTTAATTCGTGATTTGGTCGTAATGGATCTGTAAGTGTAATGGTTAAATCTGGTTTGTAGAATGGAGTATCGTTATTTCCGCCATCCCATAAAATCACATCGACTTCTTTTTCAGCCTGTCTTAGAATTTTTTCATAATCAACACCGGCATAAACAATTGTTCCATTCACAATGTGCGGTTCATATTCTTCCATTTCTTCAATTGTACAATTGTACTTATGTAAATCTTCTATCGAAGCAAATCTTTGAACTCTCTGGGCATTTAAATCACCATAAGGCATTGGATGTCTTATGGCTGCGACCTTCTTCCCTGCATTTTTCAGAAGATTTGCAACATGCCTTGAAGTTTGACTTTTACCGCAGCCAGTCCTTACTGCAAGAACGGCGACAACTGGTTTAGAACTCTTTAACATTGTTTGGTTCAATCCTAAGAGAGTAAAACTTGCACCTGCGGCATTTGCTTCCGATGCTTTTGTCATAACATGTTCAAAAGTTACATCTGAATAGGCGAAAACAACTTCGTCAACATTAAATTTTTTAATTAAATCTGTTAACTCATCCTCGTGGTAGATTTTTATCCCTTGGGGATAAAGTTTGCCAGCAAGTTCAGGTGAATAAATTCTACCATCGATATTAGGAATTTGAGTGGCAGTGAAAGCAACAACTTCATATTCTTCTTTATCTCTAAAGAATACATTGAAATTGTGAAAATCCCTGCCTGCTGCACCCATAATGATAACTCTTTTACGAGGCATAGAACCTCCAATTTTTATTCTACAGTTACACTTTTTGCGAGATTTCTTGGTTGATCAACATTCAAACCTTTTGCGACAGCAATGTAATATGCCATTAGCTGTAATGGAATGATTGTGAGTATTGGCGAAAGTAAATCCACTGTTTTCGGAACTGGAATTGTAAAATCAACGATTGACTTAATTTGTTTATCATCTTCACTAACTATTGCAATTACTTTACCTTTTCGAGCTTTAACTTCTTCAATGTTTGATAAAATCTTATCATAAGTCGAATCTTTAATTGCAATAAAAACAACAGGCATATTTTCATCGACAAGGGCAATTGGTCCATGCTTCATTTCAGCGGCTGGATAACCTTCTGCATGGATATAGGAAATTTCTTTGAGTTTTAATGCACCTTCGAGAGCAACAGGGAAGTTGTATCCACGACCCAGGTAAAGGAAATTTTTCGCATCAACATATTTTTCTGAAATTGATTTGATGTATTCATGTTGATCCAGAATCTGCTGAATTTTTCCTGGCAAACTCAAAAGCTCCTGACAAATCTTCTCACCGTATGAAAATGGTAAATTCTTTCTTCTTCCCAATAAGACTGAGATGAGAGCTAAAACAGCAAGTTGAGAAGTGAAAGCTTTTGTCGAAGCAACACCCAATTCAGGTCCAGCGTGGATATAAACTCCTGCTTGAGTTTCTCTTGCAATTGATGAACCAACAACATTACAAATTCCAAGAACCATTGCATTTCTTTTTTTTGCTTCTCGTATTGCTGCTAATGTATCAGCAGTTTCACCAGATTGACTGATTGCAATAACAACATCACCTTTATTTAGAACAGGATTTCGATAACGAAACTCTGATGCATATTCAACTTCAACAGGTATTTCAGAGTACTGCTCTAACATGTATTCACCAACCAGAGCTGCATGCCAGGATGTTCCACATGCGGTTAGAATAAGTCTTTTTGCTTCAAGTAAACTATCCAGAACAGGTTCAAGTCCACCGAGTTTAACATTCCCAGCACTTAAATTAATTCTACCTCGAATAGAATTTTGAATCGATTCAGGTTGTTCAAAAATTTCTTTAAGCATGAAATGAGGGAAACCACCTTTTTCGATGGTCGAGATATCCATTTCAATTTTTTCGATATCACGGTTGAGAATCTGATTATCTAAACTTCGAATCACAAATTTGTCTTTGGAGATTTCTGCAATATCTCCATCTTCCAAAAAGATTACATTACTTGTATATTCAAGAATTGCAGGTGCATCAGAGGCAACGAAGTGTTCTCCATCACCAACACCAATTATTAGAGGGCTTCCCTTTCGAGCTGCAATAATTTTATCTGGTTCTTCTGAAGATAATACACATAGTCCATAAGCACCTTCTACTTCGTGAAGTGTGAGTCTTGTAGCGTTAAATAGATTTTCTTCTTTTTCGTAAAAGTAAGAAATCAAATGTGCGAAGACTTCACTATCAGTTTCACTGGCAAACTGATAGCCCATTTCTTTAAGCATGGTTTTTAATGCACGGTAATTTTCGATGATACCATTATGAACAATTGCAATTGTTTTGTTTCCATTAGTATGGGGATGAGCGTTATAGTCAGTTGGTGCCCCGTGAGTTGACCATCTTGTGTGACCTATTCCAACTCTGGCATCGATGTCAACATCTCGCAGAAGATTTTCGAGGTAACTTATTTTGCCCGATGCTTTAATGACCGTAACTCTTTTTTTATCAATTAAACCAACACCCGCAGAATCATAACCTCTATATTCCAGCCTTTTAAGCCCATTAATTAAAACAGGTATAGCTTGTCTGTAACCAGTGTATGCAACGATTCCACACATATTTTTACCCTTTAATTTAAGTTATAATTAGAGATCAGGAAGGATCGAATTAATAGTATTTAATTTATAAGAATAAATCATACATATGCAAGATACAAAAGGGAGGTCGAAATCTCAAATTTTCGAAGAAAATTAAAGAAAGTAAAAATTCAGATTATATTTTTACTGTCGCTAAATATGATTTAAATTCATTGAAGACAGTTACAAGTTCAGGATAATCCTGATTTATTGCAGCTTCTTCAATTCTGGCACCAAATTTAGAAATTTCAGGGAAACCGTAAGCAACTCCATTGCCCTTAATATTGTGACCAAAAAACTTAAAAGCTTCAAATTCTTTTGGTGAAAGTTTTTTATCCAATTCTTCGACTTCTTTCCGCATTGATTCAATATAATCAGTTCTGAATTGAATAATTTCTTCTCTGGAAAATCCCTGAAAATAGGGGCTGATTTCTTCATATTTTGGTTCTGTTGTTTTAATTGCATTCATAATCTCTGATACCAATTTTTGTTGATCGATTGGTTTAGTTATGTAACCCGTGCAGCCAGCTTCGATACATTTTTCTCTATCGCCTTTCATTGCGTGAGCTGTTAAAGCAATAATGGGAATATCCTTCATTTTAAGTTCGTTTCTGATATATCTTGTTGCTTCGAGTCCATCCATAACAGGCATTTGAACATCCATTAGTATCAAATCGTATTTATTTTTCTGAACTTTTTCTATTGCATCTCTTCCATCAATTGCAATATCGAAACTGAATCCTAATCGTTTAAGAATGTGCGACATGAACTTTTGATTCATCAGATTATCTTCGACTAACAAAACATTTAATGGCGGTAATGTTGGTTTCTCTAAAGATATTTCAATTTCTACTTTTGGAACCTCAACTGATATTTTCGCTTTTTTAATCTTTTCTAAGATTGAATCGAGTGTATTAAGAAAAGTTTGTTCTTGAAATGTTTCTTTTGTGAAAACTTCTGTTGTTCGTTCTTTCAAAAACTCAATTTCTTCCTGTAACAATTTCTTCGAAGTCAAAATAACAACTGGTACTGATGAAAATTTTTGGTTTTTTCTAATTTCAGTTAAAAACTGGAAACCATCCATCTTGGGCATCATTAGATCGAGAATTATAAGTGCTGGCGGTTTTTTATCTTGAAGTTTAGCTAAAGCTATTTCAGGATCATTGAAACATTCACAATTGTAATTATGACTGGTAAGAATTTGATCAATGCGTTTGAGAATATTTACATCATCATCTACAACAACAATTTTATCGGTTTTGTCAAAACTTATTTTCAAATTCTGAATGATTTGCTGGAGCTTATTAACATTTACTGGTTTTTCGAGAATATCAATTGCACCTAAAGAAAATGCACGATCAATATCTTTTTGAATTGAGCAAATTATAACTGGAATTGATTTGGTTACAACATCAGTTTTTAATTCCCTCAAAAGTTCCCATCCGCTTTTATCAGGAAGTAATATATCAAGCAAAATTAAATCGGGATGATATTTCTTAGCATTTAGTAAACCATCCCTTGCAGTTTGAGAGATCAGTAATCTAAAATCTTTACTGAGCAAATATTTTTCAAACATTTTTGCAGTTTCAAGATCATCTTCAATAATTAGTACAAGCAGTGAAGTTTTTTCTTTCAAACCCGTAATTTCTTCTTTCTTTTCGACATCCAATTTTTCCACCGGTTCAGAAACCACGACTGGAACTATAAAGCTAAATGTAGAACCTTTTCCAACCTCACTTTCAACAAAAATTTTTCCTCCCATTAATTCAACAAATCTTTTTGAAATAGTTAACCCCAGACCAGTTCCACCAAATTTTTGACTTGTATCTTTTTCTGCCTGTGTGAATGCCTCAAAAATCAAGTCGAGCTTATCTTTTGGAATGCCGATTCCAGTATCTTCTACTGAAAATTTTAATTGAACTTCTTCGCCAACTTCTTTTGTAGAATATAAATTTGTTACGCTAATTTTTACTCTTCCTTTTTCAGTAAACTTATAAGCATTACCAATAAGATTAATCAGAATTTGTTTCAGTCGAAGAGGATCAACAATGATAGATTCAGGTACATTTTTGTGAATTTCCGTTTCGAGTTTCAAATTTTTGGATTCAAACCTTTCTTTGAAAAGATTTTTTACTTCATTGAGAATATCGTAAAGGTTTATAGGAACCGGGTTAAGTTCAATCTTTCCTGCTTCGATTTTATTTAGGTCAAGAATATCATTTATTAATTCAAGTAATGAATAGGAACTTTGCCTTATATTAGATAAAATTTCTCTTTGTTCTGATGTTAACTTATCCTGAAGAAGGAGTTCAGTAAAACCAATTATACTATTAAGAGGAGTTCTTAATTCATGACTCATATTTGCAAGAAATTCTGATTTGGTTTTACTGGCTATTTCAGATTGAATTTTAGCTTCAAAGATTTCGGTGATATCTACTGCAACACTAAGAAGATGCTTTAGATTAGTTTGCGAGTCTGTAAAAACAACTCGATGAAATATGAAATAATAATTTTTATTGTTAAACTTTAATTCCTGAATTGTGGTTGAAGGAATACCTTTTTCAATTGTTTCAAGATCTAACTTTGCTAACTCCTGAGCAGTTACTTCCGAAAAAATTTCAAAATCAGAACTTCCAATTACTTCAAATCTTTTCTTCTCGACAAACTTCAAAAAGTTTTCATTTACATTTTCATATCTCAATTTTTCTGATTTCTGAACAATCAAAGCAGGAATCAGATTATAAATTAAATTAAACGATTCGAACTCCCTTCTTAACTCTAAATTAGTGTTTCTCAAAAAATCAATTTTTTCGTGGAGTTCTGCAATCTTCATCAAAGAAGAAAAGAACTGTTTTAGAACCAGTATTTCATCTTTATGGAAAAACTTTTTTTCGACATCTTTTAATACAAAAATTGATTGTAGTTTTTTGTCAACTAAATAGGGAATCAATAAAATGTTTGCTGCATTGAAATAACTTTTCCATTTCGTCAATTCAGAAGAGTATTCTGCAACATCATCGGTGACTTCGTTTCCAGTTGATAGATAAGAATAAAGATTTATCAGGTTTTCCCAGTTTCCACTGATGTGAGGTTTTAACAATTGTTTTTCAGTAGTCCATTGAGTTTTTACTTCCCAGTAATTGACTCCGAAGCATTTTACAAAATAGATTCCTTTGATTTTATAAAAACTACCCACTCGAGAAAAAATGTCTAGGAATAACTCAGGAGAAAATTCTCCTGTAAATTTTTCACTTAAAACATTCAGAAATTCTAATTGATTAATTATTCTTTCTTTATCAAAGCTGTAGTTTTCTGTCATTTTTATGAATTAACAAAATGAATTTATCTTAAAACATATTAATAAAAATGAAAGCAAAATTCTATTTGGGAAAAGCACTTTGTTTTAGAAACTTTTTAATTGTGAAGAAACTACCGAAGAAACCGAGAACGCACCCTAACCAAACAACCCCAAATAAAATTAATAGAAGCGTCTTTTTAGTAATCAATAATTTAATTATTAAAATTTTACCAAGAAGGAAATGCAAGCCATAAATAAATAAAGCAACAAAGAGTCCTCCTAAAAACCCCACAAGAATTCCCTCAAACAAAAATGGCAGTTCAATGAATAAATGCGTAGCCCCCACCAATCTCATTGTGTTGATCACATCTATTTTATTCTGCATGGCGAGTCGAATGGTGTTTGAGATTAATAAAATTGTTGAGGTAGAAATTATCACAAAAATCACAATCAGAATCTTTTGAAATGTTGAAGTCTTTAAGATGATTTCATCCAGAAATTCTTGATTGAATATTACATCTGAGATGAGGTTAGTCTTTAATAAATATTCTTTTAATGAATTAACATAAGCATTGTTCAAATAATCTGGATTAATTTCAATAGTGATTGAAGCAGGAAGTGGATTGTAGCTTAAAATTTCTTGAAACTCAACACCAGTTTCTTTTAAAAATTTTCTCTTTGCTTCTTCTTTAGAAATATATGTAATCTTTGAAATGCCTTCAAACTTGTTAAGATTTTTTAATAAACTATCAACTTGTGTTGCTGTTACAAAATTATAAAAAAATGCTTCAACCTGAACCCTGTTCCTAATATCTTTAACAAGTAATTGGGCATTTATAAAAAGATAGGAAAAAATACCCACTAAACTTAAAGCAATAAAAATAGTGAAAACTGTCAGGAAGAAGGAGAGTTTATATCTCCTATATCCTGACAGACTTTCCTTAATTAAAAATAGAAGCCTCATTAAATTAAAGCTTTTGCTTCTTCGAGAATTTTTTCAGCTTTTTCGTGAGATTTTGATTCAGCATAGAGTCTGACAATTGGTTCAGTTCCACTTAATCTGATTAGCAACCAATCACCCTCAGTATTGATCATCTTCAAACCATCTCTAACATCGGTCTTGATAACTTTCTTGCCAAGAATTTTTTTCAAAGGTTGGCCTTTCAAGACTTTTTGGAGTTTTGAATAAATCTTTTCATCCAATTGAATTTTTTCTTTCAGGTTAACTCTCATTCCATATTCATGATAAATTTCGTCAAGATGTTCTTTCAAACTCATACCAGTCTTTGCAACTACTTCTATTGCCAGGAGACAGGCAGCAATTCCATCTTTTTCAAAAATGTGCCCAAAGAAAGTCAATCCACCACTTTCTTCACCTCCTAATAAAACTTCTTCTCTTGTCATTATCTCACCAATGTACTTAAATCCAACTGGAGTTTCATGAACTCTAATTTTGTTTTTAAATGCGACAATATCGAGAAGATGAGAAGTTGCAAGTGAACGAACTACACTTCCTGACCAGTTAGGTCTTGTTTCAAGAATATATTTCAATAGAACAGGCAAGAAATAATTGGCATCAAAGTAAGAACCATCTTTATCAATTAAACCAAATCGATCAGCATCACCATCGGTTGCAATTCCAAAGAAATGTTTTTCGTTAGCAACTATTTGTTGAAGCTCTGTCAGATTTTCTGGAGTTGGTTCAGGTACGAGTCCACCAAAATTTGGATCAGCATAATGATGCAATGTTCTAACATCACAACCACATTCAATCAAAAAAGTATCAAGATAATCACGGCCAGTTCCGTACATTGCATCGTAGGCATATTTTAGTTTTGCTTTTGAAATCGCTCTGATATCAATTAAATCACCAAGGTAATTCAGATAGTTTCTTCGTGGATTGATTACTTCAATTTTTTTCTTTTCAACAAGCGTCTCATAACTCTGAAGTTTGGCGACTTTTACTTTTTTTGCCTTTAATCTTGATTCAATCCATTGTATATCTTTGGTGAAAGCAGAACCACCATGAGAACCAAAAAATTTTAATCCCTGATATTTAGGTGGATTATGACTTGCTGTGAAACTAATACCACCATTTAATTTTCTTCTCAATATCTCGAAGGCAATAACAGGAGTGGGTGTATCCCGTTCAGTGATATAGACTTTTATTCCGTTTGAAGCCACTACTTGAGCAGCTATTTTCTTGAACTCATCTCCAAGAAATCTGGTATCATTGGAGATAAGAATTCCAGCATGTGTCTCTTTGTTTTTCTTTAAGAGATCACAAATAGCTTGAGTTACAAGAATTACATTATCAAAAGTAAATTGATCGGCGATGATTGCCCGCCAACCTGAAGTTCCAAATTTTATTTGCATAATTTTACCTCATTAAAAATTTGACTCATCCCGCCACCGTGTAATTAACCACTTATTGGTGGCTAAATTTTTTTCCAGTGTTAGATTAACTCTTCCATCCACCCGAATTATATCAGTTGGATTAAAAGTGAATGTTAAATTGAAACCACGAATCACAATTGCTTGCATCGAATCAATTGAACTCGAAACAATATTATTCCATATCAGATCCACTTTTTGAACACTATTGAAAAGTAAAGAAGTAATTCTCACATCTTCATCTCTACCCCACGAAACATCGTATCCATTTTCATAATCACGATAAATAAAGACAAAATTATCAGCTAAAAGCCCACCATAAATTGTAGTATCCTTGAAAGTATAAGCATAATGAAAGTTTTTGAAGACACCTTCTATATCAGTTTGATCGGAAATCAATCCCGATGAAAACTCCTTATTCTCATCCCATGCTGGAGCAAATGGATTTAAACAACCAGCTAAGAAACTTGATAAAAGGATTAATAGGAAATTCTTTTTAATAGCTGAATCTCCCTTTCAAATCACTCCAGGTTAAATTTTGAGTTCTTCTTGAATCTTTCCAAGTCACAATTGACCATTCACCTTTTAGGTTTCTAAAAAGCGTAAATTGTAGATGACCTTCAAATTCTTTTGGAAATCCTTCAATTGTATGATCAACTATCAATAAATAGTCCGAAGTATAAACCATACTATCAGCTTGAATTGTCCCTCTTGTATCATTGAAAAGAGAGAGAGTGATTGAACTTCCGTCTCTTAATTTTGATCTAAGATTTTCAAGATAGTTTCGTTCGCTTAATAAATTCCAATTCAGAAATATATTTAAATAGATTGCAAAACTTTCTGTTGCTGGAATGAATGTGAACTTGTTACCAGTCAAAGTTGAATCAACAAAACAACGGAGATAATTGTCCGTCGATTTTTCGCTCAATGCACTCTTTAAGTTTTCAAGAAGCAAATCAACTGTGGTTGCTGGTATCCAGGTATCTCTTGATTGAACTGGATTTTCTGGCTCACGTGTAGTGAATAAACCACAGCCTAAAAACATTAGAGAAAGAAATAATTGAATTAATAATCTCATTTCTTCTGAGAAATTATAATTAAACGTGGTGAGTTTGAATTAAATTCATTTCCTGAATAATCACCAAATAGGCTTAGAATTTTAAAACCATTCTCGGTAAAAAGCTTCATGAAATAGTTTATATCATAAAGTCCAACAGATTCTACAAATGTTTCTCTTAAGTTGTTGTCTTCAATGGTAATTGTTTTAATTACTCTGTCATTTTCAATTTTTCTTGATATGAAAACTCTTCGATGTTCCAAATAGAATTCTTCAAACGGGACTAAATTCTTCTCCAGATTAATAACATTTAAGTAATCTAAAACTAACCATCCTTCATTTTTAATAGAATTGGTAAAATTTTTAAAAGTTAATTCGTTTTCCTCATTACTAAAGTAACCAAAACTTGTAAAGAAATTTATTCCAAGATCAAATTTTTCCGGTTGATTAAATTTCCTGATATCGCATTTAATATAATTAACTTTCAAACCTTCAGATTCTGCAATCATCTTTGCTTTGTTTATAAATATTTCGCTAAAATCGACTCCTGTTACTTCAAAACCATGCTTTGCAAGAAAATTACACAATCTTCCGTATCCACAACAAAAATCAACAATAGACCAATCCTTTTTTACGGGAATATTATTTAGAATTAAATCAACAAATTCTTTGGCTTCCGCTTCATTACGATTTTTATAAATCAGAAGATAATAATTTGAATTAAACCAGTGCTTGTACCAATCTTTCATATTCTTCATTTAATTTGAATTCTCCCTTCAAGTGCTCTGATCACAGTTGCTTCATCAACAAATTCTAAATCAGATCCAATAGGAATTCCTCTTGCAATTCTGGTGATTTTTAAATTTCTATCTTTCAAAAAATTAGCAATATAAAGAGATGTTGCTTCACCTTCTGTACTTGGATTCAAAGCAAGAATTATTTCTGATGGATTAAGATTATCAATCCTTCGCACCAATTCTTTTATTTTTAATTCATTTGGACCGACGCCTTCGAGTGGTGAGAGCACACCTCCAAGAACATGATAAAGTCCTTTGTACTCATTTGTTTTTTCAATTGCAATAACATCATTAATATCTTCAACAACGCAAATTAATTTTTTATCTCTATTCGGATCTGAGCAAATTCTACAAACATCTTCGGTTGTTAAATTAAAACACTCCTGGCAGAACTTAAGATTCGTTTTCAAGCCCTCAAGTGCTTTGATTAACTGTTCGATTTCTTCTTTAGGTTGACGCAAAATAAAAAGAGACAACCTCAAAGCAGTTTTTCGACCAATACCTGGTAATTTGCTAAGTTCTGAAATCGCTATTTCTAAAGGTTCTGCAATTAACATTAAAACCCTGGAATATTTATTCCCGGTGGAATCATTCCTTTTGTTCGTTTTTGTACTTCTTCCTGATAGACCTGTTCAACTCCTTTTATTGCTTTGTTCACTGCAGCAATAACCAGATCTTCAAGAATTTCTTTTTCGTTGGGATTAATAATTTCTGGATTAATATCAAGTGATAAAATTTCTTTATTTCCATTAATTGTCACTTTAACAGCACCCGCACCAGCATCATAATCGAATGTTTTCTCTGCAAATTCCTTTTGAAATTGCTCAAAATCAGCCTGTAATTTTTGAACCTGTTTAAGTAAGTCATTTAAATTGGGTTTCATCTTCTCCTCAATTTTTATTGTCAAAACATAGAAAAAGCCGCTCGAATATAATCCAACTTTTCCTGAAAAACAAGTAAAATTGCGTTTTTTTGCTATTTTTGAAGGTTTTTCAGGAATGGTGACTGATATTTAAAGTTCGGAAAATTTCAATTAGTACTTGTTCATTTTTCGTCTTAGAAATAGAATTCGAAAACTAAAATTCTGAAATTTCTCAAATTGAACTAAATTGACAAAGGAGTCCAATTTTGATAAGTTAAATCAATGATTTTTTATTCAAATATTATTTAATAAATCTAAAACTAACCGAGAGGAAATATGGGATCAAACTCTAGAAGATTAATCGAACAATTTAAAACAAAAACGGGCTATCAAATCATTAGTCATAATATTCCAGACCTTTTAATCGTAAAATTTACAGACGAAATTGAGACAGAAAAGAAAATTAGAAAAATAGATGGTGTGAAAGAAGTTAATTTGTTATGTACTGTTCACATCAATCAATTACTTCAGAGTTATTATATCCCAACAGTTTTTGTTGAACCAAATTTTGATCAATGTTCGGTAATCTTCAAAAATTTTATACCACTTCCACTTTATGTACGTGTATTAAATTATTCAGAAAAAACTCTTTCAAAAATTTTCAACTACCCGGTTTATGAAAAACTGCCAGCACCAATTTTTGAAATTTATCATATAAAAGATACTAAATTTCCATTAAATGAATATCATTTATTGAGTTTTAAGCTATTAAGTCTGGATGATTCGAGACAAATTTTTAAACTATCATCAAAAATAAATGCGATTTTGAAATCTTATTTTGAAAGACGAGATTACGATTTAGTAGAACTGTTTCTCGAATTTGGAAAGTATAATAATCAAATTACTCTTGCTACTATTTTTCAGTTTAACTCATTTGTTTTAAAACCAATTTCAAATTCAACCGAACTAATATTCGATAATCAACCACCCTCAAAATTGAAACAAGTTTTTTTGAACTTTCAAAAATTGATATATTAGTACAATATGTTAACTAAATATGGATATTTCACAGTAGGACTAATTATATTTATATCTTTAGTTTTGATTGCAATAGGACCCTTCCTATCAAACGCAATCCTTAAGTACGCTTTAGTTTTGATTGGCCTTTTTCTTATTGGATTTACGCTTAATTTTTTTCGTGATCCAGAAAGGAAAACACCTCAAGGTGAGAATCTCATTATCTCCCCAGCTGACGGAAAAATTATTTCTATAAGAGAAACTTTTGATTCAGAATATTTGAACTCTGAATGTTTCAAAATTTCCATATTCATGTCTCCTTTGAATGTACATGTAAATCGTATCCCAATTGCTGGAGAGGTTGAATATCTCAAATATTACCCTGGGAAATATCTTGTAGCTTTCGAAGAAAAATCATCTGAAAATAATGAGAGAATGATTGTTGGCTTAAAATCAAAGTTTGGAAAAATTAAATTCACTCAAATCGCTGGATTTATTGCCAGACGAATTGTAAATGAATTAAAAGTGGGTCAAAAAGTCTCTCCAGGTGAAAGGTTTGGAATGATTAAATTCGGTAGTCGTGTAGAAGTATTTTTACCTAAAACGGCGAATTTGAAAATTAACCTCAATCAAAAAGTCTTTGCAGGCGAAACAATATTAGCTGAGTTTTAAAGAATGAAATTTAAAGTCACAAAATCAATAATACCTAATCTATTTACAATCCTTAATATGTTTTGTGGTTTCCTTTCTGTCATAAATTCAGCAGAAGGAAATTTTTATTATGCTTCTATTTTGATTATCCTCGCCGCAATTTTTGATGCACTTGATGGTCTCGCCGCTCGAATTACTCATTCTGCCAGTGAATTTGGTGTTGAACTGGATTCACTCTCTGATTTAATTTCATTTGGAATTGCACCAGCATTTTTGATTTATAAAATAAAACTTTACGCTTTTAATGAAATTGGAATAATGATTTCTGCATTTTATTTAATTACAGCTGCGTTAAGATTAGCAAGATTTAATGTTCAATTGATAGGATTTGATAAAACTCATTTTAATGGACTACCAAGCCCATTAGGCGCAATGACTATTGCTTCATATATTCTAACTTTTTATGACAATTCAATTCTACATTTTGTTGATAAAAGCGGATTTTATTTTGTGTTTGTAGCTGTTGCAATTGGAATTTTAATGATAAGTCATGTTCGTTACGAAGCATTCCCAAAATTGACAAAAGAAGGTTTAAAGAAAAACTGGCTATTAAATTTTTATTTAATTTTTGCTTTATTACTTGCGATTTTATCAAAAGGTAAAGCGATAGTTTTTTTACTCATAGTTTATATAGTATTTGGCTGTCTCAGGTCAATGTATAAAACTACTTTAAAGCTCTTTAAAGCAAATTTTATTTAAACAAAAACTTAATGTATAGAGCTAAAGTTTTTATTAAAAGAAGACGAACAATCCTTGATCCACAAGGTAAAGCTATTGAACTTGGAATTAAATCTTTAGGATTTGATAACATTCAAAATGTAAGAGTGGATAAGTATATAGAGTTTGAGATTGATGAAACAAATAAAGAAAAAGCTACTCGTTCTGTTGAAAAAATTTGTGATGTCTTATTAGCCAATCCACATCTTGAAGATTTTTATTTCGAATTAGAAAAATTATGAAAGCTGGAGTGGTTATATTTCCAGGCTCAAATTGTGATTACGATACTTACTATTTACTCAAAAAAGTTTTAGGAATTGAAACAACATTTTTGTTTCACAAAGACCATTCTTTACAAAATTGTGATTTAATAATTTTACCCGGTGGATTTTCTTATGGTGATTATCTAAGATCTGGTGCAATCGCAAAATTCTCTCCAATTATGAGAGAAGTAGTTAATTTCGCAGAGAATGGTGGATATGTAATGGGGATTTGTAATGGTTTTCAAATTTTATGTGAAAGTGGTTTGTTGCCTGGTACTCTTACAAAGAATTATTCTCTAAAATTTCAATGCTTTGATCAACCACTTAAAGTGACGAATAAAAATAATGTTTTCACAAGCAAATTTGTTAAAGACGAAGTAATTACATTACCAATCGCTCACGGAGAAGGTAATTACTTTATTAATAATGATGAATTAAAAGAACTTTATGAAAATGAACAGGTTATATTAAAATATTGTGATTACGATGGAAACATAACTGAAGAAGCTAATCCAAATGGTTCTGTTGATAACATTGCTGGAATTTGTAATAAAACAAAAAATGTCTTCGGATTAATGCCCCATCCTGAACGATATGGAGAAGCAATTCTTGGCAGAACGGATGGATTAAAAATTTTCTATTCAATTATAAATAAATTGAAAGGATAATAACAATGTTTGGAAATATTGGAACTGGTGAAATAATTCTAATTCTTCTTGTAGTCTTAATTCTCTTCGGAGCTAAAAAAATTCCTGAACTCGCACAGGGACTTGGAAAAGGTATTAGAGAATTTAAGAAGGCTATGAGAGATGTAGAAGAAGAAATCAAACAGGAACCCGATAAACTGGATTCGAAAAAAGAGAATTCAGTGACTAAATAATTCTTTCAGGCTTTAGAAAGTGGAAATTGAAAAAAAGGTTCAAAAATATCTTGAACAAATACGCACAAACCACCACTTAAACGCTTTCCTCGATATTTATGAAGATGAAGTACTTAAAAAGGCTAAAGAACTTGATAAAAAAATCAACGAATCTGGAAAATTAGGAAAGCTTGGTGGAATAATTTTCGCAATTAAAGATAATATTGCCATCAAGAATAAGAAACTTACTTGCGGTTCAAAAATTCTTGAGAATTTTATTTCACTTTATAACGCCACAGTGATTGATAGATTAATACAGGAAGATGCAATTATAATTGGTAAGACCAATATGGATGAATTTGCAATGGGTTCTTCTAATGAAAATTCAGCTTTTGGTAATGTGAAGAATCCCTTCGATGAATCAAGAGTTCCTGGTGGATCAAGTGGCGGTTCAGCTGTAGCTGTTGCAAAAAATTTTTGTGATGTAGCTTTGGGTTCAGATACAGGCGGTTCTATACGTCAGCCCGCAGCATTCTGTGGTGTTTATGGATTAAAACCAACTTATAGCAGAGTTTCAAGATATGGATTAGTTGCATTTGCATCTTCATTTGATTGTATTGGTCCCATTGCAAAATCCCCTGAGTTAATTGCAAAGACATTAGAAGTTATTGAAGGTTTTGATCCTAATGATAGTACAAGTTCCAATGAGCCTACTAAGAACTATTCTGAAGTTATCAATCATATTCCTGAAAAATTAAGAATTGGTGTCCCCTTCAACTTACTAACTGAAGGCATTGATCAAGATATCAAAAAAGAACTTTCTGATTTGATTGATTTTTTCGAATCAAATTCTTTCTCAATTATTAATATTGAGTTACCTCATCTTAAGTATTCGATTGCAGATTATTATTTATTAACCACGGCAGAAGCATCTTCAAATTTATCAAGATATGATGGGGTTAAATACGGAAGACGATTTGAAAAACCTAAATCGATTCAAGAACTTTACACTTTAACACGAGATCACTTTTTTGGTACAGAGGTTAAAAGAAGAATAATACTTGGGACTTTTGTTTTATCAGCCGGTTATTATGATGCATATTATCTGAAAGCTCAAAAAATTCGAAGATTAATTCAAAATGATTTTATAAATGCTTTCGAAAAAGTGGATTTAATCATTATGCCAACAACTCCAACAACAGCATTCAAGCTTGGTGAAAAAGTTAATGATCCCCTTTCAATGTATCTGAGTGATATTTTTACAACTTCAGCAAATCTCGCTGGTATACCCGCGATAAATGTTCCTGCTGGATTTGATTTAAAAAATTTACCGATTGGAATACAACTTTTATCTTCATTTTTTAGAGAAGATTTACTCTTGCAAGTCAGTAATTTTATTTTCAAAAATTATAAAAAATAAAATAGGGAATAAACAATGAGTATACTTGTAAATAAAAAATCTCGTGTACTTGTCCAGGGAATTACTGGAAGCGAGGGTTCGTTCCATACAACTCAAATGATTGAGTATGGAACGAATGTAGTCGCTGGTGTAGTACCCGGTAAAGGTGGACAAAATTTCAACGGAGTACCAATATTCAATACAGTCGAAGAAGCTGTTAAAAAAACAAAAGCAGATACATCTGTCATTTTTGTACCTCCCCAATTTGCAACTGATGCAATTCTCGAAGCTGCATTTGCAGGAATAAAGGTTATTGTTTGTATAACTGAAGGAATACCTGCTAAAGATATGATAAGAGTATATGATGTGATCAAAGACCAAGATGTAAGATTGATTGGACCAAATTGCCCTGGTGTAATTTCACCTGGTGAATGCAAAGTAGGAATAATGCCTGGGTTCATTCACAAAAAAGGAAAAGTTGGAATTGTTTCAAGAAGTGGAACATTAACCTACGAAGCAGTAAAACAACTTACTGATCTTGGAATTGGACAATCGACTTGCGTTGGAATTGGTGGAGATCCAGTCATTGGTTCAAGATTCATTGATATCATCAAACTATTTAACGAAGATAAAAACACCGATGCAATTGTTATGATTGGAGAAATTGGTGGAACAGCTGAAGAAGAAGCTGCTGCTTACATCAAAAAATTCGTTAAAAAACCTGTCATAGGATTTATTGCAGGAAGAACCGCTCCTCCGGGAAGAAGAATGGGTCACGCCGGAGCAATTATTTCCGGTGGTAAAGGAACTGCTGCTGAAAAAATGGAAGCTATGAGAAAAGCTGGAATAACCGTTGTTGAAAGTCCCGCAGAAATTGGTATAACTGTTAAAAAAGTTTTAGAAAAATTTTATTCGAAGAAAAAACCAACAACTAAAGCTAACAGACGAACTAAAAAATCAAAAACATCAATAACCAAAAAATAAGGAGTAAAAGTGGAAAGAACATTAGCTATTCTCAAACCCGATTGTGTTCAAAAAAATTTAATTGGGAAAGTTATCGAAAAAATTGAAGCAGCTGGATTTAAAATCGTTGCAATGAAGATGATTCGACTTTCAAAGGAAAGCGCAAAAGGATTTTATGAAGTACACAAAGAAAGATCTTTCTTTAATGATTTAGTTGAATATATGACTTCAGGATTCTGTGTAACTATGGTTCTAGAAAAAGAAAATGCTGTGGAAGATTTCAGAAAATTAATTGGAGCGACGGATCCAGCAAAAGCCGAAGAAGGAACAATCAGAAAATTATATGCAACAAGTATTCAAGAAAATATTGTGCACGGAAGTGATTCACCTGCAAATGCCGTTAAAGAAATAAATCATTTCTTTTCAAGACACGAACTTTTAGGCTAATTAATGTTAAAACGCTGGAAAACAATAAATCATAAAACAATTTTTAATAATAAGTACTGGTCTTATGAGCTAAAAACTTTTGATCTCGGTGATGGTATAGAAAGAGAATATCATTATGTTCATACTCTTGGATCAACGATGATAATCCCAAAGTTCGAAGAGAAATATGTTCTTGTTGAACAATATCGATACTTGAATGATTTGATGAGTATTGAATTTCCATGTGGTTCAATTGAAAATAATTTTGATGAATTATCAAACGCTAAAAAAGAATTAGAAGAAGAAACCGGTTTTAGTTCAGAGGAACTCGTTAAAATCGGTTTCTTCTCTCCTTATAATGGTGTTGCTGATGAGTTATGCTTTGTATACTTCACCGATAAACTTATAAAAATTAAATCACAGCCAGATGAAACAGAAGAATTTAAAACTTTTTTTCTTAGCGATGAAGAAATAGAAGATCTTATTTCTTCTAATACGATCTGGGATGGGATGACTATTGCAGCCTGGAAAATTTTTCAAAATTGGAAGCAGAGGAATAAATGAAACTATTGGTTTTATTTTTAATTGCCTCACAAATTCTTGCTTCATCATCGAAAGTTAAACTTGGAAATGAAAGACTGGAAACAGATTATTTTTCTTTGATCAAAGATAAAAAGCTTGGATTAATCGTAAATCATTCAAGTGTTTTACCTAACGGAGATCATCTTATTGATCATCTCTCGAAAATTAAATCTCTAAAAGTTGTCGCTGCATTTGGTCCAGAGCATGGAATTCGTGGAGAAGCTCCGGCAGGAGAAAAAATTGATCACACCATCGATGAAAAAACAGGAATTCCACTTTATTCACTTTACGGAAAAATCAATAAGCCAACACCTGAAATGTTAAAAGGTATTGATGTATTGATTTATGATATTCAGGATGTTGGGGCAAGATTCTATACTTATATCTCAACGCTTTATTTTTGCCTTGAAGCGGCTGCAGAAAATGATATTGATTTTATTGTATGTGATAGACCTAATCCAATAGGTGGTTTAACTGTTGATGGACCAATCTTAAAAGAAAATCAAAAATCTTTTGTTGGAATAGCAGCATTACCTGTTCAACATGGGATGACCATTGGTGAGTTAGCTCTTTATTATAATGATTTGATTGAAAGTAAGATTGGCAAAAAAGCTAATCTTAAAGTAATTGAGATGGAGAACTGGAAAAGAGAAATGAAATTTGACGAGACAGGTCTTTCGTGGATAAATCCGTCTCCAAACATTAACAGTCTTGATGCAGCTTTTGTTTATCCAGGAACTTGTTTTCTTGAAGCCACAAATATTTCAGAAGGAAGAGGAACTTATTCACCCTTCTTAACTATTGGTGCTCCATTTATTGACAGCGACGATCTTATCGAAGAACTTCAAAAATTTAATTTCAAATCTCTTAAATTTTCAGCTGTTGAATTTACACCAGTAGATATCAAAGGTATGGTCACAAATCCCAAGTATAAAAATGAAAAGTGTAATGGAATTAAGATTGAGATAATTGATCACAAATCACTCGAACCAGTGAAATTTGGAATGGCACTCTTGTGCACTCTTCAAAAATTTTATCCTGAACAATTTAAAATTAATGTGCAACGAATGAATCGATTAATTGGTGATGAAGTCGTTACTCAGATGATTCTTGATGGAAATAATTACGATTCAATAATTAACTACTATGAATCCGAATTAAATGAATTCAAACAATTAAGAACAAAATACTTATTGTACAATTAGAGGGAACTATGAAAAAACTATTTATTCTAACTTTATTAACTGTAATTTTTGTTGTGGGGTGTAAGAAAGAGTCGAAAGAACCAGAACAAAAAATTACATCAAATCAAATTGACACAGTTAATATTCAGCTAATCAAAATCAATGAAGATGTTTCTCTGCTTTACGATTTACCGGTTAATTCAACCATTCGATATAAATTCACTTCATATCAGAAAAATACTCAATCAATTTTATTGGACTCTGCAATTACGGGATTCGTTGAGCAAAAGGTTGACTATATTTTCAAACTCACCGTAAAAGAAAAAGAAAATAATGGAAACATGGATTTAAATATTCAATGCGAAGATATCAAAGCTATTATTTCATCAAGTAATGGGGAGAAAGTTACTTTTGATGCTGCCAATCCTCCGGTGGATAGTTTAACAAAAATGCAGACTAAAAACTTTGCAATTCTTGCTGGAGTAAATTTCTCTGCACGAGTTTCTCCAACCGGGGATGTAATTGATGTCTATCGTTCGGATGAAATTATTAATCGAATTATTTCTGGAGCACCAAGAAAACCGTCAGAAGAAGAAAAGTTAGCATTGAAAAAAGATGTTGAATTGGGAATATTAAAACCAATTGTTGAACAGATATTGAAGAATACGACTGAGAAAAAAGTCAATCTCGATTCAATGTGGACAAAGACTTATTCTACACCTGTTTCAGTTTTTGATATTCAAAACACTGCAACATACAAAGTGACTAAGATTTTCGAATCGAACAATAATAAGCTTGTTGAAATTACCGGATCGTTAACCACTGTTTCGACTGGTAAAACTGATTACACCGAGAATAATATAAAATATAAATTTCAAAAGCCTCGTGTTAGTGGTTCCAGCAAAATGTATTTCGATTTAAATAAAAAATGCATTCGCAGTGCTTCATCAAATGTTTCTATAGAATTAACAATGGATATGCAGGAAATAGGAAAACCAAAAGTTTATAAGAGAACTGATAAAATTGAAACCCGAAATACACTAACGCTTTTTGACTAATTGCCTATTGTATTCTTGAATTTAAAAAGAAAATGGTGACTCTATTGAGTCACCATTTTATTATTTCAGACTAATTATTTCAATCAACTTTTCGTTATCAACTTTCAAAAGACCATTTTTTACAATTCGCTTTGTCAATTCAACCCAATTTTTATCTTTCATGAATACTTCTTTGAAAAGTGGTTTTGCATCTTCCAACTTGTTAATATTAACAAGCGAGACAGCATACCAGTATTTCATCTCTAAGTTTTCAGGAAACATTCTGCAAGCCGCACCATATTCTTCGAGAGCTTTTTTCTCATCGCCTTTTTCAATTGCAAGATCACCATTGTTCATGTGTTCGTAAGCTCGATACAATTTCAATAATCTTTCAATTTCTTCAACGGGAGATGGATGGTCTTCTACTCTTAAATCAATTAATCTATCTTCCCAAATTTTACCTGAAGATTTTCCTTTTACCACTAAAAGTGAAGCTGATTGTTGACCGCGAATATCTCCACCAACTAATTGAGCTGCTTTTAGTGCTGCAACTAATCTCTCAGCAAGTGGTCCTTTTGTTTTTTCAAATGCTTCAGACATTGCGAGAATGACTTTATCATTTAACATCATGTTTGCCTGAACAGAGTAATTTTTTCCAGTGTGATGTCCGGCATATTCTATGCAAGATTTTCCGGTGTAAGCGGCTACATTGCCATTCGCATCAATGATTGCAAGTTGTCTGAAATCTCTTCCTTCATCTTTTGAAATTAAATCATTCAAAACTTCTTGAGCAGTTTTTCCCTGTTTCAATAATTTCAATCCCTCTGGACCAAATGAAACATTAACAAAAGATTGAGTCGCAATTGCACCCACACCAGCTTCTGCCCATGAAACAATTGAACCCACAGAAAACCAATGTGATTGAACAGCCACACCAAGTTCACCTGTTGCTTCATCTCTTGCAACTATTGAATATGTATGAACAAGCGAATTTTCGAAATTATAAACCTGACCGAAGACGGAAATACAAAGAATCAGTAAAAAGAAAATCATATAATTTATTTTCATATTAATCTCCAGTTTGATATTGTTAATTAAATTGAACACAACATTCCAATTTATTCCTCTTCGTATTGAATCACAGTTGATACATTGTACTTTTTCAATTTTTCTCTACCATTTAAAAAACTTAGTTCAATCAGAAAAACTATTCCGACCACTTCTCCTCCAAGTTTTTCAACAAGCTTACATACAGCTTCAACGGTTCCTCCAGTTGCGAGTAAATCATCGTGTATTAAAACTTTTTCTCCAGGACTGATAGCGTCTTTATGAATTTCCAGTGAGTCTGTTCCATACTCTAATGAATAAGTTTCTGAAATTTTTTCTGCAGGAAGTTTTCCAGGTTTTCGAACTGGAACAAACCCGGTGTTAAGTTTATGTGCAAGCAATGAACCAAAAATAAATCCTCTCGATTCAATCGAGACAACTTTATCAACTTTTAGGTTAGAAACTTTTTTATATAATTGATTAAATGCTTCTGTAAAAGCATCTTTATTTTTTAAAAGAGTTGTGATGTCTTTGAATATTATTCCTTTTTTTGGAAAATCAGGAACATCACGAATAAAATTTTTTAAATCCATAAAATAAACCTCAATTAAATTTTGCAAAACTTTTTGATGAATTCATTTAGTGAAAGACAATTTGAGATATCTTTTTTCTCTAAGCCACCTTTTGCAGCCATATCAAGACCATACTTCACAAATTCTAAATCTCTCATCGAATGTGCATCGGGTGAAATCGTAATCATTATCCCTTTAGATTTTGCTTTTTGATGATATTCCCAGTCGAGATCAAGTCTGTGGGGATTACAATTTAACTCGATTGATTTACCTTTTTGAGCGGCAACATTAATAATTTCATCCAGATCTACAGGATATGGATCACGAGAGAGTAAGAGTCGTCCAGTTGGATGACCAAGAATTTTTACATACTTATTTTTTAATGCATTGGTAATTCGTTTTGTCATTTCTTGTTTTGATAGATTGAATCTGGAATGGACAGATGCAATTACGCAATCAAACTTACTTAAGAGTTCATCATCATAATCTAATGAACCATCAACTAAAATATCACACTCAATACCTTTTAAGATTTTTACACGATTTGATTTTGAATTCAACTCATCAATTTCTTTCCATTGTTGTTTCAATCTTTCTTCATCCAGACCGTTGGCATAAAAAGCAGATTTTGAATGGTCACAGATCAAAACATATTCATAGTCATTTTTTTCCGCATATTCATGAATTTCTTTAATTGAATTTGAACCATCAGAATAATTAGAGTGAACATGAATGAGTCCCTTTATATCAGTGAACTCAGCAAAATCATATAATTTTAATTCAAGAGAGAGATTTTCTCTTAAATGTGGAATTATGTTAGGAATCTTTAATGCACTAAATATTCTGCTCTCCGATGTATAAGTTTCTGATTTTAGGCTGTAAAAATTAACTCTTTGTAAAAACTCTTCTGGACCAGTTGTACGAAATAGTTCATAATAAAAGTTATCTGCATCAACGACATGAATGATTACACGCGCATTATCAATCTGAACTTCGTAAGAGTTGTTGTAGTGATTAACGACTTTAAATTTAGTTTCGATAAATTTCTTAAATTCATTCCCACCAATTATAACTTCAACTCTTGAAATAACTCTCGAACGAAGTCTCAATTCACCTGTTGCGGAGATTAAGTTGATTTTAAATTGATTTAACTCTTCTAAAATTTTTCCATAGATTGAGTCTGCTTGATGCAATAAAAGTTTTCCTTGAAAGTTCTTAATTTTTCTTATGTTTTCTAAAATTGAACTTTGAGTTTTTTCACCAAAGCCAGGTATTTTCGATAACTTATTTTCAATGCAAGCTTGTTCTAATTCTTCAACGGTTGAGATCTTTAAATCATCGTAGAGCTTTTTGATTTTCTTTGCACCCAGTCCTCTGATTGAAGTCAACGAATAAATACTCTCTGGAAAGTCCCTCTTCAATTCATTAAGCAAACTCGATTTGCCTGTTTTCAAAAGTTCCTGTAGAACATTTTCAATTGCTTTACCAACACCTTTAGTGTTTTGAATGATTTCTTTATTGAAAGCTTCTTCTAAGGAGATATCATATCTGGAAAGATTTCTGACTGCATTATTGAAGGCATTTATCTTAAAAACATTTTCACCTTTTAATTCAAGATAAAATGCAATTTGTTCAAGGAGTTCAAGTGCTTCTTTAAGTTGCATAATTAAGAACCATAGTTGTTACAATCAAAGTTAAGGAGAATCCGTAAATCATTCCACTGATAACTTCAGCTAATGTATGGACACCAAGACGAACACGAGACCACATTATGATTACTGTTATAATCTGAATCAAAACTGATAAATTCGGATTAATAAAAATTAGAAATGCTCCAGTCCCAGCAGCAGTTAAAGAATGAATGCTTATCTTAAATTTCTTATTGATAATCGAAACACCAAAAACACTTATCGCATAATTCAACAAAAAAATCTGAACAAAAAGATGAGCATTTATCAAAACTGATAGAGTGTAACCAATTGAAAAAACAATCAAACTAAAATTATAAATATTATTTCTCTGTTCTTTGATTACTGCGTCTCTATTTATTATCTCTCCCTTTTGTCTTTTGATTGAAAAATATATAACAGGCAGAAAAACTGTTGGAATAAAGACAAGCATGAAATTTGTAATGAACTGATTGAAGTTTAAGGAAAATTTCACCGGAAGATAAAAACTAATAAAGATTGCAAATGTTGGTGGAATAAAAATATCAGAAATTATCCGCGCAAGTTTTTTACTTTCCAAGTTAATCTGCAATTTCTTGAGAATAATTTTTTACTTCTCTCTCAATAAAATTATAGATATGATTTTGAATCTCATCATAAGTATAATACTGCATTAATTCAGTTCTAAGTTTGGCTGCACCAAAAAATCCTTTCAAATATCCTGAATAATGTTTTCGAAATTCAATTACACCTTTTCTCTCACCTTTAATTTGAATTGCAAGTTTTAATTGATTAAGTAAAGTATCAATTCGTTCTTGAAGTGAAATTTCAGAATAGTAACCTTTTTCAAGAAGTTCTTTCGTTTGTCTGAATATGAATGGATTATTTATTGCACCTCTTGCAATCATCAAACCATCACAGTTAGTTTCTTCAAAAGCTCTTTTTGCGTCTTCAGGTGTGAAGACTCCCCCGTTCAAAATTACAGGAATTGAAACAACTTCTTTAATTTTTGGAATCCATGACCAGTCAGGTTGTGATTTGTGTGCCTGTGAACGAATTCGACAATGAACTGTCAGCATTTTCACACCGCAAGATTCCAGTATTCGGGCAACTTCAACAATTTTAATGGAGTTTTCATCCCAACCCAATCGAGTTTTAACTGAAACTGGCACTTTAACTGTTTTAACAATTGCGCTAACCAACTTTTCAAGATAAACGAGATCTTTTAGCAGAGCAGCACCAGCACCTTGACCAACAACATTTCTCACCCAACAACCAGCATTAACATCAATTAAATCTGGATTTTCATCTTCCGCAATTTTTGCTGCTTCAATCATCGCATCAATATTCCCACCATAAATTTGAATACCAGCGGGTCTTTCTTCTTCAAAAAGTTGAAGCTTAAGTTTTGTTTTTTCTGAACCTCTTCTTAATCCCTCTGAGTTAACAAATTCAGTGAAAACTAAATCAGCACCCAATTGTTTACAGATAATTCGAAATGATGCATCAGTTACATCTTCCATCGGAGCAAGTAAAAGAACTTTTTCAACTTCTATTTTATCAAGTTTAATTTTCATTTCGTCTCAATATCAACATTTTTATGCTTCAAAACTACAAAATTAATAATACTAATATAAAGAGCTATTAAAGTGAAAATGCTCGCTGTCCAGAATGGATACATATAACCAAATGTATTAAATGAAATTCCTCCCCAGATAGGTCCCAGAACTCTTCCCAATGAACCCATTGATTGATTGATTCCCAGAATTTCTCCCTGCTCGTTTACAGATGTGAGCTTTGATATTAAACTCAAAATAGTTGGATTTATCAGTGCAAGTCCCACTGACATTATTGAAATTAAAAACCAGACAAAGTTTTTCAGAATAACAATAGATGGAACAAACGCCAGTCCAATCGACATTAAAATCATTCCCGTCAATAAAATTTTTCTCTCGCCAAAAATTATAGTTAATTTCCCAATCAGGTAACCCTGAAAGAATACACCAATTATTCCTATCAAAGCATAAATAAGACCAATCTCTCTATCAGAAAAATGCAGATATCTGTATGCGAAGATTGGAATAACACCATAGGTATTTGCAATCGAAAAAGTTATTATGAAAAAAGAAAGAACAAATCGACCTATCAGTGGATTTGAAAAAATTTTTGAATATCTGCTGAATCTGAAAGCTTGAGAAAATTTAATTTCATTTAAGTTTACTTCAGAAACTCTAGTTAAAGATTCTTTCAAAAATAATCTTGTTAGAATAAACGCTAAAAAAGAAAATCCCGCTGCTGAAAGATTAGGTACAATATAACCGTATGTTGAAAGTAAACCGCCAATAAATGGTCCCAACACAAACCCAAGTCCGAAAGCAGTACCAATTAATCCCATTCCTTTAGTTCGTTCCGATTTTTCAGTCACATCTGCAATGTATGCTTGAGCTGCTGAAATACTTCCTCCACCAATTCCAGCAAATGAACGAGAGAGCAAAGCAATCCAATAATTCGGTGCGAAAGCAAAAATTAAGTATGAGATTGAACTAATAAACATTGCCAAAGAAATTACTGGTTTTCTTCCAATTCTATCACTAATTCGCCCAAGAATTGGCGCTGAAATGAATTGGAAAAAAGAAAAGGAAGCTATTAAAATTCCTATTTGAATTTCATTCGCACCGAAATGAGTTTCACTGTACCTTGGTAGAATTGGAATAATTATTCCGAATCCTATTAAGTCAATTAAAACCACAATAAAAATTATAGCAACGCTTCCAGAAAATTTTTTCAAGATTCACCTGTAATTAGTTTATTAATAATCATAGGTCTAGTTTTAAAATTAAGCATACCCTCAGTTGGAAACAATGAATGAAAATCTTCTTCTGTAAAAAACACTTCGAATCTGTAGACATATTCTTCTAACCTTTTGAGATAATATTTTGTATTCACATCGGGGAAATTTGGATTAAAATTTTCAACCAGTTCGCAGTTTTCAAAAATTTTTGCATTTGGATCGTCTCCAGTTATATAGTAAGAGATTTTCATACCTGGATAGAACTTATCACCATAATATTTCTTAGCCAGTTCATAAGCAGCATTTCGTTGCCTTCTGCCACTGTTAACAGCTTCTTCGTATTCTTCGTGAGTATTGTTAAGAATTTCTGTTTTAGCAAGATCACGAATATCAATTTTCAATTTAATTATATCTTCCCTTAATCTTTTATAAATCTCTGGAATTGCTTCAAGTTTATCTTCCAGGATGCATTTGATGCATTGATTAATAAATCTCAATGCGAAGTTTTCAAAACTTTTTGAAATTAAAGCACTTCCTTTAATTATAATTTGATTATCGTAAGTTAAAAGCGCATAATTCTTTTTCTTGTAACTCAACATTTTTTTGTATCTGCCAGAAAATGTAAGATTAATTCCTTCGGGGATTAATTGATTTATTTCTTCAACATGTTTCTTCTCTTCCTCTTCTGAAATTTTTTTTAATGGTGAAACATAAAGTCCATCTGTATCAACTTCGATAACAATACAATCTCTTTTTTTAAACTCTTCGATCAACTTATGTAGAAGTTGTTGACCTTTAATTGTAACCTCATTTGCTTTTTCTGAATCGTTAAATAGTCCTTTGAAATATCCGAGATATCCATAAAAAGAATTGATCAAAATTTTGAATGCATATTGCATTGAGTTATATTTTGACTGAGTCTTAAGATCAACAGCTGATTCTTTTAGTTTTTTGTATTTCAATCTTTCATTCTTAAGAAGATTTATTAACCTAAGAAAAACTTTCAATTCATCTGATTTTGGATAAATATTGTTTGAAATAATAATCGAGGGATAAAGTGATTCAACATCTGCATGAAAAACATTTTCAAAAACACCTCGATAAAAAATATCCGAGTAACCACCTGAGATTTGTTTCACAATTTGTGGTGCTGGCAATGAGTACCGTCTTCTCAAATATTCTCGAACCATCATTAACTCAATCTTCATTGATACACCGCTTCGAATAATTTGACTAAAGTTCATCGGAATGAATTGAGCCTGATAAAAATACGTTGGCAGAATTATTTCTTCCAGAGTTTTAATTAATTGAATCTCCTTGTGAAAGAAATCTTCAATTTCGTTTAAATCCTTAAATGATTTGTGTTTTGATTTTATATCAAAGTCTTTCTCTAATTCACTCATTTCAATTTCATAATATTTTGCAACTGACCATAACGAATAATCATCTATTTCTCTTCGATAAGAATCGTGGAAAAAAATTATTTGCAAAAGATCAACAATCTGTCTCCCCGCTACATAAACATCTGAAATCAGTTGTTCACCAACTCTAAATTGGTTATTAATATCAATAAATGGTTCAGAACCATCTCTGCCAATTTTAAATTCAAGCTCATAGAATTTATATCTTGAAAGTAAATAAGCCAATTCGCTGTACAAATTGTATCCAACAATTAAATCTGGATCATAATCTTGAATGAATGAAAGAAATTTCAACAGAATATCTTTTTCAGTTCTCGATTTAGATTTCTGAAAAAATTGTTTCTCGGAACCACTATTATCAGAGACAAGAATTCCAAAAACCTGATTTTTAAATTGTGCCGAGTATGAAGGAAATTTTTCCGTATATTCCAGAATTTTTACTCTTAAGATATTCAAGTCATCGTAATTCATTCCTTTGAATAAAGTTTCACCATTCTGAATTAGAAATTGAATAATAGGTTCGAAGCGTGTGTAAATCTCTGAAATTTCTGAGAAGTTTGATTTTTCGTATTTCAACTGTTTTGCAAATTCTCTTACTGCTTTTACCATATCAGACCAAGTTTCAAAAGCGTAGACAAGGTTATACTTTCCTTTACCAGATAATTGTTTTTTCCAGTATTTAATGTTCAAATGATTAAGAGGGATATCCGCAGAAGAATAAAAGAAAGGATAGAACTTTTTATCTAAATATTTAATTGAACCTCCATCACGAACATAAAGCCTCACCAAAAAAGAAGAAATTTGTTGAACAGCTACTATGTTTTTTGTCTCCCCAAATCCGTAAAGTATTTTTTCGTCTTCAGTCATATTTTCCCGATTGCTTTTACATAACAAAATAAAAAAAATTAAATCTTGTTAAAATTATTTAATGGAAAGAGAGTAAAATGGGAAAGATTGGATTTAACAAATATGAATATTCAGGATGTCCTACTTTTTTAAGTAAGACATCCTGATTAAAAAACTTAGAGAGTTATCTCTAAACCACCAAAGAAGTTTCTTTCAGCGGCAGGGAAAAATTCTCTGCCGGTTCCGTAAGTGGCGTAAAGTCTGTTCAACAAATTATTGAATCTGCTAAACAAAGTTATATCACCAACTGAAGATAATTTAAATTTATATTTAACATCAAAGTTCATCACAAAATAATCAGGAACAACATTATCCGTATAATCTACCATTCTTGGATAGCGAACTATAAGTTCTCCCAGTTTAGTATCAAAATTGTCAGTGAATTGTTTACCGACATAATTACCTGATAAACTTAAATAGACTTTACCATTGTCGTAACCAATTCGGAAATTACAAATAAGATCAGGTGAATTAGGAATTCGATTACTAGCAAGATCAATCTGAGCAACTCGTCTGTCATTTGTAATTGGATCACGATACTTCATATAAAGAAATCCTTTATTAACCACATTTCTCATATAAGAAAAATTTAAATTAATGAAGTAGTGTGTGAGTGGTCTTACTTCAGTTGAGATTTCAATTCCAGTGTGTGTGGTTTGATCTGCATTACCAGTTTTTGGCTGTCCAAATCTATCAACCATTCCTCGTTTAATAATTTCATTCTTGAAGTACATATAAAATACATTCAAATTAACAGAATAAATATTCGATTTGTGATTAAAACCAAATTCAATGTTTGTAAGATTTTCTGGTTTAACAAGTGGTTTAGAAAAATCATAATTGCCAAAATTATCCTGTTCAAATTGTGGAGTTTCTCCGCCACTTGACTCGGCTGCATCGTAATAATTTTTTAATCGTGGTTCTCGAGAGACATTTGCGACATAACCATAAAAACTAAAATCAGGACGGAAATCGTACACAAAACCAACTTTTGGATTTACAAAGAAGTTTTTAATTGTGAAATCAGTACCAATAAATTTTTCATCAAATAATCTAGTACGATTATAAACAAACTGACTTTCAAGATTTAAGGTTAATTTATCAAGCAATCTGGTTTGATAAAACGCAAATCCGCCAAGAACATTTTTCTCACCTTTGTATTCATAATATCTCCAGGTCTGTTCTGGACCAGCTGGAATTCCCTGAGCATACCACACACTTCCCCAGTGCAGTGACCTGTGTCTTCTTAATTCTAATCCAAAAATAAATTGACCTAAATCACTCTGAATTTGAACTCGAGGAATCCAGCCGTATTGTTGATTATCAACATAAGCTCTAATTAATGCATTTGAAAAATCGGCAGATGATGAAAATCCGTTTTCATATGTCATTCTGAAGTAAGATGTATCAGCCCAGGAACCATCGTAATCAAAAAATCCTTTCCCCCAGTAAGCAAACAATGCACTGTTAAGTTTAATATTTTCTGTTAAATTAATATCGCTTAATAGCTCAACATGTGGTTGATTAAAATTCTCAATTTCATTTACTTTCCTCGGAATAGTGTATGTGTATTGATTGTTAGCATCTTCCCAGTATGAAAAGTTTTTCTTTCGTTCTTCTTTATTGTAAATAGCCCACTTTGGAAGTCCTGTATAGGCAAGTCCATCCGCAATAGGAGCGCCAAAGATGTTTAATTGATTTGTTGCATTCTCATCGTATCGAACAACACTTACGAAATAGCTAAAGAAATCTACCCATGAATATTCTCTATAACCAGAAGAGTTAATTTTACTTAATCGAGCATATATTGCATAGTTATCAATCAAACCAGAGTTGAAGGAGATAGAAAGCTTTCGAGTGTTATAAGATCCAAATCCCGATTTAAGTTTAATTTCACGATTATGTGTGAATGGAGAAGTAATAATATTGATTGAACCACCAATTGCTGGTGCACCAATTAAATTACTGCTGACACCCCTTTGCATTTGAATATTGTTAACATCTTCAAGTAAATCGGGAAAATCAATCCAGTAGACATTGTGATCTTCTGGATCATTTTGCGGAATACCATTTATAGTCACTGAAATTCTTCTTTGATCAAATCCTCTTATGCTCAGATAATTATATCCAATTCCATTTCCATTCTCTGAATAACTTATTGTGGAAGGAAATTCAGAAAGAAATTGTGGAAAATCTTGAATTGTGTATTTCTTCTGTATTTCAAATTTCGAAACATTGCTGTAAGTAATTGGAAGTAAATTTTCTCTACCAACAGATGAAGTTACAAGTATAGTTTGAGCTTGAATTATGGTTGGCTCAAGTAAAATGTTCAGAGGTTTATCTAAATCAGATTTAGTTAGAACAAGCGTTACTGGTTTATAACCAATGTAAGATACTCTGACAGTAAATTTATCAGGTATTTGAACATCTTTTAAGTTAATTAAGAATTGCCCTTTTTGATCTGATGCAGACCCAATCTTTAAATCCGAAATGTAAACATTTGCATTGGGTAATGGCTTCCCAGAAGATTTATCGGCTACAATACCGTTTAAATTCTGGGAGAATAAGTAGAATGGAATTAAAACAAATGAGATAATTGAAATGAAGGTACGCATTTTTTCCTCCTTTAATATTTGGTTACCGATTTTTTTAATTAACGGTCACCTCCAATTAAAGGAGGCAACCGTTTCCCTACGCTGGCATTACCCAGATCAGGTTCAGGGGTATAATCTCAGCCTGTAAGTAAAATTACTTACAAGCACCCCCAACGGTCTGTATCTGTCAGCTTTTCAAAAAGAACGATTTAACGATAGACTAAAAGTCTCTGACCAGCTTTAATATTACTGCTGCTAATTTTATTAATTCTTTTTAATTCTGCAACACTGATTTTGTACTTCTTCGAAATAGAAATTAAAGTTTCGCCAGGTCTTACAGTATGATAAACTCTTCTTTTGTTTACTTTATCACCCTTAGAAGTATTTTCAACATCTGGTGAAATAATCAATTTTTGTCCATAAACAATTCGATCGCCTTTTAATCCATTCCATTCTTTCAGATTCGAAATGGAGATTTTAAATTTTCTTGAAATATCACTCAAAGTTTCACCACGACGGACTATGTAATAATTTTGTTGCTTTGATAACCTTGTCGATCTGGTTGCAAAATCTAAGGTAGAATAAATTTTTAATACCTGGCCGCTTCTGACATAAGAAGATTTTAAGTTATTCCATTTTCTTAGATCGCTAACTGAAACATTATATTTATTAGCAATCAGACTTAAATTTTCACCTCTTTTAACGCGATGCGTAATCTCTTTTTTCTTCATTTCGAATGTATTGTCAGAATTATTAATTACAGCAACCTTTTTAATTGTCTCCTGCTCAATTGGTGAATAATTAGCCAGATTTTTAAAGAAATTAACTTTTTCATTTGGAACATAAATTATCAATTCATCACCAACGGAGATTTTTTTATCGTATGGGATGTCGTTCCAGATTCTCAAATCGGTTATTCTTGTTTCAAAAATTTCGGCAATCTTTGTCAGCGAATCTCCAGTCCTAACACGATATTTGATTGGACTCTTGCCATCCACATTGTAGCTGTAAAGTTTTTTACCAGAAACTTGATTGGATACTTCTTCACTTGCATTTTCGGCAGTATTTTCATCTGAAACTTGAACTTCATCAACCAATACTTCTCCTTCAGTTGATTCCTCATTATTTTCCAATCCATCGGCAATTTCTTCATTTGTGCCCGGATAGGTAAAGACCAGATCTTCGTTATTACCCTGAACAGGAATTTTCAATAAAGCATTTCGTTTTAATTTGATTCGTCTTGAAATATTATTGACATCTGCAATTGCTTCTGCTGTTGTTCCATATCTTTTAGCAATTGAACCAAGTGTTTCACCCTTTTTAACTCTGTGGAAGACAAAAGATTTCTTAGCCGATTCTGGAATTTTATCATAATTGAATGCGAGATTTTTTACATATTCACCCTTTGGGACTTTCAAAGGATAACCACCTAGGTAATTTGGCGGGACACATTTTTGAATCAGTTCAGGATTATATTCTTCAAGAGTATCACCATCTAATCCAGCTGCACGTGCAAGTGCACTTAAATCAAATGGATCTTTGACATAAAAAATATCATACTCTAAAGGTTTTTGATAATCAATCTCCGTAAAACCGTATTTCTGAGGATCAGAAAAAATAATTGTAATTGCAATATATTGAGGTACATAATCTCTTGTCTCACGTGGTAAACTGTAAATTATTTCTGAGTAATTTTGAGATCCTACACGACTAATTGCTCTTCGAATTCTTCCTTCTCCAGCATTGTAAGCTGCTAAAGCTAAGTACCAATCGCCTAATGATTGATATAAATCCTTAAGATGTTTTGCAGCTGCTCTGGTAGATTTCTCTGGATCTCTTCTTTCATCAATCCAGAAATTAGATTCAAGTCCATACATATTGCCAGTACTTCTTATAAATTGCCATAATCCAACTGCTTTAGCCCATGAAACAGCATTGGGATTTAATCCACTTTCAATCACAGAAAGATAAACTAACTCAACCGGGACACCTTCTTCTGCAAAAATTTTCCTCATCATTGGAAAATATTTGCCTGACCTTGAAAGCCAGCGTTCTGTAATATGGCGACCACGATCGGTAAAAAAGTTTAAAAATGATTGGACATACGAGTTTACTTCTATTGGTACATTACCAATTTCTACAGTTTTCGGGGTTTCGTATTTAGGATGCTTGAAATTATTAATTCGTTTACTTAACCATTCTTGTAAGCTTGGAAGTGAGATTTCGGGTGGAATTTCTTCAATCGTATCCAGCAATTTCTGATAATCTTCAATTACTGTTCTCTCTAAATCAAGATAATCTGTAAAATTTTCTACACCGGGATAATCTGAAATTTGGTTTAGTAATTTAACCGCTTTTTCATATTGATAGAGAGCGTTTAATTTCTGATTGTTCTCTTCATAGTTTATTGCTTCTATATAAGTTTGTCTAACCTGCTCTAATAAAGCAATTAAAAAATTTACCTGAGCGGTATCTTTTTTTATTTCCGGAGTTACTAATTCCTTTTTTTGAATTATTTCTTTATTTGATGAACAGGATAAAAATAAAAATAGACTGAAAAGCGGTAGAACAAATCTAAAATTCATTGAACACTCTCTTCCTTTTTTAATATCAACTACTTTTAATTTAATTGACTAAAATTAAAATGTCAATAAAAGATTGAAATAAACTTATCTAATTTATTGAAAAAATTATATTTAAGATTCAAAGCGGGATATTATCATGTTTTTTTCGTGGATTCTTATCAACTTTTGTTCGCGTGATCTCAAGTGCTTTGATAACTTTCAGACGGGTTTGATTTGGAAAGATTATTTCATCAATATAGCCTTTTTCAGCCGCGACATAAGGATTTGCAAATTTATCGATGTATTGCTGAAGTTTTTTGTTCGATTCTTCTTCAGGATTCTTTGAACTTTGAATTTCCTTTTTGAAAATTATTTCAACAGCACCTTTAGGTCCCATAACTGCGATTTCAGCACTAGGCCAGGCAAAATTAAAATCTCCCCGAATATGTTTTGAGTTCATAACATCATAAGCACCACCGTATGCCTTTCTTGTTATGACCGTTATTTTCGGGACAGTTGCTTCACAAAAAGCAAACAAAAGTTTTGCTCCATTTCTAATTATTCCTCCCCATTCTTGATCAGTACCTGGCATAAATCCAGGAACATCAACAAAAACTATCAATGGAATATTGAAAGCATCACAAAACCTGACAAACCTCGCACCTTTAATTGAAGAATTAATATCAAGTACGCCTGCAAGGACAGCGGGTTGATTGGAGACAACTCCAACAGACATTCCCCGTATTCGTCCAAAACCAACGATTATATTCTGAGCAAAATCCTTTTGAACTTCAAAGAACTCATTATTGTCAAGAATTAATTTTATGATTTCCTTCATATCATAAGGTTGATTGGGATTTTCAGGTACGATGTTTAATAATTCAGGAATATCTTTTTCAGGTTCATCGTAAACGAATCTTGGAGGTTCATCATCGCAATTTTGAGGAATGTACTCAAGTAATTTTCGAATATCATTTAAACATTCAATTTCGCTGTCATAAACAAAATGAACAACCCCAGATTTTGTTGCATGAGTATCAGCTCCACCAAGTTCCTCAAATGTTACATCTTCGTGAGTAACAGTTTTTACAACATTTGGTCCAGTAACGAACATATATGAAGTATTTCGAACAATAAAAATAAAATCAGTAATAGCCGGTGAATAAACAGCACCACCTGCACACGGACCTAATACTGCTGATATTTGGGGAACAAGTCCTGAAGCAAGTGTATTTCTTAGAAAAATTTCTGCATATCCACCGAGACTTGAAACACCTTCTTGAATTCTTGCACCTCCACTATCATTAAGTCCGATAATTGGTATACCTAACTTCATAGCCATATCCATGATCTTGCAAATCTTTTTTGCATGCATCTCCGAGAGACTTCCGCCAAAAACTGTAAAATCCTGACTGAAAACTGCCACATCTCTGCCGTTAATTTTACCGAATCCAGTTACGACTCCATCGCCATAAATTTTTTGATTTTCCATTCCGAAATCGGTACACTGATGAACAACGAATTTATCAACTTCAATAAAAGATCCTTCATCAAGTAAAATTTCTAATCTTTCTCTTGCAGTTAATTTTCCTTTCTTATGCTGCTGTTCGATTTTATCAATTCCACCTCCAAGTTCAGCAACCTTAATTTTTTCTCTTAGTTCTTCGATTTTATTTTTCATTCTGTCACCTCCCATCGGTTAAAAATGGATTGAAATTTTTTTCATGATAAATAGTAGTTGAAGGACCATGTCCTGGAAGAATTTCTACATCATTATCAAGAATTAAAATTTTATTCTTAATACTATCTATTAAAAGAGAATAATCGCCGCCCCATAAATCTGTCCTGCCGATTGACTCGAAGAAAATTGTATCTCCAGTAAAGATTTTTTTGATTGCAGGAACAAACAAACATGTTCCGCCAGGCGAATGTCCTGGTGTTTTAATTATCTTTACTTCATTACCGTTTAGAGACAATTCCTGAAAAGAATGCAAATCATAATCTGGTTCAACAATTTTAGGTTGATTTATTCCAACCATTTCAGCTTGTTTTTTGACATTCTGAAGAAGTGGTAAATCCGGAGAAGGGAAGTAAAAATCAGGATTAAAATTTTCTTTCAGGAATGAAATCCCAAATATGTGATCGATATGACCATGAGTATTTAAAATTTTTGTTAGCCTCAGATTATTTTCACAAACAAATCTTTCAATTTCATCATTTTCATCTGAATAGAAATTCCCAGGATCAATAACCCAGGCTTCACGCGAGATTTCATCGTAAATTAAGTAGGTGTTTTGTTCAAAGTCATTAAAAACAAATTTTTCAATATGGATGACAATTGATGGATTCATTTGATTACACCAAAACTTATTAATTTTTTTCTAAGATAATAAAAAAGTTAAGTGAGTTTTAAAATAAAGAAGGCCCGGTGGGGTGGCCGGACCTTATAGGAGGCGTTAAGATTTTATGGGATTTAGGGGGTTTATTTAGGGATCTCTAAACCTACGAATCTTGCATTACCTTGAGCATCTCTCACTCTCAACAAAACTGCAGAACCCTTTTTCTTTGAAATTTCTTCGTCAAAATCTTTTACTGAATCAATTTTCTTTTTGTTCACTTCTGTGATAACGAGACCTTCTCTTAAGCCTGCATCATAAGCCGGGCTGATTGATTCAACTTCAGTGATAAGAATTCCATTTTCTACTTTATACTGTTTCAACTCAGTAGAAGTTAGATTTTGAACTGTTAATCCTAATTCTTTATATGTCTTCGATTTAATCGATTCATCTACTTTTCGTTCTTCTTTCTTTGTAACTGGTTTAGTGTCAGCTTCATCTTCTTTTCTTGGTCTTAGTGTGATTTCTTTTTCAAAAGTTTTTCCATTTCTAAAAACTTTCAATTTGACTTTATCACCTGCATGTTTACTTGCAACATAACTTTGTAAATCATTCGGTTTGAAAACATCTTTTCCATCAATTGAAAGAATTATATCACCTTCTTCAATTCCAGCATCTTTTGCTGCACCATCTTCGACAAGTGATTCAATGATTACTCCCTGTGTTTTTTCTAAACCAAGTGCTTTAGCAGTTGCATTATCTACTTCACGAATTTGAACCCCAATGTATCCTCTTTTTACTTTACCATATTCAATCAAATCTTTTGTAACTGTCTTGACAATATTAATTGGAATTGCAAATCCATATCCCTGATAATAACCTGTACGTGAAGCAATTGCAGTGTTAATTCCAATAACAGCACCTGAAAGATCGACAAGAGCTCCGCCTGAATTTCCAGGATTTATAGCTGCATCAGTCTGGATGAAATCTTCAATACCATAACTATCCTGAATTAATCTTAAACCACCTCTGCCAAGCGCTGAAATAATTCCAGCCGTTACAGTTGAAGTTAATCCAAGCGGATTACCAATTGCTAAAACCCATTGGCCGACTTTTACATTATCAGAATTTCCGAGATAAGCTGGAGTTAAATTTTTTGCATCGATTTTGATTACCGCGAGATCAGTCAGTGGATCAGTGCTAACCAATTCAGCAGAAAATTTTCTTTTATCGTTCAGTGTAACGTTAATTGATTTAGCATCTTTGACGACATGATTATTGGTTACTATGTACCCATCAGATGAAATAATCACACCAGAACCTGTACCTACCTGAGGTTGTTTTGGCAGGTCTTTAAAGAAGGGAAATTCTTTAAAAAAGAAATCATGATCTTCTGGAATATCAAAAACTTTTCCATCTGTTTTCACTTCTATATAGACAACTGTGGGAGTAACAGCATTAGCAACCTGAACAAATGCGTCGTTGAGTTTTTGTACATCCTGCGAGACATTCACAAGAGGATTTGGTGAACCAATTTGAGAGATGGAATAACCAGGTTTCACCCAGTTAAAACCTGTTACCAGCACAACTCCAAAAACCACTCCCACTAAAATCAAAGAGAAAGTTGACAATAATTTTTTTCTTTCCATTTTTACCTCATTTTTTTGCTTTTTACTATAGTGAAACCAGCCTTGTTTCAAAATAATTCCATTGAATTTATTTTTTTTATTTCATTAACATGATAGCTCAAAAAATCCATAATTGAAAAAAGAATTTTTTTTAAGTCACTTATATTAAATGAATGATTAAAAGTTTCAATCTTTTCTGGTTTAGATAACAATTTTATAAGTATAAATCTTTCGTTCTCATTCAATTCAATGTAGCTATTGGTTAAACTCTGACAGTCTTTACAAATTATTCCATAATTTCTGGTTAACAAAAAATCTTTATCACTTAAGTTTATTGCTTTATGACATAATGGACAATCGACAGAGAAAATCGGATATCCTGCTATCTCACATAAATCAATTAAAAATGACAATAAAAGGAGATCACTTGAATTAGGTTTTTTATTTAATTCTTCAAGTGATTTAGTTACAAGTTCAAACAATTCAGGATTTGCTTCGCCTTCATGGGAAAAAACATTTGTGAGTTCAAGAATGATTAAAGAGATTTTAAGTTTTTCAAAGTTCGACTTGATATAATAAAAATCATTAATAAATTCTGCACTCGATAAATATTGCAAATCACGAGTTGGTTTTTCATAATAAACGAATTCAATAAAATTAATTGGTTCAAGAATGGATGAAAGCTTGCTCCTTGGTGTTCGGACGCCCTTTGCAATTAAATTTAATTTCCCGGCTTTCTCTGCAAAAATGGTTACAAGCTTACTGGTTTCTCGATACTTTTTCCTTTTGAGAACGATTCCTCTATCTTTTAAAATTTTAGTCATACAGCAAAGTTATATGGTTTCTGATACACACCTCTTTCAGTGAATATTGCATTGATTAGTTCATTGGGAGTTACATCGAAAGCAAAGTTTAAAGCATTCAAATTTGCATCTATGATTTTTTTATTACCGAATGTCAGCAATTCTTCAGGTTTTCTTATTTCAATTAAAATCTCTCCACCGGTTGATATATTGTGATCAATCGTTGTAGAAGGAGCTGCTACAAAAAATGGAATCGAATGATAATCACAGTTAACAGCTAAAGAATAAGTGCCTATCTTATTTGCAACATCACCATTTTTCGCAATTCTATCAGCACCAACAATTGCAAAATCTACCAGACCTTTTTGCATTAAGAATGCTGCTGATGAATCAGTGATTACCCGATATTCTATCCCGGCACTTTTTAATTCGTAAGCAGTAAGTCTTAATCCTTGCAGAAGTGGTCTGGTTTCACATGCATAAACCACATCAACCAGATTTGCTTCAACCAATTTTTTTATAACTCCCAGAGCAGTTCCAATGCCGCCAGTTGCAAATATTCCAGTATTGCAATGAGTAAGGACTTTAACTTTATTATCAAAATTTTTTCGAATAAACTTAGCACCGTTAAGAGAAATTTTTTCACAAAAGTCTTTGTCTTGCTGGTGAAATTCCTCTGCAAATTTTAATAACGCATCAAAGTTTTGACTTTCTTTTGATGAATAAAAAAAGTCTCTTGCTTTCTGAAGTGCCGTAAATAAGTTAACAGCAGTTGGTCTTGTGGAGAATAATCTTTTATAGGCGCCTTCGAATAAGTCCGGTGATTTTTTAACTGCAAGTGCAAGTGCATAAAGTGCCGCAATTCCAATCAGAGGAGCACCACGGATTTCAAGTCTTTCTATGGCTTCAGCAATTCTTTCGTAATTATCTGTAGCTATGAATTCTTCTTTATCCGGAAGACTGGTTTGATCTATAAACACTAATTTGCCTGATGAAAACGAAATCGAAGAATCAATCATCGTTCAAACCTCATAATGCGTTAGCCTTATGAACTCATTAAATCTTCGATTAATTTTTTCTTCATCAAGAGTTAGTAATCCATCAACACTGAAATGCTGAACACAAAAAGAAGCAAGAACACTTCCATAAATCAATGATTTTTTAAGTTCAACTGAATTTACCTCTTTTACCTGAGATAGATAACCAATCATTCCACCAGCGAATGAATCACCTGCACCTGTTGGATCTGTGACTTTTTCGATTGGATAAGCTGGAACAAAAAATATTTCATCATTCACCATCAACATCGCACCATGCTCACCTTTTTTGATCACAAGTTTCTTCGGACCAAATTCTAAAATTTTCTTACCTGCACAAATTAGATTTGAAACTCCAGCCAGCAATTTCGCTTCAGAATCATTCACGACAAGTACATCGATCATTTTAAGTAATTTTTTAAGTGAATCATTTTTCCGTTCAATCCAGTAATTCATCGTATCACAAAGAATAAATCTGGGGTTCTTAAGTTGATTCAAAACATTGATTTGTAAATCAGGATCGATATTCCCGAGAACTATGAACTTACTATCTTTGTAACTTTCTGGAAGAACCGGATCAAAGTCTTTAAATACATTTAATTCAGTTAAAAGTGTTTCCCTCGAATTCATGTCTTCCAGATATCTTCCAGCCCATCTGAATGTCTTTCCGTTTTTAATGATTTGTAATCCCTCAAAGTCTATATTGTGACTTTTTAATAATTTGATATAATTTACATTGAAATCATCACCGACAACACCAACCAGTTTTACTTTCGATTTAAAGTATGATGCCGCCAGAGAAATATAAACTGCTGAACCTCCCAGTGATTCTTCAACCTTTGCAACTGGAGTTTCTATTGTGTCCAGTCCAACTGATCCAACAACGAGAATAGACAATTTTTACCTCATTATTTAATTATTAATCGCAAATTTACATTATTTTGAATTTACAAATTTTAAGTTTTGAGCTAAAAAATCCTTGATAATTTTTCTCTTTCTTTTAAGTAATATCTTTCAATTAAACGAACTGATTTTTTCTGTCCTTCCCAGGCTAATAATTTGATTGCCTGGTTAACACTTACCCATTTATAATGCGAATGTTCTTCAGAAATCTTTACAGTTGATTTATTACTAACCTTACAAGCAAAAACTGGAATTAAACAGACTTCATCCGTTTCAAATAAATAAACCGAGTTTACAAATGGAACAGAATACAACTCCTGAACTTCTAATCCAGTTTCTTCCATCAACTCACGTATTGCTGTTTCGAAAGCTTTTTCTTTGTTTTTGATTTTTCCAGTAACCATCTGCCAGATTCCCGGATATATTTGATCAGGCGATCTTTTGAGTAAAAGAAATTTCAATTTTCTGTTATCTACTTTGAAAATGTGAAGTTCAATGTATTTTGAAACAACTTTGCCCATATTGACCTCTAAAAGTAAGCTCTTACTTCAGCTGTTGCTGTGTGAATTATTTTTTGATTTGGATGTTTTCTGCCGTTATAAGATGCCCGACTTTGCAGGTAATCAGTTATTTGATAATCAAGACTGAAATTCCAAAGGTAGTTTTTTCCTGGTATGTATCCTTTTGTCAATTCAAACGGAAGAAAACTATCAATTTTGTTAATGATCAATTCTGTTCTTTCTGCATCAAAATATATTTTTCCTCTTTGTGCATACATGATTGTAAGTGAAATTTGTTGAGAGTTGCTGATTAATTTTGTCTGGGCAAGATTTTCCAGAGAATTCCCAAATTCTAACTTAAATCCTGCTTCAACATTTTTGAAAGGATAGTAAAAGAATTTAGTTGCAATATTTGAAGTCTTAATTTGAAAGTTTCTGAGTGTGTAAGATGTTGAAGTCAAAAAATTTTTACTGAATGTTAAATCAGTTTGATTTGCGAAATCTTTTAAAGGTTTATACCGAATTCTGATGAGTTTATCTTGCTGGAATTTTATTTCATCGGTTATGCTATATTTTGAAAACCCTTTCCGTTCAATGATTCGAAATAAAATATTAAAATCAGAATCATACTCGAATAAATTAATATCCTGTTGAACAAGATAATTTCCTCTTAAAGTTGTAGAAGGATTTCTGAAAGTCCTTAAACGAAGCAAATAAATATTAGAAACTTTTGAATCCAGACTATTTTCTTCTATACGTAAATAAGTTTCAGTGCTGATTGGTTTTAGTAATCTAAAAATCCATGAAGAATATTTAAAATTATTGAATATAAATTTAATCCTCGCACTTGCTTTTAGTTCAGTTACAGGGAAAAGTTCATCAGTTGGATAAGTGGTAAGAATATAATCACCATCGAAACGAGTTGGCTCAAATTCAAATTCATCAGCAATACCATTTTTGTTCAAATCACCTTTGTAAATATAATTTCCTGACCCTTTTTGAACTCTCAAAAAAATTCTTTCCAGCTTTGAAGATCGCTGAGAAGCTGCTTCATAATACATGTCTAATTGTAAAAGTCGATTAAAGAATGCACCTCGCCCAAGATATTTTATTGCAAGTGAATTATTATTAAGCCTGCCAATATCAATGAAATTTTTTGAATAATTTTTTTTTCGATATGATAAATCCAGAGATGAACTAACATTGGATAAGTTTTTTGTTTTTAATCCAAACTGATAAATATAGCTGTTCGATTCCCTTATTAATTGACCTGAAAGTGGGAAATAATCCTGTCTGAAATTAAAACTTGAATTTATTTGAATGTAATGGAAAACATCTGTAATAATTCCTGAAACAAAATCATAAAATCGGAAGCTTGAAGCAAGAGTCGAATCAGTGAGAGAACTTTTATCTATTTTGTTCTCATATTCTAATCTCAAGAATGGATTCAGAGATTTTTTCGCATATGAAAGCGCAAATGTTTGTTTATTGTAATTTGATTTACTTGAAACACTTTTAGAATTCAAATTTGAAAACAAATAACTCGTTTTTAAATCTGGAAAAATTTTGGTTTCAGTAGTGGTCATAAATTTATTCGCCTCAAAAACATTGCCTCTTCTCATATTGCCAAATGAAAAATTTGAATTCAAATTTTTTCTGAAAAAATTTAGATCTATTTCATTCAAGATTTCATCAGTTGGTTGACTCACAAAGTCGAGATTCCAATTTCTTTCATATTCAACATCAAAAATTCTTTGCAATGGAGAATAACTTGCCTCAATCTTCCGTGAATAAAAATTAAGTGAAAAATTTCCAATTTCTCTCGAAAACAAATTAATTTCCGATGAATCTATACCAACTTTTACTGAGTATGCTTTGCCCTTATTTTTATCATCATTTATCTGTGAAAATCTATTTCTATCAAACAATGAAAAAGAAAACTCACCTTCAAGAAATAATTTTTTAGTAAACAGCAGTCTTGAGTGAAAACTTGCAACTTGCTTTAATTCGGGCATTGGAAGAAAAATAATCGGTGAATAATTCCCTTGATTTTTTCCAACAAATTTAAATCTGCCCGATCCAATCCTGACATAATCACCGTTCCCCTCACCAACAAAAGAAAAATTAACATTATAAAAAGACGAATCACCACCTGGATCATACTCATAAAAGTAAACTTTCACATCATTAATGAGAGTATCTCTTAATCGATAGATTCCGGCTGGTTTTCCCGTTGAATCAACTCCAACAAATTTGATTCCACTTTTTGATGCAGCATAGCGGTCATTTCCACTCTGGGAAAGTATTCTCTTATCTTCTTCACTTAAAGAAACATCTATAGGCAGTGAAGGATTATCACCTTCTCGAAAATAGCTTACTCCTAAATAAAAGCGATTATCAAATAGTGACAAGTTTGCTGATGTTCCGAAAAAATTTCTTTCATACTTTCTGTCAGAATATTCAAAATCGACTTTTATTCGAGATGCATTTGTGATAATTACCTTTGGAGTAAAAAATATCTCTCCTGTTGAGTAATCAATTGTATAATCAAAATTTTCACCACGAATTTTTTCCTCGCCATTTATATAGACTTTCTCAGTACCAGCAATTATAATTATATCTCTCTCATTGTTTTCACCTGTCAAACGATATGGACCTTGCACCCCGTCGATTCCACTAAATTGCTGTGACCTAAATTTTCCTCTGGCAGTTGCATAGGCAATAGTAGAATGGTTTTTAGGATGAAGTAAAATTGTTGATTTTAATCCTTGAAGTTTTCTATCAATCAAACCAAAAGTACCGGAACGATAGTTATAAAAATAATCACCAAAAGTGCCCTGAAAGTTTTTATGTTTTAACTCAATGTAAACATTGTCAATTTCTTGAAGTGTTCGAGTGTTCCCCTCAGGCTGGATGGGCGAATTTTGATCTGAAAGCACAGCAACAATTTCGACTTCATCACTCAATTGACCCGCAAGTTGAAGTCTTAAACCAGAATTCAGAGTGAAATCTTTATTCGAACCAACACTAAAACCTCTTACAATTGATCCACTTCTCTGAACTTTGCTTCCAAATATTTCTCGTCCTATATCTCTGTATTGAGTTTTTTGAATAACCGTACGAACTGGTTTCTCTGATGTATCTTTTATAATTACTGGAATGTTTTTTTGATATTTTTGCCGCTTAATTGAAGTGGGTTTGTATTTTATTATGATTGTTTGATATAAAATTTCTTCATCAAAAAATTTAATCGTCTGATTTATGCGGCTAAAACCATAGTTAATTTTCTTTGAAGAATAAGAAATCAATTGAACTGACAAAATTGAATCAATCACAAACTCGGAACTTAAAATTGGAAACTCAAGTGAAGTTACTCTGATTGTATCAATATTAATTTTATTGAAAAACTGGGAATACAAAGGTTGAAGATGAGATATAAAAATAATTAAGGTAAAAAAATAGAATGGATTTAAACTTGTTTCAAATAATTTCATCATTAATCATAAATTAAGAAGTAGAGATCGATCCGCGTCGTCCTATTCTTTGCTTAAATGTTTTTTCACAAAGATTTTGTTTCCAATAACCTGAATAACTTCAATCAGCTCATTTTTAGATATGAATTCACCTTCTGTAATAACATCATATCTTTTATCATCGATAAGAGCGATTCCTGCTGGTCTTAGTTGACTTAAAGTTTTCCCTGTTTTTCCGACAAGAAATGATAAATCAGGATTTGAAATAAATCCACTTCTTTGTTCTTCAGATGTTGATAGGATTAGTCGATTCCACACAGGAATTCCTGGTAAAAATTTCCACAATAGATAAACAGCAACAAAAGCAGCAACAAGTGAAAAAGCTAACTGGATTAGTGCATTTGAAATTTCATTTTCCGTTATTGAAGGAAAATCTCCAATCAAACTAAAGAAAATTGCACCAATCATCATCACAATTCCAGATATTCCAATTAAACCGAAACCAGGTACATAAAAAATTTCCACAAGCAAAAGAATAAAACCAATTATGAATACAAGGATTTCCCAGATGTTAGCGAGTTGAAGAATGTAGTTTGTTCCAAAAAATAGAGCCAATGAAATCAAACCAATCGTTCCGGCAATTCCCCAGCCTGGTGTTTTTATTTCAGTCAGCAATCCTATAATGCCCAGCATAATCAGTAATCCACTAACGATAGGATTACTTAAAAATCTTACAAATTTTTCAGCCCAGTTAGGTTCGTCATAAATCAATTTTACATCTTTAAGATTAAAGTAATCAAGAATTTCTTCAATGCTTGAAGCTTTTAGGTCACAGTAATTAACTTTGATAGCCTCATCAGCTGTGAGTGATAAAAGTTTTGTCGAATCATCAAGTTCTGGAAAATCTTCGATAACTATTTCCTCATCAACCATTGCTTCAGCAATATCTGGTCTTCGGTTATTTCTCTCAGCAGTGGAACGCATCTCTGATCGCATGTAAGATTGATATTTTTCAGGTGCTTTTGTTCCAGTTTGATCAACAACAGTTGCTGCACCGATACTTGCACCAGGCGCCATAACAATCTTTTTTGCAGAAATTGTAATTAACGCACCAGCAGAGACGGCTCTTTTATTAACAAATGCAATTGTTAAAACTTTTGAATTTATGATTGCATCTCTAATTTGAGTAGCTGCATCAACTCGCCCGCCAAATGTATTAATCTCTAAAATGATTGCGTCTGATTTTGACTCGTTTGCTTCATCTATAACTCTTTGAACGAATGGCGCAATTCCTAAATCAATATCACCTTCAATCTTAATGACATAAACTTTCTTTTCTTCAGATTTTAATAAACCGGAAAGAAAGAAAAAGAAAAACAAAAATATTTGAATTGATTTCTTCAACCTTTAATCACTCCAATTGGTTTTAATTTAGCAACTTTAGTTGAAATTCCAGCCTGATGAACAACTTCGACAACTTGAGAAACATTTTTATATGCTTCGGGAATTTCTTCAGTAATTCCAGATTTAGTTGTTCCTTGAATGTAAACACCTTTTTCTTTCAATTTCTGAACAGCTTCATCAGCACTCATCATTTTTTTTGCTTTATGTCTTGATAAGGTTCTCCCTGCACCATGACAGGTTGAACCGAAAGTTTCTTCCATTGCTTTCTCGGTTCCAACTAATACATATGAAAAAGTACCCATGCTTCCCGGAATGATAACTGGCTGACCAATTTTACGATAAACTTCCGGCAAGGCTGGATGGTTTTTAGGAAAAGCTCGAGTCGCACCTTTGCGATGTACAAGTACTTTAACTTTTCTGCCATTCACATTATGATCTTCGATCTTTGCAATATTATGACAAACATCATAAACAATATTTACTTTATCTGTTTTGAAAAGTCGTTTGAAAACATTTCTAACATTATAAGTTATCAGTTGTCGATTATTAAAAGCAAAGTTTGCGGCTGCAGCCATTGCCTGTAAATATCTTTTACCTTCTTTTGAATCGATTGGAACACAGGCAAGTTCTCTATCAGGTACTTTAATTCCATAATTTTTCATTGCAGCATCCATCTCTTTCAAATAATCAGTGCAGACTTGATGACCCAATCCACGAGAACCTGTATGAATTAAAACGACAATTTGATTTTTATGCAAGCCAAAACTTTTAGCCGTTTCTTCATCAAATATTTCCTGAACAATTTGAACTTCAGCAAAATGATTACCAGAACCAAGTGTTCCTAATTGATTTCGTCCTCTCTCTTTTGCCTTATTCGAGACCATATCATGATTTGCGTTGGGAGTGCGTCCATATTCTTCTATGAATTGTTTGTCTTCGGGTCGAGCAAATTTGTTTTGAATTGCCCAATCAATTCCAAGTTTCATTACATCATCGAGTTCGGGATAACTTAATTTAAGATTTCCCCCTTTACCGGTTCCTGAAGGAATTTCATGAAAAAGTTGTTTAACAAGTTCCTCGATTTTTGGTTTCACATCATCAAATTCAAGATCAGTTGCAAGAAGTCTCACACCACAATTGATATCGTAACCAATTCCACCTGGTGAAACAACCCCTTCAGAAAGATCAACAGCGGCAACACCTCCAATTGCAAAACCATATCCCTGATGTGCATCAGGCATACCTAGTGAGTATCCAATTATTCCAGGCAATGATGCAGTATTTGCTATTTGTTCGATTGTTTTATCGTTTTTAATAGCTTCAAGAAGAATCTCGTCAGCGTAGATTATTCCATCGACCCGCATGAAAGGAAAATTTGTTTTTGGAATTTTGTATTTATAGTCAGTAATCTTTTCTATAATCATATATCCACAAAAAATTTAATTATTGTTTTCTTTGAATTTTCAATTATCTCAAGTTGATGAAAAGTTACAGCTTTAACATAAAGATGAATTGGATATCTATCGTAATCAAAATCGAATGGCCTATATTTTAATTCTGTCTTTAAATTACTATCTATTTTAATTTCTGGTTTCATTGGAATTATTTTTTTTGAATCAATTAAATATAAGATCTCATTCAGTAAATCAACCAGCAAACTTTCTTTGTCCGTACCGTGAAATATAATCGTTTCGTAATCTTCTTGAACATCAAGTTCCTTGAAAGAAGTACCAAAAATCAACTCTATCAGTGCATAAATAGATTCAACCAAAGCAGATTCAAAATTTTCTGCTTCGACTTGAATTCCAATGTCAGCAGTATGTTCAAGGTAATGGTAGCTCATAGCTGAATTTTTCAAAGGAAGTTTTTTATTTATTTAAAAATAAAAAAGCCGAGAAAAATTCCCGGCTATTTAACGAAAAGTAAATTTTAGTCTTTTAAGACTGTTGTAACAGCTGATTTTTCAAATTTCAGCTTCACATTATCCGCAACCTGAACAATAACTGTTCGATCATCAATTTGAGTGATAACGCCATAGATTCCACTTGACATTACAACTTTATCTCCTTTCTTAAGTTCGCTTAACATTTTTTCTCTTTCTTTCATTCTTTTTTGCTGGGGTCTGATCATCAAAAAGTACATAATCAAGAGAATAGCAGCGAACATTATGAGAGTGCTTATCATGCTTGCGCCTGGATCCTGACCAGGTTGCGGTGCGAATAATAAGATTGAATTAATCAATTATTTCCTCCTTACTTAATGTTAGTTTGTTTGAGATTTTTTGAACTTTTTCTTTTTTCCATTCAGTGAATTTATCTTCGAGAATCATTCTGCGTGCTTCACTAATCAAATTTAAATAAAATCTGAGATTATGTATAGAAGCCAATTGCAGCGCCAGAATTTCTTTTGCAACAAATAGATGCCGTAAGTAAGCACGAGTAAAATTCTGACATGTATAACAATCACATTCTTCATCCACCGGTGATTTATCATCTTTAAATTGACTATTCTTAATAGAGATTACTCCATTACTCGTGAAAAGATAAGCATTGCGTCCATTTCTCGTTGGCATAACACAATCAAACATATCCACTCCTCTTTCAATTGCTTCAAGAATATTTTCAGGTCGACCAACACCCATTAAATATCTCGGTTTATCATCTGGCATAAAATCGGTTGTGAAATCAATTATCTCGTACATTAATTCAGTTGATTCTCCAACTGCAAGTCCGCCAATTGCAAAACCATGAAAATCGATTTGTGTTAGTTGTTCAGCAGATATTTTTCTTAAATCTTTAAAAACACTTCCCTGAATAATTCCAAAAATAAATTGATTGTGTTCATATCTTGGAGAAGTTGAATTAAAATGTTTAAATGCACGTTCAGCCCATCTTGTAGTCAAGTCGATAGATTTTTTTACATAATCATATTCGGCTGGATAACCAACACATTCATCAAGAACCATCGTAATATCTGAACCAATAGATCTTTGAATATCAACGACTTTTTCAGGTGAAAAGAAATGATACGAACCATCGATATGAGATTTAAACTCAACTCCTTCTTCTTTAATTTTTCTTAGATCAGATAAACTATAAATTTGAAATCCGCCGCTATCGGTGAGAATAGGCTTCTTCCAATTTATGAACCGATGCAATCCATTAAAATGATGAAGAATTTCCACACCAGGTCTTAAGTAAAGATGATAGGTATTACCGAGAATAATCTGAGTTCCGATTTCTTCAAGTTCTCGATGTTCAACCGCTTTAATCGTTCCCTGTGTACCAACAGGCATAAAGATAGGAGTTAAAACATTGCCATTATCAGTATGAATCACACCTGCCCTGGCTTTCGAGTGTTTATCTTTTTTCTGAAGTTCAAAAAATCTCAAATTTCTTCTCTCTTTAAATCAATTAGTTTAACAAGATCTATTCTGCTCGGTGTTGCTTTAATTATTGTTATCTTGAAGTGATCAACATATAGTTCTTCGCCTTCCGATGGAATTTTTCCAATTCTGTTTATAATATATCCGCCTATTGTTTTGTATTTGCCTTCGGAAATTTGCAGACCGAATTGTTCTTCGACTAAATCAATTTCAATTCTGCCACTAATCAAATAAGTGTCTTCTCCAATTTTTCTACAAATGTTCTCATCAGTATCATATTCATCTTTTATTTCACCGAGTAATTCTTCAATCAAGTCTTCAGTTGTTACCAGACCAGCTGTCCCACCATACTCATCAACAATAATAGCTATTGAGATACCTTCGCTTAAAAATTCTTTTAGCAGATCGATGCTTGGTTTGGTTTCTGGATAAAAATTAATTGGTTTCAGAATTTCGGTAATCGAATCAAAATCAGAAAAGAGATCAGTTAAATAGACTACGCCTTTTATTGAATCGATTGAACCATCATAAACAGGAATTTTCGAATAACCGCTTTCTATGAAAATCTTATATAATTCTTCTTTATCAGTATTAATATCACAAGCAACAATTTCAGTTCTTGGCCTCATTGCCTGAGCAACTCTTTGATCTCCAAGTTCAATCACTCTATCAATAATTTTTTTATCATCTTTATCTACAGTACCAGCTTCCAGGCTTTCTTTCAACAAAATTTTAATATCTTCTTTTTCAAGAATTTGAGGAAGATCAAACTTCACATTCACCTTTTTAAGTATCAAACGAGAAATGAATTCAAGTAATTTTACAATTGGAAATAAAATAGTTTTGATGATTCTAAATGGATATGAAAAATATAAAATTGCTATATCAGCAATTTCTTGCGTAAAGGCTTTAGGAATAATTTCACCAAATGTAAGAAGTATAAGAGTTGTAATTATCAGAGTCTCTATTTCAGAAAGATGGAAGTTTTGTTGAATGTACAAACCAAAGAATGATGCAAAAGTAATGTTGGCAATATTATTTGCGACTAATATTGTTATAAGTACTTCTTCTGGATTCTTAATAATCTTTTTTGCTGCTTGAGCCCCAAATATATTCTGCTTTGCCCTTATTTCAATCTTGATTTTATTTGCAACTATGAAAGCAATTTCATTTGCTGAGAAGTAAGCTGAATTAATTAGTGCCAGAATAATTACTATAATTTCCATATTGATTTCAATAAACTATTTCGAACCTTTTACCTGTAAATACAAATCGTTGAAAAAATTCTTTATCCGACTTTCTGTAATAAATTAAAATAATCAGGTCTAATTCTCTACTTTTATTGATTGATTTTTCAGGTACAAATTTTATTTGATCTTTTATTAATTTCTTCTCGAATGATTTAATCTCTCTATCGAATCCATCTTTAGGAATTTTCACTTTATTTTGAAAAAGTTTTAAATCGAATTGACATACTATTGAATCGATGTGAACTACTTCGTTTAATTCATTAAAAATTTCAAATTCGATTGATGCATGGAAGTAGGATTTAGAATTAACTTTCGGACTTGCATCGAACCACATTTCAAGACTTTTGATTTCAACCGATAGCGCATTGTTCAAGTCTTTGGTCTTAAAGATTGAACAACCCAAAACAAACAAAATCAGAGATAAGATAAACCAATTTTTTACCATAAATGAATATTCAACTTTTGCTTATAAATTATAAAAACTGATGCAGCAAGCCATAAAATCAAATTAATTATCATTGGAATATCTGAAGTGATGATATAAGTTGGATTTTCACCAAGATTTCTTTTGTGAACTAAAAATAGATATCTGAATATTCCATAAACAACAAATGGTGTTGTAAAGATTAGATTTTCCGTTTGAAATATTTCTCTCGTGCGTTCAGAGACTGTATAGAGAGCATAAGAGATTACTGCTCCAGCTGCCGATATAGTCGCCATTTGATCTGTGAAGGTTATTGAATAATCACTCAACACTTTTCTTGTATCTGAATTATTTTCAATCACAACCAATTCACTTCTTCTTTTCGTAATCGCGAGAAATAAAGAAAGGAAAAGTGTTGTAAGTATTAACCAGCTGGATATATAAACATCAATCACCCAGCCGCCAGCAATAATTCTAATCATAAATCCAAATGCGATTAAAAATACATCGAGAAGAACAACCTGCTTTAATTTTGAGCTGTATAAAATATTTATAAAAAGATAAGTGAACGCAGCAAGCTTAAATTTTGAATTCAAATTAATTGAAAACAAAACAGCAACAATCAAAAACAAAATTGCAACAATTAATGCTTGTTTGATTGATATTTTTCCACTTGGTAATGGCCGATTCTTTTTTAGTGGATGCCGTCTATCGCTTTCTAAGTCTGCAATATCATTAATTATATAAACAACACTTGAAAGCAAACAGAATACAAAAAATGCTTGAACCACAGTAAGGAAATAATTCAAATCAAACAGATGAAATGAGAAGACAAGAGGAGCAAACAGGAAAAGATTTTTAATCCACTGTTTAACGCGAATTAATTTTATCCATTCAATCATATCAGAAAACGATGCTTTCTTCGTAAACTCCATACACCTTTTTGAGTTCATCAACCATCTCACCAAGCGTCACATAATTTCTTGCACAATCAACGATATAAGGCATCAGATTTTTCTCATCCACAGCTGCTTGATTCAATTTTTCTAATTTTTCTTTGACGATTTCATTATTTCTTTCTGATCTAAGTTTTGCAAGTGCATCTCGTTGTTTTATTTCAACTTCAGGTGGAATGTAAAGAATTGGGATTTCAAGCTTTTCTTCTTTCTCGACAAACTCGTTAACACCAACTATTATTCTTTTCTTTTCTTCGATTTCTTTTTGATAGCGATAAGCAGCATTGGCAATTTCTTTCTGGAAAAATCCCATCTCAATTGCAGGAATCACACCACCCAACTCATCTATTTTCTTGAAATATTCATTTGCTTCCGCTTCCAATCGATTAGTCAATGCTTCAACATAATAACTTCCACCGAGTGGATCGACTGTATTAATAATCCCAGTTTCATAAGCAATAATCTGTTGAGTTCTCAATGCAATCTTGACAGCTTTTTCACTTGGCAGAGCTAAAGTTTCGTCCATTGAATTAGTATGCAGTGATTGCGTTCCACCAAGTACACCTGCAAGTGCTTCGAAAGCTGTTCGAATAATATTATTTTCAGGCTGTTGAGCTGTAAGTGAACAGCCAGCAGTTTGAGTATGAAATCTTAACCACCAGCTTCGTGGATTTTTAGCTTTGTAGATTTCTTTCATCCTTCTTGCATAAATTCTTCTTGCAGCTCTGAACTTTGCAATTTCTTCAAAGAAATCCAGGTGAGAATTAAAGAAGAACGAAAGTCTTGGTGCGAAAGAGTCAACATCCATACCTCGTTCGATACATGCTTCAATATATGCAAATCCATCTGCAAGTGTAAATGCAAGTTCCTGAGCTGCTGTTGAACCAGCTTCACGGATATGATAGCCACTGATTGAAATTGGATTCCACTGTGGAACCTCGTTTGTGCAGAATTCAACCATATCGACTATGATTTTCATTGAAGGTCTTGGTGGAAAGATATATTCTTTCTGAGCAATGTATTCTTTCAAAACATCATTTTGGAGAGTTCCTCTTAATTTTTTGAAATCAACTCCCTGTTTTTCAGCAACAACTAAATAAAATGCAAAAATCATTGCGGCTGGTGAATTGATTGTCATCGAAGTAGAAACTTCACCGAGTGGAATTCCATCAAAAAGTTTTTCCATATCGAGCAAAGAAGAGACTGAAACGCCACAAATACCAACTTCACCTTCGGACATAGGAGCATCGGCATCCCATCCCATAAGTGTTGGCAAATCAAACGCAACTGATAAACCTGTTTGACCATGTTCAAGCAAATACTTAAATCTCTTGTTCGTATCTTCCGGTGTTCCAAATCCAGCGAATTGCCTCATTGTCCAGAGTCTTCCACGATACATATTTTTGTGAATTCCTCTTGTGAATGGAAATTCACCAGGAAAACCCAGATCTCGTTCGTAATCAAAATTCTCGAGGTCGTCTGGAGTGTAAAGAATCTCAACCTTATTACCACTTATTGTGTTGAACGAAATCGGAATAGTTGGCTGGGATTCAGCTTCTTTTTTCCATTCCAATTTTTTTTGTTTGAAGTTTTCAGAATTCATATTCCCTCCATTAGAATTCTTTGTTTACAGTTCGACCAAATCTTCTATCAAGTTCATCAATAGTCAATTTTATAAACACGGGTCTTCCATGTGGACAAACATAAGGTATCTTCGTTGCAAATAGATTATCAATTAATGAAAGCATTTCCTTTTCTGTCAATGGATCACCAGCTTTTATTGCACTTTTACAGGCAAAAGATTTTGCAAGATTTTCTTTTTCATCTGTTACATTTGTAAGTGAAAATTCACGATACATTTCAAGAATTTCAAGGAGTACATCTTTCTCTTTGCCAGGTTTCACATCCTGTGGAATGCCATTAATTATTATTGCAGATTTTCCAAATGGTTTTAAATCAAATCCAATTTTTGTCAGATATTCACTTAATTCCATTACAAGTTCGAAATCTGGCTTACTCAATTCAATTGTTTGTGGAAAAAGCAATTGTTGTGAAAGTGGAATTGAATTTTCAATACTTTGAATTGCTTTTTCGTAAAGAATTCTTTCGTGAGCAATGTGTTGATCAATAATCATCAAACCATTTTTAATTGGAGTAAGAATATACTTATTGTGAAGCTGCCAGACCTGTCTTGAAACTGAACTTTCAAATTTTTGATCGTCAATTTTGATATCTACTGAACCGAGCATTTTTTTTGTTTTTTCTACGATATCTATTTCATCAAAAAATATTTCTTGTAGATTCTCAGTTCGAACTTTTTCAGTTTTTACATCCGCACTTTTTGAAGATTGTGATTCGTAAATCTCCTTTGCAATAAAACTGTTTGGTTCAACCACAGGACTTTTTATTCTTGTTCGCAAATTCAATTCATCTAAATTTTTAAGTTCAAATTGTGGAGCAAAATCTTTGGATGACAGTGATTCTTTCACTGCTTTGTAGATGTAAGAATAAATTAAATTCTCATCATCAAATTTCACTTCAAGTTTTGAAGGATGAACATTGACATCGATGTGTTTTGGATCGAGATTAATAAAAATTAAATAGAATGGATATTCACCTTTTTCGATTAAATGCTCGTAACTACGATAAATTGCATGAGAAATTGAACGATTAATTACAAATCGATTATTCAGAAAAATAAACTGTTGACCTTTGTTCTTCTTTGCAAAATGTGGTGCGCCTATATAACCCCAGATTGAAATAAATTCACCATCAAACTTAATTGGAATAAGCGAATCGAGAAAAGATTCGCCGAAATAATATTGGATTCTTTTTTCAATAGATGAGGGTGGTAAATCAGCAACAAGTTTATCGTCATCAATAAAAGTAAATCTCAAATCTGTATAACTCAAAGAGAGTCTTTGAAATGTATCGTAGATGTGTTTGAATTCAGTTGCATTTGATTTGAGAAAGTTTCTTCTCGCTGGGACATTGAAAAACAAATTTTTCACAGAAATGTTAGTTCCAAGGTCACAATTAACTTGCGATTGAGAAATGAAATTACCGCCTTCGATGATGAGTTGAGTTCCCAGTTCAGAATCAACGGTTTTGGTTTTCATTTCAACTCTTGAAACAGAAGCAATTGAATAGAGCGCCTCGCCTCTGAATCCAAGAGTCGTAATTTTTTCAAGATCTTCAACAGAGGAGATCTTACTAGTTGAATGTCTATAAAAAGCTAACCTGGCATCTTCCTCAGACATTCCAATTCCATCATCAATAACCTGAATGAGAGTTTTTCCCGCATCTTTAATTATTAAAGTGATTTTTGTTGCTTTCGCATCAATTGAATTTTCGATTAATTCTTTTACAACAGATTCAGGTCTTTGAACAACCTCACCAGCCGCAATTTTCGATGCAATATTTTCAGGTAATATGTTTATTCGAGGCATAACTCATGAATTAATTTTGGATTAATATATCTACAATATGATTCTTTTTCAAATTAATAAACTCAAAATCGTTTTTTGAACTTAGAGTTTTATTTCAACAGGTTTGTTTGTTCTGAGAGATTCAATTATACCAAAAGTTGTCAATGTTGTAAGATAAATTGATCTAAGTTCAATTGGTGGTTTATCTCCTTTTTTCAAACTCTCTATAAAAGCAATTACTTCTTCTTTATGACCTTTCCCTGAATATGATTTTGTTGTTCTCTTTCCGCCTGCAAAGAAATCCACTTTTTCAAAATTATGCAGGATTGCAGATTTTTGAAGAGCTGAAACTTCAAGATATTCTTTGGGAACTGCTGAATCACTGTTTGCTTGATAAATTATTGTTCCCAGTGACCCATCTCTAAATTTAATCAAAATTGAAACAGTGTCTTCTTCTTTTAAGATTCCATTTTTTTCCGAAAGAGATTGAGCATAAACAAAGCATGGTTCTGAATTACATAAGAAAGACAAAGTATCGATGAAATGACAGACTTCACCAATGATTCTTCCGCCCTGTTCTTCCCATTGTGTCCAGTGTGTGACTGGAATTTTTCCTGCATTAACTCGATAAAGAAAATTGAAAGGTCCAGATTGAAAATGTCTTTTGATATCAACAATACTTTTTGCAAAGCGTCGATTAAATCCAACCATCAAGAACTTTTCTTGAACATCAAGTTCAATAATCGAACAAAGTTCATTAAAGCAAATGGCAAGTGGTTTTTCAACGAAGACTTTTTTACCAGCTTTGAGTGATTCAAAAACATAGTGCGCATGTGTATCATGTCTAGTTGTAATGAAAACAGTGTTTATCTCTCCGTCATTGATTATCTCTTCGGGAGAAGTTGTGAATTTTTGAAAGTTAAATTTTTGTGCAACATTTTTTGCATGGAGTCCATCCGTTGTACAAACATTAATCAGAGAAATATTTAAATTTTTCAAATGAGGCAATAGAGAAGCTTGAGCAAAACTGCCAGCACCAATGAATCCTATACGAATTTCTTTTAATGGTTCAGATTTAGTATGAAGATGTAATGATTTGGGTTGAGTCTCGACCTGGCTTTCATAAGAAAATAAAATCCCTCTATAAAATTCTTTTGTTTTGCCAAGAATTAAATCATAAGCTTTTTGAAATTCTTCGAGTTTGAATTTATGAGTAATTAAAGTTTTGACATCAATTTTCTGTGATGCAATTAAATCGAGAAATGTCTGCATGTTTCTATTTTCCGTCCATCTGACATATCCATAAGGATAATCAATTCCATTTTCCTCGTATGAAGGATCATATCGTCCAGGGCCATAGGATTTTGAAATTACTACCTCAATTTCTTTCATATAAAATGGACCGCGAGGAATATCCATTTTGACTGCGCCAACAACAACAACTTTCCCTTTCTCACGAGTAATTTTGCCAGCAATTTCGATTGGTTCGTTGCTTTCTGTTCCTGCTGTGATTATAACTTTGTCAACACCATAACCGCCAGTCAAATTTATAATTGATTCACACTCACTTTTCGAACTTTTGAAAACATAATCACAGCCAGAATTCTTTGCATATTCAAGAGCAGATTCTGAAATATCCATTCCAAAAACTTTACAGCCATTTGCTTTTAAAATTTTCGCTGTAAGCAAACCAAGTAATCCGAGACCGACAACGCAAACATTCTCACCCAGATCAGGTTTTGCTAATCGAACACCTTGCAGAGCAATTGCACCAGGTGTTGTGAAAGCTCCTTCTTCAAAACTAACTTCATCAGGAATTTTAGTACATAAGTTTTCAGGTACAAAAACTACTTCAGCATGATTTGCATAACCAGCTCCAGCACAGGCAACTCTATCACCAGGTTTAAATTTTTCACTTGATGATTCAAGAACAACTCCGGACGAGCTATAGCCTAATGGTTTATAGTCATTTAAATTTCCTAAGATTCTCTCAATAGTTGTAATTAATCCATCTCTTTTAACGATCTGATAAACCTGTTTAACTATTTCAGGATTTTTATACGCACGAATGATCAGGTTTTGCTTACCGGATTCGACAGTTGTTCGTTCAGTTCCTGCACTTATTAAAGAGAATTGATTCTGAACAAGAATGCCTTTCGGTTTTAAAATAGGAATGGGGAGATCAACAACTTTCATCTCCCCATCTTTTATTCTTTGAACAAGCTGTTTCATTTTTTAAGATCTTCTTTCAAGACAGGTTTTCTTCCAATTGAGAAATAGACAAATCCATATTTTTTTGCTTTATCGGTATCGAATACATTTCTACCATCAAAAATTACAAATTCTTTCATCAAGCTTTTCATAAGTTCGAAATCAGGAGTTCTAAACTCGTTCCATTCCGTCGCAATAATTAAACCATCTGCATCTTTACATGCTGAAATTGAATCAGGAGCGTATTCAATCCTGTCACCATAAACTTTTCGAGTATTTTCCATAGCCTCAGGATCATAGGCAACAATTTTTCCACCCAATTCAAGAATTTTATCAATTAACTTAAATGCTGGTGCTTCTCGTACATCATCAGTTTCTGGTTTGAATGCCAATCCCCAAAGAGCAAATTTCTTACCTTTGATATCGTTATTGAAATAGAAAAAAATCTTATCAATCAAAACTAATTTCTGCTTTTCGTTAGTCTCGATTACTGCATCTATAACATTTGATTCAACATTAGCACTTCGAAATGAATTTTGCAGAGCCTTGATATCCTTAGGAAAGCAACTTCCACCAAAACCAATTCCCGGAAACAAAAATCTTTTTCCAATTCGATTATCTGCACCCATCGCAATTCGAACATAATCAACATTTGCACCAACTTTCTCACAATAATTAGCCATCTCATTCATGAATGTGATTTTTGTTGCAAGGAAACAATTCGCAGCATATTTGGTAACTTCAGCACTCTTTTCATCCATGAAGTAAATCGGATTTCCACTTCTAACAAATGGTTCATAAAGCATTTTCATTTTTTCTTTTGCCTGTTCAGACGAAGTGCCAATAACAATTCTATCAGGCTTCATAAAATCTTCGACAGCAAAACCTTCTCTCAAAAATTCTGGATTACTAACAACATCAAATGAATAATCATTTGCTAAAGATTTGATTTTTGAATGAACAAGTTCAGAAGTACCGACAGGTACAGTGCTTTTATTCACGAAAATCTTATAGGATTTTTCTTCAAGAGTTGATAAAATCTCTCCACATTTTTCAGCAACTTCAAGGACATGCTTTAAGTCAGCAGCACCATCGTCACCCTGAGGAGTTGGCAGACAGAAAAAGATTATTTCAGAATTTACAACTGCATATCTCAAGTCGTCGGTAAATTCTATTCGTTTTTTTTCAAGATTGTTTTTTAATAATTCGGAAAGATTTCTTTCATAGATAACAGGATCACCCTTTCGAAAACTTTCAAGCTTTTCATGATTGTTATCAACACAAATTACATGATTACCAGTTTCGGCCAGGCAAACGCCTGTCACAAGTCCAACATATCCAGTACCAACAACTGAAATCTTCATAAGTTCTCCTTAAAGAATTTTGAGAGTTTAAGTTTTGTTTTTCTCATATCTTCTGAAATTAACTTTACATCACCAAGGACAGGCATAAAGTTCGTATCGCCATTCCATCTTGGAACAACATGAAAATGGATATGATCATCGATGCCTGCACCAGCAACTCGCCCAAGATTTGTTCCAACATTATGTCCCTGAGCAGCCATAGTTCTTTCGAGAGCGAGAATTGATTTTTCGATAAGCGAAAAAGTTTCAAGTCTTTCAGAATCTGACATTTCAGAAATTTTTGCAATGTGTCTATACGGTATAATTAATAGGTGACCATTGTTATATGGATATCGATTCATCAAGATGAACACTTCTTTACCTTTATAGACAACAAGCGAGTTCTCATCATCAACATCTTCATCTTTGGCATTACAAAAAATACATCCTTCATCTTTTGTATTCTGAAAGGACTCAATGTATTCTGATCTCCACGGAGAAAATAATCTTTGCATTATACTTCTTCTTCTTTTTCCTTCTCGGCTGCAGCAATAATTTTGGCTTCAATTTCCTTCGGCACTTCCTCGTAATGAGATAATTTCATTTCGTAAGTACCTTTTCCTTGAGTCAAGCTTCTCAATTGTGTCGCATACTTGAACATCTCTGCAAGAGGAATCAAAGCTTTGATAATTTGATATTCTCCATCTGAATCCATACCTAAAATTTTTCCTCTGCGACTTGAAATATCTCCCATAACATCGCCCATGAATTCTTCTAGAACTCTAATTGTAACTTCCTGAATTGGTTCGAGCAAGCATGGAGTCGCCTCAAGAAATCCTTTCTTGAAAGCTTGAGAACCTGCAATCTTAAACGAAAGTTCGTCGGAATCAACTGAGTGGTGAGATCCATCGAAGAGAGTTACTTTCACATCAACAACTTTGTAACCAGCAAGAACACCCTTTGCCATAGTTTCAACAATTCCTTTTTCAACAGCAGGAACGAATCTACCAGGCACAACACCACCAACAATTGCATCAACAAATTGGAATCCTTCACCTCGTTTCAATGGCTCGAGTTTCAAATGAACATGACCATATTGACCTCGACCACCAGTTTGTTTTTTGTGTTTATACTCAGCGTCTTCACAAACACCTTTGATAGTTTCACGATATGGAATCTTTGGTTCTACAAGATCAACTTCGACACCAAATTTATCTTTGAGTTTTTTAGCAGCCAGTGTTAAATGCAACTCACCCTGCCCGCCTATTACGGTTTGAGAAAGCTCAGCATCAAAGTACATCACAAATGTTGGATCTTCTTGATGCAATGAATGGAAACCATTTGCAATTCTATCTTCATCGCCCTGTGATTTTGGCTTTACTGCAAAATGAATAATCGGTTCAGGAAATTTAATTTCTTTGAATTTGATATTTAGATTTTTTGAACAAAGTGTATTGTTAGTGTGCGTATCTTTTAATCTTACTACAGCACCTAAGTCACCAGCATAAAGATGAGCTACTTCTATTCGATTCTTTCCGTTTAAAATGTAGATTTGGCTTGTTCTCTCGAATTTATTTGTTGATGTATTGAATAAATCAAGTCCGTGAGTAATTGTTCCACTATAAACTTTGAACAGAGATAATTCACCAATTGCTGATTCTGCAATTGTTTTGAATACAAACAATGCTGGTTCGCCATTTTCATTAATTTCAATTTCTATTACATTTCCATTCTGAAATGCTTTTACTTTTCCTCGGTCTGCAGATGAAGGTAAATATGTTACAACAAAATCCATAAATCCAGCTATATTCACATTTGAAGTAGCTGCAACTGGTAGAACTGGCACTAATGTTTTCTTTAAAATTCCAGTTTTCAAACCATTTAGAATTTCTTCTTCAGTAAGACTTCCATTCTCAAAATATTTATTCATCAATTCTTCATCGGATTCAGCAATTTTTTCAACCATCTGATTTCTTAAATTTTCTGCTTCTGATAACAAGTCGGCTGGTATTTCTTCAACTTTATATTTACCATTAACATTTTGTTCATAAACAAGTTGATTCATTCTAATTAGATCGATAACAGCATTAAAATTTAAACCCTGGTTTACAGGAAACTGAACAACTACTGCATCACGAGTCAATTTTTGTGAAACTGAATTAAAAACTTCCATAAAATTTGATCTTTCATTATCGCACTTATTAATTACAATCATTCGTGGTAGATTGAATTCATTAATTAACTTCCAGACTTTTTCACTTCCAACTTCAATTCCTTCAACTGCTTTCAAGACAAGAACAGCTGTATCAGAAACACTCAATGCACTTAAAACTTCTCCAATAAAATCAGCATAACCTGGAGAATCGAGGATGTTTATTTTATTTTGATTCCATTCACAATTCATTAGAGAAGCACTTGTTGAAATTTTTCTTTCAATTTCTTCGGGCTTAAAATCAGAAATTGTGTTTCCATCTTCTACTCGTCCCATTCTTGTAGTGACGCCAGCAGTAAATAACATTGCTTCAACTAAGGAAGTTTTTCCAGCACCACCATGGCCAACAAAGGCTATGTTTCTGATATTTTTAGATTTATATTCTTTCAAGAGAAACCTCCGCTAATTTGTTTTTAATTGAACAATTTAATTTGAAAATATTAAACTCTGAGAAGTGAAAAAAATTTAACCAAACTGAGTTTAAGGGAAAATCCTTCTAAAAAAGAAGTTTCTTCTATGAAAAAGTTACGAACTTTGATTCGATCTTTTGAATAAAGTTTGGAGGAAAACTGCAATACCTTTTGTAATTGCTCGAACATTAGATTGAATCTCGTCAATTGGATCTTCGATGGTTAATACAATTTTATCTTTGATTCTCTTATAGTCTTTTGCTGTTTCTTTAAAATGTTCCAAAGAGGACTTTAATTCCTGAAATTCATTATTAATTGAGTTTGAGAGATTCGAAATACCCTCAAGAGTAGAATTAAAGTTGTTTAAAGTTTTATTAAGATTCTCTGAAGTTTGAGAAATGTCTACCTGAATTCTTTTAATTGTCTTAATAAGTTTATTCAAAAAGTAGATGAAATAGCTCAAAAAAGCAATAATAGCCAGATAAATCAGGATTACGAGGATCGAATTAACTAATTCCACTTGCGATACTATATTGATTTTTTCTCTTTCTTATAAGCCTCAACTCCAGCATCAACAGCTGATTTTACTCTTTCAGCTTCTTTTGCGACATCACTTTTGATTTTCTCAACTTTTTCTGATGCCTTTTCTTTAGCTTCTTTAAAAACTTTTTCAGCTTCATCTAAAATAGTCTGAGCTTTCTCTTTTGCTTCCTGAACTAAAGTCTCTGATTTTTTTTTACCTTCGTTGATTAATTCTTCAACTTTTACTTTTGTTTGAGCATAGATATCATCAATCTCTTCTTTTAAATCAGTTGCTTTACTTTTAATGTCCTGTCTTAATTCTTTACCGCTCTTTGGTGCAAAGAGTAAAGCAACCAATCCTCCTACAACGCTGCCAGCAAGAAAACCTATAATTAAACCCTTTGCAATTCCTTTATCAGCAGCCATATTTTCCTCCGTTTTTTTCAAAATTAAAGATAACTAGAGTGAGATTCAATAAAATTGTGGAAAAAATTAATGAAGCCAACTTAATTAATCATTATTTGCTTCAATATCAAACATTTTTCTATGAACTACCTTTCTTTGAAAATAGAGTAATCCAAATATTCCCAGAAATATTGCAAACCACAGAGTTGCAACTCGAATTAGAAATGTAGAAACAAAAGCAATGTTTAAAGAAATTTTTGACCGTACAAGAAGAAAAGTCAAGCTTCCTTCTGTTGGACCTATTCCACCAGGCAAGAGAAGCAATCCACCAATAATTGTTGAAAAAGAATAAACAAAGAGTGACCAGAAAAATGAAACATCCGTGTGAAATATCTTCAAAATAAAGTAAAGTCCTAAAGCCTCGAATCCCCAAGCAACACTGGCAAGTATTAACATAGAAAACAAAGGGAAAGGTCTAAGCAATTTATAAGAGTGATCATAAGCAACAAGAATTTTTTCACTGAATTTATTCAAAAATTTAAGTTTTGATATGAAATGAATTATAGGTTCAGCAAATGGGCGATAAGATAAACCAAATAGAAATGCACCAAAGATGATTAAAGTAATTAAAACAATTTCACCACCAATTCCGAAATATACTGCTCCAAACATCGCTACAATTAATAAAGATATAAAGTCACCCAATCTTTCAACAAGAATAACTGGTGCCGAAACATGAACTGAGGTCTGATTATACTCTTTTAAAAGATATGACTTGAGTAATTCTCCCACTTTGCCAGGTGTGATTGACATTATCATTCCACCTACAAAAATTGAAAATGAAACTCTACGTGGAAGCTTAATGCCAATTATTCTTAAGTAATACTCCCACCTTTCAAAACGAATGTAATAGTTCAAAAAACTGAGTAATAATATCAATGGAAAATACTTGAAATCAAATAATGAAAAAGCCTCAATTAATTTTTCAAAATCAACATATAAGGAAAAGCCAAGGTAAATTAAGGCAGCAAGAATAATTCCAATAAGTATTTTCTTTTGTAAGTTTTTCATTTAATTAATCATATTTATTGCGAATCACAACTCAAGATAAAATTATACTGAATCAAAAAAAGAAATCAGTTTTTAGTAATTATCTTATGAAGCATTACATATAATTTCTGAAGAGGTAAACCAACTATATTGTAATAACAACCATTAATTTTCTTCACGAAAACTGCACCGAGATCATCTTGAATGCCGTATGCACCAGCTTTATCCATGCAACTTCCACTTTCAACATATTCTTTGATTTCTGATCTGCTCAATTTCCTGAAAGTAACTAATGTCTTCTCGTAATCAATTATCTTTTTATTATTAATTTGATTGATTATACAAATCGCTGTATAAACAATGTGAGTTTTACCACTTAATAAATTCAACATCCGAACAGCATCTCGTGGTGATTTTGGTTTTTCCAGAATTTTTCCGTCAAGAACTACTATAGTATCAGCAGAAATTATAATTTTATCCTTGAAATTATTACTGGCAACCAAAGCTTTCTCTTCTGCTAGTTTTTTTGCATAAGAGATTGGTTTTTCCCCTTTGTGATTTTCTTCAATGGAAGGATGAAAAACTTCAAATGGAAGTCCAAGAAAATTTAATAATTGCTTCCGACGAGGAGATTGTGATGCAAGTACATAACTATAACATTTAAGTTGATTCAAGCTCATAGGTTAAATCTCAGGTGAGTATAACAATGAGGTATTATCTGAACATTGCCTTAATGCTTCCCCAGGTTCTCTTCACACTTGAAACTGAATGGAAAATAGAAATCTCATTTGAATAAGAAATTGCACCATTGAAATCAACAAGTTTTAATCGGTAATAATAAATTGAACCATGGGATTTAAAGGCAGTCTCATCAACAAATGTATAGAATGAATTATTTCCTTTTGGAGTAATTGTTGCAAGTGGAATGTAATCACCATTTACGGCTTTTCGTTCTACTACAAATTCTTTGAGAGCAACTTCTTCACGGCTTTTCCATTCGAGAATTACTTTACTGTTTTCACTTCTTCCGCGGAAAAACTCTAATGTTGTCCCTGCAAACAGCAGAACAACGAGACTAAAAAATGTAATTACTAACAATAGCCTTTTCATACAATACAAAAATATTGCATACTAAAATGAATGTCAAACTTTTTTGAAAAATTTCGTTAATAGCTCAATTTTTCGAGCTGAAAATCTATCTTAATATTCAGAACACTTTCAAGAACTTTTTTCCTTTTTTTCGCAGCCCAGATCTCAGTATCAGGAGGATGCGTAAGGTATCTTAGAATTAAAACAACCTCACCTGTTTTCGTCTTAATCGACCTGATATCGTTAATCAGAGCTGCGTGAGTTTTTTCAAGTCCATCTGATATTCTTAATATGGCTGATAAAATCTTTACAACTTTTTTGTTTTCTTCACTGAGACTGGCAAAATTTTTATGTTTATCATCTGGCAGGGCTTTGCGATGATATCTTGTGATATTAGCAATTAACTCAATCTCTTCATTTGTAAAACCTACAAGTTCAGAATTTTTGATCATGTTATACGAATGTTTATGATGTTTTAATGGAGAGATATAGTAACCAATATCATGAAGAATAGCAGCGTATTCAAGTAATTCACGATGATAATCAGTGAGTTTGTGAATTGTTTGTAATTCATCAAAAATTTGAAGGGAGATTTTTTTGACCTGTTCGGAGTGTTTCAGATCAACATCAAAAGATTTTGCAAACTCAATTACGCTTCTGAGTCTATTTCTCTTTCTTTTTTTATTTTCTGAAAGCAAATCTTCGTTTATTACTTCTTTTTTTTGAATTTTTTCGAGTGCGTCAATAATAATTCCCTCTCTTAAAGCACTTGCACTGACAGTAATTCTACCAATATTTAATTTTTCTAATAAAACCTTTAGAATTAATGTACCTGGTAGAATAATTTCTGATCTTTTTTCATCCAATGCTGGTAAAGCTTTCAATTCGCTAAGTGATTTAGCATTGAAAATCTTCTTTGAAACTTTTTCAAATTGTTTATATGTAAATTCAACATTATCAATTGGTTTATAGTTATACGAATCATAAACTTCATTAAATATCATTCTCGCAATAGCTTGAATCTCACCAGAAGTTCCAATCACTTGATCGTATCCAATTTTTTTGATGGGCTTAATGTTAGGTACCACAATCTGTTCGATAAAATTTTCACATTCTTTCTTTTGATCTTCTGAAAATTTTTCAGATTGACTGAAAAATCTTTGTGCGAGTCTTACTGCCCCAATTTTCAAACTTGATACAAATAAAACTTTTCCTCGCTTTCCAATTAGAAGCTCAGTACTTCCTCCCCCAATATCTATCAATAAAATTTGTTTGTTATAAACATTTAACCCCTGCAAAACACCCAGGTAAATCAAACGAGCTTCTTCATAACCAGAGACAACATTTATTTCGATTCCAAGTTCATCATTTACAAGTTTTAAGAACTCATCTCTATTTTCTGCTTCCCTGATTGCACTTGTGGCAATAGCAAATATTTCAGCATCAAATTCGTTAATCTTTTCTTTGAATTCAGCGAGAACTTTTAAGGCACGTTGAATTCCTTCTTCAGGTAGAAATTTAGGATTAATTTTTTTTCCGATATTAATTCTTACTATTTCTCTTTGCCTGTATAAAATATTGAAGCTCCGATTAATTCCATTCTCTAAGGAGTATGAATTTGCATCTACATCTCTTAGCTCAACAATTAATAAATGGAATGAATTTGTTCCAAGATCAATTGCAGCAATTCTTTTGTTATTCATTTGAATAAATCATTATTTCGTTTTATAACTTCATCAATTTTCTCGATGACATCTTCAGGTTTAATATCATTAATATTTGATCCTTTTCGTATCGGGAATTTATTCTCACCAACAGGACCCCAAATTTCAGGATTTGTTGGTCCAAAGAGAGCTATTAGAGGTGTTTTTGTTGAACCAGCAAGATGCATTATTCCTGTATCATTTGATATGAACAGGTCCGATTGTTCAATTATGGCTGCTAATTCTGAAATTGGATAATTTTTTAATATGACTGGTTCCTTCATTAATTCTGGAATTAATTGATCAACCAATTCTTTCTCCCAGTTACCAATCGTTAGATAAACAAAAGCATTGTATTTTTCAAAGAGATAATTAATTATCTCTCCAAAATTTTTTAGACTCCATCGATTTGGAATTTTTCCTGCACCAATGTGAACCCCAACTTTCGGTACCTTAACACCTTGAAAGAATTTTAATGCAAATGCTTTATTCTCTTCTGTTATCAAAATGTGTTCTGATAAATCCGTAGTCGTTATATCGAATGGCTTAACTATATCTAAAATTTTTTCTGAAATGTGTCTGGTATCTTTCTCCTTACCAATTTTAATTTTATAATCAAACATAAATTCATACCTGTTGGACTTGCCATCGAGAGAATCAGGTCCAATTAAAAATTTTGCACCAGATAATCGAGCAATCAAACAACTTGTAAAAGAAATTGAAACGGTAACAGGAACAATTGTCGCATCAAATTTTTGTTTTCGAAGTGAAGAAAAAAATTTAATTATATTGATTGGATTCCAGAATTTTGATTTATCAAAAAGAATAGGCATGTCTATATATTTATTTGAACTTATGGCAGCAAGGTTTTCTTTACTTGCAATAACAACAAGAAATGAATTTGGTAAGCTTTCTTTGATGGATCGAAAAAGTGAGTTCGAAAGCAGCATATCACCAAGCTGATTGTGCTGACGAACAATCAGAATTTTGTATGGAAGATTTTTATCAGTGAATAGTTCTGAAGGTTCTGGAAGAGATGCTGATTTTTTACCTAATAAAACTTTAAGAATTTTTAGTAGTAGATTTTTCATCAATTTTTAGTTAGACTTTTTCCCATCATCTTTCAATTCTTCGTAATCAACATCAATTATATCTCTTTCGCTTTGATTAACTCTGGGTCTTTGCTGACCTGAGAGTACTCTGAAAAAATATCTTAAGGCACGAAAAACTAAATAAATTAAAAATAAGTACCAGATTAATCTTAACATTTATAATAATCCTTTTGGTTTTGGTGAATAATATTCAATGTAAGCTCTATCTTTTCTGAAGATTAAATCAATTAGATTTTGCAAATCGTTGGAGTTATTTAAAAAATCAACTTCATTAGTATTTACGATTAAGAGTGGTGTGGATTTATAAACAAAGAAGAAATGGTTGTAAGCTTCGTTTAATTGTTCAATGTAAGATTGATTGATATTTCTCTCAAAATATCTATCTCTTTTCCTGATATTATGCATCAATCTTTCAACAGATGATTGAAGATAAATGACCAGATCAGGTTTCACAATATTTTTTTCAAGCTGAGAGGCTAAAGTATCATATAATTTTAATTCATCTCCCTCCAGATTAATATGAGCAAAGATTTTATCCTTCTCAAAAATATAGTCACTCACAAGATATTCTTTGAATAAATTTGATAGTAGAATTTTTTGCTGCTGCATATATCTATTCACAAGAAAGAAAATTTGAGTTTGAAAAGCGTATCGTCTTCTATCATTATAAAATTTCTCGAGGAATGGATTTATTTCAAATTGCTCAAGGACAAGCTCGGCGTTAAGTTTTTCTGCGAGAAGAGTTGCAAGCGTAGTTTTGCCTGCTCCAATGACACCTTCTATTGCGATATACCGCACTTCCCGATTTTTATTTGAATTAGATTCCATAGTTTAATATAGTTTGTTTACTTTTAATTCTGTATTTAATTGCGAAAGTAGTTCTTTTACACTTTTTTTAAAAACTGGATGAATAAAATCTGGTTCTATCTCACACAACGGTTGAAGAACAAAAATTCGATTGTGCAAATCTTTATGAGGAATGGTTAAATGTTCCGATTCAAGGATAAAATCATCATAGAACAAAATGTCAATATCAATCTCTCTTGATTTCAAATCACCTTTTGATGTGCGTCCAAGTTTTTTCTCAATCTCTAAGAGAAAATTGAAAATCTTTAATGGTGGAAGTTGTGTTTCAGCGATTGCAACAAGGTTAATAAAATTGTTTTGACCTTTAACCTTGTAAGGTTCTGTTTCATAAAATGAAGAAATTTTTACGATATAAGTATCAGGCAATTTTTGAATTGAAAGCAATGCAATGGTAATGTACTGAAATCTATTTCCTTTATTTGAACCAAGCGATAAAATTACTTTACTCAATTTCTTTTTAACTCGATTGTTGATTCAATGAAATCAATTAAGCCGCCAACTGGCGGATGAAGTTTTCTAACGGTTACTTTTACTCGTTCCACTTTATCAAATTTATCAAGGATTCTTCTGGCAATTGTGTAAGATAGTTTTTCAATCAAATAAAACTTATTCTCTGTAAGAATTTCTTTCAATGATTTATAAACTTTCTCGTAATTGACAGCATATTCAAGTTTATCAGTCTGTGCTGCTAAAGAAAAATCATATTCAAGTTCAACATCAACTTCAAATTTTCTTCCCAGATTTTGTTCTTCCGTCATCACACCATGATAAGCATAAAAGACAGCATTTTGAATTTTTAGAATTCCCTTCATAACCTGAATACCTTTTTTTGATGATAGATTTTTTTGATTCCTTCCCAGTTGACTAAAATTATTCCAACTAAAACAAACAAAGCACCGCTTAAAATATTTTTTGAAAGTTTTTCTCCTCCAATTAATACTCCAATAAAAACAGCAATAACTGGAGTTATAAAAGAAGTTAAGGACAAAATAACCACACTGATTTTTTTCAGCAACCAGTAATAGGCTGTAAAATTAAATACTGTAACGAAAATTGCTAAATAAAGAATCATCAAAAGCGGTTCAATCGAAAATTGAAAAGATGAAAGTCCTTCTTTCATTAATCCAATAGAAATTAGAATAAATGAAGCAATTAAAGTTGGAATAAAATTCATGCTCAATGGATTAAGATGTCCGCCTTTTTTCTTGATCAAAACTGCAATACTCGCCTGCATTAATGCACTGGTTACAACTGCAATCATTCCAAAAAAATATCTATCTAATTCAATCTTCAATCCATTCTTAAAGATAAAAACCAATCCAATGAAAGCGGTAAGTATACCAGTTATTCTGTTAAAACTCAGAAATTCTTCTTTTATGAAGAAACTTGATAGAGCAGCAACAAACAAAGGATTCATACCAAATAAAATTGAAGCTAATGAAGATGGAATTGTTTGTTCTGCCCAGTAAACAAGTGAAAATGGAATGCTGTAAGAAAACAATCCCAATAAAATGTAAATAATTATTGAACTTTTACTTAGATCTAATTTCGTTTTAGTGTAAAGCATTACAAAATATATTGCAATTGCTGAGAATAAAAATCTTGTTCCGAGATTCAGAAAAGAAGGTACATAATTTAAGCTCAATTTTATAACCAGCCAGCTTGAACCCCAGAAAAAACAAATCAAAGAATATATGAATGGAATTAAGAACTTATTTTTACTATTCATCTCTGAGACCAATCACTCCAAACATTCGTCCTGACTTTTCTTTATCTCTTCGATAGGAATGAAAGAGGTTTTTCAATTCATAAGTGCAGAGATTTGAAATATGGATGTTCTCCTTTTTAAATCCTTCTGAGATTAAATAGTCAAAGTTTATTGATGGAAGATCCACAAAAAATTTTTTGTTTCTCTCAAAAACATATCTCTTTTCAAATTTTCGTGCGACTTCTTCACCTACTTCAAAACAAGAAGGACAAATTGATGGACCAAAATAAAAATATGTTTTATCAACACTCAAATTCATATTCTGTTTTAAGCAACTTACTGTCTTTAATAAAATTTTCGATTCAGTTCCACGCCATCCTGAATGAACAACTCCAACAATTTCGTTCACTTCATCAAAGAATAAGATTGGAATACAATCAGCAATTGTCACACCAAGAAATAAATTTTTCTTATCAGTAAATAAAGCATCGTTATCTTTTATAATTCCAGGTGAATCAACATATGAAAAATTGTCTGAGTGAACCTGTTTTTGATAAACAACTCTATCTTCGTCAATTTTCAATTCTTTGAAGAAAATTTTTCTGTTTCTAAGAATTTCCTCTTTCGATGTTGAATTAAAATTTCCAAGATCAAAAAATTGGTTGCCCATAGAATAAACTTTAGTAGAAATACCATGGACAACCTTTGAAAATCTTCCCAGTAAATAACTTTTAAGAATAACCAATTTCATCAAATGTGATCTAATGCTTCCTCTAAATCTTTAATTATATCATCAGCATTTTCAAGTCCAATTGACATTCTAATTCCTGCTGGATCAATTCCTTCTTTAATTTGTTCTTCTGCAGGAATCATTGAATGAGTCATCGATCCTGGATGTTCAATTAAAGTTCTTACATGTCCCAGACTTACAGCGAGTGTAAGAGTATAAGAATTTTGAGCAATGTAGTTCATCAAAGCACGGCCTTTTTCTTTACCTTCTTCAGGCGTATTACCTTTAAGAGCAAAATAAATCATATTACCGGGTGCAAAATTTCCATGAAAATCTCTCATCTGTTTTTTTGCAAGTTCATAAAATCTAAATGAAGGCAGTCCAGGATAATTTACAAATTCAACTTTTGGATGTTGAGATAAAAATTCTGCGACTTTCATTGCATTATTAATTTCCTTTTGCATTCTAATTGCAAGAGAAGGAAGTCCATATACCATTATTGGCCAGGCACTTTTAGTTGCTAAGACTCCGCCAAAATCTTTTCGATACAACATCAAAATATCACGATAGATTCTTTTACCAATTACGACTCCACCCATATCTGTCCCAAATCCACCAATATTTTTTGTCAATGAATGAACAACAAAATCAACTCCAAACTCAATTGGTCTTTGACAGTAAGGTGTTGCAAAAGTATTATCAACAACTATTTTAATCTGATTTTCTGAATCTCTTTTTTGATTGAACTCAGCAACTTTTTTAACGACTGCTTCGATGTCAATTAATTCAAGATTGGGATTTGCAGGATTTTCGAAATAAACAACTTTAGTTTTGTCCGTTATGGCATCCGCTAAATTCTCAACACTTGTTAAGTCAACTTTTTTAGTGAGGATATTATATCTTGGATACCAGTTATTTAATAATGAAAAAGTACAACCATATAAAGTTTTATGAGCAATAATCTCATCACCACTTTTAGTTAAAATTCCAAGTACTCCAGAAATTGCACTCATTCCACTTGCGAAAGTAACAGCGGTTTCTCCAGATTCTGCTGCTGCAAGATTTTCTTCAAGAATTTCTTTATTAGGTTCACCGAGTCGATCATAAATATAAATTGGTGGTTCGCTGTCAGGCAGTTTCAAAGTATTTCCAAATTCTGAAAAACCTAAAGCGCCTCTCTCGACTGAATCAAGTCGGAAAGTAGTTGAAGATGAAATCGGTGGAACTACATGATGATTATAATCCCACTTAACAGTAAAAGCCTTCCCGTAAATTAAATGAGTCTCACGGGAATACTTATCATTTTGATTCATAACAACCCCATTATTTTAATGCTTGATTTAAATCATTTATTAAATCATCAACATCTTCAATTCCTACAGATAATCTTATCAATCCGTTCGTTAGACCAGATTTAATTCTTACTTCCTCAGGAATCGCAGCATGAGTCATCGTAGCTGGATGACAAACGAGACTTTCAACACCACCGAGACTTTCGGCAAGTGTGAAGATTTTCAATTTTTTCAAAATATTTTTAACAGCATTAAAATCTTCTACTTCAAAAGAAATCATTCCACCAAATCCACGCATTTGCTTTGCTGAAATCTGGTGTTGAGGATGAGATTTTAATCCAGGATAAAAAACTTTTTTAACTGCTGGATGTGATTCTAAAAACTCAGCAATCTTCATAGCATTAAAATTATGTCTTTCCATCCTTACCGCAAGAGTTTTAATTGACCTCAATAACAACCAGCTATCAAATGGAGAGAGAACTGCACCAATTGCATTTTGAATGAATTTATATTGTTCATAAAGTGAATCAGAATTAAAAATCAAAATTCCGCCAAGAATATCGCTATGACCACCAAGATATTTTGTCGTACTGTGAACAACAATATCGGCACCCAACTCTAGTGGATTTTGAAAGTAAGGAGTTGCAAAGGTATTATCAACACTCAATAACAAATTTCTTTCTTTGCAAACCTTCGCAATTGCCTGAATATCTGAAATCATCAATAGTGGATTTGTTGGAGTTTCAATGTGGACGAGTTTTGTATTCGGTTGAATTGCATCAATTATGTTTTGAATCTTAGTCGTATCAACAAATGTTGAACTGACATTGTAATTAGTAAGAACCTTCTGGAAAAGTCGATATGTTCCACCATAAACATCATTCGATACTACAGCATGATCACCTGCTTTAAGAATTGAAGTCATTGCATAAATTGCTGAAAGTCCACTTGCAAATGCCAGTGCATATTTTCCTTTTTCAAGCACGGCAATATTATTTTGAAGAATTTCTCTTGTAGGATTACCAGAACGGGAGTAAACATATCCTTTGTGTTTACCAATCTCTTCCTGATAATAAGTTGTTGTTAAATGAATCGGAGGAATGACGGCATTAGTTGCTGGATCAGGTTTTTGACCAGCATGAATTGCATCTGTTGAAAATCCCATAAAATTTCCTTTAATAATTTCAAATTTTGTTTTGTTCTAGACAAATTTACTAAAAACAAAGGGGGCAATAAAAACTCATTTAGAGATGATTTTAATTTCTAACTTCGGCAAAAACCCAACGTTCACAATAACTTCGAAGGAAATACAATGAAAAACTCACTTTTTTAAAGTGCTTTGAAATCAGTCTTTGAACTAATCTGAGTGTTTCTACATCGTATTCAGATGAAACTTGAAATGGTGCAATACCTTTTTTGTCAAGAATACGAGATATGTTTGAAAATATTTTATTTAAAAATTCTTCTCTTTCTAACCTTGTGAAAGATTCTGGGTGCATCGCCAGGTCATACAGGATTGCGTCAAATTTATCTCTTGTGGATTCGAGAAAAACTCCTGCATCATGAATAAGTAAATTGACTCTTTTATCTTTGAAAGAATTTCCACAAATCTTTTTCAGATATTTATTTGAGACTTTGATAACATCTTCATCTATTTCAACAAGCGTAACTTTATTCGGGTTATATTTAAGAATGTAATTTAATAATCCACCATCACCACCACCAAGAATTAAGACATTGGATAACTTCTTTTTGTGTTTAATAATTGGATCAATCATTGCACAGCTGTAGAACTCCGCATCGACTTCGGATATCTGCAAATCTTTATTGAGAAAAAGCATTCGCCCGAAATGTTCATTTTCAATTACATCAATAAATTGAAATCTGGATTTATCAGAATAGAGAATTTTCTTTACATGATATTTAATCTCAAAACCATATTCAGAGCGTGAAGTCAACCTATCATCTTGCTTGAATTCAATTGGATTTCCTCTTGTTATTTCTGCAATTTTTACGGTTTTGGGCTTTAAAACTTTTTTAGGATACTCTATTTACTTATCTGCTTATTTGGATGAGAACATGTAAAAATATCCATCGACAGATGACCTGCTTCGGGATAAGTGTGAAGTCCAATGTGACTTTCTGATATGATCGCAAGTAAAGTTACGCCAACAGAATTAAATTTGTGAGTAATAATTTTTTCGAAATGCAATCCTGAATATTCGATTGCATTTTTTATAATTTGTTCAAGCTTTTGAGGGTCGTTAAGGAATGTTTTCCTGAACTCGATAAATTCCGGTATGTGTTGTGTTCCCAAAGAATTCATTTCAAATGTAAAATAATAAATTGAAAAAATTTATCACAGGGTTTATTGGATTAATCCCCAGGTTATTTTAAGTGAAGAAAGGATATTCAAGAAGAAGATTTTTGTAACCCAACAGAAATTCGTTTGCGTTCATTCTTTTTCTTGATTCAGGTTGAAGTTCGAGAATTGAAAGGTAGTAATCAGCCGTGTTAACAAGAATCTCATTTTTATATAAAATTATTTTCCCTGGCTTATCTGTTGAAACAAGATTTGTGATTTTTGATTTATAAATTTTTATGATTTTTCCATTGTGATATGTGAAAGATCCTGGTGTTGGCGATAAGGCTCTGATGAGATTATGAATTTTATAAGCTTCGTTAGTCCAATTAATTTTGCAAATTTCTTTTGTGATTTTTGGTGCTGGAATCGCAAGTGATTCATCCTGTGGAATTAATTCAAACTTTCCAGTTTCAATTAATTTTACTGTTTCGAGAACTAACTCTGAACCAATTACAGCTAACTTATCATTAAGTGTTTGAAAATTATCTTCATCATCTATTGGTACTTCTCTTTGTAAAATTATATTTCCAGTATCAACTTTCTCTTCAAGAAAAAATGTTGTGGCTCCAGTAACTTTCTCACCATTAATTAAAGCCCATTGAATTGGTGCAGCCCCACGATATTTTGGCAGAAGTGAAGCGTGTAAATTAAATGTGCCCTTAAATGGAATTATATAAACTTCTTTTGGCAAAATTCTGTAAGCGACAACAATTCCAAGATCAGGTTTTAATTCTTTCAGTTGCCGTTGAAATTCAAAGTCTTTAAGTGATTGTGGTTGAAGGACCAATAAATTTTTCGAGACAGCATACTTTTTTATTGGTGGGGGTTCTAACTTTAATCCACGTCCTTTTTCTTTATCTGGTGTAGTTACAACTCCAACAATTTGGTAATCATTGTTAAGTAAAATATCCAATGAAGGAATTGCAAAGTCAGGAGTTCCGAAAAAAACTATTCTCATTTTATATAATTCATTTTTTTAAGTTCACGATATATTGAATTGTCATTTGAATTTCTTATTAACAACTCACAAAAATACAATCCCGAGCTGAGATTATATTTTCCCGCATCAAAAATAAACTCGTGATATCCTGCTTTTTCAACTCTGCTGAATGAAGTTATCAATCGTCCAATCAGATCATAAATACGAATCTCTGTATTGTAGAAATTCTTTTCAGAATTTTCCGAGATATAATATCTAATTTTTGTTGTTGAGTTAAACGGATTTGGAAATATTTCACTGACATAGTAAAGTTTTTCTTCTTTCTTTAATTCATGATCAGAAAGAAACTTCAAATAAAAAGATTTCGATTGATCAAGTTTAATGTTTAGAGTTTGCCCGCTTTTTAGTTTGTATTCATTTCCATCAAGAAATCTAATCATCAATGTTTTATAATTATTGGCATCATTGAATTTCAAGTAAATAAAATCATTTTCGGATTGAACTCTTAACAATTTCTCTTCGCCCATAAAAATTACATTAGTTTCATCTTCAAACCTACCATCAAAAATATTTGCTGGAGGTTTAGGTGGAAGTTCAAATTTAGTATTATCAAAAACTTTTTCAGCAAGAAATATTCTTGTTGATGATTTTAGATCAGAAATTTCAATCGAACCCATTTTCTTTAGATCATCATAATAAGAAATATTTCCTTTGAATAACCCGGGGATGTTTAAAATTAAATTCCCATCTGAATTAGATTTCACCCAGTAACCTTTTCCCTTCATTATCTGTTCAGAAATTTGATAACCAGAATTGTATTCATAGAACGGAGATGATAAAATATTAGGAGGATTAGTTTGAATTGAAGATACAGGAATAATTCCATTCAATCCACCAATCAAATTCCATCCAGCTTTTATTGGAATCGAAATTTCACTTAATAATTGGCCGGTGATGTTCACTATTTCTTGTTGAGGAAATTTCAACCAGAACCCATTGCCAACTTTCAATGAATCAATTCGGATATAACCATTATCGTAGGTATATGCATAAGAATTTGAATTTGGGAAAAGTTCTTTGTAAAACATATTCTGTCTTTTTAGTGGAACAGAAATCAAATTCCATCCTTCATTAAGATTCAAACTTGCAGTTGGATATGATGGAAGTGTATCATGAAAAATGCCAATCCAGACACTTCTCTGATTATTTTCAAGTCGTGTCCAGATAGGATAGACTTTTCCATTCAATGCAGTTATTCCTGTGTAATCACCAAAGAAAATAGTTGATGTTGGTGTAAATGGAGATTGAGACACTTTTAATTCAGTGAAAGTTTCACCTCCATCAGTGGAGCGTGCCAGATAAATATCAGTTCGATTATCTGAATAATTTCTTCTGTCATAATAAACGAAATATAAGTAACCGGTGGCAGGATCAACCGTCATCCAGGTAAAAAATTGATGTGTTTGTGTATTATCTTGATTGACTCTTTTTGGTTGAGACCAAGTATTTCCACCATCCGTTGATTTGACCAAAAATATGTCTGTATTATTGGTACCGTTTCTCTGGTCGGACCAATTTACATATATGGTTCCACGATAAGGTGAATTGCTTATATCACAAGCAGTTATGGGCAATCCGTTACAGCGATATATACCTGGAACATTGAAGTCCCATCCTCCCGGGATTGAAGTAATTATTTTATCAATTCCCCAGGTTAGACCGCCATCAGTGGATTTATCAAAAACTAATCCAAGTGGACCAGCCCATGCCAGGTATACTTCACCGTTGGGACCAACCGCCGGAACTGCTCCCTCAACTGTATTATCTTCGTCTATACAATCTCCGCCCTTATCACTGACTCTAATGGGAGCAGACCATGTTATCCCACCATCTGTTGAACGAGAAAATAAAATCCTTGTACTATCCTGTGGGTTACTACTTCCATAAGAATCAAACTCTGTCCAAGCCATATAAATATTGTTTCTAAATGGACTATTTGTCCAATCAACAGCAAGCCATTCTTTATCTTGATTTCTTGTAGGTGGATTATAACCAATTCCAACACCACTCGACCACGTTTGTCCATTGTTGGTAGATTTTTGAACTACAATCCTATCGATCCAGTACCCACCACTTGATGGATTGGATAAGTGACCAAAGTAACAGTGTCCATTTAAATCATAAACTACACAGGGATCTCCCCAAACTCCAAGTGGCGAAGTTAAATTTCCCTGAACCCAGGTGTATCCCCCATTAGTTGAGTAATAATAATATCTAATATTTGCACCGGCTACTAAATTACTTGTATCAACTGGATTTATTGCTATACTTGTTTCATTTGGATCAGTGCTTGAAGGTTGACTAACACGAATGTTGGGAATTTGAGCGAGTAGTAAATCCGAAAAGATTAAAAAAATAATTAGAAATCTCATTGATGTTTTCCTGATTTTAGTGTTTTTTATATACATTCAAAATTAATCATTTGAGAGAAAACTAATAATTCAAAAATTTGTTGAATCAACGAAATTTGAAAATGGTTCTTTTAATTTTTTGATGATTTCATAAAAAAATAAAGCACGAGTTTCCCCGTGCTTTAAAGTTTAATTCAATTATCAGTCTGAAATTATTTCAACAACATCATTTTTTTGATAGATGAAAAATTATCTGCACTCAACTTATAAAAATAAGTTCCTGAGGTAAGATTTGAAGCGTCAAATTTAAAAGTGTAATGACCTTTAGAAAATTTTTCATGTACAAGCGTTTTGATTTCATTTCCAAGAATATCGTAAACAGTCAGCTTAACCATTGATTCTTTCGGTATCGAAAATGAAATATAAGTAACAGGATTAAACGGATTAGGATAATTTTGTAATAGATTATAATCATAAACAATCTCTGAATTTTCCAATTTCTTTAATTTAAGTCCGGCAACCTGCTTATCAATAATCAATTCATTAACTTCATTCAAATAACCAAGAATATTTTTATCATCTAACAAATCTGTAACAATATAAACCGAGTTATCTTCAGAAATTAATTTTATCTTCAAAGGTAAAATCACATTATTAAACTCAATAACATTCTCATCATTGTCGTTTGAATTAAAATAATTTCCCGCAAAATGAACATAAAAAATTGATGCTGGCGGCGCAGGTGGTAATTCTATCTTTTCAAACTCAACAGAATTCTCTAATCTTAAATAAGCTTTCTGCCCGTCACCATTAGTAAAAATTAAATTGGGTTGTATTGAGAATTGATTTACTAAACTTTTTTCTAAAGAAGAACTGCTTATGGTCAGTGTTCCATTTTGTGAAGATTTAATCCAGTAAGCTTTTCCTTTTTCAAGGAATGTAACCGGAACATAACCATTATTATATCCATAAATTTGTCCTTGAATTATATTTGGTGGATTTGTGATTAATGAATTTGTGGAAACGTTCGAATTAATACTGCCAATTAAATTCCAGCTTTGACTTAAAGTTATGTTTAATGTTTGAATGTCAGTTCCTGTAAATGTGTGTTCCTGTGCAGATGGAAATTTTAACCAGTATCCCTTTCCGTTTGAGAGAGAATCTGCAACTACATAACCATTCTGGAAAGCATAAGCATTTGACGAAGAAGTTGGGAACAAAACTTCCTTACTGTAATTTTCAACCTGCAAAGGTACTGAAACAAGATTCCAACCACTTAAGGTATTAAAAGTTGTTGTAACAATATTTGAAGTTGCTTCATAACTTTTTATAACAATATCATCAAGATACCAGCCATCTTTTTGAACTAAACCATCACTCTTTAATAAAAACTGAATTTTGATCTGATTACCAATAAAAGAAGATAGATCCATTTCCTCTTTAACCCAGGAGGATTGAGTACCATCATAAATTGGTTCACCAGCGGGTTGAGCACCTTTTCCTGCACCTGACTTTGTGTATTTACCTGATAATGGAATCCAGCTTGAACCATTGTTTGTAGAAACTTTTACTTGAGCAAAATCCCACCCAGTTTCAATATCCCACTTTGTATAAAATTCTAACATGGCTGCATTAGAATTAGTTAAATCAATAACTCCACTACTAATAATATATGTATTTGCATTATTTGGATAATTTCCTGAAGGAGAATCTGTCATAGAGAATAATGGGGAATTATAAGTTGAGTTAGTTAAACCCCATGTATTCATCAACTGCCAGTTTGATGTTCCACTTTCAAAATTATCAGCAAAAACTTGCGAAGGCAGTCCAATTAATAAAGTTGTTGTGTCTTTCAAGAGAACTTGTCCGTTTATACTTATACTTGCCACAATTTTATGTTTTGAACCATTGATCGCATTCTGAGCAATCTTTATAAGAAGTGGGTTTTGATTATTGGATTTCGAAGATCGTGAGTGCAAAGTATCAATTACAATTGTTTGATTAGCAAGTAAAGTTAACTGCGATGACAGTGATTGAAACGAGACAACAACATTATAAGCGTGGCTTAAACCTTTATTTTTTAATTCGACTACAAATTGTACAGTATCACCTTGTTTTAGATATCCAGATGGTGAATTATAGAATTTTGAAGCGATTGAAAAATATTCTCCAACAATCCATGTGTAATAAAGATTAGGTCTTAAGTTTTCAATTGCCAATGGAAAAATTCTTGAAATACTTGGCCAGAAACCGTCCGCTGAACTTCCAACTTCTGGAGTCATCGCGAAAATTTTTGGACGAATACTGATTGGCTCCCCATCATACATATAATCATCAGAATTCCCTCGAGTAGGATATCCGACTGTTTGTTGATCTGTACCATAGACATAACCATTGTATGCAGTCATATCTCGTGCAAATTCTCTAAAGATTAATGAGTCTGGTGTTTCTCTGCTTAGTGCACCATATGGATAAATTAAAAGATTACTATAAGTATGATAATTCAAGCAAGCTCTAATTCCTTTGGTTAACAGAAAATCACGAATAGTAGCAGTTTCAGGTTCACTGAAAGGTGCTGTTCCACGATAAATATCAGAACTTGGACTGGTGCTCGACCCTCCATTTGGTGCATTCCAGTATGAATATGGCCCATAATTTCTATTAAGATCTACACCATAGCTTCCGCCATTATTTCTTCTATTTTTTCTCCACATTCCTCCGCCATTTGGATTAGTGGTTCTGTTATATTCATAACCATCTGGATTAACAACAGGAATAAAATAAATTTCTCGATTATTAACGAGATAAGTTACTTCGGGATCGATTCCATATTTTTCAAGCAAGTAATACATATAGTAAATTACTGTCATCATACCCTGTGGTTCACGAGCATGGTGTAATGCTGTGTATAAAACCTGAGGTTCGTTTTCATTTAAGTCAGGATTATCTGAAATTTTCACCATCCAGATTGGACGATTTTCTATTGAATAACCTATTGCCTGCTTTTCGGTAATTAAATTTGGATATAGAAGTTTCATCGAATCCAGTTGAGCAACAACTTCAGCAAAAGTGTAAAATCCACCCATCGAACCATAACCAAATCCTTTGATTCCATATTTCTCTCTGTAGAATTCAAGATTTGCCTGGTCTCTTAACTTTTGTTGTTGATAATATTCATCCCAATCTGGAATAATGATCTCGAGATTTAATCCAAATGATCTCAATAATTTTATTTCTTCATGAGATAACCAGAGTTCAGGTTTATCAATATTTTTTACATCTATTTGACATTGAAAATCAACACCAGATTGAACTAATTTTTCTAAATCCCCAATCCCAGAAAGGTAGATTTTTACTTTTGCATATTTATTTTCTTGTGAAAAACCAAATATCAAATTTGCTAATAGAATAGCAATGATTACAATCAATTTCTTCATAAAATTTTCCCCAACTTATTTAAGATAAGAACATTTAATTAGTTGTCTGAGATTCTTAAATTTTACTTCAACAAAATAAACTCCAGAAGAGAATTTACTAAAATCTAATTGCTCAAAATTAATACCAGCTTTCAAGTCATAGCGTTTAATTTCATTAATCTTCTCACCAATAGAGTTATAAACAATAATTTGTGCATTGCCATTTCCGGGTAAAGAAAATTTTATAGTGGTTGTTGAATTAAATGGATTCGGATAATTTTGATACACATGAAAATTAAGTGGAAGGGTTTCTAATTGAATTTTTAAGACTTGTGCAGGCTCGTAAATAATTAAATCCGTTTGTTCGCCTAAATTTTCTGAAATTGTTCCATGTAAATCACTTACTTTAATTGTTTCATCTTCCTTCAATCCTTCAATAATTAAATTCACAGGGAAACTAATTGATTGAAGATAAATATAGTTTTCTTTCATCAATGAAGCAGCGTAAGTGTTTGTTTCAAATCTTACATCAGGAATTTCTAATGGAGGCAATGGAGGTAATTCAAAAGAACTAAAATCACAATCCTTTCTGGAAAGATATAAATCCTTTATATAACCTTTTGAATCAGAAATTTTAATCTTAATAAAACCATCATAAAAATTATAATATGTATCAGTGACTACCTTAGTTTGTGTATTTAAATTTATATTTCCATCCTGCGAGACTTTTACCCAATAACCTTTTCCAACTTTCAAAATATTTTCTTGTTGATACCCACTATTAAAACCATAAAAAGGCGTCTGTATGATATCTGGTGGATTCGTTGAAATGTTAACTACATTCACATCGTTATGAAATACTCCAATCATATTCCAACCAGTTTTGACATTAATAGAATTGGAAGAATTTAATGAACCACAAATTGGAACTGACTGATTATCCCCGAATTTCAACCAATAACCTCTACCAATCAGCAATGTATCTGATATATAATATCCATTTAGATATCCATAAGCTGACGAAATTGCTGATGGAAAAAGTGATTGTGGCGTAAAATTATTTGAATTCAAAGGAACAGAAACTATGTTCCAACCTTCATTAACAATAACTTCCCTACAATTTGTTGTTGTTTGCGTAGTAGTTGCTTGTTTTAGCACTATGTCATTATTAGGGTCAAAAAAAAGTCCAGTTGGTTGTCGATTAAATAAAAATGAAAAAGTTTGATTATTAACATCATTGAAAACTCTTATTAATGTATCAGAACCACTGGCAAAAGTTATTTTCAAAACCAAGGGCATTTTGAAAAATCCAGTATTAGTTTGTGTTTGTCTGGCGGTAAAGGAAACAATCCATCTATTATTCCCAATCGAAGATATACTGTAATAATTCTGATAAACAGGATGATTTGGCATATAAATCCATTGATCAAAAAACCAATTCATATCTTGACCAGCAATTTCACTAACTAAATTCGCAAAGTCTCTAATGGTAGTTGACTTAAATTTAAATTTTACAGTATCAGTACCATAAGTTTTAAGAACGCGGAAAAAAGTAGAATCACCTAAGGTGTATCTTAGTAAATGTAAAACACACGCGCCTTTAGCATAAGTAATTGAGTAATTAAATAATATGTTCACATCAGGTGTAGTAACTGCCCATTGAGGATTTGAAATTGCCCAGCCAGGATTACCAGATAAATACGAATTCGCATCACTATTAATATCATTTTTGTAAGCTGGATATCCACTTGTATATTCGTACCAGAGTGCTTCACAATATGTAGCAAAACCTTCATTCAACCAGATATCGGCCCAGGTTGCACAGGTAATCATATCGCCAAACCATTGATGAGCAAATTCATGTGAGATCAAATTTTCACTCCAGCAATTTGGACACAGACTTGTAAGCGTTTGATTTTCCATTCCTCCCCACAAAAATTGACTGTTTAAAGTTGCAAAACCATTTTTTTCAAATGGATGTTCACCAAAAAGATTTGAGTAATGATTTAGCATCTGAAGAACTTTAGGTTTTATTGAAGTAATTGTTTCACCAGGATTATAATAAAATCTTATTGGTATAATATCATTTGTTGATGGTTTTATCCAGTAAATGATATCAAGATTATAATTTACTCTTGCAGAAATTACGATTAAATATGTTGCAATTGGATCTCGACTTATCCAATTATAATAAATGGTATCTCCAATCTTAACAGAATCTGCTAATCTGCCATTTGATCCAAGTTTCACAGTAGCTGGAGTTTTTGCCCGAAGATTTAATGTTGCTTTATCATAAGGTTTATCCCAGCAGGGAAACCACCGTCTGGCGCCTTCAGGTTCACAGTCGGTAAATACAAAACCATTTGAAACATAAAATGCACCGTCACTAACATTTTGATGACGGTATCGAATTTCGACCTGTACTAATTCACCCGGTGAATATGTTCTATTTAAGTTTATTGTTAAAATATTTGAATTATGCGTAAATGATGTACCTGCCAAACCAACACCATCTATTATTAACGATGAATTCCACGCATCAAGCTTAATTTGATTTAATACAGAATCAACTCGAAAAGTAATAACTTCGATACCCGTAAATGATTTGGGATATGGACTAAGAAAACAATTGTATATGTCAAGATCTAATTTATAATCAAGTACATCAAAGGAATGTGAAGGTGTAGGTGAAGTTAAGTTTAATTCAGGTAAGTAATTTTTATTAATCTTATTAAGGAAACAATATTGAGAACCTTTTTGATTTGTCTGTGAGAAAAGGTTATTGAACAAAAACACTATCAACAAGAATTGGATTAATTTATAATTCATAGTTTTTTCCTGATTATTTTATAAGTAACATTTTTTTAATGTCCCTAAATTGAGGGGTTTTAATCTCATAAAAGTAAACACCACTTGAATATCTTTCCCCATTAAATTCAACTTTATGAAATCCAGCCTTAAGCTCATCTTTAATTAAAGCTTCGAGAAGTTGCCCTGTTAAATCATAAATATCTATTTCCACATGTGTGTTTTGCGGAATATAAAACTGAATTAGTGTAGTTGGATTAAATGGATTAGGATAATTCTGGTAAAGCGTAAAGTTTTTTGGATAGCTTATTTTCTTTATAATGATTTTATTCACTTTTGAATTCATTATAAGATGGCTACCATTTGTTAATACTACTTCTTTATTAGAATTACCTTCATTCAAAACTAAAATTAGTCCTTGTTCTGCTTCACTATTTTTTGAATTCAATCTGATTGATACTGGATAATCATCCCCTGAAATTTTTATTTCAACAACATTATTCTCTAATTTCTCAACCAATATGTTTGAACTAAATCTTACATCAAAATTCCCTGATGGAGGTAATGGAGGCAATTCATAAAAACTTCGATCAATATCAGAATATGTTAAATACAATTTCCCTTGTTTATCTCTTGTTAAAAAGATTAATTCATAATCAAAATCACCAAATCTATAATTCGAACTCTGAATCTTTCCTGATGAAACAAGATTCATGATTCCATTTTGATAGCTCTTTACCCAATAGCCTTTACCTTTCATTATATTTTCCACAGGCGAATAAGAACCAGAATATTCATAAAAAGGAGATGCAATTATATTGGGTGGAATAGTTGTAATTGAATTCACTGGTATAGTACTGGCAAGTGTTCCGATTAAATTCCAGCCTTGTTTTAATTGAATTTGAAGTTGAGTTAATTGCTGACCTTGAATAACATGATTTTGTGGAGAATTAAACTTTAACCAATAACCTTTTCCAGTTTCTAAAGTGTCTTTTATCAAATAACCCTGATCATATCCATACGCATGAGAAATTGAAGTTGGAAACAAGACAGATTTTCTACCATCTAAAGGTTGAATTGGGATAGATAACAAATTCCAACCATCGTTCGTTGTTATATTAACAGAATTAGAGGATTGAATTTGTATAAACTCAGCTGCTGTTGCTGCAGTAACCTGAGCGATTTTATGAGCAAAATTCATATTCAAATATTGAAATTTGTCATTAACAGTATGATATCTTGGATTGAATTCCAGGTCATACTCAATAATCAGAGTAGCGCCATAGTTTTTTTGCTGGAAACTGTAATGGTCACTATAAGGTTGGGATTGAACAGTTCGCGGAGTTAAAGCAATTCCATACTGATAAATATTACTAATCCACTCATTAGCTATTTGTGCTGTATTCGCTACAGAATTTGAATGTACATCAACCATTCCATCATTGTTTGCATCATAAGCAGTCATATCAAGATTAATAACTCCAATTATTGAATCGTTTCTATTACGAGCTTGAGTTGCATAATAATTACTTCCAACTAACCCCTGTTCTTCTTCATCGAAACAGATAAATTTAATTGTGTAATTGAAATTATATTGAGAAAACACTCGAGCGAGTTCAAGAACAGTTGCGGTACCACTTGCGTTATCATCTGCACCGGGTGCTGTTGTACCAGATGGCATATCGTCATAATGGCCACAAATAACAAAATATGCTTGTGAATCATTCAAACCTGGTTTTGTGGATATTACATTTTTTCCAGTAGAACTGAATGTTTCATATTGAACCTGCAAACCAAAGGATTGAAATTTTTCATAAATGTATTGTGAAGCTTTATCGTTGCCAGGTTGATTTTTGTGTCTTGATACGATTGTATACGGCTGTCCACCAATTACACAAGAAGTGTCCCCTGATAACTGTCTGATATATAACGCGATACTATCTCCACTTACATTATTAATTAACTGAATTATCTGTGGTGATTGAGCGAAAATATTCGCAGAAAATGGAATAATTGTTGCAATAAGTTTTATGGTTGAATTTTTCATGGGCAATTTCATTCACTATTTTATGTACATCATTTTAAGTGATTTGGTAAATGTGGAAGTTTGCATTTTATAAATGTAAATACCAGAGCTTAAATTCTTAATCTTAGAAAGATCAACTCTTGATATATAATTTCCAGCTTCTTTAAATTCATCAACTAAAGTGTGGACTTCTCTTCCTAGTAAATCAAACAATTTGATTGTAACTTTTTCTTTTTTAGGAATTAGGTATCTAATGGTTGTAATTGAATTAAATGGATTAGGATAATTCTGATAAAGCTGATAATCCAATTTTTCTCGCAAAATTCGAACTCCCAATAAATCACCACTGGTTTTATTAATAACAACCTGCGAACCCGGGAATAACTTCCCATAACTTTCACCTGTTAAAAAATCGAACAATTCTACAGTGAGTTCAGATTTTGGTGATAAACTAACACTCAACGGAAAGATTACCGAATGTAGTTGAATTATATCTTCATCTTTATTTGTTGAAATTTTTGAATCAATAAATCTTACATCAAAAGCATTCTGTGGTGGTAACGGTGGAAGTTCAGAATCAAATTCTGGTTGAACCAGATATAATTCACTTTCTCGATTTAAATTGTCTTTAATTACAAGTTTATCTGTAATTTGAGAATGTTGTATAAAAGAATTAGTAGTTTTAGAAGTACTTGATAAAATTATATATCCATCCTGAAGAACCTTAATCCAGTAACCCTTACCACTTTCAATTTGCGGTGAATTAAAATAACCATCGTTATAACCATAAAATGGCGTTAGAAAATTATTGGGTGGATTGCTTTGAACAGAATAAACAGGAATTGTTGAATTAAGTGAACCAATTAAATTCCATCCCCTTTTTACTGGAATAGAGATAGATGTCAAAGGATTTCCTGAAACAAAGTAACTACCTGAATTATTAAATTTTAACCAGAAGCCGTAACCGTAAATCAAAGTATCTTTATTGATATATCTTCCATCATAATAATATGCTTGCGAGTTCGCACCTGGAAATACAGAACTTACAGTTTGATTATTAATCAATGCTGGAATTGAAATTAAATTCCATCCACCAGTTACATTCATAGAAATATAATTTCCAACTCTAAATTCAAGTAATTCCTGAGGAGCTCTCTTGGGATATCTTTTAATGATTTGTCCATCAGCAGTTTTTGCTTCAATGTAATATTTATAAACTGCAGGTTGACCATTACCCGGTATAAAGGCAAAGAAAGTATCACCTGGAGCTTCACTCATTGAAATAGAATCTGTAATCACTCCTCTGCCCCAGAATAATTTGACTGAACTTCCATCAATTCCTAGTCTTGATGTAATTTTTGCAGCTATTCTATAAGGTCCGTTTAAATTCAACGAATCTGAAGGTGGAGTATGTTGAAATGTTATATTAAAATAATTAACTGCTTGTAAAGCATTCAAGATTCCCCATCCATATTCTCTGTTTGGGTTTGAAACATTGTTTGCAGTCTGGCGCATCGCTTCTCTAACCTGCATTGGAGTCAGGCTTGGATTTTCTGATAAAATTAATGCTGCAACACCAGCTGCTAACGGACAAGAAAAAGATGTTCCAGATGCACTAGTATAGCCGAAATCAGAATATGGACTTGCAACCCGAACGCCACTTCCCATTGCCATTACATCTGGTTTTATTCTGCCGTCAACTGTATTACCAACCGAACTAAATGACGCACGCGAACCTGAAGAAGTTACAGCTCCAACAGCAATTACACTATCACCATCAGCAGGCGCAACAAGAGTATTTCTTGTAGAATTGTAGCCCTCATTACCTGCAGAGTTAACAACAACAATTCCTCTTTTCACTGCAAGATCAGCAGCGATGGTTATCGGGACTGTATTACCATCCATATGTGTCCAGTTATAACTTGGATAGGGTGGATCAAATTCAAGATAACCAAGTGAAGTACTTGTCACATCAACTCCAATACTATCAGCCCATTCAAGTGCTCTTATCCAGTTATCCATTTCAATTGGTGTTTCACTCTCGGTATTTTCCGTTTTAGCGAGAAGATAGGTTGCGCCAAATGCAGGACCAATCAATTGCCCATCCTTAAAACCGCCAATTGTTGATAAAGTTTGAGTACCATGACTACCTTCACCCATTCCACCCTGCCCATCTCCAACATAAGGTCTGTTATTAACAAAGTCCCAAGTCGCTATGATATACATATTTTGAAAAGATTCGTGACTTAATCGATTAAATCCTGCATCCATCAAACAGATTCTAACTCCCTGACCATAATTTCCTGTGTTATGAACTGCCACAACATTTATTTGCTGATTTTGAGTAAGTGAAGAACCATAATTAAATCCAGTTAAATTTTCTACTTCACTTTCTCTATAATTTTCTTCGTTAAGTTTAATTTCATCAGATTTTGGATCGGGTCGCTTTCGAAATTTTTCTACCAATTCGATTAATCTGACAAAAGGCAAACTTTCAATCTCTTTAATTTGATTTGGAAAAACAATCGCACTTATAGCATTGAACCATCTGGAAGGGTGTTTCAATTCAATCACTTTAGTTTTAACAGTTTCGACATAATTTCCGCTTAAAGGTAAATCCTGATAATCAAATAATTGATTTTCAGGAAGAACCTTTTTTCTTCTTTCCAGTGAAGCTTTGCTGACAACTAATTCTGGATTTAAATAGAATCTGTTAATATCGTTTCCTTTATCTGTAAAGTAAATCCAAACTTTTATAGGTTTATTTTCATATTGGCTTCGTAAATATGTTTCTAAATATTTTCCAATTTTTGATTGGGCAAATAGATTATTACCCACAACTAACAATAAAATGAAAATACAAATCTTTCTCATTTCAATACCTTAATTTTTTATAACTACATAACTAATGCAAAAGCCCGATAAACGGGCTTTTGCAATTCTAAGAACCATTGATACAAACACAATAATTCTAAATTATTTAATTAACAACATCTTTTTAACTGTACTGAACTTTCCAGCATTAACTTTATAGAAATATACTCCACTTTGCAATCCTGTTGCATCAAATCTAATCTCATGATAACCTTTTCTCATATTTTCATTTACAAGCGTAGCTACTTTCTCACCAACTATGTTGTATACTTCTACACTAACCATTCCATCCTCTGGCAATCCGAATTTAATCTTTGTCGATGGATTGAATGGGTTTGGATAGTTCTGATAAACTACGAATTCATTTGGAATTGGTGCATCATCATCCACCCCAACAAACTTAACCAATCTTAATCTAATTGAATATACACTATTGCTTCGCACTGAATCACCAGCTATACCATATGCCCAGACTGCCCATTGACCAGTTACTGTCGTATCAGTTGGATAAGATGGTTTAGAGAAAATATTAAATAATTCATATTGTCTTATAGTAAATGTTGAATCGGTACCAGAGTTATTCGATGGTGTATCAAGCATAAATGGTGGAATAGCTGGTACACCCATTCTTAATCTATATGCAACTGCATTCTTTGCTTTATACCATCTAAATGTAATGAGTGTTGAATCATTTTGTCTTGCAGTAACAAGCGCATTATTTATTGGGCCAAATAGATTAAATGTACCAAGTGCAGAACCCGGGAAGTAATTCAAAGTCATTTTTAGTTTATTGATCATACTATCAGCAACTACAACTCGAGCTACACCACTTACAGTAGTATCGAAACCTGGTACTAAAGATTCAAATCTTGCTGTAACATCTGCTGGTAAATAGAGATTGATAACAATATAATTACCAGAACCTTTCTGGAATTTAAGTTCATGTACTTTTATACTTGGTACATTCGTTCGACCATTTCTATAGTCTAATGCAAGACCCTGACCAAAGATAAGGCCTATATCATCACCAATGAATCTTCCATCAAGTACACCAGCAGGTGGAGGAGGAGGCAATTCTTCTTCACCAAATTGTGCATCAATACTATCAGAAGCTGCTGTATCCAAACCAAATCTCAATGTTCTGCTTCTTTCATCATCAGAAATAATCATTGGAAGGTCAACCATTGGTAAAGTATAAGTTGCAGTAGTTATTGAGTACACACCATCGGATTCATCATATTTTGTTGAATCAGTCTGTGCTTCAATTCTAATTTTGTAACTATCACCTGATTGAGCATCGTTTGGAACTTGAACAGCAAATACACCATTATTAGGTACATTATTTGCAATTTCAAAATAAGTTACTCCACTATCTGGCGATATTTTAATCCTGACTTTATTATCAAATTCAAACGATTTCCAGGTTATCAGTTGCCACTGACCTTTGTAGAATACTTCACCGCCATTTGGAGAGAGAACTGTGACTGTTCCAGGAACTGGTCCAATTTGATAAATCTTAAATCCGAACAATCTGTGCGGTACTGCTTGAGAGCTACCACCAAGTGTAACTGTTCCAGCTTCAAATTGATCGGTTACCCACAGACCACCACCAATTGCTCCAGCTGGTAAAATATCGGTTACATTAATACTATCAATTCTTTGTCCATTTGTTGGATTAATCTTCCACAATACTTTTGGATCTGTATCAATACCACCACTGAAAATCCAGAGATATGGTCCACCTGGAGATAAAGTATCATAAGCATTACCAGACATTCCGGTAAATCCATGCTGGGATGCGGGTATTGTATATAAAGTTGTTCCACTTCTATTCACTAATACAATATCAGTACTCCAGTTAGCAACCCAGAATGCATCTTGTGCAGCATTATAAGAAATTCCTCTTACAGCAACCGGTGATGTAAATGCTGCTGTTGCTGTAAATGTATTTCTATCAATCCGATAAACCGTGGTTGTATTATTACTTCCATACAAGTACTGACCATCGAATGCTAAATCTCTAAATCCACCAGATGGTAATCCTGTCACCGTGAATGAATCTATCTGTGTTCCTGATTTATTTACTCTAAACATTTTCGGTTCATTCCATCTTGTCAGATAGAAATATTGACCATCAAATTCAGAACCATAAACTGAATAAATTCCAGGAGCTAAGGCAGAAATATCATAATTAAATTGTAATTGTACACCGGGTACAGCAGTGCTAATAGTAAATACATTGTCACTTACATCAAATACAGCAGGATTGGTGGTGTCAGAGACTTTAACCAGACACTGATTTGATGGAGTATTTGGAATTGTCCAGTTATAAACACCTAACTGTTCTTTACTGTGGGATTCAACCTCGGAATTTTCGTCAACTTTTGATTTTGAAAGCGCCGGTACAGTTGCAATGTAATTCCAGGTTGAACCATTATTTGTAGAGTATTCTAATTTTACATTCTGAACTGCCTGAGCATTCCAGACAATCTGTCTCATTGAACCAACAGGCCAATTCTCACCACCATTTGGTGAAACAACTACAACCTGTGGTGTAACTGGTCCTCTAAAGTACTTGACTAAATAACCATTAGCACCGACAGCATATCCGACTGCGTTTTGTCCACCTAAGCCTTTGAAGTGCAAATGATACAATGTAGCTGAACCAGTAAAGCTTGTTGACCAGTTTGTTCCATGATCACTTGTGTAATAAACATTTGTATTCGATGTGAACCAATATTCATTCTCAGAAACAGATGTCATACCGAGAATATTTCCAGTTACAGGTGTCGAGATTGCTGCCCAACTATTACCGCCATCAGTTGACCTATTTGCAGTTCCAGTCTCTGAACCAACTACACCTTTTTGAGCATTTCCAAATGCAATTGAATAACTATTAAGAATTGTAGTAGGTGCATAAGACCAGTTTGCACCTCTATCTGTAGATTTATATACTCTGGAATTGTTTGTACCAAACCAGAGACTATCCCCAACTCTCCAGCCTGAATTATTCCAGCCATATTCGGATCCAGCTTGTGGTAAAGTTGCGGCAGATGTCCAGGTAAATCCACCATCTGTAGTTTTTAGAAGAACCCAATTACCACCAACTGGATCACCTTCTGCAAAACCATTCATATCATCGAACATAATCAGTACATTGATAAAGCCGCCAGCAACAGTATAGACATCCTGCCATGTTTGACCACCATTAGTAGTCAAATGAATTTTTGCATCGGCTGAACCATTTGTTGCAACAAGAGCTTTATTTGTATCAATTCCACAAATCACATGAGCATCAACAGCACGTGGTGTAGTTACAGTTACCCATGTTGCACCGCCATTAGTTGTTTTGATTACAACACCGCCAGTTCCAGTTGCCCATGCAACATTAGCATCAACTGTTGATACACTGTATAGTGTAGCAGTAGTTCCAGAATTTTGAACTGTCCAGTTTTCACCAATTACACCTTCACTAATTGTGAATGTATTATCACTTTCATCATATAGCGAAGGATTAGAAGCGTCGGACACACGAACTTTGCATTGAGTTGAAGGTGTATTTGGAATAGTCCATGCATAAATTCCAAGTTCACCTGAAATAGTACCCTTCGGATCTTTTGGAGAATAGCCGTCCAATTTCACTTTTTTAACTTTTGCAGCTGGAACTGTTGCGATATCTATCCAGCTTGCACCATTATCAGTTGTGTATTGTAATTTAACATTAGAAATAAAACTTGCATTCCAGATAATATTTTGAGTTGAACCGACAGGCCAGTTTTCACCGCCATTCGGTTGCACAACCTGAACTGAGGGTTGTTGAATTTGTCTTCTATACATCAATACTAAACCACTCGCACCAACAGCCCAGCCAGCAGCAGGTTGAGACTCTATTAATGTCGGTACAAATGAAAGATGATAAATACTTCCAGTTCCACCATAACTCATTGTCCAGCTATTACCAGCATCTGGAGTTTTCCAGACACTTCCACCAGAGGCGATAAAGAATTCATTATTTGTTACAGTTGCAATACCTGTCACATTAGCTGTAGCTGGAGAAGTAATTGAATTCCAGCTTGAACCTGCATTTGTTGAACGATTGAGAATACCAGTTTCAAATCCAGCAATACCAACTAAATTGTTATCAAATGCAACTGCAAAAGAATTAGTTGAGGTAGTTGCTGCAAATGACCAACTTGCACCGTTATTTGTTGAATAATAGACTCTTGAATTATTGGTTCCAAACCACATATAACCAGACTTATCCCAACCGGAATTGTTCCAACCAAATTCACCGCTTGCCTGAGGAATTGTAGCAAGTGATGTCCAAGTATTTCCACCATCGGTTGTTTTTAACAATGTCCAGTTTCCACCAACCGGATCACCTTCTGCCCAACCATTGTTTGCATCCACCATTCTAATAACATTCAAAAATCCACCTGGGACTGTATAAACATCAGTCCATGTTTGTCCACCATTTGTAGTCAAATGAATCTTCGCATCAGTTGCACCACTTGTACCAACCAATGCTTTATCTTCACTAACACCCCAGATAACATAAGCATCTACTGCACGCGGTGATGTAACAGTTTGCCATGTTTGACCGCCATTTGTAGTTCTAATTACAACACCACCAGCACCGCAAGCCCATGCAACATTTTCATTAACTGCACTTACTGAATATAAGGCTGCAGTCGTTCCACTGCTTTGAACAACCCATCCTTCAGTCATCGGTGCAGAGATAGTGAAGAAATTATCACTTTCATCGTAGGTCGATGGATTTGCTGCATCCGAAACACGCACTTTACATTGATTGGATGGTGTGTTTGGAACGGTCCAGTTGTAAGTTCCTAAATTGCCTTCAATATATGCATTTGGATCTTTTGGATGTTTGTTTTCCAATCTTACTTTTCCTGCAGTTCGAGCTGGAACAGTTGCAATATCAATCCAGTTTGCACCACCATCTGTTGTATATTGAAGTTTAACATTTGAAATTCCTGTTGCATTCCAGACAATCTGGTAGTTTTGTCCAACAATCAGGTTTTCACCACCATTTGGTTGAACAACTTGCACTGTTGCAGGTTCAGGTGTATAGGTTAAAGTGATTTTCAATTTATTTAAGATTCCTGGATTTGGAACTGTAAACTTACCAGCACCTGCCATAGGAACATTGACTAATGAACCACCAAAGAAATCTTGCAATAATCCTGTTACATTTGATGGTAGATACCAGAATAATCTCAGCGAATCACCACTGCCCATCTGATATTGAATCTCGTGAATTTTATCTCCTGAGAAAGTACCATTACCCTGTCTGTAATCTTTCAGGGTACCCTGACCAAGTTGTGGAATTCCAATATCAGTTCCTACAAATCTACCATCAAAAACACCAGTCGGAGGTGGAGGAGGTAATTCAGCTTCACCTAATGCAGGATCTAATCCATCAGTTGCAGATGGATCTAAACCATACATCAATCCAACTGAAGACTGACCATCGCTTATTACAAAAGGATTATCAAGATAAGCTAATTTCATACCCTGAATTGTGAAAGTTCCATCAGATTCATCAAAAATAGATGGGGACTCTACACTTTGAATTTTTACTTTCCATTGTGTTCCTTCAGGTGTATCAAAGCCAATTTTACTTCCGTATACTCCTGAATTAGGCACTGAATCTATAACAACTGGATATGTAGCTCCACCATCCAAAGAAGCTAAAATTCTCACAGTACCGCCGAGATCAGATTTCCAGGCTACTACAATATTAGAACCTCTTCTTAAAACTTCTCCACCATTTGGATATAGTACTTTAATTTCATATACAGGTGGAGGAGTATAGGTATAAGTATAAGTTATTTTTAACTTGTCATAAAGGTCAGGATTTGTAACTGTATAAGAACCATTACTAACCATTTGCACATCAATATTATTACCAGTCACAATATCCTGTAATCTACCAGTCACATTTTCTGGTAAACTCCAGTAAAGAGTGATTCCACTATTTGTAACTCGAGCAAGCGGACCTCTCTGGTATTTAACTTCATGAATCTTTTGCCCATTGAAAGTACTTGAACCAGTTCTAAAATCTTTTACCACACCCTGGCCAAGTTGTGGGAGACCAATATCTGAACCAATTAATCGAGCATCAAAAATTGTGGGTGGAGGTATTGGTGGCAACTCATATTCGCCCAACTCAGAATCAATTCCATCAGTAGCTGTTGAATCGAGTCCCATCTTGAGTGATTGTGAGAAGAAACCATCCGTAACTACAATAGGGAATTCAACTTGTGGATGAGGTCCCTCAACAATAACAAACGTTCCATCACTTACATCAAAAACAGCTGGATTATCTACAGATTCAACTTTCAATAACATATTAGGTACTGGTGTTGAAGGTGTTGATACCGCATAAAAACCTGTATTTGGGACATTGCTTGCTAATGTCTGCCAAGTATTACCACTATCTATGGAAGTTAATAGATTAACATTTCCTGTAAGATTTTGTGATTTCCAGACAATTATTTCTTGTCGATTAGCTACAAACTGCTCGCCTCCATTAGGATGTAATAAAGTTACATTAGCCTGAATCGCAACAGAACCAATTTTATAACCTGTTAATAAATGGGGTGTACCCTGATTAAATACACCAAGAGTAATACTTCCAACATAAGCTTGATCTGTTACAAAAACACCACCACCTATTGCATCTGCGGGGAGATGATGTGTAATTAAAAAGCTATCTACTTTTGCACCAGTAGAAGCAAGTAATTTATAAAGAATTTTTTCATCCGTTGCTGAACCACCATTTAAAACCCAGATATATGGTCCACCTGAAGTTAAAGTATCATATGCTAAACCAGACATTCCTGTTAAACCGTGAGTAGCAGCAGTAATAGTTTGTAGCGTGGCTCCTGTTTTGCTTACTAAAACTAAATTCGTGTTCCAGTTGGATACCCAGAATGCATTATTTGCAGCATCGTAAGCAATTCCACGTACTGAAACTGGCGAAGTGAATGCTATTGTCGCAGTGAATGTTGAAATATCAATTTGATAAACAGTTGTTGATGCAGTGCTGCCATATAAATATTGTCCATCCCATGCAAGATCTCTAATACCAGATGTCGAGGATAATCCAGAGATGGTGAATGAATCTATTGAAGTACCTGCTGTATTAATTCTATAAATTTTATTTTCATTCCATTTAGTTACATAGAAATAATTACCAGCATACTCAGCACCGTAAAGTGATATACCACCAGGATATAATGAAGAGAAATTATGAATGAAATCTCTATATAGTTCTTCTGTAACTGATACACTCTTTTGTAAACTATCATTCTGTGAATTTAAATCCCCACTTAAGGTTGTATAAGCCAAAACCTGATAAGTACCTTTGGTTGGCGGAGTCCATGCAGGGAATTCTAAAGTATCAGCTTCGCCACTATTAAGTGAACTCACATTTAATACTTGATGATATCCTCCTGGTTCGATCTTCAAATGAGCTTGAAATGTACCTGTTGGATTAACACCAAAATTCTTCACAACAATATATGGAGTTGTCCCTAAAGTAGTGTGAATAGTTCCTGGTTTTAAGATAGCTGCAACACCAGCATCTAAAGCAACAGGTGTTTCAACAAAAACACTATCAACATATAATCTTAATTGATCTGTTTCTTTATATCTGAATGCAACAAAAACATTTTGATTTGCATAGTCATTCAAAGAAACCTGGAACAGTTGAACAGTTGTAGGTCTGAATGCAGCTATTCTCGTATACCCCGAAGGAGGTGTACCACCTGTTGTTGAGACTAAAATTTCTACAGAATCAGTGTAAACGGTTGATCCTTTAGCATAGAAATTCAGAAATGAACCTGGATTTACAAAAAATTGATGAGTAACAAGCCAATCATCATTTGGTAAAGTAGCGCTTTCCCATCTAACCGAAGCAGATGCTGTTCCAAATATTGGTGATAATGTATATCTTATCCAGGTATATGATCCACCATCTAATTGGTAAACATTCCAACCTGTTGGTGGAAATGTCGTTGCTTCAAATCCCTCTGACCAATTGACAACACCCATTGGTTTATAATTTACCGTCGCTGGAATTACAAAAGAGATTGAACCATTTTTTTCTAATTCTTGCTTATAATTTGGATTTGAAGTAAAGAAACTTTCTTCATACTGGCTAAAAGCCATGTTGAAGAAAGATATTAAAAGGACAAGTGATAAAAATAACCTTTTCATAGGCTCTCCTTTTTTACTGATTATTGTTAATCCCGTGCATTCAGATTGAATGCACGGGTAATTAACTGAAATTTCACTTTTATTTGATTTCACAATCGTATTCATTATTTCACCAGAATCATTTTCTTTACATCTTTCCACTTAATTGTTTCAATTCTGTAGAAGTAAACTCCAGATGTCAACTCACGAGCATCAAAGATAACTGAATGATATCCTGCTTTGAATTCTTCGTTAACTAATGTTTTTACTTTCTCACCAAGAATATTGTATACTTCAAGCAGAACTCGCGAATTCTCTGGCAACGCAAATCGAATAGTTGTTGAAGGATTAAATGGATTTGGATAATTCTGAGCTAATTCAAATACTGTTGGTATTACAACCTTCTGCAATCTTAATTGTGTGAGAGAACTATTGCTTATTTCTTTTTCTTCATTATTTTTAATCAAATCTTCGAAAATTTTGCCATCAAGCAGATCACTTAATCTATATACTTCATTTTCTTCAAAGTTTTCAAGCTTAACTTTAATCGGGAATTTAACAGAATTCAGTTGGATGACATAATTCTCAATTGATTTATCTTCAACATACTTATCAGTTTCAAATCTAACATCAAATGCACCATTTGGCGGAATTGGTGGTAATTCATAGGAATTGACTAATTTTTCCTTCTCAACCAAATATAAGCGTGTTTGATTTCCATCTGCATCAGTTACCAAGATAGATGGCCATTTCGAATCAATAGTTTCGACATAAATATCTTTTCCTAACGACTTTGGATATGTAGTTGTTAAAGTCAGTGTTCCATTTTGTTTTACCTTAACCCAGTATCCTTTACCCTGATTCAAATTGTTAGCCTGTACATAACCATTGTTATATTCAAAGAATGGTGATTGAATAATTCCTGACGGTGAAGAAGAAACACTACTTACTGGCACTGGTTTATATGCCGCACCTATTAAATTCCAACCTTTCTTAACTGGTATATTCAAAACATAATCAGCGGGTGCAGTAAATGTATGCTGTTCTTGCTGAGTGAATTTTAACCAGTAACCAGTTCCAACATTAAGTGTATCTTTTCTTACATAGCCAAATTCATCAGCAAAAGAAAATGCATTAGATACTGCACTCGGGAATAGTGAACCTTTACTCATATTTTGTAATCTCAACGGAGGTGAAACTAAATTCCAACCACCAATCGTCCAGAAAGTAACTTCCTGTGGAGTATTAACATTTATGAATGTGAAGTTTATATCATAAACTGTATCTACTCCAACACTTGTATCTTTTGTTGCAACGAATGGATAGTAACCACTTGGTGGTGTAGCTCCAACTCTATAATCTCCAGCATAAAGTCCTGAGAATAGATAGTTACCAGTTGAATCAGTAACCAAAGAATCAAGTAGGTTACTTCCAGGTAAACGATATAATTTCATAGTTACACCCGCATTTGATGTAGCACCACCAAGAAATACAGTTCCAGCAATTGCTCCAGTTGGTGGTGCCTCATATGTAAAGAGATATCTCGCCGTATTTTCAATAAGTTTCTTTGCCGAAATCTGATCAGTCATTCCTCCGATATTGAATGTAAAGAATATGTTATCAGCACTTGCAGGATTTGGATTTTTATCATTTACAATTATTCCACCACTATCTGGATAAGTTGACCAGGCACTAACGGGATAAGTTCTTGCACCTGGTAAAACCGTCATTGCATCTCTTTCACCAAATCCAGTTCCTGCGAAAGCTAAGCCATCCGGAATTGGATTTGGAATGCTATTGATTGGATGTGCTGTATCTTTCTTATTCAATAAACCACCACTTACATCACTTATCCATCTATCGACAAATAGAACTTCCTGTCTGAAGAGCTGATCATTAGTACCTGTGGATCGATACACAAAACCAACTTCACCCCCTTCAACCCATGTTTTCTTTCCAAGAGTATTTGCAAAGTTTCGTATTGCATCACGTTTTGCTTGATCATTAAATTGTACAGATGTTTTTGCACCAGCAGATAAAATCAAAACATCATAATTCATCAGAACAAGAGTATCTAATGAATTAAATGTCACCAGGTCAGCATTATAACCCAATGAATCTAATGTAGCTTTAAATAGATTTGCCGAAGCACCCAAAGGCGATGTTAAATCAACTTGTCCTTGTTTTTCCTCAGAATATCTTCCTTCTATTGTCGCATCATCATCAACTATTAAAATATTTCCAAGAGTTGGAGTCATGGTAACATTTAATGTTAGACTGCCTCCATTAGGCAGGACTGTATCTTTACTTACAGTCTTAAAACCTGATTTTTTGAACTGAATAATTACCTGACCTGGATTAACACTTGTGATTGAATAATTTCCAGCCGCATCCGTTGTATCAACTTTATCTGGTTGATTAAGAACTTTAACAACAACACCGCTATTATCTGGTTGACCTTGGACAGTTACAGTTCCATTGATTGTACCAGGTACAAGAGGTACAAATGTAAAGTTAATTCCTGAAATAGAACCACCAGGTGATAAAGATGTATCAACAGATTGACTATATGGGAACCATCCTGTTGGTGCCACAGCTGTAATCCGATATGGACCGTTATATAATGAATCAAATCTATAATTTCCACTTGAATCAGTATAAGTCACTTTGCTCACTGTTCCAGTCAATCTAACTTCAACACCACCGCTGTTTGGTGCACCTTGTAAGGTCACCGCACCAGAAATTGAGCCCAATGGTGCTGCTTCCTGATTGAACAGATAAGTGACAACATTTTCGATTAATTTCTTAGCAATTGTTTGATCAGTAATTTGTGCAATATTAAATGTGAAGAAGATATTGTCTGCACTTGATGGATTTGGATTCTTGTCATGAATAATAATTGAACCACTATCTGGATATTGACTATAAGTACCTGCAAAGTAGATTCTCTTAGGTTCCCAATCTACTCGCATTGCATCTCTTGTATAAAGAGAAGTACCAGTGAAAGCAATATTATCTGGTAATGAATTTGGAACATTCCATATTATATGATCTGGCAATTTTTTAATCAAAGTTGAACTCGATGCATCACTGACCCATCGACTTGTGTATAATACTTCTTTTCTAAACATTGAATCAGCTGTAGTTGATGTACTTCTGAAGAAATATCCTAATTCACCACCTTCTGCTAACGTCTTACCAATAGTTGTTGCATATCTTCTTATTGCTGTTCGTTTACCAGCATCATTAAACAAATTGGTTGATTTAGAACCAGTTGAAAGAATTACAAGATCATAATTACTTAAACTATTTGTATCCAATGCCGCGAATGAAACTAGATCGGCATTATATCCTAAAGAATCCAGAACACTCTTAAACAAAGTAGCAGAAGCACCAAGTGGAGTTGTCAAATCTGCTTCACCCTGTTTTTCTGGATTAATCCTATCCGCTTCACTTACATCATCATCTATAATCAAAATATTCCCAAGTGTTGGATTTAATGTCTCATTCAATACTAGCGAACCACCATTACCAAGTGTTGTATCTTTAGTTTTTGAACCAAAACCCTGTTTTGAGAATTTAACCAGAACCTGACCAGGCATTACGCTATCAAGCTGATAATTTCCACTTGTGTTTGTTATTGCTTGTTTTCCGGGTTGATTTAATACTTGAACCAAGACACCACTGTGATCAGTTTGACCACTCAGTGTAACCTGACCGCTTATAGTTCCTGGGAATATCGGAACAAAAGTGAAATTAATATTTAAAACTTGATTTCCACTAACAACTGTATCTTTGGATTGACTGTATGGGAAATATCCAGATGGAGCTAAAGCTGTAATCCTATATGCACCATTATAAAGTGAATCAAATGAATAACTGCCATCTGTTGCAGTAACTGTTGAACGATTTACCATACCAGTAAGATTAACAGTTACACCACCATGGTTTGTAGCTCCCTGTAATGTAACTGTTCCAGAAATTCTTCCAACCGGTGCTTGTTCTTTAGCCATTAAGTAATCAGCAGTATTCTCAATTAACTTCCTTGCTGAAGATTGATCATCCATCGATCCTATACTGAAAGTATAGAATACATTATCAGCACTAAAAAGATTTAGATTTTTATCATTTACAATAATTCCACCACTATCTGGATAAGTTGACCAGGTACTAACTGGATAAACTCTCGCACCGGGTAAAACTTTCATTGCATCTCGAACACCAAAACTAGTTCCAGTAAATGTTAAATTATCTGGAATAAGATTCGGATTTGAGTTTATTGGATGTCCTGCTAGTTTTTTATTCAACAAACCAGTTGAAACATCGCTTACCCAGGCTTCAGTGAATAGTACTTCCTGTCTGAACAGTTGATCATTAGTACCAGTTGAACGGAAGTAATAACCTACTTCACCACCTTCAACCCATGTCTTCTTACCAGGTGTACGAGCAAAGTTTCTAATAGCGTCTCGTTTTCCTTGATCATTGAATATGCTAGTTGTTTTTGTGCCGGCTGATAAGATTACGATATCGTAATTTGCTAATTGATTCGTATCAAGATTTGCAAAAGTCACTAAATCAGTAAGATAACCAATGCTATCAAGTGTTGCTTTAAATAATTGTGCTGATGAACCTAACGGTGAAGTTAAATCTGCTCTAAACTGTCCTTTTTCAGGACTGATTCTCTCCATCTCGCCAGTATCATCATCAACAACTAAAACAATTCCTTTAGTTTGAATAATTTTAAAGTTATAGTAACCAGATTCTGGTGCGTAAGTTACATTTTGGTTTATTGCAATATCTCGAGCAACAACTCTATAAAATATTGAATCACCAACAGCAACTTGTGTTGTATCTGAGTTAAATGTTCCTTCCCAATTATTATTACCGAGATAGCTCAAATTAAATCTACTTGAATCTGCAGGAGAATTTTTATACCACTCAACCCAGACACTGTCCACGCCAATATTATCAGTTACAACTGTCTTAACAACTGAAGGCCATTTAATAAATGCTTGATCTCTTAATGGAGTATGTGTAATCACAGGATTTACTGTATCCTGAATAATCAAGAAACTGTTAAATCCAGTTGAACTTGGATGATAACCAAAATTAGGAGTTGCAGCTAGATCTTTTGCAATGATTCTATAATAAACAGTATCTCCAACATTCAATAAACTCGAGCTAATATTAAATACACCTGTATATTGATCATTTCCCTGATAGGCTAATCTAAATTGTCCTGATGTTCCATTCCAATTTACGTTGAAGTTAACCCAGACTGAATCAACTCCAATATTATCAGTAACTGTTGCGTTAACAGATGGGGGCCATGTTTCCCTGTATTGATTTGGTAAAACTGTGTGCGTTATAACTGGTGGTTGATTATCTGTAGCAGCTTCAAATTGAAATACATCTTGCGGAGCCCCTCCTGGTAATGTTGCAAAGCTTCCAACACTATCTTTAGCATAAATATAATATTGATAGATCGCAGGTAGCCCATTTCCTGGAATGTTTGCAACAAAACTATCCGTTGCAACTATGGACATTAAGAGTGAATCGAATGCCCCTGTCGTTCCTCTTCGCCAGAATACTTTTGCCTCTTGAATTCCAATACTTCCAGTAATTTTTGCAGCAACAGTATATGGTCCATTGAGATTTTCGGTATTAGGTAATTTTGTGTGATTAATTTGAATGAAGAAAACTTTTGCTGTATATGCTTGATGAAATCCCAATCTATTATCATTCCAGAATGGCCAGACAACACCATTTTTAGCAGTTATTCCAATATAATCTCCCTGATAACCTGAAGCTAAACCAGCAATTGCACTAGGTAAATGTGCCCTGTCAGAAACTTTAATATCTTCCCAGGTATCTCCTCCATCAAGAGACCTTGATAAATAAACCTCAGTTGAGTCGTTGTTAGGATAATTTCTACTATCATAATAAACTATATTCACCGAACCGTCTGCAGGATCTACAGCAATCGCTGGAAACCATTGATCCTTATTAGCTGATTCTGAATTTACTTTTACTGGAGCTGACCAAGTATTTCCAAAATCGGTAGACTTGACTAAATATACATCTGGTGGTTGACCTGTTCCAGGTCTTGCTGCATAGGTAATATAAATCCATCCCCTTCTTGGACCATTACTATGATCTACTGCAATGTATGGGAATGAATTAACTCTGATTGAGTTTCCGCCTTTGGTGAGATTTCCACGAATATCATTAATGTTTTGAACAACAAATGTTTGTGTCCAGGTTTGACCACCATTTGTCGATTTAGCAAAAGTCACATGAGAAGTAGTTAATGTACTGGTAGGATAATGAGTAAATGCTGCAACTACATCACCATTTGTACCGACTGCTAAATTTACTCCCTGATGTAAATAACCTGTTGTTCCTGACATATTAACAGGTGCACTGAATGTTGCACCGCCATCAGTTGAACGAGAGAATTCCAATTTTCTATAGTTTGTATCAGTACTTTGAAATTCTGTATATGCTGTATAAATATATCCATAGTATGGTGAAGATGGATTAACATCGATTGCAATCCAGTTCTTATCTTCGTCAACTCCTGGATTTGGAACAGCAACCGGGGTAGACCATGTTAATCCATTGTTGGTCGATTTCAAAGTGACCAAATCACCAGTTGATAAACTATATTCAAGTGTATTGAAATACATATTTCCAAGATGGTCAAAAGCGACAACAGGATCTGATCGATATGTACCTGCTGGTATGTGTGGTAGTGAATCACTACCATACCATGTTTGACCACCATTAGTTGAAATATAATAACCCTGATTTACATATGTAACAGTAGAAGAATTATTGGCAGCATTCGAACCGCCTAATAAAATATTAGGATTATTTGGATTCACAGCAATGTGAACTTCTGATTGAGTCATTCCATTATTAGGCCAAACACGAATGTTTGGATAGACAGTATAAGTTTTATCAGCAGTTATTGTTCTAATTGGCGGAAGTTTTTGTAATTCTTTTTGCAGTGCATCAAAATCTATTTTAATTTCTTCACCAGAAGTTTGATTAGATGTCTGCAATTTTAGGATAGGCCTACTCCATCGCTCTTCATCTTGTGCTGAAAGATTTAAAGTTAGTAACGATAGAGTTAAAAGTACTAGAAGTAAATAATGTACTCTCATTAACTCCTCCTGATAATTTGTTAAAATTAAGTTACTTTTTATTTCTTCAATTTAATTTTAAGATTTCGTGTTTCGATGTAACCAACTTATTTTTAACGAAGCCCCACACAAATTCTAACATCACCATCTCTTTTATACTATTTTAAGACTTTTAAATTTCAATGTCAACACTATTAAAAAATTTTTATTATAACAAATATGATGCCAGTATGTACAGATTTAATGAAATTATTTTAACTTCGAATAAATTATTTGATTAAAATCAAACTAATGGTGAGAACAATGAAAAATACTTTTTTTATTTTCATTACATTTTCAATTCTCAATTTTTCTTGCAGTATAATCAAACTTCAACAATTAAAGTCTTCAGTTAAATATTCTGAAAAAGATTTAAATAAACAAATAATTGAACTTTCAAAAACTTATGAAGGCACAATTGGTGTTTATGCAAAAAATTTAAAAACTGGTGAAGTTGTTGAATTAAATGTCGATTCACTCTTTCCAACTGCAAGCGTTATTAAACTCCCTATCCTTGTTACATTATTCAATAAAGCAAAAAACAATGAAATTAATCTTGATAGTATCATAACTATCCGCAACGAAGATAAAGTTGGCGGTGCTGGTGTTCTCCAATTTTTCAAAGATGATGTGAAGATTAAAATTATTGATGCAGCAACTCTTATGATCATTTTATCAGATAATACCGCAACTAATGGAATTATTGATTTATTTGGAATTGAACACGATGAAAAATTATTTCAAGTTAATTCATTAATGGATTCTCTGGGCTTTGTTAATACAAAACTTTTGAATAAAGTATTTTCTTACAAAACAAAAAAGAATACACCTGAAGCTAAAAGATTCGGTCTGGGCTATTCATCCCCAAAAGAAATGGGTATACTTTTAGAAAAAATATATAATAAAGAAATAATTGACTCTAATTACTCTAAACTGATTATTGATATTATGAAAAACCAGCAGGATGAAACTATGATCAGAAAATATCTCCCATACGATAAATTAAAAGAGGGAGAAAGCATTATAGTTGCAAACAAAACTGGTGCAGTTGATCGATCAAGAATTGATGTAGGATTAGTTTTTTCTCCAACTGGTGATTTTGTGTTTTCAATTTTTGCTGATCAGAGTATGGACACTCGCTGGACATATGATAACAAAGCTCAGGAAGCTGTGGCTAAGGCTGCAAAGTTGTTGTATGATTACTTTAGTACAAGATAAATTAAAGAAAGTAGGGTGAAATGATTAACTGCCTCTTACAAGATATGAAATCATATTTTTGAAAATACTCAAATTGATCAATCTAAATGAAGAAAGAAGTACAAAATAAACAATGACAGAAATTAATTTGATTAATATTATTGGTAAGTCGAGGAAATTTTTTGCTGCAAAGTAAACGAAATAGGTTAAAGTTAAAGTCAAACAAAGAAGAAAAATCTTTCTCCATTCATAGGAAATCTTATAAAATTTTTGTGAAAGAAAATACTGATAAAAAGACATTGATGCATAGGCAAAGAGAGTTGCAATAGCAGCGCCCATCATGCCCATAATTGGAATTAACAATATATTTGCAACAACATTCACAACGGCGCCCAATCCTGAAACAAGAGGCATATATTGAGTTTTTTTCTTAATCTGAATTCCCGCCACAAAATTTACATACCAGCCATTAAAAACATATCCAAGTAAAACAACGGGAATAATGTATAATCCATCCCAGAAGTTTTTCCCTATTAAATAGAAACCTAAAATTTTTATCTTGACAATATCTTCAATAAAAAGTGCGAGTATTAAAAAAAGAAAAAATGTTATTCCAGTAAAGTAAGTAAAAATTTTAGAAAAGATTTCTTTTGCACCAGGTAATTGAGCTTGTTTCAAATAAAAAGGCTGCCAGGCATATTGAAACATCGAAACAAACAACATCATAAAAATTCCGAGTTTATAATTTGCCTGATAAATTCCAACAGTACTCGCATCAGTCATTGCTAAAAGTATTGGACGATCAATCACCTGCGTAATAATTGAAGCAATTCCAGCTGGTACAAAAGGTAATCCAAATTTGATAAGACCATCTAAAATAGATTTATCAATTTTGAATTGATATTTTTTTACTAACTCAGGAATCAAAAGAATAAATGTAAATAACGAAGCACCAAGATTTGCATAAAAAACTCCAATCGGTCCAGAATGATGATAATAGATCAGATAAATATTAAGAATAACATTGATTACAATGTTGAGCGATTTGATTAATGCAAATTTCAAAGCATTGTTGTGAAATCTCAATCGAGCAAACACAATATTTGATATCGCATCAAAAAAAAGAATCCCTGCTACGAGATAAATTACACCTCCATCAATCTCACCTAATAAAAACAAATCTATCAAAGGTTTATTCAAAAAAGAGATCAGCAGAGAAAATAACAAAGAAGAGATCAGAACAGAATTAAATGCAGTACTGAATACCGTTCTTTCATCACCCAACTCTCTTGAAGAAGAAAATTTCAGATATGCTGAATCCATTCCATATAAATAGATAATATTAAAGAAAGCAATGTAAGCATATACATTGGTAATTAGTCCATATTCTGATTGAGAAAAAATATTAGTGAAGAATGGAACGAGTAAAAAATTTAGAAATCGGCTCAGTATGGTTGATATCCCGTATATCGCAGTTTCTTTTCCGAGTTGTCTGATTTCTCTTTTCAAATAAAACTCCAGTGCTTAAGTCTTAATTAATTAAGCGTAAATTTCAAATCCACGATGTAAACCAATCTCACGAGCATAATTAATTACTTCCTGATATTCTTTATTACTAATAAATCTGTTAATTTCAGGATAATTTTTAGCCAGATAAACAGGACGATATTGATCCATAATATTAACATAAGAATCTATGGAAATTTCTTGAGCAATGAAGTCCAGTACATTTTTAGAACCAGCGGCATTATTAGGCAAAACTAAATGTCGAATTAATAAACCACGTTTTGCAATTCCACTTGACGAAATATATAAATCACCAACCTGACGATGCATTTCCTTGATTGCTAATCTAACAACATCCCAATAATTAGACATTCCTGAATATTTCAACGCAGATTCATTTGAAGAATATTTTATATCGGGCATGTAGATATCAATTATTTTATCAAGAAGTTTTAAGGTTTCTACAGATTCATACCCACCACAATTATAAACAAGTGGAATTTCGAGTGCTCGTTCACGAGCAATAATCAAAGCATCTACAATTTGAGGAGTGAAATGAGTTGGAGTAACAAAATTAATATTATGACAACCACGATTTTGTAAATAAATCATTATTGAAGCGAGTTCTTCAATGGTAACTTCATGACCAATTCCAAGATGACTTATATCATAATTCTGACAGAATTTGCAGTCAAGATTGCAATTGGTGAAAAAAATTGTCCCTGAACCAAATCGACCAACAAGCGGCGGTTCTTCACCAAAATGAGGAGCATAACTTGAAACCATTGGTAGATAACCACTCCTACAATTCCCGTTATCACTCTTCCTTCTATCAACACCACACTCGTTAGGGCAGAGTTTACATGATTCCAGAAGTTCATAGAGTTGATCTCTTCTTTCTTTAAGTTCTTGTAAACTAATCTCTGAGATATAAACGGGCAACATTTTTCATTCAATCTCTAATGAAATATCAAGAGCTTTTGCTGAATGAGTTAAAGCACCAACAGAAATATAATCAATACCACATTCAGCAATTTCTCGAACATTCTCTAACTTAACGCCACCCGAAACTTCCAACTCGACTTTACCATTGACAATATTAACAGCTTCCCTAATCATATCAATAGAAAAGTTATCAAGCATAATTCTATCAATATTGCATTCCAGTGCTTCTTTTAATTCATCCAGATTTTTCACTTCAACTTCGATTAAATATTTAGTTTGAAATTTCTCACTGTATTTATGACAGAGATTGATTGCTTCTTTGATACTTCCCACAGCTGCAATGTGATTATCTTTAATTAAAAACATATCAAATAACCCGATGCGATGATTTTCACCTCCACCAATTTTGACTGCAAGTTTATCGAGATAGCGGAAACCAGGAAGTGTTTTTCTTGTATCGAGAATTTTTGTTCGAGTACCTTTTGTTTCTTCCACAAACTTTCTAGTAAGACTCGCAACTCCGCTCATTCTTTGTAAAAAGTTTAAAATGATTCTTTCGTAGGATAAAATTTCTCTGATATCACCAATTAGTGTTGCTACAACTTCACCCGCTGAGATATTAGAACCATCTTCTTTTAATTTGTTGAACAATACAGAAGGAAGAAATTTTTGAATGAAAAAATCAATCACATCTAATCCAGCAATGACCCCATTTTCTTTTACCAGAAATTTTGCTGTTACAGATTTAAAATCATGGAAGATTGCTTGAGTGGTTATATCAGCACTGCCTAAATCTTCTTCAATAGCAATTCTAAGAATTTGTTCTAATTTAGCGTAATCTAATTTCATTGTTTGTTAATCGCTTCTAAAAATTTCTGAGGAGGTCTGGTTGGTTTAAGAGTTGATTTTTTTACCCACGAATGTCTGGTATATCCTTCAGCAAGTAGAATATCACTTTCTTCAGAAAATATTTTGTATTCCAGGTGAATTTTTACACCTGAAAAATTCGCAAGCGTCGTTTCAATTCTAATTAATTGATCATATTTGATTGGTCTGATAAATCTCGCATAACAATCGATTAGTGGAAGAAGATAACCATCATCCTCAAGTTCAGCGTAAGGTAAACCGAGAGATCTTAATAATTCGGTACGGGCAATTTCAAAATATTCGAAGTACTTGGCGTGATGAATAATGCCCATTTGATCAGTATCAGCATAACGAGGTCGAATATAAGTTTTATGAACGAAACTCATTTAGTCTTTTAATGTATTGACGAACAAGATCCTGATAAGCAATATAGAGATCATACTTTTCTACATGCTGAAATTTTTGTTTTAAGATTTCAAAAGGTGAAAACTCAAATAAAGCCTTGGGAGAAAAGATAATAGGCAGTTCAAAGTTTGGATGTTGAAACCACATTCCGCTCTGATGATTTAGAAAAGTTTGTCCAAAATATGCACCAAAACTAACAATCAATCTATCCAACGAACCCTGACTTGTAGTTTTCTTTTTATAAAGTTCATTTATTACCTGATCAAGTATACGAATACTTTCTTCGGAATAATCAAGCATTTTATCAAAAGTAGTCATTACTGATTCAGTACAAATTTGAGCTTCTCGAAGCATCTTTTTCTGGAGCTGTTCATCCATAAACTCAGGAACATAAGATGGTTTCTCAACTGTGGAAGTCTTCTTTGTATCGACAATGAAATAAATTGTAATCCCGGCTATGAGCAAAAGAAAGATGAGATAAATGATTAACATTATTCTATATATACTCCCATATTTAAGAATTTTTGAATTCGCATTTCGATGAGTTTATCAATTTTAATCTTCTTGAGTTTTGATAATTCTTCAATCAAGATGTCTTTTAAGATCAAAGCAGCCTGATCAGGATTTCTATGAGCACCACCTCTCGGTTCAGGAACAATTCGGTCTATAATTTTAAGTTCGAGTAAATCTTTTGCCGTAAGTTTGAGAGCTTCTGCAGCCTGTTCTTTGTAGTCCCAGCTTCTCCACAAAATACTTGAACACGATTCGGGTGAAATAACAGAGTACCAGCAATATTCAAGCATCAAAATTCTATCACCAACACCAATACCAAGTGCACCTCCTGAAGCACCTTCTCCAATAACGACAACAATAATAGGTACTCTCAATCTTGCCATTTCGAAGAGATTTCTTGCAATTGCTTCGGCTTGTCCTCGTTCTTCAGCACCGATTCCTGGATATGCACCAGGAGTATCAAGAAAAGTAATAACTGGTTTTTCAAATTTTTCGGCTAATTTTATCAGTCGAAGTGCTTTTCTATAACCTTCAGGGTTCATCATCCCGAAATTACGATATAGATTTGACTTAGTATCTCTACCTTTTTGTTGACCAATGATCATTACAGTTTCGCCATTCAATTTAGCGAAACCACCTACTAGTGCCTTATCATCACCAAAACACCTATCTCCATGAAGTTCAATGAAATCAGTCGTGATTTTTTGGATATAATCTAATGTATAAGGCCGCTCAGGATGTCGTGCAAGTTGAACAATTTGCCAGCGACTTAAATTAGAGTAAATCTGATCCTGTAATTGTTGAACTTTTTCTTCCAGTGTTTTTATCTCTTCTTCAATATCAAGTGTTTCTGAAAGTTTTTTCATCTCTTGAATTTTTTGTTCTAGCTCATAAATTGGTTTTTCAAAATCTAATACAGTTTTTGGCATTTTTTACCTCAATAAATTTTGTATCGTCTTTATGAGTATCTCTAAATCCAACCAGATGTTTTGGTTTTTTGCATAATAAATATTTAGTCTCTCTACTTCTTCTTCAGTAAGATTTTTATTTTCATTTATTTGTACAAGTCCTGTCAAACCTGGTTTTCCTAAATAAATTTCTGATTCTTTACTTCCAATAGGTTGACCAACCAGACTGTATTTTCCGATCAAAACTCTGAATAAATATAACAAATTATTTTTCTTCTTAGAAACTAAATATTGAATTAATACAAACGGATAAATTGTGATTAAAAGAATAATGCTAACCAATAAATCGAAGGTTCTTTTTATAAATCTGTGTACTGGGAGCGAAATATTATATTGTATATCAATTAGTGGTAATTCATTTAATTCAAGAACATCTTTTTTGCTAATAATGAAATCATAATTTTTATCTACTAAATGAAAATGAACATTCTGGTTCTGGTTTGAAGAAACAATTTTTAAAATTTGATTATACGGAAGAAAATCAGAGGCAAAAATAACTTCAGTAATTCCCCTGTCTCTGATAATTTTATTAAGCATATCTATGCTGCCAATGATTTCAACATCATTAATCTTCTCACCGATTCGCTTTCTATCAATATCTATCATACCAACTATATCATAATAATAGTTGTAACTTTTTTTCATTCTATTTATTATTTCAAGTGCGGCATTATTCGTTCCAACGATTATTGTATTGGATTCAAATAAAGATTGTCTTGAATCTCTCGGATACCTGAAGAACATTTTAAATAATATTCTCCAACCAGGCAGAATAAAGAAAAGTATTAAGTAATTGATTAAAAGAATCGCTCGACTGAAAGCGTATTCTTTAAAGAAGTATGTAAGTGAGCTGGTGAAAAGAAAACTAATAATCAAAGAAAGATACAATTTTGAAATTGGCAAATTCCGTATTTCATATGAACCTAATATATATGCGATTAAAACAAAACTTCCTGCAGGAACTATAAAAACTATTGGATAAGCATAATCAGGGAAACCGCTGAAACCCGAAACTTTCATGTAAAATAATTCTGAAATCAGAACAGAAAGATTGTATAAAATAAAATCAATCAAGATGGCTATTAAAATCAAAGATCGTTTGCCAACAAAAGCTAAAAAACTTCTTCCTGATATAGCTAAATGTAAAAAAATCTCAACCAACCATGAACTTGATAAATGCTTTCTAACAAAAAGCCTCATCGCTTCATAAAAATGTTTGATCTCATCAATGTTGCTTCTTCTTGTGCTTTCACCTTTGAAATGAATAATTTGTGTTGTGTGTACATAATAAACTTTATAACCAGCTTTCTTTACACGATAGCAGTAATCTAAATCTTCTCCATACATAAAAAATGTTTCATCAAGTCCACCGATTTTTTCATAAACTTCTCTTCGTAAGAACATAAACGAACCACTTACTGCATCAACTTCATAGGATTGATTTTCGTCGAGGTAAGTGAGATTATATCTTGCAAATATTTTTGATTTAGGGAAAAATTTGCTCAAGCCCACAATCTTTGTAAAAGCAACCCAGGGAGTTGGAAAACTTCTTCTGCATGCTAACTGGAATGTTCCATTTGGATTTAGAATTTTACAACCAGCAAGACCAACTTCGGGATGTTCGTTCATAAACTTAATCATTTCATGAAAAGTTGATTCTTCAACAATGGTATCCGGATTAATTAAACAAATGTATCTACCCTGAGCAACTTTTAATCCCAGATTATTCGCTCTGCTGAATCCAAGATTTATTTTAGATTCAATGAGTGTTACATGAGGAAAATTTTTCTTGATTAATTCAACACTGCCATCATCGGATGCATTATCAACAACAATTATTTCGGAATTTATTGTTTCAGTTGATCGAAGTATTGACGATAAGCAATTCTGAAGAAATGCCTTAACATTATAATTAACTATAATGATAGATAGTTCAATCATACTATCTTAAAATTCTTAATAAACTTTGAATTCTTAATTTCCAGACCATCCATGCAGCTTCAAAGACAATTTTCTTGCTCATTTTTGATTTACCACGAATTCTATCAGTAAAAACAATTGGCATTTCACAAATCTTAAAACCTTTTTTATAAGCTTTGAAATTCATTTCAATCTGAAAAGCATATCCATTGGATCTTATTTTTTGAAGATTAATTGATTCGAGAACTTTTCTTCTAAAGCATTTAAATCCACCGGTAGAATCTTTAATTGGCATTCCAGTGATAATTCTTGTATAGAAATTTGCAAAAACACTAAGGAACAATCTGCTCAATGGCCAATTCAAAACTCTAACACCATCAATGTATCGTGAACCAATGACAAGATCACATGATTCAATTTTTTTCAGAAAATGTTTGATGTCTTTCGGTTCGTGTGAAAAATCAGCATCCATCTGTAAGATATATTCATATCCTTTGTTTAATGCAAACTGAAAGCCTTCAACATAAGCAGTGCCGAGCCCAGATTTTTTTGGTCTGGTCATCAACAAAACATTTTGATGTTCTTTTTGAAATACTCTAACTACATTCGATGTTCCATCAGGTGAATTATCATCAACAATCAAAATATCCAATTCGCCATTTGTGCGTTTTAAAATTTCAGGAATTATTTTTTTGATGTTCTCGGCTTCGTTGTAAGTCGGAATGATGACTATTGCTTTATTCATTATGAATAAAATTCCTTGATTGAATTTGTGATATAATTGATTTCGTCTTCAGTTAAGTCAGGATGCATTGGAAGTGAAAGAACTTCTTTAGCAGCTTTTTCGGCTTCGGGAAGTGTCCCTGCTTCTGCATATCCACGAAATGCTGGTTGAAGATGCAACGGAATTGGATAGTGAATAGCAGTTGGAATTCCTTTCTCATTCAAGAACTTTTGGAATCCATCTCGATTTTCAACTCTCAAAGTGAATTGATGAAAAATATGTTTTGAGTATGGTTCATAAACTGGAGTTTTAACCTGAGGAACGTTTTGTAATCTTTCAGAATAAAGTTGCGCATTTTTGATTCGATCATTATTCCATTGATCAATGTATTTTAGTTTTACATTTAAAATTGCTGCTTGAAGTGCATCAAGTCTTGAGTTCATTCCAAGAATTTCGTGAACATATCTAACTTTAGATCCGTGTGATGCAATCATTCTTACTTTTTCATGCAATTCATCATTATTTGTAACAACCATTCCACCATCGCCATAACATCCTAAATTCTTACTCGGGAAAAAGCTTATACAAGCAACATCACCAAATGAACAGACTTTTTTGCCTTTGTATTCTGCACCAAATCCTTGTGCCGAATCTTCAATCACATACAGATTATGTTCTTTTGCAATTGATAAAATCTCATCCATCTTTGCTGGATTTCCATAAAGATGAACTGGTAAAATTGCTTTCGTTCGAGAAGTAATTTTTTCTTTGATTTTATTTACATCAATATTGTAACTGACAGGATCAATATCAACATAGACAGGTTTTGCACCAAGCATTACGATTGTTTCAGTTGTTGCAACAAAAGTGAATGGCGTTGTAATTACCTCATCATCTTTTCCAATTCCAAGAGCCATCATTACAATTTGAAGTGCATCTGTACCGTTTGCGACTCCAATTGCATGTTTAACACCAAGGTATTGAGCAGCATTCTTTTCGAACTCGGCGACTTTCTTACCAAGAATGAATTGAGTTGAATCAAGTACTTCCTGAATTGCTTGATCAATTTCTATTTTAATTTTTTGATATTGTCTCTTTAAGTCAACCATCTGGATATTCATATATTGCCTCATTTTTTTTGATGATTTTTATTTTTAGTGATGAAATAATGTCTACATGAAAATTCAAATTGGATTGTTAATCCTGAAAATGACCTTTGCCGAATAAAACGACAAAGATTGTTCTAAATAAAATCTTTAAATCCATTCTGAGTGAAATATTTTCAATGTAATAAAGATCATACTGCAACTTTTTCTTTACATCTTCAATTGATTCATCATACTTATGTTTAACCTGAGCCCAACCAGTAATTCCTGGTTTAACTTTTAATCTTCTTTTGTAAAGCGGAATTTCTTTTGAAAGCATCTCAACAAAATAAGGTCGTTCTGGTCTTGGACCAACCAGACTCATCTCACCTCGAAGCACATTAATAAATTGTGGAATTTCATCCAGTCTAAATTTTCGAATTATTTTACCAACTCGAGTAATTCTTGGATCGTATTTAGTTGACCAGACGGGTCCAGTATGTTTTTCTGCATTATTAAACATTGATCGGAATTTATAAATCTTAAATTCTTTTCCATCTTTGCCAACTCGGATTTGCTTATAAAAAACAGGTCCTTCCGAATCAAGTTTAATCGCTAATGAAACAAGCAGTGTAATTGGTAAAGTCAAAATTAATACAATCAAAGAGATAACTACATCCATCAGTCTTTTGATTTTTCTTTCCCAGACAGGCATTAATTGCGGATTAACTTCGATTAAAGGTACACCATAAAGTTGATTTGTTCTCGCCTGTCCACTGATAATTTCGTAAAGGTCAGGGACGATTTTGATCGTTAAATCATTAAAATCACATTTAGCAATAGCATCAAGCATTAAATCATGTTCATGTTTATCAAGAGCGATAATTACTTCTTTCACATTGTATTTGTTAACGATTTCTTCAATCTGGTCAATAGTGCCTAAAATTTTTTCATTTCCATTTTCTGTTTGAAGATTCGAATTTTCATTCACTAAAAGAAAACCAATTACATCAAGTCCAAGAGCTTTCGCTCGTTGAATATCTTCGTAGACTTCTTTTGAACGTTGATTGTAACCAATGATAATAGTATTTCTTCTGCCAATTCCTTTCAATAAAAGATTTCGCTGTAAACTTCGAACAAAAATCCTTCCCGAACCAACAAAGAAGAAAAATATTCCCCAATAGATAAAAATCAAATACCTTTGAGCTGAACTTTGTTGATATGAAATATCATCAATAAAAATCAAAAAGAACAATAGAATCACTCCGAAGAATGATGTTTTATATAATAATGTCAGCTCATCAAATCGCGATGCGGCAAACCATGTTCGATACATTCCAACAAACAAAAAGATGATGAACCAATAAAAATAGATCACAAGCATTGGCAATAAAAACTCGGGTTGAGAAATGATCTGGAACCAACCTGATTCAACTCTTAAATAGAAGAAAAACACATAACTCAGATTAATAGTAATAAAATCTATTATTAATAAAAGTATTTTTTCAGTCTTTTTGTTCATTTTTTATCTCGGTGTTGATTCCCAAATAACAGAATGCTTTCGTTTCAAGAATTTAATGAAACCTATTATTAAAGCTAAATTTGTTGATATAAAATAAGTAATCAAAGATAGAATTTTTATTCTAATTTTTAATTTAATTAGTATATATCCAATAATACCAGAAATATAAAAAATTATTTGAGTCCAGAAAGTCCATTTGAAAAATTCATTATAGCCAATTAAAAACAAGTTAATTATTAATAAGAAAAATAAAATAAATGGGATAAACCATCGTAAAATTTTATGAGACCAGATTGCATAAGTTATCAATAGATTTTTATTGAATAAAAGATCTCTGAAAAAATAAATAGTTTGATAGTTGGTTGCTGCTATTCTAACCTTTCGTTTGAATTCTATTTTTAAATCAGTTGAAATTTCTTCTATTGCAATCGCTTCCTTTTCATATTTAAATTTATAACCTTGTTTTATAACCATTAATGAAACAAAAAAATCATCGGTCACTGGTTTATCAACCGGGATTTCTTCAAATAAATTTTTTCTGATTGCAAAAATACCCCCATTGGCTCCTATCAATATCCCGAGTTTACCCTCCTGAATTTTTATAAAGGTTTCATAAATCCAATATTTTTTCTCCTCTACACCTTTAGTCAAACATTTATCTTCATCAATCAATATTAGTCTTCCGGAGACTCCACCGACATTATTATTTTGAAAATGTCTTACTATTTTTTTGATTGAGTTTTTTTCAAATTCTGTATTTGCATCAGTAAAAATTAAAATCTCATTCGATGCTTGCTTGGCTAATTTATTAAGAACACCTGCTTTTCCCTGTCTGTAATTGAATATAAAAACTCTAAGGTTATTTATTGATTTACTAAGATTCTCTAAAATGGAATTAGTTTTATCCGTTGAACAATCTGAACCAACAAGAATTTCTAGCTTTGAATTGTCATAATTCTGATTTAATAAATTTTCAATTCTATTTTTAATGACTTTCTCTTCATTGTAAGCCGATATTAAGATTGAAACCGGCGCTTCATAATCATTCTGAATACTTTCGTTATCTTTATAGAATAGTGAGATCAGAAAAATTATAAGTGGATAAAAAACATAAGAATTTACAATTAGAAATACGCATACAAAAAATATTGGTACCAAAAATTCATTCATGATAAATTTTGATTTATTTATTAATCAGCTTAACTCTTAAAATTTTCTATAATCTCTAAAAAATCTTTTACTGTGCTTTCCTTTGAAAATCTTTTATAATGTTCAAGTGATTTAGAAACATATTTTTCATATACAGAACTATCCTCAAGCAAAATTTTAATTTTTTCGAGAAAGCAATTTAAATCATTTGGTTCACAAAGCAATCCTGATTCACCAATAGTTTCTTTAAGTGCATCGCAATTCGAAGCAATGACTGGTTTTCCGCATGCCATTGCCTCAAGTGGCGGAATTCCAAAACCTTCCACAAAAGAAGGGAATAAAAATGCATGAGCTAAGTTATAAAGTAGTAATAAATCATCGTCGTTAACCTTATTATACATCAAGATCACATCACTAAGTTTTTGAATTTCATTTTTAAATTCATCTGAACCATATCCAAATCTACCAGCTAAAACTATTTTAAGATTTTCGTCGATTGATTTTAATTTTTCTGCAATATTAATAATCATTTCAACGTTTTTTCGTTTTTCAATTACACCAACATACAATAAATATTTTTCTGGCAGGTTAAGACTGCTTTTTGAATTCATGATTTCGATTTCACTTTCACTTAACATTCGGAATCTGGGTGAAATTGTATTGTAAACGACTTTTATTTTTGATTCAGGAATTTTGAAGTAATCGATTATTTCTTTTTTAGAAGCATTTGAAATTGTTATTACCAAATCAGAACTCTCAATAGAAGCTGGCAAATATCTTTTCAAGAAATTTCGATAAAAGAATGGAAAAAACTGTCGATGAGTCAAAGGCATAATATCATGAACAATAGAAATGAATTTACATCCATTAATTTTCTTTGAAGGCACAAGAATGTTAGGACCAATAAAGATTTCTATCCCATATTTTTTTATCAAGCTCGGAATGATTCGATTGATCCAGAATGGAGTTAAAAGTTTTGAATTCAAAAGAGGTTTATTAGTAGTGATGTATCTATAAAATGAATGATTCAGGTGAAATTGATTCTTATTCAAAAAGATAAAATATTGGTTTGAAGAATCATGTTTAGGAAGTTCGTTCAAGATATTAAGAAGATATCTTCCAATGCCTGTCATTGGTTTTTCTAAGACTCTTCCATCAATTCCAATCTTCATAATGCAAATTGTAATTCTCGTTTTTGATTAAAAGTGACAATCATCTTTGTTGTAATATAAATCACAGAAAAGTCAAAAATATAATAAAGCCATGTGATCAACGGAATGAAAAATGAGAAAATAATTATGATCAAAAGCATTCCATAAGTTGAAATCGTATGTAAGTTTGGATTAAATCTCATTCTGTAATATAGAATTGAAGTAACAAATCCAATCAAAAACGGAAATAGAAAGCTTCCTATCAAACCAAAATCCCTGTAAAAAACAAAAAATGTTGTGTAAGTATTATAAAATGGTGATAAGAGATGCGGGAAATCTGAGATAAACAAATATTCTTTAAGTGTGTGTTTTAATCCTGACAGAGCTGTTATAAAATCAAAAGTATATAAACCATAAGTGTGATATTGTAATCTTTCAACAGCATAAGCGAAGTTTTCCACACTCATAACAAGGTACATATACGGTTCGGTTATTGCAGCATATTTCATACTGATTTTCATGTTTGAAAGATAATATAAATAATAAATGAAGAGCTCACTTTCACGAATAGTTGAAAGACCGAAAATTATCAAGACCAATGGTATAAAAAAGATAAGAAAGTTCTTAAAGGAAAACTTAGTGGTCGCATAGTAGATATAAACAATACTTAGAATTATTGCAATCACCAGACTGAATCTTTGATAGAGTAAGAAGAAACTGAAGAAAGTTATCAGTGCAATTAATAAAAATCTTAATTTAACCATCATATTTTTAAATCTTAACCAATAAACAACAATTAAGTAAATTATCAGCGGTGTTAAATGAATAAAAAGACCAAAACCAAACATTCCCCAACCAACTCGAGTAATGTTAGGTCTTGCTGTGAAGGCTGGAATGTATCCCACGATAGACCAGATTACCAGATAAGAAATAATGTAAGCAAGAAATAATATTACGATAGAAGTTCTGAGCCTCCTCTCTCTGAGAACCTCGTTCTCTATTTGAATAATGCGACCAGAATTGATTGTGTATGTTTTTTTTAGAAAATTCAGAGTGTAAACTACAAAACATCCAAGAAGGAAAGATATTAGAGACAGAATAATTACAAACCAGCTATATGAATTCCATTCAAATTGATAATAACTCAATTTCAATTGAGATAAAAACAATATTAAAGACCAAAGTAGAATAAAAACTTTTGAAGGTGAAAATAAGTCGCTGTTTTTTACGAATAAAGTTAATATCGTGATTACAAATACTGAAGCTAACATTATCTGTATTTCCATGCTAACTATTGAATGTAATTTTTTTCAACAAAGACACAATCAAATTTTTCTCATTCTCTTTTAAGAACAGGAAATAAGTGACAGTACAATATAAACTCAGAAAAACCAGAATTTCAATTATAAAGTGAAAGTTGAAAAGCAAATAAATCGAATAAACAATAATTAATGAGCTTAAGAAAAGGAATAGATTATTCAAATTTAATAACCAATATCTGAACTCTTTGATCATATATGAAAAGTAAACAACTCCAACCAGCAAATTTACAATCAAAGAAACAGCAGCAGCTCCTTTTGTTAGAAAGCGGGGAATAAAATAACTATTCAATAAAACATTTAGAAGACTTGCACCAATGACTGTGTACATTCTAACAATCTGTCTATTTGAAGTAGTCAACATTAAAGCAAATGGTTCGAGTAAAAATCTGATAAACAAAGTAATTGCAAAAATTCGCAAAACAGGGATTGCATCAAAATAATTTTTTGCACCATAAATAAGATTAATAATTGAATCAGAATAAAAGAACAGAATCAATGATATAGGAATAATAACCATGAATAAAACTCTTCCCATCAAACTTCCTAACATTATCCACTCATCCTTCGATTCCTTGTGGAGTTTTGAAAGTGTTGGCATCATTGAATTAATCAAAATATCCGGAATAACTAGGGGCAACAGAATCAATTTCATAACAGATTGATATATTCCAACTGAATATTCTCCACTTAGCTTAGCCAGCAATAAAGTATCGATTTGAAAAAACAAATAGCTAAAGATGAGATGTAGTCCAAAAATCAAAACTTTTGATTTTAATAAACCAAATTCTTTAAAGTCAACTTTAATTTTGAGTTTACCAGTTAATTTTATCAGGTAGTAAATATCAAAACCTAATCCAAGAAATCTTGAAAACATAAATGCAATTCCGAGCACCAAAATATCAACATTCAAGAAAAGAAGAATGATAATTGTCACAATCATAATTCCATTTGAAATGAGAGAAACTCGAGTTTCGAAAATGAATTTTTCAAATCCTCTAAAAACTCCATAGAAGAAATTACTTAACGATGTGAAGACAAGATAAAGAGCAAATACAACGATTAAATTAAAGTATCTTTGACCCAAAGGGAAAAGTTGTGAAAGTAAAAGCATCAAAACAAAAGCCAGGAAAACAAAAATCAACTTTACACTTAACAGCTTTTGAATTATTTCATTTTTATTTGTCCGTGTAGTTGATATTTCTGTAATGAGAAGAACATCCAGTCCAAAATCTGCCAGAATAATTAAAGTAGTTGCAAGCGTGTGAGCAAATGTAAAAATTCCAAACTGCTCAGGTCCATAAAACCTCGCCATCAACCAGAAGACAAACACATTCGCAAACAATCTTGATGAGATTGTTATAGTTGAATAGAATGTATTTTTCTTCACAACAGATAAGTAAGGACTCATTTTTTAGATAAAAGATTTTCGTAAAGATTTACTAATTGATTAAAATAATTCTCAGAATCAAAATTGGTCTTAGCAAAATTGTAACAGTTTCGAGAATATTCTTCATAATCTGAATCAGCTAAGTTTGATGTCATTTCGATTACACTTTTTAAACTCTCAACATTCTTTGCTTCAAACTCAAAACCATTTTTTCCATTATCAAGGAGTTCTTTCAAACCGCCTAAGCCTGATGTGATAACCGGTTTACTAAAGGACATTGACTCAACTGCACTCATAGGAAAATTTTCATAACATTCTGAAGGAATAATAACGAAATAAGATTTTTTAATTAGCTCTTCTAATTCTTCACCTTCCTTGAAACCGAAATAATGAATATTTCCATTTGCATTAAATTCATTTATCAAACTTGAAAATGGTCCAGTTCCAAGAATTACTAATTTTTTATCAGGCAATTCTTTGAATGCTTGAAGTAAAGTTAAAATCCCTTTTTCTCTATCGAGTCTTCCAAAATAAAGATAATAATCACCTTTTATAATTTCTGAATCAAAAGTATGGTTAAAGTTATACAAAACAAAAGATTTATTTTGAATTTTAGGTTTGAATGTCAAAAATTTCTGTTTCGTGAAGTTGCTGACAAAAATGTATGCGTCAAAATATTCTGTGTGAGGTAATAAGAAATCTCTCAAGTAACTTTCAGTGACAACCATCGCACTCTTCATCAATCCATCGGGATGACAATTTTTAACTAATCCATAAAAATAGTTTGAACCCCCGCATTTCTCACAAATATCTTTATTACTATCAATCATCACACTGACCGGACAAAGTAATCTAAAATCGTGTATTGTAGCAGCAATTGGAATTTTGAATTTTTTTATTTCTGGAAGAATAGAAAAAGTTATCCCACCTACAATATTATGGATGTGAATTATATCTGGTTTATCAGTTTCTAGGATTTGTTTGATAACTTGTTTTGCTGAATAAGAATAGAATCGATTAAAAAAAAATTGCCTGTCTTGAATTACATAATCAGAGAAACTAATAGAATTAATGGAATGAAATCTCGATAAAGTTTTAACAGTGAAGCCTTTAGATTTTAAAAGTTGATATAAATTAAAAAAAACTTTTTCGGCACCTCCACGATTAAAACCATAATTATTTACAAGTAAAACTTTCATTAAAGAAATTACACATTCCTTTTCAACTTAATCCAGCTAAAAATGTAATTATATTTTTCCGGTTCTGATTGTTTTAGTTTTTCAAATAATTCTTTTGTAAAGACAATAAAAAGTCCAAGAACAAGTGATGAAACAAAACCAATCAAAAAGAAAATTCTAATTCTTGGTTTAGCTTTTTTCTCTGGCGGACCAGCTTTATCAAGAACAAGTACACTTGGAGTATTTCTTATTTCTTCAACTTTAGCCTGCTCATATAATGGTTGGATAAATTCAAGAATCTTATACTGGATCTCAAGGTTACGATAAATTTTCAAATATTCATTTGCCAGCTTAGGTGCCGATTTAAAGGGAATAAGTAATTTTACATCTTTTTGTGATATGTCAGTTCCGCTATTTAATTGATCAATTTTCTTTCTGAGTTCGTCGAGATTTGTTTTTGCATATTTAGTAAGTGGATGGTCATCACCATAATTTTGTTTGACTACATTAAACTCAATTTCTTTTTTATACATATCGAGATAAATATCAGCCATTGATTTCACAGTTGCTTCTATTTGCTCAGGAATAGCCATCACACCATACTTCTGTTGAAACTCTTTCATTTGAGTTTCAAGTGAGTTAATATCAGCAAGATTTTGAAGATATCTTTTTTCAATGAATTCACGATTAGCTTTTGCGTTGGTTATGCTTAATTGAGTATTAACTTCATTTAATCTTTCGACAAGATAATTAGCCATGGTTGCTGCTTTTTTAGGATCTTTCGAATAGACTGTGATTGTCAAATTTCCTTCTTCTTGTATTTCAAGTTCTAAATTTTTCTGCCATTTTTTAACTACATCTTCATAATAATCATCTTCCATGTCGTATTCTTTTCTCAAATCAAATTTTTTAATTACATCATCAGTGATTGTCGCACTTTTTAAGATTGCGATATACTTATCGAGTTCAGTTGGTCCACCTGTCAATGCTGAAAGACCTCTTGCAGCTCTTGATGCACCAAAACTACGAGTGAGATTTGATAAACCAGTTAATGTTGAGAATAAATCACTTTTTTCTGCGGGCAGAACTGAAACTGTCGCTTTATACCATTTTGGCAGAAGCAGCGCTGTGATAGTTGCACCCGCAGTTATTATCAAAACGAATAGAAATAAAAACACTCGATATTTAACAACAATAACTAAGAAATCTACAAATGTTTTTCCGATCGTCATTTCTTTTTGTTCAGTCATCTTAGCCTCTCGATTATTTTTTCAACAATAAAATTAATGTTGTCATTATTCCTGTAACAATACTTCCAATAAATCCAACTCTTTGAACATAATAATCAAAATCACGAATTGGTTTTTTGGGTACCCAAATAAAATCACCTGGTTCTATTTTAGCATTCGGTTCTTCATCGATTCTAATCCAAGTACGTGACCGACCTTTGATTAAATAAATTTCCTCTTTTGCTGTTTCTCCAAGCCCACCCGCCTGTTCAATATAGTAGTTGTAATCTTTCTCTGGAACAAATCTGACATATCCAAAATTTTTAACCTGACCAAAAACATACACAAGATCAATTTTAGGTGGAACGAAAATGTAATCACCATCTTTAACAATCAAAGTATCAATATCAACCACTTCAGATTTAAGTTTTGTAAAATCATAAGCGGCTACTCCACGCGAAAATCTAAGTTTGTTATCTATGATAAAATTAAGTGAGTCTTCTCCTTTTATATTTGCCATTCTTCTCATCATCAGGTCTTCGAACTCTTCTGAAAAGAATATAGAACGAAAAGCATTTACACCACGAATTAATTCTGTTCTTGTTAAATCAGCAGTCTCTCTGACACCTCCAACCTGTTTAAAAGCTTCTTTAATTGGTAAACCTTTTTTTGGTAAAATGATTGTGCCTGGTTGAAATACTTCACCGGCAATGTAAGCTGTATAATCATTTCTTTGTGGAGCAATTCCTAAAATTCTTACTCTATCGCCTCTTTTTAATGGATAATTAAAATCAAGTGGTAATCTTAAAATAGTGTCTAAAGCACCGTCATAAGTTAATCTATAAATTTCCATTTCTTTTATGTTTTCGTATGCAGGATCAAGTCCTTGTGTTAAAATGATTGCATCACCAACTTTGTCACCTTCCATGTATTGAAATCTATTCGGATTTTTTACAGCGCCTTCAATTCTGATAAAATCTTTTTTTTCGTCATACTTTGGGAAAATAATTACATCATCATTTTGTAAATAAGGATTGTGATTAAAATCTCCCGTTAAACGAAATTTCTCTAAATCTAATTTTTTGATTTCACCATTGGCTCGTTTCAAAGTGATATCTCTTCGTGGATATTTTTCTATTTCACGAAGCACAGCGGCTAATTTTTCCTCATATTCTGGATCCTGAGGATTTACCATTCCAACCATCTGAGCTTTACCAATAGCAAACATTCTGGATACAAATTGATCAACTCTCTCATTTGGAGAAGCTGAGAATGTTCCATTGACAATAAAATTTCCACCGATAGTTACGGAGATCGGGATAGTTGTGGGTGATGTAAGAACTTTATCTTTCAAATCAGTCTGGGGTAAAACTAAGTTTGTTAGAAATAAAAATAGGATTAGAAAGATGGTTTTAAATTTCATAAGTCTCTCGCTCTCCTTTAATTTAACAACTCGACAAGTTTTGCAGTAATTCTTAAAGCAGCTTTACCATCCCATAACGGTGGGATTTGAGTATTTCGTTTGGGATTTTCAATTTCAGCAAAACATTCAGTTGCAATTTTGTTATATGCAGTTCCAATCAAACGATTTGTTCCCAGTTCAATTGTTATTGGTCTTTCAGTATTTTCTCTTATAGTACGACAAGGAATTTTCAAATAAGTTGTTTCTTCTTGAATTCCACCAGAATCAGTCAATACTAATAGAGAATTCATCACAAGGTTTACAAAATTAATATAACCAATAGGATCAACCAAAATTATATTCTCATGATTGATTTTTTTGTTTGTGCCTTTCAGTACCTTTCGTGTGCGTGGATGAATTGGAAAAACTATTTTATACTTTTTAGCAATCAACTCAAACTGTTCAAATATTTTTATAAGGTTTTCTGGATTATCAACATTACTTGGTCGATGCAGAGTGACTACAATATATTCTTTTGGTTTCAGTCCAAGTTCATCAAGTATATTTGATTTTTCAATTTTTGGCAGATAATTAACAAGCGAATCAATCATCGTATTTCCAACGAAGAAAATTTTTTTATCATCAATTCCTTCATTTTTCAAATTTTCAATACCACTTTTTTCAGTGACGAACAAATAATCAGCAATTTGATCAGTGAGTAATCGATTAATTTCTTCAGGCATCGTTCTGTCGAAACTTCGAAGTCCTGCTTCTACATGGGCAACCTTAATTCCGAGTTTGACTGCTACAAGACTGCATGCAATTGTTGAGTTTACATCACCAACTACAATTATTAAATCTGGTTTTTCATTCATCAAAACTTCTTCAAATTTGATCATGATGTTTGCAGTTTGTACAGCATGCGAACCAGACCCAACACCAAGATAAAAATCAGGTTTTGGCAGTTCTAATTCTTCAAAAAAGATTTTGGACATGTTTTCATCATAGTGTTGCCCTGTATGACAGATCAAATGCACGATTTTATCATTATAATTTTGAAAAGCTTTATGAATTGGGGCAACTTTCATATAATTTGGACGTGCACCAACAACTGAAATAACTTTCTTCAAACCGAGTACCCCTTTCTTGATCCTGACCCAAGCAGGACAATTTTATCACGATTATTTTTTACATTTTTTGTGGCGTTTCTTGTATCGATAACTTTTCTCGAGTTTTTTACGATAAAATTGTAATCATAACAGGAATGATCTGTAGTTATAATTACTAAATCAGCATCATTCAAGTTTTTCTTTGTCAATTCTATTGATTTTAAAGTAATTCCATTTACTTCAATTTCTGGTACATAAGGATCATTGTATTGGAGTTTTAATCCGTCAAAATCTTTGAGCAGTAATTCCATTACTCTAATTGCTGGAGAATGTCTTGTATCATCAACATTTTTCTTAAATGCTGCACCAAGGAAAAGTAACTTTGAATCGTATATTGATTTATTCGTCTGACTAATCTCTCTCAAAATCATGTGTTTAACATAAAAAGGCATATTTTCATTTGTTTCCGCGGCGATACGAATAAAGTGAGTTACAAAATCATATGCTCGAGCCTGCCATTCTAAATAATAAGGATCGATTAAAATACAATGACCGCCAATTCCTGGTCCAGGATAAAAAGGCATAAAACCGAACGGTTTAGTTGATGCTGCTTCAATGACTTCCCAAACATTAATTCCGCCCATTCTATCGCAAAGCAGAGCCATTTCATTAACCAGAGCTATATTCACGCTTCTAAAAATATTTTCGAGAAGCTTTTCCATTTCAGCAACTTTTGGATTGGAAACTTTCACAACCTTAGAGATTATTTGCTGATTTGACAGTGCTGCAAGTTCTGTGCATTTTTTGGTTACACCACCTACAACTATTGGAGTGTTTTTTGTTGTCCAGACTTTATTACCTGGATCAATTCTCTCAGGAGAAAATGCGAGAAAAAAATCTTTACCGACTTTCAGTCCTGTTTTTTCAAGAATGGGTTGAACAATTCCTTCAGTTGTGTTTGGAAATGTTGTGCTTTTCAGAATAACCAATTGACCTTTTCTCAATCCTCTGGCAATTTCTTCAGCAGCATTAACAATGTAAGAAACATCAGGATCTTTATTTTCTGTGAATGGTGTAGGAACACAAATGTAAATTATATCAATTTCAGGAATCGAATCGTAATTATTCTTTGCAACTAATAATCCTTTCTTTACTGCTTTTGATAAATCTTTATCATCTACATCTTGAATATAATTTTCACCTTGATTGATTTTTGCGACTTTCCATTCAGAAAGATCAATACCGATTGTTTTAAATCCTTTTAAAGCAAATTCAACAGCGAGCGGGAGCCCCACATAACCGAGTCCCACAACGCCAATAACAGCTTTTTTATTTTTTAGTTTTTGTTCGAGATTATTCATTTATCTTTCCTCATACCATTGTTTATAATATTTGAGATATTCACCTGATATTATTTCTTCCCACCACGATTTGTTTTCGATATACCATCGAATAGTTTTTTTGATTGCTGTTTCAAAAGAGTGTTGCGGTTTCCAGCCGAGTTCTGTTTTAATTTTTGTTGCGTCGATTGCATACCTTCTATCGTGTCCTGGACGATCTTTGACATAAGTTATAAGTGATTCATCTTTGCCCAATTCTTTTAAGATAAGTTTTACAATTTCAATATTTGGTTTTTCATTTTCTGCACCGATATTATAAACTTCACCAATTCTTCCTTTTTCAAAAACTTTTAAGATTGCATCACAATGATCATCAACATAAATCCAATCTCTCACATTCATTCCATCGCCATACACAGGTAATGGTTTGTTGTTTAATGCATTTATGATCATCAATGGAATAAGCTTTTCCGGGAACTGGTAAGGTCCATAATTATTAGAACAACGAGTTATTAAAGCTGGAATGTCATAAGTATGATTGTAAGATCTAACTAATAAATCTGCGGCAGCTTTTGATGCAGAATAAGGACTATTTGGGGATAAAGGGGTCTGTTCTGTAAACTTACCCGCTTTTCCCAATGAACCATAAACTTCATCAGTGGAAATTTGTAAGAATTTTTTCAAGTTAAATTTTCTGGTTAATTCAAGCAGAACATTTGTACCAGAAACATTTGTTCGAATAAATTCTTGAGATGATAGAATACTTCTATCAACATGTGATTCGGCTGCAAAATTTATAATTGAATCGACTTTTTCCTTCTCAATGATGTAAGCAATTAACTCATAATTACAAATATCAGCTTTGTAAAATTTATATCGTGGATTTTCCTGGAGGTCCTTTAGATTTATTAAATTTCCCGCATATGTGAGTTTGTCAATATTAACAATCTCGTAATCAGAATTCTTTATCAAAGATCGAATAAAATTACTTCCAATAAATCCACATCCGCCTGTTATTAATATTTTTGACAATTTGTTCTCCTTTTATTTCGACATAAATCCAATATTAATTCCCAATGTTAATAAAGAAGAATTGGATACAAAATCTTCTGGCACATTTTTGATTTCAAACTTTTTCAGAAAATGCCAGGCTTCATTTAATCTAATCAAATAAATATAATTCAATCTTACACTTAAAAAACGACTTAAACTATATTCAACACTAATTATGGGAGAAATCTGGAATGATGAACTCTCAAAACCAATTGAATAAGAATTGAATGTATTGGAATTAAACCGCTGAACAATATCATCAAAACTTATCACTCCATTGTATCTTTTGATTTCAAAATTATCTTCAACTTTGCCTATCATAAAACCAGGACTGATATTCAAACTCTCCAATGAAAAAGTATATTCAAGTGAAAAGCCCCAGATTGATTGTTGATAATCAAAATACAATGACGGATCGTATGTTGATTTGTAAGAATTTTCTCCAGATAAATAAGTGAAAGACAATCTTGTGTCAGGCAGTATCAAAAAATAGATATATGTATTCAATCCAGATATCATGAAATTATTCGATAAACCTTTTTCACCTGATTGAAGAAAATGTATATTAAATGAATTGAACTTTGAAAACTCGATGCCTGAGTTATAACCAATTCCAAATCCGAATCTGCCTTTCAAACTTTGTTGAGCTGAGAGTTGTAAGTTGAAAATAAGCATCAAAAAAACAACTATTTTTATAAGTTTATACATTGTTACAAAGTTAAAGACCGATGAAAATTTTATCAATTTTGGATTTGTAATTATATTTTTACACATACAATTATTTTTTCAAGACAGGAAAGAAACAAAGCAATTCCTCAATAGAATTAATAATAAAATCAGCTTTCTGTAAATATTCTCTCTCCAATGTTGTTTCAACGGCAATGCAAATCATTTTGGCATTTTTTGCTGCCTCGATTCCAAGTGGAGCATTTTCAACTACGACGCATTCGTGTTCATTAAGTTCAAGTTTTTCCATTGCTTTTAAGTATGGTTCGGGATCTGGTTTTGATTTGGTGAAGTCTTCAGCGGTCAGAATAACATCAAAGAGTTTTCGTTTATCTGCAGGAATTGCCTTCTCCATATTTTTTCGTGCTGAAGCAGTTACAAGTGCAGTTTTCAATCCACGAGATTTTAATTTCTTGATTACTTGAAAAACCTTTGGAAAATATTTCAACTTTACGATTGAACGATAATATTTTCTTTTGTTTTCAATAAACTCTTCCCATTCGTTTTCGGGAATAGAAACATTAGCCTCTTTCATTAAAATTTGAATGATATCTCGTGAGCTTCTTCCTTCATGAAGTAAAACAGAATGTTTCGAAACTTTTCCGCCTCTCTCTTTAAACATTTTATCCCATGCCAGATAATGATAATGGAGAGAATCAACAATAATTCCATCCATATCGAAGAGCACAGCTTTGATCATAATCTTTACCAATTAATTTATTTTTCAATAATAAAGAAGGATAAAAAAATATAAAAAAACTCCCTACACTGAAGAATCAGCATAGGGAGCGATATGTTTAAGGGAATGTTAAGGGGGGAAACTCAGTCCATTAGCTTTCTCAAAAATTTAGAGGCATCTTCTTCGTCATCGTCTTTTGATTTACTCTTTCGAATATTTTTGAGAAAGTTTTCTTCTTCTGAATTTTTTAAATCTGAATTAAAGTTTAATTGCCCGCCTGATTTTTCTTTTAATCTGATGTGAGTTGGTATTTCATACTCATTAATTCTATCTGGATCATAAGTTACAAATTCAAGATCGAAATTAAGAGTTTCATTAACGGTTGTAGTTGGAAGTACAGGTGGTAATTCTTCAGTTAGAAGTTTTAATTCAGTTCCATCATCACGAGTTTTATTCAGTCGGGTAATCTTATTATAACCTGTTGCAATGATTGTAACCATCACTTCATCCTGTAGTGAATCATCTTTAACAAGTCCGAACTTTTTGAATGCATTTGGATTAACCATATCAGAAATCTTTTTCATCGCTTCCTGAACTTCTGCAAATGACATCGAATCAGAACCAGTGAAGTTGACAAGTACACTGTGGCAGCTTCTTAAATCCATTTCATCAAGTAGTGGAGAACTAACAGCTTTATTGACTGCTTCAACAACTTTATTCTGTCCGCTTGCACGACCAATTCCCATTAATGCTTCACCGCTATCACGCAGAACAGATTTGACATCGGCAAAATCGACATTAACCTTTCCATTTTTCAGAATTACATCACTAATTCCTTTGACTGCATTGAAGAGAACTTCATTAGGGACATCGTAAGCATCAAAAGCAGAGACTTTAGAAGTATCAATAACAAGGCTAATGTTATCATTTGGAATTGTTATCAAGCAGTCGCATACTTCTTTTAGTTCATGAATACCTTTTTCAGCAGTTTTAATTTTTTGTTCACCTTCGTACTTGAAAGGTTTAGTAACAACGGCAACGACAAGCGCACCTGTTGATTTGGCAATTCCACAAACAACTGGAGAAGCACCTGTACCTGTTCCACCACCAAGTCCAGTTGCAACAAAAACCATTTCAGCACCTTCAAGTGCTTGAAGAATTTTATCTTTATCAAGCTCAGCTGATTTCTTACCAATTTCTACATTGCCTCCACTTCCTAAACCTTTAGTTATAGCAGCACCAATTTGAATTTTGTTGGGAGAGATTGAACTAAGAAGATTTTGAGCATCAGTATTGACCGCAATGAATTCAACGCCGCTCAATCCTCGGGAAATCATATTGTTGATTGCATTGCAGCCTCCATTGCCAACACCAATTACTTTAATCTTAGCAATCGGTTTTTCTTCGGGGGCTATGAAGATGGCGTATCTTCTTTGAGTTTGAGTTGTCGAGTGGTCAAGACGATTTTCGAACATAATTCCTCCATTTATGTTTTTGTGATTAAAATTCTTTGAAAAATCCACTTATTTTCTCCATGATTTTTTTAAATGAGAATCCTGACTTTTTGATTTTCTCTTTTTCGATTTCGTAACTTTCAAAGTCGTTAAATAATAATCCAACAGCAGTTGCATAAACAGGATTTTCTACTTTTTTAGAGAGCCCACTTCCCAGTTCATAAGGAATACCAAGTCTTGCTGGACGATCGAAAACTTCCTGAGCTAATTCAACACAACCTCTCAATAATGCACCTCCACCAGTTAAAACTATTCCTGCATTAATTTGATCTTTCAGATTTTCATTTTTTAATTCATTTTTTATTAACATGAAAAGCTCTTTCATTCTTAGATGAATAATTTCCGTCAGCACACTGATTGAAACTTTTGTTGCGGGTCTAACTGGACTGACCTGAATATAGACTTCACGATCTTCAACGATAACTCTGGGAGTTGCATAGCCAAATTCAATTTTCAATTTTTCGCATTGATCTGTAATTAATCTAAATGCTGCACGTATATCATTCGTAACCTGATTGCCAGCAATACCGATTACAAGCGTATGTCTGATTGATCCATTGACATAAACAGCCAGGTCAGTTGTCCCGCCACCAATATCAATCATTGCAACACCGAGTTCTTTTTCATCTTTATCAAGAACAGCATTTGCTGATGCAAGAGGTTGTAAAATCATCTTATTAATTTTTAATCCTGCTTTCTCGACTGCAAGTTTTAGATTATCTGTTGCAGCCTTTTGGGCAAGAACAATATGATGATAAGCTTCAAGTTTTTGAGCCACAACACCAACTGGATTTCTCGTTTCGATTTCGTTATCTATTATATATTTCTCTGGTAAGATGTGAAGAATAAAATAGTCTGATGGTATTCGAGTCATTCGAACATCATTGAGCAAACGTTCAACATCTGATTCATTGATGATAAAATCAGGATTGTTAATCGTAACAAAATTTCTGTACCGCATTGAATTAATGAAGATACCAGCTACTCCAACATTTACAGAAGAAATTTTTATTCCCGCCTGATTTTCAGCGATTGCGACAGCTTTTTTAATTGATTCAGCCGTTTTCAAAATATTTGCTACGGTACCTCTTGTCATTCCTTCTGATGGAGCAGTTCCTATTCCAAGTATATTTAGCTTGGAATCCGATTTTCGCTCTGCAATTATTGCACAGGTCTTTGTTGTTCCAATATCCAGACTTGCAATAATATTTTTCTTCATTAGCTATTTTTTGAATTTGTTTTGATAACAATTTGATCTTCAAAACGCAAATCGATGTAATCGTAATTCGTATCTGAATTTTTCAGAACCACATTCCTCCAGAATTCTGAGAAATAAAGTGCTTTAAACTTATCTAAAGATTTTCCAATTAATATTTTTCCTTTTGGTTTGGTTAAGAATAAAACAAGGTCAGAATTTGTATCGATATTCAATTCTGATGTAACTTCAAACAGTGCATCATCAATCTTATCTATATTTAAGAAAGCATTGAATGCATTCTTAATTACGGGATTCTCACTCATCTTCGATCCATTAGCTAACTTAAAGTTATTGACAGTTAGAATTGGTAAATCAAAAACTCTCAGTCGTTTGTCATCAGGTAAAATTTTACCGTCTTTTGAAATAATGAATGATCCTTGCTTAGTAATCATCATAATAAATGGTTCTATTTCAGTAATAAACACTTGAAATGTATGGAGATCAACAAATCTTCCTTCTGCGTTTTTAACATATGGGATTTTTTCGATTCTATCGATGATTGTTTTTGCTGGAATTTCTTTTAAATCTTCGCTGTTTTTTATTGAAATAAAATCATATATCATTTCGTCAGGGATGATTTGATTATTTGTAATAATAATTTTTTGCACTTGATATTCGGGCTCAAATTTTTTTGCAAGAATTCCCAGATAAGAAATAAATGCAATAAATAGAACAAAGATTATGTAAATACTGTATCTCTTCATTTTACAGTTTCTTTATTCTTGTTAAAGCCAATCAATTTAATTTCGGGTTCAAGCATCACACCAAATTTTTCAGAAACTTTTTTTTGGATAACTTTCATCAATTCAACTACATCCTGTGCTTTAGAATTATTAAAATTGACAATAAAATTTGCATGCTTCTCAGATACTTTTGCTCCGCCAACCGTTAATCCTTTCAATCCGGCTGCTTCTATTAATCGAGCAGCATAATCTCCAGCAGGATTCTTGAAAATACTGCCAGCATTTGGTAATTCAACTGGCTGAGATTGATTTCTTTTAATCAAAAGCTCTTTTCGTCTTTTTTTAGCTTCTTCACTATTTCCGACTGGTAATTCAAATTTTGCTGAGATGATTATAGTTTTTTCAAGATTTGATCTTCTATAAGCAAAACCACATTCTTCTTTCTTAAGATTTAATATTTTACCTTCTTTGATAACCTCAACAGACTTAATGTGATCAGATATTTCACCTCCATAGGCACCTGCATTCATCAAGATTGCACCACCAAGAGTTCCTGGAATTCCAGCTAGGTTTTCAACTCCCACCAAAGAATGTTCAAGACAAACATCAACAAATTTGGACAAACGAATACCTGCTTCAGCATAAACTTCATTACCCTTCAATTCAATTTTATTGAAACCGTATTCGAGATTAATTGCAGCGCCTCTAATTCCTTCATCACTTATCAAAACATTACTGCCATTTCCAATTACGATATAAGGATATTTAATTTCATCCAGATAATTAATCAGATTTAGTAAGTCAGATTTATCTTTTGGTTCGAGATAATAATCAGCCGGACCACCAATTTTGAATGTAGTGAATCGGGCCAGTGGTTCGCTTATTGAAATATGTCCTTTGAAAAATTCTCTTACTTTTTCTACTGAAAACATTTTTACTTTTTATCTTTTAATTTTTTGATAAACTCTTCACCATATTTCCAGATATCGCCGGCTCCCATAGTAACGACAATATCACTAGGTTGAACAATTTTTAACAAAGTATCTGGAATATCTTTTTTATCAGGTACATAAAGAACATTTTTATGACCGAATTTTTCAGCCGCATCAGTGATTAATTGACCTGTTATGCCTTGAATAGGAACTTCTCTGGCTGGATATATATCAGTGCAAATAAAAACATCTGAATCTAAAAATGATTTAGCAAAGTCATTATAGAAATCTCTTGTTCTTGTATAAAGATGCGGCTGGAAAACCGCAATTATTCTTCTGTCCCAGCCAGTTCGAATTGCAGATAAAGTTGCCGAGACTTCCGTCGGATGATGTGCATAATCATCCACAACCATTATTCCGTTAACTTCTGCTTTAATTTCAAATCGTCTATAAACACCACTGAACTTTTTCAATGCAGACTTGATGACTTCAAAATCTACACCGAGTTCACGAGCAATTGTTAAAGCCACAAGAGAATTCTTTACATTATGAATCCCAGGAACATTCAATTCAACTTCTCCAAGTAGTTGACCAAAATATTTTACTTTGAATTTTGAAGTAGTTTGATGAAAAGAAACATCATAAGCACGTACATCAGCCTGTGCACTTAATCCATAGGTAATCACTTTCCTGTTAATTCCAGGCAAAATTTCTCGTAAACCTTCTTCATCGAGACATAAAACTACAAAACCATAAAAAGGTACTTTGTTCGCAAATTCAACAAAAGCTGATTTGATATCTTCAAGATCTTTGTAAATATCAAGATGTTCTTTCTCAAGAGTTGTTATTGCTGCAATAACTGGGGTTAACTGTAAAAAACTTCTATCAAACTCATCTGCTTCTACAATTATAAAATCACCATGACCTAATCGAGCATTGGTTCCACCAAGACCACTTAATTTTCCGCCAACAATAACCGTTGGATCAAAACCAGCCTCAAGCATTACAAGTCCAACCATAGATGTTGTGGTAGTTTTTCCATGAGTTCCTGCAATACCAATTCCATATTTCAATCTCATCAGCTCTGCAAGCATCTCTGATCTTTTGATCACAGGAATTTTTCTTCTGAGTGCTTCCTGAATTTCCACATTATCCATAGTAACTGCCGAAGAATAAACTACCACGTCAGCGTCTTTAATATTTTCTTCACTGTGACCTTCATAGATTTCTGCGCCAAGAGATTGAAGTCTATCTGTTATTTCACTAAGACTTCTGTCAGAACCAGAGACTTTGAAATTCATTGCAAGGAGAACCTCAGAAATACCGCTCATTCCAATTCCCCCAATACCAACCATGTGAACTTTATTAAAATTTTTAAGCATGTTTCTCCTTCTCTTTCTCTTCAAGTTTACTTTTGATATATATAATATCATTCATCAATTCATCTTCGTTTTCATAATCAAATGGACGAATAACCAGATTTTTTCTTTCACCTTGTTTAAGTTTAATTACAACTATTCTCAAGAAAGATGAGAGATAAAATCCTCTTTCACGTTTTATTTTTATTTCATTGATATTTTCAAAAGGTATGGAAATAAATTTAAATTTAGATTCAACAATTAGTTTGTCATTCTCTATGATAATTTCTTTTTTCAGAATTATATAATAGATAGTATTAACAAGAACATAAGCTATCAAAACAAGGAATAAGTGGAGAATTGAATCTTTTAAAATTCTTTCCATATCAAATCCAATAAATTGCAATCGCAATAAAACATAGACAATCAACGCAACCAGATAGACTGTTAAAGATTGATAATATAAAGTCATATTATACTTAAATGATTTTCTTTCCATTTTCCAGAACGATTTTTCTAATTCTTTCAACAATCACTTTTGAAGCATCAGCTTGAAAAAGTGATTTTGCATTTTCTGATAAACTCTTCAAACGTTCTTCATTCACTAATAAACTCACAATCTTATCATAGAGCACATCAGCCAATTCTTCATCGAACAAAATTTCAGCAGCATCTTTTTCGAATAAAGTTCTTGCGTTATAGTATTGATGATTTTCTGTTACATTTGGTGATGGAATTAAGACAGCTGGTATTCCCTGCGAAATTATTTCAGAAATTGTGGATGCACCTGATCTCGAAACAAGTAAATCACACATTGAATATGCATAATCCATTCTTTCAATAAATGGAAGAATCACTACTCTTTCACTTCTGGGCAAATCTTTATATTGATGATAATGAGTTTTTCCTGTTTGCCAGATTAATTGATAGTTTTGTGCAAGTTTCAGGTAAATCTGAAAGATTTTTTCGTTCAGGGACTGAGCACCAAGGCTGCCACCAAGTACCAGAATTGTTTTGACTTCAGGTGATAGACCAAAATATTTTGCTGCTGCCTCTCTATTTCTTTCATATAAATTTTTACGAACTGGAGTACCAGTAACCACAAAATTGTAATCTTTCTTGAAATACTCTTTTGTCTTTTCAAATGATAGATAGATTTCACTTGAAAACGGAACTAAAAATTTTGTTGCAAATCCAGGAAATGAATTCGATTCAACTAAAAATATTTTTGAGCCAAGTAATTTTGCTGCCAAAAGCGGAGGCACAGAAATATAACTGCCCGTTCCTATTGAAATTTTTGGTTTGAATGGAATTAATTTAATTATGGATTGTATGAATGCTATAAAAAGACTTACAAGAAAAACTATCAATTTGAAACTTAGTTTTCTTGGCAATCCAATTACTGATGTACCTGCGTATTTATAACCTAACATTGGCAATATTTCGGATTCCATTCTTTTTTTGGTTCCCATGAAAAAAATTTCAGCGTCATTAAATTGTTCTTTAATTTCTTCTGCAATAGCAATCGCCGGGAAAAGATGTCCACCCGTTCCACCTGCGCTAATCAATATTTTTAATCTTTCATTTTTTGACATCATATCCCATTTCTAAAGTTTATTGAAATATCAGTTGATCTTTCAGGAACAGGTTTTATAGTCGAAGCAATATTAATCAACACACCTAAACCGATTGAATGCATCACCAAAGCAGAACCACCATAGCTTAATAAAGGCAGTGGTAAACCAGTTGTTGGTAAAATTCCCACAACAACAAGTGTATTAGCAAACAGATAAAATCCAATTGTAATCACAACTCCTGCCGATATAACTTTACCGAAAATATCTTCAGCCCGCTGCATAACGATATAACCAATAATCATAATTACCAGATATAGAAAAAGAATAAAAATTGAGCCAACAAAACCAAGCTCTTCACCAATTATCGAAAAGATAAAATCTCCATATGCTTCTGGAATAAACAGCTCACGGAAATTACTATTGCCAAAACCTACTCCAATTGTTCCTCCTGATCCTATTGCATAAATAGCATAACGTACCTGAGGGTCTGGATCAACTAGAGAAGGATTGAACAATCTCTTAACATAATTTCCAATTCGTTGGAGTCGATACTCTGCTGAAAACATATAAATTAAAATAATTGGAGCCGATGCAAGGACTGTGAAAAATAAATGTTTAAAACTTGCTCCACCAAGAAACACCAGACTCAAACCAATTAAAATGATCATCATGCCCTGTGAAAAATTTGGCTGTAAAAAAACCAGAAGTGCAATAATTGAAATCCAGACAATAAATGGTAAATAACCGTTTTTAAATTCCTGCACTCTCTCACCTTTTCTCTCAATCAAATTAGCGAAATGAAAAATCATCGCATAAAGTGCCAAGAATGATGTTTGAATTTCAATAAAACCAAAATCAAAGGAACGAACTGCTCCTTTCTTCATCGTACCAAAAAATAAAGTCAGAGTAAGTAAAAGTATCGAAATTAAAACCCCTAAGTGAGTTAAATTTTTATAAACTTTATATGGAATCTTACTGAAGATAACTAACACTATAGATGCAAATAAAACCTTTACTGCATGATTGGAAGCAAGTTGGTGCGGATTTTTCCCTGGAGTTAGAACTTCAGAGAAGGAAGCACTGGCAGAATACACAATTGCGATGCTTAATATCATCAAAGCTAAAACAGTGATGAATAAAATTATTTTTAGATTTTCTATCTTAATCAGCTTCATAAACTATTTACCAATTCTTTGAAAGTTCTTCCTCTGTGTTCATAATCTTTAAACATATCAAAACTTTTACATGCTGGTGAAAACATTACAATATCACCTTTGCAGGCTATATCGTAAGATTTTTTAACTACTTCTTCTAATGATTCACAAACTATCACTTCAACAACCTTATCGAAGAAGTTTTTAATTTTTTCTTTTGTTTCACCAAATGCAAGGATCACTCTTGCTTTTTCCTTCACGAGTTCTAAAATTTCTGTGTAGTCATTTCCTTCGCCTTCTTCTCGACCACCCAAAATTAGAATCAAAGGAGAATCATAGCTTTTCAATGCGTAATAAGTGGATCTTACATTTGTAGCTTTTGAATCATTGATAAATAAAACTCCATTCAACTCACGAACTATCTCAAGTCGATGTTCAACTCCTTTGAAAGTCTCAACTCCCTCTCTAATTTTATCAAGTGAACATCCAACAAATCTTGCTGCAAGAGCGGAAGCCATTGAATTATAATAATTGTGAATTCCTTTCAGAATCATCTCTCTTGTATTAATAAATGGAAAAAATTCTGATTGATTGCTTCCATTCTTGATACTATTCCTCAAATAAATTATGTCGTCTTTGTAGAACGCATCAGCATTATCAAAACCAATTATTGAGAAAGTTTCTTTTTTAGATTTTAGAGATGGGATGTTATTAGTAATTGAAGAATCATCAAGATTATAAATAAAGAGATCTTCCTTCTGTAAATTTTTTGTGATTCTGAACTTTGATTCGATATATTTTTGAAAGCTGTTCTCATATCGATATAAATGATCGGGAGTAATATTAAGTATAATTGCAACATCTGGATGAAAACTATCAATCAAATCAAGTTGATAGCTGCTGACTTCAAGAACCGAAATTGAATCATCCGAAGTTTTATCAGCAAAACCCGAGAAGGCATCACCAATATTTCCACCGATAAGAGTCTTAAAACCTGCATTTTTCAAAATGTAATGAGTTAATGCAGTTGTTGTTGTTTTACCATTTGTTCCAGTAATTGCAATCATTTTTCCTTTATTAAACCAGCTTGCAAATTCGATTTCCGAATAAACTGGAATTCTCTTGCTAAATGCATTCTGTAAAACTTCAGATTTAATGGGAACGCCAGGACTCGTTACAATAAAATCACAATCATAAACTTTCGATGAATGAGCACCTAATTCAATTTCAACGCCAAGACTCTTTAATTCATCTAGTTTATTTTTTCCGATTTCTTTTTTTCCATTATCGCTGATAAAAACTTTTGCACCTTTTTTAGCAGCAAGAATAGCTGCAGGAATTCCACTTCTTTCTGCACCAAGAACAGTTATTCTTTTATTTTTGAGTTCTGTAATCATTATCTAATCTTAAATGTTGTTAGACTTACAATTGCCAGGATTATTGCGATGATGTAAAAACGAGTTACAATTTTTGGTTCTGGCCAGCCCATCAATTCAAAATGATGATGCAACGGAGCCATCTTAAAAACTCGTTTCCCTTCACCATATTTTCTTTTTGTGTATTTGAAGTATCCTCTTTGAATTATTACTGAAATAGTTTCAGCGAAGAAAATTCCACCAAGGATCGGCAAAAGCAATTCTTTTTTTACAAGAACAGCAAGAGTCCCAAGTGCACCGCCAAGAGCAAGCGAGCCTGTATCGCCCATAAAAACCTGAGCTGGGTAGGCATTAAACCACAAAAATCCAAGCGTTGCACCAGCAATCGCAGCACAGAAAATTGTTAATTCACCTGCACCAGCCAAATAAATGATATTCAAATAATCACTATAAACCACATTTCCAGTAACATAGCTAAAAATTGCAAGCGTCAGCATCGAAATTGCAACAGTTCCTGATGCTAAGCCATCAAGTCCATCGGTTAGATTAACAGCGTTTGCAGTTCCCATAATTATAAAGATTATAAATGGAATGTACAGACTGCCGAAATCGAAATTTAAATTCTTAAAGAATGGTAAAGTTGTTTCTGTCCTGACTAATTCAAACTCTGGTGCATAATAGACAGAAAGTCCAACTATTAAACCAATAATGAACTGAAGAATTAGTTTATATCTTTCGATTAAACCTTTTCTGTATTTCTTTACAACTTTCAAATAATCATCAAGCAAACCGACTGCAAAGAGCCACAAAGTTGAGGCAAGAATTATCCAGATGAATGTACTCATTATATCAGCCCAGAGAATCACAGGTATTACCATTGAAAGCACAATAATAATTCCACCCATTGTAGGAGTACCTTCTTTGCTCCAGTGAGTTTTTGGAGCTTCAACTTTTTTAGATTCACCAATCTGATTTTTCTTTAACCAGGCGATGATTTTCGGACCGAAATAAAAAGCAATAATCAAAGAAGTGACAGCAGCAGCTGCTGAACGTGTAGTGATGTATCTGAAAGCTCCAAGACCCGGGATATCATAATTTCGTTTTAAGAATTCAAATAAATAGTAAAGCATGTTTATCCTTTTACTAATTCTATTATTTCTTCCATCTTCATTTTTCTTGAACCTTTAAGAAGAATTAAAAGGCGACTGTAATTCATCTTTAATAATTCTTCTGTAATCTTTGATTTTGAATCAAAATGCTGAGCATTGAGTTTTAATTTATTTGCTTCATCAAAAGTGTATCTCGTTAGTTCACCAAATAAATAAATATTCTGAATACCTGATTCTTTCAAGTAATGAGCAAGATCACGATGAAATTTTTCTGAGTGTTCACCAAGCTCAAGCATATCACCAAGTATTGCAATTTTATTTTCAAATCCATTCATCTGTGAAAGAGTAGTGATGGCAAATCTCATAGAATCTGGATTTGCATTGTACGCATCATTAATAAATGTGAATTTATTTATCGTTATGACCTGCATCCTCTTATCATAAGCTTGAAAAGATTCTAACGCATTTTTAATTTGTTTAAGGCTTATCCCGAACTTTATTCCAACTGATGCAGCTGCTAAAGCATTCTGTGCTGAATGAATGCCATAGGTTGGAAGATCTATTACAACTGATTTATTTTTATAAGTAATTTTCAAGACTGGCTGAGCTAATGAATTCAGTGAAAGGATCTTTCCTCTAACATCAGATCTTGAATTGAAACCAAAGGATAATTTTCTTTTAATATTTTTTGCTTGATCTTTGATGAGTGTATCGTCTGGATTAACAAAGACAAATCCATTTTTCTTTTTTAGATATCTAAACAATTCGGCTTTTTCTTTAGCTATACCTTCACGACTTCCAAAGAATTCGATATGTGCTGTTCCAATCATAGTTATCAATCCAAAATCAGGATCAGCTATTTCACAAAGCGACCTCATTTCACCGAAGTGATTTATTCCCATTTCAAGTACAGCTATCCTATGATTCTTTTTAAGTCTGAATAAATTGAGTGGAAGTCCAATATTATTGTTTAGATTTCCTTCCGTTTTCAACACATTGTATTTTGATTCTAAAACTTTTGCAATCATTTCTTTCGTAGTAGTTTTACCATTTGAACCTGTTAGGCCAATGACTTTTACATCAAACTTATTTCGATAAATTCTTGCTAACTGACCAAGTGCTTGAATGGTATCATCAACCAGAATCATTGGATAATTTTTGTCAAAGAATCTTTGCATTTGCTTTTTTTGAATTACAAATGCAGATGCACCTTTCGAGATTACATCGTCAACAAAATCATGTCCATCAAAATTTTCTCCTTTGATAGCGAAGTATAGTTCACCTTGATTAATTTTTCTTGAATCAATTGATACACCAGTTATCCTACCAATTAAGTTGGAGTTAACTATCTCTACATTTGTAATTTGTCTTATGTCTCTAAGTGTAATATTCATTTCCCAAATCTCTCTTCAAGAATTTTTTTTGCAACTTCACGATCATCAAAAGGGATTCTCTTGTTTTTCACAATTTGATAAGGCTCGTGTCCTTTTCCGGTAATCAACACAACATCACCGTCATTTGCGAGTGAAATTGCTTTTCGAATTGCATCTTCTCTATCCTCAATTACATAAAATTCTTTGTTTCTATTCATTCCACTCAAAATATCATTGTTTATTTGGAATAGCTCTTCATTTCTTGGATTGTCTGCAGTTATAATTGCAACATCACTCAATTCTTCAACAACCTTTCCCATTTTTGGTCTTTTTGTTCTATCTCTATTTCCACCTGCACCAAAAACTGTAATTATTTTATTGGAAGAATTATTTCTGCGAAGTATTTCTCGAATTGTGTTTAATACATTTTGAAGTGCATCATGAGTATGTGCATAATCTACGATTACTTTTACCGGGTAATTTCCAATAACTTCAAATCTTCCCGGAACTTTTATTAAGTTTTTTATTGATTCTCTAATAGAATTTATATCAACCCCCAGCTCAATGCAGGTTGCAATTGCAGCTGCTAAATTATAGACATTAAAAGTACCGGTAACATTTGCTGTGAACTCTTCTATCTTTTCTCTAATCTTCATTTGAAACTTTATTTCATCAAAAGAAATCTGATAATTTATAATTTGAAAATCACTTTCTGGACTCATTCCATAAAATTTCACTTTTGATTTCGTATCAACAACAATGCTCTTACCATATTCATTATCAATGTTTACAATCGCGATTGAATACTTGCCAAGTGAGTCAAACAATTTTTTCTTAGCGGCAAAGTAATTATCCATTGTAAGATGAAAATCCAGATGGTCTTGTGTAAGATTCGTAAATACACCGGCTTTGAAATTTACACCATAAACTCTATCAAGCTGAAGTGAGTGAGAAGAAACTTCAGTCACGCAATATTCACAACCTTTTTCAATCATTAAACTTAATAATTGATTGAATTCCAGAGATTCTGGGGTTGTTTTTTCTGAAGGTAAAATATCATCACCAATGTAATTATTAACTGTTCCAATCAAACCTGTTTTATAACCAGCAGATTCAAGAATCGATTTTATAAAATATGTAGTTGAAGTTTTTCCATTAGTTCCTGTAATGCCAATTACTTTTATTTTGTCAGAAGGATTTTTAAAGAAATTTTTGGATAATAAAGCTAGTGCTTTACGAGAATCCTTCACTAAAATTTTTGTCACATTTTGATGAATTAAATAATCATTCGAAACCTTAGAATCATCTTCAAGAACAATTGCAGTTGAACCTTTTGCAATTGCTTCCATAATAAAATTGTGTCCGTCAAAATTAAATCCTTTAATTGCAACAAAAATTGAATTCTTCACAACTTTTCGCGAATCATAAGCGATAGAAACAATATCTTTTCGCTCAACCTCTCCAGCTAATTGAACAATTGAAAGATTAGAAATTAAATTTTCTAACTTCACTATATATCTCTTTGACATTTAATTTTTAATTCTTGACTCGAATTAATGTATTGCCCAGGTGCAATACTCTGATCAACAACATAACCTGTTCCATCCACGCTAAACTTGATTCCACGAGATTTTAATTTGGTAGTCGCCTCTCTTAAAGATAAACCTACAAGATTTGGAACAACATTTTTTGAACCATTATTTTGATTTTCGTAGTCTTCGAAAAATAGAACAACTTTGTTGTTAAAAGGATCGAATATCTGCTTTTGAACAATATCCCCTTTGCCTCGAATTTCAATCCTTATATTAAAACTTTTTGCAGTATGAATTGCAGAAACTTTTGATTTTCCAGTTAAATCTGGTAGAGATTTGTTATTATCTTTTGAATCGTTACCAGTAAATTTTATATCTTCAATAGCCTTAACTTGATTTAATTCATTCTGCCTCTCTGCCCAGATTCTATCCCCAATTTTTTTGAATAATGGTGCAGCAACCTCAGCAGCGTAATATCCGTTTTTGGGTGAATCCAGTTTGACAAAAATCAAATATTCAGGATTCTCGACCGGGAAAAATCCAACGAAGGATGAGATATAGTCTTTATCAGAATAGCCAACACCTTGAATAAATTTTTTTGCTGTTCCGGTTTTTCCTCCACAACTGACATTCTCTAATTTTGCTTTTTCCCCAGTGCCTTCAGTGATTACTGATTGCATAATTTCTTTCATCAATCTGCTTGTGGATTCAGAAATAACTTTCCGTACCACTGTTGGCTTATTTTCAAGAACAACATTGTTATTATTATCAAAGACTTTCTTCACAACAAAAGGCTTCATCAAATTCCCGCCGTTAATTATTGAAGCATACATTGTAATTAATTGCAAAGGCGTAACTGAAATCGAATATCCATGAGCTACCCACAACATAGCAAGATCATTTTTAACGGGCTTTCTCACTATTCCTCGTACTTCTCCTGGAAGATCAATTCCAGTATAACTTCCAAAACCAAAATTGTAGATGCTTTTATAAAAATTTTCTTCTCCAATTAACCGCGAAATTTTCGCCATTACTATGTTGCTTGAATAAACAAATGATTCCTTTGGAGTCAAAAAGGTATATTTATGGTCATCTCGAATCACCTTACCATTTGAAACTTTATAGATTCCATTTTCCGCATTCATGACGGAATTAATATTAACTTTATTCAATTCGATAGCTGTTGCAAGTGTAACAGCCTTAAAAGTCGAACCTGGATCATAAACCTCAGCAATTGATCTGTTTTTTCTCTCTTGATCTGAATATTCAGAATAACGGGCGGGATTAAATGTTGGAATATTTGCAAGTGCTAAAATTTCTCCAGTGTTTGGATTCATAACAATTCCAACAGCACTCTTTGCTTGCCATTGTTCTACAGCTTTTACCAACTCTTCTTCAACAATCGATTGAATTCCAAAATCTATTGTAAGTTGAACATTATATCCATCAACTGCATCATTACCCTTATTTTGTATTCTTCCTCTTTTTCGTCCTGTTGCATCCTTTCTGTAGTAGATTAATCCTTCTTTGCCTCTTAAATAATTATCATAGTATTTTTCAACTCCATCCAGACCCACTGCTGAATCAAACTTTACATATCCAATCAAATGTGCTTCAAGTCCTTCTTTCGTATAAATTCTTGTTTGATATTCTTCAAATCCAAAACAACCCAATTTCGCCCGTTGCAATTTTTCGTTTAATTTATAATAAACTTCACTTGAAAGATCTTGTTGAAGATAGACAATTTTATTATCACTAGTGTTTACTTTCTTAAGGTATTCTTCACTCGAAGTATTCAAAAGCTTTGCAAGAGAGTCAAGTATTTTAGCATAATCAATCTTATCAACCATTGACTTATCAAAATATAACTTATATGATTTGACAGTTGAAGCAAGGAGAATATTGTTTCTATCGTATATCTCTCCCCTTAATGGTTTTTTGATTTCAGCTTTTTGAGTTAACTGTATTGATTTTTCAAGATAAAAGTTGTGATTTTTAAACTGTAAATAAATCAGTCTTGATACTAAAACACCAAAGGCAAATAAAAATAGAATTACAAAAAGTAGAAATCTTCTCGTTATCAATTTCCCTCCAGTTGACTCAATTTTTCTCGTGGAATTTTGAGTAAAATTGGTGCTTCAACAGGATTAATCATACCTAACTGAGTGATTGCAATTTTTTCAATTCTATCTTTTGCAATTAAAGACTCATATTCAGATCTAAGCTTTTTATTAGCATTAATTAAAATTTGAATCTCTTCAGTCCTTTGATCGATTTTCTTAATTAAATCTCTGACTATTACTGTGTTAGCAACAAAAAGTGTAATTAAAACAATAAAAATAACTATCAATGATATAGTAAATCCTGGATTCTTTATCATAATACTTCCACTGATCTTAATTTTGCACTTCTAGAACGTGGATTATTTTTGATTTCCGTTTCATCCGTTCTGATAACTTTTTTTGTTAATTTTTTCAGCCGTAATTTTTTGCCGCAGATACATCGACCAAGTTCCGGTGGACAATTACACTCCTGAGAATTTTTATTAAAAAATTCTTTTACAATTCTATCCTCTAATGAATGATAAGAGATAATTACTATTCTGCCGCCAGATTTAATTAACTCAATTGCATCTTCAAGAAAAGTTTTCAAGTTTACTAACTCATCATTTACATATATCCTGAAAGCTTGAAAAACTCTGGAGAGTGTATCATTTAATTTATGTCTTGGCGTAACTCTTGAAATGATTTCTACAATTTCTCTCGTAGTTCGAACAGGATTTTTCTTAACTGATTTTTCCAATTCTCTCGCAATCTTGTGTGCAAATTTTTCTTCACCATAAGTTGAAATGATTTTGTAAAGTTCTCTTGCTTCGGAATTGTCGATTATTTCATAAGCAGGAACACCAGTGCTTTTATCAAATCTCAAATCAAAATCTCCTTCAAACCGATATGAAAATCCTTCATCAGGGGTATCGATTTGATAGGAAGAAATTCCCAGGTCAAGAACTGACCCATCGATTTTTTGAAAACCAAGTGAGGTTAAAATATCTTTTATGTTCTTAAAATTTTCTTTCACAATTATAATCCTGTTTTCATCAGCAAATTTTTTTTTGCAATAATTTATTGCTGCATCACTTAAATCAGTTGAAATCAGTTTCCCTGATGGACTTAATTTTTTCAGGATTGCTTCAGAATAACCACCACCACCGAGTGTTCCGTCAAAATAAATTCCATCAGGATTTGTAAGTAAATATTCAATCGCAGTTTCTAAAAGAACAGGCTTGTGAAACTCACTTATTTCCATTCATCACCGTTGCTAATAAACTTCCAAAATCACCAGGATGTTGATTTGCCGATTCCTCAAGATATTTTTCAAACTCTTGCGGATTCCATAATTCGATATAATCACCAACACCAACTACAAGGCATTCACCATCAATATTAACTTTTTTCAAAAGTTCTGATGGAAGTTTGATTCTGTATTGTCCATCCATTTCTTCATCATAGATGTTCGAGAAAAATCTTCTTCGCACATAAGCATTAACGGGATCAAAAGAATTTGCTTTGTTTATTGTTTCAAGAATGTTTTGAAAAATTTTGTAAGGATAAAGTTTGATGCACTTATCATCTTTATCAGATAAAATTATAAATCTTTTATCTGTATCGAGTGAGATTTCTCTTCTCAGTTTAGCTGGAATGCTGATTCGATTTTTAGCATCTACCATGTACTTGAAGCTTCCTGAGAATCCTTTTGATCTTTCCATCACTTTCGAACTCCGAAAGTCTCAAAAATTGAATATTTGCAGGTTCCCTTAAACATATCTTCTAACTCCGTGGAAGAATTTGGGCATTTGACCCACAATCCTCCACTTTTTAGGCAAAGCTAAACCTTTTTATGGGATTTGTCAAGAGTTTATCAAACATTTTTTCAGATTTTTAATTTTTGTTAAGAAACGCCAAGGGAAAGCAATTGTAAGGTATGAATCAATGAAGTTGATAGCTTAATACTTCAGCACTCGAAGGTAAGTAACTATCCGATTCTCAGATCAATCTAAATTTGAAGATTGATTTATTTCAGGTTAGAAACTAAAATCTTTGTTAAAATTTTTAAGTGAAATGAAAAAATCATCCTTAAAAAAATTTCTACATCATAACTTTCATAGTTAATCTAAAATTTCTTCCAGCTTCAGGATAAACTGATTTAATTCTTGAAAGATGATTTCGATATTCTTTATTAAAAACATTATCCATACTTACGACAAAAACCAAAACCATCGTTTTATAAGTTATTAGATACTGCGAATAAAGATTGACGATTGAATAACCGGGAGTTGGTTGTTCAAATTCATCTACTCTTTTTTGACTTAAAGCCCACTCATTTGAAATTCCAGCTTCAAAATTTTCTTTGATGAATTTTATCGAATTAATTCCTTTGGTTGGTGGAATTTGCGGCAGTGGCTTTTTTGTTTCTCTGAATTCTCCAATTGTGTGATTTACAGAAAATTGAAAAGATAAAAACTTCAAGTATTTTATGTTTACTCCAGCTTCAAACCCGTAAAGTTTTGCTGCTACACCTGAAGTTGCATAAATAGGCAAGAAAGTTTGATAATTAATTCTTCCGGTGTTTCTTGGAATAATGTAAGAATCAAGGTGATTGTAGAACACATTCAAATTAAAATCCAATTTGTCAAATCGATGATAAACAAAAGCTTCACTACCCCAGCCCTTCTCTGAACTCAAATCAGGATTTCCAACTTCATAAGAATATGCAGCAAGATGTGGACCTTCAGAAAATAATTCTTCAATGGTTGGAACTCGTGTAGATCTACTCAAACTCAAACCTGTATAAACAACATCTGTCAGCTTATAAATCACTGAAACAACCGCTGACAAATTGAAGAATTCTCGTTTTCTAATTTCACCAATTCGTGGACTTGTTTTTTTAACTTTAGGATCAACCACATCATAACTCAATCTGAGAGCACCATCCACACTTAATCTCTTTAGATGAAAATCCTGATAAATGAATGAAGAGAGATTAAATGAAGTTGTCGGTGGAGTAAAAACATATCCGCCAATTTCAAAATTTCTGTGTTCAAACGAGAAACCTATTTCTCCTGAGCTTAAAATTCCATCATTCTCATAATCATAAGTTATTCTACCAGAGTTAGTATTAATTCTAAATTCACTCCCAATCAATCCACTTTTCTCAAACTCTTTATGTCTGTAATAATCGTAGTTATATTTAATGTTTATTGATTTCTTCTCGTTGTCCCATTTGAATTTAGAGTTAACTGAAAATTGTCGTTTAGCTATTTGAATGTTCACACCATAAGGATGTGCACCAATAAATCCACCTGGAATTCCATACTCTAATTGATAAATTCTAAAACCTGAACCAACAAAGCCAAAATCTTTAATAAAACTTGAACCTGCTGAAAGTTCGTGATTCTTAGAAAATGAATTTTTTAAGATTCCAATTGGTGTTGAAAGATCTGAGGTTTTTCTCTGCGAAGCCATTACTCTAAATTGAAAAGGTTTTATTGGTGCATCGAATTTGAATGAACCGAGTAATCCTTTGTTAACAGATTCATAATAACTCCCTGCTAAGAAATGAATTGTATTGTGAACAACATCAGGAATCTCCTCTCGTATAACATTAATTACTCCACCTATTGATGAAGAAGTGAAAGTTAAAATTTTTGGACCACGTAAAACCTCCATTCTTTCTGAATTAAATGGTTCAATTGTAACAGCGTGATCAGGAGAAGTTGCTGATAAGTCAATTGATTTCATTCCATCTTCTGTTATCAAAACTCTATCCTGACCTAAGCCTCTAAAAACAGGTCTTGAAGGTGCTGGACCCATTGAACGCAAAGAAATTCCAGCTTCATTTTTTAATGTTATAGCCAGATTCTGACCAAGTTTTTGATGTAAATCTTTCCCCGATAATTTGTAATTATATTCCTGCAATTCATCTATCAAGTTACTGTTCCTCTCACCTGAGACAATTACCGGATTTAAGTTAATCGTTTTTGGAAAAAGATAAACAACAATTTTCTTGTCTTTTTCTTCTTCAAGATCTATATCAATTAGTTTTTCTTGAAATCCGAGATGAGTAAGCTTTATTCGAAAAGTCTTTGTGGTAATTGGTCCAATTTCAAAACTTCCATCTTTTTTTGATGTAGTGTAGATATTGAGATCAATTATCTGAATAACAGCATTACTAATAGGTTCAGAATTTTCGGCATTTAAGATTCTTCCTGCTATCTTGACCGGCAATTCAATTGCAAACAAAACATTATTCAATAATAGAAAGAGGATGGATACGATAATGTATCCACCCACAAAATTTTTATTAATTTTTGATCTATCTTTCATCTTCAAATACCTTATCTGCTCATTAAAACTTTCACTGGAATTTTTTCGGATCTGAAATCTGGATGACCTTCGTGAAGAATAAAAAATTCAATTTGAGTTGTTCCAGGTTTTTTACCGGCAAGATGAAATTCATAACTTCCCTCTTCGCCCTCGTACTGCCAGATTGAAACAATTGAAGTGTCCTGAATTTCCCACGCCAATGGTTGTTTCTTGTAATCGGGTGGATCAATTTCCTGTTTCTCTGGACTTAAAAATTTTACTTCAATTCCTGCAGTCATCTGGCTGGCAAAGACATAAAAGGTATCCTGCGTAACTCCACGAAAAATTTCTGCAATTTTAATTCCTGATTCATAAAAAACCATTCCTTCAGCTTCGAAGTGTTCTTCAGCTGGTGATAATGGATCACCTTTTGAGCAGGAATTAAAAGTATATAATCCAATAAATAAGAATAAGATTAAATAAGATTTCAAAATTAGAGACTTCATAAATTCACTCCTTTATTTTTTACAAAAAAAATGATTAATGATTTTCGTTGTTTATTCTTAAAGCCAGTTACTTTTAGGAGTGAATGGGCGGAGCTCGTAATTTTATTGATTGAAGATGATGTGAGTTTGGTGAGTGATTATCTTGATAATAGAAATAATCAATCGATTGAAAGAGGTCTATGTAATTGTTGAAAGAACTTGCAATAACTGAATTAATATTTTTATAAGTTAAATTGACTAAACAATTATCATGTGAGTGAAGGTTAAATGATTTTCCGTTAAAAACATTATAAATCTGATTCTGTGAATTAATGAAAATATTTACAGTATGATAATGATAAACATTAGCTGAAAGAAGCCCAAGATAAGCCGTTATAATTAATAACGAAGTATGTAAACTATATTTTTTCATTTCCTTCTTACAAGTAAGATGTAAAAAATTAAGTTTTGTTTCAATGTATTCTTTTATTACTAAATCTATAAAAATGATTTCTTATTTTTGCATCGAACCATTCAATAAAATATGGAATGAAAGAAAAGATAAATCTAAAAGGCAAAACTCTGGATGAATTGCAGCAATTTTTTGAAGACATAAACGAAGACAGGTATCGTGCACTTCAGGTATTTCAGTGGCTTTACAGCAAACGGGTTGATAGTTTTGATGCAATGACCAATCTTTCAAAAGCACTAAGATCAAAACTCGAACAAATTGCATTCATAAAATCACTCGAACTTGTTGAAATTCAGTTTTCTCAAAAAACGGAGACAAAAAAATTTCTTTCCCGATGTGATGATGGTTCTTTGATTGAATCAGTTTTAATTCCTGATCAGGATAGATTAACTCTCTGTTTATCAACTCAGGTTGGTTGTCCTCTGGATTGTCAATTTTGTGCAACGGGACAGATGGGTTATAGAAGAAACCTTTCTGTTTATGAGATTGTTGATCAGTTCATTCAAACCAGCAAACATTCAAATCGACCCATTACTAACATTGTCTACATGGGAATGGGAGAACCATTCTTAAATTATGAGAATACAATCAAGTCACTTTCAATTTTTTCATCAGATCAAGCATTCGATATTTCTGGTAGAAAAATAACTGTTTCAACTGTTGGGATTCCAGAAAAAATCATTGACTTTGCACATCAACCATTCAAAGGTAAGCTTGCGTTTTCTCTCCACTCGACTGATGAAGAGATAAGATCTCTAATAATGCCAATCAACAAAAAATATTCACTCAAACAAAACATCGAAGTACTTGAATATTTTTATAAGCAAACAAGAAGAAGAATTACATTTGAATATATCCTATTGAAAGGAATAAATGATTCTGAAAAAGATATTCAGGGTTTGGTTAAACTGAGTAAAAGGATCCCAAGCAAAATAAATATCATTCCATTTAACTCAATTGCACATACAAATCCGAGAGGACTTGGTTCGCAGCTTAAACCAACATCACAGGAAGAGTTTGATGAATTTGTGAATAAGCTGAGAAGAAATAATCTCACTGTGTTTGTAAGAAACACAAAAGGAAGTGATATTGAAGGTGCCTGCGGTCAGCTTGCAGTTAAAACTATTCGTGGTGCAAAAATCAGCTTAAAAGAATTTTCAACTAATATTTAGGTGGATTATGACAACAAAAAATAATCTTACAAAAATAGCTCTGATCCAAATGGCAATGGAAGCAGACACTTCAAAAAATTTGAAAAAAGCAAAACAGATGGTAACTGATGCTTTAAAAAAAGGGGCAAGGATTATCTGCTTACCGGAAATGTATAAATCACTTTACTTTTGTCAGAAAGAAGATCACGAATTCTTCAAACTTGCTGAACCATTCGATGGTGAATCATTTAATGAATTCTCTCCGCTTGCAGAAAAACATCACGCTGTTTTAATAGTCCCAATCTTTGAAAAAATGACCAATGGAATTTATTACAATAGTTTGATTGTAATTACACCCGAGGGAGAAATAAGAAATCTTTATCGCAAAATGCACATTCCTGATGATCCACATTATTATGAGAAATTTTATTTCACTCCTGGCGATATTGGTTTTGTTTCGACAGAAACAAAATATGGAAATATTGGAACACTAATTTGCTGGGATCAATGGTTTCCTGAAGCTGCAAGAATCACTGCACTACTTGGTGCAGAAATAATTTTTTATCCCACGGCAATTGGCTGGCATCCATCGGAAAAAGAAAAATATGGAGAAACTCAGAGAGAAAGCTGGATGACAATTCAACGAAGTCATGCAATCGCAAATGGTGTTTATGTCGCTGCAGTGAACAGAGTCGGTTTCGAAAAAGTAGATGAAAATAATGACGGTATTATTTTCTGGGGTTCTTCATTTGTGTGCGATCCACAGGGAAGCATAATTGCTCAGGCTTCGGAAAACAACGAAGAAATTCTTTTCGCCGATATTGATTTTAGTAAGATTGATGTTGTCAGAACTCACTGGCCGTTTTTCAGAGATCGTCGAATTGATTTCTATCAAGATATTTTAGAACGTTTTCTTGGCGATAGGTTGTGAAATATGAAATTGAGATTACCTGCAGAATGGGAAACTCACGAAGCAACATGGATTAGCTGGTCTTATAACAAAGAAGATTGGCCCGGAAAGTTTTCCCCTATTACATGGGTCTTTGCTGAGATTGTTAAAAAATTAGTCAAAGGTGAACAGGTTTATATAATTGTGAGAGATGATAAACATAAAAAATCTGCCATCAATATTTTGAGAAAAGTTGGCGCTGATTTGAGTCAGATAATTTTTGTTGAACAGAAAACTGACAGAAACTGGTTGAGAGATTCAAGTTCATTTTTTGTGAAAGATGAAAATCAAAAAGTTCATCCTGTTCGATTTCAGTTTAATGCCTGGGCGAAGTACAAAAACTTCAAGCTTGATCAGAAAATACCTTTTACAATTTCAAAAGTGATTAATAAAAAATTAATTGATGCAGTTTATAACGATAAACTTGTAGTGCTTGAAGGTGGTGCAATTGATACAAATGGGCAGGGAACAATAATCAGTACGGAAGAATGTCTGCTGGATGAAAAAACTCAAACGCGAAATCCAGGTTTTACGAAAAAAGATTACGAGAAAGTTTTTGAGAAATATTTTGGATGCAAGAATATTATCTGGCTTAAAAAAGGAATTGCTGGTGATGATACACATGGACACATTGACGATGTTTGTCGATTTGTAAATTCAAATACAGTTGTTCTTTGCATCGAAAAAAATCCCTACGATGAGAATTACAAAATTCTGCAGGAAAATAAAGAAATACTTCAATCAGCAAAGCTGGAAGACGGAAATAAAATAAATGTAGTCGAACTTCCAATGCCAGAACCATTGTATTTTGATGGTCAAAGATTGCCAGCAAGCTATGCAAATTTTTACATTTCCAATAAATATGTTCTCGTTCCAACTTTCAATGATCCAAACGATAGAATTGCACTCGGAATTCTAAGCGAATTTTTCTCTGGTAGAAAAGTTGTTGGAATTCATGCAGTTGATCTTGTTTGGGGACTTGGAACAATTCATTGTCTAACTCATCAACAACCTGCTGAATGATTATGATGTGGATTCCCCTTGCATTTGGCGTTGCACTTTTCGATTCACTTAAAAATGTCCTCGCAAAACATACTCTCAAAAATATTGATGAGTATGTAGTTGCCTGGTCAAATTCGTTCTTTTCAGCATTGTTTTTAATTCCAATTTTATTTCTGGGAATCCCTGAAATTAAACCAATGTTTTTTGTTGGACTGATAGTCAGCGGTTCGCTGAATATTGCTGCGTTAGTTTTCTTTATGAAGTCAATCAAGTCTGGTGATTTGTCGAACACTGTTCCTTTAACTACACTTTCGCCGCTTCTTTTGTTAATTACATCTCCAATCATTGTTGGTGAATTTCCTTCGTTTCAAGGAATACTGGGAATGATATCGATTGTTGCTGGTGCGTATTTATTGAATTTTAAAAGCACTCAAGAAGATTTTTTGATGCCATTTAAATCGATTGTAAAAGAAAAAGGATCCAGATATATGATGATTGTTGTTTTAATCTGGGCAATCACAGCAAACTTCGATAAAATTGGTGTGGTTAATTCTTCGCCTTTGTTTTATTCTTTCGTTGTTCAATTATACATCGGTACATTGATGCTGCCATTGATTTACGCGAAGCACAAAAAAAATCATGCAGAGATAAACACCAATATCCAAGCATTGATTGGGGTAGGTTTTCTATCTACACTGACAATCATCTGTCACATGCTGGCAATTAGTATGACCATTGTCCCATATGTAATTTCAATTAAACGGACAAACTCGATTTTGAGTGTGATCTTCGGAAGAATTTTCTTCAAAGAAGGTTTTTTGAAGGAAAGATTATTAGCAGCTACTCTGATGTTTATTGGTGTTTTGTTGATAACTTTTGCTTGATTTTATTTATTTATTCTTCTTTTCTAAATCATGATTAGAAATTGAAGTGCAAAAATTTGTTGAGTTGATAAAGATCAGCTATGAAAAATAAATCTTCACTTCATTCATTAAGAGAAAAATAAATATTGCCATTCTCTTCTTGATGCAAAAAAAGAACGCCAAACCTTACAAGTTTAACCAGAATTCTCTGAGCTCGCCTTTCAGAAATATTTACAAGTCGACAAAATTCTCTTGTATTGATTCTTTCATTTTTCTCGAGATAGTCAAATAATGCTTTCTCTTTTCTTCCAAGTTTGAATTCCGATTCAAGATGATCATCTGATGATGTATGCAGAAATTTAATCATCTCTTTTGATGCAAGAACTGATTTAGATTTCATCCGCACAAAAACTTTAGCGGTTTTGTAATTCAAATACGGCTGATAATCCTGCAATCTATGCGGTTTGTTTTTGCTTTCTTTGATTTCACCAATCACAACATCTTTACCATCAATTTCCAGCACATAAGTACTTATGTCAATCGAAGGTTCACAATAATTTTGGGCTGTTTCTTTCAGCAATTCTTCTGTTTCCTTTTCGCTTTTGACACCAACAATTTCTCCATTATCATCAACACCGAAGAAAATTAATCCACCTTTAGAATTTGCAAAGGCAATAATTTCGCGGGCAATTTTTTCAAAAGAAGTAAATTTTCTTTTGAACTCTACTTTTGAACCTTCACCTTCGGAAATTAACCTTAATGCTTCCTGTTCGTTAAGTTCTACATTCATTTTTAGTCTGGTAAAATTGCTGAATTCATTCTGCTTAGTGCAATATTTTTTCGTCTCACAACAAATCTGCTGTTGTCAACTGGAGAATGTCGTAGTGGTGATGGAATTACTGCAACAATTCTTGCAATCTGTTCACGAGTAAGTTTACTTACATCTTTATTAAAATATTTTTTACTTGCTTCACCAATTCCAAAAATTCCATCTCCAAGTTCAATCACATTTGCATAATGTTCGAGTATGGTTTGTTTGGGCAATTCTTTTTCCATTCTAATTGCTGTGAGAATTTCTTTTGCTTTCCTGAAATAATGTCTTCGAGTTGAAAAATAAATATTTTTTGCCAGCTGCATTGTGATGGTGCTTCCACCTTTAACAATTTTCCCTCTTCTGAGATTAACTCTTGCAGCGAGTTGAATACTTTCCCAATCAATTCCTCGATGCGATGCAAATCCATCATCTTCCATTACGAGAAAAGTCTGTTTGAATTGCAGTGGAATTTCTTCGTAATCAACCCAATCTTGCTGTGGAAAATAAATCAGAAAATTTTCGAGTGATCTTTGCTCCATCACAGCTGAAATTCTTGTTCGAGTTAATTCAAGAGCGGGAATTTGAAATCCTGGAACAGCTAGATAAAAAATTATAATTGCTGATAAGAAGAAAAATTTTACTTTCGATTTTTGATATAGTCTTTCTTTTACGAATTGGTAATAATAAGCAAGTTCAAGTTCAGAATTTTCAAATTTGGTTTTCACTTTCTTTTTTCGCGCAATGGTTTTTCTTCGATTCGTTCTTTTTTGATTGAAGAATCCTGTTTTTGTGGGATATTCTGCTGTTGAATCTCAGGTTTAGTAAGTTCCTCATTTTTTATTTCGCCAATTTCAGAAGTTTTTAAAGAATCAGGATTTTCATTTTCTTTTTTCAACTCTTGTTCTTGAATTTTTTCCTGTTCTTTTCGCTGCAATTCACTTTCATAAGCTATTAATTTAGAATTAATTCTTTGAGTATAAAGTGATCCTGGATATTTTGATTTCAATTCTTTGTAAACCGAATAAGCAGAATCATTCTGTTTTAATTTTTCTTCATAGATGTACCCAATCATGAGAAGAGCTTTTGGTGCATAATCAGTTTTTGAGTGATTCTGTACTATATCATATAATTTTTTAATTGCGTCTTTGTATTTTCCATTTAATGCGAGTTGTTCTGCTTTCTGATATTCAAGTTCAGGTATATTTTTTTCTGATACTTTTGGTTTAAGATTTAATCTTCTCGCAACAGCACGAGTTATTTGTGAATCGGGGAATTTATCATAAATCAATTGATACAAACTATCAGCTTTTTGGTTCTCACCTTTTACAATGAAATAATTTGCCAGCGCATAATATGCTCTTTCTGAAAAATCTTTGTCAGGAAATTCACTCACAATTTCTTGAAGATAGAATCCAGTTGAATCAGGTTGATTAAAATCTATCATAAACAGAGTTGCAAGTTCAAACTTCAAACGAGCAATATTGACTTCAAGTGAATCAGCAGTTTTTAAATTGGCTTGATAAGTTGCTGAATCTCTCTGGAGTTTGACAAAATACAGACTATCAGCAACTCGTTTTTGTTCGAAATACTCTTGCAAATCAGCAAGATATGCTGAATCACTCAACATCGATGAATCAATCTCTATTTCCTGAAATTTTTGATAAGTCGAATCAACTGGAAAAGTCCTCAAGAAAGGTATTTGTTTCTGAAGATTATAAATACTTGTCCAGAGATTTTTATAGCGAGTAAAAATATTTACTTTTTTCTGAGCAATTTTTTTGTATTGTTCGGAGATTGGAGTTCGAAGAGATTTTTCATAATAATATTTTGCTGAATCAAGATTTTTCAAATTGTGTTCTAGAAAGTTTGCAATTTCAAACTGTGCAATTCCACCAGTCTCTTTCGATGGATAAGTTGTATCAACTTTAGTGAAATAATTTAGTGCAGCTAAAGTATCATTCTTAGCAAGATGCAAGTAAGCATATTCTAATTCAGTATAATCTTTATATTCTTCAAAGAGCGATTCAGAATAAAGGTCATTCAAAATTTTTTCAGCAGTTTCAAAATTTCCAAGTTCCCTGAAAATCTTTGCAAGTTCGAGTTGAGACTTAAATTGATAGTAATAATCGTTAGTATAATCATTCACTAATTCAAACCTATTTTTAGCCTCATCGAGTTTGCCCAGCTTGTAATAACTAATTCCCATTTGTAAAAGTACCTGAGCAATTGCCTCGTCATCATCAGAAATTTCTATAAATTCTTTCGCAAGATTAACAAAGCCTTCGTAATCATTTCTTTTATAATAGATTTTTAGAATTTCCAGTAATGCCTGACTCCGAATTTTCTCTTCGTCTTTTGCTTCTTGATAAACATCATTTAGTAATCTAAAGGCTTTATCTATTTCAATAGTATTTGCATAAGATCGAGCTATCCACAACTTTGATTCAAGATAGTAAGGACTTTCCGGGAAGTTTGAAACAAGCTCGGTGAATTTACGGATTGCACTTGGATATTCTTTTTGATAGAAGTAAGACTTGCCAATCATGAACAAAGCATTGTCAACAAATGAACTCTTTGAATGGTACTGTAAAATTTTTGAACATTTTTCTATTACAGTCACAAACTTACCAGTTAAATTTCCCGGTACCTGATAAGGTTTATCTGTAAAAATATCTTTTTGTTGTTTTAGAATTTCGTCTTCCGCTTCATTGAAAATTTTCGATGCGTTGTAATAAATATTAAAATATGTTGTGAAGTTCTCGTAGCCTTTAGCAATAAAATTTGTTACACCACAAGATAAATTTAGAATAAGAGATAAAATTAAGATTAGAATTATAATTGATTTTTTCATTTTTCAGAACATTAATTATGGTATTACTTAAAAATTAATAGATTTAAATTATTCAATAAATTTTTCTTAATAAAATATTATTTACTTAAGGTGAAGATTTGATTGATTAATGTAAATAATAATCCTTTTATTTCGCATTATACACCATTTCGCCAATCTTTTTGCTCCTTTTCTTTTTTACTTTCAGATTTAAACAATTTGGGCGTGTTAAAATTTAAGTAAAATTCTTTGATACGCCTTTTGGCTAATTTTACATATTCTTCGTTTTTCTCATACCCAATATAACGTCGATTTGATTTTATTGCTGCGATGGCAGTTTGTCCACTGCCCATAAAAGGGTCTAAAACAACCTCATCTTCAAAAGTGTATAGTTGAATTAATCTGTAAGGTAATTCAACTGGAAAAGGTGCTGGATGCCCAACCTTCGTCGTTTGTTCAGCAGCAAATGTCCATACGCTTTTAGTAAATTCAAGAAATTCATCTTTAGAAATTGTGTTTTTTCTATTTAGATTTTCCCTTGTGAACATACCTTTGGAAAACACTAAAATATATTCATGAATATCTCTCAATGTTGGATTTTTAGCTGAAAGCCAGCTACCCCAAGCCGTGGAGGGACTACTACTGGATGGTTTATTCCAGATGATTTCACCTCGCATCAAAAATCCCAATTCAATCATATCCTCATTGATAAAAACATGCAGAGGTATGTATGGTTTCCTTCCAAGATTCGCGATGTTAATACAAACTCTTCCACCTGGAACGAGAAATCTTTTTACCTCTTTCCATACCCTTTTCAAGAATGCTCTGTACTCATTTAGTGTAAGATTGTCATCGTATTCTTTGCCTATATTATAAGGTGGTGATGTAACCATTAGATGAATACCGTTATCTGGTATTTCTTCCATTTTTTCACTTAACTTACATAAAACTTTGTCAAGGTACTGTGATGAGATTTGATTTTCTAAATATTGAGTAAATTCTTCTTTCGGCAATCCCTCATATAATCTACTCGTATAAAAAGGAGTAGAATCGTGATTAATTTTTCCAGAAGAGCCAAAGTTGCTTGTTTTTGTTCCAGTCTCCTGTCTGACTCGAAGCGAAGATAAATCTTTATTATTGTATTTCCCCAATTAATTCTCCCTCCAGAGATCAACCCATTTTTTATAAAAATTAAACTCTATATTTGTTCTTTGCCAAATAATTTTAATACTCCTAGTATCATCATCTTCAAGTAAACATAAAAGAGTCTCTTTAGTAATTTCTACACCTCGTGGATTTGTTCCTGGTTTTGGAAGTTTAATATAATTTTCTCTGCCAATTTTATCAAAAACTTTCTTTTGAACCTCCAATGGAATAAATTGAAAACCGCCTACACTGTTCCAATTAACATGAACCAATAACATATCACAACTGGGGTAATAACTTTCATAAAATCCTTTTGCCTTTTATGCATCAACAGTCCATATAAGTTTAACACCTCCTAAACTTTTACTAGTAATTGTTTTAATAGATATTGAATTTCCAAATAATCTCACATCTACTTCTGGTTCTGTAATTGGAATTTCTGTTTGTACATTTGCTTCACCATATTTATAAATAAGCAAAGCAATGATTATCCGTTCATGGACTGAACCGACCTCCATTCCTAATTTACCTGCTCTTGAACTTTCTAACTCAGCAAGTTGGAAGAGATAGGGCAAATGTCTTTGTATCTTTTCTATAAGTTTTGCATCTTCAAATAATTCTAACAAGCGACTAGACATTTTTTGTTTTTTTCATTCTTTCATGAGTGAAATGGCTTATAACTTTTAAGCACAAACGAAACCATCAGATTTGTAAAATTTATAAGTTACTTAAGCTTGTAAACGTTTATTCTGGTAGATTGTTAATTTAATTCACCTCTTCCCAATATTAATTATCAAAAGATAATAACCTTTTAGGATCTTCTATTTTAAGAGGTAAAGATATCGACTTACCATAGAAGTCAAACAATGTTATTTCTATTTTTTCGATATTTCGTGTAAATTTTTCGATACTCCCGACTGACCTATCGATAATAAACCGAACAAAATAAGAGTTAACTTTTTCTTTTTCTAAAACATTTGTGTACAAAATACCCTCTTCAATTGGAATGCGTAACCTTTTTTAATCCCATTATAGTCTTAAATTATTTCATTCGCTGGAATGACTTCTCCTTTATACTTTTGATCATCCCCAAAAAATTTAATAAATACATCGAAATCTTTAAGGATGAAATTTTTATTTCGAACTGCAATTATGACATTTATTGTATATCCAACACCTTCAATATTTATTAAGATTCCACTAGTATCAATGTAAGAATAATTCATATATCCCGTGCGGAGTAGGCCAGTAATTCTACCATCAATTTTAATTTGTTGTAAATAAGGAATCGAACTTATAAGAACTGCAATAATCGAAATAAAAGTAGGAATCCAAAACTTTAAATCTTTGAAAATCGAATACCACGGTTTGTCTTTAATGCTTAGCACATTACAAATTCTAACCTTTATTTCATCATTAGTTTCTTTTTCTTTAACTTTTTTCATTTATTTTTATTAACCTTTAGTTATTTCATTTTTATTTAAGACTAACTTTTATTTCCTTACTTTGCCAAATTCTTAACCTAACTACAATGCATTCTTACCAGATTCTTCAGTTCTAATTCTAATTGCATCTTCAATGGTTGAAATAAATATTTTTCCATCACCAATTTGTCCAGTTTTAGCTGCTCTAATTATTGTATTAACCACTACTTCCTGCTGTGATTCAGGTACAACAATTTCGATTTTAATTTTTGGAACAAATTCAATTCGGTATTCACTGCCACGATAAATTTCAGAATGTCCTTTTTGTCTTCCGTAACCTCTGACTTCTGTAATTGTCAAACCCTGAATGCCTTCTTCAAGCAATGCATCCTTCACATCATCAAGTTTGAATGGTCGAATGATTGCTTCAATTTTTTTTAACTTGTTTGAAAATGCCATATTATCCTCTCAGATTATCTCCCATGACAATGTTTATATTTTTTCCCGCTGCCACAAGGACAGGGATCATTTCTACCTATTTTTTCGCCTACTCTAACTGGCTGCGGTTTACCAGCTGGCTGCGATGTTGTTTTAGCTCCATCACGACCCTGAGCAATGCTGAATCCATCAACCGATTGATGAATAGTTGTAATTCTTTCTGGTACTTTTCTTCTTCTTTGAACTTGTTCTGGCATTTCAGGAAACCATTTGAAAACAAATCTTAAACTATCATCTCTTATGGATGTCAGCATATCCATAAAAAGTTCATATGCTTCTTTTTTGTATTCAATTAATGGATCTTTTTGACCATAAACACGAAGACCAATTCCTTCCTTCAAATCATCCATGTCACGGAGATGTTCTTTCCACTTTTCATCAATCACAGTGAGAACAGCAAATCTTTCAAGATTAGCCATTAGTTCAGAACCGAGCATTTTTTCTTTCTTGTTATAGAAATCTTTAGCAGCTTCAAAGATTTTCTCTGTTAGTCCATCTTCTCCTAATTCTTGAAATACTTGAGGTGTAATTTGAACATCAATTAAAAGATTTCTAATCAATTCTTCTCTCAATTGATCTATCTCAGCATTTTCATAATGCTTATGAACAAGATCTGCGATGAACTCATACAAATCTTCAAGAATTTTTCCTTTGAGTCTTTCACCTTTCAATGCCTGCATTCGTTTTGTGTAAATAACTTCACGCTGCGAGTTCATGACATTGTCATATTCGAGAAGTCGTTTACGAATTGCGAAGTTATTCTCTTCAACTTTTTTCTGTGCTCGTTCAACACTTCTTGTAATTAAAGGATGAGTAATAACTTCACCTTCTTTTACACCAATTCTTTCCATTATTGCAGCAATTCTGTCACTTCCAAAGAGACGCATCAAATCATCTTCTAATGAAAGATAGAACTTAGATGAACCTGGATCGCCCTGTCTTCCAGCTCTTCCTCTTAATTGTCGGTCAATTCGTCTTGATTCGTGTCTGGTTGTACCAAGAATTGCAAGTCCGCCGAGTTCTTTCACACCAGGACCAAGTTTGATGTCCGTTCCACGACCTGCCATGTTTGTTGCAATTGTAACAGCACCTCTTAAACCTGCGTTTGCAACAATCTCAGCTTCCCGTTGATGATGCTTTGCATTGAGAACATTATGAGGAATTACTTTTCTCTTCAACATTCGAGAGATAGTTTCAGAAGCTTCAACTGAAGTTGTACCAACAAGAACAGGTCGACCAATTTTATGCAGTTCTTCAATTTCATCAAGAAGTGCGTTATATTTTTCTCGCATTGTACGATAAATCACATCATCGTAATCAATCCGAATGCAGGGCTTGTGAGTTGGAATTACGACAACATCGAGTTTATAAATTTCCCAGAATTCGGCAGCTTCAGTTTCCGCAGTACCTGTCATTCCTGCCAATTTTTTATAAAGACGGAAATAATTTTGCAGTGTAATGGTAGCTAAAGTTTGAGTATCCTTTTCAACTTTTACATTTTCTTTTGCTTCGATTGCTTGATGAAGCCCATCGGAATATCTTCTCCCTGGAAGTAATCTTCCAGTAAACTCATCAACAATCATTACTTTTCCATCTTCGGTCACAACATATTCAACATCTTTTTCATAAAGAGCATAGGCTCTTAAAAGTTGTTGTACAGTATGAATTCTATCACTTCGTTCTGCATAGAGTTGATAAAGTTTATCTTTTCTTTTCGCTTTTTCTTCGAGTGAAAGTGAATGGTCATTTTCAATTTTACTAATTTCAGTTCCAATATCAGGTAAGACGAAGAAATCTTTATCTTCATTTATGTTTGTTATGAACTCTCGTCCTTTTTCTGTTAAATCGATGGAGTGATTTTTTTCGTCAATTCTGAAATACAACTCATCATCAATCTCGTGCATTCGTTTTTCTTGCTCGCGTAAATATTCAAGCTCAGTTTCCTGCATCAACTTTTTGTTTGATGGTTCACTGAAAAGTTTCATCAATTTTTTGTTTTTTGGATAGCCACGATAAGCTCTTAACAATAAGACACCAGCTTTGTGATAATCTGGTTCTGGTTTGTTTAATTCATCTTCAGCTTCCTGAACAATTTTAGCAACCAGCTGAGCTTGCGCACGAACAAGTCGTTCAACACGAGGTTTCAATTCAGTAAATTTTTGTTCTGAACTTTCAACTGGACCACTGATGATTAATGGAGTTCTCGCTTCATCAATAAGAACTGAATCAACTTCATCAACAATTGCATAATTGTGACCACGCTGAACAATTCCATCCATATCAATAGCCATGTTGTCACGGAGATAGTCAAAACCAAACTCATTATTTGTTCCATATGTTATGTCGCACTGATACATCTTTTTTCGTTCTTCAGGCGACATATGATTTAATATTACACCGACTGTCAAACCATGAAACTCAAAAATCTTGCCCATCCATTCTCTATCTCGTTGAGCAAGATAATCGTTAACAGTTACAAGATGACAACCACGTCCAGTTAATGCATTTAAGAAAAGCGGCATCGTTGCGACAAGAGTTTTACCTTCACCTGTAGCCATTTCGGCAATTTTTCCCTGATGAAGTACAATTGCTCCCATCAACTGGACATCGAAGGGAATCATATCCCAGGTAATTTTTCTTCCAACAACTTCCCAGGACTGCCCAACAAGTCTTCGACAGGTGTCTTTTACAATCGCATAAGCAGTTGGAAGGATTTCATCAAGAATTTCTTCGTATTTATCATCCAGTTCCTGGTTAAGTTCTTCAAGTTCATCGTATATTTGTTGCTGTTCATCAATGGAAAGATCTTCCATCAATCTGGCTTCCAGTCCTAAGATTTTATCTCTCAATTCTTGTGTTTCATCGTTTATTTTTTGTTTGAGTTTTTGGGTTTCAGCGCGAAGTTCAGCATCTGAGAGATCTTTCAGGGTTTCGTAAATGCTGTTAATTTCAGCAACAATAGGTTTTAGCGCTTCAATATCTCTTTTGTGTTTATCACCAAATATTTTCTTCAAAATCATTAACATTTTACCTCTTTGTAATTTTATTAAAACTAATTAAATGACTTCTTAAATACAATTTGTTAAAAAATTTTCAATTATACTTTCAAGGAAGTACTTTGAGTTTCATATTTTTTGATACAGGCTTAATTAATTCACAATTATTTGAACTTTAATAGTGATTATCTTAAAAAATTTCCATGTGAGAACCGGGAAATCATTTATTTAATATTGGATTAATGAATCAAGTGATCCATATTAACTTAGCTCTTATAATTAATTAGAACTAACCTAACCGCGAAAATCCAAATATTAAGATGAAATCATTCCAATTTATTAAATGATAAAATGACCTGAACAAAAACTTCAATTGTGTTTTTCGTTTTATTATTCAAATATTTCTGTAATTGGTAATTTTGTATGTGTTAAAGAAACAGCTTATAGATTATTTAATAAGTCATTTCTCAAAAATTCTAAGCGATAAAGAACTCGAAATTTTTACTGGCGACATCACTCCAGTATTAGATGAGGTTTTCGTCTCACCAAGAACTCTTCTAAATTTCTCCCGGATAATTCAAAATGATTATTTCATAAATTCTTATGCAGAAAATCTGCCTTTACTTAAATTTTATGTCGAAGTGATTATAATGATTTCTGCTTTCAGTAATTATCTGACTGATATTGTTGTCAGAAATCCGGAATTTTTATCAAGATTTATTGGCAGTGGAGAATTATATACAGATTTTAACGAACCTATTTTTGAGAAAGAGCTTGATTCAACAACCAACGCATTTAGAACCTTTAATAAGAAAATTGATGCAATTAAAAGGTTCAAAAGATTACACACCCTTAGAATTGGGCTTCGAGATATATTAAATCTTACTAACATTGAAAATACAATGTTCGAATATTCATTACTTACCAGTTCAATTTTAGATCGCGTCTTCAAGTTGGTCATCAATAGTATCAAAGAGAATAAACCTGATAGAGAAATTCCAGAATATTGCCTTGTTTCACTTGGAAAGCTTGGTGGACTTGAACTTAATTTTAGTTCTGATGTTGACTTGATGTGTTTTTATGATGATAACGAAAACAAGCCAGAAAACCTGGAATTATTTTATACAATTGTTAAAAAATTTATTGATGTTTGTTCAAATCCAACTAACGAAGGTTATTTATACAGAGTTGATTTTAGACTAAGACCTGATGGTAAATATTCACCACTTGCTCGATCGATGACCTATTATCAGATTTACTATGAAAGCTATGGAAGTGATTGGGAAAAACAAATGCTCCTGAAAATGAATTTCGTTAGCGGTTCCAAGGTTCTTTTTGAAAGATTCCAGAAGTTTGTTCATAGTTTTATTTTTCATGGAGTGTTTTTTGATTCACCTAAAGTATTTGTAAAGAGATTTAGAAATATTTATCAAAACATTATAACAGCAGATTCAACTGATGATAAAATGAACATTAAGCATTTCAGCGGCGGAATCAGAGATGTAGAATTTTCAATTCAGGTACTTCAGCTATTAAATGGGAAAAAAATTAATGATTTGAGAACTCCAAATACTATTAATGCAATAAAACAACTTGCCAGATACAAACTTATAAGCGAAAAGGAATCTAAAAGGTTAATTGACTCATACAAATTTTTACGACGAGTTGAAAATTTCATTCAATTGATGGATGATAGACAAATCCATGCTTTGCCTAAGGACAACGAAAAAATAGTAAACCTGACAAGATTTTTAGGACTGAGAAAAAGTAAACAATTCTATTCGCAGCTTGAATTCACTCGAAAAATTATTAAAAACTTTGCTGCAAATATTTTTGAGAGTGAAGATATTAAACAATTTGAAATTAATCGATACATCGACCCGTCGAAAGTCAAAAATCCTGAAAGTATAAAAAAACATTTCCAACTCACTCTCAACATACTGCGCGATAATTTATCTGATTTAGATGACTCAACTCTGGAGGAATTTCAAAAAGAAATTTTAAGAAGAATTAATATTTCTAGTAACCCAGAAATTTTCACTAAAAATTTTTACAGATTTATTTCTTCAATAAAAACAAAAGTTCAGATAAAGGAATTACTGACAAACAAAGGTTTACTTGAGTTAACATTATTAATTTCTGAATTATCTGAACATTTGATGACAAGTCTCATTTCCAGTCAGAGATTAATAGATCTTTATTTTTCGGGAAGACTTTTCAGTAGAGATTTTACTGAAATTGATTTTCAAAATTTAGATGAAGAACAAATTAGAATTTTCATTCTGCAGATAACTTTAAATTTTTTACTAAAAAATTTCGATTCACAAGAAGTAAACTTTCTGCTTACAAATTTTGTTGATTCAACTTTTGAAAATTTAACTCAGGAAATCACTATTAAATACAAACTGGAAAAAGAAGCCTACTCAATCATTGCACTTGGAAGCTATGGAACAAAAGAAATGCACTTGAAATCAGATATTGATATACTCTTTGTATTTGATAGTGAAATCGATCAAGCTAAAGCAGAAAAATTTTCATTAAACATACTCAGCAGTTTCAGAGATAAATTTAAACTTTTTGATTTCTTTCAAGCTGATTCAAAAATTCGTCCTGAAGGGAAAGCTTCCAAATTAAGCTGGCAAATTGATGAAATGAAAAATTACATTAACTCTCGAATGCGAATTTGGGAATTTCAATCCTATACCAAAATGAGATTGGTAGATGGTTCAGAAAAAATCTTCAATACCCTTTTAGAATCTGTTAGATCAAAAGTTATTGAACTTAAGTCTGACTATATTGCAAATGAAATTAAAAAGAACAAAACTTTGATTCGTCAAAATAAAATTCACGCTGGAAGAGATTTTCTTGACCTAAAAAATTCAACAGGCGGTTTGCTCGATTTGCAATTCACTCAACAATATCTAACTCTAATTAATAAGACCAATTTTCAGAATTTTATTGCAAGAAGTTTTATCCAATTCTGCAGCGATTATTCCAGATTCAATAAAAATTACAGAACAAGACTTGAACAATTGTCAAGAAATTTTTATCAGATATTTACATTTATTTTACTTAATCAGATAATTACTGGAACAAAAGGACATATTTTATCACGGAACTTTAATTCTAAATTTGTAAACCAATTTTTGAATATTTCAAATACCACAAAAATTTTCGACTACTTAAAATCACTTTTGGACGAAAATTATCGCTTGATTAAGGAAATAAGTCCGGAGATAAACAAATGATGAAAATCAGAAATTTTGTTTTCATCTCATCACTATTAATTTTATTTATAGTTTACCTGATCACATTAGCACCTGGAGTTGTTCAAATTGATTCTGGTGAATTAGCTGCGGTTGCTTCTACACTTGGTATTGCTCATCCGACTGGCTATCCATTATTTACACTTATTGGTTATGCTTTTACAAAAATTTTCTTCTTTATCTCCAGAATTCAAGCTTTGAATTTACTCTCCACGATTTACACTCTAATCGGATTTATTTTTATTTATAAAATCAATTGCCTACTGCTGAAAAATCTTAATCAAGAAAAAACAGTTGAAAGAAAGAAGAAGAAAAAAGTCCCTGAAATGATTTTTCTCGATGATAAAAAAATAAAAATTATTGGATTGGTTGGTGCTTTATCTGCTGCATTTTCAAAAACATTCTGGCTGCAATCGACTTCTGTAGAAGTCTATTCGCTTCACATCGCTTTGATATCAGTAACTTTATTTCTGTTTTTGAAAGCCTATTATTCTTCACAGAATCAAGATTTAAATTCATCATTAGTAAAATTACCTGACTGGCTTTTATTTGCTTTTTTTCTTGGACTTTGTTTCACAAATCACATGACAAGCATCTTAATTCTTCCGGCACTTGGATATTTTTATTTCCAAAAATTCAAATTCACTAAAGAATCTTTCAAAAGAATTCTTGTGATGCTGATTCCATTTTTTATCGCATTATCTTTGTATGTCTATTTATCAATTGCAGCGTCTAACAATCCAGAGATCAACTGGGGAAATCCAGTCAGCTGGGAAAATTTCAAAAGACATGTAATGGGCTGGCAATATCAAAGTTGGATTTTTTCGTCAACAGAATCGGCTTCAAAACAATTCAAATATTTCTTATCAATTTATCCTGAAGAGTTCGCTTACATTGGTTTGATCTTAGTCTTAGTCGGTATCTATACATTATTCAAATCAAATAAAAAATTACTCCTCTTCATTCTTCTCTTATTCATCACCTGTGTGCTTTATTCAATCAATTACGATATCAATGATATCGATTCATATTTTCTGCTGGCATTCATTTCTTCTGGATTTTTATTGACCTTCGGGATCTATCAGCTGGATCAAAAATTTTCGAAGGATAAAATCAACTATGGATTTTTTTTAATTCCACTAACAATTTTCATCCTCAACTTCGAAAAGGTAAACCAAAAAGATAATACTCAATTTGAAGAGTACACTTATTCAATCCTGAATTCAGTAGATAAGAATTCAATTGTAGTTTCATATCTCTGGGATTTTTTCATCTCACCTTCTTATTATATTCAATTTGTTGAAAATTATAGAAAAGATATTTCGATTATCGATAAGGAACTTGTTCGAAGAAGCTGGTATTTCAATCAAATTAAAAGAAATTATCCAGAGATATATGAGAAATCAAAGCATTTGATTGATGCATTTTTGCCGGAGCTGCAAAAGTTCGAAAGGAATCAAAAATATAATCCACAAATTCTTGAAAAATTTTATAAGGAGATAATCTTAAATTTTATTCTGAGTAATATTAACGATAGAACCGTTTATCTTTCACCGGAGATGGTAACAAACGAAATCCAACAGGGATGGATTGCACTTCCCGATTCTCTGAAACTAATCCCCGATTTATTCTTATTCAAAGTTGTAAAAGATACTTCATATCAACCAATCAAAAATCTTGATTATAACATTCACATCAAGAATGAAAACGATTATTACACTGAGACTTTGAAAAATTTAATAACAACAGCTCATATCAATCGTGCATTTTATGAATTAAGGTATGGACAAAAAGAAATAGCGAAGAAACTTGTAAACAAATCTCTTGAAATAAATCCCGAACTTAAACTGCCCGATGAGTTATTAAGTATTGAATGACTTTTAAAACCATTTATGAAAATTAAGAGATTATGAATGATAATCTTCTTACTTGTTCAGCAACTCGCAAAATTATTTTTATTTCAAGTAACTCAGTAGTTTATCAATTTCTTCTTTCGTCAGTTCATCTCTGGTTTTGAAAGTCCGTAAAGTCACATCAACCTGTTGAATTAAAAACTTTTTCTCGTACCTTGGTGAGAAAACAGATCCATCCAACATGTATAATCTATTATTCTTTTCCTCGATGAATGTATAATTAACATATGGTCCACCCATAGACATATCACTCATTCGCCACAATCCTTGTGTGAAAAGTGCATATCTGCCATTGAAATTATAAACCGACTGTCTTACATAATCTGGATTAACTTCAACATAAGCTTTATCATCTTTTGTTCTTAAAAATCTTTGTGTGATTCGATTTCGAATTGCAAGAACACTATCTCGATTTAACCATCTTGAATCTACAGAATCAATCCAATGAATGAAAATCCATCTTTCCATATCTGAATCAGGTGATCTTCTTAGCCAGACAAAATTATGCTCTTTATCATTTATAGCTTCGAGAAAATCTGCTTGAATGTAAATCTTCCAGCCGTAATTTTTCAAGTATTTAGCTTCCAGGTCTTTCTTTTCATAGGTAGGATTGTATAGATTTTTCATTACACGTTCATCAGATGCAGACTGAAAATAGTAAAGTAAATTTTCCAGATTCTGAATTGAATTCGTTCTCAATTCATCGAGTGTGTTTGCAACAAGAATCACAAGCACCTGATTTTTAGCCCATACATCTTTCTTCTTGATTACAAATTCTTCACCATTCTTAATCAGATTCAATGCATTGGTATCAAGGATTGATTTAACATAATCAGTGACTTCATTGTTTTTATCAAGAGAAGTGACTATCAATAAATTTTTTCTGCTTTGATATTTTTTAAGTTCTGAAATATTAGCTCGTTTTAATTCGAATAGCTGCTCAGGTTGAGGTGTGATGATTTCTTTTTCAAAGATGACTGAAAGAAAATCGTAGTAATCATTCCATCTTGAAGAATCTGCAAAAACAATTATTTCATCTTCCTTGCCAATGGCTGGCTTTAAGTTTGATTGACAACCAGTTGTAATTGTTAAGATTGAAATTCCTACTATTAAAAGAATGTAAATCTTTTTCATATTCTCACCCTAATATATAAACATTAATTTGTGGTAACAATAAAGCGTAAAGAATCCACATAACTGTACCAATTGTAATTGGGATTGATAAATTATCATCGATTTCAAACGACATACTCTCAGCAATTGTTCCAAAGAATACAGCTACAATGGCGATTATATATTCCATAAAGAGATATTCTGCTTTGGGAGTGAAAAAGATGACAATAACTGCCGAGATAAAAAATGCTGCAGAACCTTCAAGACTCTTTGCGAAAAATTTTCTTTTTCCAAATTTTCTACCAATCAATGCCGATGAAATGTCAGAAATAATCAAAACAGAAAAGGCAGTCACAAAAAATAATTTTGGAAAAACTATAATGCAGAATAATGCAGATAACAGAACATTCGTTGCACCGTTTAATCTCGTTCTTTTGTCGTCCTTCTCTTTTTTGCGGAGCAGAAATCCAAAAATTTTATAAAACAACTTTGCAACCTGCGGATTATAGTAACGAATTACATCGACGATTAGAAACGCAAGAGTAAGAGGGACAAGAATTGTTAATGCTAATTGCTTTTCTATATGATAATAAATAATTGGAATTGATATAGAGTTAAGATGAATAAGTTTTCTTATAACCTCATGCCTATACTCAATTGTAGCAGCTTCGTGGATATTATGTCTGGACTCTTTCAAAAGATCAAGCTTCCGAAGTTTCTGAAGAGGTTGATTCGGCATCCGTTTTACCTTTTCTCAATTCCATCAATTTTTTAACATGGTCTGGAAGTTCTTCTTCTTTATGATTATTTTTTTTCACAGGAGGCAACTCTTCACCATGAATTAACTTTTCAATTTCTTCGTTATCAAGAATCTCTCGTTCAAGTAAGTTTTTGGCGAGACGATGTAAAATATCAATGTTATCTCTTAAGATTTTTTCAGCTCTTTGCATGCAGCTATTTACAATGTTTTGAACTTCCTGGTCAATCAACTGAGCTGTTTTTTCACTCACTTCTTGATGTCTTGTAATTTCTCGACCAAGGAAGAGTTCTTCTTCACGACTGCCATAAGCAATTGGTCCAAGTTTTTCACTCATTCCCCATTCGCAAACCATTTTTCTTGCAATTTGAGTAACTCTTTCTATATCGTTGCCAGCACCAGTTGTAAATTCATTAAAGATTAAAAGCTCAGCTGCACGTCCGCCAAGTGCATAAGTCATCATCGCAAGCAAGTATGATTTCGAATAAGTATGTTTTTCATCGATTGGAAGATAAGTTGTAACGCCAAGTGCTCTTCCGCGTGGAATGATTGTAACTTTGTGAACCGGATCAGCTTCAGGAATCATTTTAGCAACAAGGACATGACCACTTTCGTGATAAGCAGTCATTTCTTTTTCTTTTTCGGAAATGATCAAACTCTTTCGTTCCATTCCCATCATTACTTTATCTTTCGCTTCTTCAAAATCTTCCATATCAACATATTTTTTATTCTTTCTCGCAGCAAGAAGAGTTGCTTCATTTACGAGATTGGCAAGATCAGCTCCGGAAAGTCCTGGTGTGCCCTTCGCAATGACTGAAAGATCAACATCAGGAGCCAGAGGAATTTTTCTTGTATGAACTTTTAGTATTCCTTCTCTTCCTTTTACATCAGGACGATCAACAACAACCTGACGATCAAATCTACCTGGTCTTAGCAATGCAGGATCAAGAATATCAGGTCTATTCGTTGCGGCAATAATTATTATTCCATTATTCGGTTCAAAACCATCCATCTCAATTAATAATTGATTGAGAGTTTGTTCTCTTTCATCATGTCCACCGCCAAGACCAGCACCTCGCTGTCTTCCAACAGCATCAATTTCATCAATGAAAATTATACATGGAGCGTATTTTTTTCCTTGCTCGAATAGATCTCTAACTCTGCTCGCACCAACACCAACAAACATCTCAACAAACTCTGCACCAGAAATTGAAAGGAATGGAACTCCAGCCTCACCTGCAACGGCACGAGCAAGTAATGTTTTTCCTGTTCCTGGAGGACCCAATAACAAAACTCCTCTTGGAATTCTTGCACCAAGTCGTTGAAATTTTGAAGGTTCTTTCAAGAACTCAATAATTTCTTGTAATTCTAATTTTGCTTCGTCACAGCCAGCAACATCTTTGAAAGTTACTTTTGGAAGATTCTCGGTGAAAATTCTTACACGACTTTTGCCGAAGTTGAAGATTCCTTTTGTTCCACCAGTGCCACCCTGCATTCTTCTCATGAAAAATATCCATAATCCAAAAATTATCAACCATGGAAGCAGAGTCATTAATGCTGTCCACCACGCAGAATCTTTTTCTTCAAATGTAAAATTAATTCCTTTCTCGTTCCAGACTTTAATGTTATCGGGTGAACCAGCTTCTGGCAAGAAGACTACAAATTTTTTTGTTCTTATTGTTCGATTTGCACCGACATTAAGATTTTCTTCCTGTTTTAACTTTCCGTGAAAGTAGTAGTTATTAATTTCTGATTTTTTGATTACAGCACTTTCAATTTTATTTTCATTAAGAAGTCGCTGATATTCGTTATAAGTTATTTCCACTTCCGCCATATCCCCGGAACGAAACATTTGCATCACAATTAAAGCAGCGACAATTACTCCGCCCCAACCGAATACGGTTCTTAAGATCTTTGACCAATCAAAATTTTCATTGTTTTTGTTTGGTTTGTTATCGGGTGAATTATCTTTATTATTTTGTTTTTTGTTGTCTTCCATATTTTCTCCAATTCAACTCTTTAAAGCGTATATTGATCTTAAATTTCTATATTTCTGAGTATGGTCTAAACCATACCCTATTACAAATCTATTAGGAATTTGAAATCCGATGTAGTCAAGCTTAATATCGTATTTAGTTGCTTCAGGTTTATGAAGTAAAGTAACAATTTTTATGCTCTCTGGTTTCTGTGATTCTATCAAGTTTTTCATATAAACAATTGAAAGACCTGAATCCACAATATCTTCAACTATAATTACATCTCTGCCTTTAATATCTGCATTCAATTCTTTTATCAGTTTCACATTTCCGCTTGAGATTTTTGCGTCTCCATAACTTGATAATTTCAAAAAATCTACTTCACAATCAACAGAAATGTTTCTGATTAAATCGGCAAAGAAGATGACAGAACCATTAAGGACACCAATAAAGATTGGTACTTTTTTCACATAATCTTTACTAATCTCTTCGCCTAATTCAGCTACTCTCTTTTGAATGGTTGGTTCATCGATTAAAATTTCAAAAGTTTCACCATTAACAACAATTTCTTTTGCGTTAAATTTCGAAATCATAATTTATTCTCGCTTTTATTACTCGTTTAGTTTCACTGGTGACTTTGTATTTTTCAGAAAGTCTTACACCAACAACCCAAATTATCTCATTTCCATCACAAAGAACAAGAATTTGTTTCTTGAATAAAGCAGGGACTTTTGCATCAGTGAGCAAATCACTAACTTTTTTCGAATACTTCATACCTAACGGAACAAGTTTATCACCAGGTCTCCAATTTCTTAAAATTAATTTGCCTTTAATTTTTTCTTCATCAAAAAATTCGACTGAAGAATTATCTGATAACTTAACTTCTTTCACTAATGCTGAACTTATCTTGAATTCAAAATAACTTCCGTAATATTTCTGCAATTTTGAATCGTAGGTAATCGAAATGTTTACTTCTTCAAACTCGGGGATTGTTAAGATCAAAATAGAAGCTGATTCTCTTAACGCAACAATTTTATCGGTTATCTGAATTGTAGTTCCTTTGTCCTGTTTGATTAGATTAATTATCTCCTTAGTTTTATCATAACCGAGTGAAAGATTAAATTGAATTTCAACTTTCTTTCTCACCATATCCATTATGATGTAACTTTTGTAATCAACACTCTCTTCGAGACGAATTCTAAGCATCTTATCGACTTTTTTCGAAACAAACAATTTTTCAAACTTTTCTGATTCCTTCTCAATATATTTTTCAAGTAACCAGAGGAGTTGTGCCGTAGAAAGTAAAGTTTCGTGAAGGTTAGGATTTAATTCCTGTAATAAAGGAATGATTTTGTTTCTGATAAAATTCCTTGTGTATTCTTCATTGAAGTTTGTTTCATCAATTCTAAACTCTAATTCTTCTTCTTTCAGGAAATTTGTTATTTCATCTTTAGTGAGACAAAGCAATGGTCTTATAATATTATCTCTTTTTGCAGGAATTCCTCGCAAGCCTGATACACCGCTACCTCGAGCAAAATTGAAAATCATAGTTTCAACATTATCGTTGAGTGTATGTCCAGTTGCAATTTTATTTGCACCAAATTTCTGAGAGGCTGCTTGAAATAGTTTGTATCGTTCTTCTCGTGCAGTCTCTTCAATACTCTTTTTTCTATCTTTAGCTAATGTTGCGATATCTTTCTTTTCGACTAATAATCCTATCTTGTTTTCTTTACAGAAATTTTTTACAAAAAGTTCGTCATCATCAGAGTTTTTGCCCCTTAGTTGATGATTCAAATGAGCCGCGTAAATTTTTAAGTTGAATAAACTCTTGATTATTAGTAGAAGATACATCAAAAAAGTAGAATCTGGTCCTCCACTGAAACCGACAACAATTGAATCATTATTTTTGATCATTTCGTTGTCTCTGATGAATTTCAGAACTTTTTGAACTATGGCAGAATTAATTCTTTTTTTCATAAGTTAAATTCTTCATATAGTCATAGATTTGTTTTGAAACTCTTGCAATAGTTTCTTTTCCTTTTGTTGCATCTTCAAGTTCTTTAGATAAAATCACCAGTACATATTGCTTACCATCTGGGAGAAAAACTATTCCGCTGTCATGTTCAACCTTTGATATACTTCCTGTTTTGTGAGCAACTTTGACATCTCCTGGTAAATATTTTGGAATTTTATCATTGAATTTTTGGTCCATCAAAATTCTAATCATTGCATCACAATCTTTTTCAAATAAGATTTTCTTTTCAGCAATCAAAAGATAAAGTTTCATCAAACTCAGAGCATCGGTAATATTGTTTAATCCAGCTTCATAAGCTTTGATGTCTTCAACACCACGCAGGACTTTTAAGTTTTCTATTCCTAAATTTTTCATTGTTTGATAAACTTTATCAGCACCAACTAATTCAATCAAAAGATTTGTAGCTAAATTACTGCTTACAGTAATCATATCATATACTAAATCATATATCTTGTGTTTTTGACCGATCAATGAATAAAGTTTATCATCACTATCACTGGAAAGATCAAGACTATAGGGTGATCCATCCACAATACTTTTAAATTCATTCTTAACAAGGATAGAATCATCGAGAGAAAATTTGCCCTCGCCAGCCTGTTTGAAAACTTCTATCATCACAGGAGTTTTCATCGTGCTTGCGGCATGAAAAATAATCGACTCGTTGATTAAAATTTGATTTTCCGAATTGCCAATTTCCTGGAAAGCAACAGCGAAAGTACCAGCAGTGGAGCTTAATTCTTTTTCAATATTTTGTTTTAATGGATTCAAATTAACCTGTGAATGAATTTGATTTACAAAAGCAAGCATAAAAAAAAATATTGAAATGTATACTCTCATAAAATATTGTTTATCTTGAAATCTCAAGAATCTGAAGTTCAATCAATCCTGCAGGGACATTTACTTTAACAACATCCCCGACTTTTTTCCCGAGCAATTGCCTGCCAATAGGACTGTTGATTGACATTTTACCGTTTTCAAAATCAGCTTCTTCAGGAGAAACGAGATGATAGATTTGTTCTTTATTGGTTTTAAGATTTTTGACCTTAACTTTTGTAAGAACTCTAACTTCATCTGTTGAGATTGAATTTGTATCGATTATTTTAGCACGAGCTAGCATACTTTCAAGTTTAGCAATTTTAAGTTCGAGCAATCCCTGTTCTTCTTTGGCAGCATCATACTCCGCGTTTTCTGAAAGATCACCGTGAGTCCGAGCTTCAGCAATTTTTTGAGCTATTTCTTTTCGACCACGAATTTTTAAGTCATTTAATTCTCTTTCGAGTTCGAGTAGTCTTTCTCTTGTCATATAAATGTAGTCGTTCATATTGAAAACCTCTTTAAACTTGTTGGGACACTATAAAAAAATTAGCCACTTCCTTAAGGGAAATGGCTAATTCTCAGTACAAACTTAGTGAAAGGTCATTTTATTAGCAAATGATTTTTAAGGATGTGATAATTGGCGAATTTAATTTGTGTTCATTTGCGTAATTCGTGGTTGGAAATGTTTAGCCGCTAATTCACGAATTTTTTGCTGTAAAAAAGCAAATCTAGTTTTAATTTTTTCTTAACATCACTTTGATTTACGCTAAAATCTCATAAAGTATAAATTTATTTCAATACTAAATCTGGTTTTATCATAAATATAAGATTTTATATTTTTTATGATTATCAATATAAATTCATTCAGATTGATGATTACTTTAGTTCCAGCAGGAATTCCTCAGCGGGAACAATAGAAATTCCATCTATTAACAATCTTTCTTTTCCACAATAAATAAGGAATCTCTTAGCTTCAGGATAATCTTCACCAAATGATTTGAGTGATCTTAACATTTGTGGATGAATCGTATTGGTGTTTTTCACCTCTATTGCATAAAAAATATCTTCGTCATAAATAACAAAATCTATTTCATCTCCAGAGAAAGTTCTCCAATAGTATAGCTTCGCATCTGGATGAAAATAATCAATCCATGCTCGTAGATGTTGCGCTACAAAACCCTCAAATGCAGCACCTGATTTTTCATCAGGTCTATCAAGAGGACCAGAAGGTCTAAGCGTATTATAAATACCCGCATCAAAAAAATAAAATTTAGGATGGGAGGCTACATTCCTTTTCATCCTTCGCGAAAATATGGGAACTCTATGACCTAAAAGTAGGTCTTCTAAAATTGTGATATAGCCTTCAACTACTTTACTTTCTATCTGACACTCTCAGGCTACACTACTGATATTTAATACAGCACTATGAGAAAAGCTAATTGCTTCTAAAAATCTTGTGAAGTTTCCAATATTTCTTGTAAGTCCTTCCATCTGAACTTCTTCTTTAACATAAAGATTTACATAAGCGTGAAGTGTTTATTTTGGATCCTCACTCCTAAAAATGAGAGGAATAGTACCTATTTGTAAGGATCTGTCCAGTTCAAATTTTTCTTTGAGTTCAGCTGCAACAAAAGGGTGCATTTGTTTTAATTAATGCTCTACCAGCCAACAAGTTCACACCTCCCTTTCGTAGTTTGCGAGCACTTGAACCTGTCATTATAAACTGAATGCCTCGCTTTTCTTCAATTAAACTGTGGACTACTTCGATAAGCTGTGGTGCTTTTTGTATCTCATCTATGACCACTGTCTTTTTATCTTTATGAGCTTCAACTAATTCTTTTAATCTTTCTGGTCGGGCAGTGTAGTTCCTGTAGACATCAGGAAACAGCAGGTCAACATAGATTGCATCAGGGTAATTTTGTTTAATAAAAGTAGATTTACCTGTTCCCTAAGGTCCGAAAAGGAAGAAACTATTTTTTTCTGGTTTTAATAATCGTTCTATTAATTCCATTTTTAGTCCCATTTTGGAATCATCACTTCCAAAATTAAGCTAAATTTTGATAGTATTAAAAATTTTTAATACTTGAAAGGGTAGATCAATGAATCTAATTTTTGATATTAATAAACTCAAATAAATAATGATGCAATGTATGGTTAATCATTTCAGCCGCTAATTCACGAATATTTTGAATTAGCGTTCTAACGGTCATAATTCTTTTTTATTTGATTTATAGAGCAAGATTATTGAAATTGATGAATTTAAAAATTGAAACTCATATTACCTGAATAGTGGATACTCATTCCAGATTTTAACCCTAAAAAATCTGCCATTTTCTGTCTTACTTCTTTTTACTTCGTCTGCACCCCAACTGCCCCATTGTTTGAAAAAGCAAGCAACATTTTGTTGTTTGCACTGATAAAAAATTTCTTCAACCTACAGTTGTTTTATTGGTCTTGCTTGCCGTCCAGATTCTCCACCAACTATCGTACAATGAATTCCATTTAAATTTAATTTACCAACTGAACCTATAAGTGGTTCAAATGAGATAAATCTTACTTTTGCTTTTATTTTTTTTAAAGAATCTATCCTTTTCTTGAATGTTGCATTCTCAACGCTAACACCCAACCAAACATTTTCGAGCACTTTTCTATCGGAAAAATGCTCTACCATTATTTTATCCCGCTTTGTCAGAATTTGATAAATATGCTGTGGAGTCTTTCTAATTACATCAAAAATCATATCCAGATATTCAAAAGGCATTTCTTCATGAAAAAGATCACTCATTGAATTTACAAAAAATTTAGTCGGCTTTTTAATTTTCAATGGTTCTTCAAGTCTGTGTACAAAATTTTGAATTTAAAACCATCTTTATAATCTTCTAATCCCATTGACTTTAATCTATTTGCAAGGACTTCTGCATAACAAAACTTACAACCTGCAGAAACTTTATCACATCCAATAGAAGGATTCCATACTTTTTCTGTCCATTTGATTTTTGTGGTCTTCATAAAATTTTGCTTTCTAATATAGATATATACATTATATTTGTAGTAATCCAGAATATCTGGAGGTGGAAGGACTTAAAATCCTTTGCCCCGAGAAATCGGGGTTTTTATTTTTACGGCAAAAGTTTTATTCCATATCCTTCAACATTGCCAGATTTACCCCTATAATATTTTTTCTCAATCACATCAATAATTTTATCACCAAATGAATATTTTTTTCCTTCATTTATTTATACCATATTTTCTAAACATATACCTTCGTGATGGATGGGCAATCAAATCTGCCAATTGTAAGCAGGAGATATTTAATAGTTTAGTCTTTACTTTTAATTCTTTACTTGTCAATCAATTCTGAATTCGTTTAGCTTCAATAAATTGAGTGCCATCCATAAAAATGCTTGTGTAAGATTTTTTTAATCTCATATCTTCTTTACCCCCGCGTGATTCCACCATTACCTCACCTGTGGAATTATTTGCATCAAGAAAAAAGAAAAAACGTTCTAGAATAATTTCCAAACAATAATGATAAGGATCATATTTCCATGTATGATATTTAGTTTTGTGTTCCAGTTTATCAAGTAAAACTGATATAACTACAAATTTTAAGTCAGATAAAAGTGCGAGAAAATAAGATTCAAATTTATTGTTTATTTCCTCATCTCTTAAGACATTAAAAGGATACCTTTTATTAACAATATCTTTTCTATGAAGAATTACAGGTTCATCAGGATGATATGGGAAATATTTTTGCTTTAACTTTTCTAATTCTGGTGTGACTGTTGATTTGACATAATCCAAATCGAAGATTAATCCAGTTAAGCTCAAATATCGGTGATTAGGATCAATAGAACTATCTAAATCGTTATTTCCTACTTCATCAATATAAGTTCTATATTTCACAGGATAAGTGTTTTATTAATTTCTTTAAATAATTTATAAATCCTTTTTAACTTCTTTTGGATAATATTGAAATTAATTCTCCAATGTTCTTATTTAATTCTTTAAAATATTTTTCTACTACAGACTCATATTCCGGCAATAAACGGTTAAAAAATTGGTCTATTGTGAGTTCTAATTTTTGTGATAATTTTTTCCCAGTCAAATTTTCATAGTCTAATGTTATTAAATATTTCGTTGGAATCTTATTTTGTTTGTAAAGTTTAGAAGACTTTGAAGTTAATCCTACCAAAATACGATATTCTCTATTTGGGGCTAAGTGTATACCCATTTGATTAATTGCATTTTTCAAAAAATAGTCTTTGATTTTTTCATCTACTAAATCAAGGTCTGGGGTTATAGTTAATGTTATATTTTTTGCAAGGCATTCACCTAAATTGGATATTACTAAAAAAATTTTATACCCATCATTGTCAAAAAATGCAATAACATTTGGTTCTCTTTTTAACATTTCATATTCTCAAAATTTTTCATTGGCTAGTCTTAATTTTTTCGTTTCGTAAGAATACCAAATAATCATTAGGAGAGTTAAAAATAATATAATACCAGTAATGACCTCTATGTCTTCTTTTGAAAATTTCCCAAAATTAAATAATATCATTTCGTAAGGAAGATCCATTCTTTTAACTCAATTATTATTAATTACAATTTAAAACTTTTTGAAGTTAATTCGCGATTTAGAAGCTATTTAGCTATGTAATAGAAATCTTCACTTTTTCTTCTTTTTCTCTTTTAATCTTGCCTGAAACATCCTCTCTCTTATTCCCCCTCTTTGATAAATAATTCTTCCAGTTTTCTAATTTGCTGGTCCAGCAGATAATTTGTCTGGTGGATAATACAAATTATTGTGTTGGCTTCTTCCTCAGGTGTAGTCTTGTCTTTCAAATAGATCTTCTATGACTTATTAATCTGCTTCGAAATATTCCTAACTGCTAATGCTCTTTTATCATTTTTATCCCACAGTGGTAATTCTCGCACCCGAAGGAAATCTTTGTAATTATTTAGTAACTCTTCCAGACTGGCACGTGCAACTCCCATCAATTTAATTTCTGTTTCTTTAGAAACACCGTAAACCATACTTCCTTCAGCGATGTTTTGTTTACCACTGCGTGCTGCCTGAACCATCTGGTCGAATGTACGAGAACGTTTGTCTATATATTTGTTACAAAAATAGACAGTTGCATCGTATACAATTTCTGCCATTTTATATGAAATTAGTTTTTGGTAACCACCTTGTGATGGGATGAAACCTTCTCTTTTATTCTCATTCATAAATTCTATTCATTATCTTTTAATTCTTTTTCAAGAAATGAAATTAATTTATTAAAACTTTCTTCGTATAGATCCCTAAATCAATTATTATCAGGTACATAATAATAGGTTTGAATTAAATTATTTAATTTTTTCAATATTAATTTAGTTGATTCAATGTATTCGTCTTTAATGAAATTTAAATACATTACATCAGGATGACCAAAAACGAATAAATCTATAGGGGCAACGTATTTATTTCGCAAATGAGTAAGTTTTCTATTTTTAAGTTGTTCTCTCAAATATTTTATATCCCTCACTATTGTTTCTTTTCTCATTTTATCGTTTTCCACTTCAATTAATTCAAAAAATGAAATTTCCTTTTTACATGGTTCTTTTTGAAATGGTTCAAGTGATGTATTTAGATTCGATAGTGCATCGAAAAAAAATGTACAATGAAGAAATCTTAAAATTGTCGGAATTTCAGACGCTTTAAATTCTTGTCTTTCAATAACACTTTGTTTTAGTTCAACATACTTGGAATCTAATTGTTTTAATTTTTTGCAATACTCTATTAATATCAAGCTAACATCAATTAGCTGTTTAATTTTGTCGGCTAAAAGTACTGTCTCAAATTTCAATTTGGTTTCTTGTTATTGATTACTTTTTAGAAATTTAACTCTACGAATGAAAGATTAATTTTTTTCTATTATTCTTATCTCCTCTTTTGTCAAATCGTATAATTTATAAACCAAAGTATCTATCTCTCTTTCCCACTGACTGGTATCGGCAGTTTTGTTCTCACGTTTTGCTTCAAGGATTTTAACTACAAGATCCTCAATCTGATTTACTATGGCTTTATTTTCTTGAGTGATGAGAGGAAGTGGGATATTAATAACATGTTGGTTTAACCATCTTGTTCCTTTTTCTCCAAGTTTTGTACAATACCACCTCTCATATGAAAATACATTTAGTTTCGAATTCAAATAGCCAAGTATATATTTTAATTTATTTCCAGTTAGAATATAAGCTGTATTACTTACAAAAAATTCACCTGTTAAATCTATTGAAAATTGGGCACCTTGAGCTAATTCCTGCCATACTATCTTTTCTTTCTCAAACTCGGGGTAGTAGGCACAGTGTCGTAGTTCCCACCAGTAATCACCCTGATAATCTCGGATTTTTGCTTTTTCTTCAAAAGGTTTTAGATGTTTCATTAACGATTGAAATGTTTTTTCAATAAATATTTCTGGTTTTTCACCTTTTCTGTTTTCATTTGTCCAACCTGCTAGGATAATAATCATCCACAACCCTGCCCATTCATAGTAATATCTTTTTATATCTCTACCACGAAGTATCGGCTTTATAATGGCTTCGGTGCGTTTTCGCTCTTCTTCATCTCTGCAATTAGCCAGTATCTCTTCTCTCTTCTTACTGTCAATGATAAATGCTTCGTTTAAACCTGTTTTAATGCCATAAAAAATTCTTACATCCCAATCTTTGAGGGGCTTTCCTATTCGTTCAATTTTTTCTTTCAATCTTTGTTCAGCATCATTACCAATAAACCAGGCATCTATATTTAATTTTTTTAATTCAACACCATGGTTTTGTAAAACCTGAGAAAAATCGAGTTTATCTTTTTTCTTTTCAATTACAGTTACAGCTTTAAGTTTATTTTGATTTTTACTTTTCTGGATAAGCAAAATATTTGTATCTACTGTTGCATTTTCGAATACAGCAGGGCCTAAACCAATTAGAATTTTTGGATTGTAATCATTAAAAAATGTTCTGAGTTTTTCTCTATATCATGCACGCATCCATTTATCGGAAGTTATATAACAAAGATGCCCGTCTGGTTTTAATAACTGAATTCCTTTTTCGTAAAATAAACAATAAATATCACTAGTACGATCGAATGTTTTAAAGTTCTGGTCTTTATAAATTTCTCCATATTTTATTTCTTTATTAAAAGCTTTTTGTAATTGGATATAGGGTGAATTTCCAATCACGATATCAAATCCATCTTCCACACCGAACATCCACTCTGGATTAAACCAATCTGAGCTTTTAGTCTGGTCATAGGGATCAAATGCAGCAATTTTATCTGCAATTGTTTTAGGCCAACCATCTTTCTGTAGTATTTCTGAGATTTCATTTCTTAATTGTTTGTCTTTTTTTGCAGCTTAAGTATCTCCGAACGACTAGTTGCTGCGAAATATTTATGTCTTACTTCTTTTAATTCTTCTTCTTTATTAAATACAACATCAGCCCTGATTTTGTCCATTGACATATGGTCTAAATCAATTAAAGTATTTGCAGCAACAAAATTGGTTTCGAGATTTGGAAGACTTCTTATTCCCAAGTTTTCCTTTTCATGATTAATTTTTTGATCTATTATTAAAGAAATAAAAAATCTTAATTTAGCCATCTGAACAGCAATAGGTTGTATATCAACACCATAGATGCATTTCTCAATTAAGAAAAGTTTTCTACCATAATCACTGGTGTTATTTTCAAAAACATCATTAATTTCTTTAATTAGTTCTTCTTGTAACTTACTATCATCAACCTTAAAAACTTTTTCAGCTTCTTTTAATGCATTCGTTTTCTGAATTTCTTTCCAGTAAATATTTTCAGGATCATACTTTTGAAGAATATAAACTAATCTGTGAAGAATACCCATTGGAAATGCACCCGAACCACAAGCAGGATCAATTATTTTTATTTCATCTATTGCCTGAATTATCTTTTGTTTTTCTTCTTTAGAAAATTCTGGTATTTCTTCTGAATAAGTAACTAATTTTTTGACTTTTTCTTCAATGATTTCAGGAAGTTTTAATTTTAGATGCTCAATTAAACTTGTTTCAACCATATAATCTACAATTTCTCGCGGAGTGTAATAACTTCCTGTAGCTTTCCGAGCTGTAGTTGCAGTTTCGGGATTATAGCTGGCAAGTAAATTTTCAAATACTCGTCCTAATAATTCTGGATCCAGAGCTACTTCTTCATCTATTGGAGTACTTTCATTTATTGTGAACTTATAACTGTGCAAGATATTAAATAGACCTCTTACTTTATATTTACTGCTTTTAATGTTATAGTATTTTCCAAGATCAGCTTCATCCTCCTCAGTAAAAAATAAATAATCAGGTACAATTGATTTTTTATATGGATTTCTGCTGAAACCATCTTCATAAATTATTTTTCCTGAATCATTTGGTTTATCGAGACAATCAAACAATCCTCCATTTAAGAATGGAATATTTTTGAATAAACTTAATACTTCATCTTTGGAGATTTTAAAGCAATTTGAATATCGATATGAAGTTTTTACTCCATATTTTTCTCTGTTCTCATAGATATTTCCATCTGCAGCGAATTTTCGTTCATTTATTTTCTGATTTAATGTTGCAAAGAATAGATTTTGCAGAATTGCATTATAATGATTGTGTGAAGATTTATCTATATTATTAAAATCCGTAATGATCTTTGATAAAAATTCTCTATCGAATAATTCTTCTGGAACTAATTTTTTTCTTTAATGAACCAGATGAAAAAAATTCTTGTAATAAGACGAATAAGATTAACTGAGTTTCTTATTTCGTCACTCTTTTCAACATCATCAGGAAATTTAACTTTATCCATTGCCCAGAAATACCAGTTAGAAAGTTCCTCGTAGAATTTTTTATTCAGTAAACTAACATCCGATACCTTCAACCACTGTTGATGCAGTTCATTGAAATTTTTGACCTTTGGAGAAATTTTTAAATCCTAAAGTATTCTAATGTGGCTTGTGTGAGGATTTTTTGTATTAATATTCTTCAGCTTTATTACTTTGCCAATTTTTTCACCCTCTCTCTAATTTTGAAGATATCTGAACCGTTCACTTATTGAAATTGATATATAAATATTATCATCAACTTTATACTTCAATAAAAGTGCAACGGGCATTTTTTTGCTTGCACGATTGAAAATTCTGGTTAGTTCAGAAATTTCACTACTCGAAGGTTGTCTGGATAATGAGAGAGCAACAATGTATAGCCCTTCATATTCTTCATCCATTTTAATTTTTGATTCGCTCAGAGTAATCTTTTTTGATCTATGATTAAAAACTGAATTCTCGATTATTCCAATGAAATAAGTTTCTTGAATCAAATCGAGTACCTTATTTTTACTTAACGAATCTCCTATAATTTCTCTAAATGACACAGGCTGGCTTGTAGCTGTTTTTAATGAAATACCCAACTGATTAAAAAGTTCAGTTGAAGCTACAAAAAGATTTTCAGTATTAAATCGTTTTAAAGCATTAATCATATTTTTTTCACTGCTTTGTTTATGATTTTGTGATAACAAACCAGTTAATTAAATCAAAATTTTCTGGTTTAAATTTTTCTTCCAATTTTTTATCAAGTTTTTTTAGTGTTTTCGAGACTGGACTGTTAAATAACGACTTGATAATTGATTCTGCCGATGGTTGTATCTGGTCATTAATCCATTTATTAACAAGTTCGGTTAAAGCATCAAGAATTTTTTGATCACCCTGTTCTATCTATTGAGGTACAAATCTTTCTTTATTTTTATGGGTTCTTAAAAATTTAGAACTTCATGGCTATTTGTCAGAATTTGAATCTTCTGATTATCCATAGAAATATTATCTTCTTGATTAATGGGAAGATGAACCAGATAGATTTCTTGATATTTACTACCAATATCACCCGTAAGCCGTTTGGAATAACCAAGAGCTACAATGATACTCTGTGGAATGTTTTTGTAAGGTTCGTGTTGATAAATCTTAAAATCAGTAAAAACACCATTTGGAATTTTTTTGAAAAACATTTCATCTTTCTTAAGAAACTCATAAAGTTCTTGATGAAATTGTTCAAAAGATAGATCATCATAACCAAGTGTTTCCTCGCTATCTTCTACATCTTCGTAAGTCAATTGTAATTGTTCGAGCATTTTTTGTTCTTGTTTGGAAATAAGAGGATTATCCTTAATAATTTCTTCTATATCCTGGGAAATTCCAGAATCAACTTCAGTCCCTACGAGAGTCATTAAAGCCATCCTTTTTTCAACTCGTGATTTTAATTTAAGATAATCTTCAAAATTCTTTACTGGCCAGAAATTTATGGCTCTGATAGTTTTATTTGGTGAGCCAATTCTGTCAATTCTACCAAAGCTTTGAATAAGTTTAACTGGATTCCAATGAATATCATAATTAATCACAAGATCACAATCCTGTAAATTTTGTCCTTCGCTCAAACAATCAGTCGCTATCAGAATATCGATTGGTTCTTCTAATCTTTTTGCAATTGTTTTGTAATAAACCTTAACTAAATCCTTCCACAGTTGATAATCTATGCTAACATTATTCTGAAGTAGTGAGGGCGAGTTAAGATTAAGTTCGTTATAAAATTCAGTCCAATCTTTTTCTTTGAATAATTTTGTATAAGGTGCAAATCTTTCGAGAATTATCTCAAATTTTTGACCTGAATAACCATCATCAGTTTTGCATTCCGAATCTGATACATAGGCAACTCTTTTAAATCCACGTTTTACAAGGTTATTATAAAGATAAACGGCTGTATCCTTAAAAGAGGTAAAAACTAATACTTTTTTATTTGGTTTGGTTTGTTTTTCTTTGATTATCTTAACAAGCTGTTCAAATTTTGGATCTGTTGCTTTGGAAGATTCAAGTTCTTTTTCGAATTGGTTGAAGTTATTAAGAATTTCTTTCATCAGTTCAATTTCTCTTTCAATATCTGCTTTAAATCTTTCAAGGTCTTTAATTTCAGAAATTTTGATTGGATTCTTTTTTCCAAGTGTTTCAATCTTTGACTCATCAATATTCAAATTATCAATTATTTCTTCTTCTTCATCAAATTCATTTTCTAAAAGAAGAGTTTCTTCTACAAATTCTTTTTGGTATTGGTCGATTTTTTGGAGAGCATTTAAATGTTGAGTTAGGATGTTTTAAAGAGTTATCCTAAAAGCATACCAGCTTGATTCCAGTCGTTTAATTAAAAGGATGTAGATCATTTTAGCCAGAAATATTTCACGCTGCACCTGATCTTCAAGCACACTCAAAAATTCTCTTTTTTCTAAATACTCCGAAGGTCGATATGCTACAAATTTTAGATTTTCAAGAGCGTTTAATATATCATCAAAGCATTTAATGCTTCCTATTTCTTCAGGTGTTATAAAAATTTTTTCTGGTTTTTCTTTTTCAGGAAAATCTAATTTATGCTTATCGAGTTTAATTAGTTTTCGTGTTCTAGCAACAATGAGTGCATCTGTTAGCTTTTCAAATCTTCTATCTAATTTTTTGATAAATTCTGCAATTGTTCTTTTTTCTCTTTTACTCCATTCATTAAAATCAGCTTGTGCCGTTCTAAAAATTGATTCGAGACTATTAATTTCTAAATCTGTTTCCTTAAAACCATCTTCCTGACCTTTTACAATTAATTTGAACTGATTTCTTACATCTATTAAAGTATTGTTAATAGGAGTTGCAGAAAGAAGAAGTACTTTCACATCTCTTGCGTTATTTAGAGGCATTAAAAGATCATCAACCAAAAATTAATACCGAAGTGATTTATCATTTGTAAGATTATGACTTTCATCAATAACAATTAGTAATTTTTTCCTTGTCTGGAAGAAATTAAGTGTTTTATCAACATATGAATTCAATCGATCCCCCTGCAAATCTGTATGGAACCTTACATAATATTCAATTTTATCTTTTTCGAAACAGCTATTTAGCCCAGCCTGATATAGCTCCCAGCTTGATTTTAACTTTTTTGAACAGATAACAAGGACTGTATAACCCAAATTTTGGAAATATTTCATAACCGCTAAAGCAGTCCAAGTTTTTCCAAGACCAACTGCATCAGCTAAGATTGCACCGTTATATTTTTTAAGAATCCAAATTAAACTTAAAACACCATATCTCTGAAATGGATAAAGTGTCTTATAGATAACGGTTTCGTTTAAGTGAGTATACTCGCGAAAGAGTTCTTCAGAGGTTGACAAAGATTCAAATTCATCTTTAAACAACTCATAAAGTATTTTATAATACAATTGAAACGGAGTGTATTCTTTAAAAAGATTGGTTATTAATTCTATAATATATTCTTTGACGGTGATTTTTTTGCCGGGTTCAATTTCGATATACTCTTCAGCATACTTTGACCATATTTCGTTAAACCATTCTGTCAATTCTTTAAAATAATTTGAATTGCCAGTATCAACAATATTTAATTCAATATTGCTTCCAAGTTTATAACCAAGCCCAGCTTCCGTGAGATTTGAACTACCAACTATATAATAATTTTTTCTTGGATCTTTATCAGAATAAATGTAGGTTTTTGCGTGACAGAATACCTATCTAATTGTTTTAATTTATACAGAATAACTTCTCAATTTATTTACAACATATAATGCTTACTTATTTGTCTGAAAACCTGATTTTATTTCAAAATGTCCACTTAGTGAATCAATTATTTTTTCCTTTAAATCACCATCCTTTAACGGTTGTCCGAGAATAAATCGAAAATTAGTTACACCTCTCAAATTTTGAAATAATAGACTCAAAGCAGCAACAGTGAAATAACCAGTCACAACATCTAAATTCCCACTTTCGGAATAGTCTCTTAGAAAATCTGCGACAGTCTGGTAATCCGAGAACAATTTTTTTGATGTTTTATTATCTATTAACATTTTTGCCCCATTGAGTTGTAATTATTTGTTTTGCCATAGACTCAATGACTCTTATCGTAAATTTAATATTCTTCTTTTACAAAATCATTAAGTTTTGAAAAAACATAGATACGCAATAAATCTACTGGAAGGAAATAAAGTTGAATCCTTAGTCTTCAACAGTATTAGCCACGAATACACGAATAATTTTTGCTGCAAATTAGAGAATTTAATTCGTGATAATTAGTGTAATTCGTATTCGTGGTTAATAAAAAAATATAGACCCATCAATTACAACTCACTCTTAACTCATTCTCCACAAATTTCAATTCAAATTCATTTTAATTAATTTTGCAGTGAAAATTTTTCACTTTGAAAGATTGATTTCATTTATATGACATTAAAAATTGGAATATTGGGCGGCGGACAACTTGCTAAAATGTCCGCTAAGGCTGCTTATAGATTAGGCTTCCAGATTAATATCCTCGAAAAATCCAAAAACTCTTCCGCTGGTAAAATCACTCCAAATGAATTCATTGGTTGGGTTGACGATAAAAAATTACTTAAAAAATTCATTCAGAATTCTGATGTAATCACACTGGAAAATGAATTCATCGATAGTCATTACTTGGAATGGATTGAAAATCAGGGCAAGAGGGTAATTCCTTCTTCGTTAACTGTGTCCTTGATTCAGGATAAATTCATTCAAAAATCTACTTTCGAAAAAAAGAAATTGCCTATCCCCAAATTTGTCGAAATAACAGACTCCACAAATTATGAATTGCTTTCTACAATCTTTGGCAATAAGTTTTTAATTAAATCACGAAAACTTGGCTATGATGGTTATGGAAATTATCTGGTGAATAATTCTAACGATTTCGAAAAAGCTCTTACAAAACTAAAATCCCGTCACAGTAAATTAATGGCTGAAGAATTTATTGATTTCGAAAAAGAAATTGCAATAATGATTGTTCGTACAAAAAAAGAAATCAGAACATATCAAGTGGTTGAAACAATTCAAAAAAATCATATCTGTCATACAGTAATCGCACCAGCTCACATCGAAGTAAAAATTAAAAAGAATGTCGAAGAAATTGGAGTGGAAGCAGTAAAATCGATTAAAGGTTACGGAATTTTTGGAATAGAATTTTTTCTTGATAAATCTGGTAATGTTTTAATTAACGAAATTGCTCCCCGACCTCACAATTCTGGTCACTATACAATTGATGCCTGCATAACATCTCAATTCGAAAATCACATTCGAAGCGTATTAAATCTGCCGCTTGGTTCAACAGAAATGGTTTTTCCATTTGCCGTAATGGTTAATCTTCTCGGAAAAATCAACAAAAGAAACAATCAACCTTCACTTCAAAAAATTTTAAGATATGATGATTTGCATCTTCACATTTATGGAAAAGAAGAATCACGAAAAGGCAGAAAGATGGGTCATTTAACGATTTGTGGAGAAAATCTTGATTCAATCTTAAAAAGGGCAATTCAAGCAGAAAAAGAAATAATCATATAGGAGTGATATGAAGAAAAAACCTCAAGTTGCAATAATAATGGGTAGTGACTCAGATTTTCCAATAATGCAAGAAGCGGCAAACATTCTCAAAGAATTTGATGTTGAATACGAAATTAAAATAGTTTCTGCTCACCGAACTCCTGGTTTCATGGCAAAATATACCAGCACAATTCACAAAAAAGGAATAAAAGTGATAATCGCTGGTGCTGGTGGTGCAGCTCATCTGCCAGGGATGTCCGCTTCATTCTCACCATTGCCTGTTATTGGTGTTCCAATTAAAACAAAATCGATGGATGGATTGGATTCACTCTTATCAATTGCTCAAATGCCGGCTGGTGTTCCGGTTGCAACAGTCGCAATTAATAATGCAAGAAATGCTGGTTTGCTCGCCGTTCAAATTCTTGGAATTTGTGATAAAAAACTTTTCAAGAAAGTGGTTGAGTATAAGGAGAAACTTGCAAACGAATCTTTAAATAAGAATAAAATTTTAAGATGAACATTCTCACTTGGCAGATATCGTTCACTGGAATTTTTACTTTTTGTAAGTTCTGAATTGTTCATTTTCTTTACTGTAATTCTTTATCGATAAGAAAATTATACTTTGAAAGTTCCTCAATGAAGAGAGTAAAAACTTGTAATTCATCAAAATCGATAAGTTTACTTCTACAGTTTTAAAAACAAATATTTCGTATTTTTCTCTTGAAGAAATTTGAGTGACAAAATGATAAATGGATTCGAAGCAGTAATAGGCTTAGAAATTCACGCTCAACTTTTAACTAAATCAAAATTGTTTTGCGGTTGTTCGACAAAATTTGGAAATCCTCCAAATACAAATGTTTGTCCAGTCTGTATGGGACATCCTGGTGTTCTTCCAGTGCTGAACAAGAAAGCCGTTGAGTTCACAATTAAAATGGGATTGGCTACAAATTGCCTAATTAATACAACATCTTACTTTGCAAGGAAAAATTATTTTTATCCTGACCTTCCAAAGGGTTATCAAATTTCTCAGTATGAACTGCCGCTATGTTCCAATGGTTATCTTGAAATTGAAGTGAACAATCAAAATCGAAAAATTAGAATTAATCGGATTCATCTGGAAGAAGATGCAGGAAAATCAATACACGATCAGGGAAATTTTACTTTACTCGATTATAACAGATGCGGTGTTCCTCTCATTGAAATTGTAACTGCACCTGATTTGCGAACACCAGAAGAAGCAGGTTTGCTTTTATCAAAAATTCGTCAGATAGTAAAATATCTTGAGATTTGCGATGGAAATATGGAAGAAGGAAGTTTAAGATGCGATGCTAATATTTCAGTAAGACCGGCTGGTTCTAATACTCTGGGCACTAAAACAGAAGTAAAAAATATGAACTCAATTAAAAATGTTGTCGATGCATTGAAATATGAAATTGAAAGACAGATAGAAATTTTAAGCAGTGGTGGTGAAATACTGCAACAAACTCTTCTCTGGAATCCTGATAAAAAACAAATTGAATCAATGCGAACTAAAGAAGAGAGCCACGATTACAGATATTTTCCCGAACCTGATTTACCTTCAGTTGTTATTGATGACAATTGGCTGAATGAAATTAGAAATTCATTAAGAGAATTACCTGATCAGAAAAAGCAAAGATTCAAAGTTGAGTTCAATCTTCCTGATTATGATATTGAAATACTGACCTCAGAAAAAGATTATGCTGATTATTTTGAAATGACTTCAAAATATACAGATGACTACAAAAGCATCAGCAACTGGTTCATGACTGATATACTGAAAATCTTGAATGAGAAAAAAATTTCAATCAAGGAATTTCCTGTCACTCCCGAAAAACTTGCTGAGTTGATTAATCTCATAAATAACAAAACTATCAGCAGCAAGATTGCTAAAGAAGTTTTTGCAGATATGTTAATCAATAACGAGTCTCCTTCAGACATAATAAAACGAAAAAATTTAGTCCAAATTTCAAATGAAGATGAGATAATGAATGTGATTGAAAAAGTCATAGACTCAAATCAGAAACAAGTGCAGGAATACTTGAACGGGAAAGAGAAAGTATTTGCACACTTCGTTGGTCAGGTGATGAAAGAAACCAGAGGCAAAGCAAATCCCGAAATAGTGAATAAATTACTCAAACAAAAATTATCATCCCTAAAAGAAAATTAAAATGTTTAATTCTTTTCACTTCAACCAATCAAAAAAAATCTAATGGTAAATTCATGAACGAAAAAGTAGCTTTAATCTTCACCGGTGGAACCATCTCAATGCGAATTGATGAAAGCACTGGCGGTGCAGTTCCATATCTGACAGGTTCTGAATTAATTGAACTCATTCCTTCAATCAAAGATCTTGCGGAAATTGAAATTTATGATTTCGGAAAATATCCAGGTCCACATATGACTCTTGATTTGATGATGGATTTAAAAAATGTTGTGAAGAAACACTTAGAGAGAGATGATATCGCAGGTGTTGTAATAACTCACGGAACAGATACGCTTGAAGAGACAGCATATCTGTTAGATCTTACCATCAATTCACCAAAACCAGTTGTATTGACAGGTTCAATGAAAAATGCATCTGAACCAGATTGGGATGGTGAAAAGAATTTAATTGATTCAATTAATGTTGTGTTGAGAAAGAATTGTGAAGATTTAGGTGTTCTCGTTTGTATGAATGGAGAAATTAATGCTGCCAGTGAAGTCTCCAAAATTTATTCAGATGAAATTGAATCTTTCAAAAGTCTTGATTTTGGTTCTCTTGGATTTGTTTCAAAGAATCGTGTGATAATAAATCGTTTACCAAGAAAAAGAGAATTTATTCCATCAGATAAAATTGAAAAAGATATTGATTTAATTCTTGTACATGCTGATATGGGGGATAAGTTTTTCAAGTTTAGTGCAGATGGTGGTGCTAAAGGACTTGTTGTTGAAGCTCTTGGCGTAGGCAATGTTCCACCAAAAGCTTTTGATGGAATCAAATATGTCCGAGAAAAAAATATCCCTGTCGTTTTAACATCTCGTTGTCCCGCAGGTGAAACAATGGATATTTATGGCTACTATGGTGCAGGTAAATGGCTAAAAAAAATCGGGGTTATTTTCGCAGATTATTTAAATGGTCAAAAAGCAAAAATCAAACTGGGACTTTTACTCGGAATGGGATTAAAAGAAGATGAATTGAGAAAATGGTTTGAGGAGTGAAAGAAATCTTACCAATGTTCTATCTTAATTAAATTCTCGATTGGTCTATTAAGAAACATCTCCCCTACCTGCTTGAATCGATTTGGTAAATCACTTACATAGTAAACATAGTTTGGTTTTAATTTTGATTGATTAATCAAATTATTTTCTTCCAGAATTTTCTTCACAGAGTGAGCTGTGGCAACTCCGCTATCGATTAATTGAACATTTTCTCCCATTATTTTCTGAATTGTATTTTTAAGTAAAGGATAATGAGTACAACCCAGAATCAAAGTGTCAACTGAAAATTTTTTTAATTCACTTAAATATTCTTCTGCCGCAAGATAAGCTATCTTATGATTTGCCCAACCTTCCTCTACAATTGGAACAAACAAAGGACATGCTTTTCCATAAACCTCAATTGTACGATCCAATTTTTTGATTTCCATCTCGTATGCACGACTCAAAATTGTTGCTGTTGTTCCAATTATTGCAATTCTTTTATTCTTTGTTACTTCAACAGCTTTTTCTGAACCTGGTTCTATCACGCCTGTGACAGGTAAATCAGTAATGCTTTTTATTTCATCAAGTGCAATAGCTGAAGATGTATTACAAGCAATCACAATCATTTTTACATTTTTAGAGAGGAGAAATTTTGTGTTTTGAATTGAATATTCTTTGATTGTTCTTTCAGATTTATTCCCATAAGGCACCCGTGCAGTATCTCCAAAATAAACTATATTCTCATTTGGAAGGATATTCATTAACTCTTTTACTACCGTTAAGCCGCCAATTCCAGAATCAAAAACACCAATTGGACTTTCGGGGGAGACTTTCATCATGAAGAGGCAAAAGTCCTTTCAAAGTTTGAAAGTGCTGAAGTTAATTCTTTCTTGATGAACTCAAATTTGGAGGGCAGAATTTTTTGGAGATTTGAATCAAGAACATAAAAACTATCAAACGCACCATTTAACTTGGTTCCAATCTTCGCAAAGTAAATATTTAACTCCAACTCTGTAAGCTTCTTTGTGATCAAGTAGAGCAAACCAATTCTATCTGATGCGTGAATATCAATTATGGTGTATCGGGGATGATTTTCAAAATTTACTTCAACACCAATGTATGAAATTAATTTTTTATCGATTCGTTTCCACTTATTGCGATGTTCTTCGAAAGCTTTTTCAAGATCATAATTTTGAAGTAAAACACGGGTTAGATTTTCAGCCAGTTCTTCAAAATGTTCTTCAGTCAATGGTTGGTGATTAATAAAATCTGTGATTTTGAAAGTGTCTATTATAATTCCATCCTTTCGTGTGAAAATGCTTGCATCGTGAATATTGCAATCGCTAATCGAAATAGAACCACAAATTTTTGAAAGCAAACCTTTTGCATCTTTTGTGATTACAGTAAGCTGGGTATATTCTTCTGTATTGTTGTGAAGTATTGAAAGGACAAGACCTTTTTTTATTTCATCGATGTGAGATGCAATTTCATCTTCGGTGAAAGTGTATATGTAATTGACATCATTCATTAATTCGAGATGCTCAAAGTATTCCTTTTTGTCTATGGAATATTTTGAAAGATCAAGCTTTTCAAAATCGGGACTTAACAATTCTTCTGCACTGATATTGAAAAAAATCATTTCCTGTGTTTTTGAATACAAATCATCCAACAAAGAACTCTTCCATGATGTCCATAAACTTGGATTTACAGCTGAAAGGTCTGCATAAGTTAACAAGTAAAGAAAATCCAGTTCTCTCAAATTCTTAAACTTTTCTCTGAAAGAATTAAGTATTGTTGCATCATTCAGATTTCTTCTAAACGCCGTCTGTTCCATCAAAAGATGATTTTCAACCAGAAACGACACTAGTTGTATTTCTTCTTCCGAGTAACCGAATCTTTGCATCACATTTTCAGCGATCTGTGCACCGATCAATTCATGTCCATACTGTGTAATTGGTTTGGCAATGTCATGAAACAAAATTGCCAGTAAAAGCAACTCTTTATTTGCATATTTTCTGAATAGATTCCCAATTTGAGAGTTATCAAGTTCGAGATTATAAATATTTTTTATAGCCATTAATGTATGTTCATCAGTAGTGTAAATATGGTAGGCATCTGGTTGAAAGAAAAACTTAAGCTTATCAAACTCTGGAATAAGTAAACCCAGAATACCGAGTCGATGCATTTGAAAGAGTACATCGCTTATATCATCATTTATTTGTAAGATTTTTCGAAATTCATGAATTACATCGAGGTGAGTTGCTTCAGTGCCGTCAAGATAATCTAAACTCTTTTGAATTTGTTTCATCAACTCATTATTAAAGATTGCTTTGTATTGAGCCTGATAATTAAAGACTTTTAATATCTGATCAAGTGAAAGATTTTTTCTGGTTTTTGACTTTATGAATCTTCCGCAAAGAGAATAATCTTCATCGAGTTCATAAGTATTGAATATTTCGCAGGGAAAAATCAGTTGCAAAGCTTCTTTGGTGAAAAATTCTAAAGTTCTTGAAATAGTTAAAGTCGATTCAAATAAAATTCTCAACAACTTATTGTTTGCCTCATCTATGTCTATAGAACCTGGTTCAAGAAATTTAGTCACTTTAATTTGTGATTGAAAGTCAAATCTATCACGATTATTTGAGTTGACAATATGAAGAGCATTTCTTAATCGTATCAAATAATCATAAGATGAAAAAATTGATTTCATCTCAGAAGAAGAGAACAAATTATTATTTAGTATTGAAAGCAAAAATTGATTTGTTCCGGTATCGTATTTATCAAAAGACGGAATTTCGTTGTTAATTAGATAATATAACCAGCTTGCGGAATGAAGATCTCGAATTCCGCCTTTTGTGTTTTTTAAATTCGGTTCGAGTAAAAATGGAGATTTCCCATAAGTAGTGTGTCGTTTATCTACATCATTTAGAATTAACTCGATTAATTTCTTCTTTAATTCAGAATTGATGATGTTTTTAACATTCTCCACAAATTTGAGAAAGATTGTTTTAGAACCGGAAATAAATCTCAATTCAAGTAATTGAGTAAACGAGGTCAAGTCATTCTCAGCGAATTCGTAAATCTGATTAAAAGTTCTGATCGAATGTGAAACATTTATTCGGTTATCCCACAGTTCCTGAAGAATTTTAGAAATAAATCCGCTGTTTTCTTCAATTGAGTTAGTAATAAATACAATATCAACATCAGAGAAAGGGGTTAATTCCATTCTGCTTAAACCGCCAGCTGCTGCAATTGCCAAATCATCAGGTGCATCTTTTGTTAGAAATTCAATTCTATTGTTAAATAATCTCGAGTATTGAAGAGAAAAATCTAATCCTGATTTAAATTGATTAAATTCATCAATAAGTTTGGCAGCTTTTTTAATAAAATTTTCTTTCGAATCGTTCATACGCAATTATGTTATTAGTTATGTGAAGTTAACAAACCAAAAAATAAGAAGAAACTATTTCAACTTTTCGAATCTTGCCTGGAAGAATCTGAGATATTTAGGCTCATAAACCATCTTCAAGCCTTTAATTTCTTTTCGTCTGTTGTAGACTTCAACAATTGATTCAAAAGTTACATCCATATGTGCTTGAGTATAAACACGGCGTGGAATTGTTAACCTAACTAATTCCAGTTTAGGATAATTATGATCTCCAGTCTCTTTATTTCTTCCAGCCGAAACGATTCCTCTTTCCATTGATCTTACACCAGAATCTATGTATATCTCTGCAGCTAAAGTCTGAGCAGGAAATTGAATTTGTGGAATATGTGGAAGAAATCTTTTTGCATCAATAAAAATTGCATGTCCTCCTATGGGCTTCACAATTGGTATTCTGGCTTGCAGAAGTTTATTACCAAGATATTCCACCTGACCAATTCTTGCCTTAATATGATCAAGTTGAACCATCTCTTCAATACCCCGAGCCATAGCTTCCATATCACGTCCAGCAAGTCCACCGTAGGTGTGCAGACCTTCATAAACTACAACAAGATTTCGAGCCTCTTCAAAAACTTTTCTATTTCTTGTTGCAAGAAAACCACCAATGTTAACAAGACAATCTTTCTTGGCGCTTACCCAGATACCCTCGAAGTAAGAACAAAATTCTCTTAAAATTTCTTCAATTGATTTATTCTCATAACCTTTCTCACGAATTTTGATGAAGTAAGCATTTTCAACAGCTCGGGTTGCATCACACCACATCTTGATTCCATGCTTTTGACAGAAGTTTTTAACTTCACAAACATTTTCCATTGAGATTGGTTGTCCGCCAGCCATATTTACTGTAGCCGCAACAGATATGTAAGGAATTTTTTTGGCGCCGACTTTTTTTACAAGTGTTTCAAGTTTATTTAAATCGACATTTCCTTTGAAAGGATGTTCATTCTGTGGGTCGTGAGCTTCATCAATAATCACATCAACAAAAGTTCCGCCGGCTAATTCCTGATGAAGTCTTGTTGTTGTGAAATACATATTACCCGGAATGTAATCACCAGGTTTAATCAAAATTTTGGAAATGATATGTTCTGCTCCTCTTCCCTGATGTGTCGGCACAAGATATTTGAATCCATAATATTTTCTTACGGCATCTTCAAGATGATAGTAATTTTTACTGCCAGCATAAGCTTCATCGCCAAGCATCATACCAGCCCATTGATAGTCGCTCATTGCACTTGTTCCACTGTCAGTCAATAAATCTATATAAACATCTTCTGATTTCAACAAGAAAGTATTATAACCAGCTTCTTTAATTGCTTTTAATCTGTATTTTTTAGTTGTCATTTTAAGTGGTTCAACTACTTTTATTTTGAATGGCTCAGCCCAGGATCTTCTTTTGAATTTCATGTTTAACCTCTTTATTAATGACTGATATATTTTTACAAAAATAGATAAAATCAATAACTCTTTTTGATTTGACTTTATTCAACTTAAGATTTTTTTGAAAACCATATACATTCTTTTTTGCACGGAGAATTCTGAATCGCTAAAAAAAGAAGGAAATTCTTGATAGTAAATAAATAAAAACCTATTTAGGGATCTTAATTACTAAGAAGATTTTTATTCTTTGAGGAACAACCTTTCTGAAAGAAAGGGCAATAAATATCCTTGAATGGAATTTTTAATTTTATAATGATGCTATAGTGACTTCAATTTTCTACTTCAAAAAATTTGACCAGAATTTTCAATGTCAAGTAATTTCATATTGTAGAATTTTTAGCTGATCCTGTGAGATACGTGTACTTAGAATTTCAATTCCAACTATCCTATCTTCCTTGTCACTGTCTAAAATTATTCCTGGATAAACTTCTTCAGATTCAATTATAGGGGACTCGTCTAATCGCAAGTATAGAGCATCATTATCTTTATCAACTTTTATTTTCATTTTTTTCTCCTTGCTTTTCGATCAAAAAATGCTGTTACTACTTTGTTTGGTATTATATGAGGATTTACAACTACATGAAGAACTCTCCCTTCATATTCATCAATAACCTTGAAATAATGAATATTATTATCCTTCCCTTCACTACTCCAATCTTGATTATTAATGGTTCGCCGCACCCATTCTTCAAGAATTTTTCGCTAATTTAAAATGTTTTTCGCATGATTGGTTAGTTCAATATCCATTATCTGAAAACCTGAACCTTCTTAATTCTGTAATCAATTAATCCAAAAATATTTCTCTTTTCAAACTCCCTATTTTTAACATTAATTCTGAAGAAAAATCTGAATTATTAGCCTATCGGAATCAACATAAATAATTTTATGAACTATAATACAAAATTAAATTATTAGAGATAATTCACATTTCTACTTTAGAGTTTAAAAACTACTCAATAATTTAGAATTAAATTTCTTTTAACTAAGTTTGTAAACTAAAAAGTGAGTTGTAAAAATGATCATTAGTATGACTGGATATGGAAATGCAGAATTTGAAAGAGACGGTATTTCCTACTCTTCGGAAGTGAAAAGCCTAAATAGCAGGTATCTCGAAGTTTCAATCAAACTTCCTAAGGTTCATGCAAGCAAAGAAAATGAAATTCGCGAGTTAGTTCGTAAGTACATCAATCGAGGAAAGATTATCCTGAACGCCAACATTGAAAAGAGTACACTAGTTAATCTTCCCATTGAAATAGATGAAGAAGTAATCAAATATTTAAATCAGCTTTTCAAAAAAATCAAAAAAATCTCAAGGTCAGAAGAAAAAATAAAACTTGACCATTACCTCCGATTCTCAGAAATATTCAAACATAAGGAAGAAGAAATTTCGGAAACTGAATTTCAGAATTTATATGAATGCATTGAAGAATCTTTGAAAAAATTAGTTGAAATGAGAATTCAGGAAGGTAAAGAACTTGAAAAAGATATTCTTCAGAGAATTGAAATTATTGAAAATGCTGTAAACGAGATTGAAATAATATGGGAAGCTCGAGCCCAGGAAGAATTTCAGAAATTGAAAGAAAAAGCTCAAAAATTACTTACTGATGTTGAGATTGACGAAGCAAGACTTGAGCTTGAACTTGCGCTCTTACTTGATAAGTTAGATATCACAGAAGAATGCGTTCGTCTTAAAAGTCATATCAAATTTTTCAGAGAAGCAGTTAATGGAAATGAACCAGGCGGTAGAAAACTTGGATTTTTAACTCAAGAACTTTTGAGAGAGGCAAATACAATTGCTGCCAAATCAAATAATGCTGAAATCTCACAAAAAGTTGTTTTAATCAAAGAAGAAATTGAAAAAATAAAAGAACAAGTGCAGAACATTGAGTAAGAAACCAAAACTAATCGTAATTTCAGCTCCGAGTGGAACAGGCAAGACCAGTGTAATTAAAGAAATCTTAAAACAATTTTCAGATAAATTAACTTTCTCAATCTCCGCAACCACTCGCAAAAAAAGATCAAATGAAACAAACGGTGTTGAGTATTATTTTCTAACTGTAGAAGAATTCAAAAAGAAAATTGAAAATGATGAGTTCATAGAGTGGGAAGAGATTTATGGTGATTACTACGGGACACTAAAATCAGAAGTGCAAAGAGCATTCAATGAAGGAAAACATATTTTATTCGAATTGGATGTGAAAGGCAGTTTGAAACTAAAAAAACTTTATCCAGAGTCAATTTTAATTTTTATAGTCCCACCAAGCATAGAAGAGCTTGAAAAAAGACTTAAGAAACGCAATACCGAAACTCAGGAAAGTCTTCAGAAAAGAATCGATAGAGCCAAAATGGAATTAGAACAAGCCAGGTATTTCGATTATAAAGTAGAAAACTATGACCTGAATCAGGCAATTGAAGGAACAAGAAAAATCATAGAAAAAATTTTAGAAGAAAACAATAATTAATCTACAACTAATCAACCTTCTTGATTTATTTAATTTTTTACAGCGAAAATCTGAACAATTTCACATGCATTTAATAAATGGATTACTTGACTTATTAATTAGATGAAAAACAACCATCAGATCTTTATTTCATATTAGAAAAAATTCTTATCTTTGTAAGATAAATGGTGGTATAATTAAACTAATATCAGAGGTAAAAACTATGCCCTTGAAACCCATTGAATTGAAAGAACTCGAGAAACATACAGAAAGTATTTATGAGGCAATTATTGTGGCTGCAAAAGAAGCTCGTCAAATTAGTGCTGAAATGAAAATTGAATTCAACAAAAGATTATCTGAACTTCCTCCACAGATTCAAACTACTGATGATCAGGAGGAAATTGAAAATCCTGATCAAATCAGGATTAGTAAAGAACTGGAACAGAAAGGAAAACCAACCGAGCAAGCTCTTGAAGCATTGCTCAAAGGCGAAATTGTTTACAGATATACAAAATAATTTGATTGAATATCTTAAAAAACAAAAAAATAATCGTTGGAGTAAGCGGTGGAATTGCCGCTTACAAAACCTGTTATCTCGTTCGCGAACTTGTGAAATCAGATGCACAGGTTCGCGTCGTGATGACGTCTTCTGCTTGTGAATTTGTTTCTCCACTTACTTTTTCCACTCTTTCAAAAAACGAAGTAATCACAAATATTTTTCCTGAGAAAAAATCGAATATAAAAACTTCAACTTGGCATATTCATCTTGCAAGATGGGCAGATTTGATTGTTATTGCACCCGCAACTATCAACACCATTGCAAAAATAAATTACGGAATAGCGGATAATGCTCTAACCACACTTATTTCTGCCCGAAGGTCTCCACTTCTGATTGTTCCTGCTGCCGATGAAGATATGTATTTAAGTGAATCGAATAGAAAAAATATCACTGAACTTAAAATGAAAGGTGTATTTTTCCTTGAAGCTGAATTTGGAGAACTCGCAAGCGGGTTAACAGGTCTTGGCAGGATGGCTGAAGTCGATACAATTTTGCAAAAAATTAGGTCTATACTTTCAAATTCTCACAAAGATTTAATGAACAAAAAAGTTTTGATTACTTCAGGTCCGACATACGAACCAATTGATCCGGTTAGATTCATTGGTAATAGATCAAGTGGAAAAATGGGACATTCACTTGCACTTGCAGCTTTATACCGTGGTGCAAAAGTTACTGTTATTACTGGTCCAACTAATCTTGTTTTTCCTGAGAATATAAAATTGATTAAAGTGAACACAGCTGAAGAAATGTATAATGCTGTTTTAAAAGAATTTCCTCGAAATGAAATTTTCATTTCTGCTGCAGCTGTTGCAGATTACAAACCGCTAAAAATTTTAGAATCTAAAATTAAGAAAGGACAGAACAGATTAGTTCTTGAACTTACTGCTACAAAGGATATCTTGAAAGAAATTTCGAAAATCAAAAAGAAAAAACAGATTGTTGTTGGCTTCTCTGTAGAAACTGAAAATGAAATTGAAAACTCCCTAAAAAAATTAGAATCAAAAAATCTCGATTTAATAGTGGTTAACAACCCTCTCCAAAAAGGTGCGGGTTTTGAAGTTGATACTAACAAGATTCAAATTATAAATAGAAATAAAGAAATAATTAACTTTCCATTGAAATTTAAATTTGATGCTGCAAATGATATATTAAATGAGATTAAAAAACTTTTCAAAACAAAATGAATCAAAATTTATTTGATCGAATCGAAGATTTTCTAAGATATCAGCAAGAACTTGGAGTTCCAATTTTTGTATCCGACGTCTCAGATAAATCAACTTTAGTTAAAAAATTAAACACTAAGTTTATCGGTTTAACTTTAAATAGCATCGAAGAAAATTTTGTGAAAGCAAAATCTCTCGAAGAACTGGATAGTTTAATTAATCAATGTCAGAAATGTCCACTTGGAAAAACCAGAACAAAATTTGTTTTTGGAGTTGGTAATCCAGCAGCGGATATTGTTTTTGTTGGCGAAGCGCCGGGTGCTGATGAAGATGCTCAAGGCGAACCATTCGTTGGCAGAGCCGGTAAGTTATTAACAGAAACTTTAATTCGTATCGGATTGAGAAGAGAAGAAGTCTACATTTGCAATATCCTAAAATGCCGTCCACCAAATAATCGTGATCCTCTTCCATCAGAAGTTGAAAAATGTGAGCCATATCTTTTGAAACAGTTAAGCTTAATCAAACCAAGAATAATTGTTGCTTTAGGAAGAATTGCAGGGAATACATTGCTTCGCAAATCAGAAACTCTATCGACTCTTAGAAAAAATGTTTATAATTATTTTGATATTCCTCTCTTTATTACTTACCATCCTGCTGCAATTTTAAGAAATATGGGATGGAAGGATTCCTTTGTGCAGGATTTGCTGAACATGAAAAATTATTACGATAACATAATGAAAAATAATTAAGGTAGTGAGGTTCTTATGCCAAGAAAGTCGAATTCAAACAGAGATTTTAAAATATCCGTTGAAATACCAAAGCATACACCGCCTAATGCGGTTGAGATTGAGAAAAGTGTTCTTGGCGCAATTTTAAATGATAACAGAATCATAAACAGAGTTATTGAGTTAATCCAACGGGACGAGGTCTTTTATTCTGAATCAAACAGAAAAATCTTCCGAGCCATAAAAGAATTAGTTCTGGACAACAAACCTGAAAACATTGATTTGTTAGTGGTCTCAGAACAATTAAGAAAAAATGGCGAACTGGAAGATATCGGTGGAATAGAGTACTTACTCGAACTCATAAAGGATACTGTGAGTTCTGAAGTAATTGAAAATCATTGCAAGATATTAATCGAAAAATTTATGGTAAGAGAATTAATTGATCATTCTCTAAAGATTGTCTCTAAAGGTTACGATGGTTCTTCCGATGTGTTTGAATTACTGGACGAAGCTGAATCTGGAATTTTTGAGATTTCTGAAAGCAAATTCAAAAAAACTTATTTATCACTTCAAGAAGCAGTAAATAAGACTGAACAAATTCTTGCAAAAATTCGAGAGTCCGGTGTATCAGGAATTCCAACTGGTTATTCTAAATTCAATGAATTAACTGGGGGGTTTCAGAATTCTGATTTAATAATAATTGCTGCAAGACCAGGTATTGGTAAAACAGCTCTGGCTCTTTCTCTTGCACATAATATTGCAAAGTATTCAAAGGCTCCTGTTGGTTTCTTTAGTCTTGAAATGACAACATCACAAATTGTTATGCGTCTTTTAAGTGCCGAATCAAAAATTGATATAAAAAATATTCGAACTGCAAGAATCCATAAAAGTGAGGAAGCAGATTTTTATAAAGCTATCAGAACATTGGCAAAACTTCCAATTTACATTGATGATACACCAGCATTATCATTGCTCGAATTACGAGCAAAATCAAGAAGAATGATTACAGAACATGGAGTAAAAATTATTTTTGTTGATTATCTGCAATTGATGCAGGGTCCTGCAAATGTTGAAACTCGTGAACGAGAAATTTCATACATATCTCGTGGATTGAAAAGTTTAGCAAAAGAACTTGATATTCCAATCATCGCACTTGCCCAATTAAATCGTCAAGTAGAGCAAAGAACTGAAAAAAGACCACTACTATCAGATCTAAGAGAATCAGGTGCGATTGAACAGGATGCTGATATTGTTTGCTTTATTCATAGACATGATCTTTACAAAAAGCAAACAAGAGATTCTGTTGAAGAAAATGTTGAAGCAGATTCTTATGACAAACCAAAAGTTGTTGAAATAATTATTGCAAAGCAGAGAAATGGCCCAACTGGTTCTTTTGAATTATTATTCAAACCAAATCTTGCAAGATTCGAAGATTTAACTAAACAAGAGGTTGACCAGTATCATTTATCAATAACTGCATCCAAAGGAGATGAATCAGGTTCTGATAGTGGAAGCAACGAATCAGATGACTCATTCACTACACCATTTTAAAGAACGAACAGTCATCGAAAGCGAATTAAAATTTTGAAGTCAGTTGTTGTTTATTCTTAATCAAACTTTTTAATCGATTTATATTCATAATATCCTCTTTCATGCCTTCACCTTTCGGTGTCTCCAAAATCTTGGGGAAATTTATAAATCTTTTATCATTCATTATAAAACGAAAACCATTCAAACCGATTTTTCCAAGACCGATATGTTCATGTCTATCAACTCTTTCGCCCAAACCTTTTTTTGAATCATTCAAATGAAAAGCTTTTAAATATTTTAATCCAATTATTGCATCAAATTCTTCGATTGTTTTTTCGTAAGCTTTTTCAGTTCTTAAATCATATCCCGCAGCAAAAATATGGCAGGTATCGATGCATACAGCAAGGCGATTTTTATCTTCGACCAGATCAATAATTTTTCTTATGTGTTCAAATCTATAACCAATGCTTGTTCCTTGCCCAGCTGTGGTTTCAATCATACTTTTAACTTTAAAACCCCGGGTCGCAGAATGAGCAATATTAATTGATTCGGCAATTAATTTTATTCCGTCTTCTTCCCCTCTTCCCATATGTGAACCAGGATGAAAATTCAAGTAATTAATTCCGAGTAGTTCACATCTTTTCAATTCATCAATAAAAGCCTTTCTCGATTTTTTTAGAATTTCTTTGTCCTTTGCACATAAATTAATCAGGTATGAATCATGAGCAACGATTGGATAAATTTTTGTAACTTTTAAGAGTCTTTTATAATTTTGAACGACCTGTTCATTTAATGGTCTGGAATTCCATTGATTACTATTTTTTGTAAAAATTTGAAGAGTTGTACAACCAATACTTGCTGCTCTTTCAACAGCTTTATCAACTCCACCTGCAATCGAGGTATGAGCTCCAAGTAAAATTTTCATATTAGGAATTCCTCTTATGTATAGATTAAGTAAATTACAAAAAAAGAAGAAAAAGTTAGTCATAGGATTGATGTCTGGAACATCTATGGATGGAATTGATGCTGTTCTGCTTGAAATAACCGGCAATGGATTAAAGACAAAATTTAAAGAATTGTACTTCAACACTTATCCTTATCCGAAAGGATTAAAAAATCTCATCTTGAAAAACTCAATGAAATCTACAAGTAATGTTGAAGACATCACAAGACTCAATTTTTTAATCGGGAAATTATTCGCTAAAGCTGCAATTAATCTTTGCGAAGAATATGGAATTGATATCAGCAAAATAGATTTAATTGGTTCGCATGGACAGACCATTCATCATCTGCCAAGAAGTAAAAAAATGTTTGGACACGAAATCAAAGCAACATTGCAGATTGGTGATCCATCGGTAATTGCAAAAATCACAAATGTTCCTGTTGTTGGCGATTTCAGAGTTGGGGATATGGCTCTCGGTGGTGAAGGAGCTCCGTTAGTTCCATATTTTGATTTCATTACCTTTAGATCTAATAGAATTAACAGATCTCTATTAAACATCGGTGGAATCTCCAACATTACAATTCTTAAAAAAGGTTGTTCTCTCGAAGATGTGATTGCCTTTGATACTGGTCCAGGGAATGTACTGATTGATTTACTTGTCAAAAAATTTTACAGAAAATCATTTGATCGCGATGGTGAAATTGCCTTCAGCGGAAAAATTAACAATGCGCTTTTTCAAAAAATTGTAAAGTATGATAAATTCATCAAACTGAAACCGCCAAAATCTACAGGAAGAGAAAGATATAACGAAGAATTTATTTCCAATGTTCTCGATGGATTATCTCACCTCCGAAAAGCTGATATCATTAGAACATTCAGTGAATATACCGGCTATGTAACATTTTACAACTACAATAAATTTATAAGAAAAGAATGTGAGATATCTGAATTACTTGTCAGCGGTGGCGGTGCAAATAACAATTATATTATGCAAAGTCTTCAAAGATATTTTGGAGATAAAATCAAAGTAAAAAAAGTAGAAGAAAAAATTGTTTCATCTGATGCAAAAGAAGCTGTGTGTTTTGCACTATTAGCAAATGAAACCATATCAGAAAATCCAACTAATATTCCTCAAGTAACAGGCTCTTCTCGTAAATCCATTCTTGGAAAAATCTGTCTATGAGCAGAATAATTATCACCGGTTCATCTGGTTATCTGGGAACTCATCTTTGCAATAGCCTTAGACATGAAACCGAAAAAATTTTCGCACTCTACAATTCAAATCAACCTGAAATTGAAAACATTGAAAAAATAAAAATAGATTTACTTCAAACTGATGAATTAAATTTGTTATTTAAAGACATAAAACCGGATTATGTAATTCATCTTGCCGCTGTAACTCCCTCAAAGTCTTTTGAAGTTGATGAGAAGTATATCTATTCAGTTAATGTTGATTTAACCGGAAAGATTGCTTCACTCTGTCATTTTTTCAACTCATATTTAATTTTTACATCAACAGATCTCGTTTACGCTGAAGGTGAAAACATCAAAGAAGACCATGAACTTAATCCATTAAATCTTTATGCTCGAACGAAGTTAGAAGCTGAGAAAGTTGTACATAGATACGCAAAATATTTTTTGATTCTCAGGACATCTTTGATGTATGGATTTTCAATTTCAAAACACAAATCTTTTTTTGATTACTCATTTATAAAATTACTCAACGGTGAAACTGTAAAAGCTTTTTATAATCAATTCAGAAATTCTTTATTCGTTGAAGAAGCAGCTAAGTTTATTAATCAATTTTTGAATTTAAAATTACCCGATAACTCAGTAATGAATTTCTGTGGATTCGAGAATCTATCAAGATTTGAGATGCTTTATAAAACTGCAGAAATTTTTGACTTGAACAAAGATTTAATTCTCAAAGAATCCTGCGAGAATTTCAAAGAATATAAAATGGCAAAGCGACTTCATTTAAATTTTGATAGAATGAAATCGTTTAATTTATTACCTAAAACTTTTGAAGAGAATTTACTTTATCTCAAAAGTAATTTTGATCGTTACAAACCATACATAATCAAATATCAGCAAAATGAGTTTTAAATCTAAGAAAAAATATGGGCAGCATTTTTTAATTGATAAAAACATCACTAAAAAAATCATAAAAGCAATTTCTCCATTGGCTGAAGATTTTATTGTGGAAATTGGTCCAGGCAAAGGTGCACTTACTGAAGAACTTTATCGTCACTCAAAAAATCTCGTCCTTGTTGAAATTGATAATGAATTAATTGAAGAATTAAGAAATAAATTTCCCGACATAAGAATTATAAATAAAGATATACTCGATTGCGACTTCAGTTCAGAATTTTTTGATTCAAAATTTCGAATTGTTGGAAATATTCCCTATTACATAACGAGTCAGATAATTTTTAAGATTTTTGATAATTATAAAATCGTTAAAGATGCTGTATTCATGATTCAGAAAGAAGTAGCTGAACGAATTATTGCAAAACCTAAGACGAAAGATTATGGAATCTTAAGTGTTTTTGCTCAATTTTATTCTGAACCAGAAAATCTTTTCAATGTTTCCAAGAATGTTTTTTATCCACAACCTGAAGTAGAATCTGCTGTTATTCATTTGAAAATCAAAAAAGAAATTCCACTTACTTCAGAAGAAGAAAAAATTTTCAGACAGATTGTTAAAGCAGCTTTTAATCAACGAAGAAAAACCCTCAGAAATTCACTTCAAAAAATTTTTTCTAACTTAAGGGGAGATTTGAAAATAAAATTCTTCCAACTCGATTTTGATTTCTCAAAGAGAGCGGAAGAGCTAACTCTAATCGATTTTTTTTATCTTGCAAAAAATTTTGCTGAATTAAAATCAAACAATTAAACCAATCTTAATTTTTTATGATGAAATATATTAAAGCTTTGAATGTTTTTGATCTCTGTGCTGTGATTTTTTATTTATTCCTGATTTTCATGAATTTAATTTTCCATGAACGAGTTGTTCACACAATTTCTTTGTTAACAATTGAAATCCTAATGATAATATTTGTGTTCATTGTTGCTTATCAGGATTACAAACAAAACAACTCATTCTGGCGAAACATTCACATCTGGTATCTGGCACCAATGATTTTTATAACTTTCAAACAACTTTATTTCTTGGTTCATCCCATTCATCCAGTTGATTATGATGAACTTCTTATCAAAATCGATCGATTTATCTTTGGAACCGATCCCACAAAGTTTTTAGAAAAATTCTCTCATCCATTATTAACAGAAATTCTTCAAGTTGTGTATACTTCTTTTTATCTCTTACCAATCATAGTTGGAGTAGATTTGCTGAGAAGTAAAAAATATGATGAGTTTGAGTTTGCCGCATTTTTAATTGTTTATGGATTTTTCCTTTCTTACTTAGGATATTTTTCAATGCCAGCTGTGGGACCAAGATTTACGCTTCACAATTTTTTTAATATAGATAATGAATTGCCAGGTTTATTTTTGACTCCATTTCTGAGAGAATTCGTCAATATTGGTGAATCTATTCCAAAGGGTACAATTAATCCGCATGAATTAGTGCAACGGGATGTGTTTCCGTCTGGACACACTCAGATGACATTGCTAACGATGTACGCAGCTGTAGAATTTAACAGCAGAACAAAACGATTTATGTTAGTAGTTGGCTCTCTTTTGATTTTTTCAACAGTTTATTTGAGATATCATTATGTGATTGATTTGATTGCGGGAACTCTTTTCGCAATTTTTACTCTGTGGTCAGGAAGAAAAATTTATCGATGGTGGAATTCTTACACTAACAGAAGAATTCCTGAATGGGTTTAAGATGAATATAATTTACGATCAACATTTTGAATTACATCGACAATCAGTGGAAAATATCTATCAAGACTGCAATTCACATCCAATCTTAAATTACATCTTTCTGAACTGCCACGACATTCCACACAAATTTTTTGATGAAGTGCATCGACATAATCAGACACCTTATCACTTTGAACTGAATGAACAACATCAACAATTTTATCAATATATAACTCAACAGCACAGCTCTCATCATCTGTCATTTTGCATTTTCCATTTTCATCTGAATCAACACAAATTGAACAAACTTTTTCTCTTATGGCTTTTAAGTATGTATCCATTTTTAATTCTCCAATTGACAGAGCAAAGATAATGAGTTCGAATAAGAAATTAAATAAACTTAATTTAGCCGACCAAACTCAGAAAAGAGAGTTTGTCAAAAATATGTTCAACTCGATTTATAGAACCTATGATTTCTTAAATCATTTCTTGAGTTTTGGTATTGATATTTACTGGCGTAAAAGATCACTAAAAAATATTTATTTACATCAAAATGATGTCTGTCTGGATCTTGCTGCAGGTACAGGTGATTTTGGAATTGAAGTTTACAAAAAATTTAAATGTAATGTAATCGGTTATGATATTGCGGAAAATTCACTGAAAGTTTTTCGTGAGAAAATTATCAAAAAAAATCTTGATCAATCAAAGTTCACACTTATTATTGGTGAGGCAGAAAATATTCAACTTGAAGATGAATCTGTAAATCTTATCACAATTTCTTTTGGGATACGAAATTTCTACGATTCTCAAAAAGCTTTAGATGAAATGTTTAGAGTTTTAAAATCAGGAGGAAAATTAGTTATTCTCGAATTTGGTTTACCAAAAAATAGACTACTTCTTACTCTTTACAAGTTTTACTTTGAAAAAATTCTTCCCTTTCTTGGCCGCATCATTTCAAAAGATGAATCAGCATATAAATATCTTCCTCTTTCAGTAAATTTCTTCGAACAGGAAAAGGATATTGTAAGTGAAATGATTAAATCAGGTTTCAGAGAAATTAAAGTTGAAAATCTAACTTTCGGAATTGTGAAACTCTACACAGCTAAAAAAACTCCCGATTACAACTGACTTCACAAAAGATTTCTTCAAAAATTCATCCGGAAAAATATTTCCTACTCAAGTACTCTCTTAATTTCACCAGAGCTTTGTATCGATGACTGATTTTATTTTTAATTTCAGAAGGAAGTTCAGCGTAAGTTAATTCAAAACCATCAGGTTTGAATAATGGATCATAACCAAAACCATTGTTTCCTCTTGGTTCATCAATAATTTCACCAGTAACTTCCCCAATAAAAATTTCATCTTCATCTTTCGATTTAAAGTTTATAACGCATATGAATTTTGCCGTGTGCGGTTTCGGTTTAGCCTTGAGTTCTTGAAGAAGTTTTTCATTATTCTCCTGATAGTCATGTTCAACACCTGCATAGCGAGATGAATAGATTCCAGGTTCACCATTTAATGCGTCAACCATTAATCCAGAATCGTCAGCAAAAGTTGAAATATTTGTCAATTCAAAAACTGTGTGAGCCTTTTTCTTTGCATTGCCTTCAAAATCTGGTGCATCTTCAGTAACCTGAACATTCAAATTCAAATCTTGAAGCGCTAGAACTTCGACATTCAGGTCAGAAAGAATTTCCCGTGCTTCTTTTAATTTATGTGGATTGTTGGTTGCAAAAATTAATTTCATATAAATCAGTTAACTCTATTTAAGAGTGTTCTGAGTTCTTCACTTGATTTTTGTTTAACTTCATCAACATCAAGAGTTTTGAACTCGCGATTAAAATAAACCCAATTCCCATCAATCATCACACTCTTTATGTTAGTATGATCACATGAATAAACTATCGTTGAGTACAAATTCTCTTCCGAAATCAAAACTGAGTTATGAATTTGATTGAGTTCAAGCAAAACAAGGTCTGCAATTTTCCCTTCTTCAATACTTCCAACTAACTTGTCGATATGCAATGCTTTTGCACCGCCGAGTGTTGCCAGTTCAAAAACCGTTTTTGCATCCATTATTGTAGGGCCATGAAATGGTTTTTGAATTAGTGAAGCAAGCCGCATTTCAACAAAGATATCAAGATAGTTGTTACAAGGTGCACCATCAGCACCGAGTGAAACAGAAATGTTTTCTTTCAGATATCTTGGAATGTTTGCAATTCCTGATGCAAGTTTTAAGTTGGAAGATGGACAGTGAAGAACTCGTGCATTTCTTTTCTTCATCAATTGAATTTCATTTTCATTTAACCAGATGCAATGAGCAATACAACTTTTATCATTGAGTATATTTAATTCTTCAAAACTTTCAATATTATCTTTTCCTGTTCTTTTTCGAACTGCATCAAGTTCAGATTTGTTTTCGCTTGCGTGAGTGTGAAAAAGTGAATTAGGAAAATCATTCAACATCTGATTTGTTTCTCTTAACAAATTATCTGAACATGTTAAAATGAATCTTGGAGCAAAAGCATACTTAATCCTTCCATTCGCAGAATTGTGAAAAATTTTTGCTAGTTCTTCTGACGATTTGAGTGCACTTTCAGTCGATTCGGAAAGTTTAGAATAAAGTGTATTGATATCCATCATTGCCTTGCCATGAAATGCCCTCAGACCGGTTGAAATCAATTGGTCAAAAATTATGTCTGAATGATGTAAACTGCCCATATCAAGAATTGTTGTTGTTCCACATCTAATCAATTCACTAATTCCAAGCAGTGCTGAATATTTAATTGAATCTTTGTTGTGAGCATATTCATAAGGCATAATTTTCATTTGAAGCCAATCGAGTAACTCAAGATCATCAGCTAAACCTCGAAAGATAGTTTGACAAAGATGAATATGGGTTTGAATAAAACCAGGTATTAAGACTTCATCATTAGCATTGATGATTTTGATGCTGTTTTCTTTTGCGTACTGTTCAAGTCTATCTGTTTTATCGATTTTTTCTATTTTGTTTTCATTAATGAGTACGGAGTGATTAGATAGGATTTCATAATTACGATTCATCGTAATTATGTATTTAGGCGAGATTACAATCATTTGTTTTTCTCGATTATTTCATCCAGAACTGAGAATGCATATCTCAAGTGAGGGATAACAATTGAACCACCTACTATTAATGCAATATTCATAGCTTCATAAAGTTCTTCTTTTGTTGCACCAAGTTTGATGCATTGTTCAAGATGATAAAAGACGCAATCGTTACATCTCAGAACCATTGATGCAACAAGACCCATCATTTCTTTATACTTTGATGGAACTGAACCTTCGTGATATGCTTTTGTATCAAGGGCAAAAAATTTTTTGAAATCACTGAAGCCAGAGTTCAATATTTTTTCATTCATTTGACTACGAAAAAGATGAAAATCTTCATATTTACTCATATTAATCCTTTCAATCTTACCAGAGATAGCCAAGATTTAATCCTGCAATCAAAGAAGCACCACCAAAAGACAATCCTGCAATCTGACCGAAATAATATCTTAATCCACCAAAAACTTCTACACCAAATTGATTGAAATTCCATTTATAACCAATATCTCCACCCACTCCAAGGAAAGTGCTTGAATGAGTCACAGGTGTAATTAGATATTTTTCTTTTGCATTCCAGAACAAAATATCAGCAGATGGACCATACCATAATCCAACCACAGGTTTTGAATCCTGATACCATCGATAAGCTCCACCAAAACCAAACGCTAAATTTGAAAAAGAACCAATATCATATCCAACAAAATTTGCGCGAAGTGCAATTGAGTTATCGTTGTCATAACGAAATTCATATTGCACATTCATAACTCCCCAGAATAAACCAAGTGGATTTGCCATAACCGCTCGTCTTGGTTGAGCGTAAATTATTGTGCTGCTTATTATAAAAAGTATAAATAAATTTTTGCTCATAACGACCCTCTTAATTTTTATTTTCAAGTTCCAATTTAAGAAATTGACCGGTATAACTTTCTTTGACTTTTGTCAAATCGAGTGGAGTTCCCTCTGCAACAACATACCCACCTTTATCGCCACCTTCGGGACCTAAATCTATAATCCAATCAGCTGATTTAATTACATCAAGATTATGCTCAATCACAATCACTGTATTTCCTTTATCAACAAGTCCATTCAAAACAAGAAGAAGAATTCTGATATCTTCAAAATGCAACCCTGTTGTCGGTTCGTCGAGAATATAAAGAGTTCTTCCTGTTTGAACTTTTGAAAGTTCTGTTGCAAGTTTTACTCTTTGAGCTTCACCACCCGAAAGAGTCGTTGCTTGCTGACCCAAACGAATGTAACCAAGTCCTATATCATAAAGAGTTTTTAATTTTCTGTGAATTCTTGGTAAATCTTCAAAGAAATGCAGAGCTTCTTCGACTGTCATATCAAGAACATCAGCAATTGATTTACCTTTGTACTTAACTTCGAGTGTTTCTTTGTTATACCGTTTTCCTTTACAGACATCACAAAGCACATAAACATCCGGCAAAAAATTCATTTCGATTTTTTTAACACCGTCACCTTCACATTCATCACATCTGCCACCTTTTACATTAAAGCTGAATCTTCCCGGTTTATATCCAAGAATTTTTGAATCCGGTAACTGAGCATATAAATCTCTTATCAACGCAAACAAACTTGTATAAGTCGCTGGATTTGAACGAGGTGTCCTGCCAATTGGAGATTGATCAATTTCAATTACTTTATCAATTTCTTCGAGTCCTTCAATTGAGTCGTAAGGCAATGGAACTAGTTTAGAGTTATAAAACTTTTTAAATAGAATTCTTGCCAGAGTATCATTGATAAGTGTGGATTTACCCGAGCCGCTAACTCCAGTGATGCAAATAAATTTTCCGAGTGGAAACTTAACTGTGATGTTTTTAAGATTATTTCCTCTTGCTCCTTTTAAGGTAATATAATTCCCGTTTCCATTTCTTGGGTTAAGATTGAAAGGGATAAATTTTTTGTTCAGCAGATATTGAAGTGTGATTGAATTAGAAGATAATTGGTCTCCGTTTCTCAACAAATTTTTTAATTCACCCTGCAAAACAATTTGACCTCCATGCTGAGCTGCACCAGGTCCAAGATCAATGAGATAATCAGAGTTAAGAATCGTTTCTTTATCATGTTCAACAACTATAATTGTATTGCCAAGATCTCGAAGTTGTTTTAAAGAGTTAATCAATTTGATATTATCTCGTTGATGTAATCCAATGCTTGGTTCATCAAGGACATATAAAACGCCGACTAATTGAGACCCAATTTGAGTTGCAAGTCTGATTCGTTGTGATTCACCGCCCGAAAGTGTTGTTCCATTTCTGTTGAGTGTGAGATATTCTAATCCAACATTCAGCAAGAAATCAAGTCGCATATTAATTTCTTTCAAGACCTGACGGGCAATTTCTTCTTCACGACCCGTAAATTTCAAATTCTCCATAAAATTTTTTAAATCTTTTATTGAGAGTTCTGAAAGCTCACCAATATTCTTTCCACCTATCTTAACACTTAAAGAATCTTTCTTTAATCTATATCCATTACATTCTGGACAAACAGAAGTTGACATGTAAGCTTCAATCCATTCACGAACATTATTTGAAGTAGTTGTTTCGTAAGTGTGTTGAAGTTGATTAATAACACCAGTAAACCTGTGTGAGTAAGTTACAAATTCACCTGTCCCGAGTTTGTATTTGAATTCAAGTCTTTCATTTCCTGAACCATAGAGCAGAATATCTCTGATTTTTTTCGGTAGCTTAATGAGTGGAGTATCACAATCGAAGTTGTAGGTCTCAGCTAATGCTCTTAGTTGATTAAAAAACCAGTTATCTCTCGGTTTACCAAAAGGGGCAATAGCTTCTTCATTTATAGATTTTTGCCAATCTGTAATTACGAGTTCTGGATCGATTGCCTTTTTATAACCAAGTCCTTCGCAAGCAGGACATGCACCGTAGGGCGAATTGAATGAAAATGAATTTGGTGCAAGTTCCAATAAACTTATTCCACAATTTATACAGGCAAGTGTTCTGTTATAAATTTTTTCGTGTTCTCCTTCAGAAATGATTACAATTCCAGTTCCATAATTTAGAGCAATTTCAAGTGATTCTTTGATTCTTCTTTCAGATTTTCTTAGAACTTCAACTTTATCAACCAGAATTTCGATGTTGTGAATTTTGTATCGCTCAACTTTCATTCCTTTCACAATTTCTTTTAATTTACCATCTACTCTAACTTTTAAAAATCCATCTTTCAAAATATCTTCAAAAAGTTCACGGTAATGCCCTTTTCTGCCTCTAACAACTGGAGCAAGAATCTCAACTTTCTTACCGAAGAAAGTGTGGAAAATAGACTCATAAATTTGTTCACTGCTCATTTTCTCAACAGGATTACCACAATTGGGGCAATGCGGTTTTCCGACTCGTGCAAAAAGTAATCTTAGAAAATCGTAAATCTCAGTGATTGTGCCGACGGTTGATCTCGGATTGGCAGAAGTTGATTTTTGTTCAATTGAAATTGAAGGACTTAATCCATCGATGAAATCAACATTGGGTTTTTCCATATTTCCCAGAAATTGCCGAGCATAAGTTGAAAGACTTTCAAGAAATCTTCTCTGACCTTCGGCATAAATTGTATCAAAGGCAAGTGATGATTTTCCTGAACCAGATAGACCAGTTATAACAATAAATTTTTCTCGAGGAATTTCGAGGTCTAAATTTTTAAGATTATGTTCTCTTGCGCCGCGAATTATAATGTATTCCATATAGTAATAATTATCTCACAAATTTAACTTTCATATTAAATAATATAATTTTGATTTTCAAATAAAACGAATTGGAAAAACAATGAACTATTTTACTGTTAATGAAATTTATACTTCTGAAATCTTTGTTAAAGATTCCAGATTCATCGGAATTCTAATTCCAATAAATTCAAAAGATGAATTTCAGGAGTTTTTAAACAAACTCTGGAAAGAAAATCCAAAAGCCAGACATATTTGCTATGCTTATATTTTAGATGAAATTAACTATCATTACTATGACGATGGTGAACCAAGTGGAACAGCTGGATTAAGAATATACACTGCTATGAAAATTAAGAAACTATCCAGATGTGCATTGTATGTGATCAGATATTTTGGTGGAACAAAACTGGGAACTGGACCTCTTGCTAAAGCTTATTTTGACATTAGTATGAAAGTAATCAACGAAGCCAAGATTGTTGAAAAATTTGAATCAAAAACTTTTCATATAGAATTAGACTACCCTGTATATCAAAAAGTGAAAAACATTTTAAATGAATTCTCAATTGATTCCATGAAAATTTCTTATACTGAAAAAGTTCTATGTGAGGTAAATGTTCGAATTGATAAAATTGATGAATTTGTAAAATTACTCAATAATTCTGGTGTGATTGTGAAAGACTAAAATTGATTTTGTGTTCTTTTCCTTTCATTCAAAAAGAGTTTGATTCCACTAAAATCATTTATTAAAGAAAGCAGCCTATTAAAACTTGCCTGACTCATCTCAAAAAATCTTCTTCTAAAACTCTCTCTTTCAAATTCGTTAAAGCCTGAAATCATTTCATTAAGTTTAGATTTTATTTGATCAAGAGCCTCAGCCAAATTTTTTTCCATTTCCTTTTTGTAATCATCCGAGACATCAGCTTCTGTCTGACTCAAGATTTTCAGAAGTCCCGAACAGTATTTTGCAGAGAAGGAAATATCTTCCAAAAGCTGCGTGTTTTCCAACCTGAAAATTGTTTCAATTAGATTAAAGACATCGAGTTCATTTTTAATATCTGTTTTTGAAAATCTTTTATAATCATTCAAAAAATTTTCTGCTTGAGTTATTGAGTCTGACATATCAATAATTCCTTAATAGTATCATTTTTTTTGTTTGGTTAAAGTTTTTCGATTTGAACCGATACAAATAAATTCCATTGGCTGCAGGTCGACCGTCGTCATCTCTTCCATCCCAGAAAAATGATTGATACACTCCCTTTGAAAGGAAACTATTGCTGATTAGAGTTCTGACTTTTCTTCCAAGTATATCATAAATTTCGAAATCAACTACATCATCAACAGGTAATTTGAATCTAAAGTTTGTTTTGGAGATGAAAGGATTCGGATAGTTTTGTTCAAGATCGAATGTAGTAAGATTTATAGGATTTAATTGAATTAAATCAATTTGTTTTGATTTCAATTTTAACAAATAGTAAAGATTATCATCTGGAACTCGAAGTTTTTTATTTGCTGTTACTACTTCAAAGTAAAATCCATATATTTTATTTTCATCAAGGTCAGATAAATCAACTCTATATTTAATCTGATTTTCTATAAACATCTTTCGTGAACTTAAAAGTGCACCATCTTCATCTGTCAAAACAGTAATCACACTATCAATTGCTAAAGAATCAATAAAAGTTTTATATAAATAAGTTAAACTTCCACGTGAGATTAGAACAGGATAAGAAACAGCTTTTCTTGCATTTGCAATTCCCCAGCCATAAATAGTATCAGGTCTATTTGCTTGACTTGCTGTTTTTCTAATTATATCCCTCACCTGATATTGATCAATCTCTGGATAATTTGAAATTAAGAGTCCTGCAATTCCAGCTACAATTGGAGTTGCTGCGGATGTGCCTGTTGCTGTTGTATAATTTAAATAAGTTCCTGGTGAAACTGTATAAATAGAAACACCCATTGCACAAACATCGGGTTTGATTCTTCCATCGCTTGTTGGACCTCGAGACGAAAATCCAGCAATATATCCATTAGAATACACCGCACCTACTGCGAGAACATAATTAGCATCAGCTGGAGAAACTATGTACTTCCATGGGGAATTGAATTCGTTACCTGCAGCAGTCACTGTCACTACACCACGAACAAAAGCAGAATCAACAGCTCTTGCAACAATTGTTGTTCTTCCATTCATATCCCGATAAGTATAGCTTTCCATTGGATCATCAAACTCACTATAACCAAGAGAGCTACTTGTAACATCAACTCCTAATCTTTCCATCCATTCTAAAGCTGCAGCGTAGTTATCTTCTTCTATTCTTCTTTCACTTCGAATGTCTTCTGTTTTCGCAAGGATATATTTTGAGTTATAAGATGCACCATAGAGTTTACCATCTTTTTTGCCGGCAATAATTCCAAGAATCATTGTTCCATGAATATCCTGTGAAGGATGATCATTAGGTCCGTTTGCTGTTACAGAATCCTGAAATACAAAATCATATTCAGCGATTACATTTGTATTTTCAATTGCTTCGTGTGTTTTCCATCTGAATCCAGAATCAAGCAAACCAATAATTACATTCTCACCAGTTATTCCTTTTGAATGAACTGCTGGAATTTCGGAGAGATTTAGTTGGGTAAAAGAGTTTCCGTAATCGTTTGTAACTTTTGAGAGAGTTTCTTCCAGCAAAATTTCATCATCAAATTTTTTCTTAAAAGATTTAACTCTCTCAATTTTTTCAACGAATTCAAAAGATTGAATTATCTCAATTTGATTTTCATCTAAATAACAAGAAACAGCATTGAACCAGTTTAATTTGTTAATAATTTTTATTCCCAGATTTTCAATTGCTTTGATGTAAGGTTCGTAAATCGGATAATCACCGTAAAGAAAAAATTGACCATTTAAAGCTTTTCTTCTTCTTTTGAGTGCTTTTGGAGAGAAACTTTTTGAGAGCTCAGATTCAATTGAAGATTTGTTGAAATAAGTTCTATTGGCTTCACCTTTATCTTTGAAAAAGATAAAATATTTTTTTTGAGATGAAAGTCCTGCCGTCAGTAAAATTATCAGAAAGAAACCAATAAACTTTAAATTCATTGATTTTACAATTTAATTCGTGATCAATTTTGCAATTCGTTTAATTCTAACGGTTGACAACTTTTTGAAGAAATCAGGGAATAGCGGCAGTTCTTTATCCCATGACCAGTAAATAATTAACGGCTCACCAATTATTAAATCTTCAGGAACATATCCCCAGAAACGACTATCCGCACTATCATCTCTGTTATCACCCATCATGAAGTAATAATTCTTTTTAATCACATAAGTTTTAGCTGGTTTTCCATCAATAAAAATTTCATCACCTCTTACACTTACCACTTCACGACCATACTCTCGATTAATTAAAGTTCGATATTGTTCTATATTTTGTAACGATAATTGTATCGTGTCGCCTTTTTTAGGAACATAAAGAGGTCCATAGTTATCTTCATTAAAGTTAGAAAATCTTGGAAAGATGAATGGATTACCAACTCCTCTTGGCGTTGGTACTGGATTTAGAAATTTCATTTTTGGCGGAGGTGGAAATAACTCTCCGTTTACATACAATACTTTATCAACAATTGTGATTGTGTCACCAGGAATCCCAACACATCTTTTGATGTAATTCATAATTTCTACATGACGCAGCTCGTCTCTATCACCTGGATATTCAAAAACTATCACATCACCTCTTTTCACAATTTTTAATTTTGGGAATTGATAATAAGGCAGTGCAACATTTGTGAAAGGAATATTTCTTGGAGTTGTTGCACCCAATGTGAATTTTGTCACGAGAAGAAAATCACCTGGAAGTAAAGTGTCTTCCATCGAACCAGTTGGAATTGTATAAGCTTCAACAACAAAGGTTTTTAAGATTAATGCGGCAACCGCAGCCCAAAGTAAGTTTTTCACATTATCAATAAATTTTTCCTTAGCTGTTCTCTTTGCTTTTTGTTCTTCTTTAATTCGTTTTCTTTCTCTTCTTTTTTCAAAATAATTTTTGAACCAATCCATTATTACTCCTTTACTAATATTTTTAATCTTCCATTGAAAGAATAGCCAGAAATGCTTCCTGTGGAATTTCCACATTTCCGACTTGCTTCATACGCTTCTTACCTTCTTTCTGTTTCTCAAGTAATTTTCTTTTTCTTGTCACATCACCGCCATAACATTTTGCAAGAACATTTTTCCTTAAAGGTTTGATTACATCACGAGCGATGACTTTACTTCCAATTGCTGCTTGAATAACGACTTCAAATAATTGTCGTGGAATTAACTCCTTAAGTTTTGAACACAACTTTCTTCCCCATTCATACGCTTTAGATCTATGAACAATGAAAGAAAATGCATCAACAGGATCTCCATTTAAAAGAATCTCAACTTTCACAAGATCTGATTCGCGATAACCAATAAACTCATAATCAAACGATGCGTAACCACGAGAGATTGATTTCAACTTATCATAAAAGTCAAAGATTATTTCTGAAAGTGGTAATTCATATTGCATATCTACTCGAGTCGAACTTAAATAAGTTGTACTTTTATGAATTCCTCTTCGATCCATGCATAGTTTCATTATACTTCCAACGAATTCACCAGGTGTGACAATCTGAGCTTTCACAAATGGTTCTTCTATAAAATCAATTTCACCAAGAGGTGGCATGTGAGCAGGATTATCAACAATAATTTTTTCACCGTTTCGTTTAGTTACATGATACTCAACATTGGGAATTGTCGTGATTATGTCCTGATTAAACTCTCGTGATAACCTTTCCTGAACAATTTCCATGTGGAGCAATCCTAAAAATCCGCATCGGAAACCAAATCCAAGGGCAGCAGAAGTTTCCGGTTGATAGGTTAAAGCAGCATCATTTAAAACATACTTATCGAGAGCATCACGAAGTTCTTGATACTTATCACTATTGGTTGGATAGAGTCCGCTGAAAACCATAGGTTTGACTTCTTTGTAACCGTGGAGCGGTTCGGTTGCTGGATTATCAATATTAGTGATTGTATCTCCAACTTTTGTATCGTGAACATCTTTCACACCAGCAATCAAATAACCAACATTTCCCGATTCGAGATATCCAGTTCTAACTGGTTTTAATTCTAAAATACCTACTTCTTCAGCAATAAAAGTTTTTGATGTTCTGAAAAATTTTATTTTTTGACCTTCTCGAATTTCACCATCAAAAATTCTGATGTAAGTTATCACTCCTCGATATGTATCATATTTAGAATCGAAAATTAAAGCACGCAAAGGTTTATTTTTTCCATCAACAGGCGGCGGGATTCTTCCAACAATTGCTTTTAGAACTTCATCAACACCGATTTTTTGTTTGGCTGAAACAAGTATTATTTCTTCTTTCTTACATCCAATCAAATCAATTATTTGCTGCGAGACATTTTCAATATCAGCACTTGGTAAATCAATTTTATTTATGACTGGAATAATCTCAAGTCCCGCTTCAATTGCCATGTAAAGATTACTGATTGTTTGAGCTTCAACTCCCTGAGAAGCATCGACAACCAGCAGAGCACCTTCGCATGCAGCAAGTGAACGAGAAACTTCGTAAGTAAAATCGACATGACCAGGAGTATCGATGAGATTTAAGATATATTGTTTCCCATCGGTATGTTGATACTTCATTTGAACAGCATGAGACTTTATAGTAATCCCTCGCTCACGCTCAAGATCCATATCATCAAGAACCTGATCCACAAGTTCTCTTTCAGTTATGGCTCCTGTTCTTTCAAGTAATCTATCGGCTAAAGTTGATTTACCGTGATCAATATGAGCAATAATGCAAAAATTCCTGAATTCAGACATAATCTCTTTCTTCATGAAATTAAGTTAATCTGAGTGAAGATATACAAAGGAATAAACTAAATTATTTTTTTCAATATATCATTGAACTTAGATATTTTTCAATAATTGAAATTTAATTTTAGATGAAAATTTGCATTAACTTATCAAATTAAACAAAATTATTACTCTGGTTTAGAACGCAAAAAATAGACTTGGTTACAAAATTTAAGAGAGCATGCAACCACTTCATAATCAAAATTCTTCAGCAGTGGTTCAATAAAACCGAATTAGAATTTTATTTTTAGTTTAGAAAAAAGAATAAAGTGAAATGAAAAATTTAATATCAAAATCAGCAATCATTATGCTTTTCATTTGTTCTAATTTATTTTCTCAGATCATCTTTGGTTGGATTTCGGATACCCACATTGGTTCACCCGGTGCAGAAGAAGATCTTTTGAAAGTTGTGAACGTGATAAACAAACAAAATGTACTCTTTACAATTATCTCAGGAGATATAGCTGAAAAAGGTTCAGATAAAGAACTCATCTCTGCCAAAAAGATTTTTGAAAAATTAAATCGACCTTACTTCATTATTCCAGGCAATCACGATACAAAATGGAGCGAATCTGGATGTACAAAATTTTCCCAGATTTTTGGTGATAACAGGTTTTTCTTTCTTTATAATGATTATTGTTTTATTGGAATCAATAGTGGAATCCCTTTGCGAGGAGGCGGCGGACACATTGCACCCGAAGATATTGAATGGTTGAAACACAAACTGAGTAAACTATCTTCTTCAACGAAAGTTATTTTAACGGTTCATCACCCGGCAAACTCTGAAATTGACAACAATAGAGAATTACTCAGATTGCTAAATAAATTTGATAAAGTTTTGATACTGGTTGGTCATGGTCATTCAAATCGTTCATTAAACTCTGATGGAATCAAAGGTGTGATGGGAAGGTCAAGTTTGAGTAAGTCTGAATCACCAGGATTTAATCTTGTGAAACTTCAAAATGACAGCGTCTGGATCGAAACGCACAACTTAGAGAATAAAAAATTATGGTATCAGAACTCGTTGTATAAAATTAGTTCTGAAAAAGATCTGGAAAAAATTCAAATGGACTCAGTTAAATCAGACATTAAAAGAATTTTCGATTCAAAAACATCTCTTGTGAAAACAGGAGTTTTGATTGGAAAAAATTTACTACTTGCGGATTTGAATGGTTATGTTTATTCAATATCTCTAACTGGTCGAATCAACTGGGAAAAATATTTCGCAACTCCTTTTTTCGCTAAACCTGTTGTATATAAAAACAAAATAATCTTCGCAGGTTCTGATGGAAGTATTTTTATTCTCAATCAAAAAAATGGAAAGTTAATTAAGAAGTATAATCTAAATTCTTACATCATTGCAACCCCTGTAATCGTTAAAGACAGATTGGTTGTTTTTACAAATGATGGTTGCGTTCAAATAATCAATTTGAAAAGTGATAAAATAATCAGGAAGAAAGTTGCGGAAAGGAATTTTGAAACAATTCCTTTCACTTTTAATCAGAACATATTAATTGGTAACTGGGATAATTTCCTTTACAATTTGGTTGTTCACAAAGGTGATTCAATTTCAGTTGAATGGAAATGGATGGAGAACAAAAATTTTTATTACTCACCTGCTGCTTGTTTTCCAGTAATCGATAAGTTTGATAGAATATTTGTTTCAACTCCTGACAAATTTATTTCTGGAATAGATTTGAAAACTGGCAGAACTGTGTTTCGGTCCAATGATTTTAATGCGTGGGAATCGATTGGAATTGATGATGAAAAGAAAACACTATTTGTCAAAGGTCTCGTAGATACACTTTATGCAGTCTCGTTGAGTGGTTCCACACCTCAATTATTCTGGAAATCTTTTATAGGTTATGGTCTTGACACAAATCCAATCCCGCTTTCATTTTTTCAGAACAAAATTTTGGTTCCAGCGAAAAATGGTAATCTTTATGTAGTTGATTCCAAAACAGGCAAGCTGATTAATTCATTTTTTCTGGGAAATGCAAGACTTAATAACATCGTAAAACTAAATCAAAATGAAGTAATCGTTTCAAACATGGATGGAGAAATTTATAGAGTGAAAATTAATCAATGAGTGAAATGAAAAAATATACAGGAATAATTTTCGATATCGACGGAACATTAACATCAACCAACGAATTGATTTTTGCAACATTTAATCACATCGCCCAGAAATATGAAGGCAGAACTTATTCAGATGAAGAAATTATTGCGATGTTTGGTCCCACTGAAGATGTAATCCTCAAAGAAAAATTTAATGGAGACAAATTCAAAGAAGTGTATGATGAGTATTATAAGTTCTACCAGGAAAAACATCCACGAATGGCTGATCTCTATCCGGGAATTGTTGATATACTTAAAATGATTAAATCTAAAAATATTCACACTTCTATTTTTACAGGTAAAGGGAAAAAGACTACTACAATTACTCTGGAAATTCTTGGCATTGAAAAGTTTTTTGATTTGATAATAACTGGTGATGATGTAAAAAATCACAAACCTAATCCTGAGGGAATTTATAAATTTTTAAATCACTTCAATCTACCTAAAGAGAAAGTTCTAATGGTTGGTGACTCAGTTGCAGATATTATTGCTGCTAAAGAAGCAGGGGTAAATATTGCTTCAGTTGTGTGGGATTCTTATGCAAAAGATGAAGTCGTGAAATTAAATCCATTGCATTTTGAGACTGTCAATTCTTTTCGTTCATGGCTCGAAACGGTTATTTAAAAAAAGAGGCCAGACTAAATCTGACCTCCAACATTCTTTTGCATTAAGTGTTTTATTTTCTACCGCCAATGTTGAGTGGAAATACAAGAGATACTCTTGGTTCAATCCTTTTTTGTGTTTTGTAGCGTATTATATTATCATCCTTATCATATTCGGGAGCAAATGTCCATTGATATAAAAACGAAACCAACAAATAGGTCAAAGGTTTATAACCGACCTCAGCTGTTAAAATTGATCTATCATCCAGAGTAAAAATATCTTTTTCATCTTCAATATTGATTTTATCATAGGAAGCTCTGAAAACATAACTTGCATTCTTAGGTGAAAGATCAGTTTGCAGTCTCAAAATTCCTGATTTCGAAATCTTATCATATCTTGAATAGGATCCTAAAATTTGAACGAAGTTCAATACATCAACCAGCAACTCACCATAGTAAGAATTTCCCATTGAACGAGTTTGTTCAAGTACTTTTGCATTACTTGTTATAAACCCATTTGCTGAATCAACAATCAATCGCTTTACTTCGTAAACTTGATTGAAATATCTTGGAATGAATTGATCACCATTAAACCATCGCTCAAACTTCAGATCTATTCCAGCCAATCCAAACAAATTAAAGGCAAATCCAGCACCAATTGTCGCACCACTTCCAAAGTCAATAATTTTTGTATAGTTTGAGTAAAGATTTACTCTAAGAATTTTTGTTTTGACGACTGGAAGTAAAGCATCAAGTCCTACTATAGAAATGTTACCTTTGTCTTCAAGAACTTTCAATTTTTTAGTTGATGGATCAATAACAGCATTTGTAACTCCAGCATAGTCATTCAAATCAGTTGCTAAAGTTGCACCAACTTCGAGATTTCCAATGACAGGGACTTTTGCGAGATCAGTAAATTGAAGTGGTCTTGTATAACCTCTCAAACCTAATAAACCTTTTCCACTTAAATCGCCATAAACTGACTCAAATCCAAATTTTCCAAAATCGATATCAAGCTCAACTCCAATTTTTCTGTTATCATAGGAAGCACGGTTGTTGTAGTAATAAATTATGTTTCCCTGACCAAGAATTGCTCGATCCAATCCGCCCACTCTAATGTAAAATGGATCACCTTTATAACCATAACGCACATATTTAATCAAACTTAGATAATCAGAAAACGAATTAAATTCCTCATTTCTCAAGTTGAAATCTCTGTTGAAACGAAAATTTAAATCAAGTCCTACACCAAATTTCCCAACCGCAATATCAGGTGCAATGCTGAATAAATAATATGGCTCACCGTTAATATAGGTTAAACCTAATCCTCCCATAAATTGGTTTTGATTATTGAGGAAGGACTGAGTAAAAGCCTGTGCAGCAACAAATAGTATAACGAGTATACCTTTTCTCATTTTAACTCCTTTTTTTTTAAATTAATAATTATAAGAGTTTTATGAAAAAATTACTTAGTAAGATTGAACCTGGAAGTAAATAGTATTTGATGACTTTGAGTTAATCGGATAAAATAAATTCCACTTGAAAGATTTGAGTAATTAAAAATTATCGGCGTAGTGAATGTGATTTTACTGAAGATTTTTTTCCAAGGATGTTGTAAATTTCAAAATTCATTTCTCCCCTGAAATTATCATTTGGTCCATCGATTTCAATATTTTTTGATTTTAAATCATTCCGTAGGGAAAACTTGATTGGCGAATTATTCCCTTCATCGACAATTGATTGTTGATAAAAGATATGAATAGTGTCCGAATAAGCAAATGTCCCATCGTTATCGATTTATTTCAGTCGGTAAAAATAATTGTCTGTTGAAGGTAAGGTAGAGTCAACATAAACATAGTGCTTGGGAGAATTTGAATTTCCACTTCCGGGTACAAAATCGATTGAATTAAAAATCAAATTTCCATCACCACGTTGAATTTCGAATCCATAGTTATTGACTTCGGTTGCAGTCCCCCAACGCAATAGAATTCCATTGCTCAATGCAAAACCTTCAAAATATAATAATCAATTGGGAGAATATCATTCTTGATTTGACCATTTAGATTAATCTGAAATATTAATCCCAGAATTAGTGTAATCATTTTATTCATCTTACAATTGCCATTTTTTGAATGACTGATTTAGTTTTGTCACCTTTTTTTGCAATTACTTTATATAAGTAAACCCCATTGCCCAATAAATCGCCATCTTCATCTCTTCCATCCCAGAAAATTTTGTTGAAGTTTGTAGTCAGATCAAAGGAGTTTAATTTCAATTCTTTAACCATTCTTCCAGCGACAGTATAAATTTTGATTGTTAGTTCATCGGGAATTTGAGTTAAAACAAAAGTGAAATAAGTTTGATTAGAAAATGGATTCGGGAAGTTATAAACCCTCAGAATTTCCATATCAGCAGTCACTCTGAAATATTTATCGAGTACAGGCTCGGATTGAATTCGACCATAAACATCTTTAGTAAATACTTTTAAGTTATGATCACCTTTTGAAAGTTTGACCGGATAAAGAATTGAAATTTTTCTAATTGTTGAATCGTGATCATAAACCAAATTACTTGAATAAACTCTCGAGACATCGAGATAAATTTGAATTGCAGATGTATCAGTAACGGGGAACCATATTGGATAATTAAACTCCAATTGAATTGATGCATCAGGTTCTACATAATCCCAATCACGAATTTCCTTGTTATTTATTTTCAAAAGAACAGATGCACTTGAAATTGAAGTTGTTGTATCCTTTTTTACATAGAAGTTCTTAATGTAAAAGTTATTGTTTTCAAATAATTCATTAATCTGATTATCAACATCAATAGATAAACGAAAACTAAATTCACCAAAGCCATCATAAATCTTATTCATGTAAGTATGAGAAAGAGAGATAAAAGATCCCGAACTTAGATTTGAAATTAAAGTATCTATTAAAATGAAATTATAATTATCACTTTTGGTTAATTCAAGTAGAACTCTAAAACTATCAGTTATGGATTGACCAACATTGAAAATTTTAGCATAGTAGTTAATTGATTCTCCCTGAGAAATTGAATCTTTATCCAATGAAATGGTCTGATAATTAACTGCCAGTTCTGGTGCAAGGTCGAATTCACATCCAAGTGAAAAAATTTCAGGGGTTTGTTTTGACTCGTTCGCATATAATTTTGCGATGAGTTTTAATGATGGATAGACTTTTGCATCAACAGATGATAGTGATATTGAATCTCTGTCAGTTAGTAAATTCCATAAAGTATCAACTAATCCATCTTTTCTAATTCCTAATGGAAGATAAATTATTCTTGAATTTTCAGGACGCAAAGTTTCAAGCTTTATATATTTCCAGTTTCCCGAGTTTGAAATAACAGGAAACACTACATATCCTGAATCAAAAGTCACATTTTTTGAAATCTCAATTTGTGCAACACCAGTGAACAATTTTTTAGAATCTTCAGGAACAGAACCAATTGGCGCACCTTTTTTACCAAGAATACACCAACTCTCACGATATTTAAGGCTGTCAATGTATTTGCTTCCTAACAGTTTGATAGTGTTCCTTACACTTGTGCTCATGATATTCTGTTGTGCATCCGCTGAAACTGTCATTGCAAGCAAGGTATTTGCAGGTAAGCTATTAATGTAATTGATTAACGAATCTCGAACTCCAACATCTGGTACTTGAAAGTATCTTATATTGGATGGTCTTAAAGTAATCGAATCAATAATAGAAGTTGCAAGACCCCAATAGTAAGTATTAGGTAGTTGCTCATAACCATTCAATTGTATTGAACCGAATGAACCATCATGAGCACCTGCTGATTGAATTCTTAGAGTTGTTCTTTCAGAACTTAATTTCCAGCTCATTGAGACGGTATCAAAGTAAGTATTGTTATAAACAAAATCGGTTTTATTATCTAGTGGTCTATCAGTATAAATTTTATAGATAGGGAATTTTTGAATAAAAGATTTTGGCTTAGCCCAGTAAGAAGATAAATTATCAGTTCGCATTCGATAAAAATATCTTTGATTAGGTAACAAATTCGGTAGAGGAATTCTGGTAATTAAAGAATCAAAATTTTTATAAACCCCAATGGGTTGCTCAAAATTTTCTGATGAAGATATTTCCAACAAAATTCTTTCATTATCATTTAATCGTCTAATAAATGGATTCAATACAATTAATGTGTCCCGATATGTATTGTAATAATCAGATGCTTCAATTGAACTAAGTGAGGTTGAATTTATTACATAATCGAATTCTGCTAAATTATCATCCTCATAAATCTCATTGACTAAATTTTGCGGATCAAGTATAATTTTGATAATTCTGTTCCCAATGATATTATTCACAGGAATTGAAATAAAAAGTGTGTCGAAATTTTTTGTAAAAGGAATATAAAATTCTGAATTGAATATAATTGAGTCACCCGAACTATCCTCTAATCTAATTTTGATCGAATCACCAGTAACAATACCAAGATTCGAAACAATTACTCTGAATTTCACAGAATCCATTTGATCGTTAGGTTGGTCTGTTATCAAAGAAATTTTTGATTCATTTATTGAAAGATTTGGTTTTTCTGGAATTGGAAAACCTATTATTGGATCCCCAAATAATAAATTACAATAAGTAAATACAAGATTTACATCACTTAAACCGGTCTCATTTAATTGTCTGAATTTCGAAAGTGTATGTATTCTTCCAATTGTTTTAATCGAATCTCTTAGTAATGCCTCATAGAAATATTTTGGAAATCTCAATGATGTTGAAAGATATCCCCAACTTGAATTTCCCAGATAAGAGATTGCCTGTCCGTTCGGTGATTGACAGATAAAAATTTCTCCAAAAGCATCTACATCCGGTTCTGCAAATTTCCCTGTTGAACAACCAAAATCAGTTATAAGCGGGAATCTATCATTGTATTTATTTTTAAGATGTTCCACTTCAGAAATTGAATTATCCCATGTCCTTGTTCCACTATGACCAATGTAAGAGATAAATAATCCTCCTTCATCAATTTTTTGTTGTACTTCTTCTAAAGTATAAAGACCAAAGTTTGTTGGAGGATTAAAAGTTTTATAGAAATGTGTTCCAAGTCCATATAAAGGTGAAGTTCTGACTAAATTATTTAACAAATAATTATTCGTTGCAATAATCTGTGCAACTTCATTGGGTTTATTACCATCCCCACCACTAAAGATCAAGAATAGTTTATTAAACTCGTCAAATTTTCTACTCACATAAGTCTGGTGTTTCTGAAGGTAGAAAAGAGCCTGATTATCGTTATTTGCTGGAATTCTTCCTACAAACATCTGTGGAAAATAAACATTGATTGTATCCCACATTACATACCATATATCACTCACAGGAGAACCAAAAGCAGTAACAATATTTTTCTTTCTGGGAATTGGTGTGGGAGAAACAACATCTTTATAATCAAAATTTGCATCTCCAACAATTGTAAGGAAACTTGGTTTTGGTGGAGTCCAATTTTTATAAGCACTCATCAGAAAACTTTTAATTGCCTCAGCGGAAAGCATACCAAATGAAAATTCATCATATATATCTTCATCAAAAACAAGCTCAACTCTTACATTGTAATTATTTTGAATAAAATTTTTGTAAACATTCACTGAACTTTCTAAAATTTTATTTGATATTAAAATGTAATCAGCTCCTCGAGAAGGATTCCTGAGGTTTGTAAAAGTTTTAAGCTTTTTGAAGATAGGTTGATTGGTTTTAGAAGATGTTGTTATGAAGTATTTATCACCACCTTTTATAGTATCAATAAAATAAATTGTAGATGGATTACTTCCTTGCACTTGAAAATTTACAAACTTTTTAAATTCAGGATATATCTTATAAACAATCAAGTTGTTCACATCAATAATATTATCAACTCTAATAACTCTTTCAGTTTGAAGTACTGAATCGGGAATTATTATCATCAAAGTATCATTAACAGCGATATTTCGTCTATAATAATCAACATCCACCCAGTCAATTAAAGATTGATGAAATGACGCTTCTGATGGTAATCCAAATATTCTGACTGTATTTGTTCCTTGAACAAGCTGGTTGGAACTAAATGTCTTTGAGAAGTTTACAGTTTGCTTGAAATTATAAATAATTGTGTCTTGAGATGTTGTGCTGTTTAAACTTATTCCGTTTTTATGAGCACTCGTTCCACCACTTGATGCGTAACTAATTAAACGAGCTATAACATATACAGGTGAGTTGGTCAAAAAATCTCTGGCAGTAAATGTGACTGAAGTCGAACTAGAATTTTCAATAACCAACCATGTAAAAGTTTTATTCTCCTGCCAGAAAGGCAGCTGTACTCTCGGAACAACGGCATCGTAATACCAGAGTCTAACATCATTTTCAAGATGAATTTTTACTAAATGAGAATTGACCGTATCTGTTGAAGATGAAATATGAGTATTCACAAGATTTATTCTTTTCCCATCCGTTCCTCCCCAAGTTAACCAGACAATCGATGTATCTGTGTATCTATTTAAATATTGAATATAATCCTGCCCAATACCAACAATCTGTCTGTAATTCTGGTAAGTATAATTGCGTTCAGCATAAAATTCTATGTAATCACCAGGATTAAATTGTTCATCATCTTCACCATAAACAAAAATTAGCTGCTCTTTACCACGATTAAAAAGTTTGAAAGTTTTAGGATTGATGTTTGATAAATTTATTCCCCAACTCACTAAATCATCATAAGTTATCCTGTAAAGATTATCTGAAGCTATCGCAAGTTTTAGATATTGTTTAGAATAATCTATCCAATTCCCTGTTGTATCGTTTGAAGTAAGATGTGGATTAAAAGATTTATACTTAATTGCATCGTCAAAATTTATAATCACATCTCTTAACATTTCATCAAATGGAGTCAATGGATTATTATTTCTGGGATATGGTTTATTTGCATCAACCATTTTTACACTTATTATGCATGAATCAATTATAACGAGTTTTTTCTCTGAGATTGAATATCGATGTGTGTTTAATTTGATTACTGCCACATAAAAATCTCGTATCCATGTATAGCCTACTAATTCAATTTCATTTTCAGGATAGAACGATTTATAAAATAAAGATTCATCAAAATTTGTTGATGCATATCTAAGGGTCGAATCATTTTCTAACTCAACTTCAGGATTTGTTGCTAAGAGAACATTTTCTTTTTCGGTTGTGAATTTTTCTGAGATGGATATATCAATTTTTGCTTCAGGAGGAATAGCGAGGTAAAATACTCTTGATGGAAGCTTTGGCAACCCTGGTTTTGATTCGTCTAACTGATAAATGAAATCGATTAGTTTGTAACCGTCTTTATCAGATTCGATATATGCTTCTGCTGAGTTTATAAATTTTAATACAAAACCTTCCTCATTCTTGCTGATAATTTTCGTCTGGCTAAATAAAACAGCAGGTAAGATCAACAAAATCAGTGATAAATTTCTCATTCACTCCTCCTGAAATCTGATATATTAAGATTACCTTTTTATTATAAAAAAGAAAATCCTCAAAAAAAATAGAGGGATGCCAATAAAATATCGAACAAAATATCTTTCAGGGCTTTGAATTAATCTAAACAACCATTCTAATTGAAATTTTCTAATAATTTTTGGAGAACGCTTTTGATAACCAAGATAGTAATTCATCAAATTACCGACACAAATAAATTTTTTATCTGGAAATGATTTGAATAATTCATAAGCTGTAAATTCTTGCTTCGGTACTCCCATTCCAATTATAACAACATCTGATTCATTATTAAACAGTAACTCCTTTATTTCATTTGTGTTTTCAAAATAACCATGATAGTAATTTTCAATGTTTAAGAATTTTAACCTACAATCATTCATAAATTTTTCACGATTGAAATCTCCTCCAATAAAAATAAATTTTCGGTTCATTGTTTTTAATCTATCTATAATAATTGAATTAATCTCTGTTGCGTCAATTCTATCAGTTTGTTTATTCAAGACCTTCAAAAATAAATACATGCCAATCCCTTCCTGAAACACAAAAAAATTCTTAAGTAAATTTCTGTAATTCTTATCTTCATGGGCAACATTAAAACAATGCTGATTAAAATAAGTGACTAAATAACCTTTTGAATCCGTTAATATCTGAGTAATGATTTCTTCGAGTTTGCCTCTCGTTAAAATTAATTGATTAATTAGTTCACTCATCTTCATAGATTTAATGATAGGGAATTTTATTCATTTTTCATTCAGAAGTTGTGTATAGATTTGAACCAATTTCACTATGTAGAATTCTGGTTCTGGGAGGCTAAAAACTTTGGTTCGTAAATTCTCACCAAAAGATGAATAATAATCCACTGGTTTCTTCATCAAATCCCTAACAACTTTTTCTAATTCTTTTTCATCTGGATTAATTAAAAAGCCATTAACTCGATCCTCAATAAATTCTGAAATTCCACCAGTTTTTCCACCAATAAAAATTTTACCAAAATATCCAGCTTCTAACATTGAGTAAGGGAACGAATCCATTCTTGATGGCTGAACAACATAATCAGCCAGTCGATAAAAAGCGGAAATCTCTTTTTGTGGTTCAATTAAAATAATCGATGAATTGGAAAAGTTTTTTTGGAGTTTTGAATTAATGTCCGTGATTAAGATCACTTTTAAGTTTGAAAATTCATCTGAGAGTTTTGAAAACACATTCAATAAAATATCAACTCCTTTGTCTTTGTGAAATCTGCCAACAAATAGAAACACTCGGTCATTATCTCTGATTCTTAATTTTTGTCTCAGATCTTTTTCATTGACTTTACTTTCAATCGAACCAAAAGAAATTGGATTATAAATCTGAATTATTTTATCAGGATTAATTTTATAATTAGAAATAAGACTTTGCTTAACTGCGTTACTAACAGCGATAATTTTATCAGACTTAAAACTTAACCATCTGAAACCCTTTACCAAACTATGAACTGTTGCAATTGTCTTAATATTAATTTGGTTCTTCAAAAGATTTGCAAGCAATTCAGGATAACGGTGATGTGTGTGAATAATTTGAATTTCATTTTCGATACATATTTTCTTCAAGTCTTTTAGATTTTGATTCAAATAGAAAATATTATTAATCCCAGTTTTGAAATTCAAAATAAATGGTTGAATATCAAGATCTTTCAATCTTTCCAATCCATCACCACCATTAGTTAGAAAATAAACTTTAATATCCTGTCGCTTTTTAAATTCAGAAAACAATAAAAGTAAATACCTACTCACTCCCCATGTGTAGTTAAAATAAGGAGAGATATGAAGTACATTCATTTCAATACCAATGAATTATATAGATTTTCAAAAAAACCAATACATTTTTCTTTTGTGAATGTTGTTTCCATTGCTTTTTTACCATTTAATCCAAGTTTCATTCTTAATTCGGGATCATTTTTAAGTTTAATAATCATTCTTACACAGGTTTCTAAATCACCAAAGGGATAGACATATCCACAATTTACTCCTTCAACAATTTCTTTTATTCCACCAACATCACTTGAAACAATTGGAACACCAGCAGACATTGCTTCCCAGATTGTAAGAGGTAAACCCTCCCGCTCAGAGGTCATCAACAGCACATCAAGTAAAGAAATTAATTGGAATGGATTTTCAACATATCCTAAAAAGGTCACATTTTTTTCAAGTTCTAATGATATGGCTAAATTTCTTATTTCATTCAACAATACACCATCACCCATGAAAATAAAATGTATATCTTCAACTTTTTTATTAATGATTGACTTCAAAACCATCAACGCAAAATCAACTCTTTTTTCCGAATCTATTCTACCAATCATTCCGACAAGAAAATTTTTTTTTCTAATTTCCTTTACTGAATAAAGAATTTCTTGATTCAAAATATTAAGAGCTGTATTAACGATTGAATTATAATAAAAATCTGATTTCTTGAATAATTTAGAATCATTGAACAAAATCTTAAGACTGCTTTTCGAAGGAGCTATAGCTATTTCGCATCCTTTAAGGAAATAAATAAGAGTATGAAAAGCGTAAAGTATAATTCTTTGAGGTTTGTTATAGTATTCGTTAAAAATAAAAACTCCATGATAATTATAAATATGATTCTTCCTTAAGATAATACTGAGCATTCCCAATAAAATATATGCTTTCGTAGAATGCGAATGTAAAATATCCACTCTTTCCTTTTTGATAATTCGATAAATTTCAATTAACGATTTAAATGGCAGTTTATTACCAAGACTTTTTAATTCATAAACACTCACATTCGATTTGTTTAATTTCTTCTTAATTTCTTCCCCACCTTCATAAATTAGAATGTGTGAATATTTTTCTTGATCCAGATTATCAAAAATCATTTTTAAATGAGTGAAACGCCCATCTGCAAGAGCAGTTATATGTTCAGCTACATGACAAATTTTTATTTTTCTTTCATACATTTTTCGAAAACTTCTAAATAATTTTTCACAACTTTTTGCCAGCTAAACTGTTTTGCTAAAGCTTTAGAATTAGAAGAAATCTTAATTAGATCAGCTTGATTGTTTTTAATAAAATCAAAAATCTCATTAAAACTTTGATGATCTTCTGGATTATAAATAAATCCACTCTTACAGTGCCTGATTACTTCAGCTATTCCTACATTTCTGTGAACCATAGGTATCAAACCTTGACTCATACATTCCAGACAGAAAATTGAAAAAGAGTCAAATGCTGGACCTTTGATTACAAAATGTTTATCCTTCAAAAATTCTCTTAAACTTTCACCTGACATTAATTTGATTTTATAAATGTAGAAATTTTCTTTCAAACTAATTGAACCTTCTTCTATTCCTATAATAAACAGTTCAATTGGTAAATCAGAAATTTTATTTAATAATTTTATTAATTCATCCAGACCTCTTTCAATATTTGTGGATGTACCATTATAAAAAACGAATCTAAATTGGACTGTGAATTTTTTTTGATCTGCTTCAGTAAAAAAAATTTCATCGAGTCCATTGTAAATCACCTCAGAACTTTTGACTAAATCCTGATAGTTTTTCCTGAATTCATTAAGTAATAAGTTAGATACAAAAACATTTGCATTACTTTTTTTGATCGCTAATTTTTCAAGCATTAAAACTCTTGCTTTTCGTAAATAGTTGGATTTATGAGTTCCAGATATGATCTCATTTTTAAGCACACCATGATAGGTCGTCACAATTTTTAATCTGAGAAAATTTTTTAATAGTAAAAAAAGAATTTGAAACACTTCAAGATTGACGATGTGAATAATATCTGGTTGTTCCTTCAATAAATAATGAATAATTCTAATCAGACCTAACTTCAATACATATGGCTCTTTAGAAATTATTTTTTTCCCAAATAATCTTTGAACTAACGAAACATCAGAATTCTTAAAAAAATAATCTATAAATACAACATTCTTTCCTTCTTGATTCAAATGAAACAAAAGCCTTTTCCCGAATTTTTCGGGACCAGATAAAATTTCTGACTCATTATATCTTCCCATTAAAACTATTGTCATTTCAAACCAAATTGTTTGCTTTTGTGAATCTTATCAAATAGAAAACTTGAAGAATTAAAATTAAGATTGAACTCAAAATAAGAGATATAACTGCACCAGAAATTCCAAAATATTTTATAAAAATCAGATTAAAAATAAAGTAAAGCAATACAGCGAGAAAAGTTATAAACATATTAATTTTTTCCAGTCTAAATGAGTTCAACAATACTCCATTCAAACCAATTAAAAATATAATTGGAATAGCAAATGATAATTGTTTTAAGTAAAAAACTGAGTCGAGAAATTTAATTCCAAATAAAACTTTCACAAGAAATTCTCCGAATATTTCAAAAAAAACAACAGTAAAAATTCCAAGACTAAAAAGCAAAAGAAAATCGACTTTTAATTGTGAAATAAATTTCTTTTGATCAAAATCAGCATACATCTTTGAATAAAAATTGAAAGATTGTAAATAAAAAATTGATGATAAAACTGATGTCTGTCTGAACAAACTCGAAGCAACGGAATAAACAGCAACATCATGATTCCCCCTGAGAGATTGGAGAATTAAAATATCAATTCTCTCAAAAGTCATTACAAAAATTACAGACAGTGCAAAAGGGAAGGAAACTTTAACCAGATTCTTAATAACTACCCAGTTGAACGTTTTAAATAAATCAATAAGTTTTATCTCATTTATTTTACTTACTAAATATAGAAATTGAAATACCAGAATAAGAAACAAAAAAGATAAACTAATATGAACTTCTACTCTGGTTATTGTAAAGTAAATTAAAAGTAAAAACAATATTAGTCGAGTGTAAAAAATTGAATAAAAGCTGATGCTGAATTTGTTTTTACCGTTCAAATAAAAAATGAGTATCTGCAAAATTGAATAGAAAAAATTTATTAGAGATATTAAAACAATGATTAAACTGATATATATATCACCTTTGAAATAAACCAACGGTACAGGTAAGAAAAAAATCATTAACAATAATTTGAATGAAATTGTATTAGTAAGTTGATTTATTCTAAGTTTTCCTGAAGCGGCTTCCCTTTGAATATAAATCGGAAATCCAAAATCAATAAATGCAGCTAAAATATTTGTAAATGCAAAAGCGGATACTATTAATCCGTAAAGTTCCTTGTCAACATATCTCGCAATTGAAATATAGAATGCAAAAAAAGTTAATCGTTCAAAAATATTATAAAGAAAAATATACTTACCATTTGCCCAGATTGATTTTAATTCACCTCTGAATTCCGAAAACATACAAAGTCTATCTTCTTGCTAGCCAGAGTTCTGGATTTTGTTTTTCTCTTTCTTTCCAGATTTCTAGATGTAACATCTCGCCACTTAAACTTTCACCGCTAAGCGCAATTATATCTCCTCTTTTTAATAATTGTCCTTCAGTAACAAGTACATCAGAGAGGTAAGCATAAACTGTTCTATAATCTTCCGAATGATTGAGAATAATGATATTTCCATAACCTGGTAACCAGTGTACAATTGAAACTACTCCATCAGCAATTGCCTTAACAGGTGAACCAAATGGAGCTGCTATATCAACACCAAAATTGAGTGTGACTGTATTCAGAACCGGATTTTTCTGTTTTCCAAACCGATTTACTATTCTGCCATTAACGGGCCATGGTAGTCTTCCTTTCATCTTTGAAAACGAAGAAAATTTTGGAAGAGCGTTAAATAAATCTTCACGATTCTCAGAAAGAGTTGTTGTTTTATTATATGAATTTTTGGTTTGTTGCTTGGTTTCGTTTTTTCTTACTGATTTTTGTTGTTGAAGTCGCTTTTGTTCTTCCAGAGCTTTTTGTTTTGCAATGAGTTCTTCTTTTCGTTTTTGTTCAATTAGCTTCTCAATCAGGCTTGTAATTTGTTTTTCTGATTGTTTTTTTCTCTCGAGATCTTCAAGTAAGGCTTCTTTATTATTTCTGAGGGAACTAACTACATTTCTTTTCTCTGAAATTTTTTCTCTTAAAGTAGTCTCGTCTTTTGATTTTTGAGTTCTAAGAGTTTCTTTTTCATTTAGAACCTGAAGTAAATTTTGTTTTTCTCTTTCAACTTCTAAAGCCTTAGCTTTAATTAATTCAAGTCGACGTTTTCTTTCCTCAGAGAATTTTTGAAAATATTTATATCTAAGTAATGCTTGATTTATTGATTCACTGCTTAATAATAATTCAAGCGGATTTCTTTTTCCATATTTATAAAGGTTAATGACATGCTGTTCATATTCAGATTGAAGTGATTTGAATTCTCGTTCTGCTGTCTTTAAATCCATTTCTCGGAGTTTAATCTCTTCGTTTAGTCTTTTCTCCTCCTGAGTCAATTGATTAATCAAATTCCGAATCAGTTGAAGTTGTTTATCATAATCATCAATAAACTCTAAATTTTTTTTCTCGGCTCTTTGGATTTCTTTTAATTTTTTATCTAGTAGTTGGATTTCATTTCGAATCTTTTCAAGTTCTTTCTTTCGAGATTGTATAGAATCTCCTCGTTGTGCCAGCAGAATAACAAACATTAAAAAAATTAGAGAAGCTATAATTTTTATTTTTACCATCTCTTAATTACCACATCTTCTGGTACCTCTGGATATTGAATAACAGTCTCCTTATTGATATAAATTTCTGAAAAATTTATTTCAAGCCAATTATCTTTCTTTAAATCAATAAATCTAATTTTACTTGGAAATCGAATCCCATTTTTATCCTTAATGAAACCATTTAATGTCATATTAAGAGTAAATTCACTCCCTTTGATCATTTTAATTTCCGATATCATCCTTGAAGATTTATCAAAATAAAAGTCGATCCTCCTATCATTTTTAATTTTGGAAAACCTATAAAAATTTCCACTATCAATAACAGGTGAACTCGAATCAGAGTTAATCTGATCAGGATTGATATAACCAAGTAATAATGAGTAAATCAAATTTTTGTTTATTTCATCCGCAAAATATTTTCTCAATTTGCTTGAACTAAAACTTGCATAGATCAATTGGTTATTAAAATTGTTATGAATCATTATTGAATCATCGTTCAAATAAAGATTGCCAACATATATACCCAATGGACCCCAGAGATCAATACGTGCCCGGTTGTCTTTAAGAGTTATCATTTCGAATTCTAACTTGACTGGAAAATTTTTGGTCGATAAAGAAATAGTTCCCGATGCAGAAATTGAATTGATACTTTCAAAATTTGATTTATACTCGTTAAGTAATTCATCGAAACTTATTGACTCATAAGTAACTTTTTTCGAAGTGCTGCATGAAATCAATAACGAAAGAGCAAAAATGACTGATAAATTAGAACGAATATTCATTTAATTTCATTCAATTTTTGTTTGATAGATTCATTTTCTGGATTGAGTTTTAATGCCAGTTCATAATACTCTTTTGCATCTTCGACCTTGTTCAATTTTATTGAAACATCACCCATATGTTCGAGTATTTCAGCACTCGGTGAACCTTGATCAATTGCAAGTTTGATATACTTAGCAGCGGTTTCATAATCACCCATTTGAAAGTAAATCCAGCCGAGTGTATCAAGGTAAGAATCAACCAGCGAATCCTTTTCCAGTGATTTTTTTGAAAGCTCTAAAGCTCTTTCGAGATTATATTTCCGCTCTGCAAGGCTATAGGCATAATTATTCATTATCATTGAATCATCAGGATATACCTTCAATGCTTCTTCATACATCGAATCGGATTCAATGTAATAACCAGCATCTTTTAATAACATAGGCAAATTAACCAGTGCAGCGTGATTTTTACTATCAATCTTAAGCGCATTTCGACAATATTCAATTGCTTCGTTATAATTTTTAATTTTACCAAGGGTATAACCCATCAATACTAACAAATCAGGATTTTCAGGACTAAGTTCGATAGCTTTCGAAAAATATTTTGCCGCTTGATTGTAATCAGAAATCTGTAAATAAGAAAAACCAAGAGTTGAGTTGAAATCAACATCGTTTTCATAGTAAGAAATCAAAGGCGTTAATAATCGAATTGAATTTTCATAATTATTATTTCTATAAATTCCATAAGCAATATTCTTAAAATTTTCTCTTGAGACTTTATCACCAAGAACAAAATTCATCAACTTATCTTCTATATTCTGATTATCAATCAATTTTAAAGCAAGAAGAAAACTTGATATTAGTGTATCGTTATTTTTGAATCTCTTCTCGAACCTTTCAATTAATGATTTACGACTTACCGAATCTTTATAAGATTTTTCAAAAATCATATCATACATACCAATACTAAATAAATTACTGTCTGATAATGATATTTCAGAAAAAGCTTCATCTATGTGAAAAAATGCATCTGTGTATTTTTTTTCATCCAATAAAAGCTGAGCTATTAAAAAATTAAGAAGCGAATTTTTTGGATATTTCTCATACCAATCAAATGCAACTTTCTTTGCTTCTTCATTTTTATTTCTAATGTAATAGAGAGTTAAAAGTGTTGCTTTCCAATTAAAATTACGCGGTTCGATATAGATTAATGACTTTAAAACTTTTTCACATTTATCATAATCTGATTGTGAGATGTAATACTCATAAAGTTCCCCCAAAGCTCGAGTATTTTCTGGATCTATTTCAAGAATTTTTTCATAAATTTTTTCTGTTGTATCAGTATCTTCCGAAGAATATAAACTTGCAAGAACAAAATAAGCATCGATATAAGTTGAATCGTTCTTTATTATTCGATGTAACAAATTAGCAGCTTTTCTAAATTCATAAATCTGATAATAAAATTGACTTGCACCAAACAAATAATATGGTTGAAGAACCGAATCAGGATAAGAAAGTAATTTTTCAAAATACTTCTGAGCAAGTTCAAATTTTTCAATCTTCAATAGTTCATTTCCAAGTGCAAAATATATGGCAGGATTTTCTTCAAATATTAAAGCTTCTTGAAATTCAAGAATTGCTTTTTCTGATCTTTCTTGAAGCGAATAAGTAAGTCCATCAATAAAATGTCTCTTGGCTTCAATGTTTTTTATGGATATTAAAGCATCTTTATAGTACTTGTTGTCCTTATAAGTTTTTTCTTGAGAAACCAAGAAACCATTAATTGAGACGAATATTATTAGAAAAAATATTAAGTTTTTCATGTACAAAAGTTATCTAATGATAGTTAAATAAACAAGAAACCTTATTTTTTGTTCATAACTTTTTCAAAGAACATCAAATCTGAAAACTCTTTAACTTAGTCTAAAAAAATCGATTTTCATATTTTATTAACTTGCAATCAAAAACGAACAGAATTATGAATTACGATTTAGCTGTTGCCCATACATGGGAATATGATATAGATTTTATTAACTCAATCAAAGATGTATTGAGTACCAAAAGTTTACTCACTCTGTTAATCTCTTACGAAAATTTACATGAAGTTTTTACTCAAATTAAAAACGACGAAATAAAATGTAAGTTCTTCCTTGACCGAGCATCAGATGCAGAAGAAGAATTTGAACCACTGGCAAAACTCATGGAAGAAAAACAAGTATTTATATTAAACAAATATTCCCATGTTGAATTTGCAACTGATAAGGCAACAATGCATCTGGAGTTTATCACGAATGGAATTAACACGCCTTATACAATTATCATCTCACCATATAAAGAAAAGAAAGATATAGAGCTTTCACTCGAACAATTAGCAAAACTTGGCAGACCATTTATTATCAAACCTGCAAACACAACTGGCGGTGGAATTGGTGTAGTTACTGGTGCTGAAACATTAGCCGATGTTCTAAAAGCAAGAAAAACTCTTGAAAACGATAAGTATCTTTTACAGGGAAAAATAGAACCTGTAGAGATTGACAACAAAAGATTCTGGTTTAGATCTTTCTATGCATTTGGTAAAATTATTCATTGCTGGTGGAATGATTTGACTCACATCTATGATGAAGTAGATTCAAGTGAATATGAAAAATATAATCTCCATGAAATGGATGAAATAGTAAACAAAATTCACAAAATCACTAATCTCGAATTTTTCTCAACTGAAATTGCACTAACAAAAGAACAGAATTTTGTGGTAATTGATTATGTAAATGATCAGTGCGATATGCGATTCAAATCAAAACATTTTGATGGTGTGCCTGATAGTGTAGTTTATGAGATAATTGAAAATTTAGCAGAGTTTATTTTAAGTCATAAAAAAAATTAAAATTCTTTTTCATCTAAACTTTCAACAAGTCGTAAGTAGCTTTCATATCTTTCGGGTGGGATTATTTCTTCCTCAACACCTTTTTTGACGGCGCATTCGGGTTCGTGAGTATGTGTACAGGTGTTGAACTTACAATTCTTTGCCAATAAAGATATTTCCCGGAAATAATGAGTAATATCTTCTCTTGATAATCCATAAGGTTCAATTTCTCTCACTCCAGGTGTATCAATTACAAAAGTATTTTCATTGATTTTGAACAATTGAGCTGTGACGGTTGTGTGTCTGCCTTTATTCCATGCATCAGATATTTCACCAACTTTCTGATTAATCCTTGAATCTATTGAATTAAGTATTGATGATTTTCCAACGCCAGAATGCCCAATAAAAACCGAAGTTTTACCCTGAATCAATTTTTTGATTTCGTCAATGCCCATCCCGTTTATAACTGAAGTTCGAACTACTTTATAACCTAAAGCTGAGTAAAGTTCATACCAGTAATCAAACTTCTTTTTCTTAACGAGATCATATTTATTAATCACAATGATTGGGGTTGTTTCACAACTTTCGGCAGTCACAATTATTCTATCCAGCACACGATTATTAAATTTTGGTTTATCGATTGAAACTACACAAAAAGTATAATTTACATTAGCAGCAATTATTTGTTCAAATCTTTTTCCTTTTTCAGAAACACCTTTTATGTATGGAGCCTTACGGGAAAGATAATTTCTTCTTGTTGGAATTTTTTCAATTACACCAGTTCCATCTTCGTTTAATTCGAAATCAACAATATCTCCAACAACAACTAAATCGGTGTAAAGGAGTTTTTCTTTTTTCCACTCAGCTTCAAGTTTTAGTTTGCCCCGTAAAAAACATCTAATTTCTCTATCCTCATAGAGGACATAATAATCTTTACTTTCGATACGACTAACCATTCCTTTCATAATTTGCGAAAATAATTAAATGGATTTGAATTTATTCTTCTCATCAAAAAAATAAAAGCTCGCACTTGATGGCGAGCTTTCATGATAGATTTGATCAATGCTTAAAACCTGAATGTGGTCGAGAAAACTACATTGGTCAATCTCAAATCTTGGTAGGTTCTCGAAACACCTGAGCCGTAATTATCACCAATGTTTTTCCATTTACCAAAGATATAGGCAAGATCAAAAGAAAATCCTTCACTTGAAATATAACCCAATCCAAATGTGAAATACTTTCTATTAAAATCAGAAGGATCATTTTTGAAAGGAGAGTTTTTAACGAAATGCCCGCCTCTAATTCTAAATCCTGAATTGAACAAATTATATTCAGCACCAAGTGAATAATCCATCACACTTCTAAAGAGTTGTTTTATATCTCGGTTGTTTTTAAGAATCTGAGTAGCTGAGAGTCGTTTGAATTCCATTTGAGTGTAATCGATAAGATTAATATCAGCACTAATTAAAAATCCTAATTTAGATACAGAAAAACCTAAACCGAATTCAAACGGTGACCAGATATCATATTCAATTTTACTTGATAATGGCGGGTCAATATCAGCAGAAAAACCTGTACCGAATTTTGAAACACCATCAACTAAATAATTTTCTTTTACAGTGTAGATAGTTGGAAATTTTACAGTTGCACCGAATCTTAGAAAATCTTTTACCCTATACATCATACCCACTTTGGCAGTGAACCCTGTCAGTTCCCATTGCAGAGTTTCTTCAAGTTTGAAGTATTGAAAATCTGCTGTTCTTGAATCATCTGGATCAGTTTTAATCGTTAAGCCATAAATATTATTAATATCTTCTTCTGAATATTCTCTGGTTCTTTCAAATTCACCGCTAATAATTCCCAGTGTTGCACCAAAGGATAAATTTTTTGCAACTTCAATTGCACCACTAAATACCCAATTATTTTCTCCACCAGAACTCAAAATTGAACCCGATTGAAATAAGTTTCCATTAATCGGAGTATTTTCACCAGTTTGATCAGTTAAGTACAACAGATACGAAACATCACCTTTGCCTAAAAGAGCTTGAATCATTGAGGTATTTGTGTTATTAAATCCTTCGAAGTAAAGAGCATCATTGAAATTATTATTTCTATTATAGCCGAAAGCAAGAACGAAACTACCTCTGATTACGGGAAATGGAAAAACAAATCCAAGATCACTTAATTCTGTTGCGCTACTTGAAAAAATGGAAGTGTTTCCAAAAAATGTTGTGTTGTTTTCCAAAGATTGATAACTCAAGCCCCCATGAAATTCCATTCTTCTTAATTGAAAAAGTCCAGCTGGATTGTAAATAGTTGCAGAATAATCGTCGCTTACTCCAATGAAAGCATTGCCCAAACCAAGTGGTCTTGCTCCAAGTTTGAAAGGTTGAAAGCTTAATCGCAGTGCATCGTTAAAATTCTGAGCTGTTGATATACTTGAAATAAAGAAGATTATAGTAAACAAAATTTTTGTTAGTGTTTTCATCTTTTTCTCTCACCTGAATTATTTCTGGATTTCGGGGTTTCGGATTCTCTGGATCTACGTTCCTCTTTTCGGTCATTTACTTGATTAGATGAACCAGAACTTGAAGACCCACTCGTCTGTCCTGATGCATTAATAGAAGGACTCGAAAAAGTCGAAGGTGCAGAGCTTCTTCCACCATCCTGATTCCTTAATCGAGTTGCGTCGTTGTTTCTACTTTCAAAGATATTTGGTTCAGAACTTAAATAAATATCTCTCCACCACGGTGATGTATAGTAAGGTGAAGTATAAATGTAAACTGGTTCATTGTAGTATGGTGATGAACTATACGAATGAAAACTTAAACCAAAGTTTTCAAGTTCATATTCAGAATGACAGGAACTACAATCGTTATAAAACTTTACTCTTTGAGTGTATCCATCTCTTTCTATTTCTGGATGCTTAATTATTGTATAACAGCTAAGCAAAGTTAGACTAACAAAAATCATTATGATAACTTTATTAATCAATTTCATCTATCTCTCCTTCTATCTGTAGCCGGTGCTCGATTTACTGGTGGAGGTGAAGTTCTTTGTGGCGGAGTATATGTTGGATAATTATTTCTGCTTGGTGACTTATATCTTGGCGATTCATATCGAGGTGCTTCATACCTCGGAGATTCGTTTCTTCCCTCATAACGAGGAGTTGAAGAATTTTGTCGACGATTATCGTTATTAAAATTTACTCGAGATTTATTTTCAGTATTTGAACTATTGTTTTCTCTAATTCTCGGAACATACTCTCTTCTTGGTACTTCATACTCAATTCGAATTCTTTCTTTGCGATAGCTTTTATCAAATTCTTTGTCAATTGAAGTATTGTTATCATTCAATCGTTTATTTACATCGTCCGTTTTTCTGTTAATAATAATTTCTCGATCTAAACCTGGTGAATATGATTCAAATTTTCTAACTGGAGGTTGTTCGTTTTTTCGATCTGTATTGGGAGTTCTATCAGGAGTACGTGTTCCTTTTTCCTGTACATCTTTTCGATCTGGCAATCTTGGGTTTTGTTTATTCCTATCATCTATTCGCGGAGTTTTTGATTCATTAACTCTTTTTCTTTCTTCCAGAATAATTGTTTTTGAATCCCTATCTCTTACTGAACCTGGATTTTTTTGAGTTGGAGTTCTAAGGTTTATTTCTCCCTCTCTTGTTCTAACATTCCTTGAATTAATATCTCTCAAGCCTGGTATATCATTATTTCTTGTTCTCGATCTAGCACTTGCAGTCTGCAGATTCAAATCCCGACCCCAATTTCCAGTAATTATACTGCCTGATCTTCCACCGTCATTATTTCGTAATCTTGTAAAATCATTTTTTCTATACTGAACAATGGGTGGATATGTCCCACCATACCAGTAAGGGTCATACCACCAATATGGTGGAAGATAGAATGGATTATAAAAGGGATCATAGTAAGCAAATCCATACCAAACTCTATAGCAAGAATAATAACCCCACCACCATGGTAAGTAATAAGTTCTGCAAAATGTATAAGGATAATAGAAATAATCAAAATACCACGGATCGTAGAAGACAGCACCGCCAACAACTATTGTAATTCCTGGATGATAAAATTTATAAGATCTGCGATGACGAGGGTAATAGTAAGTTTCTTCTTCTTCGTACTCAACTTCTCCATCTGTTGACTCATATGAAGTATCTTCTATTATTTCTCCTTCTTTTTCGACTCGTTTTTCAATGATGACTCTTTTTCTTTCGTTACGGTAAGAATAATCATCATCCTCCAATTTCAATTGGGTATAACAACCACTGAAAGTAAATAACCCCAGCAAAATCAAAACCCAAATAAATTTTTGATTATTTTTCATCACAACCTCCATTCGTTATTAGGCCAATTATTTAATCAAAGTTAATACCAAATAGTTCCACCAAAATTTTAGGAAAATCTTAAAAAAATCATCAATCGAATATCCATCTTAACCAGGTAGAATTGTTTGTGTCTATAAAATTATAGTTATTGTTTATTTCGGTATACATTAGAATATCATTGAAGCAAATTCAAGTCGAAAAGCTCTATCCCCGCCATAAGTATCGTTAATCCTATTCGAAGTGAGATTTCTTATATCTAACCCAATGGTTAATCCCTTACCAATGGACCACCTAACACCTGCATTAAAATAACCTCTTCCTTTTCCAACCTTACTCTCATCGTCATTGAGAGCAAAATCATATTCTACAACAACAGAGACTTGACTCCCGATTGTTTTCTCTAATCCAAGCATAAGATTTAAGTTTTTATCTTGATCTGAAGTTTCAAGGCTGTAGTTTAAAGAACCATGAAGACTAAGCAATCCAAGAAAATTAAAATTCTTGCTGCTTGCTACAAAAAATCCAGGTGACTTTATTTCGAACCTTCTCAGTGTATCAATGAATTCACCTTTCCCTTGAGAATCGAAACCAATTAAAATTGCTGGAAAGTTGGGCTCTTCATCAAAAATTCTTAATCGAACATTTACGCCAGGATACTTATAAAATTTTAAATCTCCCTTACCAATAAAATTTGCAGCACCATAAGAAATCCCAAAATTAAATTGATCAAAAATTCCAACGTCTATCTTTAAAGAAAGCACTCCGCCTGGCAATTGTTCTGAAAAAATGGAGAACATTCCTTTTTTCAATATTCCTGCAGTGTTCATATCGACTACATATCTTGGTTCAATATCAGATTTTGCTCCAGCACTTCCCTGACCAAAAATATTTCCATTGAAAATCAACAAAAGAATAAGGGAAACAACCAACTTTAAAAATTTCATAGTATTACTCCTGAATTGATTTGAAAATCTCTACTTAATGTAAACTTCACGAATTAAAATCACAAAATTTTAGAAATATCTTTTCACCAAAAGTTATTAAATCTGTTTAATCAATTTTTCAATTCAAACTTCGATTTAAAGCCATCAGTTTTACCGTTTTTTGAAACAACATAATCGAAACCTTCACGCACAGAATAAGCTCCAATCTCTCCTTTTTTATTTAATGCGATAAAAGCAGCCTGAAATGGCTCTTTCAAAATGTTTTTATTCTTTTCAATTAATCTTCTAACAGCAAATTCGCAAGCTTCTTGAGGTGAATAACCCTCTCTCATTTTTTCAACAATTAAAAACGAACCCAGGGTTCTCATAATTGTTTCACCAACACCTGTTGCACCTGCAGCTCCAACTTCATTATCTACATAAAGTCCCGCACCAATAATCGGTGAATCACCAACTCTTCCATGAATTTTCCACCTGAGTCCACTTGTTGTGCAAGCACCAGATATATTCCCATATCTATCAATTGCTAACATTGTAATTGTATCATGAGACTCGTTACCAATCCAATTATCTTCCTTAGAAAGACTTTCTTTCCATTTAATCCACATTTGTCTCGATTTTTCAGTAAGAAGATTTTCTTCCTTGAAGCCATAAGCCAGGGCAAACTTTTTTGCACCTTCACCGGCTAACATCACATGTTTAGTTTTTTCCATCACGAGTCTTGCAACTGAGATTGGATTTTTAATGTTTTGAAGATACGCAACAGCACCAGCTCTGCCTTTCCAATCCATAATAGATGCATCGAGTGTAACGATTCCATCTTCGTCAGGTAAACCACCATAACCGACAGTGTAATTTTCAGGATCATCTTCTGCGACACGAACACCTATTTCAACTGCATCAAGAGAATTTCCACCACTTGCAAGAATTTCCCACGCTTTAAAATTTGGGCCTCTATCCCTATCCCAAGTAGAAATTACAACGGGAATATCTGATTTACCCTGGAAAGATAATTTATTCGCAAAAACTTTATTAAAACTAATTAGCTTAAAACCAGCACCAAAGACTATAGATGAAACAATGAATTTTCTCCGGGATATGTTTTTCACATCGAACCCCTTTTTAGTTTTTAATTTTATAAGTAGTGATTCCTTTCTTGTCTTCCAGTTCGATATTAATTCTCTTCAATTCATCTCTAATTTTATCAGCAAGATCAAACCTTTTTTCTGATCTTAATTGAGTTCTAATCTCTATGATAATATTCATTAATTTATCAACGAGTTGATTATCAAATGATTTTTTTGAATCCAGATCGACAATTCCTAAAACATCCGATGCAAGTTTTTTGAAAGCATCCAACATTAAATTTTTATTGGATTGATTTAATTTTTCATGTTTTGCCAGAAATGAATTGACTTCTTTCACAAGATCAAAGATAACCGCTACGGCTTGAGGAGTATTAAAATTATCATCCATCGCTTCTTCGAATTCATTGAAGAATCTGCTGGTATCGAAAATTTCTTGTTCGGAATCAGTAATTGGAGCTGTCTGTACTTGATGAATTGAATTGTATATCCTTTTTAAGGCATTTTCCGCATTCTGCAATAATTCGATTGAAAAATTAAGAGGAGCTGAATAAACTGTTTGAGAATAAAGTAACCTGAGAGCTTCTGCAGGATGATTTTCTAAAATTTCTCGTGTAGTAAAGAAATTGCCCAGAGATTTTGACATTTTTTGATTATCAATGTTTAGAAAACCGAAATGAATCCAGTAACGAGCAAATTCTTTTCCTGTTGCTGCTTCACTCTGAGCTATTTCATTTTCATGATGAGGAAAAATTAAATCATTTCCACCAGAATGAATATCAAAAGTTTCACCAAGATTGCACATAGACATAGCCGAGCATTCAATATGCCAGCCAGGTCTTCCTTTTCCCCAGGGACTTTCCCAGTATGGTTCACCAGGCTTTGCTGATTTCCACAAAGCGAAATCGGCAGGATTCTTTTTTTGTTCATTAACATCAACTCTTGCACCGCTTATTAATTCATCTAATTTTTTACCGGATAGTTTTCCATACTCAGGAAATTTTGTCACATCATAAAAAACATCTCCATTAACCTGGTAGGCAACACCTTTTTCGATTAATTTCTTAATCAACTCAATAATATTCTGAATATTTTCAGTTGCTTTTGTATAAATATCGGCAGGTTTGATTTTTAATTTCTGAATGTCTTCAAAGAAGGCTTGAGAGTATTTTGCAGCAATATTTGATGCTGTCGTTCCTTCGGCAATTGCTTTATTAATAATTTTATCATCGATATCAGTCAGATTCATCACAAATTTCACTTCAAAACCTTTGTAGATAAAATATCGTTTGATTATGTCAATCATAACAAAAGAACGTGCGTTGCCGATATGAAAATAATCATAAACTGTGGGACCACACATATACATTTTTACTTGGCCAGGTTCAAGAGGTATGAATTCTTCAATTTTTCTTGTGAGCGTATTGTAAAATCTAATCGCCATAACTTTTCAATTTTTATGAAAATATACTGAATGCTTGAAAGATTTGAAAACAATCCTTTACTTGTTTAGCTACCTTGTATTCAAAATTGTTAGAGTAGGTATTGCTAGATTAATTCTGGTGAAAGACTATTAATAAACTTGAAGCTTTTTTACTATAAAATTAACAAAGTAAAAAATACCATTCGAATTCGTTCAGTAAACCAAAACATTCGAATTAAAATGAAAACCCTGAACAAGTAATTTGAACTGGTTATTGATTACAAACAAGCAACATAAAATTGTGAGGTAAATTAGTTATTAGAATTTGAAAAGCATCATATTTTCTATTCATACTTTTAAGTTTAAGAGTTCCAGTGCATCCTTGATAAACTTTCATTCTGAGCATACTAAAAATTTTTTAAAAATTCCACTTGCACCTATCTAATAAATTACTTAATATGATTTTAGTAACTTATTGAAATAAAAAAAAATATAAGTTCAAAAAATTTGCTTAGAGCTGACTAAGATGGTCAAGACGATTTAAGGAGAAGAGGTATCTAATACCTTTCTCCTTCAGCTCTAAGCTGAAAGGGAATAAAAATGGTAAAACAAACTAAGCTATTTCCAGTACATCAAAATTTAAACGCAAAAATAGTAGAATTTGCCGGCTTCCAAATGCCAGTCTATTATTCATCAATTGTTGAAGAACACAACGCTGTAAGAAATTCCGTTGGTGTATTTGATGTTTCCCATATGGGTGAAATTTTTGTCAAAGGACCTGATGATTTAAGATTTGTTCAGAAAATTACAATCAATGATGCGTCAAAATTAAAACCCGGCAAAGTTCAGTACTCGGCTATGTGTTATGAAGATGGTGGAATTGTTGATGATCTTCTTGTCTACAAATTAGATGATGGTTTTATGCTGGTTGTGAATGCATCAAATAAAGACAAAGATTTTGAATGGGTGAAGAAAAATCTTCAAGATGAAAATATAGAAATAATCGATCGCAGTGATGATATAACTCTAATTGCCGTACAAGGTCCAAAGTCTGCTGAAACATTAAAGGATTTGGTGGATTTCGATATCTTCGAATTAAAATATTATACTTTCAAAGAAGGAAAAATTCTTGATGAGAACGGGATAATTTCAAGAACAGGTTATACTGGCGAATTGGGTTTCGAAATTTATTTTGAAGGAAACGAAGAAACAGCAAGTAAAATCTGGAATGCAATTCTCGAAGCAGGTAAAAAATTTGAAATTAAATGTTGCGGTTTAGGTTCTCGAGATAGTTTAAGATTGGAAATGGGTTATTGTTTATATGGTAATGATATTGACCAAACAACAAATCCATTGGAAGCAAATTTAGGTTGGTTAACTAAGCTGGATAAAGATTATTTCATCGGTAAAGATGCTCTATTAATAATTAAGCAAGAAGGTTTGAAACGAAAACTTTTAGGATTTGAACTATTAGAGAAAGGTATTCCACGACATGGTAATGAAATTTATTTAAATGATAGAAAGATTGGTTATGTAACAAGTGGAACCCATTCACCTACTTTAAATAAACCAATTGGTCTTGGTTATTTCGATATAAATTCATTGACCGATGAATCAATATTTGAAATTGATAATAGAGGAAGACGGATTAAAGCAAAACTTACAAAAGTACCATTTATACAAAAATGAAAATAGAAACATTTTTTCTTTTTGAGGATAACCTAAAGGAATTAACTATTAACAAAAGTGTTGTTATTGTTGATTTACTGAGAGCTAGTTCAACAATTATTACTGCACTAGCAAATGGTGCAAAATCAATCATTCCTGCACCTACCGTTGAGGAAGCTGTTAAGATTGCAAAAAACCTTGAAAAATCTACCTATTTACTTTGTGGAGAAAGAAATACAAGAATAATTGATGGTTTTAATCTTGGAAATTCACCAATCGAATATGAAAAAGAAAAAATTGAAGGTAAAAAACTTATTCTCTCAACTACAAACGGTACAAAACTTTTTGAATTAGCAAAGCATGCAAAAAAAATTCTTATTGGAACCACTTTGAACGCCTCATCACTTGTTGATAGAATGATAGAATTAGATAATGAATGGATGATTCTTTGCGCGGGTAGAGATAGCCAATATGATGAATCAGATGCGATTGCAACTGGTCTATTCTTATCTTTGCTTTACAAAAAGAAAATTGAATTAGAATTGAACGATGCTTCAAAAACCTCCTTATTGATTTATAATTCTGCAGCTGAAAATTTAAGGGATGCTTTAAAAAAAACTGACCATGGAAAAATTCTCATTGATAATGGTTTTGAAAGTGATATTGATTTTATTTCACAGATAGACAAATTCAATCTTAATGGAACTAACGTAAACAACAATATTGTGAAAGAGTAATGAAAAGAAGAAAAAGAATTTCGGATACAACTATCAGCTCTGAAGACTTTTTTATTCCATATGAGATTAAAAAATCTATTTTTGGATTCGTTTTATTAGTAGTTGGAATTCTTATTGGTCTATCCATTTTTACTTACCATCCTTCTGACTATACTTATATCCAAAATATTTCAATTAAAGATTTTTTCTTCCTTATTGATCCGAATTCTGATGTATCAGATCTGGCAAGGAAGGTAAATAATCCACTGGGCTTAGCTGGTGCAATCGTGGCAAATACATTAATAAATAACCTTTTTGGATATTTTTCGATAACTCTTCCAATAGTTGTTGCATACTGGGGTATAATTATTTTATTCAAAATAAATAATTATAGAAAAAACTTCTTTTATTCGATCTTATTTATTTCTGTTGGGTTATTGCTTGCGACGATGCTTGGAATTCTTTCAAATGCATCTGAACCATTTCTGGATAGAAAAGAATTATATGGTTCTGTAGGAAAATTATTAGGTCAATTTTTGATCAAGTTGATTGGTGCAGCTGGCGGAATAATTATCATAGTCTCAATTATAATAATTATATCCATAATAATTTTAAGGATCAATATATCCATATTATTACAAAAATTGTTCACAAAAGGGTTGTCAGCTTCTTCTGCTTTAAATCTTAAATTAAAATCAATTTTTAGTTGGAGAAGGGAAAAATTAGCGCAGAAAAATAATACACGTACAAAAGAAAAAACACCACCAAAAACAATTATAAAATCTGATGCTGCTAAAATTGAGATCGTCAATAATTCGAATGAAGGTATTCAACAACCTGAAATAATTGAAGCTGATAACAAACCAACACAACAAAAACCCATAGAGATAAAAGTCAAAAACGAACAGCCCGTTATAGAAAACACACCCGAAAATAATTCAGATTTCGATGAAGATGGTTTTCAACCATGGGATGAGTCATTACCGTTCAAACAACCTCAACTTGATTTGTTAGATCCGCCAACTCAAATTCAGAATATCAATCAAGAAGAATTAACTAAAAAAGCTGAAAACATTAAGAATAAGCTTCAAATTTTTAATGTTAAGATTGAAGAGATCAAAATTACTCCTGGACCAGTAGTAACTCTTTATGAAGTTGTTCCCTCACCTGATGTTAAAATCAACGAAATTACTAGGCTAAAAGATGATATTGCCTTAGCATTGAAAGCAAAAGGATTGAGATTAATTGCTCCAATGCCAGGAAGAGGTACAATTGGTGTAGAAATACCGAATGATGTACCTGAAAGTATTATAGTTAGAAATGTTTTTAGTTCACCGAAATTAAAAGAAATAAAATATAACTTGCCTTTAGCAATGGGCAAAACTGTAACCGGTGAGATCTTCATTGATGACTTAACAGATATGCCTCATCTTTTGATTGCAGGGTCTACAGGTTCAGGAAAAAGTGTAGGGATAAATACAATCATTCATAGTTTACTTTTTAATGTTCATCCAGCAAAAGTTAAATTTGTTATAATCGATCCAAAAAGAATTGAGCTTGCAGCATACAAACGTTTAAAAAAACATTTCCTTGCAATCTGTCCTGATATTAACGAGACAATAATCACAACACCCGAAAATGCAGTAGCCGTCCTCAAATCACTCGAAGTTGAAATGGACAAACGATACGATTGGTTAAGCAAATTAGATTCTCGAAACATAAATGAATTCAATGCTAAAATTTCCAAACTTAAAACAAAAGAAAAAGATGGTGTTAAGCTGCATTTTCTTCCTTATATAGTTTTAATTGTAGATGAGTTTGCTGATCTAATGTTGACTGCTGGTAAAAAGATAGAGGACTCAATTGCACGACTTGCTCAAATGTCAAGAGCTGCTGGAATTCATTTAATTTTTGCAACACAGAGACCTTCAGTAAACATTATTGGTGGAAATATCAAAGCTAATTTCCCTGCAAGAATTGCTTATAAAGTTTTCACAAAAATTGATTCAATGACCATTCTCGATCAAACTGGTGCGGAGCAACTTCTCGGCAAAGGCGATATGATTTATTCTAAAAACGATAATCTTGTGAGAATTCAGAATGCGTTCATCACCGAACACGAGATAATTAGAGTCCTTGACTTTATTGAAAATCAAGAAGGATTCAAAAGTCCCTACATCTTACCATCTGTTGCAAACAATAGAGAAGTAAATCAATTTGGAAATTCTACCGGTGATTTTGATGAATTAACAAGAGAAGCTGCTGAGATTGTTGTACAGCACAAGATTGCATCGGTAACTTTCTTGCAGAGAAAATTGAAAATCGGATATGCCCGTGCAGCAAGAATAATGGATGATCTTGAGCAACTTGGAATTGTTGGACCTGCTCAGAGCGGAAAGAACAGATTAGTTAATATCGAAGATAAATCGGAATTGGATGAATTATTCAACTCTTACGGACTTTAGTATTCTATCAATTTATACTGTATTCAATCTCACAATTTTTTATCTTTCAATGTAGACTAAATAAAATAGTTTCCAACAATTTTTCTTAAATTCGAAACAATAATTTCAAATCTTTTATACAATTAGATAATTATGTTATTAAGGAAATCGATTACATTAATACTCTTTTTGACTTCTAATATTTTGTATCCCATAAATTTAAATTATCAATTAAAAGAACCAGAAAAGTTTTTCAAAGAAGTTCAGACCAGGTATGATCAAATTAATAATTGCATAATTAAATTTGAACAAGAAATAAAAACACCTATGCTGGAGGAAAAACAATCGATCAAAGGAAAACTCTACTTTGCAAAAGAAAACAAATATCGCATTGAATTTCAAAATCAAATAATAGTTTGTGACGGAGTGAATGTTTATAATTTTACCAGATCAACACGAAGAGTGGTCATATCAAATTTCGAAGAAAATTTCTATTCCCCTTCTAATTTGTTGGTAAATATTGTCAATTATTCTAAAATCGAATTTCTTGGTGAAGAATCCCGCAACGGGAAACGACTTTACAAATTCAATTTAATGCCTCAAAGAAAAAATCCCGAATTTAAAACGATGACTTTATGGATTGATAATGAAAAAGTAATTCAAAAACTTGAGACTGAAGATTGGGCTGGCAATCGTTATACTTTTCAGGTTTTAAGTTTTCAACCAAATCAAACATTAAAGAACGAATTATTTAACTTCACTATTCCGGCAGGTGCGAAAGTTGTTGACCTCAGATAAATTCCCCGTAAAGCTTAAAGATATAGTCCTATACTTAATTTCAATTTTTGCTGGAATTTTACTTCTTGTTTATACATTCAGAGGAGTTTCTCTCGTTGAAATTCAAGATGAGCTTAAAAATATAAACTACTTTTATCTAACTTTATTTATGTTTATTGCCTTACTTGGTACTTACATCCGTGCCTTGAGATGGAAATACATGATTTTATCATTCAAAGAAGATGTGAAGTTAAAAAATCTTTTCAATGCAACTGTAGTTGGATACGGAATGAATGTAATTTTCCCGCGTTTTGGTGAGGTTGCTCGTGCGTTGTATCTTGGTGCATCAGAAAAAATTTCGAGAAGTTCAGCACTGGGTACAATCATAGTGGAAAGAGTTATTGACCTAATCTTTTTAATTTTTTCAGTTGTCATTTCACTCTGGACATTTGGAGATGAGCTATCTTCTAAATATCCATGGATTTATAATTCGATTTATTTAGGTCTAATAGTTTTATTTATATCTGTTGCTTTCCTGTTTTTTGTGATAAAATTTCAAAATAGAATTATTGATTTCATTGATAAACTTTTCAATCATTTAAATTTTCATCTATTTAATAAAGCAACTGAAATTACTTCAAAAGTCATTGAAGGATTTGACAGCATAAAAACCCAGAAAAATTATCTGATGATTTTCATACTCTCTCCCGTCTTATGGTTTTCTTACGCTTTTGGTTCATACATTGCTTTACTTTCTTTAAATATGCAACTTCTCATACCAGTTGATTTATCATCTGGTTTGATAATAATGAGCATCACTACATTTGGAATAATGATTCCAATTCCTGGTGCAACTGGTTCATATCACGCTTTTTGTAAAAGTGTTCTGACAATGATTCTTGGTTTCAATGTAAAAATCAGTCTTGCTTATGCAGTTTTAACTCATTTAATCTCAAATCTGTTGATGTTAATAATAACAATCTTCATTCTATTGAAACGTGGAGTGAAAGACTCATTTCTCGTTAGTTAAGAAGTCACCATCAAAAAAATACCGGGAGTGAATATGTTCAACAAGATTAAAAATTTCCTCAATCAATTCTCATCTCAGTTCTGGCTTGTCATTATGTTCGAATTTTTTGAAAGAGGTTCCTACTATGGAATGATGAGTATTTTATCTGTTTACTTTACGGATCAATTATTTTTCTCGAAAGAAAGTGTTGGTGTAATTAAAAGCACAATTCAACCATTGCTCTATATATTACCAATTGTTGCAGGTGCAATTGGTGATAGATTCGGTTATAAAAAAACTTTGATATTCGCCTTTTCTTTTCTTGGACTTGGATATTTTTTGACAAGTCAGACTCGTGATTATGTTCTTGTTTTCGCAAGCCTTATTATTATGGGAATTGGTGCTGGTGCATTTAAACCAATGATTTCAGGAACGATTGCAAGAATTACAGACGAGAAAAACAGTACACTTGGTTTTGGAATTTATTACTGGTCAATCAACTTTGGTGCATTTCTATTTCCACTAATACTGGTGCCATATTTAAAAAATAATTTTGGCTGGCATTCCGTTATGATAGCATCAGCAGTTTTTACTGCGGGAATGATTATTCCAACGCTTTTATTTTATAAAGAACCGCCAAGACCGCAAAGCACAAAAAATCTTTTTGAAGTTTTTAAAGTAATGATTCTGGTTTTAAAAGATTTAAAGTTTGTTTCTCTAATTGTGATTTATTCAGGTTTCTGGATTTTGTATTTCCAGATGTTTGATTCTGTTTTGTGGTATGTGAAAGATTATGTGGATGCAACTGAGTTAGATCAATTTGTGAATTCAATATTTTTAGCAATCGGAATCAATCTCAACTGGAAGTTTGATGTTGAACATGTAACTGTTATTAATGCCGGCACGATAATTCTGCTTCAAATGGTCATTTCAAACTTGGTAAAGAATAAAAAAGCTCTTCCAACCATGATAACAGGAATTTTAATTGGAACAATTGGCATGGCAATTCTTGCAATCTCAACTGATATCTGGGTTTTTGTAATTGGAATCACAATGTTTTCTATTGGTGAGATGACTGCACATCCAAAGTTTATCAGCTATGTTGGACTAATCGCACCGGAAGATAAAAAAGCTACTTATCTCGGTTATGCTTTTCTTTATGGTGTATTAGGTTCTTTAATTGGCGGAGTGCTCGGTGCAAATTTATATGTTCATTTTGTTGATAATTTGAAAGATCCACAAACTCTCTGGATTGTGTTTAGTTTGATTGGGGTTGCAACAATTATTGGTTTGTTGATTTACGGTAAATTCATTGCGAAAGAAAGTAAGTATTAATCGAATGAAAAGTAATTAATGAAATTTATCTGAGAAGATTCTCCGATTTTTCTGATTAAACAGTAGCTGACCTTTAATCTGCGTTTATCAAACCATCTTTTATTTCCAGAACACGGTCAGCTATTTGAATTAAATCTGGATTGTGAGTTACTATAACAAAAGTTTTTTTCAATTCGCTGTGAAGTTGCTGGAATAGATTAATTATGATTTGACTGTTATTTGTATCAAGATTACCTGTAGGTTCATCGGCAAAAATTAAATCTGGTGAGTTTGCAAGTGACCTTGCAACAGCAACTCTTTGCTGCTCGCCTCCCGAAAGTTCAGATGGTTTATGATTCAATCGATGACTCATGCCAACATAATCAATTAATTCCATTGCTTTCTGTTGGGCTTCTTTAATTTTTTTCCCGTCTATCATCATCGGAATCATTACATTCTCAAGAACAGTAAATTCTGGCAATAGATGATGAAACTGAAAAACAAATCCAATGTTTCTGTTTCGGAATTTTGACAATTCTTCATCTTTAAGATTCAGAAGATTTATTTCCCGAAAAAGTATTGTCCCCTGATCTGGTTTATCGATAGTTCCAAGAATATGAATTAAAGTACTTTTTCCTGCACCTGATGCACCAATTATTACAAGTTTTTCATTTTCATAAATATCGAGAGAAATTCCTTTGAGTACTTCAAGTTTGTTTGAATTATCAATCAAATATGATTTTCTAATATCTCTTGCACGGAGTAAAATTTTTGATTCGTTTGAAGTGTCCATAATTATTCCCATCTGATTGCGTCAATTGGACTTAAGTTAGCTGCCTTTCTTGCGGGAAAATACCCTGCGAATGTTGAAAGAAATATCGCCATTAGTGAAATAAGGAAAATATCATTTACACGAACTTCAATCGGTAATGCATCAATGATATAAACTGTGGGATCAAGTGAATATAATTTATAATTAATCTGCAGATAGCAAACTGCAAGTCCTATAATAACTCCAAGTATCGAACCTATTATTCCAATCAAAACACCTTCCAATAAAAATATTTTTAGGATACTTCTGTTGGATAGACCAAGAGACTTCAGTACACCTATATCTCGTTTCTTTTCAATAACTGTCATCAAAAGTGAACTAAAAATTGAAAAAGTCGCAACTGCAATGATAAGACTCAAAATTGTATAAGCTGTCCATCGTTCAATCAACATAACTGAATATAAATCTCTGTGAAGGTCAAACCAGGTTTTTACAGTGATTAATTCTTTATTTGAGATTTGTTCAAGTTTACTTTTTACATCGTCTGTCTCATTTATATTCCTTAATCTTATTTCATATCCAAAAATTTTCTCACCGAATCCAAGTAATCTTTGAGCTTGATTCAAATTCACATAAACATTGTAAGCATCAACATCATTATTATGAGTATTATAAATTCCACCAACTACAAAACTTTGATTCAATGGAAAAGAAATTCCAGATAGATAACTTTCCAGTCCCTCTGGACTTACAACAACAATCGTATCCCCAATTGAAATTTTTAAACGATTTGCTAAACTCAATCCGATTAAGGTTTTAGGAAAGTAGTCGGGATTCAAATCATAACTTCCTGCAACCAGACTGTTTTTTAAACCAGTAATTTTTTGATCTTCTTCATCACTTATTCCGACTAAGTTAATAATTCTAATCACTCGATTAGAATAAACCACGCACTTGCCATTAACAAAAGGTGTAAACGACTCAACTTCTTTATTACTTCGAAGAGATTCTTCTATCTTTTCATCTCTATAAAAACCTTCTGCGATGTTTGATTCAATTTTTATGTGCGGATCAAAACTAATTAGAATATTTGTTACCAGCGATGAAAATCCATTAAAAACAGAAAGAACAACGATTAAAGCAGCCACTCCAATCGTTATTCCAAGAATTGAAAGCAAAGAAATTATAGAAATAAAATTTACTCTGTGTTTAGATTTCAAGTATCTGAATGCAATAAATCTTTCTAAATTCATATTGATTTATGAAAACCTCATCGATTTAACAATTTCCAATCTGGCTGCAAACCGAGCGGGCAAGAATGAAAATAGAATTGATATGGTTAGACTCAAAATGGAAACTACAAGAAAATCGGTCAGGTCAATTGCAATTGGAACTTTATCAAGAAAATAAACTCCTTCTGGAATTTTGACAACATTAAATCTTTGTTGAATTAAAAGAAGTATTAGAGCAATCATATTGCCAGTAATTGTTCCAATCAAACCAATGATTAACCCATTTAAAACAAAAATCAATTTTATTTGCTTTGAAGTAGATCCCATTGCTTTCAGGATCCCAATCGAATTTGTTTTATCCATTACAAAAATTAGAAGAGTTGAAATCACATTAAAAATTGCAACTATAGTTATTAAAGCAAGAACAATTGGTATAGGTTTTTTTTGTAATTCTATCCAGTTAAAAATATTTCGATACATCTGGAAAATTGATCTGACTTCATAAGGATAACCAAGAGAATAATTTAATTTAGCGGTATAAAAATCAGCGTTTGATGGATTTTTAATTTTGATCTCATAACCCGAAATCTTATCTCCAAAACCAAACAATTGTTGAGCAGAATTCAAATGAATGAAGGCATTTAAATCATCGTATTCGGACATACCCGATTCATAAATCCCTTTAACAACAAATTTTTTAATTCTCAATCGATCAACATCTATTGGAATGACAAAACTCTGCAGTGAAAATGCTGTTAATGTATCTCCTAACTTTGCATTAATCTTTCGCGAAAGTTTTCTGCCAATGATAATTGGTTGGAAATTACCTTCACCTGAAAGATCATAATTGCCTTCTACAATACTTTGTCTGAGTGTTGAATAATCATGTTCAGGTAAGATACCTTTAAGAAAAACTCCTTCTTTAAATTTTTTGACCTTAATTAAAGCTAACTGTCCAGTAAATGGTGAAATACCAGATAAATCATCTCCAATTATACCCTGAATTTTTTTCAATTCAGTTTGATTGAATTCAACCTGCTTTCCTTCCATTCCTTCAGCGATGATGTGAAGATTGAAACCTACGACTTTATTCTCAATCTCCTTTTCGAATCCATTCAGAACTGATAGAGCTATTTCTAAAATTATCACACCAACAGCAATCCCAATTATAGATATGAAAGAAATTCTGTAGAGAATACTTGATTGGCGTTGAACCTGCAAAAATCTTTTCAGGATTGTAAGTATAAATTCCATACTAATTCAAATATAAATAAAACATGTTGTTCGTAAAATTTTGTAATAAAAATTATAACAAACACTTCATAAAATCTCTGACTACAAATTCATAGTCATTATGAATCGAAATTTTCTTTTTTCATCTTAATATCCCCAACAAAAAGAGAGGTTTTTTATGCAATCAAATTATGTTAAAGATTTAATGGCTGAAGTAAAAGCCAAAAATCCAAACGAACCTGAGTTTCATCAAGCTGTTCAAGAGGTCGCTGAATCTCTTAGTCTTGTCTTCGAAAGATATCCAGAGTACAGAACCGCAAAAATTCTAGAAAGAATTATTGAGCCTGAAAGAGTTATTACATTCAGAGTTGCATGGGTTGATGATCAGGGTGAAATTCACATTAATCGAGGTTATCGAGTTGAGATGAACAGTGCAATTGGACCATATAAAGGTGGATTGAGGTTTCACCCATCTGTTAATTTGAGCATTCTAAAATTTTTAGCTTTTGAGCAGGTTTTCAAAAACAGTCTAACTGGCTTGCCAATGGGAGGTGGAAAAGGCGGTTCTGATTTTGATCCAAAAGGAAAAAGCGATTTAAAGATTATGAGATTCTGTCAGGCATTTATGAGTGAATTATTCCGACACATTGGACCAGATACAGATGTTCCAGCTGGTGATATTGGAGTTGGCGGAAGAGAAATCGGTTATCTTTTCGGTCAATACAAAAAATTAAAAAACGAATTCACTGGTGTTTTGACAGGAAAAGGCCTCAACTGGGGCGGTTCTTTAATCAGACCCGAAGCAACTGGTTATGGTAATGTTTACTTTGCAGCTGAAATGTTAGCAACAAAAGGAAAATCACTCGAAGGTAAAAGATGTTTGATTTCCGGAAGCGGAAATGTCGCTCAATATACTGCAGAAAAATTACTCGAACTTGGAGCTATCCCAATTACAATGTCTGATTCAAATGGTTTTATTGTTGATGAATCTGGAATTACAAGAGAAAAATTGAATTTCATCTTCGAATTAAAGAATGTTCGACGAGGAAGAATTAGGGAATATGCAGAAAAATACAAAGAGGCTGTTTATGTTGAAGCTGATCCTAAATTAGATTATAATCCAATGTGGGATATTAATGCCGATTGTGCTTTTCCATCAGCCACACAAAACGAAATCAACGAAAAAGATGCGAGAAATCTTGTTAAGAATGGAGTTATTCTTGTAAGTGAAGGTGCAAATATGCCAACTACTTATGAAGGTGTTCAGGTATTTCTTGACAATGGAATATTATATGGTCCTGGAAAAGCCGCAAACGCTGGCGGTGTTGCTGTCTCCGGTCTTGAAATGACCCAAAATGCTATGCGAATGACCTGGACTCGTGAAGAAGTTGATAGTAAGTTAAGACAGATTATGAAAAACATTCATCAAACCTGTGTCAATTACGCTGAAAAATTTGGAACCGCAGGTAATTATGTGAACGGAGCTAATATTGGCGGATTTATCAAAGTTGCTGATGCAATGATTGATCAGGGTGTGATTTAATTTTTACGAAACAAAATTTAGCCATCCAGAATCAAAGCTGGATGGCTTTTTCATTTTAAATTTGAAACTGCTTAATTTTAATCAGAATAATTTCTATAAAAAATGAATACTTCCGAAATCGCAAAGGAAAGAATATACAAGCCCACAATAGAAAATATCTGGATTGAACACGGTTACGGCACTCGCTTCCAGGGTTTTCAAAATTTAATGAGAAAACGAATACGAGATATTATTCTCGTTTCCAGTCTTTATGATTTATATCTATTTGAAGAAGATGGCAGATTATATGAACTGATTAGAAATGAATATCAAGGACTCAACTTAAGTCACTCACCTGAATTAATTCGAGTTTCGAGTGGACAGGACGCTCTCACACTTGCTGAAGAAGAAAAAAGATATGACCTTATTATAACAACACTTCATATCGAAGATATGAGCTCTGCTGATCTGGCAAGAGAAGTTAAAGAAAGAGGTTTGAACATTCCAGTTGTACTCTTAAGTCACGATAACAGAGAATTACAATATCTTCTCAAATCACCCGAAGCGAATTACTTTGATAAAATTTTTATCTGGCTTGGAGATTATAGAATTATAATCGCAATTATCAAGTATCTTGAAGATCGAATGAATCTTGACCATGATACTAATCTTGTTGGTGTTCAAAATGTAATTGTGATAGAAGATAATGTAAAAGATTATTCAGCTTTCCTGCCAATTATTTACACTGAAATGATAAGACAATCACAACGATTAATTGATGAAGGGATTAACCTGACTCATAAATTTTTAAGAATGAGAGCCAGACCAAAGATATTGTTGTGCTCAACTTTTGAGGAAGCGTGGAATTATTATTCTCAATATGGTGATTATGTTTTAGGAATAATTTCAGATTTAGAATTCCCAAGAAAAGGAGTACTTAATCAACAAGCAGGAATTATCTTTGCAAAAAAAGTTAAATCAAGACATCCTGATATTCCAATTGTCATACTCTCAAATGAAAAATATGTAGAAAATGAAGTTCACAATGTAGGTGCTTCATTCATTCTGAAAAACTCACCTACTCTTCTTCTTGAACTCAGAAATTTTATGAATCATTATTTCAGCTTTGGTGATTTTATTTTTCGAACTCCTGATGGTGTAGAAGTCGGCAGAGCTTCCGATTTGCATTCGATGGTTGAAATCTTAAAGACAATTCCCGAAGAAAGCATTAAATATCACGCTGAAAGAAATCATTTCTCTAATTGGCTTAAAGCAAGGACAGAATTCTGGCTTGCACATCAATTAAGACCAAGAAAAGTATCTGATTATCCTGACATCGAAGCTCTCAGACAGGATCTAATTACTTCAATCCAGAACTATATTCACTTAAGGCAGAGAGGCATTATAACAGATTTTAATAAAGAGAGATTTGATCCAGAATCATCTTTTGCGAGGATTGGAGGAGGTTCACTTGGTGGTAAAGCTCGAGGCTTGGGATTTGTAAACACTTTGATTAATTATTACAATGTGAGAGATAGGTTTGAAAATGTAAAAATTTTTGTTCCATCGGCTGTTGTTCTAGGTACTGATGTATTCGATCAATTTCTTGATGATAATAACCTGCGAAAATTTGTATTAAATTGTGATGATGATGAAGAGATTACAAAAAGATTTTTACTTTCTGAAAAATTTCCTGAAGATGTAATTGGTCAGCTAATCGCATTTCTTGAACTTGTTAAAACTCCACTTGCCATTCGTTCATCAAGTTTACTGGAAGATTCACAATATCATCCTTTTGCTGGAGTCTATGAAACTTATATGATACCAAACAACAATTCAAATATTTTAATCAGATTAAATGATTTGCTTAACTCAATCAAAAGAGTATATGCTTCAACATTTTATAAGTCTGCAAAAGAATATATAAAACTCACTCAGTACAGATTAGAAGAAGAAAAAATGGCAGTCATCATTCAAAAGATTATTGGCAAAAAACACAATTTTAGATTTTATCCAGACTTTTCAGGTGTTGCTCGCTCATATAATTTTTATCCGCTTCCACCACAAAAACCATCAGATGGAATTGTTTCAATTGCAATTGGTCTTGGTAAATGGGTTGTTGATGGCGGAAACACAGTGCGGTTCTGTCCAAAATATCCAAAAGATATAATCCAATTTCACTCAATTAGAGAATCTTTGAATTCAACACAAAGAGAATTTTATGCATTAAGATTAGACGCATCATCAGATTTTGGTTATGCAACACATGATTTGTTAGTTCAAAGATTTTCTTTAAACGATGCAGAAGAAGACGGAACTCTAACATACGTTGGGTCTACTTATTCACCAGATAACAATGTTATTGTTGATGGAATTTCAAGGGAAGGAATAAGGCTTGTAACTTTTAGTTATATTCTCAAGAACAGTCATATTCCAATTCCACAAATTCTTGAACTTCTCCTCGATATGGGAACATGGGGAATGGGAACACATGTGGAAATTGAATTCGCAATGAATTTGAATTCCATCGATTCAGATACACATGAATTTAGTATTCTACAAATGAGACCACTTGTAATTAGTCGTGAGTATGATGAGTTAATCATTGAAGAATATCCAAAGGAAAGAATTTTATGCAAGAGTGATAAAGTTCTTGGACATGGAAAAATTACAGATATAAAAGATATAGTGTATGTTGATTATCACAATTTTGATCGTTCAAAAAGTATCGAAGTTGCTCGTGAGATTTATCTCTTCAACAAAAAATTGATGGATCAAAAAAAACCATATTTGCTGATTGGAGTTGGTCGATGGGGTTCCATTGATCCATGGTTAGGAATTCCAATTAACTGGGAAGGAATTTGTGGAGCCAAAGCTATTATTGAATCTAATTTCAAAGATTTGAATGTTGAACCATCACAGGGATCGCATTTCTTCCAGAATCTTACAGCTTTCCAGATTGGTTATTTCACAGTCAACGATACAAGCGAAAATAATTTCATCGATTGGGATTGGTTGTTAACCAGACCAAGGGTTGAAAGCAAATCATTTACTTATCACATTGAACTTGAAAAACCATTAACAATAATCATAAACGGACACAAAAACGAAGGTATAATCTTAAAACCAAAGTGAATAAATTGAATTCCCAATCAAATAAATCCGAAGAAGTTCCAAATAATTGTCCACACTGTGGAAGAAAATTAAGTCCATGGGAAAAAATTCTTTTAAGCGTCGATAGAGCTTTGATGTGTAAAAATTGCTGGTACAGAATCATTCTTCCAATTAAAATTAAATCATCTGACAAAGAAGATCAGGAAAACGACAAAAAAAATAAAAACTAAAACTATGCAATCTTACAACTCATTTCAGATAACTCAACAGCAAGTCCTTGAAGCTGCAAAAATTCTAAAACTCGATTCAGCAACAACCGATTTGCTCCTCTGGCCACAGAGAGAATTTACTTTTACTTTCCCAGTCAAAATGGATAATGGTCAGGTAAAAATTTTTCATGGCTTTCGTGTCCAGCACAATTTTGCCAGAGGACCTGCGAAAGGAGGAATTAGATTTCATCCCGAAGAAACTATCGACACAATTAGAGCACTTGCAAGCTGGATGACCTGGAAGACAGCAGTTGTTGATATTCCACTTGGCGGAGGCAAAGGTGGAGTGAGATGTAATCCTAAAGATCTATCAGAAAGAGAATTGGAAAATATATCCAGAGCTTACATTCGAGCAGTTGCTCCATTCATTGGCGTCGATAAAGATATTCCCGCACCTGATGTTTATACCAATCCACAAATCATGGCTTGGATGATGGATGAGTATGAAATAATTGTTAACGCACATCAACCTGGAGTTATGACTGATAAACCATTACAGATTGGAGGTACCGAGGGCAGACGGGATGCAACTGCAAGAGGTGGAGTAATAACAGTTCGTGAAGCCTGCAAAACTCTAAACATTGTTCCAGAGACTTTTGCAATTCAAGGATTTGGTAATGCGGGACAACGAACAGCATTACTGCACAATGAAATTTTAGGTGTAGGTAAACTCATAGCTGTTTCAGACAGTAAGGCTGCAATTTATAATCCAGAAGGATTTAATACTAAAGAACTAGTGACCTATAAACTAAAAACTGGTTCGGTAAAAGGTTTTCCTGGTTCTCAAATAATTTCACATGATGAACTTTTAGAATTAGATGTTGATGTTCTCTATCCAGCGGCATTAGAAAACTCGATTACTGCAAATAACGCTGATAAAATTCGGGCAAATATTATTTGTGAGTTATCGAATGGTCCAACAACTCCAGAAGCTGACCTGATTTTGTATGAAAAGAAAATTCATATCATTCCAGATATACTGGCAAGCGCAGGCGGTGTAACTGTTTCGTATTTTGAGATGGTTCAGGATAAGTATTCTTATTTCTGGGATGAAGAGATTGTTCATCAAAGACTCGATAAAAAATTGACCAAAGCTTATCACACTGTAAAAGATGCGATGGAAGATAAAAAAGTACACCCACGTCTGGCGGCAATGGTTGTTGGAGTTGCAAGAGTTGCTGAAGTATGTAAACTGAGAGGCTGGGTTTAATTCTATTATTTAGCTTATAAATTTCACCAGTCAATTAGATTATTTCGAATAGCGAATTGAGTGATTTCCACATTCGATTTTAAGTTTAACTTTTCCATGATTCTTGCTCTGTAAGTATAAATTGTTGGCTGACTCAAACACATCTCTTTCGAAATTTCATCAATGGTTTGACCTCTGGCAATTCTTGTGAGAACTTCAAGTTCACGATTGCTTAACTTTTTCAGAAGAGTTTGTTCGTCTTTATTGTCGTAATCATTCAATAAAATTTCTGCAAGCTGTTGGCTAATATATTTTCTTCCACTAATTACTGTTTTGATTGCTTTAACTAATTCTTCGGTTGCTGAAGATTTTTTTAAATACCCCGATGCCCCCTCCCTTAAACATCTTAAACCATATTGCTCTACTTCATACATACTTAAAATCAGAATTGGAATATCTGGATATAGATTCTTCAATTCTCTAATTGCTTCAAAACCACTTCGACCAGGCATATTTAAATCCAGAATAATCAAATCAAATTTCTCTTTGTTCAATTTGTTTAAAAGATCCTCGATGGAAGAAGATTCATCGATCGATTCAATTTCACCTGCATCAGCTAAAATTTGTTTGAGTCCTGCGCGAACAATTGCGTGGTCATCAACTATTACAATTTTAGTCATAAACTCTCCTCTACTGGAATTTTAACTTTGACAATTGTGCCTGAATTCATGGTGCTTTTAATGATAAATTCACCGCCAAGCAAAATTGATCTTTCTTTCATTCCAAGAATTCCCAATGAATTCGGACTATTAATTTGATTCTGAGTAATTCCCTTACCGTTATCATAAATTTCCATTACTAAATTTCTATCATCGATAGTAATTGAGACTCTGACTCTGCTCGCATTCGAATGTCTCGCAACATTTGTTAACGCTTCCTGAAAAATTCTGAATAAAGCTGTTTCCTTTTCTGAATTCAAGTGAATCACTTCATCGGGAATGTTGAGAATGTATTCGATCTTTGTTTGTTCAGAAAATTTCTTGAGTTGCCATTCAATTGCAGGAATCAATCCAAGCTCATCAAGCAACTCAGGTCTTAATTTTGAAGTGATGTTCTGAATCGAATTAATAGTCGAATCACATATTTTAATTATCTCATTGATTTGATTTACAAGATCATCCTGAAAAATGTTTTTTTTTAACATGGAGAGAAGAATTTTAATTGCCGTTAAGTTCTGTCCAAGTTCATCGTGAATCTCTCTTGCGATTGATTTTCTCTCATCTTCACGGATTGATTGAAATCTTGCAGCGAGTTTTCTCAGTTTTTCATTCAGCTGAAAGATTTCATTCCTGGATTTATATTTTTCGATTGGTCTGCAATCAAAGATTACAATGCTTTCACCATTGTAATTAATTAACTGTGAAGTAACCTCAACTGAAATTATCTCGTCATTTTTCTTCAAAATTTTTGCATCAAATGCAATTTGATTTTTTTGTTCAAGTTCATTCAGAACATCAATTAATTTACCCTCATTGTTTGAGAAAATTATTGAAAGAGGATTAAGGTCTTTAAACTCAGCAGTCTCATATCCAAGAAGTTCAACAGCAGTTCTGTTGGCAAAAATGAAATTGCTTAAAACTTTTCCATAATTAAAATAACAGACGAGAATTAAATCAGGAATCGAATCGTACAGAATTTTAATTAAATCTTCCTTAAAAGAATTTTTATCATTTGATTTGTTCATTGAACTGCAATTATTTCATTCAGGTTTAAATATTGCACCCTGATTTTTGTGACCATTAATTTTCACAAGTATCTCTTTCTCAAATTTCAGATGTCTGCAGAACTCTAATTCTTCTTCTGGTTTTATGCTTAACAACCAATCCCAATCTATAAAACCGATATTGTAATGGGGATCAATAGTAAAATATCCAATTCTAAATGTTGTAATATTTTGAAAGAAGTGTGAACCCTGCGAAGGTGTTGTATGTATATCTTTAAAACTTGATTCAACAATTACTGATGCACCACCAATCTGATCCCATGTAACTGGAATTCCTAACCATGGATCGAGACTACCCCATCTTCCAACTCCAATTAAAATATAATGTCTATTTTGATTTAATAATTTTTTGTTGAGGTAATCAATTTCATTGACGACTGATCGACTTTTACTTCTATCAAATTTATTAATATCAACCATAACGATATCTGTTAAGTTATGATAAATCCCATTTCCAAGTGCCTGAGAAGAATAACAAATTAATTTTGACTTGTCATCAATTTCGAAATTCACCTCTTCCAATTCCTGACTGATTATAAACGGTCTCATTTGAAGTACAGCAAATTCTTTATATTGACTATCAGAAGATGTTAAGTTGCAAGCAAATTCAATTTCAATTGGTGAACCCATTGCCCAGGAACATATCTCGAGAAGTAAGTTAAGAATTTGAGGTAGAGGAAATATTTCATGTTTGAGTATTGGTGCAAATGTAACTATTCGATTACCATCACGAGCTATGCTGTCATAAACTGCATCATGCTCTGGTGAATATGTTGAACCGACAGCATATAAAGTTCCATCTTTCTCTGCAATTTCTAATCTAAATTGTTTAATAAAAGCATCCGGTGGGTGTTCATTTGTTTTGAACTCTTCAAGTAAATCGATTGCGTAAAAAAATTGCTGCGCATTTTTAATTGTCTCTTTGGTCGAATAGTATTGCAAAAGATGTTTTGGAAATCTTGGACAAAATCTAACACTATTCCCTCCTTCAACAACAAGTTTGCCCAATCCCAGACAAACCTGAGCTATTCCATCCGTTGATTTCTGAGGCGGAACTGGATAAAAATTATATGACTTTGCGACTCCTGCAAAATCAGGATAGAATTTTCCATTTCTTTCTTTTCCAACAACTCGCTGGATTATTACAGCCATCTTTTCTTCTTCAAGTCTATAGGTTGTGGCTTTCATATAATTTTTACTGTGCTGAAAGTACATCGAAGCGTAGACAAGCTTTATTGCATTCAACAATTTATTCAATCTGATTTCAATGTCAGGATTATTATTTGGAATCATTACTGTGAGATAAACACCAGCAAGCGGCTGGAATTGAGAATCCTCGAGTAGACTCGATGAACGAATAGCAAGTGGAGTTTTAACAAGTTCGAGAAACTCTTTTAACTTAATTATTACATCTTCAGTGAAAAATTTTGCTTCGAGAAACTTCTTCTTTAATTGCTCATCATCTTCACAGTTCATTGCAAAATTGAATAAATCATTTTCGTTGATGAATTGATCAAAAATATCTGTTGCAAGCACAACTCCCGACGGTACATAAATAATTATATCTTCAAATCTATCACGGATACCGTAATTTACAATTAAAGTATTTAAGAACGCGAGTCCTCTTGCTTTTCCACCCAGTGATCCAGAACCAATTCTTGCAAAGCTATGATTAATATCAAAGGTATTCTTATCAAACTCACTTACAATTCCTCGCAAACGCATCTCACGATAAGTTTTAATTGAATTAATTAAATCATTTCTTAAATCATTAACGGTAGGATAATCTGAAACTTTTCTGGGTCGCAATCGATGAGCTAGCCAGAATTCTGTTCTTGCTTTCAACCAATTTGAAAAATGATTTCGTGAAGCGTGATAGACTATGCTCTCATCAGGGACAATTTTCAATTTCTCTTCAAGCTCTAAAAGATTACGAGCACGATCAACTTCCATTCCCTCTGAATTTCTGAAAATAAAATCCCCAAATCCCAAATTATCCATTATAAATTGTCTTAGTTCTTTCAATAAAGTTGGAGAACCTTTCTGGATAAAATGGGCATGAATTTCACGAGCTTTTTCGGCAAATTCATTATTGCTCGACTGTAATAGTACAGGAACATCTGGCTGAATTTTTTTGATCTCTTTTGCAAATTTTAATCCAGCTTCAGGATCTCGAACACCATTTACTTTAAAATTGATATCAGAAATAACTCCAAGAGCATGTTCTTGATATTTCTCGAAATATCCCCACGCTTCTTCATAAGTTGAACAAAGTAAAATTTTTGGTCTTGCTCGCATCCTCAGATACTTATGAGAAATATTTATGCCTTCTGAAATCAATCTCTGCGATTGAGTAAAAATTTCAGTGTAAATAATTGGTAAGTAGCTTGAATAAAACTTCACATTATCTTCAACCAGAATAATTACTTGCACACTAACTGAAGCTGTATCATTTTCAACATTCAATTTATCTTCAAGATATTTGATGATTGCAATTAATAACTTATAATCACCTTGCCAGATAAATATTTTTTCGAAGATTGATATATCATAATTCTTTGCTAATTCTTTCAATTCTTTGTTATCATAGGTCAAAAGTATAATTGGAAGTTCAGGAAAGTCGGATTTTAGTTTCTGAGCAAACTTAATCACATTCATATCTTCGATATGAAGTGTCATTATGATCAGATCAAATTTTTTTCTGGAATTTGTTAGATACTCAAGTGCCTCTTTTGCTGTTGTTACATGAGTAATTTCCGGGGCATGACTCAAGTTCAAAGCTCGATACTCTTCTCTAATTTGTTCATAGAGCCTGCCATCTTCTTCAAACAAGTAATAATCATAAAGACTTGATATAAGTAGTATATCCCGAATTTTGAACTTCATCAAATTCTGAAATTCTCTAAACTTACTGCCGTACTGAAAATCCAATTTGAGAGTTTCTGTATTCATCTATTTTAATTCCTTTTCTTCTAAATCTAACTAATAAAAGATTATAAATTTTTCAACTATGAAAAAAGATTGGGCAATTTGTTAATTCCCAACGATTTCACTGATTCCAATAGTTCCAATATTTTTGAGAAAAAAGGAAACAACTATGGCAGAACAAAAACAGGAACTTTTGACAGTAGGAAAAATTGCAGAACAACTTTCAGTTCCAGCTGCGAAAGTAAAAAAAGTAATTCAGGAACTTGGAATTCAACCCACTGCGAAAAAAGGTGCTTGCAGTTATTATTCGAAAAGTGATGTACCAGAGATCAAGAAAGCATTAAAGTAAAATCTAATTCAACTTAAAACTACTTTAATAGTTTTATTGCTGGATAGATGATGGTGATTGAAGAAAGGAAAGATCTACACTTAAACTCTATTTCGAATGTACAAAAGACCTAGAATCTAAGTTTGTGTTTGTGAGAAATAATTTCAGCATTGACCATAAACACAACATCTTCAGCTATGTTTGTGGAATGATCTGCCAGTCGTTCGATGTGCCTTGATAAAATCATCAGATGAGCAGCAGGTTCAATCAACACATTATTACTTTTCATTTTATCAATTAAAAATCTAAAGATGTTTTTGTTGTAATTATCAACAATATTGTCTTTCTCTCCGATTTGGTCGGCCAGCTTTGCATCACGATGAATAAATGAATCAATTGCTTCCTTAAACATTTGTTTAGCAACCGAACCCATCTCCATTACCTTTGATTCAATAACAAGGTCTTTATAACCCATCAATGGTTTAACTCTTTGCGTGATATTAACAGCAATATCACCACATCTTTCAAGTTGATTGTTAACCATCAATGCTGTTAGAATGAATCTTAAATCAATAGCAAACGGTTGAAAAAGGGCAAGAATATTTTCACACTGAGTTTTAATCAAATTATCATAAGCGTCAATTTCTCTATCGCGAACTTTTATTTTTTTACACAATTCAAGATCAGAATTTTCCAAAGCAATGAAGGCATTTTCAACCATCTCTTCAACGAAAGAAGACATTTTCAAAATATTTGTTTTTAGAGATTCGAGTTCAGTTTCAAAGTGTTTTTGCATTGTTATCCCCTATCCAAATCTTCCTGTGATATAATCTTCGGTTTGTTTTTGTTTTGGTGCGGTAAACATTGTTTTGGTATCGCTGAATTCAATCAATCTGCCCATATAAAAGAAAGCCGTGTAATCACTCACCCTTGCTGCCTGTTGCATATTATGAGTCACAATTACAATCGTATAATTCTCTTTCAACTCAAAAATCAAATCTTCTATTTTGATTGTAGATATTGGATCAAGTGCACTGGCAGGTTCATCCATCAATAAAATTTCTGGATCAACAGCAAGAGCTCGAGCAATGCAAAGTCTCTGCTGCTGACCGCCTGATAAAGCAAAAGCACTTTTATTTAATTCATCTTTAACTTCATCCCACAAAGCTGATCTTCTCAAACTTTTTTCGACTATTTCATCAAGAGTTTTTTTATCCCTAATTCCCTGAATGCGGGGACCATAAGCTACATTTTCATAGATTGATTTAGGAAATGGATTTGATTTTTGAAATATCATTCCAACTTTTTTTCTTAAAGCAACCACATCAATACCGTTTTGATAAATATTAACTCCATCTATTAGTACTTCACCTTCAAGTCTTACATCATCAATTAAATCGTTCATACGATTCAAAGTTCTCAGGTAAGTAGACTTTCCGCATCCTGAAGGACCAATCAAAGCAGTAACTTTTCTTTCAGGGATTTCGAGATTGATATCAAATAGAGCCTGTTTTTTCCCGTAATAGAAGTTTAAATTTTTCGTAATGATTTTTGGAATTTCCATATTCATTTTAATCTTTAATTATTCAATCAACTCTTAGCTGTTCGCAATTTATATCTTAAAAAGATTGCAGAAAAGTTTAAGATAAAAGTAAGGGCGAGTAAAACTAAAGTTGTTGCGTACTGAATACTTTTTGTAGCCTCAACATCCGGTGATTGAGTACTCATTATATAGATGTGGTAACCAAGTTCCATAAATTGGTCTGACAGTGAACCTGGTAAGTATGGAAGGAAGTATGCAGCACCTGTGAATAAAATCGGAGCTACTTCACCTGCGCCTCTGCTTACAGCAAGAATTCCTCCAGTTAAAATTCCCGTTATTGATCTTGGAATTACAACTTTTCTAATTGTCTGCCATTTGGTTGCACCAAGCGCAAGACTTGCTTCTCTTAATTCTTTTGGAACGGATCGAATAGCTTCTTCAACTGAAACAATTACAACTGGTAAAGTCAATAAAGCCATTGTTGTGCTTGCCCAGAGAATATTGGGCTGTCCCCATTTTAATTCTACTCCACCATACAAAACAGAATCAATTCCTTTTCCAACAAATTGAATGAAAAATCCAAGTCCAAACAAACCAAAAACAATCGCAGGAACGCCGGCAAGTGTATTCACAGAAAATCTTATTACTCTTGTTAATATTGATTGTGATTTCGCATACTCCGATAAATAGATAGCTGTGATTGTTCCAATTGGAATACTAAAGATTGACATTATAACAACTAACAAGAATGTCCCGAAAATTGCCGGGAAAATTCCACCTTTTGTCATTCCTTCTTCTGGTGCAGTAGTCAGAAATTCCCAAGTAATCTCTCTCCAACCACCGGATATAATACTGTACATAATCACAAAAACAATCAATAAAATTATGAACGCCGCAATTGCTGTTATAGTCTGTATTGAAAAACCGAGAAAATATTTTTTAATTTTCAAGATTCTCCTCGCATTTTCTTAAGAAGTCTATTGATGATCAAAAATTCAGCGATTGCATTTGTAAAGAAGGCAAAAAGGAATAAAATGGATCCGAGTAAGAATAAAATGTTATAATGAAGTTCACCAAAAATAACTTCAGCCATTTCCGCTCCAATTGTTGCCGACATTGTTCTGACTGGTTCAAATGGTGAAAATGAGACTAATGCAGAGTTACCCGTTGCCATTAGAACTATCATTGTTTCACCAAATGCACGACCAATTCCAAGCAAAACTGCTGCAAAAATTCCGGGTGAAGCAGCTGGCAAAACCACATACAAAGCTATCTGCCATTTTTGAGCACCTAAAGCATAACTTGCTTCAATATAACTTTTTGGAATTGCAGAAAGTGCATCTTCAGTAATTGTGTAGATTACTGGAATAATTGCAAGAGACATTGCAAGTCCACCGACAAAAGCATTCAATCTATATTGATAGCCAAAAATGTTTTGTAAAAAAGTTGCCAGAATCATTAAAGCAAAAAATCCAATAACAACAGATGGAAATCCAGCCAGAATTTCAATTGCTGGTTTTAAAACCTCTTTCATCCATTTAGGAGCAAAAGTTGAAGTAAATAAAGCAGAAAGAATTGCAATTGGTGCAGCAATTAAAATTGCTATCAAAGTTATTTTAAAACTTCCTGCTACAAGAGAAAGAATTCCATACTTTGGTTGTTCTGAGATTGGCTCCCAGGTTGTTGAGAAAATATTAAACCAGATTGAATTCGATTCTTGTTCTTTTGAATTTGAAGATGTTGATTCTAAATTACTTTTTTCTTCTTCTGATTGTAATTGAATTTCGATATGCTCTTCACCGTAACTTTCCTGCAACAACTCCTCTTCCTGAATTTTATGTTTAGAAGGATCATAAGAAAACAACGGCAATGCTTCTCTAAACACAAAAACAAAAATCAATATGATTATAATGAATGATACAAAGGCAACAAATTTGATAATTAATTTTGCTAACCAATCTGTGAAATAAAATTTTTTGCGTAAGAACTCAGGTGATGACTTTTGTTGTTGATACATTTCCATATCTTTTCAACTGATTTATCTAATTGGGAAATAACCAACTTCTGAAACAACTTTTTGACCTTCAGGACTCAAAATCCAGTCAATAAATTTTTTGATCGCGCCCTCTGGTTTTTTAATTGTGTACATATAGAGAAATCTTGAAAGAGGATAAACACCTGATTTTATATTTTCTTTAGTTGGTGCATATCCAGGAGAATCTTTTGTCTTTTTAATTTTAATTTCACGAATTCCTTTTCCATAAGCAGCACCGCCATAGCCAATTCCCCATTTATCTTTTGAAACTGCATTAACCACAGCTGCGGTACCTGGAAGATACTGTGTATTCTTCGCAAAATCTGCACCTAACAATATTTCATCCTTAAAGTAGACATAAGTACCTGAATTATTTTCACGGGAATAACGAATAATTGGTGCATTTGGACCGCCAACTTCTTTCCAATTGTTTATTTTACCAGTATACATATCCCTGACCTGTTCAATTGAAAGTTCCTGTACAGGATTTTTTTCATTAACATAGATAGATAAACCATCAATGGCGACCTTAATTTCAACTCCAGGAGTTCCGTATTTCTGCTTTAGTTTTAACTTTTCTTCATTCTTAATTGGGCGTGATGAATTACAAATATCGGTTGTCCCGTTAATCAAAGCAGAAATTCCAGTACCACTTCCACCACCTGTTACCTGAATAATCACATCTTTATTTTTTTTCATATAAACTTCTGCCCATCTTTGAGCGAGGATAACCATGGTATCAGAACCTTTTATTGTAATCTTATCAATTGCAAATGAGTTCAAGTAGACTAAACCAAGAAAAATGTATGTTATTAAAGCTTTCATATTCATTTCCTTTTTGTCAAAATTAAAAATGAATTGTTAAGAAATTGTTAAGGAATTGTTAAATGAAGATTAAAAATAAAGTATCAGTCACACTTTCAATCAAAAAATGTATTTTAGAAAAAATTTGTGATGGAAATGAAAAGAATAACATACTTATTTATCATCATTCTGGCTTTTATCTTTTCTTTTTGTAAAGAAAAAACTAAAAAAGAAAAACCCTTAGAAATTTCCTGGTACTTAATGAAAGAAAGTATTATACCTGACTTTGACGGACAACTTGCTTATGATTATATAGTAAAACAAATTACATTTGGTCCAAGAAATCCAAATTCAGAAGGACATTCACAAGGGAAATATTTTCTTCTAAATGAATTAAAATCACTTGCCGATACAGCTTATCTTCAATCATTTTCTTACCCTGGTTATGATGGCGTTCGACTTAATTGCTCAAATATAATTAGTTCATTTAATCCAGATAAGAAAATTAGAATTATGTTTAGTGCACACTGGGATACAAGACCAAGATCTGAAAAAGATAAAAATCCCGAAAACCGAAATAAACCTGTTCTTGGTGCAAATGATGGTGCCAGTGGCGTTGCGGTTCTTTTGAGTCTTGCTCACATCTTGAAAAATAACAAAGTTGATTTTGGAGTGGACATAGTTTTATTTGATGCTGAAGATTATGGGAATGAAGGCGATTTGATGAATTACTCAATTGGTGCAAAATATTTTGCTCAAAACAAACCTGATTACATCAACCCGCAATTTGCAATACTTCTTGATATGGTAGGAGACAAAGAAGCAGTTTTCAAAAAAGAACCTAACTCAATGAATTTTGCACCAGATGTTGTAACCTTAGTCTGGAATCTTGCTAGTGAATTAAATCTAAAAACTTTCTCAAGTGAATTATCAAGTTCAATTTATGATGATCACATTCCTCTTGGTGAAATGGGAATTAAAATCATAGACATAATTGATGCAGACCTTATCGGTGCTGATACACCAAATCCACGAAGAAATTATTGGCATACTCAAAACGATAATCTTGAAAACATAAGCAAAGAAACAGTTGGTGAAGTTGGAAAACTTTTAACTCATTTAGTCTACTCAATAAAATTTGTAGAAAAATGAAAAAAGTTTATCAAGAAATTACAATCAGAACATTCCCCTTTAATCCCGAAATATTAACTGGCATTTTAATGATCTTTGATTTTCTTGGAATTGAAGAAAGAGAAAATGAATTAGTTTGCTACTTCAATAAATTTACCAATGAAGACCTTTCAACTCTCAATCAATTGTTGAACAATCTCAAAAAAGAATCGCTCATTGAAAGATTTGAAATTTATCAATCATCAATTGAACAACGGAACTGGAATAAAGAGTGGGAAAAAACAATTCAACCAATAAAAGTCAGTGATAGAATTGTAATTAAACCATCCTTCAGTGATTATGAGAAAAAAGAAGGTGAGATTGTTATAACTATTGATCCAAAAATGTCGTTTGGAACCGGTTATCATCAAAGCACAAGGATAATGATTAGATTGATTGAAAGACATATTCAAAATGGATTTAAAGTTCTTGATGTTGGAACAGGTACTGGAATTCTTTCAATTGTATCTTTAAAACTCGGGGCTTCAAAAGTTATTGCCTGCGATATAGATGAAAATGTTCAGGAAAATTTTTATGAAAACCTTGCACTAAATGGAATCACGAACAATTGTTTTTTCACAGTTGGAACGATTAATGAAATAAATGAGAAAGATTTTGATTTAGTCTTGGCAAATATCCAGAAAAATGTTTTGATTGATATTGCCAGTGAAATTGTTGAGAGAACCAAAAAAGGCGGTTTAGTGATTTTATCCGGGTTATTGACAGAAGATGAATCAGAAGTTTGTGAGATTTACAAAAGTTTCAATTTCAAGTTTATTGAAACTGAAATTGAAGATGAATGGATTGGAATAGTTTACCAGTTGGAATAATTTCTCAAATCTTTAAAGAAGCAAAAACAACATACACAAAGAATAAAGTAGATAGAATAATCGTCATTGCTATATGAAATTTTTCACTTTTAGATATTGCAAGCATTAACACTAATATTGCACCTATCAAATTTGTAACTGAATTAATAGTTAAAATATTGTTCGTTACAATAATCCCTCTTAAAGCATCCTGTAAATAAATTATTGCAGCTAAGGTAAAAAAATATTTTGAGTTGTTGTAATAATAAGTTTTTAATTCTACAATACCAGAACCTTTAATCCTGGGAATGATAAAGTTTGAGGCAAAGTAATAAGTCAATGGCGTTAATAATGTGAAAAGGAAAAAGAAAAAGTTATATTCTGCTAATTTCGAATAACTAAAAAATCCCCACCACCACTGGACTATTCCAATAAAAAGTAAGATGGACCAGATAATCGAAAGCGAATAGATTCTTATTTGATTATAATTTTCAATAATTCTTACTACTTTATCGAAAAGATTAGTTAATGTTAGACCTAAAATTAATGCTATGAGAGTAGATAAGTGACTGAAAACCACATTGTACTCCTATTTCTTGTTAAAAGAATCTTTGACCAGAGATAATTCTGGTCACAAACTAAATGTTAGTTTACTTCATCAAAACCAATTTGATAGTTTGATATCGATTTAAATGTACTAACCTTGCGAAATAAATTCCCGCTGGCAAGTTCGATGCATCAAATTTTACATTATGGAATCCGCTACTCAGTTCTTCATTGATTAACTCACTGACTTCTTCACCCAGCGCGTTATAAATTTTTAGCGAAATCATTCCTGGTTTATCAAGGACAAAGTTAATATTTGTTACAGGATTGAACGGATTCGGAAAATTCTGAAACAATTTGAATTCTTGGGGTAAATTCTCAACCACTAATTTAATTTTATTAATTGATTGATTCGTTAAGATAAATTCATTAATCTGTCCACTGTTTAATATTTCCTCTGTAACAGGATTTATAATCGTGATCGGATAATCAACATTTTCAAATCTTATCATAACAGGATATTCTGCACCATTGATATCAATCAAAAACTCTTTCTCTGCAAGGGATTTAATCAATTGGTCATCAGAGAAACGAACATCAAATACATTAGAAGGAGGTGCTGGTGGTAAATCAGACGGTATATTTAAAATTATTTTAGTAATGTACAATTCACTCTTCTGACCTTTCGAATCAATCACATTAATTTTTGAGAGATTGTTCAATATATCAGCGATGTCCACATTGCTTTCTTCTTTTGCAAAAGTTGAAGGAATTGTCATTGTTCCGTTTGATGAAACTTTTACCCAGTAACCTTTCCCTTTTTCAAGAGTTGTTGCAGTTTGATAACCATTATTGTATGAATAAAATAAAGATGAAATAATTCCTGGGGGATTTGTTGATACGCTTGATGTTGGAATACTTTGATGAAGTGGACCAATGATATTCCAGCCAGATTTAACATTTATGGTTACACTTGATTGTGGAGTACCAACCAAATTTTTAGAAACAGCTGAATTAAATTTCAACCAATAACCCTTTCCCAGTTCAGCTGTGGATGCAATTTGATAACCATTATCGAAATAATATGCAAATGAAGCCGCTTCAGGAAAAATATTATTAAAACTCATATTAGATAGATTAATTGGAATGCTCAAAATATTCCAGCCGGCATTGTAATTCACTGATGTTGAAAAAGATGTCTGCTCAGAAATTGAATAAGTAAAAGTTGGTCCAGTATTTCCTGAAACAACAGCGACACATAGACCCAAATAAGAAAGTTGATTATTGGGAATTGGTACAAGAAAAGTTCCGTCATTATTACCATCAAGTGGAATTTCAAATGATTCAACAAGTCCGCTTGTTTTTCGAGTAACGACTGTAACTTTAAAAACATGCGGAGAATTTGCACCATTAAATGAAATCGAGAGACTATTTGAATTCAAAAGCGGATTAATTCTTATAAAATTCGCTGCGTACTTTGTAATCGAACAGTTCGAACCATTATATGGAAATGAACTAACAGTGGTGCATAAAGAAGCCAGCGGATAATTTGGTGCTTCTCCATAACCAGGATGTGTTGTAGTTGATCTTGTATTGGTTAAAAAATTCCAGACTATATACTCACGAAAAGTATTTTGAAAATTTGATGAATAAAAACTCGAAAGAATAGTATTGAAAGTCGTGAACATATTTTCAGCAGGATTTGATTGTCTTCTTTGCCAGATTCTTTTGTTTATTTGAGTATCAAATCTTTCACTTAAAAAAATCATCCAGTTACAATCTTCATAACCATCTCCTGCATCAAGCGATTGACCTGGTGAAGTAAACGGTGAACCTGAAGAAAAAATATAGTTGTAGTAATCATTCACATAATCATAAGCCATATCTTCCATCCATGTTGCATCAAGCTCAATGTACCATGAAGGTTCATTCCAGTAATTGTACATAATTTGAGTTGCGTGTTTGAATTCGTGAGCGGCAGTCACTTTTGCTGCACCTTTTTGATTTCCTTCTGGATCGTTATTTGGTGGAAATCCAATAAAATTACGATGCATTACAATTCTTGTTAATTGACCACTTACAACTGTCGTGTAGCCATAGGCTCCCATTTCTTCAAAACCAACTTGATATTTTCCAGTACCAATGGGCGGAGTTAAAAATCCAAGAGAATCAATTTCATAATTCCAGCTGTAATCAAAATAACTTGCAACCCATTCAACAAAATCTGGTACACCATTGCCATTATTATCTGTTGTGGGGACAGCATTTCCTCCAGTTGTTTCATAAGTCAATCTAAATTTTCCACCAGGTGAATCATAAGTGAAAGCAGTGGGAGTCATTAATTTGCGTGGATTTAAAAATTCTTCAATCTGACGAATTGTCAATTCACTCAAAGAAGTTTTATTTTTTTGATACTCAATGATTAATGATGTTGCGCACTTTACTGGTGCATCATTTTCGAATTTGAATTCAGATTGAAGTTTTTGTTTATCGAAAATGTAATAGAACTTATTCAACAGCATTTCTTCGTAGGTTATTTTGCCCTCTTCGTAGAATTTTTCAATGAGTTTAAAACCTTTCGATTCAGCTGAATGCCCGAAAAGAGAACTAACAACAAAAAAAATTGTTAAGAAGAAAATGATTCTCATAATTCCTCCTGAATTGAAGTTATTTAACTCTATGCATCTATTAAATTATAAGATGTCTGAACAAATTTAATTTTAGAATGGAAAAATAAAAAGCGAAGTCTGGAGTTCCAGAACTTCGCTTATGATTATGAGAGAGAGAATTTGAAAAAGTTTCTATCGCTGGCGTTTTGTGTTTGATTTGCGATTATCAGATTTTTCTTCACTTCTACGATTTTCATCTCTAAAAAGATTCATGTCTCTTCTAAGTTCTTGATTGGGTGTTTCTCTTGTAAAATCATGATTTCTTCTTTCAACATCAGGAGATTTTCGATTGTACTTATTGTATTCCTGAAAATCTGATTTTCGATCTCTTGTCCGAGTTCTTTCAAAGTTTTCCTGTTTGTTTGGATTGGAATTATTTTCAATTATTCTACCCTGCTTTTCTCTCGTATCAATTCTTTTGTTCCTATCATTATCAAGATTAATTGGTTCACGATCCTGAACTTTTCTTTCCTGATCTTCATTACGATTGTTTCTTATTTCTGGTCGTTCAATCACGATTTCTCTTCTTTGATTTAATTCTTCTCTTCGATTAGTTTCATTTTCTCGAGTTGTGATTCTTTCACGAGTTACTGCAATTTTATCAGTTTCAAGATTTAACCTTCTTTCAGGCTTTTTGAAGGAATAATCAGTTCTCTGATTAAATTCTCTTTCATCAGGTCGATAGATTGTAACTCTTTCTGGACTTCTATCTGAGCTTAAATCACGCAATCTTGTAGTCTCATTGACTTTTGTTTCAATCACTCTTCCGCCTCGTTTCTCAACAAAATTTCTATCAATTCCTCTATTTATTATCCTATCTCCATCAACTCGATAATCAACTGAATATCTTGAATCTCGATAAATCACATACCTGTGTTTAGCTGGAACAACATATCTATGAACTTCATAACCGCAGAAATATCTTACCGGAACAAAATGCCAGTAATAATGCGGTGAATGCCAGTTGACTGTAAATCTAATTCCAATGGTTATTGAAAAACTTGCGTAAGGTGGTAGCGGAGCCCAGCCGATGTAGTAATCGTTAAATCTCCACTCAACCCAGGCAGGAGCCCATTCATAATCGGGAATCCAAATCCAGCCATAATAATCATCATAATACCATCTGCCGTAGTGATAAACTGCCCAGCCAAATGGTTCGAAGGAATCCCAGTACCAGCCATAAGGTGTCCAGACCCAACGACCAATTAAATAAGGCGCCCATCCATAAGATATTTTAATTGGTCTCCAGGCATAAACTCCATAATCAATTTCAATCCATTCACCATAAGGTAAAAGAGAATTATAAAATACATTAAAAGTCACTCGACCGTAAGATGGTAAATTTTTAGCTTCTAATGTATTTGATGTGAATGCTGAAAGTAGAAACAGAATTAAAAATAACTTTTTCATTTTTAACCTCATTAATTTGTAAAACAATAAAATCAATCTGTGTGCCGAGATATTTTTTGTAATTATTTGAAATTATACGAGCTTAATAATCTTCTTTTGTACAATTAAGTAAACATACTTTTATGATTACGAGACAATTCAAATGATTAACAAATTCAGGTGAGAATGATTTGATGGGAGATTATTTTAAGTCTAATTCATAGAAACGGGATAAAACACGGTAGGCATTATGTTTCCATGTATAATTTTGTAAGATAGTTTCGCGAGCGTTATTTCCAAGTTTTAATCTTAATTCTTTTTCATTATACAGACGAATAATTTTTGATGCAAGTTCATCTGAATCACCTGGCTTAAATTTCAATCCATTAAATTCATCAATGATTATTTTGCCAATTTGCTCAAGATCGCTTGCAATGATTGGTTTGCCCATTGCCATATATTCGAATAATTTCGTTGGTGAACCAAAAAATCGTTCTCCGCTTTCAAAACCAAGATGAGGTGAAACAAGAACATCACATGCAGCAAGATACTCTGGTGCTTCTGAGTGTGGAATGATTCCAGTAAAATAAATTGTTCCCTGGAGATTAAGTTGATAAGTTTTCAATTCAAGATCTGGTTTTAAATTCCCATCACCAATGAGTAAAAATTTTATATCGGAATTTTTTTGATGAACTTTTATTGCAGCTTCAAACAAAGTTTCCACTCCATGCCAGCGAGTAAATGTACCAATGAATCCAACAATAAAATTTTCATCAAGATTAAATTTTTTTCTAATTCTAACTCCTTCAACGGCAGGTGAAAATTTTTCTGGATCAACTCCGTTTGGATTAACTACAATTTTTGAATCTTCAATGTCATATTTTTTTATTTGTTCTTTAGTTACTTCACTAACAACGCTTAAGAGATCTGCATTTTGAAGTGCAAATTTTTCAATTTGTGTTGCGAGTTTTTCAAATACTAATCTGCTCCAGTTTTTCTTTGCCCATACTTCAGAGTTGTTCACTTCAAGAATAATTGGTACACCAATTTTTTTCGATAGAATTACTCCACTCGCATTAAAAATGGAATGACGTTGGTAGATTAATCCTATTGAATTTTTATCGAGTAATTTTTTCAAACATCTGATCAATCTAAAATGATAATCGATCAACTGAAGTTCATCAAAAAATTCAAGAAATTGGTTTGGTTTTAAAAATATGGAGAAATCGTAATCAATTAATGGATAATCACTAACATAAATTGACTTAAAACCTAATTGTTTTGCACCAGTCAAAAATCCCTTAATATGTGTAAAGGAACCACCAGCAATTACCTTCCCTGCTAAATCTGTCCTTAAGAAAAGAATTGTTTTGTTGTTTGAGTAAAAGAAGTTTTCCCTTTTCCAGAATAAAAGATAAATCAAATAGAAAAAGATAACTGCTTTTAAGAGAACATAAATTGAGATAAAAATTCCCGTAAAAAGTTTAGGGATTAAATCTAATAATAAAGTCAACTTGTTTTTTTTGACAGAATGAGATTCATCGAAAAGAATTATCTGGTGTTTTGATTTTGTAAGTAAAGCTAAAAGTTTTAAAGAAGTTTTATTACGATTTAATTGACTGTTTAAATTAGAAATAACGGCTAAATCATAATATGAATCTCTTACTTTTTTTGATATAGCAATCACTCCACTGCTTACAAAATCTGATTTAGTTAGAGTTCTAATCTCGCCTTTGAAAGATTCATTTAAAATTCTGATTACTTGAGAATCTTCGAAAGCTATCAGCAAAATCTTTTTTGGTTTGAGTTGATTAATTGTTTCAATTAATCTTGAATAAACACTATCACTGGTCATTTACGCTGATTTTTTCCTTAGAAAATTTTTAATTCCAAAGAAAGCTAAAATCACAAGTACAATTGCATTTAATCCAAATGAGATTTTTTTTCCGAGATAATAACTAATTGGTTCATATTTAAATTCAACTTTATGTTTACCTTTGGGGACAAGAATCGCACGTCCATTATGATTTACACGATGAATTTTAGTTTCTTTTCCATCGATTAGAGCTTTCCAGCCAACATTGTAATATGTATCGCCAAGAATCAGAAGATTATTTCCAGAAGCATTAACATCCATCTCAATATTTTCAAAGACATATTTTTTGATTTTCACATAAGCAGTTGAATCCGGTGGATCTATCTGAGTGAAATCAAGTTTTTCTTCCGGTCTAAAAAATGCAACATCGGCTGGTTCGAATTCATTGTTTTTTACTTTGTTTAAGAATTCTAGTGGTGCAACTTTTTCAAATCTATTCACAAAATAAGCGCGTGGTAAAGCATTCTTATATAAATTAACGACCGTTGTAGTATCGTAATAAATTACTTCAAACATTGGATCATTAATTGGTCTTTCAGTGATTATGTATTTAACATTAAACATTCGCCAGAGAGTTGGATTTGAAAGCCCAATTACCTCCACCAGGTCTTGATAAGCACGTGGTTTTGCTCCACTGTATCCATAAAAATCTTGAAGCAAGAATGCAACATGATAATTAGAGTGATGATTCAAAGAACCAAGAGATCCATCTTGCTTTAGATTCAAAATTCTGTAAACTGAAGAATCTGTTTTTATTGCTTTGACCCAATCTGGAGTTTCAAAGCTCTTTTGTAATTCATTTTCATCATATTTTCTCATTCCTCTTGAGCTGATTCTAAACAAATCAAACACTGTTAATATGACTAATGCAATAACCAAAAACTGAGAATTCAATCTTTCTTTTAAATACAAAAGTGTTAGTCCGAGTCCAGCAATTGCAATTGCAAATGCGATAATTGAATCTTCATAAAACATATTAAAAGTGTACTTGTAGAGTTGAGGATGAATTTTTTGTACATCTCTTAATAAACCAGTGTACCAATCTTCTATTACAGAATTCAATGCAATGAAAATTATAAACAATCCAGCAAAGAAATAAAGTAGATAATTAATCAATTTTAAATTTAATTGTTCTTTTGATTCTTTATAATTGATGATTGAATAAACACCGAGAGCAGAAAGAATCGGAAAGGCAATCTGTACCAGATTCAAAATCATGCTTGGAACGCGAAACTTGTTGAAGAATGGGAAATAATAAAACATCAAATCATAGACAATTGGAAATGTCCTTCCAAACGAAATAAGAACAGAAATAATCACAAGTAAAGTTAAAAACTGCACGAAAGGATTTTTCCGATTGTAGTAAATTCCTAAGATTCCAAAAATGAAAATTAAAATTCCCATGTATTGAGGAACATCAACAAAAGGCATCTGTCCCCAATAAGTATTTACTTCAACGGGTTGAAAATTAGTTAATTCACCTTCATAAACTGAATTTCCATAGCCATAAAACGAAGGCATAATCCATGTCAACATTTCACCGGGACTGAAAGACCAATTGGTTGCGTATTCATAATCCAAACCAGAAGAAGTCTTTTTTGATGGATTAGCTTGTTCAAGTACACCTGGAGTTCCTCTAATTGAAGTTGGATTATACTCATAAATCGCCCAGTATTGATCGATTGACATTCCTGCAGCAAAAATTGAAGCAAATATAAAAATCACTCCAACCTTTAGAAGATTTACAACCTCTTTTGTTTTTTTCTGCATTAGATATTTTATCATGAAAAAGATGAAATAAATCAAAACTACAAAGAATGAATAAAAAATCTCTTGAATATGCGCTGAAAGTAATTGAATATGAATGACTGCAATTAAAAGTATGAAATCAAAAAATGTTAGTTTCGATTGTAAACGCTCGAGTGCCAAGAAGATAAGTGGAATCATGCAGAGAGTTAACATTTTCGTGTTGTGACCAATAGGAATAAAAATTATCATACCAGTAGAAAAACTCACACCAATACTTGCAAAAAGTGAAGTAAGTCGATCAACTTTTTTGTATCTCAAGAAGAGATAAGTTGTAACAGCAAGGATGTAAAAATAAAAAGTTGGTCCTGCGGAAAACTCATTTGTAATTCCTTGGAAGATTGATTCAATTAAATGAATGATGTAAAGAATTAAATCAAATGATCGTAAATTAATTGATGTGATATATGCAGGCATTCCCATAAAAATGTAGGGATCCCATAAAGGTTGAGTTCCAACTACTCTTGCGTATGCAAGATAATTTTTCATAGCCATTGATGTGGTAATATCACCCGATACAAAAGTTTTTGGACCAAAAAAAACATCACCAAAAAATAAATAAAGCAAGATTAAAGGAATTAAAAGAAACACAAAATCCTGATATTTAACTGGAATAAAATCATCAATTGAAAGATTGGTAAATAAACTTTCCTGTTTTGCTGACCTGCCAGTTTTCTTTTTCGGTTGCTTCATTCTCCTACTCCTGATAAAAATTTTTTGATTGAATATTCTATTAAAAATTTTTCAGATTCTGGTTTTCAATATAATCATCACAAATTATTTAATGGAATGAATTATTTGAAGAAGACTTTCTGTCAATTTTTCGCGAGTAAATTTCATTCGCTCTGGTGAATCAAATTTTTTCAATTCATTGTTTTTCCATTGGTTGAATAGAAGAATAATCAATTTTTTCATCTCATCTTTTTTATCATAATCAATTGCAGTTCCCTGATTTACATGATTAATCAATTTTGCTGATTCACCATTCTCTGGTCCAATCACAAGCACAAAATTACCTGATGCAATGTATTCAAAAATTTTTCCGGGAAGAATTTCATTACTCGTTGCAACTCTATTGACTATCATCAATAAGAGATGAGAATTAAAAACCAGATTCAAAACTTCACCATGACTTAAGTAACCATGGTTAATGAAATTCTTAAAAAATTTTTTTTGAGTGATGAAGTTTTTTATTTCATCGTCCATAACACCTGCAAAATGAAATTCGAAATCTTGACTGAAGTTTGAATTTTCTTCTACAAGATCCTCAAGAGCTTCCCAAAGTTTTTCTGGGTTTCTTGTCGAAGGCATGTTACCAGTATAGGTTATTATAAATTTCTGTTGATTTATTAATTCAATTTTTTTGAAATCATCAGGATCAAATCCATTTGTGAGAACACTGTAATTATTCTGAACATTTTTCGATTTGATGATTTTCAAATATCCTTCACTTGCAGCTGTTATGTGATCAGCATTTTTCAATACTATTCTTTCAAGATATGAATCTACTTTTTCAGCAAACTTTGTTCTTTTCATTCCCGAGTAATAGTCTATATCTGTCCATGGATCTCTGAAATCTGCAATCCATTTTACGCCTGTAAATTTTTTTATTAATAATGCAATCAGATGAGTTGTGTGTGGTGGACCCGAGCTGATAACAACATCAATTTTATTTGATTTAACCACTTCAATCCCCTTCTTCACTGCAAATGGCAGCCAGCCAATTTTTGCATCCGGTAGAAATAAATTTAGACGAACAAACACAGAAAATCTTTCAGCAAGCGATTTGTGATTATCTTTGATAAATGCAACAGGAATTTTCTCGTCTGGCTTTCGTCCCGTTATTTTTCTGTAAATTCCAAATGGTGTCCAGTACTTTGTTCTAAAAATTTTTGTTTCTGATGGAATTTTGTCCATCAAAGAATAATCGAGATCGGGATAATCAACTTTATCAACTGTTAAAACAAATGTTTGATTTCCGAATTTATCTAAATATTTCAAAAACTTTATAATTCTCTGTGTAGCTGCACCAGCAGCTGGTGGAAAATTGTATACAACAAAAAGAATATCCTTTCCTTCCATTTCCATTAAAAATTTATTCAAAATTAAAAGGATTTAATTAAAATCGAATTTTAAGTCCAAATATTAACTCCACAGTTTTCTATTAGATTTTGTAAGATAAATTTTAGATAAAGGTTGTCATTTCAAAAAAACCAAACTTTTTTATTGATGGAGAAGCTGAATGAAGTAAATTATATCCTTCTACTTTTTTCAATAATCCAGTAAAAGATCAGCAATAGAATTTAAGACAAAGGTTGGCTTTATAGATGACGAATTCAGCTGTTCTCGTTTTGTCACGCCTGAAAGTACAAGTGCCGAATCGATGTTGTTATTGTTAGCAAGAAGAATATCTGTTTCAAGTCTATCGCCAACTAAAATGCATTTTGATCTTTCGAGATTTAACCGATTTAAAATTTCATTCGCAATTAACTCAGAAGGTTTCCCAAAATTTAATTCGAGTTTACGATTGGTTAGATTTTCGAGTATCTGAATTGTGTAACCTGCATCAAGAATTTCTCCATTTTCAACTGGACAGGTGTAATCGATATTTGCGGCGAAAAATTTTGCACCATTTTCAAGCGCCCTTTGAGCTATGTGAATTTTTTTGAAATTCAATGTTCTATCCAGAGTCACCAGAACAATATCCACTTTATGATTTGCCAGTTTAATTCCGTTTCTTTTCAAATAGTTCAGAAAAACTTTTTCTCCAATTACAAAAACTTTTGCATTTGAAAAATTTCTCAAAATGAAATTCCTGGTCACTTCAGCTGAAGTAATTATTTGGTTTACAGAACACTCAATTTTAAATGAATTTAATTTTCTCTTATAGGAATGTTTTGTTAAAGTGGTTCTATTCGAAACAAAAACATACTTCTTATTAAGGAGTTTTAATTTTTTGAACAGATGTTGAGCGGAATCAATTAATTTTGATTCACGATAAATTGTCCCATCAAGATCAAAAATGAATCCTTCGTACTTTTGAAGAATTTGATTCACTTTCAGTATCCCAATTTCGATTTAATATCGTGAAGATTTTCTTCAATGGTGTGTGGTTTGTAACCCAACTCAGCCTGAGCTTTCAAGTTAAGTAATCCCCCACGGAGCGGTCTTCTCGCTTTCTGATTTAACTGGTCTGTTGTAATTGGATTTATTAAACTACTATCGAGGGAAAAAACTTCAGAAATTTTTACAGCAAAATCGTAGCGGCTTAAATATTCCAACCCACCAATGTTGTAGACTCCACTTTTTCTTTTCTCAACGGCAAGTGAAATTCCATTTACGAGGTCATCGACATAAGTTGGATTGTTAAACTGGTCAGTCACAACATTAATTGTTTTGTTATTAGAAAGATTTTCCACAACCCATTCAACAAAATTTTTTTTTATACCCTTTTGAACTCCATAAAGAACATTTGTTCTGATGATAAGATATTCTATTCCACCAATTTTAATTTCATTTTCACTGGCTAACTTTGTCCTTCCATAATATGAAATTGGATTTGGTTTATCATCTTCGTGGTAGGGACCGTTTTGACCATCAAAGATGAAATCCGTAGAAAGATGAACTAATTTTGCATCAACTATTCGACAACCCTCAACAAGATGTTTTACGCCATTCACATTAATATTCCATGCAAGTGAACGATTTACTTCACAGCCATCAACATCAGTATAAGCTGCCGCATTGATTATAATATCAGGGAAAAAGTCGAGAAAGATTTTTTTTACTTCATTTCTCTGAGTAATATCAATTTTAGAGTAACTAAAATTTGAATTTCCAATAAAAGAATCTTCAATTGAACAAAGATGAAGTTCAAGATCATTCCTTTTTAGGTAGTATTCTACCAATGCCTGTCCAATCAATCCATTACAACCAAAAATTAAAATTCTTTTTTTGATTAAACTCATAAACTCCTTCAAAAACAAATTTGTTAGTAACTAAACATTTTTATCGATTGTCCAATTCAACAAATCATCGATGGAGTCAAATTCTATCCTCAATGATGAAATACGAACTGCCTCGCTTAAACAAAACTCAATTTGTTCGTTGCTAAAATACTTGTAAGAGAAAACAGCACCAAATATATCGCCGCATCCAACATTTGATTTAAATTTTAATCCACTAACTGGATTACTTGATATTTTTTTAATTTCCTCATTCTCTTTGAAATACGATGTTGCACCTTCTTTTCCTCGAGTTATGTTAACAACTTTGCAGCCAGCTTTTATCGCGATATTTGCAAATTCTTCTTCAGTCAATTTAACTGGTGGAATTGATTCTCTTTCGAATTCATTCATTTGAATTACATCACAGTTTGAAATCCAATCAATCCAATTCTCTAATGGTCTGTAAAATCTTTTTCCATTATCATCAATTCCTCTTGTTAAGGTATGAAAGTCAAAATAAATTTTTCCAGTAAAATTTCTTTTGATAAAGATTAAATCTTCCAACTCGATTTCAAATCCGCTAATCATATTGATGTAAAAATTTGAATCAGCTGGAATGATGTTTAATAATTTTTCTACAGGAATTTTTGACTGTTTTTTCTGATAACATTCGAAATGAAGATTCTCTCCTTCGAAGAAAAGATGAACAATATTGATTTTAGAATTTGATTTCTCGATAAAGTTGAAATTAAAATTCTTCTTTTGAAAAAGTGGTTGAAAATAATCTTGATAATGCTGTGAGTTTATCGAGAAGAATGGAATTATCTCATCTTTTTCTTCAGTAATCAATGAAAATCCAATCAAACTATAAATTATTCCACCATAGGATTTTATTTCTTTATCGCCCTTATGAATGATATCAAGACAAGGATGACCCAGAACTACTATTCGCATCAAGAAAACTCCAGCAAATTATATAATTGCGGAAATTAATGTTTGAATCTCAAAAGAATCATCTATTTCCAATTCCCCAGAAATGTGAATTCGTTTGTTTTTATTTAGCTTACCATAACTTTCTGAGTAATAATAATCTTCAATTACAATTTTGAAATTATCAGCGCAATTGAATAATATTTTAATTGAAGATGAATCACGGGTCAGTATAAATTCGTTCTTATTCATTTTTTCTAATAAAACTTCGGGATGAAAATGAAAGAATAAATCAACTTGATGTTTACCATTACCATAAATTTTATCGATAACCAATAGCGAGTCTTCTTTTCTGTTCAGTGTAATTGTTCTCTCAACTGTTACTGGATTAATTAATCTTTCATAAGCATGATGTTGAACAGTGATTGTATTGATTGAATTATCATTCAACTCTAAAAACTTTACCTCTGGATTTGTTGCGTCATTTGTAATCCTGAAAAGATTTAAGAACTCAGCAATTTCTTTTTCGTCAATCACGATTGTATTGTGAGAAGAAGTCGATCTCAAAAGTTGACGCATTTCTGGGTCAGGAGTATAAACATAAGTTCCTGAATCGACAATGAATCTTTTATTTCTGTAAGCCAGTTCAAAACTCAAAATATCATTATGACCATGTCCACCCCAGCCATTCATTCCGATATCGCCAGCATCAAAAAACACGAAGAAGTTATTCGATCTCAAAATGTAAAACCCGCCTTGTGGAAATGCTTTTGAATAGATATCAATTTCAGGATTTTGGATTTTATTGAATTTTGAATTTCCATTTGCACCAAGTAAGAAGAGGGCATCTACAGAAATTTTTTCAGATTTAAACTTCAGTTTTCCATCATTAAAAAGAATCGATCCTATTGTTAATAAATTTCTCATTTCACTAATTTTTTCAATCAGAGAAAATTTTAATACTCTTCCATCATCGCAATCACCAACATTTGGCACTTCATCATCCAGTAAAAACTCGGAAATAAAATGAAACATTCTGTGCAGTCTTTGTTTGAAAGAATCAGTAAAATTGATTCCGAGTTTTAATCCAGCAATGAAAGAAAGAGTAAAAATTTCAGTAACAAGCCGTTGATAGTAAGTTGATTTCTCGTAATCAACTCCATCTTCGTAGACTTGAATTAAAATTTCTTTTTCCAGTTCTGTCTTAGCAAAATAAAACCATCTTTTTCCAAAAGAATGATTGAAAAAGAATGCACCAATCCAGATTAGTCCCATCAAATCACTTAAGTAATGATTACCATTTCGTCGTCCGTATTCAAGATTGTTCCTTATAAAAATGCCGTTTTGGTAAAGTGAATAAAAAATTTTTTGTTTAATCTCTTCAGTGAAATAAGATGAGTTTTTAAAGATTTGAAGTGAAAGAATCCAGTTAACTGATTTTATTGCAACTTCCATTGCACAATTCCAGTTGACGCCATAGCAGAAAGGATTTTCATCAATCCAATCATTGATTAGTTCAAAAAATTTTTTAGAATATTTTTCATCACCATTGATAATGTAAGCTTTAGCTAACCAGAGTGCTTGATGAAAACGACTTAATTCCCATGGAACTTTGATGTCGCTTTTATTGATTGATTGTTTTGAATTAATCTCTGTGTAAAACTTTTTTTCGTAGATTCTGCCTGACTTAAAATCCTGATGCCAATTAATCTTCTCACCGAGATGAACAAGTTCGGATCCGAGTGTATGGAAATAATTGTTGATAACCAGTTCAGCTTCATTAATTATCCTGTCTCTAAAATCAATTTGAAGAAGAATGTTTCTAAAATCTTCGCTGTGAAAATTGTTTGAATGAAAGAAAAAGTTAGGTTCAAAAGATTTAAACTTTTTGTATAAACCAGATTTAAATCTAAGAATGAAAATCGGTTTCAAAAGAAAGTGATTATAAACAATAAAAAAAATTTGTTTGAATTTTCTCATGGTTGATTTCATTTTTTAATTCCAATCCAACCCATTCGATGACCGAAAAATTTTGTAACAAAATCATGAAATCTGAACATCACACCCGATAAGTCTCCAGCACTTGAACAATAAAACAAAGGTTGAATTCCATTCATTTTAAGAATTCCTTTTAATTCCCATGGGAAATAATGATGTTCATAACCAAAAGGACTTGTGCCTTTCCTTTGCATCCAGTTGCTTCTCAAATATTTTCCGATGTTTAATTTATTTGGAACAGTAATTATCACATATCCCCCCTTTTTAGTGACTCTTGAAATTTCACTAAATGCTTTTTTTCGTTTTTGTTTTTCGGGAATATGTTCAAGAGTTGAGAATGAAAATGCAATATCAAAATATTCATCGGGGAAAGGTAAAGCAGTTGCATCGGCAACTTCAATTCTTATTCGTGAACGATAATTCGGATGAATTTCTTTATCAGCTATCTCATTTGCAACACGAATAATCTCTGGAGCAATATCAACTGAAACTAATTCTTTTACTTTTGATGCAAAGTAAATCTCATCAATTGGAAAGAATGTCCCAATGTTAAGTACGATTTTGTTTTTCAATCCATCAGGAATCTTTGAAATCAATCTATAATCAACTTTAAATTTCGATTGGAACATATAATTCCAATCATCTCGAACATCAAAAACATCTTCAGGATTCAAATGTTTAGTAAATTTTTCAATGACGAGTTTTTGATCCTTATCTATCATACATTTCCCTTCAATGATTTAAGATAATAATAGTGATAAGAAATATAATTCAACATCAAAGAAACTAATGTTGCCAGAGCAGCACCCATTGAACCATATCGAGGAATTAAGAGTAAATTCAAAAAAATTGTATAAATAGAAAATGTAATCGTGATTCTTAAAATATAATCACCCTTCCCCTTCGCACTCAAATAAAAATTATATGGTTGAAATGCACCCATAAAAATGTTTGCAATCACTAATGGAAGATTTAATGGAACAGCTTCTGAATATTTTTTTGAAAAGAATAGTTCCAGAACAAATCCACCAATTAGAAGATAAACCAAACTGCTTCCAATGAGCCAGATAAAATTTATCACAAATACTCGTTTGGGAATTTTTTCCTGATGAGCAAATCCTTTGAATAACGATGTGCAAAGAGATCTCGAAAAAACCGAAATAGGTGTGGTAAAGAAATTTATCAAAGAATAATTCGCTACTTCAATCTCCTTCACAAAATATTGAATCAGCAAAATATTTGATTGATAACCCAGCATTCCAGCAACTCTTCCAATATAAACTTTAAAGCCATAGCTCTTAGTTTCTTTAAAAATCTCACTTAAATTTTTTTTGATGTTTGAAAATTCGGGTTTTGAAATAATAACAGTAATAAATGTCGCAACGAAAAATGAAAAAACATAAAGAAGCGATGTTGTTGTCAGATTAAATAATCCAAGTAAGAAAAAAATTCCAATGAAGATAAAATAAAATAATCTTGGCAAAAGAAAATAAAGAGAAAGCTTAAGAACTTCGTTACTCCCCTGAAATATCAACTGAATTAAAAACTGAAATGGAAATGCAATTGATGGAATTAATCCTATAAGTATTAAAAACTTCACATTTGAATTGAATATATCATCTATTAAAAATGAGATGAACAAAAGTACAATCACAAAAAAAATCGAAATCACAAAACCAATTATGTAAAGCGTTCCAATTAATTCGCGTTCTTTTCTGTAATCTCTTTCAACAGCAATTAATCTTGAACCAGCGGAGTAATAACCAAACTCAAAAATAAGTGCGACAATCGAGAGAACCTGAATATAAAAATTTAGAGTTCCAAACTCTGCTTTTGTTAGTAATCTTGTATTGAGAATTGTAAATAGAACACCAAAAACCATCGCACCAATTTGTGATAGATAAAGTGCAATAGTTTGTTTAGCTGTTTTTGTGAGATTAAACAAGTTGATTTTAGATAAATAGTCCATTAGTCTATAAGTTTCCCATAAAACCAGTAATCATACCACATGAATAAATTAAGAAGATTCCATGTATTTTGAACAAAATCATAACGATTCGAAAGTGGAGAATCAAGTAGAAATTTAATAAAGTCCTTGTTGAATAATTCAAGTTCATGAATTTTTGAATTCAACAAATAGTGTCTTGTAAAATTTGATAATTCATTTCTCAGCCAGAAATTCATCGGTGCTGCAAATCCTTGTTTCTTTCGATAAATAATTTCATGGGGAATAATTCCTTCAACAGCTTTCTTTAAAATGTATTTAGTTGTATTGTTCTTAGTCTTGATTCGTGAATCAATCATGAAAGATAATTCAACAAGTCTGTAATCAAGAAAAGGAACACGAGCTTCTACTGAAGTTGCCATAGCCATTTTATCCACACGCATCAATAATAGTTCGGGTAATCTATTTTTGAATTCAAAATAAATCATCTTTCTGAGAAGATCGTTGATTGAAGTTTTTTCAGAATATTTTAGATAGATTTTTTCGATAACCCTGTATGAATCTGAAAAATCTTTTTTCATTAAATATTTCTTATGTTCTTTAGTGAAGTTTATTGCACCGCCCCAATAAGTTTCTTCGCCATCCTTTATTCTTCGCAGATAATCTAATTCTAAAAATTTCCCGTCCTCGCTCCATAACCTATTCGCAAGATTGTAGATACTTTTTCTCAAGCTTGATGGAAATCGTTTTAAAAGAATCTGATTGATTTTGTTAACTCGCAATTCTCTTAACATCCACGGGTAGCCTGCAAATTCTTCATCACTTCCTTCGCCGACTTGTACAACTATGGTTCCATTTTCTCTTGCAAGTTTCGAAACAAAATAAAGTGGAATGCATACGGGGTCGGCAAGTGGTTCATCCTGATGGTAAACTAATTCAGGAAAAAATTCCAATGCATCATTTGCATCAATAATAATTTCTTGATGATTTGTTTTGAAATGTTCTGCAACCTTACGAGCATAATTGAATTCGTTATACTTGTTCAAATTTTTAAATCCAACCGAAAAAGTATCAACAGGACGATCCATCAATTCAGCCATCAAAGCAACATTTGTTGTTGAATCAATTCCGCCACTCAGAAAAACCCCAAATGGTACATCACTAATCATTCTGTCTTTTATCGATTGACGTAAAAGATTGACAATTGATTTTTTTATTTCTTTTTCATCAGAAATTATTTGTTCATTTTTTGAATTAAGTACATCATAATATTCTTCAACAAACAAGTCACCATTCTCTTTCAATATAAGTCGATGTCCTGGTGGAAGTTTGAAAATTCCTTTGAACATTGTGTCCGGTGCAGGCGGAATTAAAAATGTCAAATAGTTAGAAAGACTTTTGAAATTCAATTCTTTAATTACATCGGGATGTTTTAGAATTGATTTTATCTCAGAAGCGAAGATAAACTTGCCATTCTGGAAAGTATAATAAAAAGGTTTTTTACCTATTCGATCACGATAGGCAATGAACATTTTATTTCGTTCATCCCATAGAGCGATTGCAAACATTCCATTCAGTTTGTGAATGAAATCAAGTCCATATTCTTCATAAGAATAGATAATTGATTCAGTATCGCTTCTCGAACGATATTTATATCTTTTAGCTTCTAATTCTTTTCTTATTTCAAGATGATTGTAAATTTCGCCGTTGAAGACAATCCAGATGGTTCCATCATGATTGCACATCGGTTGGTGAGCCGCGGGAGTCAAATCAATTATTGCTAATCTTCTAAAACCAAATCCGACTTTTTTAGTTTGGTTAATAAAAATCCCAGCATCATCAGGGCCACGATGCGACATTTCATCCCGCATTTGAATTAAAATATTTCCATTAACTATAGAATTATCAAAAGAAATTATTCCACAAATTCCACACATAAAGAATAACTAAAATTTGTTTTTAATAAAGTAAATCTAAGAAAATATCTAAAATTTACTGATAGTATCACCTTGCCTATTAAAAAAGAATCTTAACTATATTTACAAAAACAGGATAAGAATATGGAACACAAAAAACGCCCAAGTTGGGACGAATATTTTTTAAAACTCGCCATGCTCGCATCAGAAAGATCAACCTGTCCAAGAATGCATGTTGGATGTGTTCTTGTAAAAGATAAGTATGTTTTGGCAACTGGTTATAATGGTTCATTGCCAGGACAGCCGCATTGTGATGATGTTGGATGTTTGATTGTAGATAATCACTGTGTGAGAACAAATCATGCAGAGATGAATGCTTTAATTCAAGCTACACTACATGGTGTAACAGTTAAAGGTGCAACTGCTTATGTAACAAATATGCCCTGCACAACCTGTGCAAAAGCTCTGATTGCTGCAGGAATTGTGAGAGTAGTCGTTTTTTCGGATTATCACGACTCACTCGGTGTTCAGTTCTTCAAAGACGCAGGAGTAAGGATTGATAAACTTCCAATGCCAGAGAAAATTATTCATTACGATTTAGAAAAATATACCTCTGCGAGAATTAATAAAGAATAGCTCGAAAACTCTCTCCATCAAATTTGAGAGATCGAAAAAAATTAAAAATTTTCGTTGCTTCAACTAATTAAAAAAATTATTTTGGAAATAGGCTCAAATAGAGTTGGAGAGTAATAATTAACAACAAAAAGTGAGGTTCAATATGTTAACAAAAAAATTCTGGTTAACTTTCATACTCGTTTTTGTTGCCCTTGAGGTAACAAACTACATCATTTACATGAGTGTTCTGGGTTCACTCTGGCAGGATCCAGAAATATCAAAAGCTTTTAGACCACAGGAAGAAATAATGTCAAAAATGTGGGTGGGATACATTCTCGATCTTGTATGGTCATTCTTCTTCACTTTCTTCTTCGCTAAAGGTTATGAAAATAAGGGGATTATGGAGGGAGTAAGGTTTGGTATTTATATTGGATTATTCTTTAGCATGGTGGTGAGCTACAGCTCATATGTTGTCTACCCGATTCCATACAAGGTTGCATTACAAATGTTTATTTGGGGTTTGATACAGGCTGTAGTCCTTGGAATTGTTGCAGCATTGGTCTATAAACCAAAACAGGTTGAAACTGCTTAAAAATTTTTTCAGGTTTCATCCAAGCCTCTCCACTCTGGGGAGGCTTTTTTATTTTAAATTGAATAATGTATTAAGATTATTTTATTTTTGAGATATGAAATCGAAAAAGAAACAAAAAGATTTTTCGAAACTTATCAGATTAACGATTGCTTTAATAACGGTTTTCATCATCACATTATTTTTTCCAAAAAGTGAAATAATTGAGTCAGAGATTAATGTTGGTGATATATGGGGTTCCAAAGATCTTATTGCTCAATTTAGTTTTCCAATACTCAAATATCCCGATGAATATGAACGAGATTTGAAATTAGCTGAAGAAAGTGTTTTACCAATTTTCGAATTGCGAGATACAATTCCTCGATTTGCTATCGAAAATCTTCCACCTTTCATAGCTGAACTAAAAAAACAATTTTCTCTTCTTTCACAAAATAAAATACCTCCAGATTCAATTTTGAGATATTATTCATTCAAATTAGATTCAAATCAAATTCAATCATTCACCCTCAAAATAAATGATAAATTCTTTAGCGACCTTGACTTTTTAATTAAAAACTTCATCGACTTTGTTTATTCTCAAGGTTATTTGAACAAAAGGAAGGATGAAATTCTAAAAGATTCAATTTTCTTGAGGATAGGTAATCGAGAGACAAAATACTCGAAACAATCATTTCTGGACGAAAAGGACTTAGAAAAATATTTAATCGAAACAATTACACTACTTAGGAATTTTAAAGAACTCTTTGATCCAATTTTCAGGTTCTATGTAGATAATTTCATTTTACCAAATATTATTTACAACGAAGCTGATACAAAATTGGCTATCGAAGAGGCTAAATACAAAGTTTCAAAAAATATTGGAATTATTCTGGCTAATGAAAGAATTGTTGCGAAACATCAGAGAATTACTGAGGACATAAAACGCAAAATTGACTCATATCGACGACTAAAATTTGAAAAGGGTGAACGTATCAATGAATTTTTACAATTCATTGGAAAATTTTTACACATATTCGCCATACTTTTCATTTTTTCAATTTATATTTATTTATTCAGAAAAAAAGTTTTTAACAACACAAGTAGAATCATAATCATTTCAATAATTCTCATACTTATTTCTTTCTTTGCCTATTTATTCTCGAAAATTGAAACAGATCTTCCTGTTGAGTTTTTGGTTTTCGTACCTGTTGCCTCAATGATTATTACAATAATTTTTGATTCAAGAATGGGATTTTATGTAACGGTTATTTTGTCCCTCATCATTGGTGGAATTCGCGGAAATGATTACACCATCGCAACTGCAAATTTTATTGCTGGTGCACTTTCTGTTTATTCTGTAAGAGATATAAAAAATCGTTCTCAAATTTTTAGATCCTTGCTTTTCGTTCTGGTTGGTTATACTGTCAGCATAATTGCTTTTGGACTTGAAAGATATTCGCCCATTACAGAAATAGGAAATCAAATGATATTCGCTGTAGCAAATGCAATTATATCACCGGTAATGACTTACGGAATGTTGATATTCTTCGAAAAGATTTTCAAAGTCGTTACGGATCTAACTTTGATGGAATTAGGTAATTTTAATCATCCGCTTCTGGTTGAACTGCGATCGAAAGCACCAGGGACTTTTCATCACTCGGTAAACATTAGTATTCTATCAGAAAGTGCTGCTGAAGCAATCGGTGCAAACTCTATATTAACCAAAGTTGGTGCTCTTTATCACGATATTGGAAAAATTATTCAACCAGAATACTTCATAGAAAATTTAAGAGATGAGAAAAGCGAACATGAAGATCTTGACCCAGAACAAAGCGCCCAAATTATTTTAAACCATGTTGAAATTGGAATTGACCTCGCAAGAAAATATAACCTGCCTGAAGAAGTCATAGATTTTATTCCAATGCATCATGGAACAACACAGGTTCAGTACTTTTTGAGAGTTGCAAAAAAACTTGGCAAAAAAGTCGATGAGGATAAGTTCCGTTATCCCGGTCCGAAACCTAAATCGAAAGAGACTGGGATTGTTATGCTTGCTGATGCTGTTGAATCAATCAGCAGAAATATTGATGTGATTAATGAAAACATTCTTGAAGAGGTGATTGACGAAATCATTCGAAAAAGATTTTTTGAGGGTGAACTGGATGACTCTAATTTGACTTTAAGAGATTTAACCAAAATTAAAAAGAGCTTTATAAATACTTTGCTCGGCATTTATCATCAAAGAATTGTATATCCCGAATCATGACAAATTCCAATGACTTCTTTGAAAAATTATTAAAAGAATTCTTGACCTATATGAAGTTAATCCGCGGCTATTCAAATAATACAGTAGATTCTTATCGAAGAGATTTAGAAAGATTCATAAATTTTTTGAGGGATCAATCTATAGACGATTTCAATGATGTAGACAAATCAATAATGAGTCGTTTTTTTTCATCTTTAAATTCACTGGGACTTTCTACAAAATCACTTGCAAGAAATTATTCTTCTGTAAAATCATTTTTTAGATATCTTTCGAGTAACGATTTCATACAAACGAATCCTGCAAGTCAATTCAAACCGCCCAAAGTAAAAGTTCATCCTCCGGAAGTCTTATCGATTTCAGAAATGGAAAGATTACTGGAACAACCAAATCATAAAACTCTTTTGGGTCTCCGCGATAAAGCTATGTTAGAATTTGCATATGCAACTGGTGTAAGAGTCTCCGAACTTATCAACCTGAAAAAAAATGATCTTTTCTTGAACGAAGAAATTGTTAGAATTTTTGGTAAAGGTTCAAAAGAAAGATTCGTACCTATTGGAACCCATGCGATTTACTGGATTAATGAATATATGATTAAGTCCAGACCTGTTTTAATTAGAAATTTATATTCAACTGATATTGTTTTTGTAAATAGATTTGGTAAAAAATTAAGTCGAATGGGATTTTTTAAAATTCTAAGAGAATATGTTCAAAAAGCAAAGATTGATAAAAGCGTTCATCCTCACACAATCAGACATTCATTTGCAACTCATTTAATTGAACGAGGTGCTGATATCAGAGTTGTTCAAGAATTGCTTGGACATGCAAAAATTTCAACAACACAAATTTATACTCACATTGATCGAAATAAATTGAGAGAGGCATTGATTAATTTTCATCCTAGAAGTAAAGTAAGTAGCTAACTTAAAAATTAACCAAATAATTTGAGAGTATATTTGATGGAAAATCTGGCTGTAAATCCAAAATTAATTTTGTTTTTACTTTTCATCCCGATTTTTCTGATATCAATTTCTATTCATGAATTTGCCCACGCTTTTGCCGCTTCGAAATTGGGTGATAATACTGCAAAGAATATGGGGCGACTAACATTAAATCCATTCAAACATCTTGATGTTGTAGGAAGCATTTTGATTCCGATTGCTTCATTTGCATCAGGAATTGCTCTAATTGGATGGGCAAAACCAGTTCCAATTAATCCTGAAAATTTTCAAAATCGTCGATTTGGTGATGGCGTTGTTTCATTTGTTGGACCATTTTCGAATTTAGTTTTTGCGTTATTTCTTCTGTTCTTACTGATAATTCTCCCTGATGTAAAGTTATTAGAAATAAATGGCAGAGAATTTCTTCTTTCAGGCTTGATGAAGTATGGAATTTACATTAATGTATTTCTATTCCTGTTTAATTTACTTCCAGTTCCTCCACTGGATGGCGTCCATATTTTACATGCAATTTTTTATTCAAAGACTACTCAAAAGTTGGTTAATATTGGATGGATTGGATCTATAGTTTTACTTTTGTTTATCTACAGTCCGCTCTGGAGATATTTTAATTATCTTTTGAATTCTATTTTGAAAATTATGATTGAACCTCTCGGTTAAATCTTCTGTTTAATACGAACAGTTTTGCTGCTTTATTTCGAAAACAATTTAAAATCAAAGCCATGTAATTTTGATGATCACTTCTAAAAATCTAAAGAATGATCACCAATCACTCAAATCAGACTCCGCTTATCGAATTTATATTCTTATGTTTTAACTTTTCAAATAGTTATTTTTAAAAGTACTTTTGAGAGAAATTAAAGACAATGGATTTAGAAAAAATTAACAGACGAAAGGTTTATTTCAGAATCATTGAATACCTGAAACCTTACTGGAAACATCTAAGTGGAGTTTTAATCACATCATTTTTTTTTACAGTTTTCAGTGGACTATCAATTTATCTTACCATACCTTTGCTCGAAACTTTATTTCAAACAGAATTAAGAACAGAACAGGGATTACCACCAACAGCTGAGTTAAGCCAAAGACTTGAAACGCAGGCTAAAAGCGGTGGATTTCTTTCAGGATTAAAAAGAGAACTTTCCGAAAATTTATATTCGTTCATCAACACACCATCGAAAAGAGAGTCTTTGTTTAGAATCTGTGCGTTGATTGTTTTGACATTTTTCTTGAAAGGATTTTTTGGGTATTTGCAATCATATCTTATGGCATATATTGAACAGGGATTCATTCGTGATTTACGGAATGAAACTTACTCTCATCTCAACAAACTTTCACTGAAGTATTTCACAAATGAGAGAATTGGAAATCTGATTTCCCGCATCACAAACGATATTACAATGATTAATACCGGAATCTCTGCTAGCTTTGTTACCCTTACCAAAGATCCTTTACTTGTTCTTGTATTTTTAATCCTCGCACTTGCAATCAGCTGGCAATTGACCCTGCTTTCACTTGTTGTAATGCCGTTTTCTCTTGCGATAATCAGCTGGCTGGGGGTAATACTCTATAAACAGAGTTATATTCTTCAAGATAAGATGGCGGATTTAACTTCTTTCCTTCAAGAAAAGATTTACGGTACAAAGATTGTTAAAGCCTTCAATATGGAATCAAAAGAAAACGAAAACTTTTTTACTCTAACAAATCACTTCTTCAGATTAATCTTAAGAATTACACGAATTAGAAACATTGCTCCGCCTGTCACAGAGTTTTTCAGTATTCTTGCCGGCGTATTAATAATCTGGTATGGTGGAATTCAAGTTCTCGAATCACACACTTTGAAGGCAAGTGAGTTTCTTGGATTTCTTTTTATCATTTTTCAAATAATGCCCCCAATTAAAGAATTGAGTAATGTTGCTAATAGATTTCAAGAATCAACTGCAGCAGCATCAAGAGTTTTTGAAATTATCGATGAACCAATAACTATTAAAAACAAACCTAACGCAATTCCATTCAGATCTTTTGAAGATAAAATTGTATTAGATAAAGTTTCTTTTCATTATGATATAAATCACAAATACATTTTGAAAAACATTTCTTTCGAAGTCAACAAAGGTGAAATAGTTGCACTTGTTGGACCAAGTGGTGCTGGAAAAACTACACTTGTCGATTTAATTCCAAGATTCTATGATGTAACTGAAGGTGCAATATTTATCGATGGGATTGATATTAGAGATTACGAAATCAAATCATTAAGAAATCAAATTGGAATCGTAACTCAGGATCCAATTCTGTTTAATGAGTCGGTAAGAAACAATATTAGCTACGGAATGGAAAACTCAGACCTCGATTTAATAATTAGTGCAGCTAAAGCGGCAAACGCACACGATTTTATCATGGAACTTCCTTTGGGTTACGATACAATCATTGGAGAAAGAGGTTTGAAACTTTCGGGCGGACAACGACAAAGAATTTCAATTGCTCGAGCACTGCTCAAAAATCCTCCAATTATGATTTTAGATGAAGCTACATCTGCACTCGATAGTGAGTCAGAAATTTTGGTTCAAAGTGCAATAGAAAGATTAATGCAAAACAGAACTACATTTGTAATTGCTCATCGTTTGAGCACTGTAAGAAATGCAAACAAAGTCATAGTAATTGATGAAGGCAAAATTGTTCAGATGGGAACCCACAATGAATTAATTCAGGATAAAGATGGATTATATTACAGACTTTATACACTCCAATTTAGATTCAACGAGGAAATTGCATGAACAACAAAAAAGAATATTTAATTGAAATTCTTGACAGGACTGGGTTTGTATTTCTTTTCATTTTTGCTTCAAGTCTAACAACATCAATTTTTGTGAATCAGATTGGCTATTATGGTGCATTGCTAACTTTACTGATTCGTTTTGCTGTTCAAAATAAATTTGAAAAAAGAAAAATTGGATTAGAAGCTTTATTCCTCTTATTGATTTTAGCAGAAGTAATTTCAGCCATTTTATCTGAAAATTCCGGGCAAGCTTTTTACAACACATTTAAAAGGGCTGTTTTACTTCCAGTCGTTTACATGCCAGTATATTATATCAGAAACGAAAAGCGTTTTAAGAGAATTACTTACGCATTTCTTGTTTTCGCAGTCCTTGGAATGCTGGTATATTTAATCTATGCATATCAATATTACATTCACCAGCTGTATACAAAAGAATCAAAAGGTCCATCGCTTTTTCAGTATGTGATGACAGCTGGAGGATTGATGAGTATTGTTACAATTATTCTTGTTGGCTTTCTCTTTCTCAAAGAAAATAAGTTGCGCTATAAAATTCTGTTGATAATTGCAATTCTTATTTCAGCAGGTTCTTTAATCTCTAGTTACACCAGAGCTGCGTGGATTGGAACTGTTGTTGGTGTGATTGTTTTATTTTTACTCCATAAAAGATGGGTGTTTGTTGGTGTTGTTGTAATCTTAAGCGGTTTATTTTTTACACTCACACAAACTACAAGTCAATTAATTTCTTTTACTATTGAAGATAGTAATATGAAATTAGAATCCTATTCTATCGTAAATACAAAAGGAAGATCCCAAGGCATAAATATTAGAAATAATGAAATATTTGTCGCTGACTACGAAGCTGGTATAACGAAATGGAGTGTGGATGGAAAAGATTTTAAGTTTGAGAGGCAGTTTTTAACTCCTTCACCAACTCGCGGAATTATTATTAAAGATTCATTGATATACGCTCTGCTGCTCGATTCAAGAATTTTCATTTTAAGTGCAGATGTTGATTCATTTCACTTCATCTCTTCAATAATTCCACAGAATCTTGTTTATAGTTTCTATTTACATAAAAATTATTTACTGTTCATTGAAGGAGAATCTGGAATTTCTTTCCTTGATATTTCAAATCCTTATAAACCAAAATTTATTGGTCGAATAAATTTATCTAACGAAAAGAAAAAAACTGTATTCACAGGACTTGCAAGTAAAGACAATTACTTATACGCATCACTTGATGATAAAAAATTCCTTATAATAAATTTTTCTGATCCTTCAAATCCCATTGTGGTTGATGAGATTCAAACCGAAGATAAACCTTCGTCACTAACTATTGATGGAAATAATTTGATAATATGCGATGGTTTGAGAGGGATAAAAGTTTACGATATAACAAATCCAGATAAGCCAAAACTTTATCGTGGAATTGCAACAAAGGGTTTTCCTAATATCATTAGGACTGAAAAAGATAAAATTTATTACACAGATTTTGCTGGTTCGATTTATATGATTGATATCCACGGAAATGTTTTTGAGCTCTCAAAATTCAAAGAAAAAATTTCAGGACTTGTAAAATACGATTCACTCTGGATCGCATCATATTTCTATAGAAGCAGATTCAGTTCAATATATGATTCATATCATCCCTCAAACATTGAAAGAATAAATCAAATAAAAGTAGCTTTTAGAATCTTCAGAGAAAATCCTTTCTTTGGAGTAGGAAATATTGATTTTAATGAACTGTACAAAAAATATCGTGAACCTTTTGATAAGTACACTTACGGTCATTTACACAATAACTACACTCACATTCTTGCAACACTCGGAATTTTTGGATTTATAATTTTCATTGTTTTGCTTATTAGAATATTTTTCATTCATCTGGAGACAATAAAAGTTTCTCAACAGAAAAATTTTTACAACATTTTTGCAAAAGGATTATTTGCTTCTTTTGTTGGAATTTGCACAAGTGGTTTATTTGAATATAACTTTGGTGATCATGAAATTGCAACAATGATCTGGTTTACAGTTGGTATGAGCGCAACTATTCAAAAACTTTTGAAAGAATAATTATTCAATTCAAGTTAATGATAACAAAGAAGGGAGGATTAAAATGAGTGATCATGACAAAAAACATTTTGATGCACTTTTCATTCAATTAATTCTCCAGTTTCAAACTTCCGCAATGATTGGTATGGGCAAATTGAAAAATCCTGTCACTGATAAAATTGAAAAAAATCTCGAAGCTGCTAAACTTTCAATCGATATGATAGATATGATAAAAGAAAAAACAAAAGGAAATTTAAGTGAAGATGAAGAAAGACTGATTACTCAAATCAGCCGTGATTTAAAATTAAACTATGTCGATGAACTCGAAAAAGAACGAAAATAAAAATCTGAATAGAAACAAGAGGTAAAAACTTGAGAATTGGAATAATTGCTAATACAACAAAGTACGATGTAACTAATTATCTTCTTGAATTTATTAGAGGAAGTCAGAAATTCTCTGATTTAAGGATAATTCTTAGTAAAAACACATACGATTTCATCAAAGCCATTCTTAAAAAAAATAAATTGGATAAACTTGTTTCTTCTTTACCAGAAGACAGATTCAAAAATAAAATAGATTTATTGCTCTCGTTTGGTGGTGACGGCACAATGCTGTACTCCGCCCAATTTGCTATCAAAGCAGATGTGGTGCTGGCTGGAGTAAACTTCGGGAAGCTCGGATTTCTGGCTGATATCAATTACAATGATTTGCTGTCTGTATTAGAAGAATTCGAAAAATCAGAGTATGAAGTAGAAAAAAGAATCTTATTAGAAGGAAAAATTTCGAACAAAAAATCAGAGAGTTTGATTGCCGTAAACGATATCGTAATTGAAAAAGGCAGCTGGTCAAGAATTATTGAAATTAATACATGGGTTGATGATAAATTTTTAACAACATATCGTTCCGATGGCTTAATTATTTCGACGCCAACAGGTTCAACTGGTTATTCATTATCATCAGGCGGACCAATCCTTTTACCAGAGATGAATTCAATTATTCTCAGCCCAATCTGTCCGCATACATTAACTGTCAGACCAATTGTAATTCCTGCCGAAAGTACAATCAGAATCGAGGCATTTTCAGGATACCAGGCAATCACAATCAATAAAGACGGACAGCAAAGTTATAAAATCAAACCACCTGTTAAATTAACTATAAAAAAATATTCAGGCTACTTGAAACTTCTCAAAAGAAAGAATAAAGATTTCTTTCAAACATTACGAGAAAAACTAATGTGGGGTGTGGATATAAGAGAACAAAACAAATAACGAGGCAAAAACAATGAAATTTAAATTTTTATTTCTATCTATTCTATTCATTTTAATGATTAATTTTACTTCAGCTCAGGTTAAAAAAACTTCCCCAAAAACCATCACGGACGAAAAAACTAATAAGCCAATGTTAATAGGAATGTGCTCAAGAAATAATTTTTTTTCTGATACAAGTTTTTCCTGGTGGTTTGAAGCTGAGTATGAATCTTATGAACTTGAAGATTCAGTAATTAATTTAATTAATCTTGATTCAGTGAAAATTGTATGCGTAATGGGCACATGGTGCAGTGATAGTCGAAGGGAAGTACCTCATCTCTTCAAAATTCTGGATAAACTAAATTTCGATTATAAAAATTTTGAGATGTATTGCGTCGATAGAAAAAAACAAGCCGAAGGATTTGATATTGATCAGTTTGTAATTGAAAAAGTACCGACTTTTATTTTCTACAAAAATGATTCAGAGATTGGAAGGATAATAGAAACACCTGTTGAAACACTTGAAAGAGATATCTTAAAAATATTAAGATTTCCTTACTGAAAATTTTGTGGGCAGAGGAAGTAATTTATTGATTCCTCTGCCCACCTTATAACTAACTTTTATTTAATCAAAACCAATTTCTTAGAATCGACAAAATTCCCGGCACTCAACTTATAGATATAAACTCCTGAAGCTAAATCATTCAGATTAAGTTTCACACTGTAGATACCCTTATTCTTGAATTCACTTATCAAAGTTTTTATTTCTTCGCCCATCACATTATACAACTTAAGTTCAACAAACTGGTTCTCAGGTAAAGTAATTCTAATTTGAGTCTGACTATTGAAAGGATTGGGATAATTTTGAGACAGAGAATAAGATTTAATTTCGGTAAGTGGTTTGACAGCAATTGAACCAGATTTATCAAGTTTCAATTTGATTTTTTCTCCTTGATTAAGAAAGATTTCCTTCTCTGAAGTAATGTCATGTAATATCTTGAAACTTGCGTTCTTTGCTTCAACAACAACTTCGTCGTCAGGTGATTGAATAAGAACATTGATTAAGTCAGAATTCAAATCTGCAACATATTTATTATTATAAAATCGAACATCAAAAGATTTAGCGTGAGGAATGGGCGGTAAGTCAAATTTTGTGTAATCAAATTCTTCGGTAAAGAAAATTTCTCTCAAAGATTCAGAACTTCTGAAAATCAAACATGGCCATTTACTATCAATTTCTTCCTTATGACTAAACTTCCCTGCAGAAAATGGCAAACTTAAAATTAATGTACCAGGCTGGTTAGATTTTATCCAGTAACCTTTCCCCTTTTCAAGAGTTTGAGTTTGATAATAACCTTTGTGATAACCGTAGAATGGAGAAGCTAATATATTGGGTGAATTTGTAGCAATTGATGAAACAGGTACATTCTGATGAATAGTACCTATCAAATTCCATCCTTCCATCAAACTATCTTGCAGTTGATTTGAAATGATAACTGGAATAGAATAAGAATTTGGTTGACTAAATTTTAACCAGTAACCTTTTCCGCTATTCAAATCATTTTCAACTTGATAAGAACTTCCATTATACCAGTACGCATTGGATACATTCCCAAAGAATAATGAATCCTCGTTTGTTTGTTGTGGAGTTCCTGGAACCGAAACTATATTCCACAATGAATCAACTGATACTTCAACACTAACATAAGGAGCTTGAACTGTTAAAACTCCCGAAACATAGTTATTACCATCCCAGAATCCACCGCCAGATTAACTGTAACCACCATATCTCACTTCACTTCCATATTGAAATTTCCTTGCATAGTAATAAGTACCTGGTGCTAAATCATAACCAATATCGGCCATGTATTCATCATTATTTCCAACATCTACATTAAAGACAGCCAGATACCAATTTGTCCATGTTGATGGATTTGTGTTTTGATTATTTACACCAACCCATGCACTTATGCCGCTTCCTGATCCCGGTGAAGGTGTTATTCCATCAATCCAGATTTGAGCATAAACTCTTAAGGAATCACCATGATTAATTGTGCCTGATGGCAGCCATTGTAAATTACACCAACCAATTGGTGTTGCAATAAATGGTTCATCAGCACCTCGATAAGGATTTGTTGAACTTCTTAAATCACCGTCAATATCCGTTGTAATTCCTGGAATTGGAATTCCATAAAGATTAGTATCGCCAATAGAAACTCCTGAGAGAAGTAAATCAGTCTGAGAAACAAAGTATACCTGTCTGAACTTTGTGGCTGCCTCATTTGGTGCTGCTGCTGTCTGATAATCTGAAAGATTATTGAAATAACTTGTACCCCACCCAGCATGATAAGAATAATCCTGAGTCGGAACATAATAAACATTATAATCGACATTCAATTGAGCCGAAGTATTTGTAACTAAATTGGCTAAATGTAAAACCCCATAAGTGCTTGTTCTTGTATTTACACAAATATTATTTTTTGATGTAAACACAGATTGTGCGTTTGTATTGGCAAAACTAATTCCCGCCGAAACAACATTTCCTGCTGTGCCTCCGCCTAATTGATTTCCTCCAATGTAAATTGAATTATAGAAAACACTGGCTTGAAATTGATTCGAACCTATAAAGTGAATTCCATAGAAGGCCGAAATGCTTGTATTATTTGATATTAGAGAGATGAAATTATTCTAGATTATGATGTTTGAATTTGTTGCAGGTGTGAAGTACAATCCTCTTATTGAAGAACCGCTGGTAGAAATAGTTTGCAGTCCATAAATTTTGTTTTTTCTGATAATAATATCACCAATGGTTGATGTACCAGAAATGATTCCGCTTACAATTGTTGAATTTGATCCCTGAGTCTGGTATACGGTGTAATTTTCAACAAGAGCATTTCGAACATAGGATGAGAACCAGATACCAGCCTAACCGAAATTAAATATCTCACAATTTGCAATAATATTATCAGCATTTGGATAGCTGGATGTACCCGCAAATCCAATTCCAGACCTAGATCCTTCAATCTTGCAATATTGAATAATATTATTTGAATTTCCGGTCGGATTACTAACAGATGTTGAGAAGTCAAAATTTCTTGGTCCGGCAGTAGGTATTGATGCATCTTTTACATGCAGGTATTGAAAGACATTATAAATCGCACCATTTATTAATCGAATTGTATGGGCTCCTGATGCACTGTAAAGATTTTCAATTTTCATCACACCCTGATTTCCAGTACCACCAGGTCTGCCATCAAAAGTGAGTTAATCGGCGTTATCAAGTGTAATTATTGGAGTTGTAGCATTACCAATAATTTCAACAAGTGTATTGTTAGATGCAGGTCTAATTACAATTCTTTTTGATTCATCGACTCCACTTTTCTCTGTAAGTGTAATTGGAAAAACTTCTGAGGTTGCGTTATAACCTGGTAAAAATTCAATAATGTATCCAGTAGTTACTGTAGATGGGATTGCATTGTAGGCTTCTTGCAAAGATGAATATGTATTTACAGAGTCCCATCAGCTAACTTTAAAGCAACCGTACCGGTTTGTGCATTTAAAGAAAAGTAAAGTAAGAAGTATAAAAAGATGTGAAGTAAGACTCTAATAATTCCTCCTGTTTTTATTAAGGTTTTAACGTTAAACCGGAATAGAAACAGTTTTCACTTTTAAATTGAAGATATAATTATTAATAATCAATCAAAATCCATTAAAATTTCTCATATGAATTTTTTCATTATCAATGTGAACGGAGGAAAATATCCAGGCATCAAGGAGATTATTTAATACCAAAGTATTATACGAGTTTGAATTCCTCACTAACTGTAATTCTGGTAAAATTATTTCTATGGAGAGTCAACAACAATTTTATAAGTGGAATGGAATTTCCACTCAGAGGAATGCAAAGACGAGTTCATGCAATATCTGATAAAAACAAATTATCAGAATATCTATGATTCAATACTTTTTTTATGATCTGATGTTCAGGTTTTAAGAGATGGGGATCTCTTTCGACTAATTCAAATGAAAAATTTCTAATTAATTCAATTAACTCCTGGTCGCCAAAGATATCAACAAAATTAAATTCTGGTATGCCGCTTTGTTTTGTTCCAAAAATATCTCCAGGTCCACGCAACTTAAAATCTATCTCCGCAATCTTGAAACCATCGTTGTATCTTACAAGTGCTTTTAATCTTTCTCTTGCAATTCCTTTAGCAGTTTCGAGTTCAAACAAATCTTTTTTTGTCATTTTACTGCCTGGAATGACTTCCAATTCACTGACGAGAATACAATAAGATTGTTTATTACTTCGGCCAACTCTTCCTCTTAGCTGATGAAGTTGCGAAAGTCCAAATCTTTGTGCTTCTTCAATCACAATAATTGTTGCATTTGGATTATCAATTCCAACTTCAATTACAGATGTAGCTACAAGAATTTGAATTTCACCAGAATTAAATTTGTTCATCACTGTATCTTTTTCTTCAGATGATAAATTTCCATGAACCATTCCCACTGATAAATCGGGGAAAACTTCATTTTTCAATCTTTCATAATTTGATATTGCATCTTCAAGATCTAATTTTTCAGATTCTTCAATGATTGGATAAATAATGTAAGCCTGATTGCCCTTTTTAACTTCATCTCTGATAAACTTGTATAGACTTTGTCTTTTATCTGGTGTGATTGCGTGTGTTTTAATGGGCTTTCTATTTTTAGGCATTGTTTTAATAACTGAAATATCTAAATCAGAATAAATTGTTAAAGCTAATGTTCGTGGAATTGGAGTGGCAGTCATTACCAGTAAGTGAGGATTCCTTCCTTTTAACTTCAGTTTTGCTCGTTGAATTACTCCAAATCGATGTTGCTCATCAATTATAACATATCCCAAATTTTTGAATCGAACATTATCTTCAATCAAAGCATGAGTACCTATTAGAATATTCATTTCACCAGACTCAATCATTTCTGAGTACTTTTTTCTAACCGATGCTGGCGTTGAGCTTGTCAAAAGTCCAATATTGACAGGAAGGTTATGTAAAAGTTTCGTGAAATATTTGTAATGCTGAAAAGCTAAAATTTCAGTGGGCACCATTACAGTCACCTGAAAACCATTGTCTACACTTATCAAAGCAGTAATTAAAGCAACAAGAGTTTTTCCACTGCCAACATCACCCTGCAATAATCTATTCATTGGATAACCACTTCGAAAATCATTGTAAATTTCACGAATCACCTTTTTTTGATCATCTGTTAATTCGAAAGGCAACATTTCTTCGATAAATTTTCTTGCATTTTCTCCAACTTTAGAATATTTAATTGATTCATCGAATGATTTGTATTTTTTTCGAATTAGTGCCGCGAGTAACTGAAAATAAAAAATCTCTTCAAACTTCATTCGTTCTTTTGCTTTGTTGAGCAGATTAAAAGATTCTGGTTGATGCAGATTTTTAATCGTTCTAATCAAACTCATTAAATGAAATTTTTTGATAATATAATCAGGCAGAGTCTCTTGTACGCTTGAAAGGTATTTTGCAAGCGCGTTCTGAATTATTTGTCTGAGCGTGTGTGAACCAAAAGCCCGAGATTTAACTTGAGAAATTCCTCGCAAAGAATACTGCGGAACAATTTTCCCTGTATTGTTCAGATCAAATTCATCTTCATCCTTTATAATATCAAAAGTTGGATGAATAAAAACAGGTTCATTATTCAAACCTGAATGGATTTTTCCTGAGAAAGCAACGGCAAGTCCAGGATAAAAAATTTTCGGGAAAAAATTTAATCCTTCAAAGAAAATAATTTTCATCTGACCAGTATCATCATAAAAAACTAATTCAAGAAATTGTCGCCGTGAAGTAATTCGTTTGTTAACTGATCTAATTTTTCCAATTACAGTAACCTCATTATTTAAATCGTAATTCATCATTCTATAAACATCGGAAATTTTCAAGACAGTGGTCCTATCATAGTAGCGATAGGGAAAATAAAGAATTAAATCTTCAACATTATGGATGCCGATTGCAATTAAAATTTTTTCGCGGGCTTCCCCAACCCCTTTGATATATTTTAACTCTGCTAATTGTGCTTTAGGAATATTAAGCATTTTTCTTTGAACAATTTAAAAAATCCTGCTTATTTAATCTTAACAATGATTGAGTAAATTGTCCATTAATGAATAATCTGAGAAATGATAATCAGAAATTTTTTTGAATGTAAAAGAATTCAACTCCAGACTTCTTCCTTCGGCTGCCTTGTCATTAAGTCTGTTGTAGCTACAATAGGATCTTTATCTTCGTAGAGAATTTTATATACTTCTGTACAAATTGGAACTTCAACATTAACTTTTTTACTCAGCAAGTAAACACTTTTTGATGTTGCAACACCTTCAGCCACCATTTCCATTTCCTGAAGTATTTTATTTAATTTTTTCCCCTTGCCAATTTGTTCGCCTACATATCTGTTTCTTGAGTACTTACTCATACAGGTTACAATCACATCACCCATACCAGAAAGACCAGCAAAAGTTTCTGGTCGAGCACCAAGTGCAACACCCAATCTTGAAATTTCAGCAATTCCTCTTGTCATAATTGCAGCTTTAGTATTGTCACCGAATCCAGCACCATCACAAATCCCCGCACCAATAGCAATCACATTTTTGAGTGAACCTCCAAGTTCAACTCCAACGATATCTGTTGTTGCATAAACTCTGAAATACGGATTCATAAATTCATTTTGAACAAACTTCGCTGTCTCAATTGAAGTTGATCCAACTACAACAGCTGTTGGAATTTTTCTTGCAACTTCCTCAGCATGACTTGGTCCGGAAAGAGTTGAAACCTGCTTTTCATCAATTGAAGGAAAAACATCTTTAGTAATTTCCGAAACTCTTTTTAATGAAGTAATTTCTATTCCCTTCGCAAGATTTACAATGATTGAATTTTGAATATTTTGAAAATTAATTTTTGAAATGATACTTCTCAGATATTGAACTGGAATAGCCAGAACAATGAAATGTTTTTTTGAAACAGCTTCTTCGAGATTTGATGTGATAAAAATTTCTTCCGGAATCTTTATTCCAGGAAGATAAGTTTTGTTTTCTCTAGATTGCTTTAAGAATTCAGCATATTCAGGCTTGTATTCGAAAAGAGTTACATTGTGACCATTACTATTCAGAAGAATTGAGATAGTAGTTCCCCAGCCGCCAGCACCGATTACAGAACAATTCATATTTAATTTGATTTTTTATGAATAAGAGGAATCCGTTTGATCCGATTTTCTGTTCCTTCAATCAATCTCTTGATGTTAGAACGATGTGTGTAGGTAATGAAAATGGCAATGAAGATTGAGAATGCAATTAAGGTGTGATATCCCTGTATATGAACATGAAAAATATTTTCTCTTATAAACAGAATTATGGGCAAAGCAATAGCTGCACTAATAGAACCAAGTGAAACATAACGAAATTTTAAAATCATAAATAAAAACACAGCAGCTGCAATCAGTACATCAATTATCATTAAACTTGCTGCCATACCTACAGCAGTTGCCATTCCTTTTCCGCCTTTAAATCCTGCAAAGACAGTAAACACATGACCAATTACAGCACAAATACCAGCAAGCAATTGAATAAAGGTAAAGTCATCAAAGGGAGTTGGATTTTCGAAAGGCATTTCAGTTAAAAAGAACAATCGTGCAATAAATACAACTGCTACAACACCTTTGAACGCGTCAAAAAGCATAACCAATATTCCATATTTCCAGCCAAGGACACGAAATACATTTGTTCCACCAGCGTTTCCACTGCCATAATTTCTTATATCAATTCCAGCAGCTAATTTACTTACGATTATTGCAGTTGGAATTGATCCAACCAGATAAGACAAAACAAGAATTAGAATTATAGTTAACATACAAACCTATAATTGATTTATTTCTAAAATTTTGAAGTTAAACTTATTCATTTAATTAATATTTAGCAAGATTTTTCAAACCAAAAATTTTCTTGCAAATTCAAGGTCTAATTGATTTGTAATCTTACGATTTTCTCCTCGAGTCTGATAGAAGTAAATATCAACGCCCAATCGCTCGACAAGCGATGCCTCGTCTGTCCCGTAAAAATTTTCACTGTATGCTTTGTCAAAAGCTTTTTTCAATATTTCGTAAGTGAAAACCTGCGGAGTTTGAACAAGCCAGACTTTATTTCTATCAAGTGTCGACTCAACTTTATCAGTTCCTGTTTTGATTGTATCGATTGCTTTTGAAGCCGCAATCACACATTTCTTTTTCGTTGCAAATTTTATAATCTCATCAATCTCGTCTGAAGAAATAAAAGGTCTCACTGCATCGTGAACACAAATTAAATTATTATTAGAAGCCTGACAATTAAGCAACGCTTGATAAACAGAATCCTGTCTTTCTTTTCCACCAACTACAATTTTTGAAACTTTCGAGATAAAATATTTATCAATAAGTTTTTCAGTCAAATCAATAAAATTTTTGTTCGTTGCGATTATAATTTCATCAACTTTTTTTGCTTTTTGAAATTTTAAGAGAGTATGAATAAGAATTTCTATTTTATTTACTTTTAAAAATTGTTTAGGCAAAGGAGCTTTCAATCTTTTTCCTTTGCCTGCTGATGGAATTAGAACGATTGTTTTCATTATAACCAAAAAAGATTTGAATCAAATAATCAGCATTGCATCGCCGTAACTCAGGAAACGATAACCATCTTTAATAGCTTTTTTGTAAGCTTTCATGGTGAATTCATATCCAGCAAATGCAGCGACAAGCATTAACAAGGTAGATTCTGGTGCGTGGAAGTTAGTTATTAATGCATCAACTATCTTGAAATCATAAGGCGGGAAGATGAATTTGTCTGTCCAGCCTTTATTTGGTGCGGAAAGTCTGCTTGCCGTTACACTTGTTTCAAGAGCTCTAACAGTACTTGTTCCAACTGCAAACACGCGACCTTTGTTTAAGATGGTCTTATTTATTGCTTCAGATGTGGCTTCTGAAATTTCATAATATTCAGAATCCATTCGATGTTTAGTTAAATCTTCAACTTCAACTGGTCTGAAAGTACCAAGTCCAATGTGCAAAATTACAGGCACAATTTTAACGCCCTTCTTTTCAATTTTCTTGAGAAGTCGAGAAGTGAAATGCAGGCCTGCTGTTGGCGCAGCCACTGAACCTGAAACACTTGCATAAACTGTTTGATAATTTTTTCTATCTGCAGGAACTGGCTCTCTCTTAATATATGGCGGTAGTGGAACAGTTCCAATCTTTTCGACTATTTCCATGACATTAGCATCTGTCAAAAATCTAATCGTTCTACCTCTTGAAGTAGTGTTATCAATAATTTCACAAACCAATCCTTCATCAAAATAAATTTTATTTCCAATTCTAACTTTACGAGCTGGTTCAACAATCACATCCCAGATTTTATCCTGAGCATTCAACTCTCTAAGCAAAAAGACTTCTATCTTTGCACCGGTTTTTTCTTTTCTACCAAACAATCTGGCAGGAAAAACTCTTGTTTGGTTTACAACCAGACAATCACCTTTTTTAAAGTAATCAACAATGTCAGAAAATTTTTTATCTCCAATTGATTGGTATTCTCTATTAAGCACCATTAATCTACATGCATCTCTTGGAGTGACAGGAAATTTTGCAATTAAATTTTTCGGAAGTACATACTTAAAATCAGATAACTTTAATTCTCTATCTGTCAAATCAAAAGTGTTTTTCATATCTCACTTTTCTCTAATTGTTCAACATAAATATTAATGATAATCAGAGCTTTCAGGCATTAACCTGAAAGCTCTTCAAAAAGATTATCTCTTCTTTGATTTTTTGATTGTTCTTTTTGTAACCTTTTTACTGCTTTTTGCTGAGGGTTTGGACAATTTTTCAAGAACAACTGCTCTTGCAGCAGCTAATCTTGCAATTGGTACACGGAATGGTGAACAGCTCACATAATCCAATCCAATTCTATGACAGAACATCACTGAATCAGGTTCACCACCGTGTTCACCACAAATTCCAACTTTTAGATTTAGTCTTGTTGATCTTCCTTTTTCAACACCTAACTTCATCAACTCACCAACACCATTGATATCAATCGATTCAAATGGGTCTCTTGGTAAAATATCCTGTTCAACATAAGCTGGCAGAAATTTTCCAGAGTCATCACGAGATAGACCAAATGTAGTCTGAGTTAAGTCGTTTGTACCGAATGAGAAAAATTCAGCTACTTGAGCAATTTCATTTGCAGTTACACAGGCTCTTGGCAATTCGACCATAGTTCCGATAGTATAATCGATTATCTTGCCCATCTCGTTCATAACTTCACCGGCTACTCTACGCACAATTTTTTCTTGAAGTTTCAATTCATTCACATGTCCAACCAATGGAATCATAATTTCAGGAAATACTTTGATTCCTTTTTTCTTGACATTGCAGGCTGCTTCAAAAATTGCACGAGCTTGCATTTCGGTAATCTCTGGGTAGCTGATACCTAAACGACATCCACGGAAACCTAACATTGGGTTGAATTCTTTCATACTTTCGATTTTATTTTTCACTTCTTCGAAAGACATTCCCATTCTATCCGCAAGCTCTTGAATATCTTTATCTTCATGTGGTAAGAATTCATGCAATGGTGGATCAAGAGTTCTAATAGTTACAGGTCTGCCTTCCATTACTTCAAATATTCCTTCAAAGTCACCTCTTTGAAGCGGCAAGAGTTTATTCAATGCACGTTTTCTTTCCTCCAGGGTATTTGAAAGAATCATTTCACGGACAGCCTGAATTCTATCGCCTTCAAAAAACATATGTTCGGTTCTGCAAAGACCAATACCTTCTGCACCGAAAGCAATTGCATTTTTAGATTGTTCTGGTGTATCAGCATTAGTTCTAATTTTTAACCTTCTAAATTTATCAGCCCAGCTCATCAAGTCAGCATATTTTTGATAAACTGGTGCATCTTTTGGATCAAGAGTTTTTTGAATGAGAACCTGTATTATTTCTGATGGTTTGGTTTGAATTTGTCCGATGAATACTTCACCTGTTGTTCCGTCTAAAGAGATATAATCCCCTTGACGAATGACTACATCTTTCCCTTTAACTTTCATCAGCTGTTGATTGTAATCGATTTCAAGGTCACCGCAACCAGCAACGCAAACTTTACCCATTTGTCTTGCAACTAACGCTGCGTGAGAAGTCATTCCGCCGCGAGCAGTTAAAATTCCTTCAGCAGCATTCATTCCTCTTATATCTTCAGGAGAAGTTTCAATTCTAACAAGAATAACTTTTTCACCTCTCTTTGCCCATTCTTCTGCATCAGGTGCACTGAAAACAACACGACCTGTTGCTGCACCAGGACCGGCATTCAAACCTTTTGCGACTAATCTTCCTTCTTCAATTGCTTTTCGTTTTTCATTGTGATCAAAAATTGGTCTGAGTAATTGATTTAATTGATCAGGTTCAATTCTTCTGATTGCTTCTTCTTTGGAGATCAGTTTCTCGTTAACCATATCGACAGCCATCGTGACAGCAGCAAATCCAGTTCTCTTTCCAACTCGGCATTGCAGCATCCAGAGTTTCCCTTGCTGTACAGTGAATTCAATATCCATCATTTCTTTGTAGTGTTTCTCAAGAATCTTTCTGATTCTTTCAAGTTGATTGTAAATTTCAGGTTTAGTTTCTTTTAAAGTTTTGATTTGTTGTGGAGTTCTAATTCCTGCAACAACATCCTCACCCTGAGCATTGATTAGATATTCACCATAAAATTCATTTTCACCGGTGGCGGGGTCACGAGTGAATGCAACACCTGTTAATGAATCATCGCCCATATTTCCGAAGACCATTGCCTGAACATTAACCGCAGTTCCCCAATCTTCTGGAATATTATTTAATTTTCTGTAAGCTTTTGCTCTTTCGTTATTCCACGAGCCGAAAACAGCACCAATTGCACCCCAGAGCTGTTCCCATGGATCTGTTGGAAAATCATGACCAGTTTTTGCTTTTATTTCTGCTTTGAATTCTTCGACTAATTCTTTTAAGTCTTCGGTTGTAAGTTCAATATCCTGAGTGATTCCTCTTTCATGTTTTTTCTTTTCAATGATTGCTTCGAAAGGATCAATTTCATTTTTGTGTTGAGGTTTCAAACCAAGAACAACATCACCATACATTTGAACAAATCTTCGATACGAATCATAAGCAAATCTTGGATTATTTGTTTTCTTGATTAATCCTTGAACGGTTTCATCATTCAAGCCGAGATTGAGAACTGTATCCATCATACCGGGCATTGAAGCTCTTGCACCGGAACGAACAGAAACAAGCAAAGGATTTTCTGGGTCGCCAAATTTTGCGCCCATAATTGATTCAACTTTTTTAAGAGCTTCTTTAACCTGCTTTTCCAGTTCTCTGGGATAAGTTCTATTGTGTTTATAAAAATAAGTACAGACTTCTGTTGTGATTGTGAATCCAGCTGGCACTGGTAAGCCGATGTTGACCATTTCAGCGAGGTTGGCTCCTTTGCCACCCAAAAGTTCTTTCATATCGGCTCGTCCTTCGGCTTTTTTACCACCGAAGAAATAGACATATTTTTTAGCTGCTTTTGCCATACTGTTCTTACTCCATTATTTAATTTGACATTTAATAAACCAGTTTAAAATTTCTTTTGAAAAGGGATTTTCATTTTTATCTTTCACTCTCTCCGGATGCCATTGAACAAGAAGAAGCGGAGATTTGTTTGAAGGATTTTTCCACTCCAGTGCTTCAATTATTCCATCTTCAGAAATTGCACTCACGGTAAGTTCTTCTGCTACTTTATCAACTGCCTGATGATGCGAACTATTTACTTTTCCTTCAACTTTTTTTGTGACCTGATTTAGCAAAGAGTTTTCCTGAACTTTCACATTATGAATTAAATCGTCATCACCTGAATTATTTTTATGATTATCAATGTGCTGAAAAAGACTTCCTCCAAGATGAGCATTTGTTAGTTGTAATCCTCTGCAAATACCAAGAATTGGTAAATTATTTTTCAATGCAATATCGATTAAACTTCTTTCAAAATTATCTCTTTCATAATCAATGTTTTTTGATAATTGAAGTTCGTTTGATTGACCATATATTTCTGGATTGATATCGCTGCCGCCTGTGAGAAGTAATGCTGAACATTCGGTTAGTTTCTCAGGAGAGTTTATTGAATGATGCAGTTTAATTATTTCTACAAAATCACCAGCCGATTGTAACCACTCTTCATAAAATTTTATTTTAGAACCATAATATGAAACACCAATCTTCAATTGTTTTTTAGACATAGAATCTCGTTAATTAATTCATCCTCATTTTGAATTTCAGCTGTGATTTTCGTTGAATAGAGGAAAACCCCAGCTCTCTTAAACTCATCTTTGAATTTTGTAAGCCGAACAAAGTCCTTTTCGGTCGTGATTAGGTTTTTACACCCAAATTTTTCTGCAAATTTAAGCAATAATTTTAAATCTTCTAAATTATAGTAATGATGATCCGGGAAAGATTTGAAGAATTTGAATGGAATATTATTGTTTTCAAAAAGATTTCTAAATGAATCAGGTTGAGCGATTCCGCAAAAAATTCCATTATTCTCTGTTTGCATTTCATCAATTGGAATCGTTTGGTTATCAAAATTCTTGAATGCATCAAGTTTATATCTGGCGATAAACTTTTTTCTATCATTGATATTTGCAAAATCAAAGTCTTCAAACTTTTTATTTACAATCAAGCAATCGTAATTATGAATATTCTTTCTACTCTCTCTCAAATTGCCAGCGGGCAGCAAAAGTTTTTCAAGAATTTGTTTTGAAAAATAATTCTTATCAATCAAACAAATTGAATAATCTTTTTTCACCGACAGGTTTTGCAGTCCATCATCCATTAAAATAAAATCATATTTATTTTCTTCATTTAATTTTTTCAGTGCCTTTATTCTATCTTCAGAAACAAAAACCTTAGCTTGAGTTAGATTCATTTTAATCAAAACAGGTTCATCGCCAAAAAACTCAGCATCGTTTGATGTGACTTCATGAAAACCACTGGATTTTCTTTTATATCCTCTGCTCAAAATTGCAACTTGATTTCCTCTCTGGATCAAACTTTCAGCAATTTTTAAGATTAGCTGTGATTTACCTGTCCCGCCAACTCTGATATTTCCAACGCAAACTATAGGAATTTTGGAATTGAAAATTTCTATTCGAAAAATTTTCCTTAAGGCGTTTGTGTTGTAGACAATACTTTTGATGGTTAATCCTAACCAGTAAAATCCTGAAAGAGGTAATAACAATAATCTTAAATAATGAGTAAGATTCATTTTCAAATTGATTTATTTGATAAAGCTACAAGTTCCTTTTCGAGTTGAGTTCTGATTCTCTCGTATTCTTCATTGGATAAACCAGCAGGAAAAGATTTAGGATTTGACAGGAAAACATCCACTCTTGAGAAAGGCTTTGGCAATTCAAATTTATCCCAGCTGTTGAAGACGATTTTTTTATCGTAACGAACTCCACAAAGAATGATAGATTTACCTGCACGAACCGCTGCTATTAAACCGCCTATTTTCATTTTTTGTGATGGACCACGAGGACCATCCGGGGTAATTGCAAGATTGTATCCAGATTTAAGAGCTTCAACCATCTGATTCATCACTTCTTTTGAATCACGAGAACTCGAACCACGAATCAATCGATAACCCCATGATTGCAATAATCTTGAAAGTATCTCGCCATCTTTGCTCTGACTTACAACGCCGTAAAAATTATTTTTTCTTCCAAGCCACCAACCAGCCAGCATTTTCCCGTGCCAGAACATTAAAACATAATTTTCTTTTTGCAGAACCGTTTCGTTATGAACGAAAATTTTTAATGTTTTGAAAATTAGATTTATAAGAGGTGGTAAAATTTTAATTCCCAATGATTGTATAAATTTCTTCATATCAGATTTCTGAAAGAATTATCTCGGCTGCTTTAATTGATGAACCACTTTTTCCTAACAAAGACTTTATTCTGGATAACTCAGTTTTCAATTGATTTCTATAATTTTCATTTAGCAGAATTTTTTCTACTTCAGAAGCTATTTTTTCAGGAGTACAAATGTTTTGAATTAATTCAGTAACTACTTTTTTATCTGCCACAATATTTGCCAGAGAGATCTTATCAATTTGAATCAAACTTTTTCCAATCAAATAACTCAAAAAAGAAGTCCTGTAAACCACAACAAATGGTAATCCGAATAATGCCGCTTCAAGAGTAGATGTACCTGATTTTATAATGCCAGCATCTGCATATTTCATCAGTTCATAATTTTTATTGAAAACTAATTTTGCTTCATTTCCACAAAACTTCTCATAAACATTTTTGTTTATTGAATCAACACCAGCAACCAGAACTTCAAGATCAAATTTTTGTCTTAATAGTTTGATTGATTCAATTGTAATGGGAAGAATTTTATAAATTTCCTGTCTTCTGCTGCCTGGAAAAATTGTAATAATCTTTTTGTTTGGGTCAATCTTAAATTGTTCAAAAAAGTCATTTCTTGGCTCAAACTTGTATTGTTCAATCACATCAATTAATGGATGACCGACAAATGCAACATTAATTCCTGCTTCTCTATACATTTTTTCTTCAAATGGGAATACAACAATCATCTTGTGAATAAGTTCTTTAATTAATTTTAAACGATTTTTTCCCCATGCCCACAGCTGTGGAGAAATGTAGTAGAAAATTTTTTTATGTAGTTTCTTCAGATCTTTTGCCAGACTTAAATTAAATCCAGGATAGTCAATCAGAATAACAGCATCAACATCAAACTCTTTAACTTTAGTCAGTAAATCTTTTTTAACTTTTGTAAGGAATGGAATATGTCTTATAACTTCAACGAATCCCATGAACGCCATTGAATCAATATGATATAACAATTCAACTCCAGCTGATTTCATATTATTCCCGCCAATTCCAAAAAAATGAATATCGGGATTAAGACTTTTGATAGACCTGACTAAATTTCCTCCGTGCAAATCACCTGAAGCTTCACCAGCAACAATTAGAATTTTCCTCATTTTAATGTTCATTAAGAGTGGATATTGGTCAAAAACATTTTTCTAAACTTTATAAATTTTTAATTAACTATTTAAAAACAAACAACCAAAAAATTCGTTCTTCTATCTCTTAAATTCTTCTAATAATCCAGATTAACAAAAGTATAACTATTACACTCAGAGATGCCTGGATTGAACGAGTTTCAGATTTTAATCCCTTCTTCCATTCAAATTCTGGTTGTTCAATCGAAGAGTTTTTGTACTTTTTGAACTTCGGTAAGAAACGATTTACCTTATTGCAATAATCTTTGTATTGATCACTAAATTTTTCAGCGAGAAACTTTTCTTCTTCTTTCACTATGTGATAGTATTGAAACAAAAAATAAGCAAGTGCAAGTATCTGCAAATAAGGAAAAATTGCGTAAGAAATTATACCGTGTCCAAAATAAATTATCACATTACCGATGTAAAGTGGATTTCTAATATAAGCGTAAGGTCCACTCACAATCAGAAAAGTTCCGCCAACGCCTCCAGTAGTTCTTGTTTCTGAACCTGCCCATGAGTTCGCCCATATGCGAATGAACTCTCCAATTACCACAAATACAATACCCAACAAAATTGAGTAGATATTGGGATTGGAATATAAAATCATTATCAAAAGAAAAGGAAGCGGTGTGTAGCTTCTGTATTTAAAAAAGAATTTTCCAAGATTCATTTATGGCTCCAATAAATATAGTTCTCGTCTTTTTAAGATTGTAGTGTTGCGTTTTTTTACTCTTTTTTTGCTTAAAAGTTTTTCAAGTGCTTTAATTATTGAATGAAAATTATCGAATGGAAAATATGATATTCTGTTTTTCTCACAATGTTGAAGTAAATGCTTCTTTGCGAAAATGTAATCGACATATTCAATAGGGCAACGATCTGAGTGTCCATCGCCAATGTAAATTGTTATATCATCATCACTTGAGCTATTGATAATGAGGTTTCTTTTGCAATTGGCACATTTCAAACAAACGGAATCCTGATAAGGAAAAATCATCTCAGCAGTTCCATCATCTTTTATAATGATTGAGTTCGAATAGAATCTTAAGTTCAAGTTATATTTTTCCAAGATTCTTTTGATATACAAGTCGAGTCCATCACTTAAAATTATGAGTTCAATATTTTTCTCTTCACAAAATTTGACAAAATCTATGAAAGTTTCATCAATTAACTGCATATCTATAAACTCATAAGCTTTTTGAAGAGTAAGGTCTTTGATTGTTTTGCATTCTGTACTCAAACATTCAATTGAGCTGATTAAACCTTCTCGCCATTGTTCGACAACTTTATCACAAATTGTTTTATCTCCAAATTCACGATAAAACAAGTTGCCTATATCCTCAACAGAGATTGTTCCATCGAAATCACAAAAAATTTTTATTTCCGGCTTTTTCATTTTGCATAAATCATTTTTTTGACATCATAAAAACCACCAGCAGAAAATTTATAAAAGTAAATTCCACCGGTCATTTGCAGTAATGGTTCAAATTCATACTCATGAGTTCCAGGTTCAAAAATTCCTTCCAGCAGAGTTGCTATTTCTTCGAGCCTTGAATTGTAGAGTTTTAAAATAACTTTTGTTTTAATCGGTATCTGAAAAGTAATGACGGTTTTAGATTCGAATGGATTAGGAGAATTCTGAAAGAGATAGAATCCATCTTGAATCCCTGATGGATTAATTTCTTTTTCATCTGTTAAATATTCATTTCCTTCAGGATCAAAGTACCGGATACGAAATTTTACATTTCCTGAACCAAGATATTTTTCATCGTAACTCATAGGATTAATTTTTAAGAAAGATTCAGAAGTGTAGCTAAAAACTGTTTTCCAATTTTGATCATCTTCTGTTCTTTCAAGGACTAATTTTGTAACTGATTTTTCATCGATTAATTTCCAGGTGATTCTAACCTGACCTTCATAATAAAATACATCAAAATTTATAACTTCAGGGTTCGTCACCACAACAATTGGAATTCTCAAAAACGAAATCTCTCTTTGCCCTTTCCTATTAAATGCAATACACTCAATTGGATTATCAAAAAATAAATCAAAAACAGTACTAAAATTATATTCCTCATCAAGCAATTTTAATCCATTCTCTTTTAAAATCTTTCCATCATACGAGATAGTTTGAACAAACATTGAGCTATTATTTGAGCTGGAATGATCGCAACTCCAGTAAATTAAAAAGCCATTTCGTTCCGTTTTCATCTGTGGAAGTTGAACAAATTTGCAATTCGAATGAATCTTAATCGGTTTCTTGAATTTTTGTTTCTGGTTCTGAGTCAGAATTTGAAAAAATAAATCTTGTCTTCCATTTTCATTTTTACTTAGATAGATGTAAGCCAAATTGTTTGAAATTTTCTGAACACTTAGTAAAACTTCATCCAAATCTTTTTTAGATATTTCTCTTCCATATTGTTCTATTTTTTTTGCTCCCCTGAGACCAATTTTTTGGAAATAAATTTTGTTTTGTTGTTTTTGACTTACGTAAAATATCAGCAATTCATTTTTCTGATCAAGAAGAGGGAAATGATTCATACAAGTTGCATCTGGCCTGGAAATGAAAATCCCGTATTCAATAAAATTTTTCTTTCCTGAAATATCAATCCTTTGAACATATAATTTATCCACACTTGGAGCTTTCTCTAACCAGCTTATGTAACAGCCTCCAAGATTATCTGGTATAACTTCAGGATTGAATTCTCTTTCATCAAGAATGGTGACTGGAAATCCATTTATTTTCCAGAACGGCTTTCCGAATAAATCAATTTTTTGAACATAAATATCTCCATTCAAATCATTTCTGAAATCTTCCCATACTAAAAAAATATTATTCAATGTATCTGAATTTATTGATATGTTTTTCTGAAAATTTTTTTCGAGACAAATTGGAACAGCACTGCTATCCCAGAGAATTCCTTTATCGTCAATCAATTGAGCATAAATATTTCCGGCTGGATCATCTCTAAAATCAATCCAGGCAAGAAAAATTAATCGATTAGAAATATGGATGTATCTTAAATCTTCCTGAAAAGTCGAAACTTTCGGTGAAAGATAAAATTCATTAACAACACTTTTATCTTTTACAGAAAAAACTATGCATTTGATTCTTTTATCAAAAAAATTTGAATCCTGATAGAAAATGAAAAAATTATTATCAAGTTTTATTGCGCCAAGGAAATTTGTTTTATCCCTCGATTGATGAATTAAAATTTCTTCCTGAGAAATAGCTGGTTTGATAAATAAAAGGATGAGAAAAATTATGTAGAACTTCTCAAGCAACCGTCTCCTCCTCAGTAAAACGAACTGCCACAATCTTCGAAACTCCTTCTTCTTCCATTGTTACACCGTAAAGCGTCTGAGCTGCTTCCATAGTCAACTTGTTATGTGTAACAATGATAAACTGAGTATTATCAGAAAATCGATTGATCAATCTTATGAATCTTTTAATGTTGGCATCATCGAGTGGAGCGTCTACTTCATCGAGGATACAGAAAGGACTTGGTTTGACAAGATAGATTGCGAAAAGAAGAGCTGTAGCAGTTAATGTTTTCTCTCCCTGAGAAAGTAAATCAATTGAAGTGGGTTTCTTTCCTTTCGGCTTTGCAATTATTTCAATTCTTGCTTCGAGGGGCTCTACACCTTCCTCAAGTCTCAGGTCGGCTTCATCGCCTGGATCGAACAAAGTCCTAAATGTTTCAATAAAGTTTAGTCTTATTTTTTCAAATGTATCCAGAAATTGTTTCTGAGCTGTTTCGTTAATTTCTTCAATGACTTTGATCAACTCTTTTTCTGATTCAATCAAATCGTTTCTTTGTTCTGTTAAAAATTCCAATCGTTTCTTTTCTTCTTCATATTCTTGAAATGCAAGAGAGTTTACAGGACCAAGTGAACGAATTTTGTTTTTGATACTAATCAATTTTTCTTCCGCTTCTGCTAAGTTAAGAGTATCAGCGTCATCAAAATCCTTGATTTCAATCCTGAGTTGATACTCTTCAAAAATTCTATCTATTAGATTTTGTTTTCTCAGTTTGCCTTCACTTATAGCCATATTATTGGAATGAATCGATTCATTTATTGCATCAAGTTCTGATCTTTTCGTATGCAATATTTTATCAGTGGCAGAGATTTTTTCACGGATTGAGTTTAAGTCACCAAGAATTATGGAGTGTTCTTCGCTCAAAATTTTCTTTTTGTCCTCAAGTGATTTTTCCTGTAATTCAAATTCACCAATAATCTTCTGCAGCTCTGAGTTCTCCTGTTTAATTGAATGAATTTCTTCGTTGTATCTCTGGATAGAATTACTTAATTCTTCAATCTCTCTTTTGTTTCTTTCAATTTGATTTAAATGATTTTGAATTTCACTTTCAAATTTTGTCAGTTCAATTTTAATTTCATTTATTCTCGAAGTGTTTGCATCAAATTGATTTTCGATTTCTTTCAGCTGGTTAATCTCCTGATTTAACTCATTTCTTTTCCCATCAAGAGCAGATTGTTTTGAAGCTAATACCTGTTGAGCTGATTCCAGATTAATTTGAAGTTCATCAATAATCTTCTTGATGTTGCTTGCTTCTAAATTCAGTTTTTCAATTTCTTCGATTGCTTTGTTACGCTCAAATTGAATTTGCGAAAGTTGTTTCTCAATCGCTGATTCATCGTTTCGCAAAAGATTTAGATGTTCCTGATAAGCCTTAATGTTTATCGAATTTAATTCAGAATTATAATCGGCGAGTTGATTGCTAATTTGCTCGAGTTTGTAAGATTCTTTGATGTAAATATCATTTAATTCAGAAAGAATTTTTTTCCTTCCGAAAGCTGTTTCTGTTGCACTTCTATCACTGCTGACTTCAACAAAACCACTTGATCTGTAAACATCACCATCGAGAGTTACAAAATCAAAGTAATTGTATTTTTCACATAATCTCTGGGCAGTTTCAATTGTATCAACCAGACAAACATTGCCTAAAACTTTTTTGAAAAAATCTTCCCAAGTTTTGGAATATTCAATTAAGTCAATCAACCATCCAACAAATCCTTTTTCTTTCAAAATTTTTTTACGAAGTCTCTTACGCGAAAACGAATCAAGTTTTAACCAGAGACTTTCTCGTTCTTTCGATGGAAAATAAAAACTTGCCTGCCCAAGCTGATTGGATTTCAGGTACTTTATTCCGCTGTCCAGATCATCTTTAATTTGAAGTAAAATAAAACTCAAATAATTTTTCAAAGCACTGTCTACAGCAATTCGATACTTTTCATCTGCTGAACCTGCATCGGCAACAAGAACTCTTTCACCTTTGTTCCATGTAGAATTTAAAATCAGTTCCTTGGTACCTTTCGATATGCCTTCAAGATTATCAATTAAGTTCTGGATGAAATCAATTTTGTTTTTAATTGCATTAATTGCAGCACGAGTTTCAAGTTCTTCCAATTTGAGTTTTGAAATTTTCTGCTCAAGATCAGCTTTGCGGTCTTGAGCTTTTAATAAATCAGCTTCTACTTCCTTATATCTACTTCGAGCTTTGTAATGTTGTTGAGTTAGATCGTCAAGATATTTTGTGAGTTTTTCGATAAGTATTTCTGCTTTGGTAATTTTTTCGTTAATTGATTTAATACTCTCGGTGTTGTTCTGAACACGAAGTTTTAATTTTTCGTAATAATTCAAATGTTCATTTAATTCTGAGGTAACAGTTTGAAGTTCAGTCTGTTTACTTTCTATAATTGAATTTCTATCTGAAAGTAATTTTTCCAGTTCATTCTTTCTATTTTCTAATTCTACTAATTCTCTCTTTTTATCTTCAATCTGAGAGTTTAGCAAAACAATATGCTTATTCGATTTTTCAATTGAATTATAAAGTTCCTCAATTTTCTTATGACTCTCGGCAATACTATTATTAATTCTTAGCAGATTAGCTTCGTTGTTCTTAAATCTTTCTTTGTTTCTGACTATATTTTCTTTGAGTCGGTAAATCTCTTCTGTTGCTGTAAGAATTTCACTCCTTTTTTCTTCAACAAGCTTTTCAATTGAATCTAATTGTTGATACAAAGTCTGCTGCTGTTTATCCAGTTCCTCAATTTCAAGTTGAAGATTTTTTTTCTCCGAATTTAGTTTGATAAGATTTTTTTCAGCCTCTTTGATTCTTTTCTCTAATCGAGAAATTTCTCTTTCAGCAATGTTGATTTCAAGTGTTTTTGCTTCTTGATAAAGGCGATTGAATTGTTCGGCTTTTCTTGATTGTCTTTCAAGGGAATTTACTTTTTTCTGAACCTCAGCATAAATATCATTTACTCTAACCAGATCTTGTTTCACCGCTTCGAGTTTTCTTAATGCAGCTTTTCTTCGATGTTTATATTTATTTACTCCCGCTGCTTCCTCAAATAATACTCGCCTATCATCAGCACGATTACTCAAAATATCTTCAATCATCTTGAGCTCGATAACTGAATAGGCATTCGAGCTCATTCCAGTATCCATAAAAAGATTTTGAATATCTTTTAACCGACACAAATTTTTATTAATCAGATATTCACTTTCACCAGAACGGAATAATCTTCGAGTGATTGTTACTTCAGAATATTCAATTGGAAGAATTCCTTTATTATTCTGAATGGTAAGTGAAACTTCTGCCATCCCCAATGGTTTTCGATTTACGGTTCCGTTAAAAATTACATTCTCCATCTTATCGCTTCGGAGTGTACTTGTTCTCTGTTCGCCCAGAACCCAGCGAATTGCATCTACTACATTTGTTTTTCCACAACCATTGGGACCAACAATTGCAGTCAACCCACTATTGAATTTGATTTCAACTTTATTGGCAAATGATTTAAATCCAAATATTTCCAGTTTCGATAAATACATATCCTATCCGAGTAAATACATTAAGTAATTAATTGAACTAAAATTAAATTGTAAATATAAAATATATCCAGCAATTGAAATAAGTATAAAGAAAATCGCAAAAAGATATACTTTAGATTTTGATACATCAAAAACTATAGAAATTCCTTTTAAGAGTCTGGTAACGACCCAGAAATGAAACACTAAAACTATCACATAAATCAACTCATGAAATTTTTCCATTGTAAAAACTTTATAAGAAACCATTCCAACAGGGATTAAAATTAAAAATGGAATCGCACTCCAAACTGTCAAAAGAAAAATTTGATTAATGAAAACTTTATTTCGAACAAAATAATTTGTCAGTTTTATAAATGATGTTAAAAACAGAACCACGGCAAAATTAATTATAAATAAATAAAATATTGCCGAAACCGGTCTCCACGAAATGTGGCTGAAAAATTCAAAAACTAAATTTGAATTCAGCAACGCAATAAATTTTTCAAATTCGATATTGGTTCTCCAGTAGTGCAAGAATGTCGAATAATTGAGTGCAAGGGCAAGTGCAATTACAATTGACAGAAGAACTGAATGAAAAGAAGAAATAAACCAACCATCACGAATATCAGAAAAGAAATTATAAGTCTTAAGAATTGAACGCGAAACACTTTCTTTAAATCTATGAGTTGAATTAATAATTATAATTGACAATGCAAGAAATAATAATCCCGCAATAACAAAAATTATATTTGCCCTGTCTTCATACGATCCCTGCATAATTAATGGCAGTTTTGAATCTGTGAAATAACTTCGTACTGTATTGAAAGACAGCTTTCGTTTATCCCGATATTCATTCACAAGTCCATACTTGCACAATGTATTATCAATTTTTCCAGCAAGGATTGAATTATAAGGCAATCGATAATCTGAAAGTGTGTGAACAAAAACTGAAATGTCACTCTCCATTAGATTCTTTAGTATATCAGAGAGATATTTAGCCTGTGCTTGTATTGAATGTGGATTTGAATAACCATCATTTGCATCAAAATCATGCTGATAACCAATTGAAGAAATTAAAATAAATTTTTGTTTTTCCAACTTTGAAATAAAATCTTGAACATTCTTTAGTGGCTTATGCAACAAGTTTATGGCAACAAAATCAAGTTCAGAATTTTCTACAAATTTTAATTCATTTGTTTCTGCAAAGATTAAAAGATTAGAATTTTGATTTTTCAATCTATTGATTAGTGACTTTTGCAAGTCCGTCAGGTTCTCTTTCTTCAAAAATCCAATGTTAATTCCTGCAAAACAACCAAAATTCGAGAATCTATTAAGCAGAAAAGATAGTTTCGATTCGAATTCTCTTGAAAGTCGAGGGCTGATATCATCGGGATAAAATTTACTATCAACATCAACAAATACTAAAATTCCATTTTCATCACACAAACTGAGTAACTCTTCAGATGGCAAAGAATTCTTCAAAAAAATTGCATTTGCATTCAAATCTTTAATCAGTTCAATATCTCTTGAATAATCTTGAAGAGGGAAGAAAGAATTTTTCTTTCCATTTGATTCAAAATATGTGACTCCTCTCAGAATAACTTGATTATTGTTTAATAATAATTTTGATCCAGAAATTTCCAATCGCTTGAAACTTACATTCGAAATACTCTCATCTATAATCTGATTGTTTTCAAGCAATTTAAATTGAACTTCATAAATTAACGGATCATTCAAATCCCATAGCCCAGGATTTTTGATTGTTAGTGAATTTGTAAATTGATTTGATGAAGAATTTAGAAAAACATCAAAAGTTTGTTCAGCGACTACAAATTGATTGTTTTTATTCTTAACTGCGACTTTTAATTGATAAACCTTTTCTTCACTTCGTTTGAAATTTTCTGATAAAGCAACTTCGAGTTTAAATTTTATTTGACCTTCACTTAAACTTGCATTTAATAAAGGATACAGATTTACATTTGTTATTGCAGTTTGTGGTAAAATTTCAAAGTAGATGTCTTTATAGATTCCAGCTTTTCGTTCTGGTAGTTCTAATTTGCTGATTAATGTATTCTGTTCTTTGATTAAAGATTTTTTTGAAAGAATAATTTTTATTGAATTAACAGAATTTTCTTTGACAATTAAGGAAGGTATTCTGAAGATAAATTGTTCAATTTCAACTGGGTCGAAAGGTATTCTTTCATCATTAAAATAAACTTCCAACAATCCTTTAATACCCTCAAAATGCAACAGATAAACATGACTTCCCGACTCAACATTCAGAGAAAAAGTTCTGTTTAAAATTACTTTTTCTTCCTCCAGCCAGAAGGGAACAGGGACTTTTTCTGAGGATTCATCTTTAATGTAGTTCCATCCATCATTTAATAAAATTATTTTTCTTGTCGAATCTATTTTTCCGCCATCAAAAATTGAGTATTGAAGTTTTTGACTATAAACAATTGATGATAAAATCAAGAAGAAGACAAAAATATTCCGCTTCAATTCAAAATTCCTCTAAAGTTAATTATCACACAAATATAATTTTAAATGAATGTTTATACAATTGGATTATAGCCTGCAATTAAAATTGTGCAGCAATAATGATTTGATAAAACGAATCTACTTTAAGACAAGCACCGCCAATTAATCCGCCATCGATATCAGGTTGTTTGAATAAATCTCTTGCATTCTCTGGTTTAACACTTCCTCCATAAAGTATTCTAACATTATTCGCAGCTTCACTATCATAAAGTTCAGATATTTTTTTTCTCAAGAAGGCATGAACTTCCTGAGCTTGTTCAGGTGTCGCCGTTCTGCCTGTTCCAATTGCCCAAACTGGTTCGTAGGCAATTACTATCTTCTCAAGATCAATTCGTGAAACTCCATTTAAGCCCTTAATAAGTTGTTCCTCAACCACAGAAAATGTTTTACCTTCTTCTCTTTCTGAAAGCGTTTCACCAAGGCAAAAAATTGGTTTAAGAGAAAACTCAATTGATCTAAGAATTTTTTGATTGATGAATTCGTTTGATTCTTTGAAATATGTTCGTCTTTCTGAATGACCAAGAATTACATATTCAACACCGAAAGATTTTAACATCTTTGCTGAAACTTCACCTGTAAAAGCACCTTCAATTTCTGTGTGCATGTTTTGAGCACCAAGTTTAATTTTTGTCCCTTTAATTAATTCACCAGCAATTTCAATCGATGTGAATGGTGGACAAATAGCAACTTCAACATCCTGATGATTGGAATTATTATTTAATTTTTCTTTCAATTGAGAGATTAACTCAACTGTTTCTGATTTGTCTTTATACATTTTCCAGTTGCCAGCAACTAATTTCTTTTTCATTTTATCTCCTTTCTGGGAATATTTTCAATAAAAATTTTTGTAAAATTACGAAACAAGAAAACGCTTACAAAAAAGGAATTATCATGAAAAATTATGACGGAATTATATCACTTTTAATTTTTTGTATAGAATTACTCTTGTTAATCAATGTCCGGATTTTTTCAAAAAATAAATTTAAAAATTTCATATTGGTTATTCTTTCCCTGCTTGCAGCTTACCAGTTATTCGAATTCTTAATTTGTGGTTTGAATTTTTATGATAAAATTGTTGTCTATTTAGCTTTTGTAATTATATCTTATCTTCCACCAACAGGATTATTACTTGTCCTCAAAATAAATAATCTAAAAATCAAACATTCGGGATTGATTTTCTCACCAGCTATATTTTTTACACTTTTTTACTTTTTTTCACAGAATCAATTTGTTGTAAAAAAATGCACGGTTTTATATGCTTCCTATCACTATCCACTAGGATTCTTATATGGACTCTTTTATTACTTACCAATGCTAATTGCTGTTATTGTATTGATTCGAAATTTCTTGAAGTCGAAAAGTCAATCAAATAAAAGAGAGAATTTGATTTTATTGATTGGGTATCTTGCCTTCACAATACCAATGGGAATTGCACTGTTGATTTATCCTGAATTTATAAATGCAATAGAAAGCTTACTCTGTAAATTTGCACTTATTTTCGCTATTGTAATTTCCTACTTTGCACTATCTTTTAGATAATGAAGGAGGCATCAATGCAAATTCAAAATGAGTTTTGCTCTTTGTTTGTTGAAGTTAAGGGCGAAGGTAGTCCTATTATTTTCATTCATGGTTTTCCACTAACTCACGAAATGTGGAAACCACAAATTGAATTCCTGAGTCAAAATGGATTCAAAGTTATCACTCCAGATTTGAGAGGATTTGGTAATTCACTTGTTGAAATATCAGAATGGAAATTAGATGATTTTGCCAATGATATAATTTGCATTGCAGATCATTTTAATATTGGAAAATTCAATATTGCAGGAATGAGCATGGGAGGTTACATTACTTTCAATTTGATAGAACGATTTCCTGATAGAATTAATTCCGTAATATTGATTGCAACGAAAGCTCAAGCAGATGACGAAAAAGGAAAAGCAAGAAGAAACGAATTGATTGAACTTGCTAAATCGAAAGGAAAGAGTTCCGTAATTGAGGAATTCAAAAAAATACTTTTTGCACCTATAACATGGGAAACAAAATTAGATTTGATTTCCAAAGTTTCGGTAATAATGGAGAGAGCAAGTTTAAATGGAATAATTGGTTCACTTGGTGCAATGAGGGATAGAAAAGATTATGTCGATTTACTATCCAGGATTGATTTTCCGGTTTTAATTATTCACGGTAAAAGTGATCTTGCAAGCCCTATTGGTAACGCTACATTAATGGCTGAAAAAATTCCCAATGCAAAGTCATACTTTTCTGAAATTGCTGGACATATGGTTAATCTTGAAGATTCTGAGAATGTTAATTCTGCCATTCTTAATTTTCTGAAAAACCAGTGAAATTGTTTGTATTTTGAAATCCAGGGGTAGATTACTTTATTCGCAAGTTATTTAAAATTTGAAATAGTGAATTGGTGAATCGTCTTTCTTGGAGATTCTTCACTTCACTTCGTTTCGTTCAGAATGACATTACATGTGTTTGTCATCCTGAGGGAGTAAAACGACAGAAAGATCTTTTTCTGTTATGCGGTGTGAAACGAAGCATCTCAAGTTTCTCCATTCCACTTATGCTTTATTCAGAATGACAGAAGTATGTCATCTTGAAAAAAACAAAATAAACGAATTAAAACAAATCTTTCTGATGAGAAAAACATCTCAATCAAATCAAAAACTCATTTAATTTTTGACTCAAAAACACCATTCCAATTTTCATCGGGGGGATTGTTCAAAAACTCAAAGCATCGATCAATAAAAACTCGACTGGGGATATCATCGGGATTTATCAAAAGCAACCTTTCAAATTCTTCAATTGATCTTGAAAACATTCTTTCACGGTAAAATTTCAAACCAGATTCAAATCTGTTTATTAAATCTTTAATATCACCTATTTCATCATTTCTAATTAATAAAGAGTTTTCACTTAAATCAAGTAGTTCATAAATTTTTACTGGAACAGTTTTTCCCTTAACAATAATTAAATCAATCTCACGAGCAAGAATTTTATCTTTAATTGAATTGTAGACTGACTCGCTGATTATTATATCAGTTCCATAAATTTTATTTATCGATTCAAGTCGTGATGCAAGATTTACATTATCTCCCATAACAGTATAATCAAATTTTTTCTTTCCACCCATATTACCAACAATCATATCACCAGAGTTAATTCCAATTCTAATTTTAAAATCCTGACCAATAATTGATTTCCATACAGACTTAAGTTCATTTACTTTTTTCTTCATTCTTAAGGCGCAATTAACGGCATTAAATTGATGCTGAGGATCATCAAGAGGTGCATTCCAGAAAGCCATAATTGCATCGCCTTCAAATTTATCAAGAGTGCCTTTAGTCTCGAAAATTATTTCCGTCATTTCATCAAAATAATGATTTAAAAGATCAACCAGAGTTTCTGGTCCAATTCTTTCAGAGATTGTTGTGAAATTTGCAAGATCTGAAAAAAGTACCGTCATTTCTTTTCTTATTCCACCAAGCTTTAACTTCTCAGGATTTTCTACCAATTCATTTACAAGCTGTGGGTTCAAATATTGACTGAACATTCCTTTGATTAACAATTTTTGTTTTCTTTCTTTTAAATAGTTTGCCACAGCACTTGCACTATAGGCAACAACAACTCCTATCGCTGGTGGAATAAATGAACGAATTAAATTTAGTTCTACAAAAAGATAATAATACACTTCAAAAACAGAGAAAAGAAGAAAAATTAAAATAAAGAAATTAATCAACTCACCATACAGAGTAACCTTGAATCGAATCGCTCTAATTTTTTCGAAAATGTTTAGACTGATTAAAATGATTGCAAAGACAATAAAAAATCTCACAGTCAAACTTCCGCGTCTTAGAAAATTTCTATCTAATATTATTTGAACGACATTAGCGTGAACCTCAACTCCATACATCAAATTTCCTGCGATTGATTCTGTCTTTTCAGGAGAGATGCTGACAGGGAATAAATCTTTATCTTCCGGCTCAATTGAACCGATCAAAACGACTTTATTTCTAAAAATATCAGTATACAATAAACCCATTAGGGAGTCATCAAAAGTATTTATCTCCTCACCAGTTTCAAGCTCTGTGAGAGTTTGAAATTCAGAATCATCAATTACATCTATAAAATTAATCTTTTTGAAAGTACCAGAAGGTCCATAATAGTTGATTAAAAATGAATTCGAAATAAATTCAGGTATTTTAAAAATTTCATAATTAAAAAAGTTATCCACTTTTTCCGGAAGGAAAAAATTATCTAACTCATAAAATCGATTAACAACCGCTAAAGAGAAACTTGGAATTGATCTCTTGAGCTTAGAATCGTAATAATATGGAAAGTATCTCCTCAAAACTCCATCATCGTCTGGCAGGACATTTACAATGCCTATTGAAGAATCAACATCAAAATAAACATTGCCAAAATTTTGATTTCGAACATTTTCTGCCTGAAATCGCCAATCCAATTCTTCCAATTTCCCCGCGAGAATTACATTTTGATATTTCTTAATTGAGTTGATTAATAAACTATCATTTGTCTTTGAATATTTATCGTACTCAGTAAAGAGTAGATCAATTCCAATTACTTTCGCGCCAGCATGATTTAAATTTTCGATTGCACGGGCAAATAAGTTTCGAGCAATGGGCCAGGAATTGTATGGTGGTGGTAACTCATTGATTGTTTCGTTTGAAATTCCAACTATAACCACATCGAGTGAATCAGTATGTTGGATTATACCACGTCTGTTAAAATTCAAATCAATAATTTTGTTTTCGAGAGAGACTAACGGATTGAATTTAATTATTTCAGGAGAAGCAAAAACAAAAACCAGTATTCCCAGAATTAATGAAACAATGATGTGATATCTATCCCAGCTAAAATATTTTTGAATTGTACTAAACATAATGTTTCATCTCTACTTCAAATTAAAAAATAATTTAGATTGATTCGAGTAAATTAATTGTTGGTTCAAATTATTGTTTTTCCAATTTGCTCTATGCTTTTATAAATAATTTATTTAGGTCTTAAGAATGTTGCATCGTAAATATTGAACTATCTGGTAAAATGAAATAACAGGTTAGAGGTATTGCAAGCGTTAACAAGTAAGTGTAAATATTTTTCATTTTACTTTATGTTTATGATTTACCAAGAATAGTTTCTTTCTATAAAATGAAAGTCAATAATTTAATCCAAACTTGTAAACTTTTATTGATTAAATAAATATGTTTTTGAAACTAAATCTTGTAATTTGCATCAAATTCAAAAAACAAGAGAAAGGAAAATTATGTTAGAACATTTAACTAAAGAAACTTTTTTAGAGAAAGTCTTTGATTACGAGAAAAAACAGGAATGGGAATATCAGGGTGAATTGCCAGCGATAATTGATTTCTATGCTGATTGGTGTCAACCCTGTAAAATTGTTGCACCCATTCTTGAAGAGCTTGCTGAAGAATACAAAGACAAAATCGTTATCTATAAAGTTGATACTGAAGAAGAACAAGAGCTGGCAGCCGTATTTGGAATCAGAAGCATTCCATCTTTATTATTCATTCCGTTGAATGATAAACCGCAAATGGCTGTTGGTGCTCTTCCAAAAGATGCTTTCAAGGAAATCATTGAAGATATTCTTTTGAAGAAAAATAGTGTCAATTAATTCTTGTAAGAATTAAACAACCCTCTGAATTAAATTGTAAGGTTAATATTAATTCCTGCTTCGTTAGTTGTTGTAGGTGGAATCTTTGAGGCTCCCTCAGGTTCCACCTGCGTTCTTCTATAATAAATTGCAATTGTAAATCTCGAGCTTATCACATATCGTATTCTTGATTCAATTGTTGTTCGTATAGTTCCATCCTGCGGGATTCCTTCTTCCTTGAAATTAAGCATATCATATAAAACAGTTGAGTTTTTCATTTGAGTATATGAAAGAGAAATGTTTAAATCATTTTTAAGTGAAATTCCAAGGAAAGGAAATTCAAAACCACTCCTTGTATAGTTTACAGCAAAAGTAATATCTCTTGAAAAAGTCTTTGTTATATTTTTTGACTGCACACCCATATCATAACTAACTGTTGAACCAATCTTAAATTGTCCACCAAGATTACCGCCGCCCCAAGGTTTAAAAGTTAAATTCATTCCGATTAAGGGTTGAAAACCGTATGTAATTTTCTGAGATTGAGTTTCTTCTATTCCATCAGGATTTAATCGCCATGAACGTGCAAACGATGATTGATAAGAATGCTGTAATGAAACTCTCGTTGCGAAAGAACTAAATATGGAATACTTCTCAAGCCCATCCCAGCTGATACTCCAGTTTGGTCTTGGAATATATTTACCAAACTTTTTCAGAATTGGAAGCTTCCCGAGAATGGGAAATGTTTCGAATCCTTCAATAAAAGCGTTGGCAAGATTTTCTTTTGGATTTGGATCGTTTGGATTATAAAGTTCATTTACTTTCTTGATATCATTTTTAAAGAAGCTAAAAATCAAAAACGGCGGGAGAGTTAAGAAAGAACGATCAACAGTTCCTGAAGCTGTCATATTGGTTACTTTTACATTTCCAAGCGAATCTGTTTGAATTGCTGTTGTTCTGTTGAAGCTCCAATTTATTTTCCATGATAAATCAATTCGAGCTCCTTCCCACAATGGGCGAGATGTTCTTAAATCAATTGAATTGTTCTGAGTTATTTGATCACTTAAGTTTCCATTTCTTGCACGACGACCAGGATTATAACTCAAACCCAATTGGTACAATCGAGGCGGACCGTTTTCATCTTTATTGGGAATGAAGAAATTCCAGAAATTAGTAATTCCACTATTTCTTCCGGCAAGCCCATTGTTCATCGAAGAATTTCTTTGCGAGAAGTTTATGTTAATATTATCATAATCAAAAAGAATCCATTTCACTCCCGATTTAATTGCAGAGAACAAGACCTTGATTGAAGATGGTTTTGTTGTCTGCGAAGTCGTGTCTTTCGTTTGAGTTTGCTGCTGAATCATTCCGGGATACTCTGAAGGTTTTGCATCATCGGGAATATCTCTAATTCGTGTACGACTTCTCGGATCAACAGATGGGGTTTTTGTAGGAGCTGTACTTTCTTTGAACAAAGGATCCCAGATTTGCTTCCATCTTATCGAAAGACCTGTTGTAATGTTATTTGCGAAACTTGCTGCTCTGCCTAATTCAGGTTGCTGGAAATTATTCTGCCATCTGTAATCAACTGAATATGAAAGTTGAAGAGTTATGAAATTATTCAGATTAAAGAATGAAGGCAGTCGTGGTTGTGTTCTAATTTCAAATCTTTGATTGAAGGAATAATCTCTTCCAAACAATTCTCTTCCGAAAATATCTCTAAAAATTTCTCTATCACTTCTTTGATACTCAACTACTGAATCTCTCCCTGATGATGTTCTGATTGTATCTACAATAGTTTCAAGGTGAGCGTAGCTGCTGCCGAAATCAAAAGAATAATTAAGGGATGGATTAAGGAAGCCACCTTCGGTCAATCGCCAGCCAAGTTGAAATCCTCTTGTTAATCTGAAATCTCTCTGAATATTAGGTCGGTTTGTCGTTCGGTAAATACTTGTACTTCTGTTTCTGCTTACATTTAAATTCATTCCAATATTTGAAGGAGAATAATAAATCCTGTAATTCTTCAGGTCAGAAATAATTTCAAACAAATCTCCCATAACAGGTACATTTGTCATTTGAATGAAGTTACCTGGCGAGAACATCAACGAATACTGAGTTACAAAATTCCACTGCCAGTCTTTCTGTGATTCAAGTTGCGGATTCCTTGCAAATCTTCGATTGAAATTAAAACCAAATCCGAGATTATTCCAGAAATGTTTAGCGAGAAAGAAATCCGATGGAATTACCAATTTGATTGATGACAATGACCAGCTTTCATTTTGAGAAAATGATTGTGCACTAATTCGAAGATCATCAGCAACTTTACGAGCAGTTTGTTCATCGTAACCTTTTTCAAGAAGTCTGGAATAAGTTTGTTCGACTGCTTCATCAACTACAATATCTGTATTTGGAAGATAAAGAGGTTTATCGATTTGTTCGTTTCGAGAATAATTCAGAGTTAATGCGCTGCCTTTCATAGAAGATGGTAAAAATTTTGTAAAATCAATTGAACCGGAAAATCCCCAGTTTGTTCTTAAAACTCTATCACCAAAACGGCTTTCGAGAGTATGGAAGAATGGATTTCGTTTGCTGTAATTAAAATTCAATCGAATAAAATCTCCAAAGTTTAATGCAAAGCTTGTATTGTAAGCCCATCCTTCTCTATCATCTGCACCAATTAATCTCAATTCGTTAACCCATAACTCGCCACTAAGAGTTTGAGTTGTATCTAATGGATTTGAAACTCTATCATGAATCACACCAATTATAAACATCTGTACTGTTGTCAAACTTGGATTGCCTTTGATACTGTAAAAGGCACCATCGGGTGCACCTTTAACTGGAATCTTAATTATTTGTGTAACAGAATCTCTTTTTTGTTTGATAGCAGTTAAGTCTGAAAATTTAATTGAGATATTATTCCAATCTTCTCTGATAGGTTCACGATATTCGTAAAAGTTGTTTGAGTCAACTCCAAACCGAACAACAATATCTCCATTCGTAAGATCTTTTGTACCGTGATAGTAAAGTTTCATTTCGCTGTAATTAAAAACATCCATCGGTCGATAAAGAACTTTAAGAGCAAATGTTGATTCTTGGTATCTTAGATTATGGATTCCAAGAGCCAATGATTGTTCATTCTTGTAAATTTTTTCTGTTCCAGTGGTTTGTTGAGTGCGGTCAAGTTCTCGTCCAACATCAGGAGGACTATAGTAATAAGGTGAATTATCTTCAATGTTAACAACTGAGAGACTTATGCGCTGGTCATCTTTGATTGCCTTACGCCATTGATTACCAACAAGATTAAACTCCGCTATTCGAATATGAAGTGAATCTGATATTCCAGTAAACCATACTCTAATCATATCGATGTTAGTAAAACTTGGTTCACCAATTTTCTTTTTGAAGTCGTTCAGTGGAATTCTGAACTGATACCATCTTGTCTCAACTCCACCGCCAACTATATATTCATTTGTTGCATAACTTGTATCAAGTGGAATTTCATATTGAAAGTACGAATTCACAAGGTCAAGAACGCCATTTCGATTTAAATCCTCAGTATCGGGGAATCGACCAGCTTCTGTCAAAGAAGCATTGCCTTCTGTTCCATTAATTCCAGAATAAACACCAGAACCCAGATTGAAATAAAAGTCATCACCACTTGGATCATCACCAAGACTTGGATAAAGTTGTCTTTCAACATCGTTAGGTATTCCATCCAGACCAACATCTTCGCCCTGATCAATAAGTTCGTTTAAATTTTTATCTTCTGTATCAAGCTTCTTATTTGGAATTACATCTTCAGAAATTTTTCCAAGATCGATATAAAGTTTTGCATTTTGAGGAATTTTTTCAGGCAGTAACCAGAATTCTATGAATTCAATATTTTGATCTAGGAAATTACTGGCTGTTGAGGATAATAACTTCATCATACCACCCCAATTCAAGTCGGTGAACTCAAGTTCAGGCTGATAATTGAATTCACCCCTTGTAAATGGCGAGTAAACCACATCAAGAACTGTAACCTGTTCATTTCCTCTTGCGACAGTTTTCTTTGGCCAGATTTGTTGTACATAAACATCACTCGGAAGTCTGTTAAACCAGTATGTCTTTGCTTTCTTTTTCATTATCACTGTATCAATATCAGAAGTTGGATATCCTCGAGGTGGTGATGCACTTTTCCAGGCTGTATAATTTACACCAATTGACATTATTTGTTTTGATCCTTCAAAGTCATCAATATAAGCAACGCTTTTACCTTGATCACTTGCAATTGTACTTTTCTTTGTATTTGGATCTGGATTGATATAAGCTGCTTCTCCTTTAATTGAAAGATTAGACATTTCTTTTGTTGAAATGAAATTATTCAAGAAATTAGTGATAAAAGGTAATTCAATTTGAGTTTGTCCATCAATACCATAAATAGTGTTCAGGATCGGCTCCTCTCCAACTCTCACTTTGTCAGATAAAGTTTGTTGATTCAAAGTGAGCATTGAAAAACCAAGTTTGGTTTTTGGATTAATATCCAGTTCGCCTCTTAAACCAAACAAAGACTTTGCGGCAAGCTGAAAGAGAGTATTTTCTTCGTATGAAATTCGGAGATCAGCATTTGGAAGAAGTGCCTGTTCGTTTCGAATGATGAGTTGGCCTGTGTTGTAATCAACAATGTAATCTACATTTGGAATTAATTCTCTTCCACCAAGTCTGACTTTCACACTACCTTCAACGATATTAAATCCTAAATTAAATGTTGAAGATGAACTTCCAGAAGATTTTCCAGTAATCACAAACTTATCACGAGCACTGTTTAATCTGGCAATACTTTGAAGAGTATCATAAACATCAATATACATTAATGAGTCAGGTAATAATGCAGGTAAATTCCTTCCAAAAGGTTGAAGGACAGGAAAAATAATTTCACCAGTTTCTGGATTAATTGTTATGCTTGTTCTGAAATCAAATTTTCCATCGGGTCTTGGATTATTAGAGTCATCGTATAAATCAAGTCCAAACGCATTTAAGAATTTAATTCCATTCCAATCATTTCGAGGTTCCTGACCAGGGATTTCGTAAAGAATATCTAATTCAAAACCTTCTCTTTTAACATTTCTTACTCCAAGTGGATAGATATTTCTGAGTTGTAATTTCCAGGCAGTTTTGTATTGAGGTTGAAGATTTGCTGGTTTGATTAATTTTAAGATTAATGTGACAGTATCTGGTTTATCAGCAACAAATTCACCATAGAAGATATCATTATCATTACCGGGAGGACCTTCAATTCTGTAAGCGACAGCAATTGCATCTGTTTCGTTTATTTGAGTTTTGAATGTGATATAACCTGTTTCCCAGTGAACTATGTATTCCGATGGATCTAACTTGATAAATCTTCCGACTTCAATTTCACCTGGAACTGCATCAATATTTGCACGGAGGTTTTCTGGATAATTTTCCGTTCGTGATCTTGGATTTAATCTAATATATGCGTTGGCTCTTCTTTCTTTTGGATCCGGCAAACCTGTTTTCGTCTTCCATACTTCAATATCTTTAATTTTATAGAAATTAACCACATCATCTGAAATTGGTGTTGGATATCCATAGTATTTATAAAATAAATTCAAATCAGCTGAGGTATCTGCATAGACTGTATCTACGAAATAATGATTAGTTGAGTACTCATAAACTCTTTTCTTAAATGTCTGAGCTTCAGCACCACCGGATAGAACTTTTTCTTTCACTTCACCTTTTTTCTGACTTGCAAGCGCAGTCAGCCATAATGGTCCAAGTTGAAAACTTGCTTTTACACCGAACAATGCTTCACCACCACCAACAAGCGGGGAGGTTTGAAGCGAAACATTTCCGGCTTCAACACTTTGAACAATTTCATCAGGATAGCCCGTGTATTTTATTTTGAGTTGATTTTCGTATTCGAAAGTATTTTGAGTATTCCAGTCGGCAAGTATTGTGAGTTTATCACCAATTGTTCCACTTATATTAATCTGAACATCCTGTTTGAAATTTGGTTCGTTTCTTACATTACCAAGCAAAGATGCAGTCACACCTTCAGTTTTTTCATTTCGCCAGCTTCCATCGATTGTAACAGCACCGTTGATACGCAGGTTAATTTTTGGAGGACCGAAAATGCTTAAAACTGGATTTGAAGGAATTGGAATATCAATGTTTGTGATTTGAGCAAAAATATCTCCAAGTTCTTTTTTCTCAAGTTTAACATCATACTTGTAAGCTAGTTCTTCCCAGTTTTTACGATTTACATAAGCGAGTCTTAGATTAATGTATTGTTCAATTGGAATAGTCGCACGAACTTTCCACTCTTTTCCATCGATTGTTTCTTTAATGATTACAAACTTGCCAGTTGAATCCAGTGAAACACTTCTGCTAACAAGGGCATCAGGTACTTGCAGAAAGAATGGATTTTTTCTTTTTTCAAATAGATTTACATGAGGCAAATCTCTTCGTCGATATTGAAAATGTTTTAATCGTGCTGTGGAATCGATTGCTAATGAATCAATAATCAGTGATGAATCTATTACTAAAGATGTGTCTGTATTGGTTTGAAGGTTTAATTTCTGTTGATTGAGTTCAAAGTTCTCTTCATCAAATTCAATTTTCTGATCATTAGTATCTGCTGAAATTTGTTCATCTGATAATTTCTTATCACCAAAATCTCCATGAATGGCTTCATAAAAAATGTTTTCCAGATTCCGATGTTCAATTTGGATTTGATTAAAGCTTTTCTCACTCTCAATTTCAGGAATTATGCTTCCCAATGAGAATAAGCTTAAGAAGGTAATGAGAAATATCTGTGATAATTTTTCAGCTTTCATTTAGAGTATCTTATCAAAATTATTTTTTAATATAAGAATTTGAACCGTAGAACTTACTCGATAAGATACTCCATTTTTGTTTAGAAGGTTGATAATTCTGGATAGAAATTTTGGTTGATAATTTTCTTCATATCAAAATTGACTGATATCTTCTGAAAAAACTGGAACTGAAAACTTTTTAATGACATTGTTATCATCGACTATCACTGCTGTTAGTTTATTTCCGTAAGCACAACCAGTATCAATATAATAAACATTTGCGTTTTTATCATACAAAGTTTCGAATTTTCTGGTATGTCCAATGACTTGAAGTTTACCAATATTAATCAAATTTTCCCTGACCCAGAGTACAGAATAATCTTTATCAAGATCCTGAGACAAAACTTTTTCTATAAAATTATCATGGGTTTCATCAAGCTTGTACTCTTTAAAATATTTTTTATAAACTTTTGAAATGCCTGCGTGACAGATGAAAGCATCTTTTGTGTTGTAAAATAATTTTAATTTTTCAACATAATCTAAATGTGGTTCAAGAGATTTTGGATTATTCTTATAAGAATTTAGTGTTGCCATATGACCGTTATAAACCCATGACCTTGCCATCGGCGAAAAAGGTTCACGGAAATATTGATGGAACATGTAGTCATGATTTCCAAGACAAACTTTAATATTATTTGAAATACAAAAATGAATGGTTTCACTTGAGAAGTTTCCCCGGTCAACTAAATCCCCAACAGAATAAATTTCAATATCAGGATATTCATTTTTAATCTGATTATACAATTCTTTTAATGTATTATAACAACCGTGTATGTCTCCGATGATAGCTATCATATGTAATTATTTTTCTTCGCGTAAAATTTCAGCTCATCTCTAAAATCAGGATGAGCTATGTTAATTAATTGATGAACTCGTTCTCGAATACTCTTACCATGCAAATAAGCAACTCCATACTCAGTTACAACATAATGGACATCAGCACGATTAGTAACAACACCAGCACCTGGTTTTAAAGTAGAAACTATTCTTGAAATTTTAAAATCCTTTGTTGTCGATGGAAGTGCAATAATTGGTTTACCGCTTTCTGATCTTGCAGCACCACGAATGAAATCTACCTGTCCACCAAAACCAGAATATAATCTCGGTCCAATCGAATCAGAACAAACCTGACCAGTAATATCAACTTCAAGGGCAGAGTTTATCGCAACCATTTTATAGTTTTGAGCGATCACAAATGGATCGTTTACATACTCCTGTGGGTGAAATTCAATTGATGGATTGTTATCAATGTAATCATAAAGTTTTCTGCTACCAAGGACAAATCCAGCAATCGTTTTTCCGACATGTAATTTTTTTCTTCGATTGGTAATGATTCCTTTGTTAACCAGATCAATAATTCCATCTGAAAACATTTCTGAATGAATGCCAAGATCTTTCTTTGTATCTAAAAACTTAGAAACTGAATCAGGAATCACACCAATACCCATTTGAAGAGTTGAACCATCTTCAATCAATTCGGCAATGTTCTGACCAATTCGAGTGTAAACTTCCATCATCTCTGGAGTTAAATCTTCTTTTATCTGTGGGAGTTCTGCAATTGGTTCATCAACTTCAACAATGTAAGTAAGTTTGTTGATGTGAATGAAACTATCTCCAAGTGCTCTTGGCATTTGAGGATTTATTTGAGCAATAATTATATCAGAATTTTCGGCGGCGGTTTTTATTAGTCCGACTTCAACTCCAAAGCTGCAAAAACCATGTTCATCAGGAGGTGATAAATGTACAAAAGCTACATTTGGTTTAATCAATCCTTTTGCAAAGAGCAAAGGATATTCATAAAGATAAATTGGAGTAAAATCTGCTCTGCCTTCATTAACAGCTTTTCGAGCAGCTGCACCCATGAAAAATGAAATATGTTTGAAAGCTTTTTCTATTCCAGGTTTTAGATAAGGCAAATCACCAACTGTTAATGCATGAAAAATCTGAACATTTTCCAGTTCATCTTTTCTTGCTACCAGAGCATTTATTAAAGTCATCGGGAATGCACAATTGCCGTGCATTACAATTTTATCTCCGGACTTTACGATTTTTACAGTTTCTTCTGGAGTTCTAAGTTTAGATTTATAGTTCTGTAACCAGAAAGAAGATTTAATATTTTTTGTTAGAGTATCCTGCATCACTTAACCACCCTAATTTTTTGAGTAAAGAAATAATTTTTTGAATTCAAGATTGAAGATTTCAGCTAAAGCTTCATTTGTACAATTTCCTGAGTAAGTGCAAACACCTTTTAATAAACCTCCATTAGATTTTAAAGCCTCTTCAAGTCCAGAGTCTGCAATTTCGAGAAGATAATCAATTATTACATTGTTTAAACCATAACTTGCTGTTCTTGAAACTAATGCTGGAATATTTGGGACACAATAATGAATTACATTATGAGCAATGTAAACCGGATTTGAAATAGTGGTTGGTCGACTTGTCTCAACACATCCACCCTGATCAATTGAAACATCAATTATCACAGAACCAGGTTTCATTGATTTCACCATTGCTTCAGTGACAATGTGTGGTGCTTTTTCACCTTTAATAAGAACTGCACCTATTAAAACATCAGCAAATTTTACAGCTCGTTCGATTGTATAAGGATTTAAAACTACTGTAGTGATGTGCTTGCCAAGAATCTCTTCAATTCTTTTTAGTTTTTTTAAATCTTTATCAAGAATAATCACCTGTGCACCAAAACCGAGAGCAGTTTTTGCAGCATTAGTTCCAACCGTTCCTGCACCGAGAATTACAACAGCAGCAGGTGTAACTCCAGCTATTCCACCTAATAGCATTCCACGACTAACATCAAAATTTTTTTCAAGATATCTTGCAGCAATTTGAATTGACATTTGACCAGCAATTTCACTCATTACACTTAAGATTGGAAGATTACCATCCTGATCTTCAACAAGTTCAAATCCAATTGAGGTGACTTTTTTATCCAGCAAAGTTTCGAGTACTTTTTTTCGCATGAATAATTGAAGGAATGAAAAGATGATTTGATCAGGATGTAGAAGTGAGGCTTCGTCTTCAGTTGGTGGTGCAACTTTGACAACAAGTTCTGATCTATTAACTACTTCTTCAGCTGAGTAAGAAATTTTTGCACCAACTTTTTCATATTCATCATTTGTAAATCTACTTTGCAATCCAGCATCTTTTTCAACAAACACATGATGTCCGCGATCAACAAGTGTTTTAACTCCCGCAGGGGTAAGAGCAACTCGTTTTTCTTCAAAATGTGTTTCTTTTAAGATCCCTATTCTCATTTAATTGCTCATTTTTGTTTGAATTATTTCTAATTTAATTAAAATTTTTTTTCTGTAGAATTAATCGTTTGTGATGATAGAGACCAAACAATTCTAATTTTGATTATTTCAATAATTCAGGAATGACTTATGTTTACAACGAGGGACACAAAGTACCCATCAAAGTGTACTTAAAATGATGTCAAGCAATTAGAGCATTTATAATAATACATAAGTGAAAAGAAAAACCAAGATAAGAACCTTCTACCGTTGTATTCCTTCACGATAACAAAAACCCTAATTTTCATTCTGAACGGAATCAAGAATCTGAATTGTCTTCTAATTGTTTGTAAAAAAACTAAAGTAATAATTCAGAAAAACTAAAAATATTTCATGTCATTTTGTTCGAACACGAAGAATTTAAAGAGACTCTACACTTCGTTCAGAGAGACATTTTATATCATCCCGAGCAAAATGAAATGGAACGAAGAATCAAAAACGGTTCTTCAGTCGTTTCACTCACTCAATGTAATAATAAACCTGATTGTCATTTTTAACAATCAAAGTGATTATCTAAAACCTGCATATTTCATAAGTCACCTTGCATCGACCCATCGAATAAAAAACCTATCTAATAAAAGTCATCTCTTTAGTAAAACCAGATTAAATATACTACCTTATGAATTAAGTGAAATATTTTCTCTCTTTACTTATTTTGTAATTAAAAATGAAAACAAACTCGGTGGCATCTATGGATTTTATTGAACTCCAAATTGCCGACGACATCCAGAAATTAAAAGATCTGGTAAAACTTCAGGCATATGAAGTCAAGTTGATTAAAATAATCTATAATCCGGCAATTTATTCTCACAAGGATATTGAAGAATTCCAACATCTGATCGAAAAATATTTTCCCGGTGTACCGGTTACATTTGAAGAATCTAATTCAAATAAAAATATTGGTTGTGTGCTGGGAATAGAATAGTGTAAGTGAAATCAATGGAAAAAATAAAAAACTTTTTTATAACAATTGGCGGTTTGACAGATTTTTCAATTAGATTTTTTCTTGAAGTATTTCGCCCGCCCTATGAAATCAAAGAAATAATTAAGCATATGGACGAGCTTGGTGTAAAAACTTTTTCGATAGTAAGTATTACAGGATTCATAATTGGTCTCGTTCTTGGTATGCAATCTCAACCAGTTCTTGCCCGTTTTGGAGCTGAAATGTTTTTACCAGGAATGATTTCACTATCTGTTATTAGAGAATTAGGACCTGTTTTGACTGCTTTGATTTTTGCTGGTCGAGTTGGATCTGGAATTGGTGCAGAACTTGGTTCGATGAGAGTTACTGAACAAATTGATGCACTTGAAGTTTCGGCTGTTGATCCATTCCGATTTCTTGTTGTTACTCGTGTAATAGCAACAATCTTTATGCTTCCACTTTTAACTATCTATGTTAATTTCATTGCAATTATTGGTGGTTATATTTCCGTTATAATCACAAAGAACATGACTTTTTCTTATTACACCCAGCTTGCACTTGATGCAATAACTTTTTCTGATGTATTACCCGCAATCGCAAAGACTTTTGTTTTTGGTTTCATAGTTGGCATAGTGGGATCATATCTTGGATTCAATGCAACCAAGGGTACAGAAGGTGTTGGTAAAGCAAGTACAACTTCTGTTGTTATTTCTTCTTTATTAATTTTATTAGTCGACTCAATTATGGTCAGACTGACTATTTTACTTTTTCCAACTTAAACTGAAAAAAATGATAAAAGTTGAAAATCTACATAAGAAGTTTGGTAATTTTGTTGTATTAAATGGAGTAAGTTTTGAAGTCGAAAAAGGAACCACTGCCGTTATTCTCGGAAGAAGTGGAATTGGGAAAAGTGTCCTCCTGAAGTGTATTGTAAGATTAATAGAACCCGATTCAGGAAAAATTTTTATTAATGAAAAAAATGTCCTTGAATTAAGTACGCAAGAATTGTATCAAGTTCGTAAAAACATTGGATTTTTATTTCAAAGTGCAGCACTTTATGATTCAATGTCGGTTAAAGAAAATCTCGCATTCCCCTTGCAAAGACATACACAAATTCCCGAAGACGAAATAGAAAAAAGAATTCTTGAAATGTTAGATCTGGTTGGATTAAAAGAAGCGATAAATAAAATGCCATCTGAACTTTCTGGCGGAATGAAGAAAAGAATTGGACTGGCTCGTTCTTTAATTTTACACCCAGAAATAATGCTTTATGATGAGCCAACTACTGGCCTTGATCCTGTTACATCCAAAGAAATTGCAAAATTAATTATTTCGATGCAGCAAAAATTTAAAATGACTAATATAGTTGTTACACACGATATGGTTGTTGCACTCAGTACAGCCGATAAAATTCTTTTGTTAGAAAATGGAAATTTCATGTTTGAAGGAACACCAGATGAATTGATTAAATCTGAGTTTCATTTAGTAAAAAAATTTCTGTTAAATAAACTCGATTAAATTTATAGGTCGAATATGTTAAAATCATTTAAAGGAATTCGACTTGGAATTTTTACTTTTCTTGGAACAGTCATAATTATTCTAACTGTTTTCCTTATCGGAAATAAAGATTTTCTTTTTCAGGATACTTTTGAATTAAATGCTTATTTCCCAACTGTTGAAGGATTAAGAGTTGGTGCACCGGTGAGATTAACAGGAATTGATGTGGGTTCAGTTAAATCGATTGAGTTTATGGTCGATACAACAAGTAAAATTTTAGTCACAATGAAAATTAAAAGAGATGTTCAACAATTCATTCGTAAAGATTCTAGGGCAAGTATTGAAACTGAAGGATTGGTTGGTGATAAAGTTTTGATCATTTCAGGTGGTTCGGGTTCATTACCGTCTGTTCAGGATGGTGATTTTATACCGATTAAAAGACCAGTTACTTATTCAGAGATAATTGAAGAAACGCAGGGAATTCTTTCTTACATAAAAGAAATTTCAAAAGAATTTAGTTTGACTCTTAAAAAAGTGAATGAAGGTGAAGGTACAATTGGAAAATTGCTGAATGATAAAAAGCTGTATCAAAGTATTGATGAAGCAACTCGAACTGCAAATCAAACAATGCTTGGACTAACTTCAAGTCTGGAAGAAATTACAAATGTTGTAACTGGATTAGGAAATTATCTTGTCAATGTTATTGCTGGTGTTGATTCGGTGGTTACAAAAGTTGATAACATGGTTCAAAGAGTTAATCAGGGAGAAGGAGTTTTAGGTGCTTTAATAAGCGATAAATCAGCTTATGATTCCGTGAAAGCAATCATTAATAATCTGATTATTACAGCTATTCAAGCAAGAATTGGAGCTGAAAGATTTGCTGATAACATGGAAGCTCTTAAACACAACTGGCTCTTCAAAGGATATTTTGAAAAACGTGGTTATTGGGAACGTTCAGAATATGAAAAAGAACTTGAGATGAAATTAGAAGAAATAAAACGCCAACAAAAAGAACTTGAAAAAAGAATAATTGAATTAAGGGAACTGGAAAAAAGGGTACCTCAGATTCCTCCGCAGAAGGAATGAAAATTATTAAATTCTCGAAAAGTTACTATCAGGCTATCGTTGTAATTTTTCGATTGCTTGTGAAACTACATTAAATTCAAATAAACAATATTATTTTTTACATAAATCTCTAAAATTGTTTTTACTTTTCTTAATTCTTATTTTGCAATTCGATTATCAACAAATGGAGTAAAAATGAAGAAAGGTATTCATCCAGTATATAAAAAATCTGTTGTGACTTGCGTTTGTGGAAATACATTTGTCACAAGATCAACTGCCGGTGATTTGAAATTAGAAATCTGTTCAAATTGTCATCCATTTTTCACTGGAAAACAAAAATTAGTTGACTCAGCCGGACGTGTAGAAAAATTCATGAAAAAATACGGGAAAAAGGCTACTCAATAATCTTTTTATCCCCATCATGGCTCTAAAAATACCAACAAATTAAGGAGCATTCCAATGCTTGTCATTGTCAAAGGGAACTACGATGAAATGAGCAAAGAGGCTGCTAAATTAGTAGCCGCTCGTCTTCGTCGTAAACCTAATCTTGTTCTTGGCCTTGCCACCGGCAGTACTCCTGTTGGGCTCTATAAAGAGCTCATCAGAATGCATAAAGAAGAAGGCTTGGATTTCTCCAAAGTCGTCACATTTAATCTTGATGAATATATTGGGTTACCTCCACATCATGATCAAAGTTATAGATATTTCATGGATGTAAATCTTTTTAATCACATCAACATTGATAAGAGATACATCCATGTTCCAAATGGAATGGCTGATGATATAGAAGCTCACTGCGAATGGTATGAAGAACAGATAAAAAAATTCGGCGGAATAGATCTTCAAATTCTTGGAATTGGTGCAAATGGGCATATTGCTTTCAACGAACCTGGCTCATCTCTTGGTTCAAGAACTCGTATCAAAACTTTAACCGAAAGAACTATCAAAGATAACGCAAGATTTTTCAAAAGTATTGACGAAGTACCGAGATATGCAATTACAATGGGTATCGGTACAATAATGGAAGCAAAGGAAGTTATTCTATTAGCCAACGGAAAAAATAAAGCTGATGCAGTTAAAGCTGCTGTTGAAGGACCAATTACTGCAATGTGTCCAGCATCTATTATTCAGATGCATAGAAAGGCTTATGTGATAGTTGATAAAGAAGCAGCTTCAAAGCTTAGTCAGGAATTTAACGGCTAAAAAATATCAATAAATAAATTTAAATCTTTTTAAGGAGCAAGTATGCACGTTTGCATCTTTGAGGGCATATACTATTCACGACTTCTTCCGCTGGTTTACACAAGACCAACTTATGAGTTGAGATGCGGAATTCTGACTTTGAAAGATAAAATACTTAATCATTTCCCTGATGCTAAAGTAACTCTGCATTGTAGAAGTTATCTGGCTGAGCATCTTGCAGAAATCTATCCACAGTATGAAATCAACACAATCAGCAATGAAGATACCTGTCTATTTATAAATGGCAGAATTATTGCAGATGAAGATTTTCTCAATAAAGTAGATGTAAATAATCCTAACGATATTCTTTATGTAAACGGTGATCAGATTGTTGCTGCAAAAGTCAGCGGTTCAAAATTAAATGATCTTAAGAATTCTCTTCATGATCTTTTCACACTTTCTGATTTTGATGGATTATTCAAAAAGCAAGTTGATGTTAAGTTGATTAACTACCCATGGGATTTAATCAATAATAACGCCGATCAAATTGAGAAAGATTTTAACTATCTGACCAGAAATGTAGATAAAAAAATAAATGGAAAAATTTATAGCGGCGTTCATTTGCTTGATGAAAATAATATCTATATTGGTGAAGGAACATCAATTAAACCAGGGGTAGTTCTGGATGCAGAAAATGGTCCAATATATATCGGTAAAGGTGTTAAAATTCTTCCAAATGTAGTAATCGAAGGTCCAGCATTTATCGGCGATAAAACCATTGTTAAAATAAGCGCAAAAATTTATGAAGGCACATCAATCGGAGAAGTTTGCAAGGTTGGCGGCGAAGTTGAGAACAGTATAATTCACTCATATTCAAATAAACAACACGAAGGATTTTTAGGGCACAGTTATCTGGGAATGTGGGTCAACATTGGCGCTGATACAAATAACAGCGATTTGAAAAATAACTATGGAAGTGTAAAAGTTTATATCAATGGTGATTTGATTGACAGTGGTTCTCAATTCGTTGGATTAACTATGGGAGATCACTCGAAGACTGGAATCAATACAATGTTTAACACAGGAACTGTTGTTGGTGTATCGTGCAATATTTTTGGTTCGGGAATTCCACCAAAGTATGTTCCTTCATTCTCATGGGGTGGTGCAGATATGCTGACTACTTATGATCTTGATCGAAGCCTTGAAGTTGCAAAACGAGTTATGGCAAGAAGAAATATGAGCATGTCTCCAGCAGAAGAAAAACTCTTTAGAAAAGTTTTTGATTTAACAAGAGAGGAAAGAAGAAAACGCGGAATGCCTAATTAAAGTTTTGTAGAACAATTTATATTTCAAATTTTTTGAAGAGGGAAGCAAAAAATGAACTTGCTTCCCTTTTTAATTTCAATTCCGCATTTACGACATTAAACTTATTTCAAGAAAATACTTTCAAAAAAACTTATTTTATATAAATCATTTTCTTGGTCTGAACGAAATTACCCGATTTTAACTCGTAGAAGTATACTCCACTTGAAAGCTTGCTTGCATCAAACTTGTAAGAATAATGACCTTTGTTCAAAGTTTGACTTACAAGTGTTGCAACTTCATTTCCTAATACATCATAAATTTTTAGTGTAACAAACTCAGATTGTGGAATTGAAAAACTTATTGTTGTGCTTGGATTGAATGGGTTGGGATAATTTTGTTCAAGAAAATATCTTTCGGCAATTAACGAGTTGTTGTAATTAATTGAAGTTACAATAGAATTCCGCTTTTTAAAAAATACACCCAGATATGTGGAAGGATCGTTAATATCTTCGGGAAATATCAGTTCATAATTTATACAATACTCTCCGGTTGGTAGAAGATGACCTGCTTTAAATCCAGCAGTTGAATCATAAGCATCTGTTACAAATTCTGCATTCGACCAATTTAAACCCCTGTCTGTCGAGTAACAAAGCATTATATCTCCTCTTACATTACCATTTGATGTATTAAAATCTCTTTCATCCTTCCAGGTAGTAAATAAAACATTATTGATTGCGTCATATCGTGTGCCTTCTAAAAGTTGAGAGCGATAATCATCCGATATTATACCATCAGACGGATTATTTGGTAAATGCCAGGTGTTGCCGACATCATCAGAGTAACGATAATAATTTCTCGCACCCCAAAATGGATTGTTATTCGGATAGACTGTATAAAAAAGATGTATTCTGTTCTGGCTATCAATGATTAAATCTGGATCCCACTCAGAGTCTGGACCATCCAAAATCGAAACTGGTGAACTGCTCCAAGTCTTACCGCCATCGGTGCTGAATGAACCGAGCACATCCCATTTATGTGTTCCTCCAACTGAATCACGCCAAACGATAGCTAAAGTATCACCAGCAGTGTCAAATTGTGAATGTGGAAATGCAGAATGATGGCCATCATTTGAACTTAGTAATTGTACAGGCTGCCAGTTCAATCCTCTATCTGTTGATCTTGTGTAATAAACCTCGGTAATTTGACTTGAATTTGTACTTCCTTCATTCCACATAATATGTATTCTATCATATCTGTCAATTGTTAGATTAGTTGCACTAATGTTGTAATTAATTTTATTTGCAATCCGAATAGAATCTATAATAATATTAAGATTTTTATCAAGTTTTGAACAGAATAAAGCAGATGGGGATGCTGAATTCCATATTGCAATTATTGTATCGCCGCTTGTTATGGCAAGTTTCAAACCATTGCCGCCTGTAACTAAATTAATTGGCGTGAATCTTACCGGTGGATTTAACCAAGATATTCCACCATCATCTGAGTAAGTGAGATAATAACCATATACCTGATTTATGTTTGATGGATTATGTTCGGAAGTCGAAATAATAATTCTTCCATCACTTGTAGTCACAATATTGTTATAAAGCACTCCGCGCTGCTTTGCAGTTGAATCGAATTGCGGAATTTTAACTTGGTCGCTCCATTCACTCCCAACACCGTGCTGAGCAAATAAGGATACAGAAGTTAAAACTATAACAAAGATAAATTTTAATTTCATATTGCCTCCTTTTGAAATTGTTTTGCTGTTTGACATCTATATTTTACAGCAAGTTTAAAGGAAAAAAGTTTTAATTGAATATTTTTTCTATTAATAAAAGAAATATCTAAATAATAATCGGAATATGGTTTTAACTTTTATATGTGTGGTCAATAAAAAAAAGTAGTGCTGAAGTCTATAAATAAAGTTAGGCGGGTAATTATTTAAATAGTCAAGACATTACTTCAGCTAATAATCCCTCCTTTTACCCTTGCAAAATAAATGTTAAAATTTGGAAGTAATGTCTCGATACAAATAATATAATAATTTTGTTTTTACTCGATTCAGAATCTCTCATTTATAATTCAATAGCTAATGCAATCACCAACATTAAACTTCTTCACATAGTATCTTGTAGAAACACATATGGCCAAAATGCGTTATAAGCAACTCATTTCACCAGAAAGCTATTAATAAAATTCTTCTATCAGCTAATTTATAATGATCCAAGATTTAAAGAATAACTCTAACTCCAGCTTTAATTTCCGGACCCGATGTAAGACCATCGAAACTATCTGATATTTCATACAAATTATCTGAGTACGGTGAAGAAAAATATGCGTATCCAAGATTTAACTTACCTGAAGCAATCAAACTTAAGTTTCTTGATAGGAAAAGATTTATATCCAATCCTGTTCTAAATATACGATTGACTCCAATATCTAATATTCCTATTCCCATATCGCCTCTGAAGTCGAATGAAATTCTGGATGAACTAGCAATTGGTAAAAGAATCGACAAAGTAATGTTGTGCATGGGAATTTCTTTATCCTGGTTTTTGTATTTTGCACTCGCTTTCAGGTATGCATATTCGAATTCATATCCACCAGATTCATCATAGATTCTAATTTCTACATAATATCCTTTGAACATATACCTATCTTTGTTAAATCCTATACGCTTAAATGCTCCTGAAGTAACCGAGTTAAAATTCATTCATCCACGCAGAGAAAAATGCGCATTAACATAAGTTTGAAGGAAGATAACTATGATAAATATTTTGTAAAAAACTTTCATTTTTAATTTTACTATTTTGTTAATATCATCTTTCTCACTTCGATAAATCTACCAACTTGAAGTTTATAGAAATAAACTCCGCTTGTGAGATTACTTGCATCAAAATCCTAAAAATAATTCCCAGCAATTAGGTTTTCATTCACAAGAGTTGCTACCACATTCCCGAGAACATCATACACTTTGAGACCGTTGCAAAACTCGTCAGAGTTTTAGTTTTGCAACATAATCGTTTTATCATCTCTTTCTTTGCCGAATTATCAAAGGATTGAACAGGTTGAATTGCTATATCGTTGTAAAACTCAGGAAAAAGTTAATTTTGCAACGGTCTCAAATTTGTCTATGTTACTCGTGAATTTCATTGTCGTTTTTTCT
>CAZGQO010000002.1:0-181990 GCA_964527925.1 uncultured Ignavibacteriaceae bacterium
GATCTGGTTGTCGTTCACCGCTGGCTAAGTTGTCTGCTTCACAAATTATTTCGGCAATAATTTTATCATTTCCTTTTAACTCTCCCTTATTAATTGAGTAAATAAGATCTTTATAGTGATGATTTCTAATAATATTAGCTAATCTTTGGTTATTAAAAATTCGATTAACAAAAGAAGATGATAAGGTTTGATGGTTCTCTTGATTATTTAACATCCCTCTCTGTTCAAACTTCCCAATATCATGAAATAAGGCTCCAAGGATTAATGTTTTTTCTTCTTGCGTCATAAATTGTTTCCTGTTTTTATTTCAAAATTATTTTATTGCCGTGCTGTTTCCTATCTTCAAAACATTTCCGAAATGTTTTTCCCTAATACATTCGGAATAGATAGGAGTCCAATCCCCTAAAAAAATTTTTAATGACGAAGAACTATTAACTATTTACAATCTCGGCCATTCCAAAGCCCATTGAGTTCTTTTCGCCAAATCCGCATTCATATCCTACTTTTATTAACTCTGGATTCGTCTTTATTCTGAATCCGCATTGTATTCCTTTTATTTTTGTTCCAAATCTTAGTCCCTCACCTATGGAGATTAACTTAGAAACCTTACCGTTTTTTTGTTTAATCTCGTTCTGATCAAATTCAAATTCAAACCCATTCACACGAGGTTCTTTCTTGTTTATTAAAATATATTTTCGAATAAGATTTTGTTTGAACACTTTTATCAGATCCTCATCATAGTATCTATAATAATAAGAGATAAACTTTCCATTTTTTTTCACACCTGTACTTAATACCATAGGAGAAAGCAGCTTAAAACTCATTTCATTTTTGAATTTTGGCTCAGGAAGCAGTTCAACTTCTTTTATAATGAACTTTGTTGAGTATACATCATGGTTTATGAAAATGTTCTGCTTTTCAAATGTTCCAATGACAAAATTCTTGATAAATTCATCACTTAGCGGAGAAGAAATTAAAAGATCTACTCGAGGGGAGATTAATTTAAAGTATTTAATTTGTCCTAAATCATCAGGAATCATTTCATATTTTTCAAGACGAACAGCGAATGTGAAGAGTTTAAAATTTTTTGAATCGATTGTATATCCTTTATCATGCAGAAATTGAGCGAACTCGGGAGAACTAAACTTAAGGAGTAAATAAATTGCGGCTGAGAATTGATAGTTATAATTTATTGGTATAACTGGTGGTTCAGATTTACATATTAGTTTTAATTTTAATCGCATTTAAGATTTTCCTATTTCATTCTGGTATTCTGGTATTATATTGAAAGAGGAATCCCACCCAGTAATTTCAACCAGAACTTTTGCTGACCACCATTTCAAAGTATAGCAACTAAAAGCAAAATAATTTTTTTTTGTAATTATTCAACTATTTTTCTGTAGGATTATCCTCACAAAATTTTATTTCCATAAATCTTGAAAAAGAACATTGAAATACATAATCTGCATATTTATTTGCACAATGAATTTAATTCTTATACATTATCAAATGTATTACTTCGTCGTTATATTCAAGTAATCTTAAATCAGTCCTCAAATCAGAAAATGTAAAATCCAAAACTTTACCAGCCGAAACTGAATCTGGTTTAATTACATCACTTTCAGAATCAATCAACTTTTGAAAATAATCCTTCGTGATTTTTAGGTAATCTACATCCGCACTTCTTCTGGATTCTTCGTAGTAATCATAATCAAAAATCAACCCTCTTATTAGTCTTGAATTAATATTCTGGAAAAACTCTGGCCTGGAAAAATACTTGAAGTATTTAATAGAATCATTAATAAAAAAAACTATTCCCTGAGTAGATTCATCGAATTTAATTTCATAAAGAGGTATTTCCTGGCGACTCATCTTTTCCTTCATTAAAAACTCCAAGTCACTTGTTTCCGAACTTACATGCATTTTCTCAAATTCATTATCGATGATCGACCATATTTTAGTCTGATCAGCATCATAGTTTCTTCTTTTTTTAAGTGATGCCTTTACATCCTTATGCATCATTTCACGCATGTGATGTGGTATTGTTGAAGATCCAGCAAAAAAATGACTCGAACGGAACCTCCATCTTCCGCATTCTATGCAACTTACTGGGATTCTCGATTTAATATAAGGCTCGAGGAGAATTGTTGTATTTAGAGTTACGTTTTGTTTTGATCCAGCAAGTACATCACCTTCGACAAGAAGAATATAATCAGGAGAATGATTCTCTGCAATGATTGAATTCACAGATCCATGTTCATCAATTTCAGTTAAAGTAATTTTGTTTGATAACAATGCTTCATCCAAGGAAATGTAATTTAATCCTGATTCGAATGAAGATTTTACTGGTATAATTGTAAATTTTGTACCGACACGGATAGGTTCATCAAAATAAAGTGATTCGAACAAATTTTTTAGAAGTTGCATGTTTATCTCGTGCTTTTTTGTTTGTAATTTTTTTGAATAATTTTTTTAAGTAGTCTTGTTTTTGGATAAAACTGATTTTTCATGAATGCTTTGAACATTTATTTATACCTTTTTTCATCGCTTATTTCTGATATTTAAATCCAGTGAATCGCATAACATTGTAAATGCTGTTTCAAAGAAAGAACCGATAGAGAAATCATTCCATGATTTATCATTTTCGTTATGAAACTCATAAATAATATTTCCATCTGAGTCGTAATCATAAAAGGATACTAAAATGTACATTCTCGAATGACAATCATATTTTAAGTTAAACACCGTGCTGCTATAAGAATTAAATGCACTATCAAGGTCGTTGAAATAGCTATCGTTAAATGATTTACGTACATAATCTAACTTCCACTCGTGGGGAATTAGTTTTATTTGGGCGTAAATAATTTAATTGGACTTAGATAGATTATTTTTATGATATTGAACAACGAATAAATTACTTGAAAGTAAATTTACCTATGAAGTATCTGGCTTTTCATTTTGACTGAAATAGAAGGTACTGGAAAATACAACAATTAATAATAAATAAATTGCTTTCATCTTTTTGTCTCCTTATATATCATATAGAGGTAAAGTTTTAAATTTTTTTCATTTTTTTCTGCCATAGGGTATTTGTCAAAATATTTCGAAAAAAGCTATTTTGATAAAAAAATCATTGTAAAATGTACTGGTGGGATATAGACGATTTTATATACTTCGAAAAACTTCGAAGGAAAAAACACAAACGCTATCCAGATTTTTCCCTGGAAGACCAGAAATTACTCAATTCACAAAAATTTGGGACAATTCATACTGTTAGTGATTCCAAAATTCCTGATTTTAGAAACAAAGATTTATTCTTCAGGAAAGATAGACCAGGAGTAGTCATTACACCTCCCCAGGAATTATCTTATGAAACTGAATGGGTTCCAATGTCTTCTAAAATTCAGAATCGAGATCCCAATCGAGTTGTTTACCTGCCAAAATCGAGAGAAAAAGTAATTGTTAATTCTGTTATTTTGCTTAACTTTAGAAGATGGTTCAAATTTAAGACTTTAAGTCACAAAAAAGGTGAGTTAAGCGAGGGGAAAAAAATTGAACTTCATAATAAACTTACAAGATTAAATAAGTTAGAAAATAAATCTTAATATGTCTATAAACGAAGAATTAAGAAAAATATTTCAAAATATTAAAAATCTCACACAGAAAGACTACACTTATTTGATAAATCACATCAAAAATCAATTAAAATATTATATAGATTTCAATTATGATGAAGAAGACTTAGATAGAGTTAATGACTTATTGGGTGAAATAATTTCTTCACTTGTCAAAGGATTGGAAAAATTTAAGGGTGATGTAAATTCAGAAATTGAAAATCCAAAAGCTTATCTTGATGAAATCATAAGAAATGAACTTTATAAATATAATGTTGAGTACGAAAAAAGATATTTTAAGAGAATTTTTAATGATGTCATTAATGAAATGGAAAAATCTGGAATTATAAACTCTTATAATAATAGAGAAAGGATTTGTTTAGATGGAGTAACTGCTTCTGAAATGGTTGATATAGATATAATTAATTTATTAGACAATTTACCGTTAAATAAAGTAAGCTTTAATAACAGATATAACAAAGAATTTAAGGAAGAGATTAAAATTTTTATAAAGAATATTCTTTCTAAGGTTGGTTGTATTAAGCGGTCATTACTTTTTGAGATTCTTTCAAATAAAATAGGATTAAATGTGAATTATATGCCTTTATATCCTGTATATTTTGAAGATGAGGAAACGGATGGTCCCTATGATTCATTTTATGACGATACTAGCTTCAATCAGGAACAATTACTTATGATTGAACAGCTGAAATCAGAGTATAAAAATGAAATAATCAATTTCATTAATAAGGAACCTGAAAGGAATATCAAAATCGTTTTAGCAATCTATTACCATTCATATGAAAAACGGACATTAGGAAAAATTGCTATTTTACTAAACTTGAATTCCCCCACTACAATTCATAACTGGTTCGTTAAAAATGCATATCTCCTGCCAGAAAATTCAATTAAATCTAACTTGCATAAATTTGTTAAAACTGAAATTGAAGATGATATTTTAGTTCATTATGTTTATGATGAATTTCTTCTGGTACTTAAAGAAACATTAATCGAGTATGGTTTGCTTGAAAATTGAATGAATATTTTGAAAGGGTTTGACCATGAATGAAGATAAATCCATGAATAAAAGACAGTGGACATACGAAGACGCAGTTGATTATGTGCTTAAGAATATGAAGAGAAAAGTTCGTAAGCAATTTGAAGAAGATTTGAAATGGGATGAAGAATTGAGAGAACTTTATGAACTTGCCCTCTCAAGAAAAGAAATGTTTAAAAAATTAGAAAAACATGAAATCTCAAAGTGGAAAATTAAATCAGGTTATGAAAAAGTTTTAAACATTCTGAGAGATGATATTAAACCCGAACCTGCTCAAATCTGGCAATTAAATTTTGATCTTCTTTCTGGTATAGAGAAAAAGTTTTTTGAGGATTTATATGTTCTAATTTTGGATAAAGTCATTTCTAATGAATTTAAGAAAATAAGTGAAGTAGATTTTGAAACTGATGAGAAACGATCGTTCGAACTTGAACCTGAGAGATCCGAAGAATTTCATCTAGTTTTACATTCTAAACCATTGGAAAGTGATTATTGTCAACAATCAAGGACTTCAAAAAATGGTATAAATACTTCTTATAGAATTTTGCTTTTAAGTAAAAAACCAGAATATGCACTAAATCACGATTTAATTTTTTCTGAACCATTAATTTCTACAGTGAAGAATAATGTTGTTGCACACATTCATATTACAGGTAATCTTCTGGATAAACATTTATCTTTTTACATTGGGAATATTGATAATGAAATTTTTAAAGTAATAAGAAAAGCAGATTTCGGTGATTACTCGCTTGTTGATAATAAAAAGATTTTTAGAAAAGAATTAGAAGAGGATTCTGAATTTGAAAAAATTGAAATCTGGACAGATGTAGTTAGAAAAGTTTTAAATAGATTTAGCGATGAGACTTTAGATACAATTGAAGAATCTGTAACTGGTCAGTTAATTGAGGATTATCATAAAGAAAGAAAAGGAGTGCTTTTTTCCTTGATGGCAGATTATAATGAAATAGATATTATTCCTAAACCTACAGGAAAGATAAAATTTGGGGACAAGAAAAAATATTTAATCGACGAGAATGATTACATAATTATTAAAAAGAACAAGTCGCAACTTCCTGAAAATGTTAGAGAATTAATCTCTGAATCAACTCAAATTCTAGAAATTAAAAATCCCCATTTTGTTTCGATGGAAGAGATTTATGAAAAAAATTATTTAGAAAAAGCACAGTTAGAGAAACGACTAATTTATCTTACAAAACAAGGTTACAATTTACTTGAGATTGATTCGACTACTTCAAGAGAAACTCGTTATACTGCTCGAACAAATCGGGAACATCTTTCCCAGAATTACATCGAATTGTACAGTGATGATAATTTTATAGTTTCCTTTTGCATATTAGAACGAGAATCAAAACCGGAATTGTTTATTGAAATAGTTTTTTTATCAGAAAAAAATTTGAATAAAATTGATCTTTTTCTGTTTAATGTTGAAGATTCATTTGAAGGTTATTTTTCGAAAAATATAAGAGTAATTGGTGGAGTGGCTCTGATACCGCTTTATCTTTTGCCAGAAAAAATTATCAAAAATTACAATAAATACTTTATAGGTTTTAAGTATAGAACTACTGAAATAGAATTGAAATTAAAATTAATTATACAATAGAGCAGATATGGATATATATCACATCAATAGAAAATTATCTTCATTAATCGAAAATGAGGACTTAGATACCCGTTCTGAGTTTGAAATACAACAATTGTTAACAGAAGAAATTGCAAAGAGAATCAAGCCTTATCTAATGGAATTAATATCCATCAGATTCTCCGAATTAAAGCCTGCATTTTCATTTCAAAAAATAGAATCGAAAGTCGGACAAACCTATGGACTATTTGTTTCAGAAAATAATTTAGATGGTATAACATTATTATTAAAATTAGATTATAATTCTCAAAAACCTCCAGAATTTCCTAATTCAGCAGAAAATTATGAGAGTAATCTAAAAAAATGTTTTGATTTCTGTCGAATACTAATATTAAGAAAATTAACAAATTCATATTTTCCCCATACAGTGATAAAAAAAATCTCGTTGAAATTCTTAAATCCATTAAATACACCTGAACTAGAACTCCAGTTAACAGGGATCTCTCTTGATTTGCCTCTTTCAATTGCGTTATTTTCAGTATTAATTGATAAACCAGTCCCGAATTACATTGCTGCAAGCGGAAAAATCACAGACAATCTTGAAGTAACTTACGTTGATGGACTGGAACAAAAACTTGATAGCCTAATCAATGAATATCCTGAAGTTACAAAAGTAATTTTACCAGCTGATTGTAAACATAAAGTCAATGAGAATTATGGACTTGAATTTATTTTTGTAAGAACACTTGAAGAAGCTATTGAGGTTTGTTTTCCAGGAATTTTTGATGATTTTGAAAGTGTGCATTTAAAAGAAAAAATTAAACTGGTTGAGGAAATTGTTAGTTTACCAAACAATAAACAGGCACTTTATATAAGATTGGATTTTGACTATCCACCAAATGAGAGACTTGACCCTGAAATATTAAATTATATTAATCTTGAAAGAGTTTATACAAAGTATCGTCAGGAAGGTATAAGATTTATTTTACTTGATAATTTCAGAGCAAATTGGTTGGTAGCAGGATTAATGCCTTCATTAGTAAATAAAATTGATGGAGTTGGTATTTCTGATGGTTCAGGGAAAAATTACATTATTGTTTATGATCGTAGTTCTTCATTTAGATTGGGAGAAGTTGTGAGAATTAAGAATAATATTGTTTAGTCTACACCTGCTAATTTTTTTGCTGCTTCAATTGCATCATCTAAATCATCATAAAATTTATAATCACCATTTACCGTCTCTACTACGTATCCAATTGATGGAGTAAATGCTTCGAGAATATTCTCTAAAAATGAATCAGAAACTTTTTTTTCTACTTTAAATGTTCCGTATTTCCCTGTATATTGAGCTATAACTTCATAAGAAATTTTTTAACTCCTTTTTTAAAAATTTATAAATGGTTAGAAATATTATCAAATGAATATATATAAGAGTACTTTAAGTTGTTTGATGGAATTAATAAAAATTGACAATATTTCTTAACCGACCTTTGTTTTTAATTAACTGCACAAAACTCAAATTGTGATTATTATCTTAAATCCTAAGTTTATCATTATTTTATGAGATATAGAATTCACAATTTGGCTATCTCATACGGTTAAGCTTCATATCTACCCAAAATGAAGATTTCACATAATCGTTAAGTTCAATAAATATTTCTATGGTAATTAGTTAATAGATTTTTACCAACCGATTAAAGGTACATTTCCTAACTTTAATTTTCCATTATATAGGGATGTTAGGTTCAACATTGATCTAAAAAATCAATATAATTGGAATTAATTGAAAATTAATTTTAAAATATAAAACATATAGATACGCTTCAGATACGCTCCACATACGCTCTAGATACGCTTTTAATAGGTATTAACTTCCATAGAATTTCTTCTTAATTTATAAAAATCGTACGAAATTAAAGGAAATAATTATGGCAAGAGTTAATAAACAAATACTTGGATTAATAAAAGGTTCACTTGGTGAGGTTGTCTTTAGAGAAAGAAATGGGAAAGTTTTTGTTTATTCTAAACCAGTAAAACAAAAGGTAAGTAAATCACCTTCAGCAGTTAATGCACGAAAAAAATTTGCTCTGAGAGTTTCCCTTGCTCAAATTCTAAATTCAAACAAAATTTTATTTCAGGTCTGGAACCTGTCAAAAGTAGATGCAACCAATGCATATCAAAAGATCATTAAAGTTAATACGAGCTTAAGTGAAGGAAATCATTTAACTTTATTAAATAGAATTACACCTGAGGAATTTTAATTTGAAAATTTTTTGATTCACCATGATACCAACATCATTAATATTCAATTTGATTTTAGCAACGCAGACGAAGAATTACATAATATAAATAAGCTATTTTGTCTTATGCATTTGTGGAATGATAATGAAAAATCTTCAACTAATAACTCAACTTTTTTGAAGTTAATACAATTTGAGATATTACCAATTAAAGAAAATTCTGTTCAAACTTTCATATTTAAATTGATGAGTTAACAGATAATCGATTTAATAATTGTATATTATTTTTTGCTCTGGTTGGAAAAGCTGGAGATAATATAATCTGGAGTTCAACGATAAGTCGTAAGATTTTTTAAGAGTACGAACCTCTTATAATCTGAGAGACTTTCCTAATTTATTCGGGACGACCTCCTGCAAAGAATTATCCACAATTTCAAAGTAAAAACTGAAAAACAAAAAAGCTCAGAGTTCAACTGAGCTTTTACTTGCGGGGCCGACGAGACTCGAACTCGCGACCTCCTGCGTGACAGGCAGGCGTTCTAACCAGCTGAACTACGACCCCTTATTATTTTGAATATTTAATAAAGAACTAAATCAATCTTATCAAAAAGCAATGCAATTTTAAGAAAAAATTCTTTAGTAATCAAATTCTTAGATCAACATTAATTATTCTTACCCAACATAACTCAAAATATAATTAACTACATCAATCAATGTCTGAACCAATGAATTCACTGCGATCACAAAGAATGCAACAACATCTTCATAAGTAATTCCTGTTAAATCGAGAATCCATTTTATTAATTGAATAAATATGCCAACACCAGCAAGGACAAGTCCAATTGCAAGTGCGTTAAATGAAATAAATGCCAGTGCTGCGAGAATATATTTTGCAACAGAAAATCCAATCCAGAGCAGTAATGCAACGCCAAAAATTTTAATTACTATGACAATCCAATCAGAGGGTGATTTAACTTTGTTTAACTGGCCAGAAAGTCTTAGTGGAAATTCTAATTCTTTTCCATTTTTTATGATTGTATTACCATTATCATCAACAAATTTTATTGAAGGATAAACTCCATCAGTACTTCAGAGTATATTTGTTTTTTCAGCTGTGTTGGTATTAACCAATCTTAAATGTTTGTAAGAAGCAAGATTATCTTTCACAAAAGAAATTTTTAATACATTGTACTTTCGATCTTCCAAAAATCCAATCTTTAATTCAGTACCAGGATTCTCGTACAAAGTTTGAATTACTTCATGTTTATTCAAACACTTGCTGGCAATTTCCTCTTCGGTGCCTTCCAACAAATTATCGACATTTGGTCTGGTTGGACGATCATAATTACCCGTTGAATCACCAGGACTAAAAGCAGACTCACAGCTTTGTATAAATGGAGAAAGAGACAGCAAACTAATTGCTTTTAAGAAATTTCTTCTTTGTAATTTTTTATTCATTTTTATTACTCCCCTTTTTCCACTTTTATTCACTGAGAATCTATTTGTTTCAAAACAAAAAAGCCAGTCCAAAATGATCTGAACTGGCTTCCAAATTTTCCATAACCGGAATCTAAAATCACACCACTGGGAGATTTCGAAGACTTAGTTGAAGTTCTTCTTCTTGAAGTTTATTATTATTTAATCTTTGAGATAAGTAATCATCATAAGCTTGAAGATCAAAGTTACCGTGACCACTTAAATTAAATGCAATAACTTTCGATTCACCGCTATGTTTACACTTAACAGCTTCATCAATAGCAACACGGACAGCATGTGTAGATTCAGGTGCAGGAATAATTCCTTCTGTTCTGGCAAAAATCAATCCAGCTTCGAAACAATCATTTTGTTCAACAGCACGAGCTTCAATAATTCCTTTTTCCCTAAGGAAACTCACAGTTGGAGCCATTCCATGATAACGTAATCCTCCAGCATGAATCTTTGGTGGAATAAAAGTACTTCCAAGTGTATGCATTTTAATTAATGGAGTTAAGTGAGCCGTATCTCCAAAATCATATGCATAAATTCCTTTGGTTAAACTTGGACATGCTGTGGGTTCAACTGCAATTACTTGGTAGTTTGTTTTAGATCTTAACATTTCACCAATAAATGGGAAAGTGAATCCACCAAAATTACTTCCACCACCAACACAGCCAATCAATACATCAGGTTTTTCACCGGCAAGTTCAAACTGTTTCATTGCCTCGAGTCCTATAATACTTTGATGCAAAATCACATGATTTAAGACACTTCCAAGTGAATAGTTTGTATCTGAATTTGTCGCAGCAACTTCTACTGCTTCACTGATAGCAACTCCCAGACTTCCAGGATGTTCAGGTAATTCTTTCAGAATATTTATTCCTGAATTTGTTTGATCGCTTGGTGATGGAATTACTTTTGCACCATAACTTTCCATCATAATTTTTCGATATGGTTTTTGATGATAACTAACCTTTACCATAAAAACTTTTATCTCAACGCCAAAAAGTGATCCAGCAAAAGCAAGAGCTGAACCCCATTGACCCGCACCAGTCTCAGTAGTAAGTTTCTTTATTCCTTCTTTCTTGTTATAAAATACCTGTGCTATGGCAGTATTTGGTTTATGACTTCCACTGGGAGAAGTGCCTTCGTATTTATAAAAAATTTTAGCAGGTGTATCAAGATACTTTTCAAGATTATAGGCACGAACTAATGGTGTTGGTCTCCATAATAAATATGCTTTTCTAACTTCATCAGGAATTTCGATGTATCTTTCGGTACTAACTTCCTGTAAAATCAATTCCATCGGAAACAATGGCTTTAAATCGTCTGGAGTGATTGGATTTTTAGTTGCTGGATGAAGAACCGGCGGTAATGGTTCTGGTAAATCAGATAGAATGTTATAATAGAATTTTGGTAAATCAGATTCATTTAAAATGTATTTTTTGGATTCCATATAATCCTCCATTAGTTTTTGTTAATGATTAATTGAATGAATGGGATTATGTCAGAGATGCGTTAAACGCAACAAAGATATGTTAGGCCTCCTGACGAGGCCACCAGAAGAAGGACCACCAGTTAATTAGTGGTTTATAAGAAGTGATAATAAGTTTGTAATTCATTTTCTTCTAATGGCAATTTAGAATTTTTTTAATCAGAGTCAAGACTTTGCAGTAAGATTAATAGTTTAATAAAGAATATAAATTAAAGTCAGATCATTGATCAGAATAAGCAATTAATTTAACTAGGCTTAATCATCAGAAGCAGAATAATCATGTAAAAAATAATTTTTGTTGAGATGAACTTCAATTAAAAATTTATAAAGCATAGAAATGAGAGATAAATTTATTTCAAGTTGATTGATGGATAAATAAAGTTTCTCAGAATAGATTAAAAATAATACCTTAAACCATATCGGGGCGATAAAATTGTAATTTCGAAATGTAGAAATTAAAAATTCATCTTGGTTGAATTACATCTCATTCAATTCAAAAGTTTTTCGAGAGATGAATTTTCCTCTTCCCTGTTCGACTTGAAGTTGATCATTTTCGATAATCACATCACCTCGCGAAATTACAATTTCAGCTTTACCAGAAACTTCTACACCTTCAAACATGGAATAATCTATGTTCATATGATGATTAGTAACAGATATTCTTTTACTACACTCGGGATTCCAGATGACAATATCAGCATCACTACCAACCTTGATTGCGCCTTTTTTTGGATAAAGACCAAAGATTTTTGCAGGATTAACTGAATTAATTTCAACCCACCGTTTTAAATCAATTTTGTTTTGTTTAACTCCCTTAAATGAAAGTTCGAGTCGATGTTCTATAACTGCACCACCATTTGGGATTTTTGTAAAATCATCTTTGCCCAACATTCTATCCTTAAAATTAAATGGACAATGGTCCGTTGATAAAACTTGTAAAGTATCATCCTGTAAAGCATTCCATAAAAATTCCTGATTCCATTTTTCGCGAACTGGTGGAGTGAAGACATATTTATAGGCTTCATCATTGGTTTTAGAAATATCTTCAATGCTTAAAAATAAATATTGCGGACAGGTTTCTGCGAGAACATCTTTTTTTCTTTCTCTCGCACAGAGAATTTGCTTCATTCCTTCAAATGATGAAACATGAACTATATAAATTGGAATATCGAGCAAAGTGGCGTATGAGATTACTCTATTTATTGCTTCTGCTTCAAGAATTGGTGGCCTTGATAAAGCATGATATTTAGGAGAAATATAACCTCTTGAGAGAGCAAACTTAATTAATTCGTCAATGATAATTCCATTTTCGGCGTGAACCATTACAAGCAAATTATACTTTTTTGCAATTTTCATTACTTCAAAAATTTCTCGGTCATTCAGCATTAATCTATCAGGATAGGCTGTAAAAATTTTAATGCTTGCAATTCCTTGATCAACAAGAAATTTAAAATCCGAATCATCAAGAACAGACAAATCAGTAATTATCATATGAAAAGAATAATCAATGATTGATTTATCTTCTGCTTTTTGTTGCCACTTCAAAAAAGTTTGATCGAGTTTTTCACTTTTTGATTGTGTGGGAAAATCAATAATAAAAGTTGTTCCACCAAAGGCAGCTGCAACTGTTCCAGTGTAAAAATCATCGCGCGATTTTACATCACCAGAGTAGGGCATGTCAAGATGAGTATGAACATCAATCCCGCCAGGAATTAAATATTTGCCTTTTGCATCAACTACTCTATCAGCATTTTTAAATATGTGTTCACCAACAGCTTCAATTTTTCCATTATCGATAAAAACATCACCAATAAATTCATCTGGTGGAGAGATGATTAGACCATTCTTAATTAATATTGACATTATCTAATTCCAATTTTTTTTAAGATAAAAAAAAGAAGTGGCTTGAAGAAATTATCAAGCCACTTAACTTTAGGAGAGAACTGATAAGGGTTAATTCGTTTTTACAACAATTTCAGGTGGATTTTGAAGATGCTTTTTCACAGCGCAATTATCAGCAGCGTGAATTACAGCAGCTTTGTACTTTTCAGGGAAATCGGGAGGAAGAATGATTTCAATTTCAATTTTATCAAATAACCTTTTTGAATAATTGTAATTCATTCTTTGTAAAAGTTTAATTCCATCGGTTGGAATTCCACGAGTCTGACAGAAACCCAGAACATAAATTCCCGCACAAGTTCCAATCGAACCTAAAAATAGATCAAAAGGAGCTGGTGCAGTGCCGTCACCCCCAGCCTGAACTGGTTGATCTGTTTTAATTACATTTCCGTTAAAAATTGCATCAACTTTTTTATTACCAGAAAAAACAATTTCCATTTCAAGCATAAAGTTTTCTTATTTTTTCAGTTTGATGCAAAAGAGATTTTAAGGTTTCAGAGGAAGGTGAGTTTACTTTTTATGAAGATTTTTTTATATGTTTTACTCTTTCACACTACCAATCATAATTCCAGAGATATAATATTTCTGAACCAATGCAAAAATGATTATCACAGGAATCACAGTAATAACTGAACCTGCCATCATCAGTTCTGTATCCTGAGTATGTTCGCCCATTAGATTTGCCAATGCAACTGGTAGAGTATACATTGATGAATCAGTCATTACGATCAAAGGCCAGAGGAAATCGTTCCATGTTCCAATGAAAGTAAAAATTCCAAGTGTAATTAAAATTGATTTTGATAAAGGCAGAATAATTCTAAAGAAGATTTTAAAGTCAGATGCACCATCAATTCTGGCAGCATCAATTAAACTATCAGGAATGGACATCATAAATTGACGGAGTAAAAATATTCCAAAAACACTTGCCATACCAGGGATGATAATTCCAAAGTAAGTATTAATAAAACCAAGTTCTTTCAACATTAAGAAGAGTGGAAGCATTGTAACCTGAGCTGGAACAATCATCAAGCTTAATAGAAATCTAAACAGCTTATCTTTTATTTTGAATCGTAATTTTGCAAACGCATAAGCAGCCATCGAATTAAATAATAAAGAAATAATTGTGACTAAGATTGATATCAATAAAGAATTTACAAAATATCTTGTCATTTCCAGATTCTGGAACAAAAACACATAATGAGAAAAATCAAATTCTTCAGGAAATAATTTTGGTGGGAACTTTGCTGATTCACCTGTCTTCATTAAGGAAGCGGAAATCATCCAGACAAAAGGAAGTAATGTCCCTATAGCAATCAAAACAGCCAGAAGATTAATCATTATTTTCTTAATAATGAATACGCTTTTCATACCTTAGTTGAAATATTGTTCCAATTAAAATAATTATGAATAAGACAAACGCTATTGAAACAGAATAACCAATATTCCACCATCTGAATCCTTCCTGATACATATAAAGCACAATGCTCAGTGTTGAATTAAGCGGACCACCCTGAGTCATTACATATGGTTCAGCAAAAAGCTGGAAATACCCGATCATAGTTATTATCGATGTGAAGAAAGTCGTTGGTGCAAGTAATGGTAAAGTAATGGATTTAAATTTAAACCAACTTGATGCACCGTCCAGATCAGCAGCTTCATATAAATCTTTTGGAATATTTTGAAGTCCTGCAATAAACAAAATCATATTATACCCAAAATTTTTCCAGACAGCGAGAATAATAATTGCAGGCATCGCAAATATTGGGTCACCCAACCAATCTATCGGATCAATTCCTAAAAAACTCAGAATATGATTTATTAACCCAAATCTGGGATGGTATATGTATCTCCATACAATTGCAACAGCAACAAGAGTTGTCACAACTGGTAAGAAATAAATTGTCCTGAATATTTTTTTGAATTTTATCAGTTGAGAATTAATCAATAAAGCTGTTGACAATGAAACAAGAATAGAAAGTGGTCCGCCAACAAAGACAAAATAGAATGTATTTAAAAGTGCTTTAAAGAAAAGTTCATCTTCAAAAAGTTTAATATAATTTCCTAGAGCGATAAATCTTAATCTTCTGAAATCACCAAGTGTATAAATATCAAAATCAGTAAAGCTTATCAGAAATGCGGCTAAGACAGGAATCAAAAAGAATACAAAAATTGCTGATAATGCTGGTGCAAGAAAAATAAAAACGATCCAGAAATTACTTTTCTCTCTCATAATTAAAGTGAACCAATCTCAACAAGATATTTTCTTTTTTCAAGAAGAATTGCCGTTTCTTCATTCAATTTTTTACATGCTTCCTGAACTTTCATTCTACCACTTGCAACTTCTTCAACATACTTCTGGATTTTTGCTATCATAATATTTTCCCATTCAGCAAGTTTTGGTAATGCAACTGTTCTTTCGAGTTGAATATTAAATGCATCCAATTTTTTTTCTGAAGTAATAATTGAATCATGCCAGGCAGTTTTTCTTGAAGGGAGTGAACCCACAAGTTGATAAAACTTAATTTGTGTTTCAGGTTCACTTAAAAATTCGATTAACCTCAAGGCTAAAAATTTTTTCTTCGATTCTTTATTGATAACTAAACTCGCACCACCTGCAATCGAAACACCAGGATAAATAGTATCAGGTGATGGCAAAGAAGCGGTTGACCATTTATTCTGAAACTCTGGCGATAATCTTTTTTTAAATTCTGAAATATTCCATGGACCTGTGATGTACATTGCGATGTAATCTTCTTCAAATGCCTGATAAACATTAGTTACTTCAGTTATATTAGATGGAGAGAGTTTTTCGTTGTAAAATTTTGAAAGGAATTCGAATGATTGAATAAATGAAGAATCCGTGAAAGCTGGTTCAGTATAATTTTTATCTAATAACTTAGCGTTTTTTTGAAGAGCAAAAATTATAATAAGGACCCATTCGTTTGTAGGAAAGTAAATTGCATAATTGTTAGTTATTGTTTTAACTTTTTTTGAAGCTTGATAAAGTTCATCCCAAGTTCTCGGTGGATTATTGTATCCTGCTTTTGCCAATAAATCGGTTCGGTAAAAAAGAACACGAGTATCAACATACCAGGGAACGCCAAAGAGAAGTCCATTAATTTTATTTGATTCAAGAATTCCAGGAAAATAATCATTCAAATCTATATCTGAATTAATGATCAAAGAATCGAGTGGTTCAATTGAATTCAAAGCAACAAATTCTGGAATCCATGTATTTCCAAGTTGAAAAACATCAGGAAGAGTTTCTGAAACAAAAGCAGTGATAAGTTTTTCGTGAGCCGCTGTCCAGGGAATCTGTTGAACTTTTACTTTGATGTTATATTTTTTTTCGAATTCAGGAATCAATTTTTGAATATTTTCGCCTTCAACGCCCATTGCCCAGAAAGTCAGTTCATCGTCTCGGGATGATTTACATCCATTAAAAGAAATGAATAATAGTAAACCAATTGACAGAATATGTTTCATTTCATTATAACTAACTTTTGAACAAATCTTTCCTTACCAGTATCTACCACAACAAAATAAATTGAAGAAGTTAAGTTACTTGAAGGTTTATATGATATAGAATGTTTACCCTGATTCAATAGATTATCTAAAATTCGATCGACTTCCTCTCCCAGCAAATTGTAAAGAGAAATTCGAACATGTGACCTGTAATTAATTGAAAATTGAATTTTTGTTTCATTATTTGTAGGATTTGGGTAGATGGAAAAATTTTCGACTGGCGATAGTGAAAATTCAAATTCAACTTTAGTTTGATTAGAATCAGGAACAAAACCAATTGCATTTATTGCGTATTGAATTTCAGGATTGGACATAAACAGATTCCACAACAATTGATTTCGATAATTTTCTATCATAACAATGATAGGTCCCTGATCAATTGCAATGTAACTATTTGCAAACCAACTTTGAGTTAAGTTAAAAGCATCTTTAAAACCGTAAGTACCCCAGAGTTGATTAAAATATTTTCTATAAAAATTTTTCAATGTTTCAATTGATTCTCGTGGAGTATATGGCATTGATGAGATTGCGGCAGTTGGAGCGATTGTTCCATTATCGTTTGCGGCAGGTTCATGAGCAGCATATCCCCAGGGGTTATCACTTGCCGTTAATCCCCAGGTCAAAGAATCATATCCAACAAATCGTCTTGGATTTGCAATACAATAAGCCCTGTTAATTAAAGTTTGATTTCTATTTTGAATGAAATAATTGCAGAAATTATCTTTCTTGAATCGTGGATCAAATCCAAGGAAAGAATAATGCGTAAAGAAAAGTGGTCCACCTAAATTTTGTCCAACAAAAAGTTTGTATCCGTAATAAGTATTTCCATTCACATAATTCGAAGATGAAGCCCAACCCTGATAATAAGTCGATGCTGGAATTGGATAAGTCGGAGATGCAATCCCAAGTATGTAACAAATCATCGTTTCATTCCAGCCAATTAATTTTAAATTCATCACCCAGCCATAGTTTGGTGACCAATGCCAGTAGAGAAATTGACTATATGGACTTCTGCTGTACCAGCTATATTCAACTGTCTGCCAGATATAATTAATTTTTTCTCTTATCAAAGTTTCTAATGAATCATTACGATTGAAATACTGTCTTGCTGTCAATAATCCCTGGAGTAAAAAAGAAGTTTCAACAATATCGCCGCCATCATCCTGCGGACTGAAAGGTACAACCTGACCTGTCCATCCATTTAACCAGTGTGGATATGCACCATGAAATCTCTGTGCTGATGTAGTTAAGAAATTCAACATTTTTAATAAATGTTTTGCGCCTTCCGTTCTTGAGATGAAATTCCTTTCAATTCCAACAATCAAAGCCATCACACCAAATCCTGAACCACCAATTGTTACAACGTCACCAGATGTATTTCGTTCTCTCGCAAGTCCACAATTTGGATGAGCAAATTGATAAAAGTATCTAAATGTTGCTCTCTGAACCATATCTAGAAAATCATCATCCGTCATATTAAAGTTTGGATAAACAACAACACTATCACTTAATTCAGATTGCTGACTAATATTGTTGAATGCAAGAATTTTGAAATAAAATGTATCAGTATTTGATTGAAAAGCTTCCCAATAAAAATTCTGACCCTTAGCTGTAGTTTTATAATAAACAAATTGTTCACCTTGCTTTTTGTAGATTCGATAACCTACAAGATTTGATTCCGTATTTTCATCCCAAACAAGATCAAAATGTTTTTCATAACAATATGCTTTGAAATTTTGCGGTACTTGTGGTTGTGCAAATAGTAATTTTGATAAAAGGATGACAAACAAAACTTTATACATTTCGATACTCTATTTCAAAAATTTCTGTTGATATTAGTTGATTAAGATTATTTCTCAAATCAACTTTAAGTCTGTGATGTCCATTCTCCAGATTTTCAGGTACTGATATATTCAATTGTTCAAATGGAAAGTGTGTAATTGAATCGGCTTCTATTTTTGACACTTTTATTATTGATAATTCTTTTTCATCAATGAAAAGTTTAACAGAAAGGTCATTAAAGTTTTGATGAAGGTCGTTTATTATCCAGAACTCGAGATTCAATTTTTTAGAGAGATTTGAATAAATAGATTGTCGCAGATTTACTGAAAGAATTAAGGGCTCATAAGCGTTTTTCAAAGCAAAGAAACCTTTTTTCTTTTTTCCGAAATAATCAATCACACTCCATGTAATTGATTCCCAGCAATCAATGAACATAAACTGAAAAATTCCAGTAATTTCCTGAAATTTTTTTCTTCTGTAATGATGAATTGCTTCTTTCAATAAATCAGCCTGATAATTTTGTGAATTTTCAATGAACTCCTCGATTGAGTTTCCACGATTGATCTTTGCGATGTGAAAAGTTTGTTCATACTGGAAGTTATGATATTCCCATTTTTTATCTTCTGGCTTATTTAATAAATCTTCAGGTATGAACTTTTTTAATGTATCTAATTCAGGTAAAGCTTGAGCTCCGAATTCAGTTACAAGTGGACCCATTGGTACTGCAACATAATTTTCTTTTGAACCCCAGTACCAACCTTCATAACAATGTTCTTCATAGTTTGATGCGAGTCTAATGATTCTCGAATTATCTTCCATTGATACTGCATCAAAAAGAAATTGATCAAGTGAATTAATTTGCTCACTAGGTTCATTATGACAACACCAAAAAACTATAGACGGATGATAATGAAACTGACTAACCATATCTTTGATTTGACTCACAGCATTTGAAATGAATTTTTCTGATTCATCATATGTCCACTGAAGTGCAAAATCCTGCCAGACCAATATTCCTGACCTGTCAAATGCATCATAAAGTTCATGACGATTAACATGGGCATGGACTCTAACAATATTCACATTAGCTTCTTTAAGTGAATTGACAATAAAATTAATTTTACTTTCATTTAAGTTGGAAAGCATCTGTTCAGGTATAATGTTTGTCCCTCTCAAAAAAAGTCTTTTACCATTTATATACAACGCATCATTAATTATTTCGACTTTTCTAATTCCAAAATGGGTGTTGAAAATAATTTTATCATCTTCAAGAATATTAATTTCATGTAATGATGGATTTCCTAATTCATACGGGTACCAAAGTTCAGAATTTTCTAATTCGATAATCAAATTAATTTTATTTGCAGAGGATTTATTGATTTGAAATTCTTTTTGGTGGACAATTTTATCATTTAGTTTTATTTGAAGAAGATAACTTTTATTCAGAAAAAGTTTTTTTGTTAGATAATTCAGTTCAAAGTTTAATGAAGCAGATTTAAAATTGTCTTCAAATTTTGAAAATACTTTTAGATTTGAAAAATAGATTGTTCTGCCGTGATAAATTTTAACATTATTCCAGATTCCACCAGTATTTCTATCCTGACCATGTACCAAATCCCACCCGCCAGGCCTGCAATCATGATGATTAAAAATTCCTTTGATTAATCTTTTATGATGTGGCCAGGTATAATCAGTATCTTCACGGTCGGAGGTAACTTTGACTATCAATAAATTATTCCCAGCTTTTGCAACATCAGAAATATTAAAGTAAAATTTCTGAAAATAACCTTCATGCATTCCAATAAATACATCATTCAGAAAAATCTCAGCCACATAATCAACTCCATGAAATTCAAGAATCAATAAATCATCGATAACATCCTGTAATTCAAATTCTTTTATGAACCAGACTGTCCCCGCATAATCACCTAAATCTGAAAGATACCAATTAACTGGTATTTTCATCTTTCGGAGATTTTTTGAATAGTATAATTGCTTTACCTGTTCAAGTGTAAAATTTTTGTTTTCATCAGAGATGAAATCCCACAAACCGCTTAGAGAAAAAATATTCTGTCTTTTATCCATAATCATCAATACTTGATTATAATTTTTGCCGGGAATTCCTGAAAGTAGATTTTATTATTTTCAATTGAATAGGATTTTGAACCACTAATTAAAATCTCGCCTGGTTTTTCATTTATCAAATTTTGAATACACATCTTCCATTGATTTAATTTCTTGTCTACACTTAAGTCAATTTCATAAAGCTTTGAATCTATCTTTTTCACTTTTAGATTAAGATTGCCCGATTGAGTTCTCAAATTCTTTATCTCAAGTGAATTATTAGAATCTAAAAATGATTCATTAAAACCTGAAAGAAAAACTAAAGTTGAATCATTTCGATTTTCCATTACAAACATATTTCTAAAAGCATTAATGAAATCAGATCCAACCCATGTATGAGGCATATCTCCAATAAATTGTGGAGTTGTAGAATCTCTCCAGACAACTTCAGCCCAGTGTAGCCAATTCGCTGGTCTTTGATATTTGAGCATAAAATGTAGAAGTTTAAAAGCTCTTTCTTTCTCTCCAAGAATCAAAAATGAATTAATATTCCTGATTTCGTATGGAGTAAAATTAACGAAATTATTTTCGGTACGACGCTTGGTAAAAAATTGATAATATTTTTCGAAGGTATTTATTAATTCGAATTGTGGAAGATTTGACAATTGATCACATGGAAAAAGCGCAATTGAAGTTGAAGTGGGATCAAAATCACCCAGTTCAACACAACCTGGTATATAATCAATCTTATGCATTGAAATTGTTATCTTCAGAGACAAGGCTAAATTTTTTTCAAATTCATCTCTCAAAGATTTAAAGTAATTGTAATCATCTTTCATTTCTAAAACTGATGCAATCTCTACTGCATCATTTAAACCTCTAATTGTAAAGAAGTTATCCCAGTATGAATGCATTGGTTTCGCTGAATAACCTTCGTGACTGATCGATTCTGGCATTAGACCATAGTAAGCTGAAAGCGAATCGGCTTTGTATTTTTCAATTTTTCTTAATTGAGTTTGCGAATCAATATATTGAACAACTTTTTTGATCACTGGAAATAATTCTCTAATCAAACTTGTATCGTTTGTAAATTGGAAATATGTATTTAACAGATAAAGAAATTCACCGTGACTGTCATGTTCATCAACGGGATCTGGTCCACGTTTATCAACAACACAGGGTACTTTTCCATTATCATAAATATGTTTTGAATACCATCGAATGAAATCTTGCACTTCATAATCAAACCCAAATCTTAATAATGCTGTTGAAGTCAGAGAACCATCTCTTATCCAGCTCCGTTCATAGGATCTGGAACCTGGTTGAATGCCTGAATAATCTTTATTAATTAAGATATAACTTAAATTTGCTTTTACGATATTAAATAAGTTTTCTAAAAATTGACTTCCCTTAATATCAGTGAAATTTAATCTATCCATCCAGAAATCAATTGTTTTCTGTTTTTCTACTTCAAAGTATGCATTAAAAGATTTTTCATCCATTTGTGAATTAAGAGTTGAGTAATAGTCGTAGATTAGCCGAATTGTAGTCGTATCAGATAGTAATCGATAACTAATCAATGCTGATCCAAGTTTTTCTTTGCAAATTGAAATTTGAGTTCCTGCAAAATTTTGTTCAATCAACGCTGATAAAACATCATTCTTGTGGAATTCAAAAGCTAAAAACTGACTATTGGATTTATTGATAAATAACTTTTTGTCATTGATGCTTATCAAGTTTGATTTCATCTTAATCGAATAAACTTCAGCAACACCTCCTGGATTATTCAGGAATTGATAGTATGGATTAACCTGAAAAGGAATTAGTGCAAGATGAAGTTTTGATTTTAAGTTCCTGTTTTTTTGTACAAGCTGATATTCTATGAATAATTTGGTGGATTTATTAGGTATTCCTGATGCAAATGTTTTAATCTGAAGTTTAAAATTTTTGCCTTCCCAATTGACAATTGGAATTGGCAGAAATTTTTGTTCAAGATTTTGTGTAATCTTAAAATCTTGAAAGGTGTAGACTTTTCTCCCCGATTGAATGAACGGCAGAATTGAGAAAGAATTTTTATCAACCTCAATCATTCCATTTGAATCAATCAAAGCTTCCTTATCATCACCTTCAGTTCCAGCAATTGTCCAATAAACTGCTTTTCTGTTGAAGTATTCTGGTAAAAATTTTGAATGATGTTTTAGTGCCAGATCAAAAAATATATTATTTCTGGATTCTGAAAATGAATAATCAAAAAATTCAATCTCCTTTATCAAAATATCTTTTGATGCCTCGACACGGAATTTGAGAAATCTGGTTTCTATGTTTTTGAATTGAAAATAGGAAATTCTTTTTGTGATTTGATTGACATTAATCAGTTCATTCCAATTAATTGAATCAATTGAATTGTATATTTTTAAATTCTTAGGAAGATTATCATTCCAGATTATTTTAATTCCACCGAGTTCAAAATCCTTGTTGAAGGAATTTAAAACGACTGGATCTTTTCGGTTTAATTTAATTGAAGTATTATAGTTTTTATCAAACAATCTTTGAAATTTTTGATTATAAAATTTTATCTCAAGTGGGATTGAATCTGCAATTTCTTCGAAAATCAATTCATCTAAAAAAATCGTTCCTCTTCCACCCGTAAAGGATGCAATTGTAAATTCTATGAAACTAAACTCTTCAAAATTTTTATTATTAGTTGGACCCCAGGCAAATTGAATATTTCTCTTACGGACAAAAAATTTTTCCCAATTAGCTGGAAATTGGAAGTTACGATTATTCATCCACCAGACATTTTCTTTAGAATCATCGAGAAATTTAATTTCAAAATTATTATCTGGTGAGATAGCTTTAATAAAAAAAGTAAAACGGAAGTTATCAGGAACTTTTAATTTCAATTTTTTTTGAATACCGCAGTATCCAGTTCCATATTTAAAATTATAATCTATTTTGATGCCCTTACCACTAATACCTTCTGATTGTGAAATTCGTAATTCAGCACCTTCTGATTTAATAATTTCCCAGTTTGAAATATCTTCAAAGTTATCGATTAAAATTTTGTTCTGTGCCCAGAGTACCTGAAATGCAAAGAAGAATAATAAATATCGAATCATTTAAGCTTTGATATATTTAATTTTTTCAAACCTTCCTGAATGATTTTATCCTGCATCGTATATTTCCAGACAAATCCGGTTCTATAATTTTCAATCATCAAAACAATTGGACCCTGATCAATGCCAAGATAATCTTCATCAAACCAGTTAAGAGTTAAATTAAAGGCATCAACGAAACCATATTTTTTCCAGATGCCCTTATCCTTAAATCTTTCATAGATACTGATTAGTGATGGAATTGTGATCTCAGGTGCAAAGGGAATTGAACCGCCAAGAGCAGTTGGAGCTAAAGTCCCATCATCAAAAAAAATTAAATCAGGTCCACTTGTTCCCCTGCCAGCATAGTCATAAAATTTCTTTCCGTTAAAATTATATTTTTCGCCAGGTCCATCACAGGCTGTAATTCCCCATGTTAAAGAATCATATTCAATCCAGCCAAGCGGATTATCAATTGCGTAAAATCTTTGCACATAAGTTGCACGACGAGAATTTTCAAAAAAATCGATTCCTCTGCTTCTCAATGTATCATCAGCTAAATTCCTGAAATCAATAAAAATGTGAGAAAACTGATGTCCAAAAAGTGGAGGAAATGCAAGATGACCAAAACCTTGATATGGTTCACGCCAATCATAATGTTTCATCCATGTTTGATAACCTTTCTCGACATCTTCCATTCCAAGTCCTGCAGCAATAACATAGAGAAATAGTGCTTCATTATATCCAACCCAACCAAGAAAATTGAATTCATTATTTTCTGGATGCCAGCCCATATTGATGGCGTAAGGATATTTCGAATCGGATGACATTTTGAAAAATTCCCAATTGATTCTCTGCAGAATTTTCTGAGATAAATCTCTTATTTCATTTTCAATCGGATTGTCTTGATTAAAATAGTTTCTTGCAAAGATAATTCCCATAAACAATAGACCCGAATCGATCGTGGAAAGTTCACAATTCCATTCTCTTTCGCCCGTGTAAAAATTAAGAAAATGATAATAGAATCCCTGATAACCCGTTGATAATGTATCATCGCTTTGTTTAGAATAGTAAAAGAATCGAAGAAGTTTCAATGTTTTTTCCGCGGCATCTTCTCGAGTAATCCATTTTCGTTCAGCACCAATTCCCCATACGGGGAGAGCAAAACCGCATGCAGCAATTGTAACTGGTGAAGTTGCTGTGGATCTATCTTTTACCAACGAGTTATCGGGATTAATCTCATTGATAAAATATTTGAAAGCGTAATATTGAACTGTATCGAGAAATTGTTTTTCACTTTCACTTAGTTCATCATAATTGATATAGGGATAAGTTGTTCTTATTTGACTTTGTGTTGAACACGATACGATAAAAAATATCAGAAGCAATGAACCTAATCTAAAAACTTTCATTAAAAATTTTCTCTAAATTATGATTATCAAAAATTTGATTTAAATATTTAATCCGAATGTAACTCTGTGTACAGCTTTTAATCTTCCATAATCAACCCAGCTGTAATCGAATCTGAGGTGATAGGAGTTCAATACATTTAAGTCTGTACCAATTCCAAAAGTAAGGCCACCTTCATTATCTTTAAGAAATAAATTTCGATAGCCGCCTCTTAAAAAGAATGTATCGAAAAAGTTTAATTCACTTCCCAAAGAGATACTTTCAAAATTATCATTCGGATGTATTGCATCAATTGAAAATGTTAGTTTTGTTTTTTCCATAATTTTCACTGGATAAGATAATCCTGCTCTGAAGACTGTTGGAAGAGTGAATTCATCGGTTCTTAGTTCAGATGGAAGGCGGTCGTTATCACCAAATTTTTTAGGGTCGAAATCATAGTTGATATAAAGATCTGTTCCAGAATATTGAGCACGGGTTCCATAATTCGAAACAGATGCACCGAAGGTAAGACCATCTTCTTTGATTTGATACATCACACCAAAGTTGAAGAAAAATCCATTTATGGAACTGTGCCAGATAGTTTCATTAAAATAAGATACAATCAAACCAACTGACACTCTATCAGTTAATAATTTTCCATAACCCAATCCAAGAGCAAAATTTGTGACGCTGTATTTTTCACCAGTACCTAAAGGCATCTCAACAGTTCTTACTGGAATTTCTCCACTGTTCAATGAAATTACCTGTAAAGCAAAAGTTCCAATATCTTGAATGTTGTAAGCAACAATTCCATAATTATATTTAATATCAGCAAGCCAATTAGCATAAGTAAAATCTGCATCAAGATTTTGAATTCTTCCAAGGCTTGCAGGGTTATAAAAAACATCTGACGAAGTTCCGAATTGACCTGCACCAGAGCCACCAAGAGCAGAAATTCTTGCACTTGGTTCTATCTTCAGGAATTGACCAATTGTTGTACCGACTTTACTCTGTGAGAAGAGATTTAAATTCAAGGCAAGTAAGAATAACAAAACACTTTTCATGGCGACACCTATTTAATTATCGCAAATTTTCCAATGAAAGATCCAAATTCTCCACCATCAACATGATAAATGTAGAGTCCTGGAGCAACCTCAAGATTATCTTTTGTTCTCAAGTCCCAGGCAACAAAACCTTCTGTAATTGAACCACTGTGATGCAGTTCTTTTACAAATTCACCATTAATTGTATAAATTCTAATCGTGCAATTATTCGGTAAATTTCTAAATTCTATCTTGCGTTCACCTCTGCCAGAAACAGCATATCGTTGCGGCTCGAATGAGGCTGCGGCAACATAAGGATTTGGAATTACATATGGTTCTTGTTTGAACTGTTCTTTAGCAAGGTTGCTATCAATTTTATGTGATTTTGTCTTAAATGTGAATCTATCTTTAGACGAGAAAGGAACTCTCAGCTTAATCTGAATTTTATCTCCAGTTGTAGGGGGAACAATTGGTGTGGTACCCATTCCAGTAGTATCAACATCGATACGCCAGGTTGGTCTTGGTGTGGTAGAATTTTTGGCATATGTAATCACCTCAATATACTCACCAGCAGCTGAAAGTGTGCTGTCGTTATTAATATCTCTAAATCTCATTTTTAATTTAACATCACCGCTATCTGTTTTAGCAATAGTTTGAAATTTAACTCCCTTAATTGGTGCACCAACTGCTGCTATGGTTGTATCAAGAACTTGATCTGAAAATTGAATTTCAATATCAGCCGGGAAACCTGTTCTTCTTAATGTTATTGGTAAGGTTTGTGAATAACGGTATTTAATTTTTAAGTTAGTTTGACTTGATTTAAATAATCCTGATCTCACAGAATCAATTTCAACTTGTTTTGGAGTTTTAATAATTGGTAAGATACCGTCCCCTGTAACTCCATTGCCCAGTGAATCCAAATCATTACCATACAAAAATAGAACTTCGTTCTTTGTTAAATTTTTTAATTGATAGTATTGAGCTCTCACACTATCTTCATGATGAGTAAAAGTTATTTCATATAAGTTATCATCAGAAACTAATGATGGATTTTTCACTACAAGATTAACACTTCCCGAACCATCACCTGAAACATGTTCAAGCTGATAGATTTCGGAAGAAACATATCCAAGTGCTGGAGGATTTGGTGTAACCATCACAACATTTTTTGGAAACACAAAGCCACCTCTTAAAGTTTGACTGACAGAAATAGAATTTTCAGAAGGATAGATTTCTATTGAATCAGCACCTCTATCATAAGCACATACAGCATAAAAATATCTCTGACCATTTTTAACTGTTGTATCAGTCCAGCTGTGAGTAAGTCCAGTATTGCTTCCAAGAAAATAAGAAACACCTTCAACGGTAGTTCTTGAAAATCCTTCGATTTCATTGATAAGATCAAACTGAGCTATAGGTCTACCATTGCCAATTGGACTTGAACCAGTTGCTGTCAAAATAATTTGCGGATCGAGAAAAGCTGGATCAGTACTTCGATAAATTTTATAACCTTCAAAATCATTCGTGTAAGTGATGGGATCGAATGTTCTTTCTGCTGCATCGTCCCATGTTAAAGTTACAAATCCATCACCAGCATAGGCTTGAACAGTCGGTGCTTGTGGTGGAACTGCAAATTGATAATTCGCTTTATAAATTTGTTGAACTACTTTTGTAGTTGTTTTCAACTCTCTCAAATCTTTACCAAAACCAAGAGCCAGAGAGAATCTCTCCGTCTTTCCAGCTTTAAGCTTAAATGGACCTGATGCAAATAGAAATCCAATGTTATAATTAAGTACAAGTGGTCTATCAAATGCACTATCAGGATTTGTAAAGATATTATATAATCTCATTGGCCAGTTTTTTCCGTCATCAAAGAAAACTATTTGATCAACTTCCTGAGAAGGATTTCCATAACCTGGTCGGATTCTATTCATCTTGAATCCAGTTAAACCAATCTGATCTGATTCATCAATATCAGTTTTGTCAAAATTAGTTTCCCCTTTTGTAGGAATTCCATCTTTTTCGCCGGGATCATTAGTACCAAATACACCATCCTCTCCCGTATCATGAAATTCAGCAACCCAATCCATATCTTCATCACCTGTCCACCAATAACCAGTTCGATAAGCTGGTCTATTTTCGAGCTTACCATAAAATTGTTCGAATTTAGTTAAATCATAGTGTGATTGAATATAAGAACGAATGTTTTCCTGTCCTTGAATTAAAATTCCAGGACCACTTACTCTACTCTCATTCAGAATTCCATCATCGTCATTATCTTTTGAATCGTATTCATTTCCTGGAGTCTCAAGATATGAATACCCCAAGTATCCAGTTGGTCCTTGAAAACCATTTCCATAGTTATCCCAGGTGTAAACCAAATTTAAACCAATTTCTTTGCTGAAATAAGCATTATCATCATCCGATTCAGGAATTCCATCTTTCCCAACCGCAGAACCTCCAACTCCTGAATCCATATACAAACCAAAGATTATATTATCATCATAATTTGTGGTGCTTTCGTTTGTAATATCGTAATGGAAGAAGATTACATATCCTGATTGTGGATTAGACCACTGAAATCCTCTCTGTTCTACTCGCAGACCAAGACCTCTTCGAGAATTATCTCTTGTATCAGGATAGAAATCCCAGGCATCATAGAAATTATCATCATAAACAACAAAACTTTCTTGATCAGCTTTAGGTGCTTTACCAAAATATCCGTTCCAGCTACCACTCCAGTAAGGGTCAAAAGGGTCATTCATTTTATCAATCCATTTGTCAGGCCAGGTTCTCGGGTCATTACTCATAGCTACACTTCTTGCGATATTGATTGTTGGATCGGTTTGAAAATATCCTGGCCTGGGTTCAAATCTCATTGTTTTCCCGGTAATTGGTGAAGTACCCTGCCTTTCACGATAACCAGTTTCCATTATATAAGCATCACGACCATTTCGTTGAGTTACTTTTGCCAAAACAAAAGGAGTAATTCCATCTGAATAATTTTCACCACTGCCTTTCGGTACTTCAATAGAATGAAAAACACTATAATCTACTTTTAATGGATCAGGTGGATAATCACCAACCATTCCATAATTGTAAAATAAAGTTCGAATTTTATTCGCATCATGAAGTCCCATTCGTTCCATATCAATGCTGCCACGCAATTCTGGTGGAGTTACTGGAACGAGATCATTTTGAGCCAGAAGAACATTGAAAAGAAAAAGGAAACAAAAACCTGAACTTTTTTTTATCATAATTAAAACCCTCATTTTGATCTAAATGAAAAACCAATTTCAATTCGTCGTGGTTCATAAAATCTGGATGGATCAGTCAATACTGAACGATGAACAGATGGAGTTAATGAATAATCTGGACTTCCAGTATTTGCAAATACAAATCCATTAACAAAATGCGAATTGAAAAGATTAGTAATTCGTGTAAAGACACTTAAACTCAGGAAGCTTAATTCAAAGAATTTTTCGATTCGTAAATCAACAAGGGCATAACTTTTTTTTCTGCTTGAATTTGTTTCAAGATCAGCACCAAAGCCAGTACCAATTTCTGGAGTATAAGGTTGTCCCGAACCAATTCTTATTATTGATGAGAAAGTTAGTAATTCTGGATTGGAATAAATAAGAGAAATATTCAGGGTATGTCTTTGATCCCAGTTGAAAGGAATTGTTCTTGGTCTTGCATCTTTTCCAGCCGCAGCTCTGTTTGCTGTTTCGCGAGGGTCCGAAGAATTTCCAAAAGCATATTGAAGTGTATAGTCTAATGATGAATTAAAATAACCAAGGTTTTTTTGATATAGAGAAACAGTAAATCCATAGACCTGTCCGAAATCAATATTTGTAAATCTTGCATACTGTGCCGCTGTATAAGTATCAACAAATTGAACACCCAATAAATCCCTGATATCTTTATAGAAAAATGAGATTTGAGTTCCAAAGAAATCTGTAAATGCTTGTTTGAATCCAAATTCGTATTGAATTGTTTTTTCAGGTTTTAAATCGGGATTGCCCATTACCCCATAAGAAATTCCGCCTGCCTGTAATTCATTCAGAATTGAGTAATCTGCATTGTCATATAATAAACCAAGTCCTGGCAATTGGTAAAAATGTCCATAGCTAAAATAAACAGAAGATTGTGCAGTTAATGGATAACTGAATCCTAGTCTCGGTGCATAAGCAGTTTTGACTGATGTTCTCTTTGGTCTTGATTCTGGTGCGCCAGTAATTGAATTTGCTGGATTCTGTAAATCTGAAGGAATAGTTGATCTTGCATCAAAAAGTTCGAATCGAACTCCAGCTCTTATAACCAAATCATTCCACTCGATTCTATCTTGAAGATAAGCTGCAATCTGAAGTGGATGATAAGTTCTTAATCCCGGCATTCGAGGATATTGTTCACGTGGTTGAAGTTGTTCAACTCCATCAACTGTTGTATAAATGAAAAATCCCGGTGGTCCAAAAGTTATTTTTGATAATTGCCATTCAAGACCTGCTTCAATATAATCACTGTTTGTTGCCTGCCATGTTAATTCACCTTTGAGTAAATAAGAAAAAGTCTCCTGCTTGAATCTGCCCAGATCAACTCCCTGAACTATAGCGCCATCTTCATAGTTTGCATCTCCTTTGGGTGCACCAGCTTGCAAATATCTTGGGTCATATAAATCCTCGTAAACAAAATCTGTATATTGAAAATAATTTTGTCTGATGTTAATCTTATAAAACATTTTCTCCGATAGTGTGTGAACCCAACTCAATCCCTGGGAGAAAGAAGTTGTGTAATTTGTTTTTGTTCCATCAGGATTAAATCGAAATGAATGATTATAATTTTTTGCTTTGATATAATTAAAAACATTCTGATATGAAATCTGGACATTTGGAATTGAAGTATTCAATACTTTTGCCTGGCCACTCCACTCTAATCTATTATTAAGTGGTACAAGTGAATTATCACCACTTGTTGTAAAAATTTTCTTTTCAAAATCATGTTTATCAAAAGGAGAAAACCTTCTTTGGCCAAATAAATAACCTTCGTTATAATATCTCCTTCCATTAAGGAAAAAAGTTGTTTTTGGCAACCCAGCTGGTCCACTCAATGATAATTGAATATTTTGTAATCCAATTGGTGAAAAAGAATTATTGTATGGATATCGATTAACATCACCCGTAAAATAATCTCCTCCATATATTTCACCATATATTTGAAATTTCTCAGACCCTGAACGAAGTACAGTATTGACAATTCCTGACATTGCTTGACCATATTTAGCATCAAATGTTCCACTAATTACCTGAACTTCTTCAATCATTGATTTATCTATTTCAAGAATTGAAGTATTGTTATAAGGATTGGTAATGTTAACTCCATCTATTTGATATTGAACTTCACCAAGTCTTCCTCCTCTAAAATGTCCATCGATAACACCAGCCTGTAAGTTGACTATATCTTTAAGGTTTTGAATTGGCAGAGCTTTGATATCTTCTCGATTAATAGAAACAACTGTGCTTGTTTGATTAAATTCTACGATAGGTCTTTTTGCAACAACAATTACTTCTTCACCAATTAAAGTTGTAGGTTCTAATGTAACATTTAATACAGTTGTTTGATCTGAATTAACAATGATATTTTCAACAACCTTGGCTTTGTAACCAACATACCCAAATCGAACAGAATAAATTCCTGGTCTAACATTTATTATAGTATAATTACCATCAACACCAGTAGCAGCACCCTGGTTTGTACCAATTATTAAAACATTCGCACCAACCAATGGTTCATTTGTATCTTCACTAATTACATGTCCTCGAATTTTACCTGTCGATTGAGCTGATAAATCTTTAATTAGAAAAAGAAATATTAATAAAACAAAAAATTGGATAATTAATTTATTCTCCATGAGTATTTGAAATCTCTTCATAACACTTAACCTCATTTTAAAAATAAAGGAGGTCTGGTTTGAATCCCAGACCTCTACTGATTCAGATTATTTAATCAGAATCATTTTACCAGTATTACTGGAGGTTCTATGTTCATCCATAACTTTGTACAAATAAATTCCTGATGCTAATCCTTTTGCATCAAAAATATATTCATTCAATCCATAAACAGCACCAATGATTTCAGTTCTAACAATCTGACCAAGTATGTTATAGACAATAAATTTTACATCTCCATTTTTCGGAGAAATAAATCTAATCCTGGTGGATGGATTGAATGGATTTGGATAATTACCAATAATTTTATATCCATTTATTCCTGGAGTTGCAATTTCATCATCAACGCTAACTAGAGTATTTGGATCGAGCTTACCCCAAGCATAAGCAGGGCCCCAACCATTTTCTCTGAAATACCATGTCCTTGTTCCATAATTTGCAAGTGAATCATCAAACGAATCTCCATCAAACAATGTCAACCCAAAGAAGAATGGATCTCCTGCTCGATATCCAAGCTTTGTGTAATCTATCTTCATCTCAACCACAAATCCACTATCAGTATCTGAATTATTATTCACTGTCGAATTCCCCTTCAACCTGACAAACACTTCTGCCCATCCTGAATCTACCATCGCCTTCAAATAATTCATCGCCTGTGGTTGTCCATCAGATCCAAAGGCAACCAATAACTCCCTCGCATTCGGTATATTCTCTTCATTGTATGATGAAAAATCTGCTACTGTCATCATAACCCCATCAAGTTGATCATATACCGTTGTACCCTGCAACAACTGGTCATTTACATCGGCTGAGACATACAAATAATTCCCCTTAAAGGCTAACCTAAATTTCCCATATGATGCATCTACTACTGGCGGTCTTGGATTTCCTCCAAGCTCTGGTTGAAATTCTCCACTCAACCATGGTCCTGCACCAGGATATTGATCCCTTATAGTATTATTACCCCAAGCTATCTCTATCGGATTTACACTCCAGGCTGTCTCATTCAAATATCCATCAAGTACTGGCGCAGAAACATTTGCAAGTGATGGTATGACATTATCAATATCAACTACTGGCAATGTTGTCGTATTTACTGTTACATCTGGCCTTATGTACACTCTCATCGTATTATGAGAATTTGTATTTCCCCACGGTCCTTGTAACCATGTCCTCGTCGATGCAATTCTCTGTGGATCCCCTGCAAACAACCAATCACAATCCCAGATACTGAAATTAACCATCGCTATATCCCCATTCGCCGATGTCGGATTGTATCCCAATGCACTCAACTTTACTTTCATCTCTACCACATATCCATTATCTGAACTACTATCATCATTTGATACACCATTTATCTTTGTCCACGCATCCCATGCATCTATCTGCTCTGGTGTCCTTGTGGTATCTGTAAAATTACCAAACTTCCCTATGAATCTCGGTTGTGCACCAGGTCTGGGTTGATCCAACGGTGATGGCAATCCTGCTAACCAATAGGTATAGAAAAATTCTGCCGCCTTGGCTGGTCTTGTACCCTCTGACTTATCCTTGATATTCATCAATATTCCATCCCACCGTGCCCAATCTGCATTTCCCCCTACCGATGAATCCTGCACAATGAATGCCATATATAAATACTCACCTTTGGCTAAAAACTTTATTGTCGCTACCAGTGGATCATATATAGCATTCTCATTAAACTCTGGTCGCCAGCCGCTTGTGGGTATATCACTCTGGCCATATCGAATCGTTACTGATTCAGCATTCTGCCAGGATGATTCATTTAATTGACCATCAAGAACTATGTTCTCTGTGGTCACCTTCGCCCAGATGACATCATGTCTTGTTTGTACAGTTTGACCACCACCACTTACGATTGTATAAGGATCGAGCTTACCCCAAGCATAAGCAGGGCCCCAACCATTTTCTCTGAAATACCATGTCCTTGTTCCATAATTTGCAAGTGAATCATCAAACGAATCTCCATCAAACAATGTCAACCCAAAGAAGAATGGATCTCCTGCTCGATATCCAAGCTTTGTGTAATCTATCTTCATCTCAACCACAAATCCACTATCAGTATCTGAATTATTATTCACTGTCGAATTCCCCTTCAACCTGACAAACACTTCTGCCCATCCTGAATCTACCATCGCCTTCAAATAATTCATCGCCTGTGGTTGTCCATCAGATCCAAAGGCAACCAATAACTCCCTCGCATTCGGTATATTCTCTTCATTGTATGATGAAAAATCTGCTACTGTCATCATAACCCCATCAAGTTGATCATATACCGTTGTACCCTGCAACAACTGGTCATTTACATCGGCTGAGACATACAAATAATTCCCCTTAAAGGCTAACCTAAATTTCCCATATGATGCATCTACTACTGGCGGTCTTGGATTTCCTCCAAGCTCTGGTTGAAATTCTCCACTCAACCATGGTCCTGCACCAGGATATTGATCCCTTATAGTATTATTACCCCAAGCTATCTCTATCGGATTTACACTCCAGGCTGTCTCATTCAAATATCCATCAAGTACTGGCGCAGAAACATTTGCAAGTGATGGTATGACATTATCAATATCAACTACTGGCAATGTTGTCGTATTTACTGTTACATCTGGCCTTATGTACACTCTCATCGTATTATGAGAATTTGTATTTCCCCACGGTCCTTGTAACCATGTCCTCGTCGATGCAATTCTCTGTGGATCCCCTGCAAACAACCAATCACAATCCCAGATACTGAAATTAACCATCGCTATATCCCCATTCGCCGATGTCGGATTGTATCCCAATGCACTCAACTTTACTTTCATCTCTACCACATATCCATTATCTGAACTACTATCATCATTTGATACACCATTTATCTTTGTCCACGCATCCCATGCATCTATCTGCTCTGGTGTCCTTGTGGTATCTGTAAAATTACCAAACTTCCCTATGAATCTCGGTTGTGCACCAGGTCTGGGTTGATCCAACGGTGATGGCAATCCTGCTAACCAATAGGTATAGAAAAATTCTGCCGCCTTGGCTGGTCTTGTACCCTCTGACTTATCCTTGATATTCATCAATATTCCATCCCACCGTGCCCAATCTGCATTTCCCCCTACCGATGAATCCTGCACAATGAATGCCATATATAAATACTCACCTTTGGCTAAAAACTTTATTGTCGCTACCAGTGGATCATATATAGCATTCTCATTAAACTCTGGTCGCCAGCCGCTTGTGGGTATATCACTCTGGCCATATCGAATCGTTACTGATTCAGCATTCTGCCAGGATGATTCATTTAATTGACCATCAAGAACTATGTTCTCTGTGGTCACCTTCGCCCAGATGACATCCTTTCTATTTACAAACTGAGCATTTAATAAGCTAATAGAAAGGAGTAACAGGCCGAATGAAATAAGTAACTTATTCATAAGTCCTCCTGTTATTTAAGTTTAAGTTTTATTGAATTATATTTACAGTTCTGTTCAGGAATCACAACACCAGAAAACTTTTTATCATTTATATAAATCTCATTAACACCAGAATATTTTCTATTCGGATTTTCAAAAACTATATCATAAACTTTTCCACGAAATAGTCTTTTAACTCTCACTGATTCCCATTCATCAGGGAAGTTTGGATCAATTATTAATCCGTCTTTTCCCGCCCTCACACCAATTAAATAATCTACAATCACTTTTTGAAACCACGCTGCTGATCCGGTATACCAGGTCCATCCTCCCATACCATAAAGTGGAGAATCTGGACCTTCAATGTTTCCTGGAGTCACATAAGGTTCAGCAACATATTCATCTGGATTAAGCCCATTCAATACAGGTGAAAGTCGTTTGTAAATCTCATAAGCTAATTGTTTATTCTTTTTTAAGGAATATGCCCAGATTGACCATGTTGCAGCGTGAGTGTAAACTCCACCATTTTCTCTTCTTCCTGGTGCATACCGTGAAAGATATCCAATTAAATTATCAGGCTTTGAATATGCAGGATATAGTAAAAGTGGTCCGTTCTTTTTCAATAAATATTTTTCAATAGATTTCAGAGCTTGAATTTGTTTATCCTCAGGTGCAATATCACTTATGACTGCCCAGGTTTGAGCATTGAGATAAATTTTCCCCTCTTCATTCTCTTTGCTTCCAATTTTATCGCCATTATCTTTAGTAGCTCTATAAAACCACTCACCATCCCATGCATATTCGTTAAATGCTTTTTGAAGATTTAAAGCACGATTAGAATATTCATCAGCTTTTTTGTTTTCATTAATGTCTCGTAAAATTTTCTCAAAGCCTTTTAAGATCAAAAAAAGAAATTCAGCTAACCAGATTGATTCACCTTTCCATTCAAGCCCAACGGCGCTTAAACCATCATTCCAATCACCTGCACCAATAAGTGGAAGTCCGCGTTCACTAAATCTTGATAATACTTTATCAATCGCTTTGATACAATGACTCAAGATTGAATCGAGATTTTCTTTATCATCAAAGTATTCCGATCTTTCCTCAAGAATTGAATAATCATTTGTTTCCAGAATATATTGATTGACCAGGAAAGGCAGCCAGAGTAAATCGTCTGTCATGTTTGTTTGAAGTCCTGTTTCTGAAATCGGATGCCACCAGTGCAGTACTTGTCCATCTTTGAGCTGGTGTTTTGTATGAAGCAAAATTTGTTCTTTTGTTTTTAATGGATCAATTGTTAAAAAGACAAGACTATCCTGAAGTTGATCTCTAAATCCAAACGCACCGGATTGTTGATAGTATGCTGTTCTCGCCCATAACCTGCCGGAAATCGCCTGATATCTTAACCATCGATTTACAAGAAGATTGATGGAATGATCAGGAGTATCAATTTCAAAAGTAGAAAGAATTTTATCCCAATTCTCCTGTATTTCCTCTAAACACTTTTCAACAAAATTGTGATTTGAATATTTTCGAACAACTTCTTTGATCTCATCTACGCTTTTTTTCAAGCCGAGTATAAAATTAAATCTTTTGCTCTTTCCTGGTTCTATTTCCACTACGATTTTAACAGAACCAATCGGATCAAACCACTTACCAGTTGTATTAGAAAGCCTCCCTTCCAATACAGCTTTCGGTTTTTCAAGGGAACCATAAAGTCCTAAAAATTTCTCTTTGTCACCTTCATACTCTATAATTTTTTCGGACGAAGATATGAATCCAATATAAGGATAATCAATGTTCCAGTGACCACGGTTTTGAATTGGAATTTCCCACAATCTTTTTTTACCAATTAGCGAGTTCGAATCTTCGGAAAAATGAGTTTCAATGAAGGACTTGTGAAATTCTCGATGAAAATCTGTAGATGATCCCAAACAAAATTCAAAATATGAATAAATTTCAAGATTCAGTTTCTTGTTTGAATTATTGACTATTTCAAAGTCCCAAATTTCGATTGATTCATTCCAGGGAATGAATACCTTCAAATTAGTTTCTATTTGCTTGTATCTTGATTTAAATTTTGTATATCCCTGACCATGAATTACTTCATAAAAATTAAGTTCAGTTTTTGATGGCAAATAAGTTGGTGAAAAATATTTTTGTGCTTCTAAATCTTTTATGTAAAAATATTTTCCCCAATTATCCTGAATTAAGTCTTGATGCCATCGATTTAATCTATTGAATTCAGAATGTTCCAGGAAGCTAAATCCACCGCCAAGTTGAGATATAACCAATCCATATTGTCCATTTGATATAACATTTACCCAAGGCCTGGATGTGAAAGGATTTGTAATTACATACTCTTTATAATCATCAGTGAAATAACCGTATTTAGATTGATAAAGTCCCATATTACCTTATTTTTTTAGTGGAACCTCCAACTACAAATCCAGTAGAAACTTTAATATGTTTTGCTTCAATATTTTTATTTCTATTTCTAATTAATTGAAGAAGAATATTCATTGCCTCTGAACCTAACTCTCTCTTTGGAACATGAACAGTTGTCAATGTTGGATGAATAATTTCTGATAACATTATATGATCAAAACCAACCACTGCAATATCATCTGGGATAGAAAGACCAACTTTATTTATGTGCTTATAACATCCTAAAGCCATCATATCATTAAAACAAAAAATTAACTCTGGTTTTTCAATCATAGCAAGTAATCTACTGCATGCAAGTTCTCCACCCCGAACATCAAAATTGCCAGATAGAATCCACTCATTCTTAATCGGAATTCCAAGCTCAAGCATTGCTGAAATAAAACCTTCGAGTCTTTCGGAAGAATCGTAATTTTCGTCAGGTCCACGAATAACAGCAATCTTTTGATAACCCAATTGTTCGACTAAAAACTTAGTCATCGAATAAGTACCTTGAAAATTATTAATACTAACAGTGCTTATATTTCCCCACTCATTTTTTCCTGTAATCAGAACGATTGGTGTCTTTGATTTAGTAATCAACTCTTTCACCTGTTCATTCATTGAAGGAATCATCAAAATTATTCCATCGACTAAACTTTCTTGCATAAAATTAAGTACCGATTCTACAATGTTTCTCTTACTATGTGAACTTGCAACAATCAAATGAAAGCCTTCTTTAGAGGCAACATCATCAAGACCATTAATAATATCCGTATAAAATTCTCCCCAGATTTCAGGAACGACAAATCCAACAACATCTTTATTTCGACGAATGAGGGTTTTCACCAATCCACTTGGTTCATAATTAAGTTCACGAGCGATTTCAAAAATTAATTCTTTTGTCTCTGGCTTAACCCCGGGGTGATCGTTTAATGCCCTTGAAACAGTGGCTATTGAAACATTTGCCTTTTTAGCAATTTCTTTTATTGATGCTGTCATAATTTTGTAAATATTTTCTTTTAATTGCAAATATAACAATAAATTTTAAAAATCAAGTCAATATTTTACATTATTACTGTAAAAATTTACATAGAGTAAAAAATTCTTTTGGATGATTGAATATTTGATAAAAGGTTTTAGAAGATAAGTGAAAAAGGAATAATAAAAAGATTTACTTTAAAGTGCGGAATTTATAACTACTGTGAAGAATATTTAAACTAAACTTATGATATTTTGAATTAGCTAGACATGGACAGAGTTATGAGAAATTCGAAATGTTGTATTTTTAGTGAATCGAAACACCTTGATAAAAAATATTGATTATAGATTCAAATAAATTTTTAACAGCTCACTCATTGTCAATTATAAATTATACTTCATAATTAAGAAACTCATTTAGAGAATAATTGCAATGTTGAGAATATAATTTCCTATTCTTATGATTAAACTAATTAAATTAAAATTTTCTAATGGCACATCGATTGATTGAAAATGATAAACCTAAATTAAAGGTCGTTTATAAAAGTAATTGAAATAAGTGAACTTGATAATCTCATCACGAAGTTGAGAGAATCAGGATACAAAGTAATTGGTCCTACCATTCATAATGGCGCAATTGTTTATTCAGAAATTTTTAGTTCAAGTGATCTGCCGCAAAGCTATACTGATATTCAAAAACCAGGATTCTATCGTCTGGACAAAACAAATGAGCCATTATATTTTAATTATGTTGTTGGACCACAATCATGAAAAAAATATTTATATCCATCCATACAAAAAATCTTCACTGCATTTTATAATGGGAAAAAATTGAAATCAAAAATGAAAATCCCGAACCAATTAAATATGCCTTCATTGGTGTAAGATCATGTGAATTGAATGCAATTGAAATTCAAGATAAAGTTTTTTTAGGCGGTGAATATCAGAATAATGTTTATAAAACTCCGAAAAAAAATGCATTTATAATTGGTGTGAACTGTTCAAAAGCAGCAGAAAATTGTTTCTGTACTTCAATGAATTCCGGTCCTGAAATTAAAAATGGATATGATCTTTTACTAACTGAAATTCACGAAAGCAACAAACATTATTTTATTATAGAAGCTGGCAGTGATGAAGGAAACGACTTATTAAATGAACTGAGGACTGCAGACGTTAGTCAAAATGATATTGAAGCTAAAAATAGAGTTATTCAATCAACTATTTCACAGATAGAAAAACGACTTGACACTCAAAACTTAAAAGAAATTTTGTTGAAAAACATTGAGTCACCTGTCTGGGATGAAGTAGCAAAACGATGCCTTGCATGTGGAAACTGTACAATTGTATATCCAACATGTTTTTGCATGACTGTTGAAGATTAAACTGATTTGAAAAGGACAAAATCAGAAAGAATACAAAAATGGGATTCCTGTTTCACACTTGAATACTCATATATTCATGGTGGAAGTGGCAGAGTCTCTGTTGCAAGTCGATATAGACAATGGTTAACACACAAACTGGCAAGCTGGTATGAACAATTTGGAACATCAGGTTGTGTTGGCTGCTGAAGATGCATAACCTGGTGCCCTGTGGGTATTGATATTACAGTGGAGACAACTAACATTAAAAAAATCTCTAATTATCAATTTACCTCAATGGAGGAATAATAAATGGAAACTTTAGAAAAAATTCTTGTTGAACATCCTTTCGTTGCCGGACTCAGTCCTGAACATATTCAATTAATTGTTGGATGTGCAAAGAATGTTGTCTTCGAACCTGGTAAATACATCTTTAAGGAGAATAAAGAAGCTAATTCTTTCTATATAATTCGTTCTGGAAAGGTTGCCCTTGAAATTTATTCACCAGAAGTTGGTTCAATAATTATTCAAACTCTTGGTGAAGGTGAGATTATTGGTTGGTCCTGAATGGTTCCTCCGTATCAATGGAGATTTGATGCTCGAGCAGTCGAACTGACAAGAGTGATTGAACTGGATGGTACTTGCCTGCGAAATAAATGTGAAAGTGATCCAGGATTAGGATATGAAATTATGAAACGCCTCGCCAATATTTTTGAGCAAAGAATAAACGCAATGAGAATTCAATTACTCGATTTGTATGGCAAAAAATGATTAATGATCAACTTCTTTCTTGAAAGGTAAGATTATGCAAGCAATGATCCCATCTAATTATAAAGTACAAAAATTCATAAAGGAAACTCACGATACTTTTACGCTGGAATTAAAATCTCTTGATTCAAAAAATGGTTTTCATTTCGAGCCAGGTCAGTTTAATATGATTTATATTTTTGGAGTTGGTGAAGTACCAATTTCAATCAGTGGTGATCCGAATAGAAATGGGATACTCGTTCACACCACTCGAGCAGTTGGTACTGTAACAAAACAAATGGTAAAATTAAAGAAAGATGATATTGTTGGAATAAGAGGACCTTATGGCAGACCCTGGCCAGTTAAAGAAGCTGTTGGAAATGATGTTTTATTGGTTGCCGGAGGAATTGGTCTGGCTCCTCTTCGACCCGTAATTTATCGTCTGCTTGCTCATCGTGAATATTATGGAAGAATAATTCTGCTTTATGGAACAAGAACACTCCAGGATATTCTTTATCGCAAAGAGCTTGAGAAACTTCGTTCGAGACTTGATATAGATATAATAGTTACAGTCGATAGAGCCATAAAAAACTGGACGAGGAATGTTGGCGTTGTGACTACATTAATACCTCGTGCACCATTCGATCCACTAAACACAATTGCTATGGTTTGTGGACCCGAAATAATGATGAGATATACAATAATTGAATTAATTAAACGTGGAATTGCAAAAGAGAATATCTTTGTTTCAATGGAAAGAAACATGAAGTGTGGAATCGGTTTTTGTGGTCATTGTCAATACGGTATAAAATTTATTTGCAAAGATGATCCAGTTTTCAGTTATAAAGAAATTGAACATCTATTCGGTAAAAGAGAGTTATAAATATGGCAGTAAAAACTAAAAAACCAAAATTAGCTGTCTGGAAATTCGCATCATGTGATGGTTGTCAATTGAGTATTTTAGATTGTGAAGATGAATTACTCGAAGTAGCTGATGTAGTTGAAATAGCGAATTTCCCTGAAGCAACGAGAGTTCTTATCAAAGGTCTATATGATATTTCTTTAGTTGAAGGTTCAATCACAACCCCCACGATGCGGAACGAATTCACAAAATTAGAAGGCAATCAAAAGTTTTGATTACAATCGGAGCTTGCGCTACTGCTGGAGGAATTCAAGCGCTAAGGAATTTCAAAGATGTAAAAGAATTTATCAATCTTGTTTATGCAAATCCAAAATTTATTTCAACACTTCAAAATTCAACTCCCATTTCACATCATGTATATGTGGATTATGAATTGCGTGGTTGTCCAATTAACAAATATCAATTGATTGAAGTATTAAATGCTTTTATCAATAATCGAAAACCAAATATTCCCAACACCAGTGTTTGCATTGAGTGCAAAAGAAAAAATGTTACATGTGTAAATGTAGCTGAAGTAAAACCATGCCTGGGTCCTGTTACCCACGCTGGATGCAATGCATTATGTCCAACTTATAATCGACCCTGTTTTGGTTGTTATGGTCCAAAGGAAGCCCCAAACACTTCATCTCTTGCCAATAAGTTTGAAGAGATTGGATTAAGCAACTATGATATAGTCAGAACATTTAGAAATTTCAATTCCTATGCAGATCCATTCCGTAAGGAGAGCGAAGCTTATGAAAAGTAAAACAATTGTTGTTGATTACCTTTCTCGAGTTGAAGGAGAAGGTTCATTAATTGTAAAAATCAAAGAGAATAAAATTAAAGACCTGAAGTTTAAGATTTTTGAACCGCCAAGATTCTTTAAAGCCTTTTTAGTCGGAAGACATTTTACAGAAGCACCAGATATTACAGCAAGGATTTGTGGAATATGTCCTGTTGCCTATCAAATGAGTTCAATCCATGCAATGGAAAGAATTGCGGGAATTAAAATAGAAGGACCTACTAGAGAATTGAGAAGATTGCTCTATTGTGGTGAATGGATCGAAAGTCATGTCCTGCACATCTTTCTTTTACATGCGCCAGATTTTCTCGGTTATGAAGATGCACTACAAATTGCCAAAGATCATCCCAAAGTTGTAAAAAAAGCTCTTGAATTAAAAAAGATTGGAAATGATATTGTTAATCTTCTGGGAGGAAGAGAAATACATCCAATAAATGTGCGGGTAGGAGGCTTCTACAGCATCCCACAAAAATCTGAATTCCTCCTCTTGCTAGAACGACTGAAGTGGGCACGAGATGCTGCATTAGAAGCAGTGCGGTGGACATCTTCTCTTCCTTTCCCGGAATTTGATTCCGATTATGAATTCGTTGTGCTTAGACATCCCGATGAATATCCTTTTAACGAGGGAAGACTTGTGTCAAATCGTGGAGTTGATATTGACATCAGTGAATATGAAAACAATTTCTTTGAAGAACATGTTGCACATTCAAACGCTTTGCATTCGGTTAACAAAAAAGGTGAACCTTATTTCGTTGGTCCACTTGCAAGATTTAATTTGAATTTTGATAAACTCTCACCTATTGCTCAAGAAATTTCAAAAGAAGTTGGATTTACTCCACCAGTGACAAATCCATTTAAGAGCATAATAGCAAGAGCTGTTGAAACAGTTTATGCTTGCGACGAAGCCTTAAGAATAATTGAAAACATGAATTGGGATACAAAACCTTATGTTGAATTTGAAATGAAAGAAGGTGTAGGTTACGGTTGCACTGAAGCTCCAAGAGGAATTTTATATCATCGCTACAAAGTTGGAAAAGATAACTTAATAGAATCAGCGAAGATTGTCCCGCCAACTTCACAAAATCAAAAACAAATTGAAAAAGACCTTTACGAATTTGTCACTAAATATATGCATTTACCCAAAAACGAATTGCAATGGAAATTAGAGAAGGCAATTAGAAATTACGATCCATGTATTTCATGTGCGACTCATTTCTTAAATCTCCAAATTATTAGTGAAGATTAATATATATTTCTATGAACCCTCTAATTATTGGAATTGGGAATGAGTTTCGTGGTGATGACGCTATAGGTTTATTGGTTGCCCGTTCACTCAAACAAAAATTCCCTGATGTTAATATAATCGAATCAAATGGGGATATAACGGATCTACTTAACCATTTCAAACAATATAATCCAATTATCATTATTGATGCAGCAATTACGAATGATGAGAATAGAATTGGAAAAGTAAATTATCTAGTTATAAATAAAAATTTACCAGCGTTGAATATTAAATTTTATTCTTCCCATGCACTTGCAGTTATGGAGGTAATAAAAATTGCAGAACAACTAAATTTGCTTCCAGATGAAATTCACATCTACGGAATTTCAGGAATGAATTTCAATTTAAATGAAAAAATTTCTGAAAGATTGTTGGACGAACTTGAAAATATTACAAATCTTATAATCCAAAATCATTTTTCACAAACAATCTGATTTAATAATCAAAGATCTTCTCTTCTCATTTTCATTTTAATAAATTGATAAAAAATTTTTAGCCATAATTATCTAATCATTTCATTTTATTATTTTTAAAAAAATGGAATTCAATATGCGTGAACAACTTCTTGATGTATTATCCTTTGGTGCTCACCCTGATGATGTTGAACTTTCGATGGGAGGAACTATTATCTCCCTTGCTCAGAAAGGATTGAAAGTCGGAATAATTGATTTAACTCGTGGCGAACTAAGCTCAAGAGGAAATTTAGCAACGAGAAAAAAAGAAACTGATAAAGCCAGTGAAATACTCGGAATTCATTTCAGAAATAACTTAAAACTTAAGGATGGAAACATCGAAGTTAATCATGAATCAATCAGACTTGTAGTAGAAACAATAAGAAGACTAAAACCCAAAATTGTCTTTGCACCATATTTCAAAGATCGTCATCCAGACCATGAAGCAGCTGCACAGTTGATCAAACAATCTATATTTTATTCAGGCTTAAAAAAATATAAAATTCGCCACTCACTCGAACCATACAGACCCAGAAAAGTTTTTTATTTTATGCAGACATATCCTTTTGAACCAACATTCATTTACGATATCTCACCTCATTTCGAAAAAAAAATGAAAGCTGTTCTTGCATACTCAAGTCAATTTTACAATCCGAATAATTCCGAACCAAAAACTTTGATCTCAACACCTGAATTTTTGAATTACCTGAAATCTCGTTCAGAATATTTCGGTTTTTTGATAGGCAAACAATATGGCGAACCATTTTACTGTGAAGAAAAAATAGAATTTGATTTCTCAACTTATCTTAAGGATGATTGACCACTTATAAAACCCCTTATATTGTAAAAAAACCTTATTTTTTGAAAATTTTTGAGATTTTCTTTTTATTACAATAAAATTTTGGTTTTTCTTGATTGTTCAATTCTAAATAATTAAAATTGCCTTCACTATGAGTTTTTACCCCCAACCCAACGAATGGATTTGCGGTCCCTTCGCATTAAAATATGCACTTTTAATGCACGGCAGATTCGAGAATGAATTGGAAATCGCACAGAAAGCCGGTACAACCTGGTGGAATGGAACCGATGAACTTTCTCTCGCGAAAGCTACTAAATATTATAATTGCACTCTAATTTCAATTCGGAGAAAGAACGAAAAAAAAGCCCGAGTAACCCTCAATAAATATTTGAGAAAAAAAATCCCATGCATTCTCTGTGTTGACAATTGGGAACATTGGATAACTGTAATTAATTATGATAAATCGAAATATATAATAGTTGATAGTCAGGAATCACCTGTAATTCAGATTTACTCCTGGCGAACCTTAAAAAATAGATGGGTTTACAAAGTTCAAAATTCTTATACAACCATTTTCGATTTATATCCATTGATTCCAAATTTTAAGAGAATCTCTAAACCAAACTTTGACTTCAAATTTGCCTTGAATTTGAGAAAGGAAAAAAATAGAGATTTAGCTAAAAATTGGGATCAATATTTTAATGATTTAATTAAGATATGCAGAATAAAAACTCCTCAATCAGTGAATCATCTTTCACTGGATGAATTCTTCCGAAGATTCTCGAATATGATAATCGATCAGGTTTCCTACTGGCATGGTTTTCCAACTCGAAGTGAATTGAAAGAATTACTATCAAGGTTTAAGCTGGTCGCAAAAACTTATGATCTTGTCTTACCTGCTGAAAATATTCCCGATGCAATTTCAGCATTCTCATCGATATTGATGATGTATGCTTGTGGAAAATACGGTCTGCAAAAAATCTATTTATAGGAAAAAAATCATGATTAGAAATCCAAAAATTCTTAACCGTAGAAGAACCGCTTTGTTAATCATTGATGTTCAGGAAAAAATTTTAAATGTAATGAGAAAGGGTCAATCTCTTGTCGAAAACATTAACAAATTGATTAATGGTTTTAAGATTCTAAACATTCCCATCTATTACACTGAACAATACCCGAAAGGTCTGGGTCCTACAACAAATCTGATACTCCCAAATCTTCAACCGCTGGATGCAATTCAAAAACTTACTTTTAGTTGTTATGGTGCTGAAAATTTATTCTATACTTTAAGAGAAAAAAAGCTTGATCAAATAGTTGTAACAGGAATAGAATCTCATGTCTGCGTGATGCAAACTGTGCTTGATTTACTTGCTAATGGATTTCAAGTAAATGTACCGATTGATGCAATTTCATCAAGAAAAGAAAGTGATTATAATGCTGCTTTAATAAGATTTTCTAACGAAGGGGCAATTATTACATCGACAGAAGCAGTTTTATTTGAACTTCTTGAAGAATGCCGTTCGGAAGAATTCAAACAAATATCCAAACTCGTTAAATAGAAACTTTATAAATCCTTTCTCTGTTTTACTTGTAACAAAAATTAAAAATTAAATAAAGGAGTTACTATGAAAACTAAAAATCTCATTGTTGTTTTAATTTTGTTTTTCTTCATAACAGGATTAACCAATCTTTCTTCCTCATCCAATCTAAATGCTCAGGAAAAACAAAAGAAAGAAATCGTTAAGCAGGAGAAAGTTTCTAAGACTGTCGAGGAAAAAAAATCTGGCAGTCAATCAAGTACTTCCAATAAAAAGGAAGTCACAAAAGCTGATGATCTGGTTTGTGTAGTTTCAGGTGAAGAAGCAGATCTTGAACTTAAAATGGAATACAAAGGCGAGACTTATTATTTCTGCTGCAAAAAATGTATGAAGAAATTCAAAGACAATCCAGAAAAGTATATTAAGAAGTAAATATTAAAGTCACCTTCTCGGATAAGTATTCCGGGAAGGTGACCTTTTCATAAAGCTTTTATTCTTTAAATTCTTTTGATCTTCTTATCATTGACAAAAAGAAACCCATCACAATAACAACCGTCCCAAGCCACACAAGTCCAACAAAAGGTTTAATACTTGCTGTAATAGCAAGAACCTCTCTATGATCTGAAGTCTTAGTTTGAGTTCTATTTAATTCATTTACTTCAATCGTAACAGATTTATCATTAGCAGATAAAGAAACTAATTTGATCTCTAAATTTTCTTGATTTAATCTTACGGGCAAATCAACTTTTTGTCTTTCTCTCATCTCGAATTTAGGTTCAACTTCTTGAGACTTGCCATAACTTTTAATTACCAACTTTGCACCAAGTGTGAAATCACCACCACTCATCATTTTTTGTCTTGCATCTTCAGGAAAATCAAAATCTAAAAATTGTATTTCAACTTCATTATGTTTAACTGATTCACCTTTTTTAATCTTATAGGTTGTTCCAGCACTTTCAGAAGAAGAACCATCGTCATAAGAAATTGGAGAGATATAAATATCTTTTGTAACGAAGGGCACAATATCAGGATTTCGCATAATTCCCTGATTATATTCACTATAATACATGATTGGCGATGTGATGTATTCTTTTCCATTTTTCGATATGAGTATATTGAATTTATATTTCCCATCTGCTGTCGGTGAGTAACCAGTGAAAATCATCTTATAACCGAACACATCAGCTGCTTCACCTTTTATGAGATTAACATCTATTGATTGATCATATTTTGAAGAAGCAATCACACCTAAAAAGAGCAGTGCTAATCCCATATGAGCAACGTAAGCACCAATTTTGTTCAGATTTCTTCGTAGAATTTTAAATGCAATTTCAGCGTTAACAAAGAAAGCAAAAGCCGATGCAAATGCAAACAATATCATCTTAAAATCTCTAACACCAGCTGCAACCATGATTATGGTTGAAATAATTGCTGTAGAAAGAGAAAAAACAGATTTTCTTAATAATTCTTTTGCATCAGATGATTTCCACTTCACCAGTAAACTCAATCCATTAATCAAACCGATTAAAATTCCAAGTGGAAGATTCATCTGATTGTAGAACTCAATTTGAACCGATTTTCCAAGAATTGGAGCGGAAGTTCCCAGAAAAGTCACAAGTGCAGAAGCACCTAAAACAACTGCGCCAGTAAACAAAGCAAATTCACGCGACAGAAGATTGTTCCGTGATGGTGTGATTTGCTGTAAGTATTTCCATCGATAAATTAAAGCACCAGCACCGAGAGCGGTAAATGTTCCCATGAAAATTAATAATAACAAATAAGCAAAATATCCAGGATCGACGAAGCTGTGGACTGATGCATCACCTAAAACACCGCTACGAGTTAAGAATGTTGAGTAAAGAACAAGAATGAAAGATAAAATCACAAGTACCAGATTAGTTTTTGCAAACGCACCAATACTATTTTCGTTAGCAGTTTTTTTCTGAACGAGCATTGTGTGTAATGTTGCAACAGAAATAATCCACGGAATTAGAGAAGAATTTTCAACAGGATCCCATGCCCAGTATCCTCCCCAACCTAAAACACCATAAGCCCAATATCCACCTAACATAATTCCAAGTCCAAGAACCATCGCACCAAAAAGTGTCCAAGGCAAAGATTGTTTTATCCATTCTTTATAATCATTTTTCATTAACGCTGCAAAAGCAAATGAGAAAGGAACACTCATTGAAGCAAATCCGACAAACAAAGTCGGTGGATGAATTTGCATCCAGAAATTTTGAAGAAGTGGATTCAAACCTCTTCCATTGACGATGAAATCATTAAAACTTATACCAGCATTTTTCAACAAATCAACTAAAGTTTGATCAATTTTTACATAATGTTGACCGGTTGAATTATCCGTGAACAAATAATCAGCCATGAATGGGAGATTCAAAAATTGCATATTTATTGTCGAAGCAGAAGCCATAAATTGTTCGGAATAAATTAGAGCAAAAGGATTTTTTACTATTGGTGTAATCATCAAAAGGAGGAATGATTGAACCAGAGAATAAACAGACATTACTCTTGGTTCAAGATCACCACGAGCTGAAGCATATTGCTGTAATATTACACCGATGATTGCCATCCATAATGCCCACAATAAAAAGCTGCCTTCCTGCCCTGCATAAAAGGTTGAAATTAATAAGCCCAGTGGAAGACTTGTATCACTATAGCTGTAAACATATTTATACTGAAATTGATGAGTGAGTATTAAATAAAGCAAAAATACGCTTGCGAGTATAGTAGAAGTTGCCATTATATGAAAAGAAACTCTTGCATAATTCAGTGCATTCTCATAACCACGAAAGTTCAGAAAATACATTACAGTCGAAAAAAGTGCAGCTACAAAAGCTATTGTTGTTAAAACATTACCTAACATAAATTTCTCCTAATTTTTTAAAGATCAAGAATTGCTCGATTGAGTTTTTGTTCCTTCGTATTTTGATGGACATTTAGTTAAAACATCAGTTGCGTGGAAAAAACCATCCTGATATTTTCCTGTGACTACAACATTTGTTGCAATTTCAAAATTATTTGGTTTCACACCATGATAAACGACTTTCATTTCATTGTTTTTAGCATCTCTTAAGTAGAAGACAAATTTTCTTTGCTGAATATCTTCCTGAAATGATTTTTCTTTAACCCAGACACCTGTTGCTTTACAGACTTTACCACTGCTCATTACTTTTGAAAAATCACTCTCATATTCAATGTTTGTTCGTGTGAAGTTATAAAACAAGAGTCCTAAAAAGACTAAAATTATAAAGCCACCCAGATAATATATTGCTTTCATTGGTTTATTCTCTCCTCTAATTTTTTGATTTTTTTATCAAGGTTATAAACGAATGCAAATATTCCTAACCAGACTAAAAGAACAATTAACATTACTATGTAAATAGAATTATTTTCAAGAAAATTAAATACGCTTTCCACGTTTTTCTCTCCTAAATTTCTTTTTGTGAGTTATAATCCAATTTAAAAATTCTGTGAGTCAAATTCCATAACCAGAAATATAGAATTGTAAAGGCAGCGAGAGACACGAAGAAGACAACTCTCATATTTGCAGCCATTTGAAATTTAATAACTGGATTTGCACTTGCTTTAACCTGTCCTGTTGCTGGATCAATTTCAAGTGAACCTGGGTGAAGTCCTATCATTAATCTCGGCATAATAAAAATGAAGAATGGAGTAGTTAGAAAAGCAATAATAGAATAAATAGCTGAAAGTCTCGCTCTCTTTTCTTCATTTTCCAGTGCGGAACGAAGAGCAAAATAAGCTCCATAAATCAATAGCAAAATAAAAATACTTGTTTCTCGAGGATCCCAGTGCCAGAAAGAGCCCCAGGTAAATTTAGCCCATACAGAACCAGTCAAAGTTGCCAGTATGCAAAACAACATTCCCAAAGCAGCAGCGGAAACAGATTTTATGTCATCATAAATATCTTTATTCCGTAAAAATCTAATTCCGAAATACATTGCCATTAGATAAGCCAAAACAGTAAGCCATGCAGTCGGAACATGAAAGAAAATAATTCGTGCCTTATCTTCCAATCCGGGAATTATGGGAAATTCAAAAAAGCTTTTAGGATTTTCTACAATTGGTGGAATTAATCCCCCTACTAAAACTAATGTGATTAATACGAGAAGAAAAATTTTCCAGAGTGTTTTCATATTTTATCTCAAAAATAAGTTTGTGATATTTTTTATTCAATGAACTATTTAATCTCTCCAGATTAAATCAAAGACCATTATTGAAGCGGTTATCATCACAATATCATAAGAAATCAGAACCATAAACTCAGCACTGACATCAGAAATTGGATTCCCTTCTAAAGCAGATTTAGTTATTTCAATTAACATCATAATCAGTGGAAGTAAAACAGGAAATGCAAGAACTGGATATAATGTTCCTTTCACATTGGCTTTTGCAATTATCGATGCAATTATAGTTGATGAACCGGCAATTCCAATATTTCCCAGAATAAACGCATAGATAAAACTTTTCCAATTTTGAATAACAAAATCCTGGAACAACATGGAATATAAAATTGCAATCAATGTATTTATAAAAAAGATGAGTACAAGATTAAACAAAAATTTTCCGAGATAAATTGAAATCGGATTGGCAATTAGTGAAAGAATTAGAGTTGTTCCCCTTTCCTCTTCTGATACAAAAACTCTTGATAAACCGGACATTGCTGAAAAAAACACAACTACCCAGAACATTCCAGCATAAACATTCTGCGGTGCTCTTTCACTGCCAATTGAAAATAAAATTGTGCTGATTGCTACAATCACAAACATTATCAAAGCATTAATCGCATAACGCATCCGAAGCTCTGAAGTAAAATCCTTATAAAATATATAATAGATCTTTTTCATCTTGATTTATCATTTAATTTATATTCATCCAGATTAATAATTTGATCACCAAATTTGAAATCCTGCGATTCATTTGTTGCAACAATTAAAATCTTGTCTTTGCGATATTCATCTACAACTTTTTCAACAATTTCTTTCCCATCCAGATCGAGATTTGAAGTGGGTTCATCAAGTAATAAAACAAATGGTGAGTGAAGAATTGCCGATGCATATTTTAATCTTTGTTTCATTCCCGATGAGTATGTACGAACAAGATCATTGCGTCTATCAAAAAGATCAACAAAATTTAGTACATCTTTTATCTTTTCTTCTGAGATTTTCAATCCTCTGATCTTTGATATTAATTGTAAATTTTCAAAGGAACTAAATTCTTCATAAAGCACAAGATATGGAGAAACAACTCCAACTATTTGGTAAAAATTTTCTCTATCAATTTTCTTTCCATTGAGTTGATATTCTACTTTACCATTTGATTCAGTTAAATATCCGGAAAGAATTTTTATTAATGTCGATTTACCTGAACCATTTTTCCCGGTAACAATAAGACTTTCACCTTGTTTGAGTTCAAAACTCAGATTGGTAAAAACTAATCTTCTATTAAAAACTTTTTTCAAATTTTCTACAATTAAGTTTATTTCATTCATTGAGAATTACAATCTTACCAGTTGATTTTTCTTCTTCGTTAATTGCAACATAAAAAAATATTCCTGATGCACTTTGTTTCTCATTCAAGTCCTTTCCATCCCAATTCACAACTAATTTATCTTCAAAAACCTGAGGGACTTTTTTACCTTTATAAACCAAATCCATCGAAGAACTTAAAATTATTAACTCAACTTCATTTGCATTTACCCAGTTTGATGGCAACGGGATATTTACAAGCTTTGATTTAGAAAAGTTAACTGGCATCGGGAATGCGAAATTTTTATAACTGACAATGGGTTGAACAGATTTAGTATTGTTCAGAATTACAAAGTCTTTCCAATTAGTTGGATCACTTAATTGAAATCTCGAAAATAAATTTGTAGAAATTCGTTTTAAGAATTGTTCACTTGAATCTTTTGAAATTGAAAAGGCATAATCAAACCCATCTGAAGTATTATCCCAATCTAATGCTGCCTCTAAATTTGTATTGACAAGAATAATCATAATTGAATCTGGTGGAAATGGTTTTTTCAAAACAGAATCCACAACAAGAAAGTAATGTGCAGCACACGGTTGAGATTTACCATTAATATTGATCTGACTATAATTATAGTTTCTCGTTAATTCAGTTCTAATTAGAGGATAATTTGAACCTTCCTCATAGTATTCATCGGGATTTGATCGATAACCGGTATAATAGTTATATAGAAAAAATTCTGAAAAAACAGAACGAAATGATTTTCCCTTGTCTTCAATAGATTTTCTAATCGATTCCAGTGCACTTAAATTCTTTAAGTAATTCCATTGATTCACCAGAATTGAAAAATAATTTCCAAAAATTTTCATAAGATAAATATTCCAGATTGCCTGAGAATATCCATCATGATTTGTGAAAATTTTATGAGGTGCATTGAAAAAGGAACGAATATAACCGTAGTAATCATTCACAGAATCAAACACAAATTCTTCCATTGATGTAGAAGTTAATTCGTGGAACCAGATATCGGACTCTTTGTAAATAAAGTTTCCAATTTGAATTGCGTGATGATATTCATGGGCAACAGTTACACGAGCGGCGTCAATTCCTTTTGTGTAAAAGCCATCTTCATGGAAACTATTGTCGATTACCATAAATGATGTAAAACGCTGATCTCCAATCATAAATTCAATTTCAGTGTAACCATATGTTGAACCCAAATTCTGGATGTAAATATCATATAAATCATCGCCGCCGTTGAGATCAGGTGGTGCTGGCGGAAAGCCCATATAGTTCACTTCATAATTGTAAACAGAATCAATTGCTCTGGCTAATTCGAATGCTGAATATGTAACTGCATTACTGCCTGTTGTATCGTAATGAATTTTAAATCTGCCGCCTGGTGAAATTAATGTTTTCTGAGTTGATGGTCTTTGTAAAATGTTTTGAAGTTTAATCCTCTTATCAAGCGGAAATGAGTTTAAATTTAATTTCACTGAATTTATTATCCCGAATCCGCACTTATGATCTACTTGAAAAGATTCATTTTCAAAATCAATCACATTTTTAATTCTCAAAACCATATTGTAGAGTGAATCAAGATTTCTCAAATTCTGATTAAAATGTTCATCTGCATGCAGATATAAAAAACTGATTATTACTATGATTATTGATAATCTTATTTTACGAATCATCTTAATATTTCTGAATTTATGATAGAATAATTAGAAATATAAACAATCTCCTGTTTATTTTTGGCTGTGTTCTCTAAAGAAAAAGTTGTGTTTGCTGAAAGCTTTTTCAAGGGGGGATTAAATGTTTTCAAATTGCCGGTAATATTTATTTTTTCCACAAATCTAGAATTCAAATTGTAATAGAAAAAAGAATAAACATTCTCATTTGAAAGTTTTTTGCAGTCACATGAACTCTCTGGAATTTTAATATCAAATAACTGATTTGCTTTGTGATTTTTTTCAACAGGCAGAACAATTAATTTGTCTTCTTTAATAGTTGAAAGATTGAGTAAAAGAACTTTTGAATTTTTAAAATCATAACAAAGAAAGATTTTTCTCACCAAGAAATTGTCGTTTTTAAGTTTATAAATTTCAATTTCTTCAAATGAAGTAAAGTTTCTATTAAATGTTCTTTCAATCACTTTTATATTTAAGTTTGATTTATCATTTACAAGATAATATATCTGATGAGTATCGAAATCAAAAACAAATTCATCAATAGTTTTACTTAAAATGTTTTCATTCAATATGATTTTATTGATATCAAATGGATCTATCAGAATAATTCTTTTATTTTCTGATTCAACCATAACATTAAGCAGAATACGATTCAATTCAGATTTTTCTCTTCCAACATCAAGAATCTTCCCCTGCACGGAAAGATTTTTTCTAATGTAAGTATGCCTCTTTAAATCGATTTCTATATAATCAAAGTGATACTCGAATGGATTAAAACAAACGATTTGAATCTCTTCATTTGAATAAGAGAACAATTTAAGTTTTTCGTAATCTGAACTGAGTCGGATATAAAAAAGTAACTCTGGATTATTTAATTCATCTCTCTGAAGTATATATAATAAATGATTTTGTTTATCAAGCCAGATTACCTTTGGATAAAATTCAAAACCTGTTCTAAAACTTTTCAAATCCACAGGATTATTTGAAAGTACATATCTATTGTTTTGAGAAGCTAAATTTGTTTGAGCAATCAAAAACAGACCTTCGCTGGAAGAAATTAATATACCTTTAGTAAGTGTCGTTCTATATGTAGCAGTTGAAAATAGATTTTCTAAAGATATTAGAGGCAAATTTTTTATACTCGAATTTGAAAAGTAATTCAAGCTAAAAACTTTAGACTTACGATCGTAAGAAAAAAACTCATCTATCAAATCTCTGTTACAATCAAAAGCCTGAAAATTAGATCCAGATGAAATATTTATTGTTGTAACTTCCATATTTGAAAAACTTCCAAGTCCATTACCGTAAAGCAGATAAAATTTTTTCACCCTTGAAGAATAAAGCAATAAATCATTGATTTGATCGTCATCAAAATTACCAGCGATAATTTTATCTATAGACTCATTGAAAACTTTATAAACATTTTTTGAAAAATTAAACTTTCCGTTGTTTCTAAATAAATACAATGATTTATCAAAAGAATTAAATCCAACTAAATCAATTCTGTTATCACTATTCAAATAAAAAGGAACCAGATTTGAATAAAAACCTTCATCAATCCTTTTGAATTTGTAACCTCCCCCACTTAAACTTATAATTCCAATTCCTCTAAAATTTGCACCTGAGACAATAATTTCAGGTTCTCTTGTCTGATCAAGATTAATGACCTGCAAATCAGAGAAACAACATTCAATTGTGATATTTAGTCTCAATCTAATTGTTCTTTTATAAAATGTATAAATGCTAATTCTTCCATCAAGTTTCGAATAAAGAATGAGATTTGCATTTCCATCTGCAAATAAACTTTTTGCAACGAGTCTAGAATATGATTTTGAGAAAGAATACTTCACTGATTTAGAAAATGTATTTGATCCTTTACCATAATAAATTAGTACATTTTTTCGAGATTCATCTAATCCACCAACATCAATTAAGCCATCTCCATCGATGTCATAAGTAAATAAACTAAATAATTTGATGTCATTATCAATAATAATTTGTTTTCCAAATCCATTTAACGAAAAAGACTCTAACTCTCTCTCATTTTGAGCGACGAGATTGAATATGGGGAAAAAAACGGAGAAGATAATTAAGAATAAATTATTTATTCTTAGCTTGTTGAATTCGATATCCTCTCCTGATAAGTGCTTCTTCATACCTGCGTTTCTGATCATCAGTCACCGGTTTAACTAATGGAGCTAGACAAGGTTTACCATTTTCATCAAGACTCACAAAAGTCAGATAAGCTGAATTTGTGTGAATTACTTCCCCTGTTTTAATGTTCTCAGCGTAGACCTTTACACCAACTTCCATTGATGTATTAAACACACGATTTATAGATGCTTTCAGAATAACTAATTCTCCAAGCTTTATGGGATGATGAAAATCAATTTTATCTACTGATGCAGTTACACAAACCCGGTTTGAATGTCTTGCGGCAGCAGTTGCAGCACAAATATCTATCCAATGCATTAACCTTCCACCAAGCAGGTTGCCAAGCTGATTCGTATCGTTAGGCAGAACCAATTCAGTCATTATAGTTTCTGAATCAGAAACATACTTAAATGGTCTGCCTTCTTCTCTAATTTTATTGGACATTTTTAACTTTTTTGAAGTTCAGAAATAATTCTGCTAATCTCTTTGCCTTTATCTGAATCAGGATACCTCTGTAAATACCTTTTTGCCTCTTCGAGAGCTTCTTTATTTCTGGATCTTTCAACCAGCAGTTTAATTTTTGTATAAAGCGCATCTGGAGAAAATTTACTATCAGGATATTTTTCCAGTAAGAGATCATAATAAATAAGAGCCGACTTAATGTAATTCATTCGTCTGTATTGCTCTGCGGTCTCAAAAATTTTCCTTGCAAGTTTATCATTTAATTCTCTGATTTTTTGTTCTGCAGAAGAAACTCGTGGGTCGTCAGGGAAGTAATCAATAAACGCTTGATATTCCTCAATAGCTTTTTCGGTAAATCTTTGATCAAGCGCGTAATGTGGTGAGAGTTGATAATAAGATTCAGCGAGCATAAACTGAGCATCTTTCACATATTCACTTGCCGGGAAATCCCGAATTAATTTACTGAACTCATATGCAGCTTTAACATATTCACCTTTACCATGATAGCTCATTGCCAGATAGAATTGAGCATCGTCCACAATATTAGAACCTGAAAATTGAATCATTATATTTTCAAACTCTGAAATCGATTCAAGGTAATCCCTGTCATCATACAGCTTTTTAGCTCTAAGGAATCTTTCTTCAGGACTCAATAGCGATAAATCTTTAGACCCTGAACAATCAATAAAAATGATTGAAAGTACTAGAATTGATATTATTTTAAGTGTCTTCATCATTCAAATTTAAACTAAATTTCAGTGAAAAAATAATTGATTATTTGCTCCGGGTGATAAAAAATAGATATACTATCGTTCCCGTTATTGCCGTAATTAGTGTAGGCTCAACTATTCTTCTATAAATTGAAACTTTTGGCAATTTCTTTTGAAAATCATCATCTCCAAGTTTATCACTTAAATCTTCTAAATTCACCGTGTCAGTGTGACTCAACTGTGAATTTTCAATAAGCAAGACTTTTTCACCTTCTCTTAAAATATAACTTGCATCCAGTTCATAATTTCTTTTAATTCTTTCTTTCCCGAATAATGGATACGAAACTACTTCTGGATAGTTGACTTCAAATTTATTTACAACTATATCCAGTCTATATTTTGCAAAATTTTCGTTAGATGTGATCTTTTCACGAAAATGATTAATGAAAAGAACTTTCAATATTTCATTATTCGTTAGAACATTGAGGCTTAAATTTTCAATAGAATCGATTTGCGACTTATTTATAAAAGAAATTGCTGATTGAGAAATTAAATTATTGATAATCTCTAAATCTTTCTGAGATTGACCGAATAATAGATTAATCTGAAAAATAAAGAAAAAGAAAATCCAGCGATGCATAAATTCAAGATCAATTAAATTCTGCCAGCTGCAATTAATTTCAATCTTTCAATTCTTTCCTCAATCGGTGGATGCGTCATGAATAACTTCATCAATGAACTGCCTCTAAGTGGATTTACAATGAAAAGATGCGCTGTAGATGGACCAGCGTTGCTCATTGGGATAACCTTTGCAGCTTGTTCTAACTTTGCAAGTGCTGAAGCTAAAGCCAGGGGTTTTCCAGAAATTCTTGCACCACCTTCATCAGCCATAAATTCTCTTGCCCTGCTTATTGCCAATTGAAGTAAAACCGCTGCGATTGGTGCAACAATCAATAAAACTAATGAAGCAATTGCATTTCCACTATCTTCTCTATCACGATTTCCACCAGCAAACATCATCGACCAGCCAGCAAGTCTTGAAATGAATGTAATAGTACCAACGAAAGTCGCAACTATTGTAGCCAGTAAAATATCTCTATGTTTAATGTGAGCTAATTCATGTGCAAGAACTCCTTCAAGCTCCTCGTCATTCAATATTCTTAAAATTCCAGTGGTTACTGCAACTGCAGCATTGTTTGGATTTCTACCTGTTGCAAAAGCATTGGGATTTGGATTATCAATGACATAAATCTTTGGCATGGGCAAATTTGCATTCTGAGTCAGTTTTCTAACTAAATGAAATAGCTTTGGTGCTTCCTCTTCAGTTAATTGTCTTGCTCCATACATTGTTAATATTATTTTATCTGAAAACCAGTAAGAAAAGAAATTCATTCCGAGTGACATCACAAAAGCTATCACAAGCCCATCTCTACCACCGAGTAATCCACCTACAAGTAGAAAGAGCATCATCATCAGGGTCATTAAGAATACAGTTTTAATGGTGTTCATCGTATTTACTCCTTATTTGCTTTACAATTTAGTTATCAATAAAAGCTTTATCAAATTTTGTGGTTTAACGATTTATTTTGAAATAGAGTTTCTGAAATTAATGGTTAAAATAATTAAATTGCACTTCGAAATTGAAAAATTTTGAAATTAAATATGGGCGCATAGCTCAGTTGGTCCAGAGCGTACGCCTCACACGCGTAAGGTCGTAGGTTCGAATCCTACTGCGCCCACTAATTTTGCAGGAATTGAGTTGAGGACAAGCATTTCTAAAATATTCATGTCTAAAATATACATTCTTAATTATCAGGGAGAAATTCTATGAAAAATCTTTTAGAAGATTATCCGCTTTACCCAGTCAAAAAATTTGAATCATTTCAAGAGTTACTTCAAAGTTCAAAAGAAAAATATCCTAATAAGTTGGCATTAGAAGATTTAAATCAAACTCCCATTAAGCGAGTTACTTTTAGTGAACTCTTTGAATATGTTATGAGATTCGGAAAAGCTTTGAAAGATTTAGGAATCAAAGAAAGAACTCACATCGCATTGATTGGAGAAAATAGAGTACAGTGGGGAATTTCTTACTTATCAATAACTACTTTTAATTATGTTGTTGTTCCTATCGATAGAAATTTGAAAGAAAATGAAATTCTGACAATTCTTCACCAATCAGACGCAAAAGCTGTAATTTTTTCTGAGAATTATAGAGACATTTTCCTTGAGCATAAAAAATCGATCAAAGGACTTGATTACTATATTGATATGGATCTTGAGACTGAGTCTGAAGGTATTTACTCAATGACTGAGTTAATTTCAAAACAAAAATATGACGAACACAAAGACAGATTTCCTGAAATCAATCCTAAAGATCTGGCTTCTTTGATTTTTACTTCAGGTACAATGGGAAGTGCAAAGGGAGTGATGCTTTCACAATATAATATTGCTTCAAATATTGTGGATATGCTTTCCATGGTTCAAATTTATCCTGATGATAGATTTTTATCAGTACTTCCAATTCATCATACTTATGAATGCACCTGTGGCTTCCTGTGTCCTCTTTATGCAGGTTCATCAGTTCATTATGCAAGATCACTGAAAACTGTAGTTGAAGACATTCAAAAAGTTCGTGCAACTATTTTACTTGGGGTTCCACTACTTTACGAGAAGATATACCGAAGAATTTCCAAAGCAATTGAAGAAAATAAATTAAAATCGTTGATTGTTCCAGCATTGAAGAAAACTGCATCGCTTGTTGAAAATTTTGGTTTTAATGGATTCAGGACAAAAGTTTTCAGTGGGATTCATAAAAAGTTTGGCGGTGCTTCCAGAATTTTCATTGTTGGTGGAGCGGCTCCAAATCCTGAGGTCGCTCGTGGTTTGAGAAGTTTTGGCTTCAATTTTATTCAAGGATATGGATTAACAGAAACCTCACCCATTGTTGCATTAAATCGCTTGAGGAAATTTAAAGACGATGCAGCGGGTCTGCCCCTTCCTTCTATTCAGGTTAAAATCGAAAATCTCGATAGTGAAGGTAAAGGTGAAGTAGTTGTAAAAGGACCAAATGTGATGATTGGATATTACAAGAATCCTAAGGCAACTGAAGAAGTTCTAAAACATGGTTGGTTCTATACTGGTGATTATGGATATTTTGATAAAGATGGATTCTTACACATAACTGGTCGAAAGAAAAATGTAATCGTTACAAAAACAGGCAAAAACATTTTCCCTGAAGAAATAGAAGATCACTTAAAGAATAGTTCTTTCTTTCTCGAATCTATAGTTTATGCTGCTAAAGATAATAATGGCGATGAAACAATTGGTGCGACTGTTGTTCCGAATGCTGAAGAATTTATTGAGTATTCTCAGAAAAATAATGTAGAAGTCACAAACGAATTAATTGAACAAATCATTAAAGAAGAAATCAAAAAATTGAATAAAGATCTTCCTATCTATAAGCAGATTAGAGTAATCCAGATCCAGTACGAAGAATTTGAGAAAACTACAACACAAAAAATAAAAAGGTATCTGGTAAAGCAAGAAAATTCTATTCATTAAAATAGAATAACAATAAAAAACTGTTCAATAGAATTAAATCTTCATTCCTTAATTGAAGCAAATTATTAGTTTGCTTATCTTGAATTATGATTATCGATAGATATATAATTAAAAAACTAATTGGTCCTTTTCTTTTCGGTACTTTCACAATCATGTTCGTTTTCCTCTTACAATTCTTGATGAAAACGGCTGATAATCTAATTGGAAAAGGACTTGGATTCTGGGTGATTGTTAAGTTAATCGTATTCAATCTTTCCTGGATGCTTGTGCTTGCAATTCCCATGGGAACTCTTGGAATGGTTTTGATGACTTATGGTTCAATGACTCAGGATAATGAATTTACAATTCTCAAGTCATCGGGAGTGAGTTTAATCAGATTAATGGTGCCTTCATTTCTTGTTTCAGTTTTGTTGTGTCTTTTCCTGATATGGTTCAATAATGCAGTCTTACCAGACACAAATTACCAGGCAAAGATTTTGATGTATGATATTAGTCGTACTAAACCAACTTTAAAACTCGAAGCAAATGTTTTTTCAAACCAAATTCCAAATTACAGTATAATGGCCCGGAGAGTGAGCAAAACCAATAATGAAATTTACGATGTTTTGATATATGATTACAATAACCCATTTCAAATCAATGTAATAACCGCCAGGAAAGCAAATATCTACTTTACTCCTGACAATAAGAAAATGCTTTTTGATATGGAAGATGGTGAAATACATCAACTGGTTAATCCTCAGGAAAACTCATACAGAAGAATTTATTTTAGACGGCACAAAATTGCTGTTGATGCATCTCAATTTACTTTTGAGCAAAGTGGTCCTGGACTCCCACGAGGCGATAGAGAATTAAGCGCTGGTGAAATGCAAAAAATTGTTGATAGCTTGAAAATATTACGATACAATGTAGAGAAAGAATTTCATTCATTGATAAAAATTTACAATCAGGAATTATTTGAGACAAAAATTTCCAATTCAAAAAATGATCAACTACAACCACCTGCTAATCCATATTTCTTTGCTTTAAATTCTTTTCGCAACAAATTAACAAACATTGAAAATCTTAATAGTCGCACAGAATATTTCACTTCGGAAATTTATAAATATGAGGTTGAGATTCATAAAAAATATGCGATACCATTTGCTTGCATAGTTTTCGTTTTAGTTGGTGCACCTCTTGGAGTATTAACCCGACGAGGAAGTTTTGGAGTTGCCGCAAGTATAAGTCTTTTCTTTTTCCTTCTTTACTGGATTTGCTTAATTGGTGGAGAAAAATTAGCAGATCGAAGATTATTAAATCCATTTTTGGGAATGTGGATTGCTAATTTTATTATTGGTTTGCTTGGAATTATACTAACATACAGAATGAATAAAGAACAAATAATGATTGACTTCTCATATTTCAAAAAATTCTTACCCAAATCCTTTTTCCCACAAAACGAAGAAGTTAATTATCAATGAATGTGAAAATTTTAGACAGATTTTTGATAAAGCAATTTGTTTCTTCCATCTTATTTGGAATACTAACTTTTGTACTCATCTTTGTTATTGTCGATTTGATGGAAAACCTTGACGATTTCATTGATCAAAAAGTCCCTAACCAGTTTATCTTTCTTTATTATCTATACTTTTTACCTGAAATAATAAGACTTATCTTACCAGTCTCAATTTTACTTGCCTGTCTTTTCACAGTTGGAAAACTAAACAACTTTAATGAGTTAACTGCAATTAAGTCAAGCGGAATCAGTCTGTATAGATTCATGGCTCCATTCATAATAATTGGTTTTATTATTTCAGTATTTGCGATCTATTTCTCTGGTTGGGTTGTTCCAAATTCAAATTCAAGTAAACTTAAAATTGAACAAACTTACATGAAAAAGAATCTAACCATACCAGGAGCAAATATATTCTTTCAGGACGCAGAAAATAGATTTGTAAATATTGGATTTTATGACCAATCAACTCAATTGATCTCAAGAGCTGGAATTGTCTTTTGTGCAAAAGATGATCCAACAAAAATTTCAAAAAGAATAGAAGTCGAAAAACTAAAATGGGATTCTACTAAAAATCGTTGGGAAGGTATCAATGTAACTGAATTTATTTTTTTGACTGATTCAATGAACCAACTAAATTATTACCAATCTCTGGTTTTCGATGAGTTATATTTTAAGCCGGAAGATATTTTAATCAAGCAAAAAAGAATTGAAGAGATGAATCTCACAGAGATAAGACAGGTGATTGAGATTCAAAAAAGGAGTGGGAACGATACAACAAAACTTGAGATTGATTTTCACTCAATTATTGCCTTTGCCTTTGCCAATTTAATAGTGGTTCTATTCGGGCTTCCAATCTCAGCTGATAGAAGGAGTGGAACTGTTGCTTTTCAATTTGGAATGAATTTACTTTTTACATTCATCTATCTGGCGTTTATGAAGATAAGTCAATCTTTCGGAAAGAACGGATTAATGAATCCAATTCTAACAGCATGGTTTGCAAATTTGGTTTTTATTGCTCTTGCGGTTGTTAATATCGTAAGGACAAGAAAATAAAATCAATCTCCTAAGTCTACTCTAACACCAATCGTTGAGCTCACCTTTATGCTTATTTTATCTGTGGCTTGAAGAAATACTTTTTTCCCTTCAGTTGTGTAGATCAAAACTTTAAGTATAGCTTTTTTAGTTCTTTTAAGTTTCTGAATATCTTCTTTGTTGATAGAAATTTTCTTTTGTTGTTTTGAACTTTGAACAACAACACCTTCATTATTAACAAGTGCTGACAAAATTGTGAACGTTGAATCATCAGATGCACCTGTTCCTTTCTCACGAGTAAAATAAATCAATTTCTGATTCAATGAATCTACAAGATAACCAGTAATTGTAAATCCCATGGGAAGTCCATTATCAACATCAAGTGTGATAATGCCTTCCTGTAACCTGTCAATTTGATCTTTAACATCTTCGTCAAGTGAAACTTCAATTGTATCTGTGCGAGAGACGCTATCAATTTGAAAAGTTGAGAAAAGCACGATTCTTGAATTTACTCTAATCGAATCTGGTAAAGTGACTTCAACAGATTTATAGCCCGGATTAATAACAAATTTTCCGCTATAAGTTATTGAATCAGGAACAATTGGATTTATGAATTCATTAATTGCAATATCATCAAGATTAATTTCTATTTTTGATTGAGAGAGAGTTATGGTTGTATCAAGTTTTTCTCGATTCTTGATTTTCAGAAATTTTTTATTTGGTGATGACTTGAAAGTGCCAACAACTTGAAAGTCTTCCAATCTTCCTTCAAGATTATTCAAAGAAGCATTGAATTCTAAAATTAACTTCGCACCATAAACATTCACCTTTGGTAACATATCTTTTAAATCTTCATCAATTTCCAATGCGTGAATTTTAGGTTTAATTTCATCTCTATAAGGTTTTACTTTACCTTTGAGATAGTTAAAACCAAGTTCTTTAAGTTTAACTTTTAATGCAACCGAATCTCCTGAGTAGCCTGCTCCAATTTTTGCAAAACCCTTTATGTAAAATCCATTATTTAGTCCACCAAAAGGATTTTGAGTCATTCGATAACGATAATTTTTTAAGTCAAGAGTTTTTCGAACTGAGTCATTAGGATTTACCTTTACATTAAAACTCAAAGTATCTCCTGTGATTTCATTCTTAAACCCAGGTACAATCACATTCACGCTCACATCACGATTGAGATAGTTCACAATTTGGTAATCAAGTGTACCCTTATATAAATGAAACTCTTCAAGAAAAACCGAATCATCTGATACAAAAGATTCAAAAGAAATTGTATCTACTTGCTGTGGTTTAATTGCAAAATCATCTTCAAATGAGATTTTATCGGAAAAGATTTCATCAATTGATTTGGTGGATGTTTCTGTAGAATCAAACTTAATTAACAATCTCTGCGATGAAGAGTCGATAAAAATTCCCTTCTCTCCTTTGATTCTATCAATTACTATCTCAGTACGATTAACCAAAGGAAGAGTATAACTCACATCCCAAACAGGCATAATAGGTGATTTAATCTTATCTATCGAACAACCTGAATAAATAAGAAATACAACAAGAACCAGATTTCTTTTGATTGATTTAAAAATCATCGCTTGTTAATTGAATTTTAATTGAACCTGTGATTCTCAAGAAAATTTTCGACTTAGCTGAAACTTCAGCAACTCTTCTATCGCTTGTTGAGAGTGAAAATCTTTGAATCAATTTATATGCACGAGATAATTTCTGAATATCATTTTGATTCAAGTTTATTTTGATTGTTTGATAAGCTGGTGAAATTACCTCTCCTCTCGAATTTGTAATTGAACCCTGTAAAAATACCATAGTATCGTTACCTGTGATTGCATCTCTGGTTAAATACAGCAAAGGATTATAGTTTGAATCCGTTAATAGCCCTACAAGATTAATTTCAAAAGGAACTTCATTTTGAGAATAAATTGAAATCACTCCATCTTGAGCATTTGTCAATTTATCTCTTGCGTCCTGACTTATATCAACATCAAAAGTATCTGTCCATTCTGCCTGATTAACAGTAAATCTTGACCAGGCATCAACTTGAAAAGAATATGAAATTGAATCATTAGCGTTAACTTCACCTGATTGATAATAAGGATTTAAAATCAGTTGAGCCGTAACCTTAATTGAATCCGGAATCTGCGAGAGGAATTCATTAATGTTTGTGTTAAGATTATTTAAGCTCAAACTAATTTGACTATTACTTTGAATTGTTGTATCGATGTAATCATCAATTCCAAATCTCAAAGGGATAGGATTTCTTCCTGAATTAAAAATTCCAAACACCTGGAATTTTTTAAGTTTAATAGGGAAATCAATTGTTGTTAAAGCATTTATTTTAACATTAATAGAATCAAATTGAACTTTCGAAATAAATTCAGATATATCACTGCTTAATGAATTTTTAAAGGTTTGATCTTTTACTCCTAATTCAAAAGGTTTAAATCTTCCCTTTACTCTTGAGAATTTCAAATTCTCTAAATGTGAAAAAACTCTAACACTATCGCCAAAACTGCCACCTTGAAGATATATTTTACCTCTCAACCAGAAGCCAGGTCGAGTAGAACCAAACGGTTGATTAGCTGGTTGTCGATAAACAAAACCACTCAAATTTTTTTCATATTGAACTGTTGTATTCGGAGAAATCGGACCACCAATCTTTAGTGTATCAATGGTTTGACCTGTTTGTCTGGTAAAACCTGGTAATGTGAGTTCAAAAAATGACTGCTTGGAAGTATAGTTTGTAAATCTTAAAACAATCAAACCTGAATCCAACGCTGCTTCCTGAACACCGACAGAATCTCTTCGAATTATCATTTGAGCATCAATAGTATCGCTAATCAAAACATAAAACATTGTATCTACATCCATTGTAAAGAAATCTGCATTGAACATATCTATCGTTGTATCTTTTCTAATCTCATCAGTAGAAAACCGTAGTAAATATTTTCCTGAATCTACAGAGATTTGTTCTTGTCTACGAATTGCTTCCTCGAGAGTATAAGTTTTTTGAGAAAGACTGAATTCTAGAAGATTATCTACCGTTGGATTGAAAATATCTTTGGCTTTCTCAGAACAAGAGATAATCAATATTGAAGCGAAGACTATAAGAATTAATAAATAAAAGCGTTTTATTTTACTTAAAATCTCCATCTCGTCTCTGCGAAAAAGTTTAATTTATTTGCAGTGTTTGGACTTGCTAATGACTCAAAATTTGATGATGCGAAATCAAATTCAAGTGGTCCCATCATGAATCCGAGTCCAAATCCCCATCGAAATCCATACTTTCCACCTAAAGAAATTCCAGTTCGAATAAATGGTATCCAGTCACCTGGTTTCCAATCGATACCTAAAGAAAACCTGGGTTTTGTTGTATTTCCTATTTCGTTATTGAATCCTTGATTGTAATCAAAACTCACAAGCATCTTACCTGGGAATTTACTGATAAATGGTGCCTGATCTAATTGATATGATACACCTAATCTCAACGCAGTTGGTAATGAAGTTTTAAAAGAAGATTTTAAATCACTGGTAACCTGTTTGAATTTTTCAGTCAATGAATCGAGTTGTTCTTTAGATGAATAACCTTCGAATGAGAAATTGCCACTTCCATTAATGATTGCTTGATTTTTATCCCATGTAATCGATCCTATATCTGTGATTGCCAACGAGGCTTTTAATTGATCGTTAATAAAACTAGTGAAACCGACATCGAAACCTACACCACTTCCCGCTGGTTCTGGGAAAATCGAAAAAGAAAAGTGATTAACTGAAACAATGCTGTCTTTTCCATAATTAGTTGCAAAATCGGGTGAAAGTGCATGATAGATTTGATAATCCCAAGATCCTCTGATTACATTATCATTATCAAGCTTAAAATACGAATTATTCCTGGCAGTACTCAGGTAATAATATCCTCTGATGAATTTTATAGCGAATCCTCCATATAAATTTTGAATAAATGAATTTTCAAAATCCATAATTTTTCTACCATAGCTAAAAGAAATTTCTCTGGTATAACTTAACTTAATATCCACATCACTAAGAAAATACATCTTCATTGGATAAAGTCCTGAAAAAACTAAGTCAGTGAAAACTTTAGATAACCTTAGATTCGTTCCCAATCTATCAACAAATGCAAAACCGAAAGAACCAACTTTTTCTGAATAATTCAACGCGAATGATAAATAATTCAAATTTAAATTAAACACCAAATCTGATTCTCCAAGAAGTGTGTTTAATTCATCTTTATCAGCCTGAGTCAAATATCTCCCAACAATTTTACCCGTTCCATCATCCACTCCACCAAAGAAATAATTATATTTTTCAATCGAAAGAGGTGTCGTCATTGCGAAAGCGATTGGCGGTAATGGGAAAAAAGTCTTAAGAGAAAATTTTGAATAATCCTTTAAAGCAAGATTAGCTGGATTTACTCCAATTGCATCCGTTCCAAGTGCATTCGATGTATATGTGAATGCAAGTCCCGCACTTTTCGCATCGGAAAAACCATAAGAACCGTGAGATTGACCGAATGTAATACCTGTAGTAATTAACAACCAGATGAAACTTGTAGACATTATTTTTTTCATTTTAGACTCTCTAATTATTTTCTTCGATTTTATAGTTGATTTTTCCATTAACTTTAACTTTAACATAATCTGTCGCTTTGATCAGAACGCTTCTATTCTCAGCTGAATTGATTTTGAATCTTTGAACCAAGTATACTGCATCCTTAAACTTCTCGAAATCAGTTTTTGATAGTGCTAAATTAATATTTGAAACTTGTGGAGAGACGGATTCACCTGCACTATTAATCGTTGCACTTGAGATATTGATTACAGTATCACCTGGTGAACCTGAATCAGTTTGTCTTGTAAAATAAAACAATTTGTTTTTATTCTTATCAAGAAAATATCCGACAAGCTGAACATCAAAAGGAATTGCATTCGAAATCTCTACATTCAATGCTGCGTTGTTTGAATTACTGATTTTATCTTTAGTCTCTTGTGAAAAATCTAATTCCATTGTATCAGTAATAAATCCGTTTTCAATTTTCATCTGGGAATAAGCATTAATAACAATGGAGAAAGAAATTTTGTCCGATGATCTTATTTTTCCAGAATTATATTTAGGGTTAATAACTACTTGACATTGAATCTCTATTGAATCTGGTGTAGCCTTAAGGAAATCGTTAACGTTTGTATTTGCTGTTGAAAAAATTATTGTATTTTGAGATCCTGCTGGAATAGTATCTACATATTTATTATTTCCATTAAATAAAAGATAAACTGGTGAAAGACCATTTTTATATTTTCCAATGATCTGAAAATCTTTTAAGAGTACATCAAATCCTGTGAAAGTGGTAAGAGTTTTGAGTTCCAATGCAATTTGATTAAAAGTGGTTGCTTTGATAAAATCTTTTAACTCACCACTCAGTGCATTTTCTGAAGATTGTTTTCTACTTCCAAGATCAAATGGTTTAACTCGACCTGCAAAGCTTCTGAACTTCATATTTTTAATCTGGAAATTCACTGCGAGATTTTGCCCAATTCCAACTAAAGATGAACTAACAGTTCCTCTTATCCAGATTCCAGATCTTGTACTCCCAAATGGCTGATTTGGAGGTTGACGATAGTCATAGTCATTAATTGGAGTTCTTACTCTGACCTGTTGATTAGCAGGAACATTTGCTGAAATTTTAAAGGTATCAATACCAGTTGGAGTTCGTTTCGTAAATCCAGGAAAAACAAACTCTATAAAAACTGGAGATGGATTATCATTTCTCAAAGTATACTCAACATCTCCACTTTCGATAGTTGCACTATCCATACGAACTGAATCTCGACCAGCAATCATCTGAAAACTCAAAGTTGTTCCAACAACAGGAAACGATGTATCCGCCTCCATATCAAATGTGTTGCTAAAAAGAAAATCTAAAGTTGTATCCTGGTCTATTGTATCTGTTGTGAATTTTAAAACCTTTGTTGGTAAGATTTCAATTTGATCCTGATTCTTGACAAAATCTTCAATTGTATAAGTTTTATTTCCTATTGGAATGTTGAACTCAACATCCCAGCTCGGCAAAACAGGTTCTTTGATTTGATCAATACAAGAATTGAATAAAAGAATGGTCAATACGATGGATGAAATTAATATAATATTTTTTTTCATCTTTCAACCTTTCAACAAATTAAATAGACCAATTCTCAAAAACTAATGAGAATTGATCTAAATTAATGATTCAAATTATTTTATGAAAATCATTTTCTTTGATAAAACTATATTATCCATTTCAAGTCGATAGATATAGATACCACTTGTCAAATTTTGCGGGTTAAATTTTACTTGGTAAGTTCCTACATCTCGCAAACCATTGACTAAAACTGCTACTTCCTTTCCAATTAGATTATAAACCGCCAACTTGACATTGCCCTTTACTGGTATTGAATATTCAATTGTAGTCGAAGGATTAAATGGATTTGGATAATTCTGTTTTAACTCAAAAGTAGATGGGATTTTATTGGTTAACAACTCATCTACACTTAACTCTGATTGAGTGCTTCCTGCAATTTCAGAGAAATGTCTCAGTTTACAAATTACTTTATCGGATTGATTGATTGTTGATATATCAAGATTAACAAAACCCACCCCTTGTCTGTAATATGTAAACAACCAATGCGTACCAGGAGTAAAACCAAGTTGTTGAATCATTGCATCGAATGCAGGCGTTCGAGGAATTTCGAGTACTGCAGCTTTGTCGTTGAGGAAATAAAAATCTTGTCCTACAACTCCATCCACTTCGAAAGTTGCAAAGAACCAGACTCGTTTCCCATCAATTATCCATGGAATTTGAGGTGGAACTTCGAGCAAAATTCTGATGAGTACATTATGATCAAGTCCACCATTTTCGATATAAAATTTCGAACCAACGATTGCATCATAATAATATTGATAACCATTAAATGGTGGACTCAAAGTTGTCGAAGGAATTATATACTCTTGTCCTTCCACAACTTGACCAGTTGCAATTTCCAAGATTTGAAAACCCTGAGCAATAAATAGTTTGATAGTAATTGTATCTTGAGTTTGGGCTTTAATCCCACTGACCAAGACTAAAACCAGAAATGCAAATAAAAATTTTTTCATGATAACCCTCTCAATTAATTTATTTCGTAAATAATATACACTAAAAATTTTTCAATAAAAATGAAGGATTTATAGGAAAAATTTGAAAAATTAGTAAGATATCACTTACCAATGGTAATTTTTTTAATTGATAATTAAGCGGTTTTGAAAATTAAGTCCAGGATAAAATAACTAACAGCTAAACTCAACAAAATGTACCACAATCCATCAACCAAATTTCTAGTATCATTTCTGGAAAAGATTTTCTTGGATTTGGATTTTGGTGGTGGAAGAATATAATCACCTTGAGTAATATGCCAATCTTTACGTGGTAATAAAAATGTTGAAATCTCTTCTTTATGGTGCTTGACATTTTCAGAATTTATTAATCCAATAATTTTATGAGATTCATTTATTTCATCTAATTCTTCAAAGGAATTTTCAGATTTGTATTTTTCTGTTGAATTAAATTTTTTCATATTTAATGTAAACGTCCAGTATTTTTCAGGAATATTAAGTTCTTCTAAGTAAGTATTGTTTGATATTTGAATATGTCTTAGTGGTTTATTTTTATGGGCTTCAACAATTTCCATAGATTGATAAAGTAAATTATGTAATACCAAATATTATTATCAGGAAAGCAATTAGAACTGTTGCATATACTAAAATGGGATAAACTTTTAATTTCTTACCATTTACCACAGAGTCAATGTGGAATCCAAATAAAATTATGTTCAGTGCTTTTAAGAAAATTTTCATTCTCATCAGAAAGTTATTTGATTTCTCAAATATTTCATCAGATTCAATCAGATGATCAATTGTGCAATCAACATCTTTATTCACTTGCCACCAACCCAATAGGCCTGGTTTTGAATTTAATTTATTTCTTCTTTCATATAATTCTGGAAATCTACTTTTTATCATCATTAAATCTTCTAATGATAATGCTCGGGGACCAAAAAAATTCATTTCGCCCTTTAAGATGTTAATTAACTGTGGTAATTCATCAAGACCAGTTTTTCGTAGAAATTCACCAAACTGACTGACATAATTATATAGCTGTGGCTTTTTTAGGATTGAGTTCGAGTCTTCAAAAGAGTCTTCTCTTGAGTTCCCAAAATCTTCAATTGTTCTGAACTTAATTAGACGAAATCTAAACTTCTCTAAAGTTATTCCCCGTTCCTGAACATAAAAAGGGAATTTTCTTGTGTCCCACCAGACAAGAAACATAAGTAAAAAAATTATGGGTATAAGGAGAATTATTAAAAGCAAAGATATTATTCTCGCCACAAAATTAGTGTTCATTATTTACTTTCTAGTGTAATAATAAATTATTTTTGTTTCCTATTTGAAGATTGTAAAATTTCATTACTTAGTCAATAATTTATTTAGGAGAACTCTAAGTTCCCCTAAAAAATCAATTCACTTTATCATCTTTAACAGATGGGACAAAACCAAATGAACCACTTTGCTGTGGGTGAGATTCAATATTAATAACTCCGTATTTTTTTTCGTATTTTTCAATATTCTCTTTCAATGCAAGTAATAACATTTTAGCATGTTGTGGATTTGTAATAATTCTTGCATAGACTTTAGCTTTTGGTATACCTGGCATTACCCGGGTAAAATCGATGATAAATTCCGCAGGTGAATGAGTAATAATTGCAAGATTGGAATAAATTCCTTCCGCTTCTTTCTCACCAAGCTCGATACTTAATTGCTGTGGTGGATTCTGGTTAATTTCACTCATCTTAACCTCAATAGAATTATTTTCTTAATTCGTCAGCTTTATTAAATGCCTGTTCTGCTTTATCTTTCATTCCAAGAACTGCATAAACCTGTCCCAATCTTTCCCAGGTTTTGTAATCCCCTGGAACCAATTGACTTAATTGTTCAAGGTAAACTAAAGCTTGTTCAAAATATTTTTTATAAGTTCTTTCGGAAACGTTTGTTTCTTCTTCCTTATCTCGAACTTGGATTCCCCAGTTGATGTACGAAGCAGCTATGTTGTAGATAGCATTCTCGTATTTTGGATCAATTTCAAGTGCTTTATTGAAGTATTTAACTGCTTCTTCATAATCTTTTGCTTCAAGAAGCATCGTACCGTAATTATAGTTAGTAAATTTATCATTAGGATTTTGATCAACAGCTTGCTTTGCTTTCTGTAAAGCTAAATCTCTTTTGCCAAGTGAGATAAAGGTATTGAATAAGAATGAATTCAATGTACCATCATTTGGATATTTACTCAAACCCTGTGATGCATATTTTTCTGTTTCCTGATAGAGCTTAATAGCTTCAACGGAATCCTGTGCATTTTTTGAAGTAAGATATCTATTCCAAAGTTGTTCAGCTTTCGTATAATAAATTTCTGTTATAACCTGATAACTCTCGAGTGAACCGACTCGTTTAACCCAATCAAGTGAAGGTTGAAGTGATCCTTCAAGATCTCCCGCACTTAGATAAACAAAAACAAGATTTCTATAAGTGTCGTTGCTGTCAGGCTGCAACATTATTGCAGTTTGAAATGCATTGATGGCTTTTTGTCTAAGAATTTTAGCCGTATCTGAATCTGAAGTTCTGTTAGCAGCATTAAAGTAATTAACTCCATCATTGAAATTTTCTGCCCAGCTTGCTTTCAACAGTTGGTTAATTTCTCTTTCATATTTTTTACCAATTTGCAACGCTTTATTGAAAGCTTCGAGCATTCCTTTGTAATTTCTCTTTTCATGTTTGACGAATCCAGTCAAATACCAACCTTCTTCACTCTGTGGATTTTTGGTAACTTCTTTTTGTAAAACTTCCTCAGCTTTGTTGTAATTTTTCTGTTGAATATAGAGCCGAGCGCTTGTGATTTCTGTGGATGCACATTGATATCCTGTAAATGCTAACCACACTATTACTAAAGAAAAAATGGGAATGAACTTTTTAGACATTTTTATCTCCATTTGTTTATTATATTTAATCGAAATTAGTCATTTATCTAAGTTTTATCAATTTCACTTAAGTTTATTCTCATTTAATATTTTCCAGAAATACATCAAATCTATATGAATTTTTCTCATTCAATGTATGAATTTTTTTATCGTAATTAAAAATTAATCGCAAAAGTTTTTTTAGTGAGATTAAATCATTGGATTTTTTAGAAGCCATATTTGATTTACTGTTCAGTAAAAATCTCATTAACAAATTGATTTGAATGATTTTTATTAAGAGTTCAAATTTTTCTTTTCTAAAAAAGAATTGACCTTGATAATCATGTACTTCAAGAAAATTTTTTAATTGAGAATCCTGTAATATTTGGAGATATAACTTATTTATAAGCTTAAATCCTTTCTGATCAGTAATTAAAGTCTGCATCTCATCGTTTTTAATCATCTCATCAAAATATTTTTTGACTAATGAATACACAGTGGATTCAGTGACTAAATTTTCAGAAAGAACCTGAGATAATTTTTCTGTGAACTTATTAAAAAATTCAGTTTTTACATTTGAATGTCTTTCCAGTAATTCAATCAAATATGAAAAAAAAATGGTGTAATGAAAACTATCAAAGTTTACAGGAACTGAATAGAGTTTGAAATATTCATTTAACCAGATTGGTCTTCTCTTCAGGTTGGATAGTTTATTTAGGATTTCAATCACTTTTTTATGCAAATCAATATTCAACTTCAAATCAAATGATAAAATATCAAAATTAATTGGTTCTAATTCTTTTATCACTTTAAGTTGATTAATAAAATCTTCACTGCATTTTATCGTTTTTTCTATTTCATCATTATCAAAAATTGATTTAACTGATTCGTAATTTAGAATAGTTTTAATTTTCTCAACATTTTTCTGTGCTTTGAATTCAATCAAACTATTACTAATAGAATTAACACCTTTATTTTTAAGACTTTTTGAAAACTCGAAAATATCACCAGAGTTATCATAAATTTCAATGAAATCAGAAAATATTTTATACTCATATCCATAAAGTTGAACTTCAAAAAGTACATTGAACCAATCTTGCCCTGAACGAATGAACTCAAGTCCTGTTCTTAATTCCCTAAAGATATAAAAATACTCTTGAGAATTTTTAAGATGCAGAGCTTCACCGAGTGATTTTTTTTCTAATCTTTTTTTGTCTTCCGCATCACTCATTCCAACATTTTTCAAGCAAGTCAAATCGATGTAACCTGAATAAGTATTATAAGAATTATTGTAAAAAATAAGCGACCTCTCATTCCCTTTTCTATTTGAGTATACAAAAACATCTTCAATAGTTTTGCCTGAAGCATCCTTGAAATCATAGAATTCAAAATTTTCAACTTGACTGAAGAGATAGCGTTTCTTCATTAATGGAAATATTTCTTTTTTATGTCTTTCGATTAAATATTCATTTGGTGATTCGTTGTAATAGGATTTTCTATATTCATGACCATACTTTTCACGATAACCCTCAATTTGTCCATGAGCAAACATTGGAAGTCCAGGCAGAGTAACCATTAAAACGGTACATCCAAAAAATTTATCACCGTCTCCGAATTGATTTATCGCAGTTTCTTCATCTGGATTGCTCAAAAAATTAACATAGCGTTTTAGAATTTGCGGATTAAACTCTAATGTATTTTTAATCAATTTTCTATATTTCGAATTTTCTTCTTTTTTAAGCATGTTCATAAATGCACTGTTATAAACTCTGTGCATTCCAAGTGTTCGAACAAAGTAACCTTCCATCAGCCAGAAAGCTTCAGCTAAAAGTAATGTATCTGGTTTATATTGATTAAATCGATCAACAACTTCCCGCCAGAATTCCTTGGGATAATGTGATAAGAACTCTTCTTGAGTCATTGCGAAATCTGAACGAGATGGGACTGCTCCACCCGTACCCGGAATTGGAAACCACAATCTTTGATAATGTTTTTGAGTCAATGTCATTGCAGCGTCTAAACGAATGATCGAAAATTTGTTAGCTACACTGAAAATTAAATCAATTAAAGCTTCACTAACTTCTTCCTTTAATAAATTTAATTGAGCGGTATCGTTCCATGGCATATTAGTTCCATCATTACCATGATAGATATATCTCACCTGACCTGTTTGATTATGAATTAATTGGAAAATAACAGCTGCATCTCTTCTTGTCCAATATCCATCTTCAATTCTAATTTGAATTCTTGGATCGTCACTCAAATCAGGACCAGTAAAAGAATAATTTGGAAATGGAGGATAACTTGTCTGGATAAAGTAATCGGGATGATCTAAAATCCATTTCGAAAAAATTCCCATATGGTTAGGAACCATATCACATGCGAGTCGAATTCCTCTTTTTTTGCATCTTTGGTTTAGATTTTGAAAAGCTTCTTCGCCTCCGAGATCGTTAGCAATTACATAATCATAAATTGAGTAAGCTGAAGCAAGTGCTTCCGGGTTTCCTGTCATCTGTTTTATTTTTCTTGATGCTGGACTCCTTTCCCAGATTCCAATTAACCACAAAGAATTAAAATTGTAAGATTTTAACAAATCGAGTTCCTCGTCTGGAATCTGATCAAGTCTTGTTATTTCACGATTGTATTTTTGTGAAAGTTGATAAAGCCATACATAAATATTTTTTGCAAGCAACACTACTTCTGGCATCCAATCAAGGTCGGGAGTGAATTTTTCAGGTTCAATTTCATAATAAATAATTTTATCAGTACTCAGCTTATCACCTAATCCCAATAACTCTTCAACTGTAAATTTTGGAATTGTTGTAACAGTTTCACCACCTTTGAATTCAAAAAGCTTTTTATCTTCAGAAATTAAATCAAAAGTAGAGTAGATTTTGTTAACAATTTCTTCAGGAAGTAAACTTTTCCAATTTTCAAGAACAAATTTCAATTGCAGCTCAATATTATCGGGAAATTTTAACAATGGAGTTTTCAAAAATTCTATTAAAGTTAATCCGGTATCAGGAATCGGAGGTTCACTTGCATAAAGGTTTTCCAATTCATTCATCAATTCATGATAAATAGTTTGAGTTTTTAACTCGAGATCTTCAAAAAATAAATTCAGATCCTCAATTGATCTATTTTCGTTTTGCAAGGTTAAGACTATAAGATTTTGTAGAAAATCCAACTTAAGCGAATTATCAAGTTCAAAAAGTAAAATAAGGTCTTCTATTTGAGAATCTTCAAGAAAAATTTTTCTCGATGGAAATAACTCAAAATATTTTTGTACTAAATTATTGATCTTATCCTTAGAAAAAGTTTTTTCAAGTAGATTCAATACTTTAACAGAAACATAAGGATTAAACTCATTTTCATATTTATCAATGATTAGTTCAAATATTTTGGATAGGATTGCGGCTGAATAAATTTTACCTGGTAAAATATTTCTGGAAGTCTTTTGATTTACTTTAAAAGCTATTTCTCTCACAAAAGAAAAGTTAGGAATAGCAATTTTTCCCCAGAAATTTATGGATTCTGGTTTAATAATTTTATCAACAATAAGTCTATGTCTGCAATAAATTTCAGGAATAATTAAGGCCATTTAATTACCAATATTTATTTTCACTAAATCAATTTAATAAAATTATAATTTTTACTTTGAACTAAAAAACAATTTGAAAATAAATAAATCCAAGACTTCATTTTATACTGATTAAAATCATTTTTATTAATTGGGGATGGTATTAAGATTTCCTAATTTTGTAAAAGAAAAACTGACTTATGAAGAATAACAAAACCCACATCCTTTCTTTAATAAAAATTCAAATCAAATATAATCTTTGAGGATACCATGAAATCACAATACATTCAAAATGTCTTAGCATTAGTTAAAGCGAAAAATCCTAACGAACCAGAATTTCACCAAGCGGTTCAAGAAGTCTTTGAAACAATTGAACCTGTCATCGAAAGGCATCCCGAATACGAAGCGGCAAGAATTCTTGAACGACTTGTCGAACCTGAAAGAGTTATAATTTTCCGTGTGCCCTGGCAGGATGATCAGGGGAATTATCACATCAATCGTGGCTATCGAATAGAAATGAATAGCGCATTGGGACCATACAAAGGCGGTCTGCGTTTTCACCCATCAGTAACTTTAGGTATTTTGAAATTCTTGGCATTTGAACAAGTATTTAAAAATTCATTAACAACTTTGCCAATGGGTGGAGGAAAAGGTGGAAGTGATTTCGATCCAAAAGGAAAAAGTGATAACGAGGTAATGAGATTTTGCCAGAGCTTTATGACAGAACTTTATCGTCATATCGGTCCTGATACTGATGTTCCGGCAGGTGATATTGGAGTTGGATTAAGAGAAATTGGATATCTTTTTGGTCAATACAAAAGAATTAAAAATGAATTTACAGGAGTACTCACTGGTAAAGGAGTTAATTGGGGCGGTTCATTAATAAGACCTGAGGCAACAGGATTTGGTGTGGTTTATTTCACACAGGAGATGCTCAAAACAAGAGGTGAAACTCTTGAAGGAAAAAGAGTTGCTGTATCTGGGTTTGGCAATGTTGCCTGGGGTGCAGTTAAAAAAGCAACTGAACTTGGTGCAAAAGTAGTTACTCTCTCCGGTCCCGATGGTTTTATTTATGATGAAGATGGCGTAAAAGGTGAAAAAATTGATTTTATGTTGAAGATGCGTGCAAGTGCAAGGGATATTGTCAAAGATTATGCTGATGAATTTAAAGTTCCATTTTATCCTAATAAGAAACCATGGGGTATAAAAGTTGATATTGCTCTGCCTTGTGCAACTCAAAATGAAATTCTTGAAGAAGATGCTAAAGAACTTGTTAAGAATGGCTGCATTTGTGTCTGTGAAGGTGCAAATATGCCTACTACAATTGAAGGTTACAAGGTATTCAAAGAAGCAAAAATACTATATGCTCCAGGTAAAGCTTCAAATGCTGGTGGAGTTGCTGTATCAGGGCTTGAGATGTCTCAGAACAGTATGAGACTCCCATGGCCAAAAGAAGAAGTTGATTCAAGACTACAACAAATTATGAAGAAAATTCATGATACATGTTTAGAGACAGCTGAAAAATATGGAATGCATGGTGACTATGTCGCTGGTGCTAATATAGCTGGATTTTTGAAAGTCGCAAATGCAATGCTTGATCAAGGATTGGTTTAATTAATTTGAAATTTAATTATTACGCAAAGAGCTACCTGATCTGGTAGCTCTTTTTATTTTAAATTTTTTATGGGAAAACTTTTTGATCAATTATTGAATATTTGTTCCAAAATCAGTTAACTGCTAAAGTAAAATCAGATTCTATTTTCAACTTTAATTTATAAAAAGAATTTTAGAAAAAAACTTCAACCATTGTTTTTATTCTAATCATTTTTTGAAAAAAATGAATAAAACTCTTCGGAATTTTTTAAACTTCATTAATTTTTAAAGCAAATATTCTAATTATTATTTGACCCACACAAATTTTTGAATAATTCGATCAACAATCTTACTCCATAACCTGTCATAGTTTTTGAATTGTAAGGAATAGTATCTTCAGGGAAAGCTGGACCAGCAATATCCAGGTGAGCCCAATCATATTTTTCATCGACAAATTTTTCGAGAAAACAGGCAGCGGTTATTGCACCAGCCCAACGACCACCAACATTTTTCACATCTGCTACATCACTTTTAATTAAGTTGTGATAATCATCCCATAAAGGTAATCGCCAGACTTTTTCAGAAGTTAAATTTCCAGCCTCAATAATTTTATTAGCAAGTTCATCATTCCTTGTGAAAAGTCCTGCAGCAAATTGACCAAGAGCGACAACACAAGCACCAGTTAGAGTTGCAAGATCAATTACCAGTTTAGGTTTATAAGTTGCGGCATATTCAAGTGCATCAGCAAGAATCAATCTGCCTTCAGCATCAGTATTATCAATTTCAATTGTTTTTCCTGATTTTGTTTTGATTATATCTCCAGGTTTCATTGATTTACTTGAAGGCATATTTTCAGCAAGTGGGATTAAACCCACGAGATTTATTTTATAATTCAATTCGGTAATTGCAAGTATTGATGCTAATACCGAAGCAGCTCCAGACATATCAGCTTTCATTTCCCACATTCCGCTTGCTGGTTTCAAACTAATTCCCCCAGAATCGAAAGTTATTCCTTTACCAACCAGCACAAATGTATCATTTGATTGGGGATTTCCCCAATATTCAATGACTGCAAAAAATGGTAAGTTATCACTGCCCTTTCCTACTGCTTCAAGTCCGCCCATTTTCATTTTCTTAATTTGTTCAAAATTAAAAACCTTCAATTTTAATTTTTTATTCTTCGATATATTTTCTTTTATAGTTTGAACAAATTTTTCTGGCGTTAAATCATTTGACGGTTTGTTCTGAAGATTGCGAGATAGGAATACATATTTCATGTACTTATTTGTGTGGTCATATAATTCTTTAATTTTATCATCGCTGATTTCCGGATAATGAACATGAACTTTAAGTGAATGATTAGATTTTTTACTTAAATATTCATCGTATTTATAATCTCCCAGTAACAGACCTTCAAAGTAAGTTTGCAAGTAATACTCATGAGTTTTGAACAACGAATTAATTTCTTCATCACTCAAGTCAACAGGAACGATAACAGTGCTCTCTATTTTGATCGTCTTGATTTTTTTCATCAAAGTAGTGGTTGACCTTCTAAAAGTATCAGAGTGAAGTTTTTTTCGTTCTCCGACTTTGATAACAAAAACAATTCGTCCATCCTGAGTTGTAAAGTGAAATAAATTTTCCTCAGTATTTTCCAGAATCTTATTGACCTGTTTGGGGATTTTTATGTTCGTTAAGGTTGAAAATTTTGTAAAAGTTTCAAGTACAGATTCTTTTTCTGTAAATGTAAATAGAGCAAAACTTTCGGTTTTATCAAACTTTGAAAAAACTTTTTTCCCTCTGGTTTCTAATAATTCGAATTGAATCATTTTACTTCCCTTTCATATTTGTTAAGTTCTTCGATAGTTGTATTGAGAACCAGTGGAAGAACATCATTTAGTTTCAATCCTTCAAATCTAATTCCAGCAGCATTCAGGTGACCACCGCCGCCAAAGTTTTCTGCTAATTTATTAACTGGAAATTTTCCTTTGCTTCTTAAACTTACTTTAACAGTATTAGGCAGTTCATAAAATAATAAACCCACAGTAACAGTTTTAACGCTTAAACAAAAGTTTATAAATCCATCGGTATCAAATTCAGATTCTGGATCATTAAATCTATTTAAGGTTTCTTGATCAAGAATCATATAAGCAATTCTTTGATCATCCGTTAATTTCATATTTAAAATCGAATTGCCGAGTAAAAGTATTCTTTTGTAAGAATTCTCATTGTAAATTTTATTGTAAATATAAGTTGGATCCGCACCTTTTGAAATTAAATCAGCTATAATTAGGTGAACTTCTGGTGTAATACGTTCAAACCTGAAGGATCCTGTATCCGTCATAATAGCAGCATATAAAGCTTCTGCGATTTTTTTATCGATAAGATTCACATCATAATTTTTGATTAGATAGTAGATCAAAATTCCGGTTGCTGGTGCATCAACATCCGTGAATATTTCATCAACAAAATCTTGTGGATTTCTATGATGATCAATTACAATTTTAAATGCTTTGCTTTTATCAAAAATGTTCATCATTGATCTGATTCGACCAAGTTGATTAAAATCAACTGCAATGATTACATCGACATTTAAAATAATTTCATCCAGTGATGAATCATATTTTTTTATCAGTTTTTCGTCATCAAGAAACAAATAATTTTCAGGAGTTGCACTGTGATTAATTATGTAAAATTTTTTATTCAGTTTTCTTAGAAAATTTGCAAGTGCTAACTCACTCCCGATTGCATCTCCATCAGGATTTATATGTGTTGTTATAAGAAAAGAATTGTCCTCTTCGATTATCTTCAATATTCTTTTGTAATCTATCATACTCACCTTTCTTTTAGATGCTTTTGCAATTTAATAAAAATTAAAAGATGGTAAGATATTTATGTAGAAATTTTTTTGTGTGAAAACTCTATGATTTTACCAAATTCAATAGGACAATTTCTGTTTTATTCATTCAAACATTAATTGACAAAAATTATTTGCTTAAACTGTCTGTTGCTTTAGGGGGTATAATTAGAATTAAATAAATTTAGTGATAATGAAATTGATGACCGAGTAAAAAAAATAAAAAATGTCATCTTGAGGAGAATTCAAGATGACATTTCAAGTTTTGTCGAATGAGAAAATTTCTATTTAACTTCCCAGGTTGTTACATCGAAGAATAACTTTCTTAAATCACCTTCACCTTTTTTCTCTTTGACTTTTCTTATCTGATCATACAACATTTCATCATAAGTAGGTTTGAACACCTGTCGGAATACTCCAATTGGAGTGGGTAATCCTGGTTTCTCATTCATATGAGCTAACATCGAAGCATAAGCGGGATCAGGATTGAATTCATCATGAACCAGTAAATCATCTTTCGACCATTTTCCATCTTTTAATGAAACTACAACTGGAGTCATTCCATCCAATCGAATACCTTTGTCATTTTCTTTTCCAAATACTAAAGGTTCACCGTGTTTCAAGTAAACTACATTATCAGCTTTAAATTCTTTTTCAGTTAAATGGAAAAATGCTCCATCATTGAAAATGTTGCAATTCTGGAATATCTCAATAAATGCAACTCCTTTGTGCTTGCCGGCTCTTAATATCATTTCTTGTAAATGTTTTGGATCTCTATCCATTGAACGAGCTACAAAAGTTGCTTCAGTACCAATTGCAAGTGCAACAGGATTGAATGGATAGTCAACTGTTCCGTATGGTGAACTCTTTGTTACTTTATTCAATTCAGAAGTTGGTGAATATTGACCTTTTGTCAAACCATAAATCTTATTATTGAAAAGAAGAATTTTTATATCAATGTTTCTTCGACAAGTATGAATGAAATGATTTCCACCAATTGAGAGCAAATCACCATCACCAGCCGTGACCCAAACAGAAAGTTTCGGATTTAGAAGTTTCACACCAGTTGCAATTGCGGTTGCTCGACCATGTATTCCATGGAAGCCATATAGATCAACATAGTAAGGGAAACGACTTGAACAACCTATTCCAGATATAAAAACATAATCCTCTTTTTTAATATCAAGCAACGGCAGGGTTCTCTGAACCTGAGCAAGGATGCTATAATCACCGCAGCCTGGACACCATCTAACATCCTGATCTGATTGAAAATCCTTTGGTGTGTATTTTGGTTGAACTTCAGTTGTTGTCATATATGTTAACTCCTAACAATTCATAAATTTTATTTTCAATTTCACCAGATCTAAACGGTAAACCTTGAATCTTATTCAATTGATAAACTGGAATCAAATATTTCGATCGAATAATAAATGCAAGCTGACCAAGGTTTAACTCTGGAATCAAAATTTTCTTGAAGTTATGAAGAATCTCACCTAAATTCCTGGGCATTGGATTAAGATAGAACAAATGAGCCTGAGAAACTTTATAACCTTTATCTCTTACTCTATTAACCGCATCACGAATTGCACCAAATGTTCCTCCCCAACCAAGAACTAAAACATCACCTTCTGGATCTCCATAAACATCTTGTAATGGGATATCGTTTGCAATTAGTTCAATCTTTTCATTTCTAATCTTAACCATAAATTCATGATTTTGTGGATCACTTGTAACTTCACCAGTTATGTGACGCTTTTCTAATCCACCAATTCTATGTTGAAGATTTGGAGTACCTGGAATTGCCCATGGTCTTACTTTTAATTCATTTCTTAGATATGGCTGGAATTTTTGATTTTCAAATTCCTCAGGTTTAGCGAATTTAACTTCAATTGGTGGAAACGAATCAGGATCAGGAATTTTCCATGGTTCAGAACCCTGTGCAATGTAACCTTCAGAAAGAACCACAACGGGAGTCATGTATTTAATCGCAACTCTTGAAGCTTCATAAGCTGCATTAAAACAATCAGAAGGACTTTTTGCAGCGATTATAGGAATTGGTGCTTCTCCATTTCTTCCGAACATTGCTTGAAGTAAATCACCTTGTTCTGTTTTAGTAGGCATACCAGTACTTGGACCAGCTCTCTGAATATCACAGATAACAATTGGCAACTCAGCCATAACGGCAAGACCCATTGCTTCACTCTTTAATGAAAATCCAGGTCCACTTGTTGTTGTTATTGCTAAGCCGCCAGCAAATGAAGCACCGAGTGCTGTACAAATACCAGCAATTTCATCTTCAGCTTGAAATGTAATTACATCATAATTTCGTAAGGCACTTAGTTCATGCAAAATTTCGCTTGCAGGAGTAATTGGATACGAACCCTGGAACAATGGTAACCCAGCTTTTTTCGAAGCAGCAACAAAACCTAATGCCAGAGCTTCATTACCCATTACATTTCTATAAATTCCAGGTTCTAATTTTGCTGGTTTGACAGAGAAACGCATTGTAAAAATTTCAGCAGTATCACCGTAGTAATAGCCAGCTTTAAGAGCTTTCTCATTTGCTTCGGCAATCTTTGGATTCTTTGCAAATTTTTCGTGAATCCACTTGGTAGTAGGTTCAAGCGGTCTGTCAAACATCCAATAAGTTAGTCCAAGAGTAAAAAAGTTTTTACAACGGGTCATTTCTTTCATTGAAAGACCCAAACCTTCGAGAGCATTTAATGTCAGAGTTGTAATGGGAACAGCAATAACTTGATATTTAGATAACGATCCATCTTCAAGAGGATTTGTTTCGAAGTGAGCAAGTTGAAGATTTTTTTGATCGAAAGCATCACTGTTAACAATTATAATTGCACCTGGATATAAATCTTTAAGATTTACTTTCAGGGCAGCGGGATTCATTGCAACAAGAACATCTGGTTGATCACCAGGTGTGTAAATTTCTTGAGAACCAAAGTGCAGCTGGAATCCGCTGACTCCATACAAAGTTCCGGCAGGTGCTCTGATTTCAGAAGGATAATCTGGTAGCGTACTTAAATCGTTACCGACTAAAGCAGTTGTATCTCCGAAGATGTTTCCGGTTAATTGCATACCATCGCCTGAATCACCAGCGAAGCGAATGGTTACATGAGTTATTTCTTTTATTTCCTTTTCCATTTGTCCTCTATTCTTTCATTTTTCGTTCACAAAGCTAAATAGAACCTCAAGTATTTTCAAGGTAAAGAAAAATGAGTGAATTCATTTTTTCACTCAACTGATTTCATTATTTCAAGAAATTCATCAGCATTAACAAACGATGTAATTCTTTTTACTTCATTTCCATTCTTATCAAAGAAAATTACTGTTGGAACTCCAACAATTTCATACTTCTGCATCGCAAATTGAGTTTCTTCGCTTCCAGTTTTTGTGAGATCAACTTTTAATCTTCTTAATCTTTTCGATTCTTCAATAACTCTTGAATCTGTAAATGTCATTGCATCCAATTCTTTACATGGAATACACCAATCTGCATAAAAATCAATAATTGTTGGTGTACCATTTCCGACTTCAATATTCTTAGCTGAAACTTTTGTCCATTCAATAGATTCTTTTTCGGAAGGAATCAAAAGATAAAATCCAAGTATCAAAACTATTCCAAGTATGATTGATTTAATCCACACAAATGTTTTTACATTCGATCCAGTTTTATCAAAAAAGAGAAGATAGACTGAAGTCAGAATCATAAATGATGGTAAAACATTACCACGATAAGTTTCGGGCAGAAGTGGAAGAATAAAATAAATTGCCATTCCAATCAGAACAAAACCGAATATTTTTTTAACTGCAATCATCCATTCACCGCTTCGTGGAAGAGACTTGATTTTTCCAGAAAAGACACCTAAAAACAGATAAGGAAATCCAAGTCCAAGAGCCAGAACAAAGAATACAAAGAATCCAAAAAGAGGGTCACCTTTTGCACCAACAAAGGTTAACAAGCCCACAACAAATGGTCCGATACATGGTGCAGCAACAACTCCCATTGTCAGTCCCATGAAGAATGCACCAAAGTAACCTGAACGAGCTTCACCAAGTTTCACAACTAATGAATTAGGAAGTTGAAATTCGTAAAGTCCAAACATACTCAAAGAAAGTGCAACAAGAACAGCAGCAATTCCAATCAAAACAATTGGATTTTGAAGTAATGAACCGAACAGACTGCCACTCAAAGCGGTTACAACTCCAATAACTGAATAAGTTATTGCCATTCCAATCACATACAATATTGCAAGCTTGAAAAGACGAGATGTTTTGTTTTCACTTTGCCCGCCGAAATATCCAAGCGTAATTGGAATTAATGGATAAACGCATGGAGTTAAATTTAATGCAAGTCCACCAAGAAAAATAAAAATGAATGCAAGGAATAAACTGTTTTCGTTAAATATGGAACTAACCATTGAATCCTGATCAGAAGATTTAATTTTCTTATTAGAACTATCACTTAATCCGTTAAATTTCGAAAAGTCGAAATCGGAATTTTTTTGTTCTTCATCTGAATTACTCACAACTTCAATCTCAACTAGAATAGATTTTTCAGATGGCGGTAAACAGGTCTGGTTGTTACAAGCTTGATATGAAAGAATCATATCAAAGTTATAGATGCCCGTTTTCAAATTTTCTGGTACTTTGACTATAGCGAGAATTTCAAACTCGCCCTCGAAGACTGAAACAGGAACTTCAGTAAATTCAAAATTCAAATTTTTAGCTGGCGGGAATTTTTTATCCGAGATAAGAAAACCATCTTTCGATTTTAGTGAAACATCTGTCGGATAAAGATAATCTTCGTTGGGTTTATTTGAATTTATATGCCATTCAGGATCAAGTTTTACTCTTAAGATAAGTGATAGAATATTTCCTGTTTTAATTTTGAAATGACTTTGATTTTTATCGACTGTTAAAATATCATTTGCAAATAATGAACTAATTTTGAATAAAGATAGAAGTACGATTGCGATTAGAGTAAATTTTATTCTTTTCATCTCCACCTCTGAACTATTGGGAATCTTCGGCCAGTACCAAAAGCTTTTTTAGTGACTTTTAGTCCTGGTGCAGCTTGTTTGCGTTTATATTCTGCCCGATCAACCATTTTCAAAACTTTCTTCACAAGTTCTCTATCGAATCCAAGATTAACGATTTCATTTTCTTCCTTTGCTTCTTCGATATAGTTATAAAGAATTTGATCAAGCACTTCATAAGGTGGTAAAGTATCTTGATCAGTTTGATTTGGTCGAAGTTCGGCAGATGGTTTTTTGTTTATAATTTCTATCGGAATTATTTCTTTTTCGCGATTAATAAACTTTGCCAATTCATAAACTTTTGTTTTGTACAAATCAGAAATTGGTGCAAGTCCGCCACACATATCACCATAGAGTGTTGCATAACCGGTTGCAAGTTCTGATTTGTTTCCAGTTGCAAGAAGTAAATAACCAAATTTATTAGATAATGCCATTAAAAGTACACCACGAATTCTTGATTGTAAATTTTCTTCTGTCACATCTTCTGGAAGATCATCAAATTCCTCCTTCAAAGTTTCCTTAAACTCATCAAAGAGATTGTTGATGGGGATAATTGTACTTTTTACTCCAAGATTTTCAATTAATTTTTTCGAGTCTCTTATGCTTCCTTCGGATGAATATTGAGAAGGCATCATAACGCATAAAACATTTTCCGAACCTATTGCTTCTTTTGCAAGAACTGCCACTAGTGCCGAATCAATTCCGCCACTTATTCCAAGAACAATTTTTTTGAAGCCTGTCTTCTGACAATAATCTCTTATACCAAGAACTATTGCATTATAAATATCTTCAATCTCAGATGGATAATCATATTTTATTTCACTGTAATTTTTCTCAGTATCGAAAAGAACAGAACTTTCTTCAAAACGATTAGATGCAAGAATCAGTCCTCCGTTTCTATTAAAGACTTTAATACCACCATCAAAAATTAAATCTGTGTTCGCACCAACCTGATTAACAAACAAAACTGTCTTTCTATGTTTTCTTGCAATTTGAGAAAACATTTCAGTTCGAATTTTTTCTTTACCAATGCTGAAAGGACTGGCAGAAATATTAATTAAGATATCAGCACCAAGCTTTACATTCTCTTCGATAGGATCGAATTCATACAACCGATGAACCCAGAAATCCTTATCATTCCATGCATCTTCGCAAATTGTTACTCCAAATCTTTTCTCATTCAAATTCAAAAGATGAGCATTTCTTGAAGCTTCAAAATATCGAACCTCATCAAAGACATCGTAGTTTGGCAACAAGGATTTTCTGTGAATTGATTTTATTTCACCATTCAAACAAAATACTGCTGAATTAAAAATATTAGTTCCAATTGAATCTTCTTCACGAGTAACTGTTCCATAAATTATTCCAACTTTATTAGAAAGTTCAGCGATTTTTTTGTTGTAAGAAAGAACTTCATCAATAAAAGATCTTTTATCGAGAAGATCCAAAGGAGGATATCCAGTTAAAACTAATTCAGGGAAAATTACTAAGTTAACGTTCAGCTTTTCAGCTTCTGAAATTTTTTCTCTTAGTTTCTCAAAATTGTATTGTAAATATCCAATGATTGGATTTATATTTACTAATAAAATTTTCATATTCAAAATTAATTAATAATGAAAGCTATAACAAAATAGTGGAGTACTTATGAATAAGTTAATTTACTTTTTAGTTCTAATTTCTTTTTCAAATTTATTCGCTATTACATCACCCAAAAGCGGCACAAGAATGCCAGAACATGTAAAAAAGTTTTTTGCCAAAGTGCAAGCTACTTATAGCGAGGGCTATTTTGCTAAGAAATTCGAAGAAAGAAGATTAATGAGAGAACGAATATCAAAAGGACTTTTACCTCAAAATGCTCTAACCACTGATACAGTTTTTGCATTGACTTTACTGGGAAGATATGCCGATTCTAATCCTCGTTACTCAAGAGAACAATTCCAGCAAAAATTATTCGATGGTCCAAACCCAACTGGAACCATTACTGATTATTATCGCGAAATCTCGTATGATCAACTTTACTTTACAGGATTTTGTACAAATTGGTATCAGGTACCTGGCACAATGGCTTCTTATGTTGGTTCTGATAATGGATTAACTGTAAACGGAGGCCCTAGATTTACTCTTGATTTAATTAAAGCTGCAGACTCTACGTTAGATTTTTCAAAGTTCATACAATACTATGATAATCAAGGAAATCCAAGAATTGGTTTTATTGCAGTTGTTCACACTGGAGCTGGTGCAGAGGCAGGTGCTCAAAATATCTGGTCACATAGATGGAACTTCAGAATGTTGACAGGTGCACAACCTTATCGAACCAACGACATTGATTCAACTACTGGTAAGTATGTTTTAATTGATGGAGATTATGCAATCCAACCAGAACTTAAAGGTAACAATAATCAGATTGGAGAACTTGTTGAAATTGGTGTTTTCACTCACGAGTTTGGACATATTTTTGGTTTACCTGATTTGTATGATACTGACAACTCTTCAGAGGGACTCGGAAACTGGTGTTTGATGGCTGGTGGTTCCTGGGGCGGAAATGGAAACACTCCAGAAACTCCTGTTCATATGAGCGTTTGGTGTAAAATGCAACTTGGTTGGTTGACTCCTATTGATATTGGTTCATACACTCCTGATTTGACCATTATTAATTCAGAACAAAATCCTGTCGTTTACAGAATGTGGAGAATGGGTCCTGTTGGTGTTGAATATTTTTTACTCGAGAACAGACAAAAAATTGGTTTTGATAAAAATCTTTATATCGGCGGCCTTTTGATTTTCCATGTTGATGATAGTAAAACAAATAATCGTGATGAAAATCATTATAAAGTTGGATTGGTTCAGGCTGATGGTTTACGGGATTTAAATCATGGAAGAAACAGAGGCGATGCAGGTGATCCTTATCCTGGTTCAACTAACAATACTCGATTTGATGCTGCTTCTAATCCAAATAGTAATGACTACAATAATCAACCCACTTATGTTTCTGTGAGAAATATCGGAATTAGTGGTCAAAATGTAATTGCAACTCTGGATATTGGAACTCAACCTTATGTTGTAACAAAAGAAGTTCAATTACTTGAAGCATCAACTCTTAAAAATGGAAGAATTGAACCTGGAGAATACATTACTGCAAAAGTGAAATTATATAATGTTGAGCAGGTAAGTTCATCGCAAACCACATTAAATGTTTCGCTTCAAGAACCTGATATACAATCTTTGAATACTTCAAAAACAACTCCAGTAAATGGACTTTCTGAAGTAGAAGTAGTTCTCGATAGTGCATTTTTCATAACTCCAGATTTTGAAAGCCGTTATGTTTATGTTAATTACAGAGTACAAAGTGGTTCAGCCACTTTTGATGATAGTTTGAGAATCCTCATAGGAATACCTAAAATTCTTCTATACTCAAAGGGTGATAAACCTACATTAAGTACATATTATTTCAGTGCCTTAAATTCACTTAATAAAAAATTTGAATTTGTTGAAAACGACACGCCAAAATATTTTTATGGAAGAGATGTGATCATTGTTTATACTGGAAAGAATAAAGACACACTTTTTGAAAGCTCATTTCTTGATACATTAAAATCATTCATAAATTCTGGCGGAAAATTATTTTTGAGTGGACAAAATTTAGCTGAATTTCTTAGCACTGCTGATACTTCATTCCTTTACAATTACATTGGTGTAAATTACTTAAAAAATGCGAGCGTCTTCACAAACAAAGTCTATGGTAAAGCTGGAGATTATTTTGGAAAAGATATTCAGCAGCTTAGAATAAATGGAACTGAAAGTGCAGCAAATGAAGCAAGCATGGATATTGTTCAAAGCCGTGGTGATTTTAATGTTTCACTCGCTTTCAAAACAGATGGAACTGATGCAACGGGCGGCTGGAGAACATTTCCGTCTGGTGCAAAATTGTTTTATTTAGGATTTGGATTTGAAAGTATTAATGATAGTCTATCAACTGTAAAAAGAAATGTACTCTTCTCAAGAATTTACAATTGGTTTATGAATCCAACTTCAGTGAAACCAGATTTAAGCACAGCACTTGATGATTACAGATTAGATCAAAATTATCCAAATCCATTTAATGCCAGCACAAAAATAAGTTTCTCTCTCCCAGCATCCTCAAAAGTTAAATTAGTTCTCTACGATATACTGGGAAGAGAAATTAAAGTTTTACTTGATAAAGAACTCGATGCGGGTAATTACATTTATGATTTTAATTCATCAGAACTTTCAAGTGGAGTTTACATCTACAGATTGGAAGCTGAGAAATTCAGTTCGACTCGCAAAATGGTTTTACTGAAGTAATATCCCCGTCGAAGTAATTTGTAATAGAAAGAGCTGAATGGATTCATTCAGCTCTTTTTTATGATTAGTTTCTCTTATAAAATCTTACGGATGATAATTAATCATCCATTGAACACCAAATTTATCTATCACACATCCGAAGTAATCTCCCCAGAATTGATCAGCAATTGGCATTTCAATTGTACCGCCTTCGGCAAGGGCATTGAAAAGTCTATCTGCTTCTTCTTTACTGTCTGGATGAACTGAAATAGAAAAGTTGTTTCCAAAAATTAATTTTTGACCCATACATTCAAGTGCATCAGTTCCCATCAAAATGAGATCATTCCCAAGAGGTAGACTTATATGCATTATTTTATTTTTATCTTCTTCAGGAAGATTAATTCCCTCCATCGGAACATCTTTAAACCTCACCAAAGATGTAAACTCAACACCAAAAATTGATTTGTAAAAATTGAAAGCTTCTTCAGTATTACCTTGAAAATTGAGATAGATGTTAACTTTTAGCATAAATTTTCTCCACTTAAATGTCTTTAATTTGAATATATTCATTATCAATTTAATGGGTCAATTAAATAAGAAATCCAAAAACAAAGTGTTCAAATTGATTTTTTAATTAGAATTAAAACTATCAAACATATTCTAATTTCTAAATGAAATTAAAATCCAAGTGTGAAGAATTTCGTCTTATAAATCACCAAAGTCAATCCCTAAATCTGGAACTAAAGTTCAACCAGAATTTTTAATTAGAAACTCTGAACTTTCGTATACCCAACATCAAATGGTCTTAAAGCTCTTTTGTAAAATAATCGTTCTTTTTTTTATCCCATACTAAAAAAGGAATAAAAAAAGAAGGATTAAATTCCAGAGTATCATTTGATAAAGTATACTTACCGTTACTTTTTATCAATCCCGACCTTATATTTGAATTTGATCCAATGGGCACAAAAATTTCAACTTGAAAATCTCTGTTTGATTTAATTATTAAGGTGCTTTATCCACCAGAACCAATTATATCAGCAGCACCATCATTTTGACCTAGCTCTGAAAAAGATATAGTTACATAAACTTTATAGAGATTGTCATTAACTTCAGGTTGTATTGTTTCACAACCGATAAAAATTAATTTATTGATCATTTAATAATCTCTTAGCGTTTTTTATTGCTTAATCATTTTTTCTAATACAAAAGACTCTCAGAGAAAATTTCAAGCTTTAAAGGTGAAAAACTTTTTTATAAAAACTTTAAAAATGAAAAAGTCACTCCCACCATTTTAGCGAGAGTGACTCAACAAAAATTTTGAATGATTATTTTACTCTGGAATCTTACTGTTCAATAATTCATTGACAATGCGAGTTGCTTGATATATATCTTCAAGAGCTTCAGTCATTCCTGCTGTATGAACAGCAACAGTTCGATTTTTTGTTTCATCAAAAATAAAGTTGCCGGGTAAACTTTCAATGTTTCCATCAAAAGCAAGACCAACAACTTCAAGATTTTTATTAACAAGCGGACTTCCTGAGTTTCCACCAATTATATCAGCAGTTGAAACAAAGTTAATTGGTGTACTTAAATCAAATTCAGCTGGTGGATTTTTCCAATTCTCAGGTAAATCCCAATCCTGATAGCCCTTGAAGGAGAAATATCTATCATACATTCCATAGAAAGTTGTAAATGGCGGAGCAATTGTTCCATTATATTCATAACCTTTTACAACACCATCTGAAATTCTTAAAGTGAATGTTGCATCTGGTGGAAGTGATGTACCATAAACATCATAAATCGCATTTCCGAGTAATTGAACCTTTGCTTGTTCTTTTTGCTGAATTTCTTGATAGGCTTTGACAATTTTTTCTGCATCTGATTGTGTGTTCAAAACAAATTTGATGAAAGGATCATTTGATTTAAGAATTTGATCAGGGTTATCAAGAAGATTTCTAACTGCCTGTTTATCAAGAACAATAGTTGTATTATCAAGCTTAGTAGCTGCTTCCTCAGGTGTAAATCCACCCAACAATTCATTTAATGGTTTGTAATCATTACCAAATGCATTTTTCATATCTTTTAGTTGGAAGACAAGCAAGGCAAGCTGAATTTCTTTATTAACTTCTTCAGTGAAGAATTTATCTTTTGTATTTGCAAGTACAGAATCTTTGAATCTTGGTGCACGTTTTTCATCAGGTAATTGCAATTGTTTTGCAAAATCTACCAGTTGAGAAGCCATCTGGAAGTACAGTGACTTTCCAACTCGAGCCATAAAGTTGAGAGCATTAACTTTGTAGAAATATTTTGCCTTCTTTTTTTGAAATTCCGCAAGTTCATCCCAGATTTTTCCATACTTTTCTTTCAAAGCTGGATTTGAATTAATTGTATTTCTGAAATTAGTTTCAAAATCAATTTTCTTTGCCATTAAATATGGATCTTTCAAACCACCGAGATAACCTGTGTATGCTTTCAGTGAGTTTGAAAATCCAAACAACATTGATTGATATTTTAATTTGTCTTCTGGATGTTTTTTGAGATAATCAGAATAGATCTCCGTTAGACTATTCAAAAATTCAAGTGTATATGGATAAGCATAATCTTTTAGATAGTAAAGTTGAGCAACAGTATAAAGTCTGCTCGTACGACCAGGATTTCCAATCACGAAAATCAAGTCCCCTTCTTTAACACCATCTTTATTCCATTTGAAGTAATTTTTTGTTTTGAGTGGTTTACCATTTTCATAAACGCGATAAAATGCAACATCTACATCATATCTTGGATAAGTGAAGTTATCATAATCGCCGCCATAGTAAGCTACCTGAGTCTCTGGTGCGAAAACCAGACGAACATCAGTATATCTCTTATAACCATACATTGAATACTTTCCACCATTGAAGAATGTAACAACATTGCAAATCAAACCAGTCTTTTTAGAATATTCTTTTTCAAGTTCTCTGATTTTTTCTTGTCGCTTTTGAACTTTTTCTTCATCTGTTTTTCCAGATTCGAAAGCAGCTTTCACCTGGTCAGTCACATCTTCAATCAAAACGAGCTGATCGATGTAAAGACCTGGAACCTGTCTTTCTTCTTCAAGAGTTTTTGCGAAGAAACCATTTTCAGGGAGATTTTCTCCTTCACGATTAACTCTATCGAGTGAACCACGAACACAATGGTGATTTGTCATAACGAGTCCATCTTCAGAAACAAAAGAAGCTGAACATCCTGGAAGTCTTAATGCTGCAAGTCGAGCATTATCAAACCATTCCTGTGAAGGACTGAAATTGTATTGTGATTCGAAATATTTAACAGGCTGGAAGTCGAATGTCCACATTTTTCCATTATCAAATGTACCTGCTTTTACATTTTCGTATCCTGGTTGTTTTTGATAAACAAAATCTTTTGTTGTTGAACAACCGGCAATAAAAATTATTGAGAACAGAAGAACAAGAAAGAAACTGGTTTTGTTTTGTTTCTTCATTTTGCTACTCCACTTGATTATTGTTTGTAATTTACTTAAGCTCTCTAATCAATTGTTTAATTTTTTTAAACTAAAAAAACAATAACCTTTGATGGTATCAGCCCCTTATCATACGATTTATTAAAAAGAAGTTGCAGGGCACTCTCACCTTGTTGTCCCATATCGATTGTCAAATCATTCACATACATTCGAATAAACTTTTCACCAAGTTCAAAATTTAGTCCTCTTCCAAAATTTAATGCATATTTTACTGCTTCGTGTAAATTTTTGTAACCATATTCAATTGATTCTCTAAGTTTGACCGAAATTTTCTCTGCTAACTCCAGTCCAAGATCTTTTCGAACAACATCTAATCCCAAAGGGAGCGGCAATGATGTTTCTTTTTCCCATAATTCTCCAAAATCTACAATTTTCTTAAAACCAAGATCTTGATAGGTAATTTGTCCTTCATGAATAACAATACCTGCATCCACTTCATTATTTTGAACTGCATTCATAATTTCATCAAAAGGCATTGCGACCGGAATGAATTCATCGAGATAAATTTTAGCAAGCAAAGTTGCCGTTGTGTAATCACCTGGATGAGCAATCTTTTTCCCTTTCAAATCTTCAAGAGACAATTCTTTTTTGCTGATTAAAATTGGTCCATATCCGATACCCATACTTGCACCTGTTCTCATGATATAATATTTATCCTGCACATATGGATAAACATGAGCTGAGATTGCAGTTACTTCAAGTTCGCCCTTAAAAGCACGAACATTTAGTGATTGAATATCTTCAAGCACATGTTCGATTTTGTAATCATCAATTTTGACATAGTCATATGCTAATCCATAAAACATGAATGCATCATCAGGATCAGGACTATGTCCAACTCGTAATATTTTTCTGCTCATTTTAACCTGTCTTTAATTTCTTGATATTTCTTAATAATTTGAGATTAAGATTTTTAGATTTATCTGAATAATTATTCGATAGTTTCTTTACAAATATAAAAGTAATTATAAAAACTAAGGTAACCGAAAATGATAATCGTGATGTCGCAAGAAGCAAGAGTCGAAGAAATTGAAAGAGTATTAACTCAAGTTCAAAAATTTGGCGTTGAATTTTCAATTCTTGAAAATGATAACCGAACTATAATTCTCACTCAACAGGATTATGAAATTAATTACGAACTAATCAAAGCCCTTCCAAAAGTTGAATATGTAGTTACTCTTAATGAAGACTTTAAACTTGTCTACAAGAGCATCAACAATCTTGAAACAAAGATTCAGGTTGGAAATTCTGTAATTGGTGGAAACGAAATCATTTTAATTGCTGGTCCCTGTTCAATAGAATCAAAAGTACAATTATTTAAAATTGGGCATTATCTAAAAAATCTCGGAATAAAAATCATTCGAGCTGGTGCATTTAAGTTTAGAACAAGTCCTTATACTTTTCAGGGACTTGGTTACAAAGGTCTTGAGCTTTTAAGGGAATTGAAAGAAGAAACTGGATTGATGGTTATATCCGAGATACTTGATTATCACGATTTACCGGAATTCGAAAAAGTTGTTGATATTTTACAGATTGGTGCAAGAAACATGCACAATATCAATTTACTAAAAGCAGTTGGGCAATCGCATTTACCAGTACTGCTGAAAAGAAATTACTCTGCAACTTTGAAAGAATTTTTATTCAGTGCTGAGTACATTTTAATCGGCGGAAATAAAAATGTGATTCTTTGCGAGCGTGGTATCAGAACATTTACGGACTATACAAGAAACACTCTCGATATTAGCATTGTACCTGCCATAAAACAAAGAAGTCATCTTCCTGTAATTGTCGATCCAAGTCATGCGACCGGCAAAAGAGATTTAATCATTCCTACAAGTCTTGCAGCCATTGCAGCAGGAGCTGACGGATTAATTATTGAAGTACATCATCAACCTGAGTTTGCATACTCAGATTCTGAACAGGCAATCAGATTAGAACAATTTGAAGAACTAATCAAACGTGTAAAGAAAGTCGCTGAAGCAGTAGGTAGAAAATAATAATATGACAATCGACCTTCCTTTAGTTATTCAAAAAGATTTGAGTTACAAAATCCTTTTAGGAAAAAATAACTTTAAGCAACTTCAATCATTAATAAAAAATAAACTTAAGCCAGATAAAACCATTGTCATAACCGATGAAAATGTTTATAGTATTTACTCAAGAAAAATAAAGTCTGAACTATTAGATAAGATCCCTTTGTCACATCTTTTGATAGTTAAACCGGGCGAGAGAAGTAAATCTCAAAAAACACGCCACTATCTTGAAAATGAAATAATTTCACTCAAACTTTCTCGAAATTCTATTTTAATTGCTTTAGGCGGAGGAGTTGTTGGTGATCTGACGGGATTTCTTGCATCTACTGTTCTGAGAGGAATACGATATATTCAGGTTCCAACAACCATAATTGCACAAGTTGATAGTTCGATTGGCGGAAAGACAGGAATCAATACAAAACATTCAAAAAATTTAATCGGAACTTTTCATCAACCTACTTTTGTGTTGATTGACACGGAATTTTTAGAAACTCTGCCCGAATCAGAATTCAAAAGCGGACTCGGTGAAATTTTGAAATCATTATTGATAGGATCAACTGATGGCTTTGAATTACTTGAAAAAAATTATAAACAAGTTTTAAACCGATCACCAAAGATTTTAAATTTTTTAATTCAACAATCTGTAAAAGTTAAAGTTGATGTTGTGAAAAAAGATCCTGAAGAAAAAGGATTAAGAAAAATTCTAAACTTCGGTCATACAGTTGGACATGCAATTGAATCTCTCAGTAATTACAAACTTAAACATGGATTAGCAGTGGCAGAAGGAATAATTGTTGAAAGTTATTTATCATTTATTAGTAATGGGTTAAGTGAAGTGAATTTATTTAGAATTCAATATATTGTGAATGCATTAGATATTGATTCAAAGATGAGACGAAAATTTTCTTTCACAGATGTTTATGAGAAAATGCAGTTTGATAAAAAGAAATTCAACGATCAAATAACATTCTCTTTGATTTCAAAAATTGGAAAATGTGATTACAATAAAATTGTGTCAAAAGAAATTGTAGAAATTGCTTATTTACACAGCTTATGATTGTTCTCTCAATTCAACCAGAAAAATTTAGTCATTATAAGAAAGCACTGCTTTACGCAAAGAATTATGGTGCCGATGCGATTGAAGTTCGTGGAGAAAAACTCAAAGGGAATGAATTAATCAAGATTCTTAAATCAAAAGAACTACCACTGATATTCACATATCGAATTAATCAGTTCTCCTACTCAAGAATAAAAGATGCCTCAAAAAAATATAGAACAGCAATTGAGTATGAAGTTGATTATATAGATGTGGATATTAATCTGAGTAAAACATTCATCAATAAAATCAAAAAATCATTAAACCGCACAAAACATATACTCTCTTATCACAATTATGAGAAAACTCCCAAGCTTCAACAGCTCTTAAATATTCTGAATTACTCACTCAAAATTTCTGCGGATTATTATAAAATTGTCACTTATGCAAATTCTGCGATTGATAATTACAATATCTTCAAATTAATCGAGTATGCTGAAAGAAAATCCATTCCCCTTATTGCACATTGCATGGGTGAATATGGTAAATCAGGAAGATTGATTGCACGAAAACTTGGATCAAAATTTTTCTACACTTCTTTGAATTCACATAATCAAACCGCTACTGGACAAATCACGCTGGAAAAAGCTGTTAATATTTTCAATGTTAAACAATTGTATCCTTCAACAAGAATTTATGGAATTGTTGGCAATCCACTGAAACAAAGTAAAAGCTGGCTTTTCCACAATTATGGATTTAACGAAACTAGTTCCAATGCAATTTATTTAAATTTCCAGATTACAGACCTTGAGGAATTTATCAGTCAATTCAAGAATTATCTGCGTGGATTGAGTGTGACGATTCCATTCAAAGAGCAAATTTTAGTATTACCAAATATTTCATCAAAGATTATCAGAGAAATTGGAAGTGCTAATACTGCAATTTTTAAAGATTCTAAACCCCTCTTATTCAATACTGATTATCTAGGATTTAGAGATATAATCAAGAAAGAAAAATATTTGAAGAATTCTAAAATTTTAATAATTGGTGCTGGTGGTTCTGCCAGACCAATAATTTACGCTCTGAAAAAATTCAATAACGAAATTTTTATCATCAATCGAACTAACGAAAGATCAAAACAATTAGCCGAAGAGTTTGAAATTAATTACATCAACCGAAAATCGAAAATTGAGAACGATTTTGATGTGATAATCAACACTACTCCTGGAAACAATATTTTCATGATAAATCTTGTGAAGAATCTTTTATCAACTAAAAGAACAAAACTGGTAATTGATCTCGATTTGAATATTAAAGAATCAAAATTACTTGTACTATGTCGTTCAAAGAAAATAAAGACAATAAATGGATTTGACTTTTTCCTGTCACAGGCAATTCATCAATTCAAAATTTTCACAGGTAAAAATCTTTCGATAAGAAAAGCAAAAAAATTTGTAGAAGAACATTACGACCAATCTTTTTGAGTTATGTTTATTTTTACTCCACCACCGTCAAAAAGTCTAACTAACAGGGCATTAGTTTTAGCAGCAATTGCGAACGGTAAAACCATAATCTCCAATTATGCAATTTGTGATGATACCATCTACATGATTAGATCTTTGAAAAAGTTCGGCGTAAAGATTATCGAAGAAAATTCCCGATTAATTGTAAATGGCACAGGCGGCAATTTCAAAAAAGATAATTTGACAATCTACTGCGGAAATGCAGGAACAACTTTTCGATTTTTAACTGCACTTTCAATTTTAAATAGAGGCAAAGTAGTTCTTACCGGTTCAAAGCGAATGTTGCAAAGACCAATTGGAAGTCTTGTTGATGCATTGAAACAACTTGATGTGAAGATTGAATCAAATAATGGTTTTCCGCCTGTTACAATTGAAAGCGGGAAATTTAAACCAGAGAAAATTAAAATTAATCCTGCTATAAGCAGTCAATTTCTATCCGCCCTTCTGATGATAATGCCTGTTCTTGGTAAAGATTTTTCAATTGAGATTGATGGTGAATTGCCATCGCTTCCATATGTTACGATGACACTTCAGGTATTAAAAAAATTTGGTGTGAAAATTGAACACAACCACTTTCGATTTTTCTATTTAAAAAATAACTTGAAACTGAACCGAACAGAAATTTTTATTGAGAGTGATGCATCATCTGCAACATATTTTTTAGGATCCGCAGCAATATTAAAAAAATCGATAAGAGTAAATGGACTTTCAAAAAATTCTATACAGGCAGATTTAAAATTCATTCGAGTACTCGAAAAGATGGGTTGCGAAATATCGTGGGGAAAAAATTCTCTAACTTTAAGAGGCAAAAAATTAAAAGGCATTAGTATCGATATGAATGATGCTCCAGATTCAGTTCCAACACTTGCTGTTGTTTCACTATTTGCTGAAGGGAAGACAGTAATCAAAAATATTGGCAATCTTAGATTCAAAGAATCAGACAGAATAAGTGCATTAGCAAATGAAATCAGAAAACTCGGAACTGAAGTAATTGCCGGCGAAGACTATCTCGAAATTCATCCTTCAAAAAATTATAAACCTGCAACAATAGAAACTTACAATGACCATCGAATCGCAATGTCTTTTGCTTTGTGTCAGCTAATAATTTCAGGTGTAAAAATTAAAAACCCTGAGTGTGTAAAAAAATCATTTCCAAACTTCTGGTTAGAGTTCAACAAAATGAGAGAAAATTATAAGTTATGAATATCGTTTTAATCGGTTTTCGTGGTGCGGGTAAAACAGCACTCGCAAAGATTCTTTCAGAAAAACTTGATATGCAGCTCTACACAATTGATAAAATGATTGAAGATAAAGAGAAAATGAAAATCCGCGACATAGTAGCTCAAAAAGGTTGGCCATATTTTCGCGAGCTCGAATCAAAATTTATTGAAGAAGTATCTCAGCTTGATAATGCAATTATTGATACTGGCGGCGGAGCAATCGAAGATCCTACAAATATGGATAACTTAAAAAAGAACGGTTACATTATCTATGTCCAGGCAAGTTTAAAAGATATCAAAAATAGAATTCTTAACGACCCGGATAGACCTAAATTGAATCCCACTCTCGATGTTGAAGATGATTTGAATATTACTTATCAAAGAAGAATTCCTCTTTACGAAGAATACGCAGACTTCAGAGTAAATACATCAATACAGACACTTGAAAAATGTGCTGAAGAGATAATAAAAATTTTAGGAGGATGACGAAAGATTTATCCTCTTATTCATTTAAAAATCAAATTAAAATTTCTTTCTTATTCATAATAAACTTACCATAGGTGACCTATGAAAAGATTACTTCTTTTTGTCTCAATTTTTTCCATTCAAATTGTCTCCGCTCAGAAATTAAAATCACCTGAAGAATTTCTCGGCTTTAAGGTCGGAGAAGATTACAAAATTGCGAACTATGAAACCATTCAAAGTTACTTCAAACATCTCGCTGAAAATTCAAAAATGATTGTGTATGAAGAGATTGGTAAGACAGTTCAGAAAAGAGATATGTTCATGGCTATAATCAGTTCTGAAGAAAACATCGCTAATCTTGAAAAATATAGAACTATATCAAGAAAACTCGCTGATCCAAGAAAACTAACAGATGATGAAGCGAAAAAATTGATCAAAGAAGGAAAAATTGTTGTACTTGTAACCTGCAATATTCACTCAACTGAAATTGCTTCATCACAGATGTCAATGGAATTAGCTTATAAGTTGATTACAAAAACTGCGAGTGAAAAAACCGTCAAAGCCCTTGAGGATGTAATTTTTATTTTGATGCCTTCAATTAATCCCGATGGGACATCAATGATTGTCGATTGGTACAACAAATATCTTAGTACTGAATATGAAGAAAGTCCAATGCCATGGTTATACCATGTATATTCAGGTCATGATAATAACCGTGATTGGTTTATGTTCAACCTGCCAGAAACAAGAAATGTAATCGAAATAGCTTACCGCAAATGGATTCCACAAATCTGGCTAGATGAGCATCAAATGGGAAGCAGCGGTGCAAGATTGTTTCTTGTTCCTTACAAAGACCCAATCAACCCAAATGTTCATCCCCTAATCTGGCGATGGCAAAAAGTAATTGGAGGATTAACTTCTCTCGATTTAGAACAACAGGGATTTACTGGAATAATTGATCAAGCAATGTTTGAGGGCTGGTGGCAGGGTCCTGCAAGCGATTGTGGATTATGGCATAATCAAATTGCTTTACTTTCTGAAATGGCAAGCTGCAACATCGCAAGTCCAATTTACATTGATCCATCAGAAATTAAAGCCACTCCAGAAATTACCACTTATGACATTCGAACTAATTATCCAAATCCATGGCGTGGCGGTTGGTGGAGATTAAGAGATATTGTCGAGTATGAATTGGCTCTCACATCAAGTTTGATTGAAATTGCTTCCATATTTAAAGATGAAATTTTGTGGGATTACTATTTTATGGGAAAAGACGCAGTTGAAAAAGGCAAGCAAGGAAATCCATTTGCCTATATCATTCCAAGAAATCAAAATGATCCTGTAACTGTTTCGAAAATGATTGATGTTTTACAATTCGGTGGAGTTGAAGTTCATTTTTCTGATAAAGAATCTAAGATTGATAATGTAATTTATCCTGCAGAAAGCTATATAATTTATCTTGCACAACCATATGGAAGATATGTAAAAGATTTGTTCGAAGAACAATTTTATCCTGATTTAAGAAAATCAAAGAAAGAACCACCAATTGAACCTTATGATGTTGCAGGCTGGACTCTTCCATACTTAATGGGTGTAAAGTTCTTCCAGATCGATAAACCTTTCGAAATTGAATCACGTTTACTCGATAATCCTGAATATCCAGAAGGAAAAGTTTTATCTTTTGATGGACAATATTTTATTTCTAAAGCAGGTCCAAATGTTAACAGCACACTAATCAATCGACTTCAAAAAAAAAATATTCCTGTTTACTGGAACACTCAAAAGATTCAAACCAAGGATGAAACTTATCCGGAAGGTTCAGTTTTATTCCCCATCAACTCATCTTCAAAAAAAATCGTTGAAAAACTTGCAAAAGAACTTCATCTGAAAATCAATTCTATAACTTATCTTGATAAAAATATTCTGGTGCAACTGAAGAAAGTCAGAGTTGGACTGTACAAACCATACACTGCAAATATGGATGAAGGCTGGACTCGGCTTTTACTCGAAAATTTTGAATTTGATTTTGTTTCAATGGAAAATAAAGACTTCAAACAAAAAAGACTGAAAGACAAATTTGATGTAATCATAATTCCAGAAATGAGTGCAGATTTAATTAAAGAAGGTAAATTTACCGGTGAACGTGCAAGATTTAATCGTCCCAAACCTCCTGAATATGATAGCGGTATTGGCAAAATTGGAGTAGAAAATCTAAAAACATTTGTAGAAAAAGACGGTGGAACACTTATCACAATTGGTGAAGCATGTAACTTTGCAATTGAAGACTTAGGATTAAAAGTAACAAATGTTCTGCAGAATCTTAAGAATGACGAATTTTTCTGTCCAGGTTCTTTAATTAAAATTTCAGTAGACAACACAAATCCAATTGGATACGGATTCGAAAAAGAAACAATTGGTTACATGAATGATAATATAGCATTTGCAACTACAATTCCATTTGGACAGTTTGACCGTTCAATTGTGGCTCGTTATCCTACTAAAGATTTGTTGAAATCAGGTTTCTTACTGGGAGAAGATTATTTATACAACAAATCTGCTATTGTAAAAGTCAAACAAATGAAAGGTAATGTAGTTCTTTTAGGATTCAAAGTTCAAAATCGACATCAGACATTTGGAACATTCAAATTTTTATTTAATGCAATTCATAGTGCAGGGATGATAGAATAATGGCGTTGTTTTCACATTAACATATAACCATTGTATATTTTTTGATAAAAAACTTTTTCTATTAGCTTAGAAAAAAGAAATGAACTGAAATTTAAATGAATTATAACTGAAACTAATTCGTCTATATTCAGAACGATGGAAGAGAAATGAAACTTAATCATTTCAGAATTCAAAAAAGAATTTAACAATCTCTATAAGATCGATTAAAAAAGTTATTCTATATAGATCCTTTGCCAGAAAAGATTATAACGAAGATTCTGATATAGATATTCTCGAGGTTCTTGACGGAAAAGTTAAAGCTGGTGAAGAAATAGATAGAATGATAGATATTATTACAGGAATTAATTTAAAATACAATGCTTTACTCTCCGTATATCCAATTTTAGAAGAAGATTATAAAAATCTTAACAGCCCCCTTCTCTTGAATATCAAGAAAGAAGGAATAACTACTTGAAAGAGATAAATGATCTTATATCCCGATCATTAAAATATCTAAACAGCGCTAAAGTCCTGATAGAAATTGGTGACTATGAGTCCTCAGTTTCAAGATCCTATTATGCAATGCTTTACTCAGCTCAGGCTATTCACTTAACTAAACAACTCACTTTTTCATCTCACAAAGGTGTGATTACATCATTTGGAGATAATTTTATAAAAATTGGCATATCTCCCAAAGAAACGGGCAGATAATTAAATAGAGCATCTGAAAATAGACAATCGAGTGATTACGATTTCATTCCAGAAATTTCAAAAGATGAAGTCGAAAACCTTCTTGAAAAAGGAAAAGAATTTGTGGACAGCATCAGCAATTATTTTTTAAAAAAATAATTTTTGTGAAAATTTATTCTTTCTTAGATAAACTGAAGTAATCGATTAAAAATCATTTAACGAGAATACATATTAAAGCAACGAATCAAAATAAAGCCAATATTTTTTTCTGAATTTGGATATTTTGAATCAGTACCTTAACGACTCAAACTTTTAAATTATTAAACATTGCAATTCATAGTTCGGGGATCAATTAAGAGCCCAATAAAATAAATACATGTAATCTTGGAACAAATCCAAGATTACATGCAGAAGAGACATAGGACGAAATTATTTTATAAGAACCATTTTTTTCGCTTGCGTAAAATTATCACTTAACAATTTATATATATAGACACCACTTGGTAAATTCTCAGCATCGAAAGTAATTATGTGTTTACCTGCAGGCATCATATCGTCCACTAATTTAGTAACTAACTCACCACTGACGCTATAAACATATAATTGAACTTTAGTTGACTTCGGTAATGTAAATTTAATATTTGTAATTGGATTAAATGGGTTGGGATAGTTCTGTGATAATGAAAATTCTGCAGGCAAAACATTCTTATCTACATCTGTTGTGATGCCTTTGATATGAATACTATCAGCGTATAAAGAAGCCCAGCTCAGACTTTGAGTAGTATGACATCTCAAGCATGCAAAATCAAGAGTTACCTTTGCTAAACCGTTTGCATCAAGTTTAACTTTAGTTCCATCGGATGTGAACATTTCAGTATAGTTGACGGAATCTGTGTTAATTGCAAAAATATGTGTTTTCACATCTCCACGTCTTCCGTTACCAACAACCTTACCAACAGCTGATTTAGTTGCTGGTGCCATATGACAATCAACACAATCGATAGATTTTGGTTGTCCATTTACAAGTATTTGTTTATTTGGATGACAGGTCTGACAATTCATTTTTATTCCATTAAAAGATGTGGCTTGTTTATAACGAAGTGGAATATGTGGATCGTGACAGGATGCACAAGTCAGATCAACACCCTGTCCATCACCATGTTTTGAAGCTCTCATTTCATTTATTTGTTCGTGATGATTAATGTAACCGCCACTTGCTGGAATTGCATTTGTCGTTCCACCTCTTTGATGACAGTCTCCACATCGATTTATTCTTAAATCATCACCTTGAATTGGGGGTTTTACAGTAGTTGGGTTCACTGCATGATCACTTCCAGGTCCGTGACAACCTTCACAACGAATTCCTGGTTCACTAAATGTTCCCAGACTATCAGCGGGATTACCATTCCAGCTTCCTGAAGTAGAAGGTCCTGTAGTATGACATTTAAAACAGTTATAGTTATATTTCACTATCTTACCATAATCATAAGGAACCCATCCTTGTGTCTCTAAATTATACTGCGCACTGCTATCTGTATTATATACAAGTCCATTGCTTTGTAAGAATCTCGCCTTCCAACCATAACCACCAATTACATAAACAAAATCATTTCATGTTTTTCCAGGAGGGGGTGCAGATACACCGGGTGTAGTATTCGGTGGATATACAGGTGGTGCACCGTTGATTGGATTTAATTTGTATGGGTGTCCGCTTTTTGCATATTCCTCCCAGATATTATAACCGAGATTCGGTTGGACATAATTATGACAGTTCATACATGTACTTGAACCAACATAATTTTGGGCAAGCAACATTGAACTGCCAACAAAGAAGAGAAGAATGAGAGTAACTATTTTTTTCATCTTAGATCCTCCAATTTTTGGAAGCAAATTACTATACAGAGTTGATTATGGAAAGTTAAAAATCTTAAAAAAATTTTTAGTTTTTTTGATTTTTTCAAAAACATTTAATTAATTACGAAAATAAAAATTATGAATAGCCATGAACATTTTATTAGTAGAAGATGATTTACAACTAGCAAATTCTATAAAGAAAAATTTACTCGAAGAAGGATTTTATGTCCAGATTGCTTCTGATGGGCAGAGAGCAATTGAGATAATAAATCAAATAAAATTTGATGTGATCATTTTAGATTGGATGATTCCTAAAATCTCAGGGATTGAGGTTTGCAAGAAAATTCGTGAAATGAAAATAAATTCACCAATTATTCTATTAACTGTTTTAAGCAATGTAAATAACAAATTAAACGCTTTTAATTCAGGAGCTGATGATTACCTCACTAAACCTTTTGAGATGAAGGAATTAATTGCCAGAATAAAAGTTGTCTATAGAAGATATTCATCAAACTCTACTATTATTGAGTATAAAGAAATCTCGCTGGATTTATATAACCGTACTGTGTATACAACTCGAGGTGAAATCAAATTAACTGATAGAGAATTTGACCTTCTTAAATATTTTATTAATCATTCAGGTGAAATTGTGAGTAAAGAAAAATTGTTTAATGAAATCTGGGGAATGGAGTATGATCCTTATTCAAATGTAATTGAGGTTACTATTAAAAACTTGAGGAAGAAATTAGAAGAAAAACTTGTTAAAAATCCAATTAAGAATGTTTATGGGGAAGGATATATTTTTATTTAAAATCATTGACATAGTGAAAAAACTTACAAGTGTTGATAAAATATTAATTGTCAATACAATTTCATTTTTGATCTTTTTAATAGTGTTTAACATAATTACAGTGTTTACTCTTAAATACTTTCTCGTTAATAATCTTGAGACTAGGTTATTTCATGAAATGGACCGTGTAAAAAAAACGCTTGCCTATAACAACGGTGAGTTAAAAATAATAAGCGAGGTTGAACTTAGAGAGAGAGATTTTCAAGAATTAACACCTCATCCTTTTTTTCTCCAGGTTTACGATACTAAAGGCAATGTTTTATTAATTAGCAACAACTTAAATCTGATTGACAAATTACCAATTTTTCAAGTCGATGAACTCCATAAGCTCAGTAATTTTTCAGTCAAACAACACGAATATTACTACATAATTGACAGCTTGAAAGATAGTAACAATTCAGAAAGTTATTTATTCATAAGATTATCAACTTATTTTAACGAAGAAGGTAATATCATAAAGTACTTACTCTATTTGAATTTTATCTTCTTAGTAGTGTTTTTCATTATCAATTCATTTATCAATAGATATTTGAACAATCGGTTCTTAAAGCCTTTATACGAGATTATTCAAAAAGCACATCAAATTACTTTTTCGAAGAAAAATACTTTACTTCAGATACCTGATAAATCAACTCCTGAAATAAATACTCTAATAAATACACTTAACGAGCTGATATCAAGATCAGAATATTATATTGATCAAATGTCAAGATTTACTGATAACAGTGCTCATCAGCTTTTAACTCCATTGACTGGACTAAAAGCAGAAATAGAATATTTGATAAAAAAGGATAGGAAAACAGAAGAATATAAAAAGTCTCTTGAAGTATTAAATCACCAAACAGAAAAACTAATCAAAATAGTAAAAACACTATTGATAATTAGTAAAATTGAAAACACTGCAAACGAAACAAATAAAATCATCAATTCTTCCGAAGTTATTTTTAAAGAAATAAGTGATTCATCCCATAGAAATCTAATAAAAGCAGAAATTGAGGAGGATATATTCATCAGAGGAGTTGATGAGTACTTTTCATTAATTATCCAGAATTTAATAGACAATGCTCTAAAATTTTCTAATTATGAAAAACAGGTTGTTGTCAAATTTGTGTCCAATGAAAATTCTGTCTTTTTAATTGTGGAAGACCAGGGTATAGGTATTATGCCGGAAGAAAGAGAAAAAATTTTTGAACGCTTTTATCGATCGAAGGTATGTGAAAATCTTGGAATAGAAGGTTCTGGGCTTGGATTATGTCTTGTTAAGAGTCTGGTAAAATTTATGCATGGTGAACTATTCATCGAAGATAATCAACCGCAGGGAACCATTTTTAAGATTAAATTTCCTAAAATTATCCTGAGCTGATTAAGAAATTTTTCATTGGCTGACTTGTCAATTATCAACTCCTTTAATCCATAAATTTACTTTAATTTCATTGTATTAAACCAAATTGATCTTAATTGAGTTGAATCTACAACATTGTCCCTTAAATATTAATCCTCAAGGGTGAATTAAAATTCGATCTGAATGGAATGAAAAAAATTTTCAATCTTTATCGAAAGGAGTGTTTTAAATGCAGACATTAGAAATATTCCAGCATTTATTTAAGGCAATTCAAATTGGGAATTGATTCAAAAAAATTTTACAATCTTCTTCAAAAATTCTGAAATTAATTATGAAAAGTTGATAAATTTGATTGTTAAAGGAAAAGTTTGAAAAATATTTTACTGGAGATTACAAATGAACAAAAAAGAAATCCTCATAAAAAAACACCAGATATGACCAAATTAGAAATAAGTGATGAAGTAATGGAATTAATATCAAAGTATGACTGCGATATACAGTTTAGTAATACACCGACTTATTGGATAAATATCTATCGATCAAATGCACAATTAGAAAAAGATGATGATCGTTGTAAAAAGGAAAACCAAGAGTTACTTAAAAAACTTCAAGAAGAATTAAAGCCCTATAAAATTGAATATTCATTGAATTATAAAGGCAAAACTCTTAATGGAACTACTGAATTATAAGATCTGAAGTTTTATTCTGTAGAATTCAAAACAAAAAAGGATAATACAAGATTTTATCTACCCTCGAGATTGAGTTAGAGTAAGATGATGTCCGTTGATATCATCAATGAATTGATCGACCTAATTAAAGATTTTTTAGACGAGGTAAAATATAATTGATAACTTCACTAATAAAAATTAGAGACTTCCAAATCCAGGTTCCTTATTCAAACTTCTTCTTAGAATTCGGAAGTATCTAAATTAATCACATCTTTGCGTGATAAGTCATCTCAGTCAACAATCTTATAATCAACATCTTTCGGCGGAATTTTATCAAATGAGTTCTTTTCTTTTACATAAAAATCAAACCATTCCATAGTTCGAATTGCAAAATCAAGTCGAGATTGTGTTCTTGCATTACCATGGCCTTCACCTGGATAGAGAATTAATCTAACAGGAGCCTGATTCAAGGTTTTCAATGCACGATATAATTCCATTGCTTGAGCTACATTTACTCGTGGATCATCTTTGCCGTGTAAAATTAGAGTCGGTGTTTTACAATTTGTCACATATTTGATTGGACTTCTATCAAAGACAAGATCAAAATCTTCCCATGACCAGATTCTCCAGTGGACATAATAATCTTCATAAGGAATGTCAGTTGTTCCCCGTTTTGAGATTTGATTTGAAATTCCAACAAATACAACTGCCGCTGCAAATCTATCAGAATATTTTGTAGCAGCCCAGGCTGAGAAATATCCGCCGTAGCTTCCGCCACCAATTCCAACTCTGTCTTTATCGACCAATCCTTTGTTGATCAAATAATCAATTCCATCAATGACATCATCAAATTCTTTTCCACCCAAATCTTTTTGTCCCATTTTAGAAAATTCAACTCCCCTTCCATTGCTCGCACGATAGTTTGGCATAAACACAAAATAACCGTGAACTGCAGCCATCTGTCCCCAGCTTCCATAAGAAGTAACCCATCCATTTTGATCAGCAGCTTCTGGTCCACCGTGAACATTCACAATCAAAGGATATCTTTTCCCTGATTCATAATTCAATGGATAAATTAAGACGCCTGTAATTTCGAGTCCGTCTCGTGCAGAATATCTAACTTCTTCCTGTTTAGCAAATCTCACATTTTTTAACCAGGGATTTACATCTGTTAATCTTTTTAGTCCTGTTTTTTTGTTGAATGAATAAATTTCGTTGGGATGATATGGAGTACTCACAACTAAAAAGAAATAATCTGATTTTTGATCATAAACAACTCGACGAATTACGATATTGCTTTGAGTAACAAGTTTTCTTTTTTGATCAGTTAATTTTTGCTCACTAAGTGGAAGATAAACACCTTCTTCTGCAGTGAATAAAACGGTCTGATTATCTTTCCAGCCAACCCAGTTGACAGTCCTTTCAAATTTATCTGAATAATTTCTTAAGTCAGAAAATTTTTCCGATTTATTTGGAACTCCTACAACATAAAGACTACTTGATGCTGGATCGTAAATATCAATTGCTGAATTGAAGACTAAATATTTATCATCAGGACTGAAAGCAAAATTCCCAAGTTTGCCAGGGTTATCGATTAATAGTTCCATCGAATTTGTTGTGAGATCAATCAAATGCAATCTTTTGAACATATAAGAATCATCTACGAGATTTCTTGGAGCAATTGCTGCTGCAATGTATTTACCAGAATTTGAAATAACGAAATCAAAGACAGTGCAATTTTTAGTAATCTGTTCAAATTTTTTCTTTTCTAAATCATATTTATAAAGATTGATGTGCTGCCAATCTTCTTCATAAATGATTGCATTAAAACCTTTTTTGAGAAGATTTTTTCGTTTTTCTGGTGCTGGTGTTTGAGCTGTGAAATAAATCGATTTGCCATCAGGATGAAACTTAAATTGTTGAACGCTTTCGTTATGTTCGAAGAGTTTGAATTTTTCTCCTCCATCTACGGGAATTGCATAGACCTGAGTTGCTTTATCATTTTCAAATCTTCCAGTGAATGCAATCAATTTACCATCTGGTGAAAATGTTATATTACCGATGGAAACTTTACCAGTGATAAATCCTCTTTGATTACTTCCATCACTATTCATTACATAAAGTTCACGATAGGCAAATCCTGGTTCATCATTTACCTCTCTTGGGACAATAACAGTATATGCAATCAACTTTCCATCGGGTGAAAGAACAACTTCATTCACTGATTTAAGTTTTACAACATTGTAAGGAGTGAGAATTGTATCTGTTTGTGCAAATAATGTTGTGAAAAGTATCAGAAGAATGAATAGACTTTTATGGAATTGTTTCGTTCTCATGATTTTCTCCACTTATTTTGTTTTTAGAAAATTTTTGATTTCTTCACGAACCCGTTCGAGATTACAATTTACCGCAAGATGTCCGCATTTATCATCGAATACCAATGTTTTGCAATTTATCAACTGAGCTAATTCAAGTGCTGAAGAAGGATGAAGAATATAATCTTGCTTTGAGATTATTAAAAAGATTTCAGACTTAATGTGATTTTTTAATTCTTCTTTTGATTTGAAATTCCTTGAAATATCGTGATTAATCATTGCACGAAGTTGATAAAGATAGTCATAACTGTTCCAGTATGATGGTGCATCTTTATCAAAACTCTTAATTAACTCATCAAATTTTTCTGGCGGATTATTTTCAACATACCAATCAGGTGTACGAGCGACAAGCTGAGTTAACATATTGATGATTTTAAAAATTTCTTTCTCACTCGTTCCACAAGAATGTCCTGATTTAATCAATTGTTCTCTTGTTGCCCACAAAAGTTTATCATAAGAACTTGACCATGGAGAAGGAACATAAGCAACAACTTTACTAACAAAATCTGGATGCGAGACAGCAAGTTGAAGAACCTGCATACTTCCCATTGATCCGCCAACTGCAGCAAAAAGTTTATTTATTCCAAAATATTCAGTAAGAAGTTTGTATTGAGTTTCAACTATATCATACATCGAGAATGCCGGAAATTTTTCGTTTCGTTGTTTCTCACTATTTGAAGGAGAAGTGGAAACACCATTACCCAGAGCATCAACACAAACAATAAAATAATTTGTCGAATCAAGGAGTTTATCTTTTCCGTCACCAATTAATCTTCCAAGCATTTCACTCGTTCCACCAAACCAGGTTGAGTATAAAATTACATTTGATTTATCTTCATTCATTTTTCCAAATGTTCTGTAGCCAATCTTACAATCATAAACTATTTCTCCGCTTTCTAGTTTAAAGTCTCCGATATTATAAAATAATTGTTGTCCGTTGATTGTAAGTGCAAAGAAAAAAATCGAGATAAATAAAGATTTAATTTTCATTTCTGGCTCATTTATTTATGATACTTTTTCTCGCCTGCTTCAATTCTGAGATTTATAAAATCTTCTTTTCGTGGAATTGCACAGGAATAAAGTGGAGTATAAGCACAATATGGATTATAAGCTTTGTTGAAATCAATGGTGTAAAGATAGTCAGGATCCGGTGATTCTTCCTCTACATCAAGATATCTTCCAACTTCATAAGTTTCATCGCCAGTCGTTAAATCAGTGAACCACACTGCGAGATAATTTCTCAGATATTCTTTTCCTTCCTTGATGCTGCTTTCAGGATACTTATAAATATTTATCCTGTAAGATTTGCCCTTATAATCAAATTGAAAATATCCATATTTAATTTGGGTTCTTTCTTCACCTTTTGTTCCATACACAATTACAGTTTCGGGAACTTCATATCGATATAGTTTTGATTGAAATCGAAAATCTGGATTCACATCAAAATAATTTAAGCCAGTATATTTTACGTTCGGATCTCGCTTGAAAGGTGAATCGGGACTATATCTGAAAAATGAATCCTGTTGTGCACGATAGTTATTAATCTCTTTCAGGTATTCAAGATCAATTCTTTTTTGTTTACATGATTGAATAAGAAAAAAGGAAATAAAGACTAAAAAAATAAATTTATGTAATCTCATGACTTCTACTCATAATTTATCTTTTAATTGAATTAACTGGTGTGATTGGTTTTTGTCCCTTCAATACTTTCACAATATTTCTTGCACAGAGTTCAGCCATTTTTGTTCTCGTTTTTTCAGTGGCGCTTCCTATATGAGGCAGGAGTACAACATTTTTCATTTTAAGTAAATCTTTCGTAATCCTGGGTTCGAATTCATAAACATCAAGACCTGCTGAAAACAATTTACCAGATTTCAGGGCTTTAACAAGAGCTGCTTCGTTGATAACTTCTCCACGAGCAGTGTTTATCAAGATTGCACCGTCTTTCATCAAATTAAATTCTTTTTCATCGATAAGATGATAAGTTTCTTTTGTCAGTGGAGTATGAATCGAAATAAAATCAGATTTTTTCAGCAATTGATTTAACGAAACGAATTTTGCACCAGTTTGTTTTTCGAAATCTTTTATTTGTTTTTTATCGAAGTAAATTATTTTCATTCCAAAACCAACAGCCCTTCTTCCCATTGCCTGACCAATTCTTCCAGCTCCAATAATCCCAAGTGTTTTACCATTAAGTTCTTTCCCAAGCATTAAATCTGATTGCCATATTTTAAATTTTCCTTTTCTGGTAAATTTATCAGCTTCGACAATTCTTCTTGCACAGGCAAGCAAGAGAGCAAAAGCTAAATCAGCTGTTGCGTTTGTTAAGACATCAGGAGTGTTTGTCACCCAGATATTTTTTTGAGTTGCGTGTTCTACATCAATGTTGTTAAATCCAACAGCATAGTTTGAAATAACTTTTAAATTTGGTAATGCATCGATTATTTCTTTATCGATCTGATTTGCAAGAAGACAAAGCAGTGCATCACAATATTTTGCTTTTTTTATCAATGTGGATTTTGGAATTGGTAGATAACTTTTGTGCTGAATTACTTCAATATTGTTTTCTGAAAGAATCTTAATTGCAATTTCCGGAATTATTGAAGTAATGAATACTTTCATTTTACTCTCTCCCTGTTTGAAGATTAAATTTTAATAACATTAATCTTTTATCTAAAAAGTAAATTCACTATATAAACTGCACCAAGAATTCCAGCCACATCAGCCATCAAACCAATCGGCAAGGAATAACGAGTTTTCTGGATATTCACTGAACCAAAGTAAACAGCAAGAACATAAAATGTTGTTTCTGTACTTCCATAGAAAGTTGAAACCATTACACCAATTAGTGAGTCAGGACCATGAGTTTTTATAATTTCAGTCATAATTCCAAGTGAACCTGAACCAGAAAGTGGCCTCATCAAAGCCATAGGTAAAGCTTCAGCTGGCATCCCGATGAAGTTTGTGATTGGAGTAAGAACATAAACCAGCAAATCCATTGCACCGCCATATCTAAAAATTCCAATTGCAGCAAGCATTGCAACAAGATATGGAATGATTCTAACGGCAACATTAAATCCTTCTTTCGCACCTTCAACAAATTTTTCGTAGACTTTTACTTTTTTAATTAAACCAAAAGTCAGAAACGAAAAAATTAAAAATGGAATTGCGAGTATTGAAACATATCCAATAACCATTTTGAAAGTTTCGGGATTTATCCAGCTGAATAAATTACCAACAAATTTTCCCAATCCTGTGGTTAATGAAATTACTGTTAATAAAATTAAAGTTAGAATGAATAATAAACCTTTTTTACGAGATTTAATCCATCCTGCAAAATCTTTTTTAATTAATGGATAATTTGCAAAAATTTTTGCAGCCGTTATTCCAGTAATTGTTGCACAACTTGCACCAAAAATTGATGTTCCAATTATAATCGCAGGATCTGATGAACCAGCAGCAGCACGAACCGCAATTGCAGTTGCAGGAATTAAAGTTAATCCTGCGGTATTAATCGCAAGGAACATACACATTGCATCAGTTGCTGTATCTTTCTGTGGATTCAATTGATTTAAATCTTCCATTGCTTTCAATCCAAATGGAGTCGCAGCGTTACTCAATCCGAGCATATTTGCAGATATATTCATAATCATAGAACCCATTGCGGGATGATCCTGCGGAACATCAGGAAATAAAAATTTTGTGATTGGCCTAACACTTCGAGCGATTATTTTAATTAACCCAGCTTCTTCAGCAACTTTCATTACACCGAGCCACAAAGCCATAATTCCAATTAAACCGAGAGCAATTTGAACTGCAACATTAACAATATCTAGCAATCCATTTGTTACACTTTTCATTTTCAAAAATTTTACTTCCTCGAGAGAAACTTTCAGTTTCAACTCATCTTCATTCGATTGAACAATTTTTGCTTCACCACTGATATCGTTCTTTTCACCCGATGCAGAAGCTATAGTTTTCCAGATCTCTGGTGATGAATCATTTACGAATAAAGTAATTCTTCCCTGATCTTTCGACTTAAGTATAACTTTACCATCAACCTGAACATCCGAATTATGAGAAACGTTATAGAACTGATTGAATTTATCTTTTGATATAAAAAATTTTCCGGTTAGAATTTTATTTTCATTTTTTTCAATCTTAAAATTAATCTCGAAACATTCTCTATTGTGAAATTTATTTTCAGTCGAATCTTTCACATCGAAATAAAGTGCGGTTCCAAGACCAAGAATTATGAGGGCAATCCAGACATAGTTAAGCATTTTTACCTCATGAATTTTTTCTATTTAGAAAAACGATTTTCTTTCTGAATGGGAAAGAATGATTTCCAGCAACATTTTTCACTACAACTCTTATCTCATGCAGTCCTGCTTTATAGTTGTTGCTAATAGGAATGACTAATTGCTTTTTATCTTTATTTATTGCAAAGAAAGCATTAACATTTTGAGAGTCAATTTGAGCAATGTAAAATGTTGTATCAATTCCTTTGTTCTGATCGTCAATTTGAATAGAAATATTTTTGTCGGTGGAAAGATTTATTGTATCTATTGGACAAGATAGTTTCACAATTCCCTGTCGCAGATATCTGCCCAAACCTCGAAAAATTCCCCATGCTTGAATTTGATTGAATTCATCAATAATTAATCGTTGTTCTTCGTAAGCACTTGTATGAAATGCACATTCAACCAGAATTCTTGGAGCTTTTGTTTTTCTGAGAACTGAAAAACCTGCTTTTGGATAGACTAGATAATCTGAATAAGTTCCATCGAAGGAACCTAATCCGCCGCTATTTCCCATTACATATGCAAGATCCCTTTGGACATATTTTGCAAAATCATGACTTGAATGATCGTACTCGTAGTCTGTTGGAAAAGCATGATAATATGTTGAAGTATAATTAGTGTAAATATCACCTGGTCTGCCTGGTGCATTATGATGAATTGAAATGAAGATATCTGAACCCCATTCATTCGACATTCGAGAACGATCATCGAGAGTAATAAAAGTATCTTTATCTCTCGACATATTAACAATTGCACCAGCTTTAGTGAGATAATCACGAAGATAAAGAGCAACTTTCAAATTAACATCAGCTTCGATTGCGAGTCCCTGTGGACCTTTGTTTCTTCTATCAGTTCCACCGTGTCCAGGATCAAGAAAAATTTTCAGACCAGTGAAATAAGGTGAGAAAAATTTTATTGTTGAATCTCTTTTTTCTTCAGGATGCCAATCGAATGGTTTGACATAATAAACATTGTATAAAATCTTACGAGTTACACAACCCGATAGAAAAATCAGAACTAACGAAATAAATAATACTAAATTTCTGATTCTCATACACTCACCTACTTTTATTCAACTCTGAGGCAATTTTTTGAATTAAAATTCAATGCAATTTAAATCACAGAGATTAGAATTCAATTATTGATCAGAAAATTTTACTTTAGTTGAAGTTAACAACTCACTAATCGTATTTCCTTTTGAAAAAAATAAAACAAGAATTTCATTCCATATAAAAAGTGGCGGTAAGAAAATCACAACTCTCAGTAGATTCCGTTTAAAGATTTCGAACAAGAATTTGAGACTCCCATACAAATGCTTCTGATATTGATTTTCATACCTTTCTTTTATTCTTAAGCCAAACAAGAATTTTCCAGGAGTAAATTTTAATATCGATTCAAACAACAAAAAGTAAAATTCAAAAAGAAGAACGACAATGAATACAAATTTTATCAGGTCATCTTCTGCTACCTTTAGTAAACGACTCGAATTCAGATATATGATAGCAATAAAGATTAATACATCAACTGCAAATGCAAATCCACGAGCTAACAATAAACTAACTTTTTGATAATCTTCTAACATATCAATTATTGTTTCTTAATCTCTTTACCAGTTCAAGAGCTTCATGCGGCTTTATGCTCACAAAGATCGAACCATCCACCACAAGAGTTGGAACATATCTTTGTCCATTTGTAATTGAATTTAATTCTTCGTTGAACTCCTCATTTAAGTCAATGTATTTTTCTTCAAATGGAACTTCATAAGTCTCCAAAATTTTTTTGACAATCTTGCAATTACTGCAAGTTGAAGTCGAATAAAGAGTAAATTTGTTCATTTCTTCAATTCAAGAAAATATTTTTGTATTGCATTGACTCCACTGGATGCTTCAAAACTATAACCAACCTCTTTCAATGTGAATTCGAGGGCAGATATCATCGTTATCATATCAAATTCATCGTAATAGCCGAGATGTGAAATTCTGAATAGTTTCTCTTTGTAATGTTCCTGTCCACCTGCTACAGTAATTCCATATTTGTATTTCAGTATTTTATTAAATTTTTTGAATTCCAAATTTTCTGGCACAAGTACTGCGGTAATTGCGTTCGATGGGCTCTTGCTTAAAAGTTTTAATCCAAGTGCTTGCACACCAAATCTAATTCCTTCCGCAAGAATTGAATGTCGAAGCCAGATATTTTCGAGTCCCTCTTGTTTTATCATCTTCAATGCTTCATTTGCACCGATAACTAATGAAATTGCAGGAGTCCATGGAGTATCACCAGTTTCAAGAGCTTTCTTCGCACGTTCAAGTGAAAAGTAAAATGTACGATTTTTAGTTTGATTGATTTTCTTCCATGCTCTTTCACTCACAGCAATGAACGCAAGTCCAGGAGGAATCATTAATCCTTTTTGAGAACCAGTGATTACAATATCTAAATCCCAATCATCCATTCTGAGTTCAATTGCACCGACTGAAGTTATTCCGTCAACAACAATCAATGCATCAGAAATCTTGTGAACTTCTTTTGCAATTTCCTTAACATCTGTAACCGTACCAGAAGAAGTTTCACTGTGAGTGAGAAAGACAGCTTTTACATCAGGATTGTTTTTTACATCACTTAGGATTTCATCAACAGTTGGTGGTTCACCCCATTCTTTTTTTATTTCGATTGGAATTCCGCCAAAAGTTTTAATTAAATGTCCCCATCTTTCACCAAACTTCCCACCATTGACAAAAATTGCTTTATCGTTTTCAGCAATGATATTTCCAACTGCAGCTTCCATTGAACCAGTTCCACTTGATGTCAGGGTGTAAACATCCTGTTTTGTTTGAAAGAGATATTTCAGATTTTCATTCAACTCACGAAAAATTTCTTTGAACTCAGGATTTCGATGATGAATGATTGTCTGAGCCATTTTCAGCATCAAGTTTTCGGGTACAGGAGTTGGTCCCGGAGTGAATAATCTTTTCTTAAACATATTTCCTCTTAAGTTTTTACAAAATTACAAAGATTTGAATAAGTACTTTTTAGTTGAATAATTAAAGATTTAATTAATTGTGTAAGTAAAAGATTAAAAAATTTTGGAGAGACTATTTATTAGAAATATCCACTTAGATAAGAAAAGATTATAATTTTGAATGGAGAAAAAGTTTTAGGTTTATTCTCTAACAAAAAAAATAAAAAAGGTCATCCCGATAAACGCAGAATGACCTTTCAATTTCTAAATTAGAAAAAATTAAGTGAACAGTATTTGACCGCCAGCAGCTTTTTGATAGAAATCACCAACAGTCAAAATGTCATCAACACCTTCCCAGAGATCTTCTTTCTTGAGATGAAACATATCCATTGCAAGTTTGCATGCATAAATTCCCGCACCTGAATCCTTAATCATTTGCAAGAATTCTCTTACTGGTGGAACATCTAATTTTTCCATTTCCTTTTTCATCATCCAAGTTGCAAATGAAGCCATTCCTGGAATTACACCGAGCCATGTTGGCATCTTCTGTCCCCAGGGAAGTCTCATTGCAGCATTCCCAACAGTAACAATTGAAATCTTATCCATTCTCTTCTCGACTATCACATCAAGTCCAAAAAAAGTAAAGAACAAATTCGCTTCAATGCCTTCCATCCTTGCACCGTTTGCAAGAATTAGTCCGGGATAAATTCCATCGAGGGAACCTCGAGAAACAATGATAGAGACTTTTTTGATTTCTTCAGGTTGATTTGTCATTTTGATCTTCTCCTATATTTTTTTAGATACAACCTTTTGGTTTTGGAAGTCCCGCAATCTTTGCAGCCTTTTTAGCAGGACCTTTTGGGAAAAGTTGATAAAGTTCTTTTGTATCAACACCGCTTTCTTTTGTTAATTTTCTGATAGATGGTGCATCGCCATGTTTTTGAAATTCGCTGCGCATGTAATTAATAACCAGCCAATGACGATCTGTTAATTCTGGAATTCCTTCTTCCTTTGCGAGTTCACGTGCAATGTCTTCATTCCAGTTAGATAAATTCTTGAGATGACCATCATCATCAAATTCGATTTGTTTACCTAAGATTTCTCTTGTTGCCATAATAATTACTCCTTTATTTATTGTTAATTAGATTTCAAATTAGTTAATTGTGTTTCATTTGAATTTTGACCATTTACATTAGAAAGACTCTTCAAAAATTGTAATGCAAAGAATAGAGCTTTCTTTGTTTCTGGGTGATTTAATTCCTTGATGAGTTTGATTAATGAAATATCTTCTTTGACTTCAATATCTAATTTTTTGTAAACATTCAAAGCATTATTTACCGCATGAAGCATATCAGGTTGTGTGAGATTTTTCACTGTATTTAGAATTGTTACAATATTATCTCCAAGAGCCTTTACATCATCAACCGTAAATGATGTAACAATATTATCAATAATTCTCTGAGACTCTTTGATAAACTCAAAATATCCTTTCCTGTCAAGTTCATCGAGTTTGTACATTAAATCAATAACCATTTCTTTTGAAATTGGACTAAAATCTTTTAAGAAATCTCTTAAGTTTTCAAGTTGATCAAAAAGTTTTGAGAGATTATTAATGTTTCTCAAGAGTTTTTTCAGGAGATGAAGAATATCACCTGTTCTCAGGTAATCATGAACCTGTTCAAGTTCTTCAAGTGATGTTAAATATAAATCTTTCGCAACTCTATTAAGATCATCTTTGAGATCTTCCATCTCCTGACGACGTTTTCTCTGATGATCTATTTCAGTTAAAATGAAATCAAGTTTTTTATTGATTTCATCGAGCTGAAGTTGAATATCTTTGTTTTCCATTATTATAACCTCTTACCAGCCATTGTCATTTGTGATTCTATTGGAAGTTCAACTCCTTTGAGAAGATAATTCCAGTACATCCATCTGAACATTACTTTGCCATAGTGATTCATCTTTGTTTCTTCAAGTAAGGAGAATGGACCAATTCCAGGTAATGGGAATTTTCCTGGTAAAGGTTCTGTATCATAGTTAAAATCAATCAAGATACCTTTACCAAATCCACTTTCGATAAAGCAATTTGCATGTCCATCAAATTTTGCAGATGGTTTTCTTCCTTCAATTACATCAAGAAAATTCTCGAAGAGAATATCTGATTCGAAGTGAGCAACTGAACCAGCTTTAGAGCTAGGCAGATTTGTTGCATCACCAATAACAAAAATATTATCATAACCTTCTGCCATCAGTGTATTTTTATCCGTCGGGATGAAGTTCAACTCATCACCCATTCCACTTCGTTTGATTGCTTCATCACCTTTGTTAGTTGGAATTGTAACAAGTACATCAAATCGAACTTCAATTTCATCCCAGGAGACTATTTTCTTTTCATCATTATTAACTCGAGCGATATTAAAATCAGGAACGAGTTTTATGTTTTTCTTTTCAAGAAAATCACCAAGAATTGCGGAAGCTCTTGGTTTAGTAAATGCTCCTGGCAGTGGAGTAACGAAATGAATATCTACTTTATCTCTAATTCCTCTTTCGGTAAAGTACCAATCAGCAAGGAAAGCAAATTCAAGTGGAGCGACAGGACATTTAATTGGCATTTCAGTAATATGAATAACAAGTTTTCCACCTTCCCATCTTTTGAAGAAATTAGCAAGTGCACAAGCACCTTCGATTGTATAAAAATCGAAGATGTTTTTATACCATAACTTATCTTTCATTCCTTCCACTTCTGAAGGGTCTACTCTTGAACCTGTTGCGATGATCAGATAGTCATAAGGAAGAATTCTGTTGTTTGAGAGAATCACTCTGTTTTTATCTGGTTCAATTCGATCAATTTCACTAACAATTACTTCAACTCCAGGCGGGAAAAAGTCTCTTTTCGGTTTAATAACATCTCTTCTTGTATAAATTTCGAATGGAATAAACAGAAAACCAGGTTGATAGTAATGAGTCTCCTCTTTATCAACAATTGTAATAGACCATTCGTTAGGATCAAGAACATTATAAAGTTTATTTAGCATCATTGTGCCAGCGGTTCCAGCACCGAGAATTACTAATTTTCTCATATCGTAACCTCTAATTTTTTCATTTTTGTTTTTTGAAGAGTTAAATCAACAATTTTTTCTTTTATCGATTCGCAGTTATTAAATAGATTGTAAACTTCGCACTCACGACAATTTCGATAAGTACAAAAATTATTTTTGTGTTTATACATCCAGCATGGTTTATTAGATGATTTCAAGACACCGCAAGATTCATTTTCTTTCAGAGTACAACCAACGATTGCCCAGCAAGGAATAAGCGAAAAAATTCTTTTTATTCCTTCAATACTAATTTTTTCGTGATTGATTGCATATCTAATACATTTCAATCTCTCAATATCTTTATCCGAATAAAGTCTTTGATTTGTGGATTTTTTGTAAGGGATAATTAAACCCTCTTTTTCATACATTCTTAAGGTATGAACAGTAATACCTAAAATCTTTGCAACTTCACCTATTTTATATTTTGGCATATCGTTATTCATTTCGTTTATCATTTCTTTACTCTTCATAAGACAAAAAACTTGCCAAATGCAAAGGAAATATTTTAGCCCAAAATCTATAGTTATAAATATCAAGTTTATCAAAACTAAGAATTTGAGTATCTAGAATTTTCAAAGTTGATATTTATAAATATTAAGAATTGTTTGTAGGTGTTAAATATTATAAGTGAAGGCTTTCTGTTACGCAGATTCTAAAGATTTCAAATTAAAACTAGAATTTTAGGAATTTTTCATACAGTTTGTTAAAGGGAATCTTAAAAGCAGCTGCGAGTAAAAGAAATACTAAAATCTGCCTTATTATCAACCAGCTTAAATAGAAAATCCCGTGATTCATGCTCAACAAAAGGTAAATGGAAATAAGGACTAACAAGAAATATTTATTATATGAAAAAGCCTTTGTAAAATTCGATAAACCACTGAATGCACCAAGTAAAACAAAAGGATACGCAATAACTATTAATCTGTCCATATTCTCAGCAAATAGTATTTGAGAATAGACTAATAAAAGAAAAGGAAGAAATTTTATAAACAACTTGAATGTGGATTTTACATCCATAAACATCAGAATAAAGTAAATCATGAAAACATAAATTGTTATATCGTAAATAAATTTAATAGACAGGTTGCTTAATCTTTCCATACCTATGGTTTTGAATAAATATTTTAGATCATAAATAGAATTTCCTCTCTGAACAATAAAAAGTTGTTCTGGCAATTTTGATATATAGTTCAAATCATTATTAAAAGCAGGAATTGAAATTCTTATAGCTGCCACAGTTATTAAAGCAATTACGAAATAAACAACTGTTTTAATAAATAATCGTTTGTCAAAAAATTTCTGTGAATTTAGTGAGTAATAAAGTGGTATAACAAATAGAACAGATTCTTTTGTAAATGAGCCAATCAAAATAATCACTGAAAAAAGGAAATCATTTTTAATGATTATAGAATATATTGCTGCAGTAATTAAAAAGATTGCAAACGCATCTGGTAACCAGAAATCATATATAACATATTTAGTTGCAAAATTAAGTGAGAAGTAAGCCATCATCATTCCTAATCCATAAATATCACTTTGAAAAAAAATTTTTCCAATCAAAAAATTGAAGTAGCCTGTCAAAACGAGTGATATGAACGCTATAACCTGAAAATTGATTGAAAGTTCAAATGGTAAAAGTGAAGCCACAAAAGGAACAAAAATCCTCCAGCAAAACGGTGCAATATGGAAATCCAAATTGTTCAGAGCCATAAAAATATATTTATGATGATCCCACGCTAATGGAAAATGCTCATGATAATAATCAATTTTTTCAGTTTGAATAAAAAGCCATGATGTGATTATCAACGATAACAAAAAAGCAAAAACATCATAATTTTTATTAGAGAGTGAAGAAAACCATTTAATTCTTTGTATCATATTTTATCCGTTTCATTCGATAAATGATTTTCCTTAATTTATAAAAATCAAATTAGTTATAGGAGAAATATGAAAATAGTTCTCATAACAGGCGCAACTTCAGGAATCGGTTATGAACTTGCAAAGGTATTTGCAAGAAATAATTATAATCTCATACTCACTGGCAGAAATGAACAAAGATTAAATGAGATTAGAAATGAGTTCACCAATTATAAAATTTCTATTCATACATTTAGTTGTGATTTGAGTAAACAAAATTCAGTGAGTGAACTTTTTTATTTGATTAATAAAAGCAATCTGGAAATTGATATTCTTATTAATAATGCTGGTTTTGGTCTTTTGGGTCCATTCAATGAAGTTGATTTGCAATCTCAACTCGATATGATTCAAGTAAACATAACTTCTCTTGTGGAATTGACGCACTTAATCATTCCATCGATGATAAAAAGAAAATCAGGTAAAATTATGAATGTAGCTTCAACAGCTGCATTTCAACCTGGACCTTATATGGCAATTTATTATGCAACAAAATCATTCGTTCTTTCATTTTCTGAAGCATTGCACTATGAGTTAAAAGATTATGGAATTAGTGTCTCAACACTTTGTCCTGGACCAACAAAAACAGATTTCCAACGAAGAGCTAGAATGGAAAATATAAATCTGGAAAGATCAAAATTGCTTCCATATATGTCAGCAGAAAAAGTTGCTGAAATTGGTTATAAGGGATTAATGAAAGGCAAACGAGTTATAATTCCTGGTATGATGAATAAAATTGGAACCATAATAGTTAAGTTTGTTCCAAAGAAAATCGTTCTGAATGTTATAAAAATATTTAATACCAAAAGATAAAATGTGTGTTTTAGTTTTTGCCCATAAATTTCATCCTGATTTTAAATTCATCTTTGCAGGGAATCGTGATGAGTTTTACAGTCGTCCAGCCAAACACGCGTCCGTCTGGGGAAATGAAACTAAAATTTTATCAGGCATTGATCTTAAATCCAATGGAACATGGTTGGGCATTACAATTCAGAGAAATGATTCATTTCCGAATGGTAATTTTGCAGTCGTAACAAACTTCAGAGATTTTTATAGATTCAAAGAAAATCCAGAACTCAAATCTCGTGGAAAACTTGTAAAAGAATTTTTAGAAGGGAATTATCCATATTCTTCAATTGAAACAAGATTTGTCGAATTTGGTAATTATTTAAATTCAAACTCTAATGAATATAATGCGTTCAATCTTATTTACGGGAATTTTGATGAGTTGTATTACTTCACTAATGTGGAAAATAGATTTGAAAAAATTTCCACAGGTATTCATGGACTGAGCAATAGTTTTCTTGATGTCCCATGGCCCAAGTTACACTGGACAAAATTACAATTTTCTGAGATCATCAATTCATCCAATGATTTAGTAAATGATCTTCTGCAGCTTCTTTTAGATCAAACCCAATTTGATGAAGAGTTATTACCTGATACAGGTGTAGGATTAGAAAGAGAAAAGCTGCTCTCATCTATATTCATTAAAAGTGTGAACTATGGAACAAGATGTTCCACAATTATTCTTGTGGATAACAAAGACAATTTATTTTTTCTTGAAAGGAATTATGATGGAGATAGATATTTTGATGTAACTTTTTCATTCAACCTTAAATCGACTTCACAAGACAAAATTTTCTAATTTCTCAAATTCATTTCTTCAGTTTCACATCAAAGTTTTTTAAGTAAAGCGGCTCAAGATAAAAATAGTTTTCACACAAATATTTTTGCGGATTTTGTTGAACTAACAATGCACCATAATAAGAATTATTACTAATACTAATGATTGAATTTGAACGATTAAGGTCATCAAACTGAGATTTTAGTTTTTTATCAATGATAATGAATTCAAAATGATGATGGTGTGTTTTAAACTCTTCCAGAGTCATCAATTCAAATGAATCAAGTTGCATAAAATTTTTACTTTCAACTTGAAAAGCACCAAAATAAAATTCATTCTTTCGAGATGGTATCAAAACAGCACATCTATCTTTCACATTGAATTCTTGTATAGTCTGTAAAAGTAATTCTTCGAAATTTGTATAACCGTACAATGAAATTTTCGATCCAAACACAAGACCCTTCACAAACGATAATCCAACTCTAAGTCCTGTGAAAGATCCAGGACCAAGATTAACACATACACCATCAAGCTGAGAGAATTGAAGATTATTTTTTTTTAATAAATTTTTTGTTTCAGGTGCGATCAACTCAGCATGTCGTTTATTACCTTCAGAAACGAAATGATCAATTAAATATTGATTTTCAACAATGGAGATGCTTAGCGTATCAGATGCTGTTGTAATGGATAATAGCCTCATATTTCTTCGATAGTAATTTTTCTTTGTGAATCGTTTTCACCGAAATCAATTAAAACTCTGTAGTGATTTTCAGGAAGAAGATTTTCGAACAAATCAGCCCACTCAATCAAACAAATTCCATCATTATTGAAATAGTCTTCATAACCAATATCATATAACTCTTCAATATCTTTGATTCGATAGAAATCAAAATGGTAAATCTTAAACTTTCCGAGATATTCGTTTATAATAGAGAAAGTTGGACTCAATGGATTTTGATTTGCCTTCAAACCTTCGCAAATACCTTTCACAAAAATTGTTTTGCCTGTTCCAAGATTTCCAATTAATGCAACAACATCACCGTTTTTAAGTTTGGATGAAAAATCACGGGCAATTTTTAATGTTTCATCGATCGAATTTGAAATATAAAAAGTGGTTTTCATTGAATTATTCTTTCGGTTCGAGAGTGACAACTGGTAAAATTATCTCTTCCATTGAGATACCGCCGTGTTGAAAAGTATCACGGTAGAGATTCAGATATTTGCTGTAATCGGTTGGATAAACGAAATAATAATCTTCTTTTGCAATAATATAATTTATTGCTTCTCCTCTCTTTGGAAGTTTGTAATCAGCTGAATTTCTTATATAAACAGCTTGCTTTTCTTCAGCTTTAAGATTTCGACCAAATTTATATCTTAAATTTGGAAGTGCTTCACGGTCGCCAAGAACTTTTGCACCGTGCAAACATCTTACACTGCCATGATCAGTTGTAATAACAATTCGTGTCTTTTTTACAGTTGATAGAGTCTTTAATGCACGAAGTAACGAAGAGTGCGTAAACCAGCTTTTTGTAAGTGAAAGATAAGCTTGTTCATCTGGAGCAATTTCTTTCAAGATGGTTGAATCAGAACGGGAATGGGCAATCATATCAAGATAATTAACAACAACTGCAACAAGTTTATGGTCCACCAATGAAAGAATATTCTGTTCAAAATTTTTCCCGTATTCAGGATCAATGAGTTTCAAATATTTTATATCATTAAGAATGATTCTTTTTCTCTCAAGTAACTTCTCAAGAAGTTCTTTTTCAAATCTATTATGAGAATTTTCGTCATCGTTTCCGTGAGTCCACAACTCTGGAAAATATCTTTGAATTTCAGAGGGAAACAATCCCGAAAAAATTGCATTCCGAGAATATGGTGTTGAAGTTGGTAAGATTGAGTAGTAAGAAAACTTTTTAATATTGAAGAATTGACGAAGAATTTCTTCCATTACCAGCCATTGATCATATCTCATACAATCCAGAACAAAGAAAAATACATTATAACCACTTTTCAGAAGCGGGATGACAGATTCCTGGACAACATCAATTGAGAGCAGTGGTCTATCTTTATCTGAGTTAACCCAGTTTCTGTAATTTCTTTCAACAAACTTTGAAAATTCTTTTCGAGCTTCTCTCATCAAATCATCAAACGTCGATTGAAGTCCAAGCTCGGGATGTTGTTGAAGTTCAAAACTCCAGTTTATAAGTTTTAAGTAAATTTCAATCCATTCCTCATAGTTCAATCCTTCCAGAAGTCTTCTTGAGATAAGATTAAAATCAGTTAAATAATCTTTAGAAACAAATGAAGCAGCAATTTCTCTGCCTTCAAGAAATTTTTTACAGACCAAAAGTACCTGATGAGGTTTAATTGGTTTTAGAAGATAGTCACTAATTTTACTGCCAATTGCTTCTTCCATCAAAGATTCTTCTTCATTTTTTGTAATCATCACAACTGGAACAGCTGGATCAATTTCTTTGATTAGTGATAAAGTTTCCAATCCACCCATTCCCGTCATCATTTCATCAAGAAGAATTAAATCGTATCTGGTTTGAGCGATCATTTCAAGAGCATCTTCACCATTAGTAACAGTATCAATCTGGTAGCCTTTTTCTGTAAGAAAAAGAATGTGGGATCTTAACAAATCGATTTCATCATCAATCCATAAAATTTTTCCTTTATTCATAATCTCCCTTCAATTCTTAGTGAAAAAATTTTCGAAAAATCCACATTAACAGTGATAATAAGATACTTAATAAAATCATAGAACTAATTGGAAGATAAAATTTGAAATTTGGTTTATCTATAACAATATCACCAGGTAATCTAAAAAGCGGAATTTTGCTCATAAATGGAAAAAGTAAACCAATCAACAAAAATATCAACCCAATTACAATAAAAATTTTCTGAAAATTCATACTAACCCCCTGAGTTATAAAGCTTTGTAAACAAGCGGTTCTTTCTCAGGAATATTTTCAGAAATTTCAAAACATTTTTTCAGTCTGTTTACGAAATAATCTTTTTTATCTATATCAGTATGAATTTCTGCAATCACTTCACCTGATTTAACTTCATCACTAATCTTTTTATAAAAGATAAATCCAGCTTTTGGATCAATTACATCAGTATATTTTAATCGGCCAGCACCAAGTTCAATTCCAAGCATACCGACTTCAAAAGTGTTTATTTGAGAAACAACACCTGACTTATCAGATTTTACTAAAAACTTAAATTTTGGTTCAGGATATTTTTCAAGGTTTTCGATGTAATTAATATCACCACCCTGATTTTCTACAATCTCAAGGAATTTTTTATAAGCACTACCATTCTTAATAATTTCCTTTGAGAGATTGAATCCATCTTCAACAGTTTCAACTTTTTTGCCGAGATAAATCATTGTTCCTGCAAGTAAATGACAGAGTTCTGTTAATTCGTTATGAACTTCATCTCTCAAAATTTTTACAGATTCAAAAACTTCAAGCCAGTTGCCAACATAATTTCCAAGCGGTTGATTCATATTTGTAATATAGGCAATAGTTTTTACTCCAAAAGACTCTGCATTATTTTTAAGATTAATTGCTAAAGTTTCTGAATCCTTAAAACTTTTCATGAATGCGCCATTTCCAGTTTTTACATCAAGCACAAGTCCATCAATTCCTTCAGCCAATTTTTTACTCATGATACTTGCACAAATAAGAGGAACAGATTCAACAGTTCCTGTTACATCTCTCAAAGCATAGATTTTTTTATCAGCTGGTGCGACTTCACTGGTTTGGCCGATTAAACACACACCAATTTTCTCAAGTTGATTTACGAATTCTTCTTTCGAAAGATTTGTTCTAAATCCAGGAATTGATTCTAATTTATCAAGAGTTCCACCTGTATGACCAAGTCCTCTTCCACTAATCATCGGAACTTTAACTCCTGCAGCAGCAGCAATTGGTGCAATCACAAGTGAAGTTTTATCACCCACTCCACCAGTCGAATGTTTATCAACCTTAAAACCTGGAATTTGAGAAAGATCAAGTACTTCTCCGCTGTGTAACATTATTCGAGTAAGTGCAACAGTCTCTTCCGAATTCATTCCATTGAAATAAATGCTCATCAGAAAAGCAGACATTTGATAGTCTGGAATTTCGCCAAATAAATAACCATTAATGAAATATTGTATTTCATCGGCACTTAAGTTATTTCCATTCCTTTTTTTGATAATGATTTCGACAGGGTTCATAGCTTTGTTTCTTTTTCAGTTTGATAATTTAATTGAAGTCTGTTGTTGTTCAAGTCTTTGAATGACTTTACGATAAAACTCAGTCCATTTTTGTGAATCTGATGAATAGTAATCAAGAGTTTGATCAATTTTAAACTGATCAACTTCATAAGATTTGTAGAGTGAATCTCTTGCATTAAAATAAGAGGAATCATCACCTCTATACATTTCCTTAAGAATCAAAAGATCAGCGTAAAGATTGACAAATTTTTTCTCTTCGATTCTAAAATTTGATTTACAATTAAAAGAGATGAAGAAAATCAACAGGATGGGAAGAACTTTTTTCATAGGCTCACAATTTTTTACTTGCTTCGAAAAGGATTCGTTTTTCTTCATCGGTTAAACTTTGATAACCGTACTTGCTTATTTTATCAAGAATACGATCGATAACTTCTTGATCAACCGTATCCGATTGATCTGACTTGTGATGAGTTTCTTCAATATCATAATAATCTACATCATAATATCGATCTGACTTTTTTGTTGAATAATATTTCATCCTTCGTCGGTTCAGAAAATTTTCAATCAGACCATCAAGAGAGAAGTTAATGTGTCTTTCAACAAGAATATAAATCAAACCGATGAACGCACCACCGATATGAGCAAGATGTGCAGTTAAAGAAAGATCACCTACTGAAAACAATTCAAGTAAAATCATAAATCCAATTAGATACATTGCAGGAATTGGAATAAAGAAGTAGAGATAAATTGGTCTTCTCGGAAATAAAACAGCATAAGCCATCAGAACGCCATATATTCCACCAGAAGCACCAACAGTTGGTCCAACAGAACCTTCAAAAATTGGTGATAAAAATAGTTGAGTCAGCCCTGCACCAATACCGCAAGTGAGATAGTAGATTAAAAATTTTTTAGATCCCCAGAGATTCTCAAGTTCAGTTCCAAACATCCAGAGATAAAGCATGTTAAACAAAACGTGAGAAAAACTTCCGTGCATGAATTGAAAAGTGAGAAGCTGCCAGGGTCGAAAACCTGATCCAATAGGCATTAGAGCAAAATATTGAATCAAATAACTTTCGAGAGTTCTTGGTCTTCCGAAATCATCAGTAAAATAAAATTGTCCGAGAAAGATTTGAATTAGATAAACAATACCATTTATTATCATCAAATATTTAATTATTGGTGGAAAAAAAGAAAATCCACCAAACAAACTTGGTCTATAGTATCTATCATTATATGACATTTCAATTCCTCATTTAGTAATCAAAAAATAATGAAAAAAACTTAAACAAAAATAATCAAAACAAAAGAACACAGAAGCCACATTTAGAGGGGGATTTCGGGCTTTAGGGGTAATTGAGGTGGGTGTGGCTTCTGTGTGTAAAATTCATAATTTCAATTCGCATCCGTTAAAGCAGCAACACCGGGCAAAACTTTCCCTTCAAGAAATTCTAAAGATGCACCACCGCCAGTAGAGACATGAGAAACTTTATCTTCCAATCCAGCTTTTGCAATTGCTGCAGCACTATCACCACCACCGACAATCGTCACAACTCCTTTTTGAGTTACTTCTGCCAGAATCTTTGCAATCTCAAACGTTCCTTTTGCAAAATTATCATATTCGAAAACACCCATTGGTCCGTTCCAGACTACTGTCTTTGATTTTTCGATGTATGACTTAAATAAATCAATTGTTTTTGGACCAATATCAAGTCCCTGCCAATCACTTTTGATTGAGTTAATATCGACAACTTCACTCTTTGCATCGTTACTGAATGAATCTGCAATTATAACATCAACAGGCAAAATTAAATTGATGTTTTTAGACTCAGTTTCATCAAGGATTTGTTTTGCCATTTCAATTCTATCTTCTTCAAGCAATGATTTTCCAATCTCAAGTCCCATGACTTTAAAGAATGTGAAAGCCATTCCGCCGCCAATTAATAAATTATCTACTTTGTTCATCAGGTTTTGAATGACATCAATTTTGCCGGAAATTTTTGCACCGCCTAAAATTGCAGTGTATGGTCTCTCAGGATTACCAACTGCTTTTGATAAATACTCAAGTTCTTTTTGCATTAAATAACCAGCAGCATTTTGCTTGAAAAATTTTGTAACTCCTTCAGTCGACGCATGAGCTCGGTGAGCACTTCCAAAAGCATCGTTAATATACAAATCACCAAGTGCAGCTAACTGGCGGGCAAAGTTTTCATCGTTCTTTTCTTCTTCAGCATAGAATCGCAAATTCTCAAGTAATAAAACATCCCCTTCGTTTAATGAATCAACCAATTTCTTGACTTCATCACCAATACAATCTTTAGCAAATTTTACTTCTTTTCCAAGCAGTTCGCTTAATTTTTTTGCAACAGGTTCAAGCGAATATTTTGGATCTTTCTTTCCTTTTGGACGACCAAGGTGACTCATTAAAATCAACTTGCCGGCATCGTTGATAACTTTTAGAATTGAAGGTAGAGATGCGCGAATTCTGGTATCGTCTGTTACATTTTTATTTTCATCAAGAGGAACATTGAAATCGACACGCATTAATACTCTTTTGCCTTTAAGTTCTAAATTATCAATTGTCAGTTTATTCATTTTTTTACCTCTTTATTGATGCAGTTTGTTTACAAATTTAATTATTTTTCATGAAAGTACTATTAGTCTGAAATCAGTGTTCAAGAAAGATTTTCAAAATTTTAATCACATCTCAATCAAAAATCACCAAAGATGATTGATGTCCAACGATTATCTCAAAGACTAAAGTACATTTTATATTCGAACGGATGAGGCATTGTCGCAATTGATTTAATCTCTTCTTCTTTAAATTTAATCCATTGATTTATTAAATCTTCCGTAAAATCATTCTCTCATTTTAAGAACTCATTATCAGCTTCCAGTGCATCAAGTGCCTCAGAAAGATTTCTCGGTAGAAAGTGAATTCATTTATCTTTTTCCAGATCAAAGATATTTGTATCAAAAGGACCAAATCCTTCTTTTGTTGGATCAATTTCATTAATTATTCCATCAATTCCAGCCATCAGCATTGCACTGAAACATAAATATGGATTTGCTGTTGCATCAGGCGGGCGGTATTCTAATCGAGTAAATTGTGGATTGTTAACATATTTCGGAATTCGAATTGCTGATGAACGATTTGCTTGTCCAAAAGTTATAGCAACTGGTGCTTCGAATCCAGGAACGAGTCGTTTGTAAGAATTTGTACTTGGATTTGTGAAAGCACATAATGCGTTTGCATGTTTTAGCAATCCACCAATGTAGTATAAAGCAGTTTTACTCAAATTGCCATACTGACCTTTTTGGTAGAAAATATTTTTGTTTCCTTTGGTAAGAAATTGATGAACATGAAAACCATTTCCAGCCTAATGATACATTGGTTTGGGCATGAATGTGACGAAAAGATTTTTCAGACGAGATAAATTAAAGAGTGTGTATTTGGTCAGGATTATTTTATCCCCTGCCTCAAGCAGATTCATGAAATAAGTTTCAATTTCCTGCTGGTCCCTTTCACCTACTTCGTGATGATGATATTTAACTTTTACTCCAAATCTTTTCAGATAATCACAGGCTTCATCTCTAAAGTCATCATAAATATCAAAAGGATTTGCTGCATGATATGCGTTTGTATAAAATTCCTCAGCATGTTCAACATGATAAAAAGAGGATGCAGTTCGAGTATCATATTCTACTTTTGAAAAAATATAAAACTCGAATTCAGGTCCCCACCATGACAAATCTGCAATTTTTAATTTTTTGATTAACGCTTCAGCTTTTGAAGCAACGAATCTTCCATCCTGATTAAATCTATTTCTCTCTTTATCAGTCAGATGAATATTCGCAAAAAACGAAATTGTTTTCATTTCTCTGAATGGATCTAAGACAGCTGTTGAAAGATCAGGTATGAGAATCATATCACTACTTTAAACTTTAGAAAATCTGTAGATCGAACCATCGAAACCGACTCCATCATGTACGATATCATTTAGAGTAACTTCATTCAATGGGAGAGAGATATGATGCAATCTTCCAATCAAATCAACACATTTAAGATCGATAATCTCAACTTTATTTTCTTTGATGAATTTATTTAATCTTTTAATGGTTTCTTTCTGATTCATAAATTACCTTCACTTGATTTTTATATCATAACAAAAAAGCTCAGAACCAGTTAACTGATTCTGAGCCCTCTTTTTTAATCGTGTTCCTTTTTTCGGTTAGTCATTCAAAAATCAATTCTCGAGTTTTACTTACTCAAATACCGTTTCTGAATTGACGACTTTTAGTTTCTTTTCGTTTATCTTGAGTGGATACTTTTGAATTTCTCTATCTTCATCAAGAATATGTTTCGAGATGTTCGAATGTTGATAGGTAATTGGTGAAACAGTATTCTTTAGAAGATCTTTCGCAAATTCCTGAGCATTTTCAGTTACCATTGCAACTTTCATGTTTTGATAATTCAGATATTTTCTGATTGCGTTATCAACATCTTTTTTAGTCAGCTTTGGCAATCTCTTCGCAATTTCATCAATGAAGTAACCAGTTCCATAAAATTCAGAATCCATCAAATAGCCAAGTCTTCTGGATTGAGTTTGTACCCAGAGTTTCGAGTAACTGATTAAAAACTTTCTTGTTTCTTCAAAATCTTTTTCTGGAATTCCTTCCTTTACTAATTTTTCAACTTCACGAATTGCCATTCGAAGAGCAAAATGCCGATTTTTATTTACAACAGGGCGTATCCAGACACTGAAATATTGTTGTCTTCTTGGAATATTTGGAATTGGAAAAGTCGAACCACCATCTTGAATGAAATTTTCGATGTAGGAATAATCACCATAATTCAAACCGCGATCACCTCGCATTTTATTCATCAAAACACCATTGAAAGTCCGATGCTCACCCAGATAACTATTTGCAACCATCAATGCATAAAAATCTTTATGAGATCTTGTTATATCAATCGGATAGCCAAAGGAAATTGCTGTCGATTGAGTCTTCTTGTCAATCAAAGTTACTTCAATGTTTTCAATTTTCTGGGGTTTAGGAAGTTTTACAATATTTGGTTTGCCAGCTGGCAACTTTGAAAGATCTCTCTTAATTCTATTTATCAAATCATTTGAATAATTACCAGCTATACCAACTTTGAGATTCGCTTGATTATAATATTTTTTGTAAAACGATTTTACATCATCAAGGGTGATATTCTGAAGTGAAGTGACTTTTCCAACTTCAATCCAGCCATAAGGATGATTTTCATAAATCATAGTTTGAAGAAAATACTTACCAAGATTTTCATCGTTCTCTCTTCTGAGAGTGTTTTTAATAAAATTAATTTGCAAATCTTTTAATCGGATAAAGTCACTTTCATCCAATCTTGGATTTGTTAAAACCTGCTCAAAAATCGACCAGAATTTTTCCACATTATCTTTATGAATATCAGCAATAAAAGTCGTTACTTCTTTATCAGCAACAACTCGTATGTTTCCAGCAATTGGATACAATTTCTCAATCATTTCTTTATAAGTCACATCTCCGTATCCGCCCTCAGCAATGAGTCGTGCGGTTAGAAGATTCAATCCTTCCTTACCTTTTGGATCGTTCACACTTCCAACATTGAACTGAATGCGAAATGAAATTATTGGGGAATCATCAATCTTAAGTGTTGTGAATTTGATTTTCTGTGCTGTTAGGTTCATGACCATTAAACCAAAAATTAAGAGTGATATTTTAATGACTTTCATTTTAATTTCCCCCCGAAGTTAATGTAACAATGTTTCTTTTTTCTTTGACCAAATATTTTCTAGCTGCCGACTGAATATCATTTGGAGTAAGTTTAGAAAGAGTTGAATAGAACTCATCTACACTCTGAGGATAACCAGTTACACTCACATAATAAGCCAGTGTTGAAGCAATTGCATCGGCATTATCAAGACTATGAAGAAAACTGTATTTCATATTTGAAAGTATGTCGTTTAATTTTTTCGGAGAGATTGTTTCTGTTTTTATTTTTTCAATTGCATTGAAAATTTCCTGCTTGACTCGTTCAACATCTTCATCTTTCTTTACACGAGTGTAAATTCTGAATAAAGTCGGGTCTCTATCCATCGGCATTTCACCACTGATGAAATCAACCAATTTTTCATCGAGAACAAGTTTTTGATATAATTCAGATGTCTGAGCAAATAACAGCTCAGCAATTACATTCAAGGCGGCTACATCTTTGTTCTTCGCATCAAAGGCTGGCACTTTATAACCAATATAAAGATATGGAAGAGTTTTATTTGGAGCTTTTGCTTCTTTTACTCTTTCTTCTTTTTGTTCCGGTTCGACAGGAATATTGGGTTCAAAAGTACCTCTCTTCCAATCACCATAGTATTTCTCAATCAAATAGATTGCTTTATTGAAGTTCACATCACCAACTATAATTATTGTGCAATATTCTGGTCTGTAATATCTATCAAAAAATTGAAGACTGTAATCATATTGATTAGGCATATCTTTTATATCTTCAATAAATCCAATTGTAGTATGGCGATATGTATGGGTAGTGAAAGCGAGTTTTTGCATTTCTTCGTTTAAGATTTGAAATGGACTCTGAGCACTTTTATTATACTCACCCAGAATTGCTCCTGCTTCGGTTTGAAATTGTTCTTTAGAGTATTTGAGATTTTTAAATCTATCTGATTCGATATCAATAATAGTTTCTAATGCATCAGCACTTGCAACAATGTGATATACAGTTTGATCGTTTGAAGTCCATGCGTTTGAATCAGCTCCAAGTAATTTCAATATTCTATTGTATTCAACATCAGAATATTTTTCAGTGCCTCTAAACATCATGTGCTCAAAGAAATGAGCGAAACCTGTTTTGCCAGGTTCAACTTCATTCCTTGAACCAGTTCGCACAACTGTGTAAAAAGCTACAACTCCTGGACTGTTATAAGGCACAACTACAACTTTCAATCCATTTTGAAGTGTGTGCTCTTTAATTTCATAGGGAAAAATTTTTTGTGAAAATGAATTCATTTGAGTCACCAGAATTATTAGAAGACCAAGAATTATTTGCTTCATTTTTGAACCTCATATTTTTTTGATTTTGAAGATCGAAACTTTGAGTATTTATTAAGAATTACAATTTGCAGTTAACAGCTTGAATTCCTAAGAAAACAGCTTCAGTATCCAGTTCTTCTTCGATCCTCAATAACTGATTGTATTTTGCAATTCTATCTGTTCGACTTGTTGAACCAGTTTTAATCATTCCTGAATTTGTCGCGACAGCAAGATCTGAAATTGTTGTATCTTCAGTTTCTCCAGAACGATGACTGATGATTGCTGTGTAGGCAGCTTTTCGTGCAAGTTCGATTGTATCAAGTGTTTCTGTCAATGTTCCGATTTGATTTAACTTGATGAGAATTGAATTAGCAATTCCCTTTTCAATACCGTTTGCGAGAATTTCTGGATTGGTAACAAATACATCATCTCCAACTAATTGAATTTTATCACCGATGGTATCCGTCAACAATTTCCATCCATCCCAATCAAGTTCGCTCATTCCATCTTCAATTGAAATAATTGGATATTTTTCAATCCAATTTTTCCAATAGTTCACCATTTCTTCGTTTGATAATTCTTCACCGCTTGATTTAGAGAAAACATATTTTTTCTTACTGTCATCATATAATTCACTTGCTGCTGGATCAAGTGCAATAGCTATATCATTTCCAGGTTGATAACCCGCAAGTTGAATTGCTTCAAGAATGACTTCAATTGCTTCTTCGTTTGATTTTAAGTTTGGAGCAAAACCACCTTCATCACCGACAGCAGTGTTGTAATTTCGTTTTTTCAAAACAGATTTAAGATTATGAAATACTTCAGCACCCATTCGAAGAGCTTCACTGAAAGATGGTGCACCTACTGGCATTATCATAAATTCCTGAAAATCGACATTATTATCTGCATGTTTACCGCCATTGATAATATTCATCATAGGAACTGGAAGTACTTTAGCATTTACACCACCAATGTAACGATATAAAGGCATGCCCAGTGCATTTGCTGCAGCTTTTGCAACTGCAAGTGATACACCTAAAATTGCATTAGCACCAAGATTGCCCTTGTTATCTGATCCATCGATATTGATAAGTATGTTATCAATTTTAACCTGGTCAAATGGGTCGTGACCGATTAGTTGATCAGCAATAATTTCGTTTACATTCTGAACAGCTTTTTGAACTCCTTTACCGAGATATCTTTTTTTATCTCCATCTCGTAATTCGATTGCTTCTAAAGTTCCAGTTGAAGCTCCGCTTGGAACAGCTGCTCGGCCATAAGTTCCATCTTCGAGAATTACATCAACTTCAATAGTTGGATTTCCTCTTGAGTCCAAAATTTCGCGGGCAATAATTTCTTCAATTAATAACATATTTCTTTCTCCTTATTTTTTGTGAATTATTTACAAAATTACCCAAGATTGATATCGATTACAAAAGGAATTGGTTGATAAAGAAAAAGTAATTACATAAAGTAATTAATTGCGAATTCATTGATTTAATTATTAGCCACGAATTCACAAATGAAATCTATGAGAAAAAACAAATTTGTATTCTCAACAAAATTCGAAACACTATCTTCTTCTCCAATAATTTTGCGTCGGCGAATTATTTTTTTTATATTTGTAACCACTTTTTGATTGAAATTTTGATATCAATTGAAAGGGCGCGTAGCTCAGGGGTAGAGCATCTGCCTTTTAAGCAGAGGGTCGATGGTTCGATTCCATCCGCGCTCACACTAAAAGCGTTGTGAATTTCGCAACGCTTTTTTTGTTTTAAAAAATCACTAACTCTATTAGAAGATTCCTTCCATTTTACCAAATAAAAAAGGCAGGTTCTTCACCTACCTTATTCGTGAATTCTCACAATTAAAACAAATAATTATTTAAGCCACCTTTCGAACCAGTTAAATATTTCCGTCATCCACAATTTGAAATTTTGCGGTTTAGCTACAAAGTGAGTTTCGTCTGGAAAGTAAACAAATCGTGAAGGCACACCTAATCGCTGCAAAGATGTAAACAATTCAAACGCCTGAGATTCAGGTACACGAAAATCAAGAGCACCATGCGTGACTAACATTGGTGTTTTGATTCTATCAACATATTGATGCGGTGAAAATTTCTGATAAAGTTTACGGTTTGTCCATGGTGTGCCTTTAAATTCCCATTCAGGAAACCAGAGTTCTTCAGTTGTACCGTACATACTCTCAGTATTGAAGACACCAGCATGAGATATAATCGCCTTAAATCTATTCGTTTGAGTTGCAATCCAGTTCATCATATAACCGCCATAGGAAGCACCAGCAGCAACAGTCTTATTCGAATCGATAAAAGAAAAATTTCTTATCGCATAATCATAAGCATTCATTAAGTCTATATAAACTTTACCACCCCAATCACCACTAATTTCATCAGTAAACTTCTGACCATAACCAGTACTTCCACGAGGATTTGGCATTACAACAACATAACCTCTTGAAGCATAAAGTTCAGGATTCCATCGATAATGCCAGAGATCTTCCCATGCACCCTGAGGTCCACCGTGAACAAGAAAAACCATCGGATATTTTTTTGTTGAATCAAAAAATGGCGGTTTTACCATCAAACTGTGAACAAGAATACCATCGGCACCTTTAGACCAGAATTCTTCGAGAGGCATCATCTCAATATTTGCAAGTAAACTATAATTGAAGTTTGTAAGCTTTGTAATTTCTTTTGAAATCAAATCAAACTTAAAAATTTCAATAGGACGAGTTACAGAGCTCTGGTTGAATATAAGAAATCTTCCATCGTTTGAAAGATTTAAATCTGTGTTCCAATGATTTTCATAAAGCGTTGTTATCTTTTTTGTATTAATATCCAAATGAAAAATTTTACGTCGACCATGTTCATCAGCAGTAAAAATTATTTCTCTGGAATTGAGCAGCCAAAGAACTTCTTCAACAGAACGATCAAAATTTTCTGTAAGATTTGTGAATGTACCTTTTTCTCTATCATAAAGCATGAGAGTTTGTCTATCAGCTTCGAAACCAGGTCTTGCCATCTGACGATATACAAGGAACTTTCCATCAGGTGAATAAACAGGCTGGTTATCATTCCCTTTATTTGTAGTTAATTGACGTTTGATTTTACCATCGATTGAAGAAATCCAGATATCATTATTGGTTGAGGTTGCAAGGAATTTATCGGTGTTGGTTGTATAAGCGATTTCATTCCCATCGGGAGAGAAGATATAATCCTGTTTTCCACCCAGTGCAATTGGAGGAACATCTGATTTACTTAATTTAGTTATATCAATCAATTCGTTTGTTTCTAAATTCAGAACAAAGAGATGACTTCTTTTTTCATCACGCCAGCTATCCCAGTGACGAAACATCAATTCATCTATAATTCTCGCTTTGACTTTACTTTTTTCTTTCTGTTCATCTTTTGTTCGATTGCAATCATCAGTTTCACAATCTGGATAGATTTCAGATACAAACATCAGTTTTTTCCCATCTGGAGAGATAACAGGACCAGTTGCACCAGTTGAAAGATTTGTTATCTGAACTGGTTCTTCATTTGAATCGATTGAAAGACTATAAATTTGAGGTGTCCCTGTTTTAGTCGAGACAAAAAATAATTTCTTTGAATCAGGTGACCAGACAGGCGAATTTTCTGAATAAGGTGTATTGGTAAATCTTTTGAGTGAATTATCAATTAGATTCAGAATCCACAAATCACTATTCCCCTTGTTTTCATCCATACTAAATTCTGTTACCACAAATGCAACAAACTGATTATCTGGTGAGAGTGTTGTTTGTGAAATTCTCTTGAATCTGAACATATCATCTATTTCTAATGGTCTTTTGGTCTGAGCGAAAATGACATGACTGAATGCTAATAAAATTATTAGAATGTATTTTTTCATGTTAATCCTCTTGATTTATTTCCAAACTGCTAAGATTCCACCAGAGATAGAAATAGCTATTAATCGATAAAAGATTTGAATCAAGTAGAGTGTAAAACTTCTCTGTTCAAATGTGACCGTTGAAAGTTGAGTCATAGCCACAAAACCAATCCACACAAAAATTCCAATTTGAAAACCTCGCCAAAAATCAGCCGCACCAACAAATAAAATTATTGAAGCAAGAACATAAGTAGTAATAGACGCTGCAATAAGTTCATATAGAAAAATCATTGGTGAACTTTTACTCTTCAATTCTTCTTCTGTTTTATTGATATGCTTCATAAAAACTTTTGCGAAAAGAAGATTTGAATACCACAATCCACCAAGAATGAAAGTAAACAATGTGCAAATGATTACTGCAATTAGATTGATGTTCATTTTTTAACTCCTTCTATTTTTTTAAAAATACACAAAGGTAGATTAAATCTTGCTTAGTAAAACAAGCGATAGAATTCTAATTTCATGTTGGTAATCCAAGAACAATTAATGCAATTGAAATAAATTTAATGAGCCACGAATTAACGAATTTTTAAATTGATAATTGAGGTTTGTTCACTCAAAGAAGACATGCAATGAATATCAGATTATTTTCTGAATGCATTCACTACAGAATTTTTCTGATTTGATGTCGATCTCATCTACATTCGAAGATGCATGCATCACGCACTCAAAATCGATGCAATGCCTTAACCCGTAAGTGTGTCCTAATTCATGATTTATCTCTTTGATCAGACGCTTTCGAAATAATTCTTCATTTGGTGGAAGGCCATAAAATTCTGGATGTAATCTGTGAGAAGATACAATTGCAGCTTTACCATTAAGTTGAGCTTCACCAAAAACAAAAGTTAAAACAGGAACGAATAAATCAAAGTCTGTTAGAGCAAGTATTTTCTTATAACTTCCGTAATTCAACAAAGCGTATTCAATAAATTTTGTAGAAAAATATTGATCTCGAGATTCGTCATAGAATTTTGTTAAATCCATGTTTGGAATTATTACATTAGCTGTGAGATCAAAATTATTTTTCAGATTGGTTACTATTTTATCGAGAAGGGATGCAGCATTAAAATTAATAAGTAATAAAGCAGCGTCAGACATAAATTAATTTTTCTGGAGACCATATTTCCGAATTTTATTATAAAGAGTCACTCTGTCAATATTTAGTGCTGTTGCGGCTCTGGAGATATTCCAGTCATATTTCTTGAGAACTCTTACAATGTGATTTTTTTCAATTTCTTCGAGTGAATCGGTATCGATCAAATTATTCTTTTCAAAATGGAATGGTAAATCTGAAGGTTTGATTTCCGGAGGTTTTCCAACAACCATAGCTCTTTCGATTGCATTTTCAAGTTCACGAACATTGCCTGGCCAGTGATGATTGAGCAAGATTTCCATCGCTTCATCTGAGATTTTCAAGATTGGTTTGTTCATCTGTCGAGCAAATTTTTGAATGAAGTAATTTGCAAGAATTGGAATATCAGTTCTTCTTTCACGCAATGGTGGAAGATAAATCGTAAAGACATTTAATCTGTAGTAAAGATCTTCTCTAAACTTTCCCTCTTCGACTAATTTTTCGAGATTCTCGTTTGTTGCAGAAATCAATCTGAAATCAACTTTCACTATTTCATTTCCACCAACTCGAGTGAATTGTTTCGATTCCAGAACTCTCAAAAGTTCTACCTGCATTTTTGGAGAGACACTTCCCACTTCATCAAGAAACAGAGTTCCCCCATTTGCCATTTCAATTTTTCCTTTTCTGCGATATTGAGCACCAGTGAAAGCACCTTTTTCATGACCAAATAATTCACTTTCAAGAAGAGTTTCTGTGAAAGCACCGCAATTCACTGGAATTATTGGATAATATCTTCTCGGTGAATTCATATGAATTGCACGAGCAATTAATTCTTTTCCAGTTCCGCTCTCACCACGAATCATAACCGTTGTATCCTGAGGTGCAACAATTTTGATCAGTTCAAAAACTTTTTTCATTTCAGGACTTTCGCCAATCAATCCTTCAAGATTGAGCATTTCGTCAATGCTCGTTCTCATTGCGATATTTTCAGCTTTGAGCATTTTCTGTTTGATTGCGTTTAGAATTAGATGAGATAATTCATCTGGATCAATTGGTTTTGTGACATAATCAAAAGCGCCGTTTTTCAAAGCTTTTACTGCCGATGGTACAGAAGCATAAGCTGTAATAATGATGACTATGCAATCGGGATCAATATTCTTTACTTTTTCTAACAACTCGAGTCCATTCATTTTTGGCATTTTGATATCAACAAGCATTATGTCGTACTTGCCGGGTTGAAAATCTTTCAAAACATCAAATCCATCGATAGCAGATTCAACAATATATCCATCTTCTTCAAACCAATGAGTGAGTGAATCACGAACTATTTGTTCATCATCCACAATTAAAATTTTAATTTGTGAGTTTTTCATAATCCACTCCATCACTTACAGAAAACATTTTTTTCGGAAAAGTTAAAATTACAGATGTACCTTTATTGACCTCACTTTGAACTTCGATACGCCCATTGTGTTGTTTAACAATTCCATAAACTACAGATAAACCGAGTCCAGTGCTTTTACCTTCAGTCTTTGTTGAGAAGAATGGTTCAAAAATTCTTTTAAGATTTTCTTTCGGTATGCCTATTCCAGTATCAGTGATGATAATATTCACAAATGAATTTGCACAAAAGACTTTTACTGTAAGCTTTCCACCTTCAGGCATTGCTTCAATTGCGTTAATTAAAATTGCAAGTAATGCTTGTTGAAGTTGATTTTTATCACATTCAAATTCCAGATAATTGCAACAGAAATCTTTTTCCAGTGTGATGTTATTTAATTTCAAGTGATGATTTATCAGCATTAAACTTCTTTCAAGGATGCTTATTAAATCGTTTATCTGAATATTCTTTTCAGCGGAACGAGAGAAGAGAAGGAGATTTTTCACAATGTTGCCGCATCTCTCCGATTCCTGTGCGATTAATTCTAAGTATGAAATCATTTTCTTGACTTCTTCTTCATTGTATCCATTTTTTAATTTTCGAATGAGTAGTTTTGAATAGGTTAATATTCCTTCAAGTGGGTTGTTGAGTTCATGGGCAACTGTTGCTGAAAGTTTTCCAAGTGAAGCTATTCGTTCGATTTGATTTACATGGTCGTAAATATTTTTAATCTGTTCAGTTTTCTCTTTGATTTTGATATTCAGACTTTCATTTAGTTCTTTAATTTCTGTTAGAGCTTTCTGTAAGTTTTCAGCCATTTTATTGAAACTTTCTGAAAACTCACCAAGCTCATCTTTTGATTCTAATTTTATTCTGTAAGTGTAATTCCCTTTTGAAATTTCTTTTGTACCTTTAATCAATTCCCTAATTCTTGTATGCACCATTAACCAGATAAAAAATCCACTGAAGAGCGAAACAATTATAGTTATAAGGAACGAATTCAAAATCAATGAGTTTTTATTTTCTTTTATTTTTTTATCAACACTCTGAAGTGACATTTGAACATCGATTACACCTAAAATTTTTTGTTCTGCAGAATGAGCATGACATGCATTGTTTGAACATTCAGTCTCATTTTCAATTGGAATAATTAAACCAATAACTCTTTCACCTTTTGTGTTTTCAAATATTCGTGTTCTTTCATTAATCTCGAGATATAGCTTAGAATTTTCAATTGAATGACATGGAGCACATTCAACAGAATTCATATTCACGCTTTTACCAATCAATGAATCAGTATCTGAAAAAGAAATTTTACCCTGTTTGTTGTAAACATTAATTGCCTCAACTTCTGGTTCATCACCAATAGTTTTAATAGTTTGATGTACATCAACTCTTCTGTTTAACAACATCGAATATCTTGTTGATCTTTTAATTATATCCCCAGTTCGAATGATATTTTTTTCAACAATTTCCATAATGTGATTTTGATTCTGGCGAATTAAAATATAAGTGGTAATTGTGAATATGATAATAAACAGGAGGATTAAGCTGAGGGTAAGTCTAAAAGCAAGTGTATTGCAAATTTTGCTTTTTTTAAATTCAGAATTAATGTCCGCTGTTTTTGATTTAGTATCACCACAAGTAAATATTTTGATTTTCTTCCACCACATTATCCTCTCCGCATTACAAACTTAACCAATGAGTGATTTCTTTCAAAAAAGGACAGGCATAACCTGATCGACCTCCCACATTTTCCTTCCTTTCTAAAATCAGATTATGCCTAAAAAGTTAAAATCTTAATGCTTTACTTTTTCCCAGTCCTTTTTGTAATTAAATCCAGCAAATGTTGGACTTTCAGGATTATGACATCTCTTGCAAATTTTCTCGTCGTTAGTTCCAATTATTAATCCTTTCTTCAGACCTTCTTCTTTCTTTTCTTTTCCATGAGTTGTTTTATAAGCAGAACCAGGTCCATGACAGGCTTCGCAGGTTACACCATCTTCTTTTTTGTTTGTTGGCATCATCTGTTCATTTGGAAAATATCCGGTTGCATGACATTTCAAACACTCTGGAGCTTCAGTTGGATCATTCTTCAAATTCATCTTCTTTGCAATTTCTTTTGACTTTTCATTTTGAAGTGTTTTATAAGCCTGTGCGTGTTTAGTTTTTAACCATGACTCATAAACCATTTTGCCTTTTTCACCTTTATGACAGGCAATACATGTTTTTAATCCAACATATTTGTTTTGTGAATAATCTGTCATTGAAGCAAGAATAAACAATACAATTACAGGAAAAATGATTCTTTTCATTTTAATCTTCCTATATTTTTTTGTTAAACAATAATTTCAACAATTTGTAATGTTCATTTTTTGAAAGAAGATCGATATAATCTTTAAGAATTTCTCCACCATCGTGCATAGTTGCAGATTTAGAATAATCATTAAACTTACTTAAGAGATATTCCCTGACAAACTGATTTTCTTTCTTCAAAAAATTTTCATATTCAACCGAATCAAGATAATTTCTTGAAATTGAATTGATAATATCGGTTTCATTTTCAACCTGAACACTTACTAATGGTGTGTCCATCCATTTAGATGCGAAGTAATTTGATACATTATCCTTTACATCCTCATTAACCCATCCAACCACACCATCAATCGGTGAATGAATTCCAATTGCACCAAAAGAACCAATAATCCAAAATAAAGTTTTTCCATTGAATACTTTAGAACTAATAAGTGGAAAATAGATTGTACAATTTCGATTGAAAAATTTTTTAGCAAAATCATCAAGTCCAATTAAGAAAGTATTTTTATCCTTGGTGAACCAGATATGATTTCGAGTAAAATATTTCTCGCTGCACAAAATTTCAGATGAAGTTTTTACAAAGGATGGATTAACATTCTTATCCTGTTTCATGGCTTTATCGAATGGACAGTTTTCGCAATCGAAATTTCTGTCACAGAGTTTATATTCAACATAACCGCTTTCCATCCAGATGCATTTTTGAGAGTTCATAATAAACTTCTCTTAGCTGCTGGTTCAATCTTTAAATCATCATCTGTTATAATTTCAAATTCAATTGGAATTGGTTCTTTTGATTTTTCATAGACAGGCAGATATTGAACTGCAAGATTAAAAATCACAACACCGACTTTGATAATGAACAAAGTGATTATAATCTCATAGATAGAAGGAAAATAAGAAACACCAGAACTTGCCTGTAAAGAAGTTACACTTACATTTAATCTGTTCAACAAAAATCCACCAATCACAAAACATGCTGAAACGAATAATCCTACTCTGTTCAATCTGATTTTTGGCTGAGTAAGCAAAACGATTGGAATTATTACACCAAGAACTATTTCCAGCCAGAACAAATATGTCTCTGTTGAATTAACAAAGAGAAGTCCAAGCTTATCATTTAAAAGCAAATCCATAAATCTCCACATCAGGTAAGCACTCATAACAACTACAATCCATCTTCCTACATCTGATACGAGATCAAACTCTAAATTCTTCTTAAAAGCTTTTGCACTCAAGTACGATTCAAAAATTATCATTGCACATCCAACACCAATCGCACTCAAATAGAAAAACCATGGTAAGTTTGTTGAATACCAGAATGGATGCATTTTATTCGGAACGATTAAGTACAATGCACCAAGCGATGATTGATGTAAGGTTGAGAGTAAAATTCCAAGCACAACAAGAGGAATTGTAATGTCTCGAATCACTTTCAGAAGTTTTTCTAACTTAAATCGTTCAAGGATAACAGGACTGAATTCAAGAAAGAGAACAGTTGTATAAAGCATCACACACCAGGCAACTTCAAACATAACTGAGTTTGGATTCCACATTATCATTGCATGCCATATTGCCCATGGACGACCTAAATCAATCAAAAGTGCAAAAATTACGAGCAAATATCCAAGGAAAGCTGTAAGAATAGTCGGTCGAATTATTGGTTTATATTTATTGATATTAAAGATGTAAACAATCGCACATAAAGTAAATCCGCCTGCAGCCATACCAACACCGCAAAGTATATCAAAGCCAATCCACAATCCCCATGGGAAATGATCATTCAAATTAGTCACAGATGCAAGTCCACCAGTAAATCTCAAATAGATAGTATAAAGTCCAAGTACAAAAATTATAGTTGCAACAACCTTCCAGAAAGTTGGTTTTAATAATCTTTCAATTGCTGGATTCATTCTTCACCTCGTTCTTTAATTTCAGTTTTATTCTGAAGGAATTTTTCACGGGCAATTTCATTCTTTCGATTTGTTAACCAGTAAAATCCTGTTAACAGCACACCACCAACAGTCACCAAAGTTGGAATTTTTGCAAGTGCTTCGTGAGTGAAGTTTGGCAATTGAGTTTTGATTAAATCTGTTCTGAAACCCAATTCTTCAAAAGGAACAGGAGATAAGTAAAGTACAGAAGTTCCGCCAACTTCTTCCAGACCATAAATGTGATTAAAATACTTATCAGGATTCTCAGCTAATTTTTGTTTCGCGAGTTCAATAATTTCATATCTATCTCCAAAAGTTGTTGCGCCAGTCGGACAAGCTTCTGCACAGGCGGGCAAGTTTCCTTCTTTTACTCTGTCATAACACATAATGCATTTTTGAACACGCGGGTTTAAGCTTTTCCATTCGTACCTCGGAATCTGGAACGGGCATGCTTGCATACAATATCTGCAACCAAGACATTTAGATTCATCATACAAAACAGCACCAGTTTCCGTCTTTATGAAAGCACCAACAGGACAAACGGATACACAGGTTGGTGATTCGCAATGCTGACACATTCTTCGTACGAAATAATCTCCGCGCTTTTCTACAATTGTATAAGTCTTGTCTGATAATGAATCACGTAAAGGATCATCAGAAGTTTGGGGCAAATTGTTTTGTTCTTTGCAGGCTTCGTAACAAGCGCCGCAGCCCATGCATTCTGTAATATCGATGAGAAAAGCTTTTTGCGTCATCTTTCACCTCATACTTTTAGAAATTCTTCTTCAAATCTGGAGAGACTTGAATCGTCCAGAAGTTTTGCAACTCCTTCAACAATGTTTCCGCCATCATAAAGAGTTGCACCAACAAGAGATGGTTTTGGTGAAAGATGAGCAAGTAAATCTTTAAATCGATTGACTTCTTCTTTCATCCAGTTGACGACTTCTTTGCCAATCTTGAATGACTCAAGGTTTGTTTTGAAATCTTCAGGTTCGATTTCGAAGAACCAATTTTCTCGATATGGATTTTCACGAATCAAATCTGGATTCTCAATTATTTTCTGATTTGTTAAGTGAACAATTCCATTGATCGGTGAATAAATTTTTACTCGACTACTGTTTGTGAGTACTTCAAGAATTGGGTCACCCTTCTTAACTTTTTCACCTTCATTTCTCAAGAAAATTATTTTTCTGGGTTTCAACACTTTATTAATGAAATCATCTATTCCCAGTTTGAGTTTTCCATCTTCTTCAAAATTTAACCAAGTATGACCCTTTGAGTAATAAAGTCCCTGCGGGACATAAATTGATTCTTTAGTGAAAACAGCACCACTTGCCGGTTCGACAGGAGTTTCTTCGAATACTGAGATTCTTTTCTCTCGAACTTTTGTCACAATCAAATTAATTGAAATGATTAGAACAAAAGTTAACAGAACAAACAATGCAACCATTTTTAACCTCTCATTTTTTCTTATTCTTTGTCAATAAGAATGCCAGAGAGTTGCAATAAAGAAGATCGTTCTCTAACTAATTATTTTTTAATCGATTATGAGAAAAAAGAATTTTATTCTGATTTAAGATAAAATTAAAGTATTGTTGAAAATTTCAACTTGAAGATGCGGGATTTTTTACAATTGATTGATTTAATTGAATTTAGAAGTGTTGAATTTTTAATCTTAGTAATGTTGAAATAATAAACAATAAATTAAAATGTGTGATAAAATTTTTATCAAAGAAAGTAGATCGAATTCAAGGGAATGATAAAATCTTTCAACAAAACTTTTTCAGCTAAAAGCTTTTTCAATCTGGTTTTTATCAAGATTCAGTAATTGTATTGAAATATCCCAGAGTATTTCCTGAAGCGATTCATTATAAGAAATTTTTGATGAGTTCACCGGTTTTTTCTTTACAAAATATTTTCCGCTGTGATTGATTACTTCATTGGATGTTGCCAGATACACTGGAGTTTCCGCACCGACAGAAAGCGAACTACCCGAAATTCCAAATCCAGCACGCAATAGCTTTGTTGTTATAACTCCAGGATGGAGTGCAAAGACTTTGATGTTTGAATTTTTCAATATGCGATGAAGTGAGAAAGTGAAAAACAAATTAAACAATTTTGAATTTGCATAAGCTTTATAACCGGAGTAACCTTTCTGAAGCATCAAATCATCAAAATTAAAATTTGCATTTTCATGAGCTATCGAACTAACATTAATTATTCTTGCATCATCTGATTTTTTTAGCAAATCAATTAAAAGCAAAGTCAAGTAGAAATGAGCAAGATGATTTATCATAAAAGTTAATTCGATACCATCATCATTTGTTTGACGATTTTTGAGATAAACACCAGCATTGTTAATTAAGACATCAATTCGGGTATATTTCGTTTTGAGTTCTTCAGCCATTCGTTGAACATTCTCTTTTTTAGAGAAGTCAGCAACTACAAAATCTAGATTAGAATTTTTTGTTCTGTTTTTAATCTCTTCAAGAGCAGAAAGACATCTTTCTTCACTTCTTCCGTGAATAATTATAGAATGACCTTGTTCAGCAAGTTCAAAGGCAGTTTGTTTTCCAATTCCATCGGTTGAGCCAGTAATAAGAATTAGTTTATTTTTTCCCATAAGATATTCGATTTGATGTGCTGACTATTTTATTAAAATCATTTTTCTTGTGCTTGAAAATTTTGGAGTGATTATCTTATAAATGTAAATTCCTGAGGTGAGTTCTGAACCATCAAACTTAATCATGTGAGTTCCAGCCGATAAGTATTCGTTAATCAAATTCTTAATTTCTCGTCCATGAATATCATAAACCTTCAATGTAACAAATTGTGATTCTGGCAAATCAAATTTGATTATTGTTCCGGGATTAAAAGGATTTGGGAAATTCTGGTAAAGTTCAAATTTTGCTGGTACCATTTCATCTTCGATAGAAGTTAGTTGCGATTGAGTTTTGAAAGTTAAGATGAACGGATCACCAGGAATTCCATCACCATTCCCATCGAGATTAATTCCGCCAGCTGATTTTGCTGTTGAATCTATATTGACTGTATAATAAGTATTATAAAGTAATGGCTGCGATGGAAAGAAGAACATCAAACTTCCAGTATAAATCCAATTGAATGTTCCACTTGTTTGTGGTGTAATGGAAAATGCATTTCTAACAGAAGCTGTATCCATTGGTCGAGAAAATCTTATACCAATGTAGTTAGTTACTTTAAACGCCGTATCATTTTGAAGTGGTTGAGTTGCAGTAACGACCGGTGGAATGTTTAAAGTCAAACTTTTATCAATAAAATGAATTCCATTAACCGAAACATTCACAACTGATGAATCAAAAACATATGAAGGTGTTTCAAATTTTTCTGTGTGTGGTGTTGGCGGTACTCTATCGAACATATAAAAACCATTGTTGTAATAATCACCATAATAAACTCTATTCTCTGGTAATAATCTTACAACTGTTCCATTCTTCGGTTTTACTGAATCTGCATCAGTTTGAATTCCAGCAATTATGGCAAAAGTATCATTGACAACATTATAGAATTGCATAAATCCTTTCATAATAGCATAAGCTTCCATCTTTCGATAAGCTTGATTCATCAATCTTCTTGTTTCAGGGAAATAATCATGAAACGAACCTTCAGAAAGTTGACCGGGCATTTGTAATGGTCTCAAAACTCCAAGTCCAGCAGTTCCCCAATCAGGGTAAAATGACCAATCACCTCGAATATATGAAGTTGATGTTCTAAGATGATTTCTTATTTGTGGTCCAATATAAGAACTCATTGTCTTTGCATCAGGGAAAACTGGCTGATTGTCATAACCTCTGAATAAAATTAAAGTGTAGTTCGTTCCAGTATTTGTCCCTCCTGTTGCATTACTGTGAATTGAATGAAAGAAATGAACATTGTTTTGATTTGCAATTGCAGCACGAGCAGAAAGACTTGGTTCAAGATTATCGTCAGGATAATCATTGGTATATCTGGTTAGAATTACCCAGGCATTTTTTTGTTTTAATAAAGTATCAAGTAATAATGCTTTCTGAAAATTGCTTTCTGATTCCCAGAAATCAATTCCAGGATCTGGAACAACATGACGGTCATTTGCTGGATTGTGACCACCGTGACCAGGATCAATACAAAACTTCAGTCCACTGAAATCAGTTCTTGTCTGAGTATGAATTAAAATTGGAGTAAGAACGATTAATAACAAAATTTTAATCAATCCTTTCATCGCCTTTCCTCTCGTTATAATGAATTAAATAAATTTCACCACCCAAAGATGAACAAACAATTTTATTTTCTGTTGGTGAAGGTGAAGGATACATTTCAATGACATTGGGAGTTGATGTTAGTGCAAATTTGTTTAATCCATCTGGTGTAATTGCAATAATTTCTGATGAAAGAATGAAATGATCATCATCTTTATCATCCATATAAAAAATATACTTTCCATCTCGTGACCATTTTGGTGCGTCGACATTGCCTAATCTCGAAATTATATTTCCATCTAAGTCACAGATAAACGCTCCTCTATCAACTTCATACGCGACAATTTTTGATTTATCAGGAGAAAGCGAAGGCCAGATGTAACTTCCATTACCAAAAGGATCGAGAATTTTCTTTTTTCCGTTATGAATCAGTGCAATTTTCGTGTTTTCAACACCAATAATTTTTGTTTCATTTGTTGATTGAATTTTAGAGAGATTTTTAGTTTCCTCTCTTGATGAGTAGATGATATTATTCTTTATAAAAGTCGGATTATAAATATCATCACCTCGTGCGATTAACTTTTTAAACAATGTTTTCAGATCAACCTGATATAATTCCTGGATTCGTTCTCGTGTGGTTTCATCATAAGTTGTCTTTCGATAGATCAAATGGTTCCCATCATCAGAAATTCTAAAGTCATAACCCGAACCGGGGTCGGCTGTAATCTGCCTTAATCTATTTTGAGACAAATTGTATTCCCATATACCATTGTAATTTGAATTCGTAAAATAAATTTTCTTTCCATCAGGTGAGAAAATTGGTGCAGCCCATTCTTCATTAACAGGCAATGGTAACTTCTCAATTTTTTCGACATAAATTTGTGAGAATAACAGAGAGATTAACAGAAAATTAAAAACAAATGCATAAATAAGTTGCCTCACTGGTTGACTCCTTTCAAATTTTACTTTTACTAATTTTAATATATCAATTCGATAAAAGATAGAAAAATAAGGATGATGGTGATAGAATTTCTAAAGATTGATTGATTTAATTCGTTAAACTTTTTTGCTTGTCCTTTGAAAGGATTTATCAGTTAATAATTACAACACAAATTGCATTCAATATCTGATTGATCAATTTAATTCTATTTTGAAATAAACTAAATTGTATGAAAAAAATTTTGTCATTGAACTATGTACAGATTTGCACCTTATGCAATTATTATAGCAGCAGCATTGTGGGGACTTGATGGAATAGTGCTTCGTCCTTCACTTTATACTTTGCCTGTTCCACTTGTAGTTTTCATTGAAAGCACTATTGTAGCTCTGCTTCTGACTCCATTTTTTATAAAAAATTTTGACTTACTAAAAAAACTGAAATTCAAAGACTGGTTATCGTTTTTAGGTGTGGCTGTTTTTGGTGGTGCAATCGGAACGATGGCAATAACGAAAGCATTGTTTTATGTGAACTTTGTTAATCTCTCCATCGTTGTTTTGATTCAAAAACTTCAACCTCTATTTGCAATCTCATTAGCCGCACTTTTATTGAAAGAAAGACTCAAAAAAGAATTTTTTCTCTGGGCAGCAATTTCAATCGTTGGTGCTTATCTAATGACTTTTGGATTACATTTACCTCGACTCGATACCGGTGATAAAACTCCAATTGCTGCTCTTTTTTCACTTATTGCAGCGATAAGTTTTGGTTCTTCGACTGTGTTCAGTAAAAGAGCATTGAGAAATGTTGGTTTTGGAATGGGTACTTATTTAAGATTTTTAATCAGCTCAATTGTAATGATTATTTTGGTTATATCGCTTGGTGAAATTAATTCCATAGAAAAAGTGACAAATCATCAATGGATGGTTTTTTTCTTAATTGCGTTTACTACTGGCGGACCGGCAATATTTCTCTATTATTATGGTTTAAAGTCAACTCCAGCATCAATCAGTGCAATTTGTGAATTATCTTTTCCACTCACAGCAGTTTTGCTTGAATATTTTGTACACGGGAATGTTTTAAGTTCAATTCAGTGGATTGGTGTAATTCTTTTGCTATGGGGAATATTAAAAGTTTCGACAATGACGAAATGATATTAAAATTATAAGAATTTTTATAAGTACATAAAAACACAGGTAGGTGCATCAATTATCGTTGCACATCTTAAGATTAATCGTGATGTAAACAATTTGCGGTCAAGTCAAGTCTCAACCGTACAGATTAATATATATTTCATTATTAGTAGGGGAGGTCCGGCAGCTGACGGATTGTCCCTTCCGAAGTATGTTCAAGAAAATCATTTGCGGTCAAAGCTAACATCTACCCTACACTTTTGAACAAACTAATTTTAATCAATTAACTCCTATTAACGAGTGGAAGAAAATTTTTTATGATGAATCTTCTGCGAGTATCTAAATCTTACACAGAGAACAATTAACTACAATAAATATGACATCTACGAAGTCAAAAAGTTTTTAGTCAAAGCAACTTTTTTACACGATTAGAATTCTTTAATCAAATAGTTGTATAAATCCTAAATGTTTATTCGGTGGATAAGAATTAATCGTTGAATCAAATTTTCGCAGAGGTCTCATTATTGTCGAAAAAATCTCCCCAAAAAGAAAAAAACCTTATAAAGTTTCAATTATGAGAAATGATACTGAATTCTCTGCGAAGAGTTTAATTCCAAAAGTGGACTATTTAGCACAAATAATGCTTAGATTTATGGGTATGTCTTCTTGCAACTGTTATTTACGAGAAAATAGAAATTAATTTTATCACTCACCATTAATCCCCTTTTGTTGAACATCAACTTCATTATCTTTAACATTGTATTTAATTATTCAATAAAAAGGTGATAAAGATGAAATATCCCGCAAATGAGATTGAACTCAAATGGCAAAAGTACTGGGAAGAAAAACAGATTTATAAAACCGATCTTTCAAAAACTGAAAAGAAACTTTATTCCCTTGTAATGTTCATCTATCCAAGTGGAGCGAAACTTCATATCGGACACTGGTACAACTACGCTCCAGCAGATTCATGGACGAGACTTAAAAAACTTCAAGGATACAATACATTCGAGCCGATGGGTTATGATGCATTTGGACTTCCTGCAGAAAATTATGCAATTAAAACTGGAATACATCCACAGGATAGTACACTTCAAAATATCGAAGATATTAGAAAGCAACTGAAAAGAATTGGCACAATGTACGATTGGGATAAAGAATTGATGACCTGTGTCCCTGAATATTACAGATGGAATCAATGGTTATTCCTTAAACTTTATGAGAAAGGATTAGCTTATCGTAAAAATGCACCAGTTAATTGGTGTGAAAGCTGTCAAACAGTTCTCGCAAACGAACAGGTTAAAGCAGATGGAACATGTGAAAGATGCGATAATCCCATTGTTAAAAAATTTTTGACTCAATGGTTTTTCAAAATAACTGCTTATGCTGAAGAATTACTTAGAGATCTCGATAAAATCGATTGGCCTGAAAAAACTAAAATCATGCAAATCAACTGGATTGGCAAAAGCGAAGGTGTTGAAATTGATTTCACTGCAGAAACTGGGGATATGATAACTGTCTTCACTACCCGACCAGATACATTGTTTGGTGTAACTTATGTTGTCCTTGCCCCCGAGCATCCACTTGTAGAAAAACTCACAAAACCAGAATTCAAAAAATCAGTTGATGAATACATTGATAAAGTAAAATACGAAACAGAAATTGAACGGCTTTCAACTATCAAAGAAAAAACTGGTGTACCATTAGGATCCTTTGCAGTCAATCCGATCAATGGCGAGAAAGTACCAATATGGATTTCAGATTATGTACTTGTGACTTACGGTACTGGTGCAGTGATGGCTGTTCCTGGTCATGATGAACGCGATTTTGAATTCGCTAAAAAATTTAATCTTCCAGTTAGAAAAGTAATTCTACAACCAGGTACTCAAATTGAAGATGAACTGCAGTCAGCTTATGTTGAACCTGGTACAATGATTAATTCCGGTGAGTTTAGTGGATTAAATTCTGAAGAAGGAAAAGAAAAAATTTCAAGATATATCGAAGCAAAAGGACTTGGTAAACGAAAAGTAAACTATCGATTAAGAGATTGGTTAATTTCAAGACAAAGATATTGGGGAACCCCAATTCCAATCATTCATTGTCCTGATTGTGGCGAAGTTCCTGTCCCCGAAGAAGATTTACCTGTCGTCTTACCATACGATGTAGATTTCAAACCTACAGGAGAATCTCCACTGCTTCGACATGAAAAATTCATAAATACTAAATGTCCAAAGTGTGGTAAATATGCAAAACGAGATCCCGATACAATGGATACATTTGTCGATTCGTCTTGGTATCATTTAAGATATTTAAATCCTCAAATCGACAATGCAATGTTTGATGTTGATCTTGCAAAAAAATGGATGCCCGTTGACAGCTACATCGGCGGCGCTGAACACGCAACTATGCATTTACTATACGCAAGATTCATTCATAAATTTTTGAGAGATATTGGACTTGTTGAATGCGATGAACCTTATTATAAACTCCGACATCAAGGAACAATTACAAATCTTGGCGCCAAAATGTCCAAGTCTCGTGGAAATGTTGTGAATCCAGATGTGTTCGTTGAGAAGTATGGTTCAGATGTGTTTAGAATGTATTTGATGTTTATGGGTCCATATGATATGGGTGGCGATTGGAGCGATCAGGGAATTGTTGGAGTGAACAGATTTGTGAATAGAATTTATGAGTTATACAAAAAGTATTCTGATGAATTCAAGAATTTCAAACCAACAAAACCAATTAATTATTCCGAATTAAAAGATGACGAAAAATTCATTTACAAAAGAATCAATCTCGGTTTGAAAAAAGTCACTGAAGATGTTGATACTTTACATTTCAACACAGCGATTGCATTTTTAATGGAGTTGCTGAATGATTTTTCGAAACTTTCTTCAATTGAAAATAAAGATTTGATTTATTACACACTTGAAAGATACGCTTTCTTACTTGCACCACTTGCACCGCATCTTGGTGAAGAATGCTGGTCTTTACTCGGAAAAGAAAAAAGCATTTTTGAAGAACCTGTCTGGTTTGATTACGGTCCAGCTGCGCTGGTACAGGATACTTTTACTCTTGCTGTACAGGTTAATGGTAAGTTAAGAGCAGCAATAGAGTTTGAAGTCAATACATCAGAAGAAGAAATTAAACGAATTGCAAAAGAAGATCCACGAATTAAAAAATTTATCGACGGCAAAGAGATAGTTCGTGAGATTTATGTGAAAAACAAGATATTAAATATTGTGGTTAAGTAAATCTTTAATTAAAATTTTACAGGAGATTAAATGTTAGATCTGAAATTCATTCGTGAAAATGTTGAATTAGTCCAACAGGCAATTAAAAATAAAAACGAAAAAGCTGATTTAAATCTTTTACTTGAACTTGATTCAAATCGAAGAGAACTTTTACAGAAAGTTGAAAAATTAAAAGCTCAGAAAAATCAAGCTTCTGATGAAGTTGCCCGACTCAAAAGGGAAGGCAAAGATGCAACTGAGATAATTCAAAGGATGAAATCTGTCTCTGATGAAATTTCTTCTTTGGACAAAGAATTATCAAACATCGAAAAACAAATCGATTCAATTCTTCTAACCATACCTAACATTCCACATTCATCAGTTCCAGTTGGAACAGATTCTACACAGAATGCTGAAGTTCGTCGATGGGCTCCTGAAGATTATTCGTATGAATTAGAAAATGGGAATTATCTGGATCACCTTGCGCTTGGAAAAAAATTAGGAATTCTTGATTTCGAAAGAGGCGCTAAGATTTCTGGAAGCGGTTTCCCTGTTTATGTGGGCAAAGGAGCTACTCTTGAACGTGCATTGATTAATTTCATGCTGGATTATCATCTCCAAAAACATGGTTACAAAGAAATCTTTCCTCCATTTCTTGTCAATCGAACTTCGATGATCGGTACCGGTCAAATTCCGAAACTTGAAGAAGATATGTACCATTGTGAGGAAGATGATTTATTTCCAATTCCAACTGCCGAAGTTCCAATCACAAATTTTTATCGCGATGAAATTTTAAAAGAGGAACAGCTTCCAATTAAGTTCGTTGGTTATTCCGCTTGTTTTAGAAGAGAAGCAGGCAGTTATGGAAAAGATACAAAAGGATTTTTGCGAGTTCATCAATTCAATAAAGTCGAAATGGTAAAATTTGTAAAGCCCGAAGATTCTTATGATGAACTTGAATCACTTGTGAATGATGCAGAAGACATTCTTAAAGAATTAAAGATTCCCTATCGCATAATGCTTCTTTGCACTGGTGATTTGAGTTTCTCTGCCGCAAAATGTTATGATATTGAAGTCTGGGCTCCAGTTGAGAAAAAATATCTCGAAGCTTCGTCATGCAGTAATTTCGAAAGTTTCCAAGCGAGAAGATCAAACATTCGTTTCAAAAGAAAAGAAGGTGGAAAACCTGAATTTGTTCACACATTAAATGGATCTGGACTGGCTACTTCTCGTTTGATGGTTGCAATTATGGAAAATTACCAGACTCCTGAAGGAAAATTGATTGTACCAAAAGTTCTTCAAAGATATACTGGTTTTGAAATTATTGATTAGTTTATTACAACATAAAAACTTCACAAGGTCACTACATCAGGTGACCTTTTCATTTTTTAATTAATTAACTTTTGATTCTCCTGTTTTAATCTTAACTTCAAAAGAAAACTTTTCGGTTTTATACCTTGTTTTCAAACTAAAATTGTTTTCAAAGCAGAAAGAATAAAACCAAATAAATTTCACAGTAACAAAATTCGGATTAAAATCTAAAAATCTGTTATGAAAAAAATCTTTCTCTTATTTGTATTCTTGATTCTGAGTTTATCTCTTGAAATTTCTTATTCTCAAACTAACGATGATTGGAATAGATTTCGTTTGGCTCAGAGTTACGAAAGTCTTGGCAACTACGACAAAGCTTTTGAACTTTATCGAGAATTATACTTAAGATTTCCTACCCAATTCCAGTTTTATGATGCTTACTATCGAACTTTGACTCAACTCAAGAAATATGATGAAGCAATTGGACTTGTTAAAAACAGATTAAATCAAACTCCAAATGACTTCAGTCTCTACGGAGAACTCGCTGTTCTTTATGATCGAAAAGGTGTAAAGGATTCGATGGATTATTTTTTAAATCTCGGGATAAACTATGACCCAAAAAACGCAATGAGTTACAAAATAATCGCAAATGTTTTGATTCAGAATAGAATGTTTGAACAGGCAAATTATATTCTTGAAACAGGTAAATCGCATACTGATGTAAATGAAATGTTTTCAATTGATCTCATTAACATAAACACGATTTTGATGAATTATCCAAAAGTCATATCAGAAATGATCGAATTGCTGAACAGACAGCCGCAGCAAATCTCGTTTATTGAGAACAAACTCTCTCAAATTATTTCCAATCCATCGGCACTCAACCTTGCCATTGAAGGTTTCGAGAAAAATTCTGGCAAGAACAATCTATCAATTCTAAAAATTCTTTCGTGGCTATACTTTCAGAAAAAAGATTTCAAAAAAGCTTTTGATTTAACATTACAGATTGATAAACTTTCTAATTCAAACGGCTATGAAATTCTCGATTTTTCCAACAAAGCTTTTCAGGAAGGTTTTATCAATGAAGCAATAAATGGATATGAGTATTTGATCAAAAATCACAGTAATCAAAAAGACATAGTTGCAATGTCTGTCATTGGACTTGCTCGTTCATATGAAAATGCTTTCGAAAGACAGTTCAATTCGCCTGAATTAAAATGGAAATTATTTAAGCCTGTACTGAATTCGGATAATAAATTTTTAAATGAATCAATCAAATACTACACAATTATAGTTAATCAATACACGCTGCCAGACCTTGTTTCAGAAGCTCTTTACAAACTTGCTTACTTCAATAAAGAATATTTGAAAGATTTCGCTGCTGCTAATACCTATCTCGAAAGAATAATTTCAAACTACATGTTAACACCTTTTTATACTAAAGCTTTACTTCTTTACATCGAAATGGAGATGATTCAAAAAAATTTTGAAAAATCTTTGGAGTTATATGACCGACTTCGAATTGCTTCACGGGCAACTGAAACTGAAAGATATCTCGGTCAATTTTACTTTGCCGAAATATTAATTCAGAAAGGTTTGATTGATTCAGCTAAATCAATAGTTGGATCAATCAAATCAATCACAACCAATGATATTGCAAATGACGCAATAGAATTACTGATGATATTAACCGAAATTGAAAATCAACCTGAAAAAATAAAGCTATTAGTTGAAGTGAATAACTTAATCGATGCAAAAAACTATCAGGAAGCAATTCAAAAAATTAAGTCTATAAATTTGAGTGATGATTACTCAATTTTTGAAAATAAACTTAGATACACTCTCGCAGAACTCTACATCACCACAAACAATTACTCAGAAGCTCTTGCGCAACTTAACTATCTTTACGAATTGAAAGAAAAATCAATTTATTCAGATAGATCACTTTTCAGGATTGGGCAAATCTATCTCTATGGATTAAATGATAAATTAAGATCAGAATCGATTTTCAATAAATTGCTTGCTGAGTTTCCCAATTCTATTTTTGTAACAGATGTTAGAGATTTAATTCAAAGTATCCAATCAGAAAATTTTTAATGGAGATAAAATGGCAGATAGAAAAAACTTTAAACAAATACGATGTTCATTTTGTGGAAGGGATGCTCTTGAAGTCGGCGGAATGATTGCTGGTAAAGATGTTTACATTTGTGATCTATGTGTTGGAAGTGCCGTTGAAATTCTTCGCAACAATAACAATACACTTTCACCGCAGGTTAGAAGTGGTGCAATACTCACACCTGAATTAATTAAAGCTACTCTTGATCAGTTCGTAATTGGACAGGAAAAAGCTAAAAAGATTTTAGCTGTTGCGGTTTATAATCATTATAAGAGAATCAATGCGGCAGATAATTTTTATAATTTTGATGATGTAGAAATTGAAAAGAGCAATATCTTACTTGTCGGACCAACTGGAGTTGGAAAAACTTTACTTGCTCAAACACTGGCAAAAATTCTCGATGTTCCTTTCGCAATGGCTGATGCAACCACAATCACCGAAGCAGGTTATGTCGGTGATGATGTTGAAACTGTTTTAGTGCGATTACTCCAGGCAGCTGATTATAATGTAGAAAAAGCACAAAAAGGAATTGTCTACATCGATGAGATTGATAAAATAGCTCGCAAATCAGAAAATCCATCAATCACAAGAGATGTATCTGGTGAAGGTGTTCAACAGGCATTACTGAAAATTTTAGAAGGAACAGTTGCAGGAGTTCCACCGCGTGGCGGCAGAAAACATCCTGAGCAAGCTTTAATTCATATCAATACAAAAAACATTTTATTCATCTGTGGTGGTGCGTTTGAAGGAATTGAAAAAATTATTGCTGCGAGAACAAACAAAAGCAAAGTCGGTTTTGGTGCTGAAGTTAGAGGCACACGCGATTTATCGATTGATGAGTTGCTTGAACAGATTCAACCAGATGATTTATTGAGATTCGGTTTCATTCCAGAACTCATTGGAAGGCTTCCAATAATTGCTCCACTTCATTCATTAAACAAAGAAGCTTTGAAGAAAATTTTAACGGAACCAAAGAACGCAATTCTTAAGCAATTCAAAAAATTATTTTCACTCGAAAATGTCGAACTCGAATTCGAGCCAGAAGCGCTTGATGCAATTGTTGAAAAAGCTATCGAACGAAAAACTGGTGCCCGTGCATTGAGGTCAATTGTCGAAGATTTCATGCTTGAGATTATGTATCAACTTCCTTCAAGAAAAAATCTTGTGAAATGTATCATCACTAAAGAAACTGTACTTAATCATGCTGAACCAATCTATATCTATAAATCCAAAACTGAACAAACAAAAGAAGTGAAAACTCAGACTGGCAGCTAACTTAATTAGCTGTCAATTTATCAATAAAATCTATGATCAAAAAAATTTTCCTTTTCATTTTGATTTTAATTGTTAATCTATTTGGTCAGGGAAAAATTTTAATTCCAATGGACTTAAAACAAACTGACCACTTGAAGGCTTATGGCGTTGCCTATTATGCATTAACAAAAGGAATTGTCGTAGATTGGTTATTAAATTATCGCGGCGGATCTTTCATGCTTGATTATAGTGATGATATTGCAACAGTCTGCCGGATTAGAGGAGTCCTTTTCAATACAATCAGTGGTTCTGAGGCTGCTCAAATTTTAGCTCAGGTTCAGGATGAAAATAATAATATGGATGTTGTGCGATTGGAGAAAGATCCTAAAATTGCTGTCTATGTTCCACCTGGATTTAATCCATGGGATGATGCTGTTACTTTAGCTCTTGATTACGCTCAAATTCCATACGACAAAATCTGGAATGACGAAATTCTTCGGGGTGATTTATCAAAATATGACTGGCTTCATTTACATCATGAAGATTTCACTGGTCAGTATGGGAAATTTTATGCAAGCTTTGCGAACGCACAATGGTACATCGAACAACAAACACTCTATGAACAGAATGCTCGCAAAAACGGCTATAAAAAAGTCAGTGAAATGATGCGGGATGTTTCGTTTACAATTAAAAGTTATGTCGCAAATGGCGGATTTCTTTTTGCCATGTGTTCTGCAACAGATTCTTACGATATAGCTCTTGCCGCAAAAAATGTAGATATATGCGATAAAATGTTCGATGGCGATCCACCTGATCCTGATGCACAGAAAAAACTTGATTACAGTCAAACTCTCGCTTTCACAGACTTTAAGTTAGAAATGAATCCTTATGTTTATGAATATTCTGATATCGACATTCAACCTGCTGAGATTGGAAATTTTGAAAATGATTATTTCACATTGTTTGAATTTTCAGCCAAGTATGATCCAGTTCCAACAATGTTGACTCAAAATCATGTAAATGTAATTCGTGGATTTTTGGGCCAGACAACTGCTTTTCGAGAGAGATTGATCAAAAAGAATGTAACAATAATGGGAAAACGAGAAGAAACTGATCAGGTAAAATACATTCGTGGTGATTTTGGCCGAGGAACATTCTGTTTTCTTGGCGGTCATGACCCGGAAGATTATCAGCATCAGGTTGGAGACCCGCCAACTGATTTATCACTATTTAAAAACTCGCCTGGTTATAGATTGATCTTAAATAATGTTCTTTTCCCTGCTGCGAAGAAGAAGAAACAGAAGACATAAATAAAATTCACAGGATGAAAACAAAAAAATCTAATAGAAATAAAAGTAAATCAAAGATTAGCGAAGTTATTGTAGAATACAAACCCAGTAAAGAATTGATAAAACTTGGGATTTTAAGGGAGCAAATACAAAAGAATACACACATTGCTTCCATAACTAACCAGCAATGATGATTCCTCAAATTGCAAGACGATTGATTGAAGATTTTGGGAAAAAAGCAAAATTGTTATACGATCCTTATTGTGGAACAGGTACATCTTTAGTTGATGCTAATTTAAAAGGAATAAATGCAATTGGTACCGACATTAATCAACTTGCTTGCTTAATTTCAAAAACTAAAACAACAAGATTAGATCTGAATAAACTTAAGCACGTCATTCATGAGTTTGAAAATTTCAGTTTCATAAAATCGTTCAAAAATTTTGAGAATTTAAATGTAACTATACCAATGTCACAAATATTAATTATTGGTTTTCTAAAAGTGCACAAATTAAACTTAGTTTAATCTTAAGTTTTGTTAACAACATCTCCGATGAAGGTATCTCAAATTTTTTCAAAGTTGCATCCAGTGAAACGGTAAGAGAATCTTCTTTTGTCAGATTAAGTGAGTTTAAACTTGTCAGAAATAAAAATTTGAATGAAAAATTTGATCCCGATGTTTTTTCGATTATGCAAAAAAAATTACTCCGAAATTTTAATGGCTTATCTGAATTCGTTAGTGAAACCCGTGATGATATTAAAACAGAAATTTACTGTTTAAATACTATTCATGAAATTCCCGATAGAATAATAAAAGATAGCTCAGTTGACTTGGTTGTGACCTCACCTCCTTATGGTGACTCAAGAAATACAGTTGCATACAGACAATTTTCAAGGCTTTCGAGTCAATGTTTGCAATTAGATAGTGCAAATGATATAGATAAATTATCAGTGGGGGGGGACAAAGAAAAAGAACATTAAAAAATTTGATTATGAATTGTTAAATGATGTGATTCAACAGATAAAAAAGAAGAACATTGACCGAGCTTATGATGTAATGTCCTTCTATCTTGATTATGAAAAATCGATAAAAAATATTTCTCGATTAGTTAAATCTGGTGGAATCGTTTGTTATGTAGTTGGAAATAGAACTGTCCAAGGTATACAAATTCCTAATGATGAAATAACAAGATTAATATTTGAATCATTAAACTTTCATCATATAGAAACAATAATTCATTCAATTCCCAACAAACGAATGCCATTAAAAAACAGTCCTTCAAATATGCCAGGCAATACCTCAACCACAATGAAAAATGAATATATATTAATCTTGCAAAAAGGGTAGAAATTTATTGCTAGTAAACGAGCTCAAAATAAAATTAAAAGAATTATTTAAAAAAGGTTTTATTAAATCAACCCGAAAAGGTTCAACCGGTATAGGCACTTGATTGAGTCTGAGTTTAATTTATCTGAAAGTAATATAGCTATACCTGATATTGGTGGACGGATCGAAATAAAAACGACAAGAAAAAATTCCAATTAGCTCATAACTCTTTTTACATTCAATAGAGGTGTTTGGAGAATTAGTCAATCCTCATTAATTAGAGACTTAGGATACATAGATGAAAATGGAAGAAAAGCTTTATACTCCACAGTATCTAAATCCATACCCAATAATCAATATTTTTATTATGAAATAGACAAAGAAAAAAACTCATTTTACTTAAGAATGAAAAATTTGATAAAGTGATTGCAAAGTGGAGTATGTATGTAATCGCGGGAAAATTTATGACAATATTGGATAGATTATTGTTTATTTTGGCTGACTCTAAAGTCATTGATAACGAAGAATACTTTCATTTTAATGAAGCATATTTACTTGAACAACCAACGCCAGAAAATTTTTTATATGCATTCAATTATAATATGATTTTAATTGACATTAGAATGCATATAAAACAATCGGGAGGAGTGAGAAATCATGGTACTGGCTTTAGAATTCTTGAAAAGAATTAAATAAATCTTTACAGTAAAAAAACAAGGCTGTTATAACTTTTTTATCTCACTTCACATAATTGATAATCAAACAAATAAATTCATATAATTTCAATCAAAATACTATCTAAAATTGAATGTTTTATGAAAGACTAAAATTCCTCTTTATAAACTTCCAACTTTAACAGATTTGCGCAATATTCATACAATTCAACAAAATTCTATCTTAGTTTATTAACATCATCTTTTTTAATTTTGTAGCAATGAAAAATAAATTAAAGGGTAATAATATGGCCAGACCAAAATTTACAAACGAAACATATCTCGATTTTTCTCAGAACAAAAATGTTAATCGACTCAAAAAAGCATTAGTTGATGTCGAAAAAAATTTTGGGAAGGAATATCCTCTTATCATCAATGGTGAGAGAATATTCACTGAATCTAAATTTCCTTCCATCAATCCATCTTTCCGTGATCAGGTTGTTGGTTATTTCTCAAAAGCTAACAAGGAATTAGCTGAACGAGCAATTAAGGTCGCTACCGAAGCCTTTGAAATCTGGAAAAGAGTCCCCGCAGAAAAACGTGCAAAAGTTCTCTTAAGAGCAGCTGATATCATCCGTAGAAGAAGATTTGAAATTAATGCATGGATGATTTCTGAAGTCGGAAAAAACTGGTTAGAAGCAGATGCAGATACATGCGAAGCAATCGATTTCCTTGAATTCTATGGAAGAGAAATGCTTAGATATTCAAAGAAACAACCACTAATAAAAGTCAAAGGTGAAAATAATGAACTTGTTTACTTGCCGCTTGGAGTTGGTGTTGTTATTCCACCATGGAATTTCCCATTTGCAATTTTAGTTGGAATGACTTCAGCATCAATTGTAACTGGAAATACAGTAGTCCTCAAACCTTCAAGCGATTCCCCAATGATGGGATATTTATTTACCGAAATAATGGAAAAAGCTGGATTGCCGAAAGGTGTTCTTAACTTTGTTCCTGGTTCCGGTGGTGAAGTCGGTGATACACTTGTTGGTCATCCAAAAACGAGATTCATTGCCTTCACCGGTTCAAAAGATGTGGGATTGCACATCAACGAACTTGCTGCAAAACATCAACCAGGTCAAATTTGGATTAAACGTGTAATTGCTGAAATGGGTGGAAAAGATTCAATTATTGTTGACAGCGAAGCAGATTTGAAAGCAGCTGTTGAAGGTGTCGTCGTTTCTGCTTATGGATTTCAGGGTCAAAAATGTTCAGCCTGTTCAAGAGCAATCGTAGATGAAAAAGTTTATGATAAGTTTGTTGAAATGTTGAAAGAAAGAGTTGAACAAATTAAAGTTGGTCCTGCGAAAGAAAATTACTTTATGGGACCAGTCATCAACGAAAGAGCTCAGCTTTCAATTTTAAGCTACATTGAAATTGGAAAGAAAGAAGGAAAACTTCTCTGCGGCGGAAATAAGATTGATGGAGAAGGTTTCTACATTGAACCAACCGTATTTATCGATGTTGATCCTATGGCAAGAATCTCTCAGGAAGAGATTTTTGGTCCTGTTCTTGCTGTAATCAAAGCAAAAGATTTTGATGAAGCTCTTAAAATTACCAACAACACCGAATATGGATTAACAGGTTCAGTCTACACAAAGAACAGAAAGAAAATTCAGAAAGCAAAAGAAGAATTCTTCGTTGGTAATTTATACATCAATCGTAAATGTACTGGTGCACTGGTTGGCGGACACCCATTCGGTGGATTTAATATGAGCGGAACTGATTCGAAAGCTGGTGGAAGAGATTACTTGCTTCTCTTCTTACAGGCAAAAGTTATGAGCGAGAAAATCAATTGAACTCGATAATGAAATTACTGAGTTAAAAATTTTATTTGGGACTGTAAATGTGCTGTCCCATTATTTTTATTTATAAAAACAGAATGAGGTTAAAATGAAAATACACGAGTATCAAGCAAAAGAAATTCTGAAAAAATTTAATGTTGAAGTTCCAAAAGGAAAAGTTGCATTCACACCAGAAGAGGCTGTTGAAGTTGCAAAAGAAATTGGTGGAAATCTATGGGTTGTGAAAGCTCAAATTCATGCTGGCGGAAGAGGAAAAGCTGGCGGAATCAAATTAGCAAAATCTCTCGATGATGTTTATCAATTCACACAGCAAATGATTGGAATGAAACTGGTGACCCATCAAACTGGACCAGAAGGCAGAATTGTTCAAAGAGTATTGATTGAAGAAGGAATGAATATTGAAAGAGAATTGTATGTTGGAATTACACTCGATAGAAGTACTTCAAAAAATGTAATAATGGTCTCAACAGAAGGTGGTGTTGAAATAGAAAAAGTTGCTGCCGAAACCCCAGAAAAAATTGTTAAAGAATACATTGAACCAGCAATTGGTTTGCAGCAATTTCAGGCAAGAAAACTTGCTTTTGCCCTTGGACTCGAAGGAGATAAATTTAAAAATGCTGTAAAATTTTTAACAGGACTTTACAAAGCTTATGAAGAAACCGATGCATCACTTGCAGAAATTAATCCACTCGTTGTTACAAAAGAAGGAAGAGTTCTTGCTCTTGATGCAAAAATGAATTTTGATGATAACGCATTGTATCGTCATCCCGAAATTGTTGAGTTGCGTGATTTAAACGAAGAAGCACCACTTGAAATTGAAGCTTCAAAATACAATTTGAATTACATCAAACTTGATGGAAATGTTGGCTGCATGGTTAATGGTGCTGGACTTGCCATGGCTACAATGGATATAATAAAACTCGCTGGCGGTGAACCTGCAAATTTCCTGGATGTTGGCGGTGGTGCAAGCGCAGAAACTGTTGAAAATGGATTCAGAATAATTTTAAGTGATCCAAATGTGAAAGCAATTTTAATTAACATCTTTGGCGGAATTGTGCGTTGTGACAGAGTTGCTCAGGGTGTAATTGAAGCATCAAATAAAGTTAAGGTAAATGTTCCAATCGTTATTAGACTTGAAGGAACAAACGCAAAAGAAGCTGCTGAGTTGTTGAATAATTCTGGTGTGAATTTCCTTGTTGCTTATTCTTTGAAAGATGCAGCAGAGAAAGTTACTAGTGTAATTAGTTCATAAAAAGATTTTAATTACTGCTGAATCCTGGAATTCAAATTTTTGAGTTCCAGGATTTTTTGTTTTTAAAAGTGAAAATTTTTGAAAAAAGATTTATAAGGATGAAAGTTATTTATTTAATTTTTTCATGAATTATATTAATTATCATTCCGAGCGAAATGAAATGAAGCGAAGAATCTCAATTTCTATTCTATGCAGAAGTGAAAAGAAATATCCGAGATTCTTCGGTCGTTTCACTCCCTCAGAATGACAGAAATGTTTATGTCCTACTGATCCGCCTAAGGCGGAGAAGAATCCCTTCTGTCATTCTGAGTTCACGAAGTGAACGAAGAACCTCAAGAGATGCTTCACTTCGTTCAGCATGACAAGAACCTTTAGTTGCTTTGCAACCTCAGGATGACAAACAGCGGCAATGTCATTCTGAGCGGAACAAAGTGGAGCGAAGAATCCCAAAAAATTTTCTCAGTATTTGAGTCTTTTATAATTGAACCTCTACGAAATTCTGACTTTTGTCTTAGATTCTTTTCTACAATAATTAAAACTTCTACGAAATTTATTTTTAGTAAATAAATCAGCACAACATCGTAGAGGTTGTATGATTGTAGAGATAAATTGTTCTACCATCAACAAAAAATACTTATAGAGGATTTATTGTATCGGATTAGTACTCGGTAAAAGTTTTTTTGACTTAGTCGATTGATGAGACTTAAGGATTACATGCTTCTATTATTCTAGGAATTCGTTAATAAATCAATTAGTCTATTCAATCCCATGCAACTTCTTCAATTGATTAATTAAATTATCAACTGATGGTTCATGGTCGGAGGATTTTCCAAATGGATCTTCAAAATTATCTTTGCCGAGTAATAAATTAATTGTGTTTGAAACAGCTTTTTTCAAAACATCAAGATTATAACCACCCTCAAGGGCAAAAATTATTTTTCCATTGCACAAAAGATTTGCACAACTTATTAATTCACCTACTATAAAATGATAACCTGCTAAACTCAAACCGAGATTCGCAAGAGGGTCTTTCCAGTGAGCATCAAAACCAGCTGAAACTAGAATTATATCAGATTCAAATCTTTTAATTACTGGAATAATTATTTCCAGATACAATCGTTTGAAACTTTCATCACCTGTCCCGGTAGCAAGCGGAATATTCAAAATTGTTCCCTTTGCTTTCCCTTCCCCTGTTTCATTTATTGAACCTGTGCCCGGATAAAATGGATATTGATGAGTCGATACATACAAAATGGAAGGAACATCTCCTACCATCGCCTGCGTTCCATTACCATGATGAACATCAATATCTACAATGAAAACTCTTTTTATCTTACTAAACTCCAAAGCATACTTTGCAGCAATAGCAACATTTCCAAATAAACAAAATCCCATTGATCTATTTTTCAAAGCATGATGACCAGGAGGCCTTAAAAGTGCAAAACCACTTTTATATTCTCCATCAATAACTTTTTGAGTCAGTTCAAGCAAGCCTCCTACTGCCCTGATTGCAGCTTGATAAGAGAACTTATTTGCATAAGTATCAGGATCAAGAAATCCTCCACCATTCTCACAATATTTTTTCAATTTATCTATGTAATCTTTTGAGTGGCAGAGAAGTAACTCATCAACTCTTGCATCTCGTGGATTGATTAAATCTACTTCATTAAACAGATTTTTTGATTCTAACTCATCATAAATTGATTTTAATCTTTTTGAATTTTCTGGATGTCCGGGATAGTCATGCTTCAAGAAAATTGAATCATAAACGATGGCAGTGCTGGTTTTCATTGATTTTATTCCCGAAAATTTTCAGGATAAATCTATGAAATTTCAAAGAAGATTTTTCAATGATTTTCTTTTGATTCACTGATTATTAATCGGGCACTTTTCTGATGAGTGAAGTAAGCAATAATCCACTCAATCATTACAATTATTTTATTCTTGAATCCAATCAAGAAAAAAATGTGAACAAAAACCCATATCAACCACGCAAAAAATCCTGAGAATTTGATAAAACCAAAATCAGCAACAGCTTTTGACCGGCCAATTGTTGCAAGCTTCCCTTTATCAAAATATCTGTATGGTTTAATTGGTTTTCCTTTTTCTTTTTTCAAAATAGTTTTTGCAACATATCGTCCTTCAGTGATAGCAACTGGCGAAACTCCAAGCAAGGTTTGATTATTTTTATCACGAACAGCTGCGGCATCACCAATTACAAATACATTCGGATCTTCAGGAATGTTAAGATACTCATTAACAATTGCACGACCCATTCTATCGAGTTCACAATTCAATTGAATAAGCAACGGATTTGCTTTATTGCCAGCTGCCCAGATAATTGTTTCTGCATCAATTCTATTTTTATCAGTCAAAACTAAACCTTCTTTTACTTCAATCACTTTAGTATTTGTCAAAACTATTACTCCCAACTTTTCCAGATCCGATTTTGCTTTTCTTGAAAGATTTTCTGGAAATGTGGGAAGAACTCTATCGGTTGCTTCGATTAAATAAACTCTGGTATGATCAGGATTAATTTTTTTGAAATCTTCAACAATAGTCATCCTTGCAATTTCAGCGATTGCACCAGCCATCTCGACTCCAGTCGGACCACCACCTACAACAACAAAGTTGAGATATTTTTGTCTTTCAAATTCATCGTCAATTCTTTCTGCTTTTTCAAAAACACTCAACATGTGTTCTCGAATTCTAATTGCATCTGAAAGAGTTTTAAGCCCAGGAGCAAAATTTTCCCAATCAATATTTCCGAAGTAATGATGCCTTGCACCAACAGCAACAATCAGATATTTGTACCGATAAGAATCTCCGTTTAAGTAGACCAGCTTGTTAGTTCTATCAATCTTCTTAACTTCACCCATCAAGACTTCAACATTTTTTGAATTTCGAAAAATACTTCGAAGTGGATATGCAATGTAAGCTGGTGAAAGTCCCGCAGTTGCAACCTGATATAATAACGGTTGAAAAAGATGATGATTGGTCTTATCGATTAATAAAATTTTAAGTGATTTGTTTTTGAATTTTTTTGCGGCAGCTAATCCGCCAAATCCACCGCCAATTATAATTACATCATAGTTTTTCATAATCATTTATTTGTAATCTAAAATTTTAGGAATGAAAATTTAAGTTATGAACAATGACTTGAAATTTTTTTCTATTGACTTATTAAAAACTAAACTTCAACCGCCCGAAATACATTGAAGCGTTGGGACTGTACTCAGTAAATTTATCACCTCGTAAAAATAATCCAATGATTGACAGATCAAGATTTTGCATCAATGAATATGAAATAGTTAATAAGATGGCAAACGATTTATCAATTGGATTGTGAAGAGTAATCAAATCAACTCTCGTCAAGGGAGAAAGATTGTAACCTGCATGATAGAATAATTCAATGATTGATGGGCTTAATAGTCCAATTTTTCTTGAATCAATAGAATAAAGTTGAAGATTTTCTTTTTTGCCAATGTTGTTGAATAAAATTTCTGAGTGAAGATACAGCGAATTTGAAAAAGTATAATCAAGTGATAAAACAGCACTAAATTGAATTCTTTTTTCATCCTTGAATAAATTTGGTTTGGTTGATTTCATTTTTGATGGCGGAGCAGCAGCTAAAATCTCTCCTCTAAAACCTGCATCATGAATATCGCCTGACCACGAAAATCCTATAATTGGTCTGGTTGTGTGATAACCAATCAAAAAATAAAAATCATACTCATACTTATTCAAATAAAATTGAATTCCCGTTGTTTGTTCTTTGTCTTTTGCAAATCGATGTGCAAAATCAATCTTTGTAAACAGAGAAGAGAAATATTGTAATCTAATTCCGTCAACTGCGGGTCTTTCCTCGTAATCAAAATCAAGTATTGAAAGCGGATTAAACAAGTCAGTGATGTTCCACACCCAGCTTGTTCCCCAAGCAATTCTCTGTCGACCAAAATCAACCTGAAAATTTTCTAAACTTAAATTCAGCCATAGTCGGTCAATTTCTAAGTAATTGATTGAACTTTTTTTCTTCCAGAGAAATCTGCCAGCATCAAACAAATAATTATTCTGATTGAAAGTTTCAGAATAACCTGGAATCTTTTGAACGGATTCTCCCCAGATAACTCGATTTCTTATTCCTCCTGAAAGAACAAAAATTTCACCAATGAAATATTTGAGATTTAATCTTGAATGAAGCGTATGGTCAATAAGGTTCTCGTTTAGATTAACAAAATTGATCTTCGTGGAACTGATTAAATATTTTGAATATCCCCCGATTTGAAAATCTTGAGAATAGAGACTTACGACAAAAGAAATAAATACAACAAACAGTTTACTTTTGAAGCACATCGGATTTTATTTTTCCATCTTCAAGAGTAATTACTCTGCTAACTCTTTTTATGACTTTGTTATCGTGAGTTGCAAAGATGAAAGTCATTCCAAACTTTTCATTCAATGATTTCATGATATCAAGCAAACCTTCAGCAGCAACTGAATCGAGATTTGCCGTAGGTTCATCGGCAAGAACAAACGATGGACGAGATGCTATAGCTCTCGCAACTGCAACTCTTTGTTGTTGACCACCCGATAACTCATAAGGTCTTGAATCAGCTTTATCAGCCAATCCCACTGCTTCTAATAATTCAATTGTTCTTTTTTCTCTTTCTTCTTTCTCAATTCCCTGAAGAAGCATAATAAATTCAATATTTTCCTTTGCTGTTAAAACAGGAATTAAGTTAAACGACTGAAAAACAAATCCAATGTTATTTAAGCGAAAATCAATTAATTCATCTGATTTGAAAGTCGAGATATCAATTCCGTTGATTAAAACTTTTCCACTTGTGGGAAAATCCAATCCGCCAATCATATTAAGTAAAGTTGTTTTACCAGAACCAGAAGGACCAACAATTGCTGTAAACTCACCTTTTTCAATTTTAAGATTTGTATCCTTCAGAGCGTGGACAGGAATTTTTGTTTTATCATAAATTTTGTTGAGTTCAATAATTTCAATAAGCGACATAAAAAACTCCTGAATTTTCAATTCTTAAAAGATGAATACAAAAAATTCACATAAATCTTTTTCATGTTTTAATAGGTCCTGATTGCTTCTGCTGGATTTAGTCTAATTGCTTTCAATGCAGGAGAAATTGAAGCAATTATCGCAGTAACAAACATCATTACAAACAAAGTCAAAAACATATGCCAGGGCAATTCTGGATAAAGTATAGCAGCCATTCCATAAGCAGCCATTCCTTCTTCAACTATTGAAAGGTCAATACCTGTTTTTGAAAAAGCTTCAATTGTTAAATATCCTGCTAAAGTTCCACTTAATCCGCCTGTGAACAATAAAATAATCGATTCAATAATTATCAAAGAAAATAACCTTATTCTATTCATGCCGATTGCCATCAATACACCAAACTCTCTGATTCTTTCGAAGACAGACATCAACATTGTATTTGAAACACCAAAGAGAAGAGCAAATAAAATAATTCCCATAAAAATATTCAGTTCGAGATAGAGAAATCCAGAGGTCAAACTTAATTCAGGTGCAAGTTCCTTCCAGCTTTCAACTTTTAGATTTGGTAGTTGAGTTTTGAGAATTGAAGCCGTTGTATCAATTAAATTTGTTTCTCGAACTCGAATTGCGATTTCGTGAATTGGCGGAGTTTGATTCAGTGCTGAACTTAAATCCTGTGTTTTGATGAAAACATTTCGCTCATCAAAAATTGTTGATTCTGTTTTGAAAATGCCTGTGACTTTGAAAGCTGAAGCTACGAGGTTTGTATCCAAGCCCTGAAATGATAAAACCATACGAGAGTTTAATTTGAGATTTAATCGTTCAGCAAGTTTTTTTCCAATCAGAATTTCATTCGGCCTTTCGGTGAAATATTTTCCTTCAATTACTTTTTGATGAATTGATGTGATAAGTTTTTCTTTATCAGGATAATTCGCAACAATTTTAACGCCAGTTGCCGAAGAAGGAGAAGCTGCCATTCCTTCGATAATTGTTCTTTTAGAATAATTACTTATATCAGGATTTGAAGTCAGAATTTTCTCGACTTCATCTACATTTTTTATGTATTGAGTAATTAACTTTTCATCTTTGAATTCTGGAGTGTGAATTTGAATATGAGAATGTTCTCGATTGATCGCAGCTTCAACAGTTGTTTCCCACATTCCAATGTAAACTCCGTTAGTAAAAACTCCTCCCCAGATTCCGAAGAAAGCAGCAAAGATTAAAATCAAAGATCTTTTTTTATTTCGCCAGATATTTTTCCACGCAAGTTTTAAAAGCATTTTAAATTCTCATTGCTTCAATTGGTTTGATTTTTCTGATATAGTTTACTGGATAAATTGCTGTTATTAATGCGATGATTAAAACTATTCCCGTTTGAGCAAAAAAGATTTTTGGTTCAACACTGAAAGGCAGAATTGGTTCTACTCCAAATTTCAATGATATTTCAGCAAGTTCACCAGTAAGTCTGATTGGATTATTATTCAAGAAGAGTAAAATTGGGATGGATATTATCACACCAGTTATTGCACCTAAAAGAGAAATAAAAATTGATTCCAGTGTTGTAATCAGAATTAATCTGGATTTTTTCATACCAACAGAAATTAAAATTCCAAACTCTTTTGTTCTTTCAGCAGTCATCATCATAATCGTTCCTAAAATTCCGAACGCAATTATCAAATAGAGAATGAAAAGCATAATCATTCCACCCACATTATCAAGCTGAATTCCCTGAACAAGTTCAGGTAGAAGTTCTTCCCATTTCATCAATTCGAGATCATCGGTCATTAATGACTTTACTTTTTCATAGACTCTATCCATCTCTTGTGGATTATCTAACATAATTGAAATAGTTGTAATTCTATCTTCCATACCAAAAAGAGTTTGACCAAAATTTAAGGGCATGTAAACAAAAGTATTATTGATATCAGGAAGTGTAAATTGAACAACTCCAATTACTGGACAATTGACAGCAACAGTCAATCCATAAACACCCTGACCATACAAAGTGACCGTATCACCCGTTTTCACTTTGAGTAATCTTGCCAGACCTTCAGCAATTAAAATTCCCTGATCTTCATTATTGATATATCTTCCTTCAATAAGTTTCTTCTTTAATCGAGTCATTCTGTCTTCTTTTATTGGGTCGACACAGATCACTGATGCAATCTTGGTTATATCTTTTGAAGAAATTAGCAGGAAGTTTTCCAGTCGTGGAATTGCAATTTCGACTGATTCAAGATTTTCAATTTTGTGGATAAGATTTTCATAGTCATAGATTGAATTTTCCAGACTTCTTTCGTTCCAGTAACCTTTCCCGTGAATCTGAAGATAGCCTGTATACATTCGAAGAGCACTATCAATCATAAAATCATAAGAACCGTATTGAAGCGACCTCATCACCAGTGCCAGCACTACAGCAAAGAAAACTGAGGAGGCAGCAATCAATGTTCTTCTTTTATTTCTCCAGATATTTCTCCAGGCTAAAATTAAAAATAATTTCATCTGACTTTTGTCATATTTTGTTGAGAAAAGAAGGATTCATCAATTTTTATGTTGAACTTAACTTTTTTGTATTCGAGAACTGTTTTATTCCCCTCTTTATTCAGTGGAATCATTTCCCACTTAGAAGGAATTCTTCTTCCATCAAATTCTTTTATTTCACTTCCAATAAAGACTTTTACAAGTTTATCCTCCTCATCATAGAATTCAGATTTCAACTGCATATAAGAATCTTTTGTAATGAAAGAGATAACCTTGCTCCACACAACACCAGCAGTTGGTTTTGGAATCGAAAAGATTTTGTAACAATCATAACCTTCCCATTTTGTGGTTCCTAGTAAAGTATGTTCATAATCTTTTTCGTAAGAGGCTTCTCTAACCAGATCATCATTCGTAAAATCAGATCCCATCCAGGATTGATTCATCATTGAAGGAGGAATTTTAATTATTTTTTGAATATTAGGAAGGTAATTCCAGATTTCTTTTTTTCGTTTAAGAGTAGCTGTTCCTTTATCTCTTGCTGGTTCAGTGATATAAATCAAAGCATAGTCAGGTTCTAAAGCCCAGACTTTCATTCCTAATGTTCGTTGCCACTTTGGTTTGATAATTGTCATAGTCATCTCAACATAACTGCTTTTAGCATACAATAAATCCTGAGCTTTTCTAACTATCTCAATTGCTGATTGAGATAAAAGATTTGAATAATTAAGGATGATGAAAGTTAAAAGATAGAAGTTGTGCAATTTTTTAATTCTTATTTTATAAACCAGATTTTTAAAGGCATATTTTATATTCAAACATAATAAAAATCGTAGAATACAATTTGAGGATACTCATTGATTATTTTCTGTTAGTTTGACATAAATTAAAGAATAGATTTTTTGAATCAGTTTGATTATTATCAGATTAAAATTTCATTAAAAACAAACTAATAAGGTGATACCATGAAACATTATGTTAATAAATTCATTTTCTTCCTTCTGATTTTTTTAACTGCAGTCAATCTAAAGGCTTTGACAGTTGAGTACATTGGGTTAGAAAGGATGACAAAAGAATCACAGCTTGTTGTATACGGGAAAGTGATATCCGCCTATTCAGTCTGGGAAGACAAATCAATCTATACTTACACCACAATTGAAATTAAAGAGTTGATTAAAGGAGAATATCGTTCACAGAAGATTGTTGTAAAACAGATGGGTGGAACGGTTGGCTACATTTCCCAGATTGTGGATGGAACTCCCAAACTCGAAATTGGAAAAGATGTGGTTCTATTTCTTCGTGACTGGAAAGGTGCTTACTGGATTCATTCCATCGTGCTGGGATTTTTCCAGGTTTATGAAGAAAAAGGGAAGGTTTATGCGGTGAATAGTTTGAATAATGTTGGTCTTGTTGATCCTGCGACAAAAAAACTAATTACTGATGTTTCTCGATTGGAGAATAGATTCGAGTTGAGGACTTTTATTTCTCAGATTAAACAATATGCGCAATCATAGGAGGAATAGAAAAATGAAACGATATATTTTTTCAACATTAGCTGCAATTAGTTTTTTTGTTTTTCTGGGATTCTGCATAATTACCAATTCGAATGGTGATTACAGAATTTATTTTCCGAATCGATTGCCTTTTATTTACCAGCTTCATTCATCAACACCAACTGAATTTATTCCAGCAATAGAAGCAGGAGCTGATGAATGGACAAATCTTGAAGCCTGCTATTTTGTTTTTCAAAGAGGTGCAAATACTAATGTCTCTCAAGTCGCAAATGATGGAGTAAATCTTGTGTATTTTGATATACAAGGAGTTAATTTCAGTGATCCAAATGTAATTGCTTTCTCATCGACTTTTACGACAAATGTTGGTGGCTATCAAGCAGTTGGTTCTGATTTAATCTGGAACGGCAGGGATTTTCCTCCTGGTCTAAATGGCGAACCAAATAAAATGGATTTAAAATCCGTTATCACTCACGAATTTGGACATCATCTCGGATTAAATCACGCAGGTCAACCACCTTCTCCATCTGCAGGTTCGAATGGGTGCGGACCACTAAATCCGAACGCTGTAATGTGGTATTCTTATTTTCGTGGAGATACATCAAAAAGACATTTAACTTTTGATGATGCAATCGGTGCAATTTCGCTTTATCCAGTCTGGGTACTTCAAGGAACAATTCTGGATATGAGTACAAGTCTCCCACTGGTTGGTGCAAAAGTAAAATTAGTAGGAACTTATGGTGCAACCATTGGAAAAGTTGAACAACCTTACACAAATCGATGGAGTAAACCTGGAGTAGCTGTTAACGAGATTGTTATTGATTCAACGGGCACTTACTATACAGCTGTTATGAATCAATCATTTAAAGTAAAAGTTGAGAAATTTGGATATTACTCTGATTCTGCTGATATCCAATTTAATCCTCCCGGTGGAATCGGAAGCACTGAAACAATCCAATTCGATGCAATGCTTCAACAAAAACCTATGGTAAGTTTTAATGGATCTCTTGTCAACTCAAAAACTCTTTCAGGTGTTGAAGGAACTATTCAGCTAATATCTTTGTGGGATAATCAAATTGTAAGCACTTATACAACTTCATCAAATGGAAACTTTTCTTTTAATGTTTATGGTGATGAACTCTATAAAATGAAAATTTCTTTGCAGCCACCATTCCAGCGTGAAATAATTTTAGATAGTATTTATGTAGGAATGAGTGGAAAGAATTTAACTGTTCAATTAAAGCCTGCATCAATATTTTTAGTTTTGAACGATTCAATCAGCACGAATAAAAACAAATATATCAATTCACTTGATCGACTGGGAGTTGCCTATGCGAGCTGGGAAATCGTCAGCAAAGGTTCTTTACCATCGAATGATTTAATCAATTCTTTCTCTGAACCATTAACTTTAATATGGGTTGCTGGCGGTACATCCACCTCTAACCTATCAAATAATGAAAGAAATTTAATTATATCAGAATTAGAAAAAGGTAACCGATTAATACTTGCTGGAAAGAACATTGCTGAATTTTCTGATACAAATGACTTATTGTTAACAAAATATATTGGTGCAAAATTCGTAACCAACAATTCTGCTTTCAGCGCAAGAGGATTTACAGGTGATTACATTGGAAATGGTTTAAGTCTTCCAATGGCTGGTGCTGGTAAAGACCAATTGACTTTAACTGAAGATGCTTTCGGCAGAACATTTAAGGTATTTTATTACGGAACCGGGACAGCTGATACAGTAAAAATTGGTGCAGTAAGATCAGAAAATGCAACTAAAAAATGGAAAACAGTTTTTTATGGAATTGGACTTGAAATGGTAAGCGATGCAAACTGTGATACACTCCTCAGACGTTCAATCAACTATTGCGCTGATACTAATTTTGTTACAAAGGTTGAAGATGTTTATTCGGTTTCGTCCTTACCAGCCAGATATTTCCTGCATAATAATTATCCGAATCCCTTTAATCCACAGACAAAAATCAGTTTTGATATTCCCGAAGTTTCACAGGTTAAAATCTCCATTTTTGATATTAACGGAAAACTCGTTATAACAATTATCAATGAAATAATTGAACCAGGTTTTCATCATTCATTCTGGAATGGAACTGATGCGAACGGTAGAAAAGTTTCTTCTGGAATTTACTTCTACAGAATTGAAGCAAAAGGTCTAAAATCAAATAAGCAATATGTGGACACGAAGAAGATGGTTTTACTTAAATAATTAAACAGAGGCACTCTGATGTGCCTCTGTATGTTTTTTGGTTAAACGCTTAATACAACTCATATTGATTTTGATTGTTTTTATTTATAAGCTGGATTAGAATTTAATCTCGAAAAATAAATGTCTGTTAATTATTCAAAATATTTTTCTTCGGGCATAAGATATTATATATGTGTGATTAGAGAATTTGAGATTTTCTGTAGTTTGATTAATAAGTATACTATTCAAATAATAATAGAAGAATTTAAATCATTAAAAAGATAATTTTTATTTCTCTTGCGTTAACCCAATGCTTGCTAGCACAACGAATTGAAAAACCATTGGAAGAATATTATGGCGGTTACGGGCTAACTTTAAGCATTGGCGATGCTTGGAACTACCGGGACTATTATTTCCGACCTTAATATAAAATAGAATTAATAGACACAGTTCGAATTAAAGGAAAAAAATATTTTCGACAAAAGTATACTAGCCGGACAGGGTATACTGATAGTACTTGCCATATAGATTAAGAGATGATGGTTATTATGTTGCAATAGATCCAGTTTATGGGGGACCGTTACAAAATGGACAAGAATATATATATTATAAAAAAAATGCTAGAGTAGGAGATTTCTGGCAACAAAAACGCAGCGACATTATTTACCCTCAATATATTTATCATATAGTAATTGATAGCGGATTCGTTTCTTCATTTTGGGGTACTTGGATTCCCATAAAAGTTGTTATCGTTACAGACAGCATCCTTACTCGTTATTGGGAATATTGGTCCGAAGAATTTGGTAAGGTAAGATTAGTAAATTGGTATTTACTATGGGGTTGTGTTATCTATGGCGTGGTGTACGGCGATACAACTTTATTAGTTTCTGTTGAAGATCAGCCTCTCATTAATCCAACTGATTTTGTTTTATACCAAAACTATCCAAATCCATTTAACGCAGTTAAAATTATTCAATATAAAGTACCTATTACAAGTTTTGTGAAGTTAAAAGTATACGATATGCTTGGGAAAGAGATTGCTGTATTAGTAAGTGAAGAAAAACCACCAGGAAACTATTCTGTTGAGTTCAATACAGAGGAACTTAAATCCTTGACTTTAACAAGCGGTACATACTTTTATGAACTAACTGTCAATGGCCAAATGAAAGTCAAAAAAATGATATTAATAAAATAAATGAAGTGAAAATGAAGATGAATAAAATTATTTAATTATGAGAACGGTGCGGGCAACAGTGTCCATAAAATGCAAATGATTGCAGGGGAATTCAACGTTAAGCCATTCAACTAATTTCAATTGACCCCTCTTTCACTTGCTATACAAATATAATCAGTTGCCCGAAAAAATAAATATAATTATGAGGTATTAAAATGAAACCTCTTATCAAAAACTTTTTATTTGCAATTTTTTCAATTCTTCTAATTGCAAGCTTTACTATAGCTCAAACAAACAATATCGCTTGCGATTTTTCTCCAGATACACCAAAAGGAGAATTAGCCGCTGTTGTTGGCGGTAAATATAAACCATCATCCAATGCTCCAGGTGAATACTTACGGGCTTTGATTGTATTTGCACAATTTCAAAGTGATATTACTTCGGTCCCTGATTGGCTTAAAGATTCACTCCCAAAATGGGCTTATAATTGGATTGATAGCAATCCTTCGATTAGCTATCGTAACTACACTATTTCAGATTACTTCAAAAGAATGTCCAATGGCGATTTTGATTTTATAGGGGACATTCACCCAAATATCATTACCGTGCCAATAAATAAATTTTTCGGTAACGCAAATGTTGACGTAATAAACCGACTTAATGATCAAATAGATAATTTTAGTATATATGATAATTGAAATTATCAGGATGGAACATTTTATTTTTCTCCAAGAAACAGTGACAGATTTCTTGATATGCTTATTATATTATCGTTGGGGTGATAGGAAGTGGTTCGAATTAGGTGGAGGGACTTCATTTCTTGGTTTTTTAGATAATATTGAAACACACGATGGGATAAATATAAATGGTGGATTCGGGGTTTATGGTTCTGGTATTACAAGTGTGGTTGGTCGGTAAACAGATGCATTCCATTTCACTGCACATTTAGCTCATGAGTATGGTCATTATCTCTTTGGTGGTGGTCATACAGCTATGGGTGGTCTTATGATGGGAGATCCTTGGGCATATCATGGTACTTATGCAATGAGCGCATGGGAAAGAAAAAGGCTTGGTTATATAAGTATTCCATCAGCTTACAATGGACAAACAAAAACTTTAAGGGATTTTTTAACAACGTGCGATGCTTTAAGAGTAAATATTGCAGCGAATGAATATTTCATAATAGAAAACCATCAAAGGCTTAATTATTTTGATCAGATAATAAGAGGTGGAGCCTTACAAGGTGCATTAGACCCAAATGCACAACTTGGTAAAGGCATTTACATTTGGTATATAAAAAATGGAGATAACTATCTTCCTCATATATGGTCAATACAAGCCGATGGTGCATTTAATTGGCAATTTGTTGAATGGAGAGTAATGACAGGCAGGGGAGGTTCAAATCCCGATCCAACTGTTGCCGTTTTGGATAGGGGTAGTGTTTATAGATACCTTCCAAATTCAACCTATGCTGAAATAGGAAAATGCGATATAAATAAATTATATTTTTATGTTCCGAACGAAGGATGGAAGGAAGATTATCGATGGTGGGATATAGATCCACTAACTAAAAATTGGATTATTAGTCGTGATGCATTGGGTGATGAAACAGATGCTTTCAATGTAAATTCCGTTAATCAAATTACTCCTTGGAGTAATCCAAGCACGACGAAATTAATTGGTGGAAGTCCATCGCCAACTAATATATCTATAAAATTATTATCACAAAGTGCTAACGATATAACAGTTAAAGTATTTACAACTGAGTCTGGTGAATTAAGTTTACCTCCATCTAAACCTCAAAATTTAAAAGTAACAGCTGTAAATAATTTCGCTCACTTAACCTTGGAAGCGAATATAGAACCCGATATGAAATATAACGGTAAGTATAAAATTTACAGAACTTCAACAAGCGGTGGTGAACCAACAACATTTTGGCAAGTTG
>CAZGQO010000002.1:182090-268408 GCA_964527925.1 uncultured Ignavibacteriaceae bacterium
AAAATTTACAGAACTTCAACAAGCGGTGGTGAACCAACAACATTTTGGCAAGTTGCAACAATAAATGCATACAATGGAACAACACCTGTAACGAGCTGGGTTGATCCTGATGCATTTGTTGGAATTGGAAATAGTAAACTATTTTATCGTATTTCAGCTGTGGACAATAGTTATTTGGAATCAGTTCCATCTGATTACGACTGGGTATATTGGGATCAGAGTATGCAAAAAATTGGTGTGAAAAATTATAATTATGATCTCTTTCAAAACTATCCAATCCCTTCATCCCAGCTACAATAATTAAATTTGTGATTGGGAATGATGTTGGCTCAAACAAAGAACAATTAGTCTCATTAAAAGTCTTTGATTTGCTTGGCCGTGAAGTAGCCGTACTTGTAAGCAAACCAAAACAACCAGGTGAATATGAAGTTGAGTTTGATGCAAGTAAATATAGATTAAGTTCTGGAGTTTATTTTTATCAACTTAAAGCTGGTGAGTTTTCTGCAATGAAGAAATTGGTTTATATGAAATAATATCAAACATTAACAAACAAATAAACATTTACTTAAAAAACAAAAGGCGGGTCAACCCGCCTTTTTTATTATCATTTAAGAATTGAATTAAGCTTCGTTCTTTTTTATTCCGAATTCAGGATCAACTTTTATAAACTTAACAACCAAGAATGAGGGAATTGTTGCAATACAAACCCAGATGAAGAAATTTTTATATCCAATAATTTCCTGAAGCCAACCGCTGAACATACCTGGAATCATCATTCCTAAAGCCATTATTCCAGTTGTTATTGCAAAATGTGCTGTCTTATGCTCACCCTGAGAAATATAAATCATAAACAACATATAAGCTGTAAATCCAAAACCATAACCAAATTGTTCAAGAGCAACACAAATATTTATAATCCAGAAATTATCAGGCATAGTTTGCGAAAGATATACATAAACAAGATCTGGAATATTAATCGCAGCAACCATCCACCATAACCAGTATTTCAAACCTTTTTTAGCGGCAACAAAACCACCGAGCAACCCACCAAGCGTAAGAGAAATAATTCCAACTGTTCCATAAACAAACCCGACCTGTCCCGTTGTTAATGCAAGTCCCCCTGCTTCTCTCACATCAAGTAAAAATGGAGATGCTAATTTAACAAGTTGTGCTTCAGCAAATCTGTAGAAAAGTAAAAAAGCTAACGCCGCCAGAATTCCTTTCTTCTTAAAGAAAAGAATGAATGTATTGAAAAACTCAATCAAGAAATTTTTAGAAGTTGTTCCAATGTTTGGTTTATCTTCTTTTGGATATGGCAGAATAAAAAAGTGATAAACAAAGAAAAGTAAAAACAATCCAGATAGAAAGAGGAATGTAACTTTCCATGCAAAAGTAATATCTCCAGATCTGACCTGAAATATTGCTGAAGTTTCTGTTTTTAATTTTGGATCTAATTGAATCAAAACAAATGCGGGTTTATTCCAGTTCGATTCATTAAAAATTATTCTTGAACCTTCGATTAGATTGATACTATTATCACCTTTCTCTCTACCAACATGAACAACATATTCTTTATCGGGTTTCTTTGATAAATAAAAGTAAACGATTCCAACATTTCCAGCTAAATCAGTTTTCTTTAATACAACTTTATTCTCGCCAAAATTATCTCGCAGAAATTTTTCCAGAGGCTTTACAACATATTCACTCCAGAAAGAGGATTCTAATTTTTGACCTGCATTATTTAATTGTGATTTGTTTTCCTCGATATAAAATCCATTTCGCAGATTATATTCTTTGACAAGATTCACTAAAGAATCAACTTCTGATTTTGTTCTGTCTATAATTCCTATCACAAGATTTTCACTGGATGATTTAATGAAGAGTTCTTCACCTTCTTGAAAAGATAGTGTTGTATCTTTTATAAAAAATTCATTCACATATTCAGGTTTAGCATTTACAGTTATCTCGACAGGCGGGAGTCCAGTTTTACTCTCAATATTTCCAGCAAGAATTATTAACAATCCCTGCCCTGTTATCATCGCAATTCGATAAAATGTGCTTCTGATTCCAACAAAAAACGATTGTTCATATTGCGAAAGTCCAAGCATGTAAAAGCCATCAGCAGCGATATCATGAGTAGCAGAACTAAAAGCCAGAAGCCAGAAAAATAAAAGAGTATATTTGAAGAAATCAGGTATAGGAACTGTTAATGCAATTCCACCAAGACCGACCGCAATAATAAGTTGCATTAAAATTATCCAGAATCTCTTTGTCTTTAATAAATCAACTACAGGGCTCCATAGTGGTTTTATTACCCAGGGCAGATATAACCAGCTTGTATAAAGAGCAATTTCAGTATTGGAGACTCCCATCCGTTTATAAAAAATAACCGAAACGGTCATTACAACTATATAGGGAATGCCTTCGGCAAAATAGAGACTTGGTACCCAGAACCAGGGATTTCTTTTTTCTTTTCGGAATCTGTTTAATGAAAATAAATTCATTTAAATAAAAAGATTGTGTAAATGTGAATAGTTAAATACGTCAAATGATTAACTGACTTCACTTTCAATTGCATCCATTGCCATAAGAATTGCACCGTATGCAGGAGGATGTTCAGGTAAGATTACATTCACACCTTCTATCTTCTGAAGAATTATTTTACGCAGAAGTTTTGAGTAATAATTTTCTCCTGAGAGTAAACCACCAATAAACGATATATAAACAGTTCTGACTCTAATTTTATCTTTGATTGCTTTAATGTGTAAGACAAGTTCTTCTGCTTCTTTTCTCAAAATTTCTCGACAGGCTTCATCGCCTTCTTCGGCACATTGAATAACAAGTGGAGCAACAGCAGCAAAATCCAGATTCTCTTGATAAACTTTGTTAATTAAATCTTCAGGAGAATTAATTCCGAATTGAGTTCTCAGCATATCTAAAAGTTTTGTTTCAGTACCTCTTCCATCCATTGATTTTGCAACTGCTTGAAGTCCTAATCTTCCAATTGAATAACCACCACCTTCATCACCAATATACCTGCCAAATCCGCCGACACGATAAAGCATTCCGCCCCTATCTTTTCCAAAAATTATGGAACCCGTACCTGCAATTAGAATTATTCCAGGTCTTCCGGAAAAAGCACCTTCCAATGCAATTCTTGCATCACTTGTTACAATAATATTTTTGATTGGAGTGGAATATGCAGTGGACCAATAATCTAGAATAGCTTTTTTGATTTTTTCAGAATCTGACTCACGACCAGCTCCTGTCAAACCAATACAAACTATTTCAATATTCCCAATATTAACTTCCGCTTCGTTACATACATCGAGAATTAGATCTGAGATAGTTTTAGCTACTTTCTCGGTACCGATGATAAGGAAATTAGCTGGACCTGAAGATTTCTCAGCTAAAATGTTTCTATTTAGGTCAGCCAGAACAGCGGTAGTTTTTGTTGCACCGCCATCAATGCCAATAACATATTTCCCGTTGTTCACTCTGTTTTGCTCCATTTTTTAACTAATTTCTCAATAAATTTACAAAAAAATTTGGATATTCTTTTACATTTTGAGATAATCATTAGCGCTAAGTTCAACTTATTAGATTGAATTATGCCTCAAAGAATTCTTTTCGAAACGAAATCACTCACCACAAGGGAGATTTTAGGAAACTCAAAAATTTATTCTGTACCATATATCAACGAAATTATTCCTGAGATGAAGAACAATGAGAAGATTTACGGAATGATTTGATGAATCTAAAGATCGGGATCTTTTCTAATCATTATATGGGAACTTTAGTTTTTCAAATTAAAGATGATAAAAATTTTATAATTATCGATGGATAACAACGACTTTTGACTATTAGTTTATTGATTCTAACTGCTATTGAATATTTAATTAAACTCTCTGAAATGAACATTGACAAAGAGAAGAATGATGAAAGAGCTAAACTTTTAATGAGTGATTACATTGGATTCAAAGATCCTAAATCTTTGACCTTTAGTCCGAAACTAAAATTAAATAAAACTGATGATGACCTTTACCGTTCATATCTATTACAATTTATTCAACCTCCTAATCCGAAAAAATTACCACATTCAAATCAATTAGTATTAAAAGGGTACAATTATTTTAAAAGTAAATTTTCAGAATTAAACTTTACTAATGGCGAAGAAATTGTAGATTTTATTGAAGAGATTGTTCTCGATAAATTAATATTTAACGCTATAATTGTTGATGATCTTATATCAGCATATAGAGTATTAGAAACAGTTAATGCTCGAGGTATCTCATTGACAACAACAGATTTGCTCAAGAACTACTTATTTTCATTGCTTCCAAGTGAAATTGATATTTAGAATTTAATTTCAAGATGGGATAATATGGTAAATACCGTGACTTATAGAGATTTTCCTAACTTTCTTCGTTACTATTTAAATTGCAGATTTCCACTAGTAAGGAAAGAGGATTTATTCAAGAAAATAAAAGAGTTAATTAATACAAAAGATAATGTTATCAACATTATTTCGGAATTAGAGAAAACCAGCGAATTATATGTTGCTTTAGATAATTACGAACACGAGTACTGGATCGAAAAAGAGAATATTTCAAAGTTAATTTGAGAATTAAATTTATTTGAAGTAACCCAGCAAAAATCTTTACTAATTTCGGTCGTAGAAAAAATACCTGAACAGCTTGAATCGACATTAAGATTAATTCGTGCGATTTCATTCAGATACAATGTAATCGGAAAAAAGAACCCCAATGAACTCGAAAGAAAATATAATCAAGTTGCAGTTAAGATTACTCAAGGGAAAATTAAAAAGGTTGAGGAAATCTATCGTGAATTTAAAGATATCTATATACCCAATGATGAATTCAAAGCATTATTTAGATTCAAAAAATTTAATAAATCGAGCAAAAAACTTATCAGGTATATTTTAATCAGTTTAGAAAATAAAATATATAACAATAACCTTTTCGTCTTTGAAAGTGCAAATACAATTGAACATATTTTACCACTTTCAGATGAGGATGATTTCACCAGCATGTTTGGAAACCTAACTCTTCTTGAACCAAATCTAAATCGAGAAACTGGAAATAAATCTTTTGAATTAAAAAAAGAATTGTCTAAAAACTCAAAATTTGGAATAACCCGTGAATTGATAAATTATGATACATTCGATAAGGATGTAATTTCTGAACGACAAAACAAATTCGCAAAAGCTGCAGTTGAAATCTGGCGGGTAGATTATTAATCCTACGCCACAATCAACCAGACAAACTTTGTTAGAATCACTAAATCCTTTGTTCGAATCTTTTTCTCAGTTGAAAGTAAATGATTTATAACAAAATAAAAATTGCTTCCAATCTTTGGCTGCCAGCTGAATCGGTAGTTAAAATTTATTTCATTTAATTCATTATTCCATTGCATAAAAATTGAACTGTAAGTTAAAGTATTAAAATCATATCGAAATCTTAGACCTAACTCTTTCGTCACTAAACTCGAATTATCAAATCTTAACTGATTGATTTCAAAATCTGAACTTATCGAGATATGTTGATTAACCATGTAGGTCAATTCAGTTGATAGAGATTTTCTTTTGCCAGAGTAAAATGACCCCGTTGATAGTCTAACCTCACCAAAAAAGTCTCTGCTTCTCGATGATTCGAAATTCAAATCGTAAGAATAAAACCAGTATTTACCCCTCTGAATATTTACAGTATCAAAAATTATAAAATCGTTTTCTACAAAATCATAATTTCTGTTGATATGGAAAGAAAATCTATCCTCTGCATTCGTTAAAAATCCAAACGGTGAAAATGAACAGTTTGCTGTGGAAAATATATTATCAGCATTCCAGTAAACATCAACCTCGTATAATGTGAAGTTTAATTTCTTAATTTCCCATAAATTTATTCTCGGAGTATATCTCAGATGTGAAGTAACTGATTGAAAAGCCGTTCTGAAGAAGAATCCCATGGCAGGATTAAAATCTCTTTGAGCCAAACGATAGCTTAAAAATCCATTCACTAAATCATTAGGATAACTGACAAAAAATTTATAGGCTCCACTTTTCTTACCGCCATTAGTTTCATCTGATTTAAGAGCTCCACCGCCAATTGTTAGAGTCTTATCCCCAAGAAATTCAGTTGTATTGTAATTAATATCGAAACCATAAACACGATTAAATCCATTTTTTGAAATTTTATTCGTAAAAATGAAACCAACATAAGATTGATCAAATAAATCGTATTTGAAGCGAGCAACTCCGTAATTTGTAGCAGGTTCAATCCCTTTTGCAGCTGTTTGAACATTGAGAATTCCAAGTTCCATCGAATTAATTCGTCCTACTATTCTTGCACCAGCATTGATTGGAATTTCTTCACTTTCACTCAAACCAATCCTTCGGCTGTAAAACACATTATTTCTAAATCCAAAAGTGTAATCGAAAATTGATGAATTTTCTAAGAAGAAATCCCTTTTCTCAGGAAAAAATAGAGGAAAGCGAGAAAGATTTATTCTTGCCCTATCCGATTCTACCTGAGCAAAATCTGTGTTGAAAGTCAAATCAAGCGAGAGATTTTGAGTGATTCCATATTTAATATCAAGACCAGCTTTCAACAAATTTGATTTACTTTCATCGCCTCTTTGAATGCCAGCACTGATAAATGGCTTGATATAAACTGGATCGCCTCTTTTAATTCCTTTAATTCCAACTAACTTTCCAGCATAAATTAATTTGAACATTCCTGCATCAGGACCAACACCTGCCCATAATACCTGTTCATTTAATCTCCTAATTTGTCTTGCAAAATTTATCCCCCAGATTTGTTCATCTAAATTGTGAAACTTGAAAGTCGAAAAAGGAAACTCAAATTCAATTGACCATCCGCTATCAACAACAGCTGCTTGAACATACCATATACCATTCCAGCTCTCGTTGAAACCCCTGAAATCCATTCCAGACAGCAAAGCATCGTCCCTCATTCCAAGTGGATTAGTTCCAAACCAGTAAGCTGATTTTTTATCATTGAAAGTATCAAACAAAAGAGTAAAATTATCATCTCCTCTTAGATTTCCATCACTCTTTAATTCTCTTTCGATAATTTTTTCTGGTTCAGGGTCATAACATAATACACCCACAAAAAGAAATTCATCATTATAAAGAATTCTCACTTCTGTCTTGAAGGATGCATTTGAACCTGGAAGTGGTTCCTGTTGTAAAAAGTCATTGACAGGTCTGGCTAAATTCCAGATAGAATCATTTAAAATTCCGTCAATAACTGGTTTTGTATTTATTCTGACTGCTTCAATTATTTTTTCAAAATTATTTTGCGCTTGCAGCAGTGAATTCATCAAAAAGATTAACAGTAATACATTATATCTTATCATAACGAAAACAATTTTTCACAAAATTAATCATTTTGATTTTACCAGAATTGAATTCATTCAAAAAAATTTACAAATGAAATAGAATTTTGATGACAAAGAATTTAATTCATCCTTTGAGTATATTTAAAAAAAATTTTGGGAAATTTCAGAAAAAAATTGACGTTATTTAAAATTTTGAGAGTCAGAGGGTAAGAAGGTAGTCGCTCTTCACTTCGCACAAGCGAGTGGAGGGAGGAAAGTCCGAACTCCGTAGAGTAGGATACCAGGTAACGCCTGGGGGTTGATAGCGCAAGCTATCAATCACGGAAAGTGCAACAGAAAACACACCGTCCGCCTCTGGCGGATAAGGGTGAAATGGCGGGGTAAGAGCCCACCAGCATCCGAGTAATCGGATGGCTTGGCAAACCCTATCCGGAGTAAGGTCAAATAAAGGAGGATGTGGGTTCCTGTTCTTCCTCTAACCCACAACGAAGCTACTCGCTTCGTCACCACTCCTGGGTAGACCGCTTGATTCCGATGGCGACATCGGAACAAGATAAATGACTACCACCTCGTTCGCACGAGGAACAGAATTCGGCTTACTTATCTTCTGACTCTCAGCTTTTTAGTCATTATGAAAAAAAGATACAACTGGAAAATATTAGAATGCCCTGATTTGTTCAGTCAGCAGGTGCTCGTTGATGATTTAAACATCAATCCAGCACTTGCAAAGATTCTTGTTTTAAGGGAAATCGATAGTTTTAGAAAAGCTCGTCAATTTTTCAAACCCACACTTGAAGATCTACACGATCCTTACTTACTCACTGGAATGAAAGAAGCGGTTAAGAGAATAATTAAAGCTCTTACGAATAATGAGAAAATTCTGATTTATGGTGATTACGATGTTGATGGTACAAATGCTTCCGCAATGCTTTATTTATTTTTAACTGAAATTGGTGGAATTGTTGATATTTACATTCCCAATAGATTTACCGAAGGTTACGGGATCTCTCGAAAAGGAATTGACGAGGCAAAACAAAACAAAATCAATTTAATTATTTCAGTTGATTGCGGAATTACTGCAATTGAAGAAACAAAGTATGCAAAAAATCTTGGAATTGATTTAATCATTTGCGATCACCACGAACCCGGCGATAAATTACCAGATTCACTCGCTGTACTTGATCCATTAAAGCCTGGTTGTCCTTATCCTTACAAATATTTATCTGGTGCGGGAGTAACTTTCAAATTAATTCAGGCAATAGCTGATTCAATCGGAATGAAGGAAGTACCATTCAAATATCTCGATTTTGTTGCCGTTGCTGGTGCTGCTGATATTGTTCCTTTAACCGGCGAAAATAGAATTCTTGTGAAACTTGGACTTGAAAAACTTAATAGCGAACCAAGACCAGGCTTCAAAGCATTAATCGATAAGGCAGGATTAAAATTAGGCAACATATCAAGCTCACAAATTGTTTTTGGTCTTGCTCCACGAATTAATGCAGTCGGCAGATTGGGTGATGCATATCGTGCAATTAAATTGTTGCTTTCTCAAACTTACGATGAAGCATATCAATACGCAGAAATTCTCGATAGAGAAAATAGAAATAGAAAAGCCATTGACGATGAAATTTTAAGTGAAGCAATCAATAAAGTTGAAAATGAAATTGATCTTCAAAATGAAATAGCTATCATTTTACACAAAGAAGATTGGCATCTTGGCGTAATTGGAATTGTTGCATCAAGATTGGTTGAAAAATATTATCGACCTACTATTCTTTTAACTTCTGTTGATGGAGTCGTTAAAGGTTCTGGCAGAAGTATAGCAGATTTTAATCTATACGAAGCAATTAAACATTGTGAAGATTTAGTTTTACAATTTGGTGGACATAAGGCAGCAGCAGGTTTATCAATTCATCCTGAAAATATTCATCTTTTCAAACAAAGATTTAATGAATATGTCAGAAAAACTTTGACTCCTGAACAATTGATTCCAACAATCGAAATTGAAGCTGTCATCGATCTAAGTTCAATTACTCCAAAATTTCGAAGAATTCTTGAAAGATTTGCTCCTTTTGGTCCGCAAAACATGAAACCAATATTTTTAACAGAACATGTTGAATTATTTGACAGACCTAAGATTTCACCAAATAATCATTTGTTCATGAAAGTTCGAAAAAATGGTTCAGCAGTTTTTGATGTGGTCGGTTATAACCTTGGTGAATATGCAAAAGAATTGATTGAGTTGAATGGTTTGGATAAGAATGCATATATTGACATAGTTTACACAATTGAATCAACAATTATTAACGATATGGTATTTCCACAATTAAACTTAAAAGATTTTAGAATATCACAAAAATAGATGGAGATTTTTTATGGCAGGACATTCAAAATGGGCACAAATAAAAAGAAAGAAAGCAGTTGCCGATGCGAAGAAAGGGAAATTGTTTACTAAACTTATCCGAGAAATTACGATAGCGGCGAGACAGGGCGGCGGAAATCCTGATGGAAATCCAAGTTTAAGACTGGCTATTGATCAAGCCCGCGCCGCTAATATGCCAATGGAAAACATTGAGAGAGCAATTAAAAAAGCAACTGGTGACCTGAAAAGTTCTCAATACGAAAAAATTATTTATGAAGGCTATGGTCCAGGCGGTGTTGCAATTCTAATCGAAGCAGTAACTGATAACAAAAATAGAACAGTTTCTGAGCTTCGGCATCTTTTTTCACGACACGGCGGGAGACTTGCAGAAAGTGGCAGCGTTAACTGGATGTTTCAAAGAAAAGGAATCATTACAATTGAAAAGAGTAAAATCAACGAAGATGATTTGATTATGTTAGCTCTTGATGCTGGTGCAGACGATGTTGTCACTGAAACTGATTACTATGAAGTTCAAACTTCTCTTGAAAACTTTGAAAAAGTTCGCCATACCCTGATTGAAAAAGGTGTTGAAGTTGAGAGTGCTTCACTCCAATATGTTCCACAGAGTTTGATGAAGATTGATGGAAAGGAGAATGAAACAGCAATTAAATTGCTTGAGGTTCTTGAAGATCACGATGATGTTCAAAATGTTTACACGAACGCAGACTTAACAGAAATTTAATAGATCAAATTAAATGAAAATTTTAGGAATAGATCCAGGTACTCTAAAAACAGGCTACGGAATTATTGAACTATCAAACGGAAAAATTAAATTATTAAGTTCAGGTGTGATTGAAAACAAGAGAATCAAATCACTACCTCAACGATTGAAAATTATTTATGATGAGATTACTAAACTAATAGATGAATATCTTCCCGACGAACTTTCAATTGAATCAGCTTTCTATGGCAAAAATGTTCAGTCGGCATTAAAAATTGGTCATGCTCGGGGAGTTTCAATACTTGCTGCGATAAATAAAGAAATTCCAACTTTTGAATATTCACCAAGAGAAATAAAAAAAGCTGTTGTTGGAAATGGTGCAGCCTCAAAACAACAGGTGATGTTCATGGTGAATCAAATTCTTCAACTCAAAAAAAAGAAAAAAAATTTTGACGAGACCGATGCAATCGCTGTTGCTCTCTGTCACATTCAAAAAATTAAAAGATCAAACAAAAAGCACAAAGACTGGAAATCATTTATTCAAGAAAATCCTCACTTAATTATTAGTTGATATGTATAGCTATATCGAAGGAACTCTTGTTCATAAAAATCCCACAAATATTGTAATTGATGTAAATGGAATTGGTTATCAATTAAATGTTTCATTGAATACATTTGAAAAATTACCTGATTTACAAAATCGAGTAAAAATTTTTACTGTACTGATTCCTCGAGAAGATTCAATTCAACTTTATGGTTTTTATGATGAAGATGAAAAGATGATGTTTGAACAACTTCTCTCGATTTCTGGAATTGGACCGAAAGTGGCTCAAAGCATCTTATCAGGAATTTCTCCCAATGAACTTCGAGAATATATAATTCAGGGAAACGCAACAGCACTCACTCACATTCCAGGCATTGGAAAGAAAACAGCTGAGAGAATGATTGTCGAATTAAAAGATAAACTCGCAAAAATCACACCTGAGATTCAAACATTTTCAAAATCTGCTGAAGATATTCGTGTGCAGGCATATCAAGCACTAATAACATTAGGTTATCAAAAACAATTGGCAGAAAAGGCAATTCGTGTTGCTCTAAATGATTTCAGCAAAGCCTCAGACGCAGACGAACTCACACTCGAAAATCTCATCAAAAAAGCACTGAGAGAACTGAACAAGTAGTTTAATTTCATATCAGAAATTTATCAGCTGTTTATAAACCATATCATCAGCAATTTCTTCAATCATCTTGAATTCGTCTGAAAGCACTGTTTCAGTATTCTTATAAATGTTTTCAGCATCATCAATTTGATGTTCTCTCAAAGCAAGTCTTGATGAAAGTACATTCAATTTTTTCACAGTAATTGTATCTCCAAGTTCTTTATCGACAAATCCTTCAACCAGATATGGACCCATCGACAAAGTTAACTGAGCATATTTCTCATACTCTTTTGGAAAGATTACAGCTTCAAATGTTCCTGATAAATCTTCGAGTGAAAGAAATTTCATCACATCCCCTTTTCGAGTTCTAATTCTTTTAGATGTCATCAACCAACCAACGGCAGTAACTTTTTTGCCTTTTCTTTCTGGCAACTCATTTGCCTTTGTAATTGAAATATTTTTCAAGAGTGATGAATAGAATTCAAGCGGATGACGGCTAACCATATATCCAAAAGTTTCATATTCAATCTTGCAGATTTGTGGAATCGAATAATTTTTAATTGAAGAAAGTCCAATCTCTTTCAAAAGATTTTTTATGTATTCATCGTCTTCAAAGAAATTGTAAGTATCACCGCTTGAAAGTTTACGATGATAAATTTCTATATCGAGTAATCTCATTAAGAGTGGTCTTAAAAAAAGAATGGAAGAATTTTCGTTATCCAGTTTCAATGATGCTTTACTAAATGATAAGTGTTTATTCTCATTTTCTTCAAAAATGTTTGATAAAATTTTTTCACCAAGCGAATCCAGTGCACCACACTGAATAAGCAAAGATGCTTCGGCATAACCAATGCCAGTTCGTCTGATAAAATCTCTAAGTGATTTGTACTTACCATTTCTGCTCCTCTCTTCCACAATTTTTTCCATCGTAGAGTGACTTAAATTTTTAATTGCCATCAAACCAATTCGAATCCAATCGTTATGTCCTGTGTATTCAATTTCACTTTCGTTTATATCGGGAAGAAGAATTCGAAGACCAAACCGTTTACTTTCCTGAATATAAACAGCCGCTGAATAGTAACCGCCTTGATTTGTAAGAATGGACGACATAAACTCAGCAGGATAGTGTGCTTTCAAAAAAGCATTTTGAAAAGAAAGCAAAGCAAAAGAAGCACTGTGAGCTTTACAAAACGCATAACCAGCAAATGATTCAATTTGACGCCACAGCTCAGCTGTTACTTCATAAGAATATTTTTTCAAACAATGATCAAAAAACTTGTCTTTCAGTTTTCGCATTGCTTCGTGTGAACGCATTTTTCCACTCATTGCACGACGCAGCAAATCGGCTTCTTCGAGTGAAAGTCCAGCAACATAGTGAGCAACTTTAATTACATCTTCCTGATAAATCATCACGCCATAAGTTTCTTTAAGAAGTGGTTCCAGTTCGGGGACAAGATATTTTCTTCGTGATGGGTCGTGATGACGGGCAATAAACTCTGCCATCATTCCGCTTTCAGCAACACCAGGTCTGATTACTGAACTTATTGCTGTTAACATTTCAAATGAATCTGATTTCATTTTCTTAAGAAGTGAACGCATTCCAGGTGACTCGATATAAAAACAGCCAATTGTTCGTCCTTCACGAATTATTCTCTTCGTTTCCTCATCATTAAAGATGGTTTCGTAATCGTAAATATCAAACCCGAGATATTCTTTACGGTTTTGAAGTGCTGGAAAAATTTGAAATATCTTTGCCATATCAATCACCTGTTCTATTTAAGTTATTGTTGACTTTTCGATGGTTGATTAAGCAGCCAGATACGATTAAAATCATAGTTTTGATTATGCAGTTTCATTTTGTTATTATCAATTAAAATCGAAATGAGAAATGATTGAACTTATCAATGTAACAAAAAAATTTGGTGACTTCACTGCTGTTGATAACTTAAATCTAAAAGTTTCAAGTGGTGAATTTTTTGGATTTCTCGGACCAAATGGTGCTGGTAAAACAACTACCATCAAAATGATTACAGGACTCTACGCACCAACCAATGGCAAAATTCTTGTCAATGGAATCGACATTCAGAAAAATCCACTCGATGCTAAACTTCATATCGGCTACATTCCCGATGAACCTTTCCTTTACGATAAACTAACTGGACTCGAATATCTTTACTTCAGTGGTGGTTTGTATAAACTCGAAAAGACTTTCTTGAAAAATCAGATCGAAGAATTGATTGAAACACTCGATTTATCTGATTGGATTTACCAATTAACAGAAGAATATTCACGAGGGATGAGACAACGAATTGCAATTGCTTCGGCACTGCTGCATAATCCATCAATTATTATAATTGATGAACCAATTGTAGGACTTGATCCACAGAGTGCAGTAATTGTCAAAAAGATTTTGAGGCAGAAAGCGGATCAAGGTGCCGCAATTTTTATGTCCACTCACCTGCTTACAATTGTTGAAGAATTATGTGATAGAATTGCAATTATCAAAAACGGTAAAGTCATTTTTGAAAACACAACAGCTGAATTCCAGAATATGAAATCGAAATATGACGGAAACTTTGAATTACTTTTCATTGAATTAACATCAAAGAATTTGTAATCACTCAAGTATGGAAATAAATAATTCCAGCAATGTTCAAACGAACAAACATTATCAAACCAACAATTGACTTTTGATTGCTTGAAGTATGAGTGAAATCTTTCATATACTAAAATTCAAAATCTTATCTTCATTGAACGAAACAAAACTAATTCTCAAAAAGGGATTGTGGCGAAGCATTGCATCGAGTTTAATTTTCATTTTCTTCGGTATTGGAATTTTTATTTTCACAAGAAACACTCTCAATTTTCTTCTCGTTGATCTGCATATTGGAAATTATCTCCTGCATCGATTTCTTTCGATGATTTTGTTTGTATTCTTCATTTCAATAAATGTTGGTAACCTGATTGTAGCTTACTCAATCATTTATCGCTCGCAGGAAATTTACCACTTGATGACCAAACCAATTGATTATTCCAATCTTTTTCTTTTCAAAATGTTTGAAAGCATTCTCTACAGCTCGCCTGCGTTTCTTTTGATTGGCATCTCGGTAATTGCCGGCTATGGTTCATTTTATCAGGTTGATTGGCTTTTCTATCCTTATGCGATTTTAGTTGTGTTTATTCCCTTTGTGTTCACTTCGGCAATTGTGGGAATATTAATTCTAATGCTGTTGATAATGATTGCAAACAAAATAGGATTCCGACAAACAATCACATTAATGATGACTTTTTATCTTCTGAATCTTTTTCTGTTTTTCCGATTCTTGAATCCCAAAAACATTGTAAACGAAGTGATGAAGTTTTATCCCAATTTGAATTTTGATTTTACTTTTCTCGATCCATCTTTTCTGATTTATTTCCCTAATCACTGGTTTGTGGAAGCAATAAGATTTTATGTTCGTGCAGATTATTCACTTGCTGGAAGTTATGCTTTTTTGATTTTGAGTGTTTTTGCTCTAACATTGATTACTGCAGCACTCTCTGGTAAAAATTTTTATTACAAAACATGGCTGACTTCACTTGAATTAATGGCAAAATCAAAAAACAAAAGGCGAGAAAGCAAGCTATTTACTTCCCGCTTTAAGTTTTTCAAGGATCCTCAACTTGATATTCTTTTTAAGAAAGAAATTGTGCAATTCTTTCGTGAGCCTTCGCAATGGATTCATCTCGTAGTTATTTCATTCTTGATTATAATTTTCATTGCAAGTGTTTCAAGAGTCAATCTCATCAAAGCATTGCCCTTTCTTCAAACTGTTACCTATCTCATACTTTTCATTTTTAATTCATTTATAATTTCATCAATCACTCTGAGATTTTTATTTCCAAATATGAGCATCGAAGCTGAAGCATTCTTCAAAATAAAATCTTCACCAGTTGCACTCTGGAAAATTATTGCTGTCAAATTCTTTCCTGTTTTCATTATAACCTTGATGTTGAGTGAAGCATTAAACTTTTTTTCTCATCTTCCAATAAGCAATAACAAAATTCTACTGACATCTTCTACTATCAATATGTTTTTTGTGATGCTGACTCTTTCATCAATTAATTTTGGAATGGGGAGCTACTACGCAAACTTCAAAGAAGAGAATCCTGTTAAAGTTGCTTCTTCACAGGGTGCGACAATTTCATTCTTGATTAATCTTGTGTATCTGGTCTTTCTGATTGTCATACTTGTTATTCCAGTTAATCATTTCTTTAACTCAATCAACTTAAACCAAACCGTAAATTTCAAGCCATTTGCTGCAAGCACAATCAGTCTAATGATAGTTGCAATTTTTACTATCATTTTATCATTCAAGATTTCAGTCGATACTCTTAAAAAAGATTTTTGATTTCGACATTTTTAATTTTCATTTTCTTTCTCTGGATCATCATGAATGAAAAACAATTTTTGCATTTTGAACTGATTAACTTTTCGAATTGTATCTTTCACAACAGCAAGCGAACGTTGACTCAACAAATCAATTTTCACAAGCCCCACATCTTCAATTGGATACATATCAGGTTGAGTTACAATCAAACCGAGTCCTTTGTTCACAGCATATTCAAGAGCAACAAAATTTGTGATTGGTTCTGGCGAGATAACTATACCACCTGGATGAATACTCAAGTGCTGTGGAAATCCTGCGAGTCTTTGAGCGATATTTACAATTGTCTTCAGCGGCTCAGAATCGAATTTCAAATTTTTTGCCTCAGGAAATTTTTCCGAAAGCTGTGGAAGATTTGCAGCACTTGTCCATGGAATGAACTGACTGTACTCTGAAATTTCAGAATCACTCAAACCAAAAACTTTTGCAACTTCTCTGAAAGCAGATCGAGCTCGAAAAGTTACAGTGGTCGATATCATCGCAACTCTATCTTCGCCATATTTTTCGAAAACATATTTCACAATTGCATCACGCTCTTTCCACGAAAAATCCAGATCAATATCAGGCGGAGAAGCACGACCAAGATTTAAAAATCTTTCAAAGAACAAATTATGTTTCAAAGGATCAACCTGAGTAAGTCCAAGACAATAAGCAACTATGCTGTTTGCCGCCGAACCACGACCAAGCATCATCATATTCATTTTTCGTGCAGCTTGAGCAATATCCCAGACAATCAAAAAATAATCTGCAAAGCCAAGCTGCTGAATGATGCTGAGTTCTTCCTGTAAGCGATTGACTGCCTGTTCTGTAATTGGTTTGTATTTTTCTTCAAGTCCACGAAATGCAATCTTCCACAAGTATGAAAAAGGTGTTTCTCCCTCTGGCAACGAAAACTTTGGATGTTTGTATTTCCCAAATTCAAGATCAACATTGCACTCATCAGCAATTCGATAAGTATTCTCGATAGCTTCAGGTAGATTACACCAGATTTTTTTCATCTCATCAGATGACTTGAAATATTGTTCTTCATTGCCGAGTTCATTGATTATTCTTCTGTTAAATTCTTCTCGTGTGATTATCTGTTCATTATTTATTCCGTAGCCTTTCGTGTAAACTTTCACTTTTGATTTTGAAAAATTCACTTTCGCTGAATCGGGATTGAGTATATAATCGATGTAAGAAAGAGTTGTGTTGTATTTGATGGCAAGCAAAACTTTGTGAAGAATGAAATCTTCTCTGTTCAGAAAATAAACTTTGTTGGTTGCAACTACAGGAAGATTATTTTCTCTGGCAAAAGTGTAAAGTTCTCGACTCACTTTTCTGAATTTGAAGTAATCTGGATTTGATTTTTCTGTGATGAAAAGTTCGATGTAAAGATTTCTTGCGATGGAAAGATTGATTTTCTCTTTGACTGCTTTCAAGAGTTGAATTGAGGATGTAATCACAAAAAGATTTTTCCAGTCTTTCAGAAGAACATCCGAGATTACATTGATGAGATTGAACTTATCATTTAGTTTTCTTGCAGTGATTAATTGACATATTCGCGAGTAGCCTTCCCGATTTTTTGCAAGGATAATTGTGTTGATTTCATCACTGGAAAGATCATCAAGATAAACACCCAGAATTGGTTTGATATTGTTTTCGATTGCAAGTTTAGCAAAATCGATAAGTCCATACATTCCATTTGTATCAGTCAGAGCGATTGCAGGGAGATTGAACATTTTCGTTTGTTCGATAATCTCCTCAATCCTCATCGCCCCCGAAAGCATTGAATAGTTAGAATGGAGATGAAGATGAATCATGGATTGATGAATAAGCCTATTGGTTGTTCTTGATTAAAAGTGCATTGAAAAATGGCTAGTTAGAAAAAATTTAGAGAGACAAAAACTTTTTATTAGATTTATTCTGAAATCCCTCTCACCTCTTCTTCACTCAAAAATCTGAAATTGCCTTTAGGAAGATTGCCAAGTTTGAGATTACCAATCTGAATTCTTACTAATCGCAGGACTTCAATTTCAAGCGTTTCGAAAATGCGGCAAATGTGACGATTCTTTCCTTCTTCAAGAGCAATTTCCAACCAACTGTTCTTCTTACCAACACGAATCATTTTAACTGAAACTACTTGCAATATCTCACCATCACTACCGACAACACCATTTTCAATTTTTGAAATCAACTCTTCATCTGCCAAACGATTGATTTGTACATGATAAGTTTTCTTAATGTGATTTTCTGGGTCAAGTATCTTAAAGAAACTATTTTATCTTCTGCCTTCATTTTTAATGATCAAATCCAATTAACAAATCTTCTGAGAAGACTTTTAAACTCAAATGTCTTTTGCTGTTTGATACGAAAGAATCACGATTGTTCCAATTAAGGCAGCAAGAGCAATTATGATTTTGACAACTACACTGACTTCCAAAAATATCAGCGAGAGAATGACCATAATCCACATAGCAGAAATTGAATGAATTTTTCCGCGCAATGGGATGGTTTTCGTTTCCATGAAATGTTTTACTCGATGACCAAAGATTTTATTTTCAATAACCCAGTTGTATAATCTTTCAGAACTTCTAATAAAACAATAAGCTGCAAGAATCATAAAGATTGTAGTTGGAAGTCCCGGTACAAAAATTCCAATCAATCCAAGTGCAACAAATATTAAACCAATTATTGTCAGGATAATTTTTTTGACTCGAGACATTTGAAATCCTTTGTTTTTTATTTACTCATGAATTTGAGAATGAGTAGTTGAATATTTATTGATTAAATAAAACATTGTTTGGATGTGCAAAATATTTATTTCTTTGAAAATACTTTTTAGTGATTGTGAATCATTTTAATTCGAAAGTGTAACGAAAGAAGAATCTTTTTCTGTCATGCTGAGCGAAGCGAAGCATCTCTTTAGATTCTTCATTCCGCTTGCGCTTCATTCAGAATGACATGAAATTCAAAATGACATTTAATCAAACCATCACAACATACTAACTCAATATGCGGAAGACTTACGAATTATCACAAGAGAAATATCATCATTCTGTTTTGCATCGTTTACAAAATTCTCAAGACTTAAAACAATTCTTCCGCACAATTTTTCTGCATCAAGGTGAGAGTTTTTAAGAAGAATTTTTTTCAATCTTTCCAGACCAAAAAATTGACCGAATTCATTTTGTGCTTCAATCAATCCATCTGAGTAAGCAACAAATATTTCTTTTTCTTCCATCTCAATTTCATTCGATTTAAACTGAACGCTCTCCATCAAACCAATAGCTGAATCACCTTTTTCAAATTCAATCAGTTCAACCTCACTTTCATTTTGTTTTATCAAGATTGGAGGAAAATGTCCCGCGTTAACAAATTTTAATTTCGAGTCATCTGATTTGATTTGAATAAAAACGAGAGATGCAAAAATACTCCGTAAAGTTTCTTTGAAGAAAAATCGATTGAGTTTATTCATCTTTTCTTCAATCGTTTTATCACCATCCATCGAAATGTGAATCAAGGTTTGAAGTCTCGATGCAAGCAACGCAGATTTCAATCCTTTGCCTGCAACATCGGCAATTGTAATTCCATAGTTTGAATGACTTCCTATTTTCATAAAATCAATTAAATCACCGCCAACATTATTTGCAGGTTTGGTGAAAAGAAAAACATCCCAGCCAGGAATCACAGGTTTAGAATCTGGAAGCAACGCAAGCTGAACTTTTCTGCCAGCATCTAACTCTTCATGAGCCAGAAGTTTATCTTTCAATTCTAACATCAAAACAAAAAGAATTAACAACGCACCAATGAGATCATCTTCAATTACCAACTTTAAATCACTATCTGTATACACCAAAGAATTTGAACTAAACATTAAAACAATTGCGAGTAAAAGAAGAATTCTTCGCAGCGGATTCAACTTGAAAAACATTCCCTTCAAAATCCACCAGACCATATAGAAAAATCGTTTCACACGATTCATCTTGTTTAAACTCATTCGTTTCTCAGAATCGATGTAAAACTCACGTATGTCTAAAAATTCATTCCTGAGTTTCCTGAATAAATCTTCTTCGGTTAAATCCTTTCGGATTGTTTCTATTATTCGCGGGTCTTTTGATTTTTCTTTCATAGTATAGATGCTTTACGATTAAATAGATAAAATGTTATTGATGTTTATTTTCTTCCAACCGGGATTATGTAAATCGGTTTTTCATTTTTCTCGAGATTAATTACTTCTTTCACTCTATCATCATAAAAAGCTCCAATTGGAACTGCACCAAGATTAAGTGATGTTGCCTGCAAAAGCAGATTTTGACAGCTGTGTCCCGCTTCAATGTAAACATATCTTTCTGAACGATTACCATATTTGATTGCTGTTCTTTCAAAGACAGCTGCTATGACAAAAACAACTGGCGCTTCAAGAATTGATTCTTGCTGAAGTGCCGATTTGTAAAGATCTTTTCGCTTATCACCACTTAAAATTTTTACAATTGAATGTTCATCAGGTAGATATTTGTAAATTCCTGATTCAAGATTTTGAACATTTCCTGCAACAACATAAACTTCAAGTGGATACAACGCACCAGCTGATGGCGCTGTTCTAAGTCCCCAATTTCTTTCTGTTACTCCCTGCATTGCCCATAACAATTGAGAAATCTCAATTACATTGAGTGCTTCTTTTTTATAACTACGAATTGATCTTCTCTTTGCGAGAGATTCTTCAAGAGAAATTTTACCCTTCAACTCAGGTGCTGGAAGGTTTATTTTTTCCTGTTGCCGCATTGTGTGAACCTCCCCATTAATTTTGACAGGCTGAACCAAAATTAAAAATAGCAGCGAAGCCCAAAGAAGCATTGAGATAAAAATTTTATAACCTGATTTTGTTTTCATTTTATCCTCACCACTTTTGATCCTTACTTATGATTACCCTCTGCTTTCATTTCATTTGAAACTTTGCTCAATGCAATAAAAAATGGAACGAGTGCAAGAAATGGGAAAAGAATTATAAAAATTAATGCGGCTGGATCAAACTGTTTTTTTATTGTTGAATAGTAAATCAGCAGCAGCAAAACGAAAAGGTAAATGCTCAGGGCAAGGTTGAATTTCAAAATCAATTCAAAATATTTGTTGAACCAGTAAGGTCGCCTTTCTTCAGAAATTTTTTCGATGTTCACAAAAAATCCTGGCAGGTTAATCAAGTAAGGATATTTGTTTATCAAGATAAATCTGAACTTAACCATTATTAGAATAATTGCAGGTGCAAGATTGAATAAAACAGGTAAGATTAAAAAAATTGTTTTACTGCCATATGCATCAGGTTTCCCTTTTAATCCAAAATGTGTTGGAATGATATCTGGCAATGTGAAGTATGCATATAGACTAACTGCCCACATTAAAATCACGATTATCAAACTCATTAATATCCAATTTTTGCCTTCTTTACCAAAAGGTTCTGGTCTGATTAACATAATTCACTCCTGATTTTTTTATCTCATGAATTCAAAATAAGTGAAAATTTTATAATCTACTTTTGAAGATTTTTTATTTTCATAATGATAATCATATATCCAGAAAATGTAGGGATGAGGCTTGCCTCCACCGCAAATGATTTAATTAACATTCGGGAGGGACAATCCATCAATTGACAAACACCACCAGAATTGAATAGATAGAATTAAAATAAATTATAGTATGTAATTTTGAACGAGTGAAGTGATGTGAAGAATTCAATAGTTCCTTCGTTCACTTCGTGAACTCAGGATGACAATAATGATGTCTCTGTCATTCTGAATGAAGCGCAAGCGAAATGAAGAATCTAAAGAGATGCTTCGCTTCGCTCAGCATGACAGAAAAAGATTCTTCGGTCGTTTCACTCCCTCAGAATGACAGTACTGGTCATGTCATTCTGAACAAACATGAAGAATCTGAAAACCTTCGATTGTTTCACTTTCCCACGACAATACTTTTTCAAGCCACACCATATCGAATAATTTCTTCACCAAACTTTGAACGCAATTTATCAATGGTGCGAAGAATTTTTCTTTCTTTTTCTTCACGAGATGGAAAAAGATTTTCCTGTTCTACAGCATTCACAAAACCTGAGAGATAAACACCAATTAATCTAATTGCAACTCTTCTTGTATATGCTTTATGAAGAAGTTCCTTTACAATTGCATAGATAACTTTATCATTATCAGTAGGTTCACGAATTGTTTTCGATCGAGTGACGGTTACAAAATCAGAATATCTCAATTTAATACCGATTGTTCTTGTCATATAATTTTCATTTCGGAGAGAATTAGCAGCATCATCAACAAGTTCAAGCAAAGTCTTTTCAATAAATTCTAAATCTGTTGTATCTGAGTGATAAGTAGTTTCTCGACTGATACTTTTTTGTTCGTAGTTTAAATCAAAGAGAGTAGAACCAATCCCGCAGGCGTGGTCGTGGATCACATCTCCATATTTTCCAAACACAAGAGTGAAATATGATTTTGACGTATGAGCAATCTGACCGATTGTGTAAAATCCACGGGAGTTGAGTTCTTCTTTCATCACATCACCAACGCCAGGCATTGCCTCCACGGGAAGCGGCGAGAGAAATTCTAATTCCTGTCCCGGCACAACAAAAGTAATACCTTCCGGTTTCGCATAATCTGATGCAACTTTCGCAACAAATTTGTTTGAAGCAATTCCAATCGAACAGGGAAGTCCGGTTTCGTGTTTAATCTCTATTTGAATTCTTGACGCAAAGAAATATGGATGCCCGTAGATTCTTTCACATCCATTGTAGTCCAGATAAAACTCATCAATTGAAGCCTGATCAATACGGGGAAGATATTTTTCTAAAATCTTTCTTACCATTCTGGAAAAACGAACATACTCTTCGTAATGTCCACGAATATAAATTCCATCAGGACACAATTGATAAGCTTTTCTGATTGGCATTCCTGAATATAATCCATATTCTCTTGCCTCGTAGGAGCAGGCGGCAACAACTCCACGCCCTCGTGGATCACCACCAACAATTACTGGTTTATTTTCAAGTGATGGATCGAGAATGCGTTCTACTGAAATAAAGAATGCATCAAGATCGAGATGAAAAATCATAGCTGTAATACACTATAGAATGGAGAGATATTTTATAAATATAGACTATTTGTTTTCTAAGAATTATTGAATTTAAATTTCAGGTCTGGATAGTCTCTACATAAATTTCCCGAAATATAAAAAAGTTTGCAGAGGCACATCGTTGTGCCTCTGCTTAAAAAATTTACCCAGGATATCTAGCCAATAAAATGTTTAACAAAATATAAATTCTCGCAAATATCAAGGACACAAATAAATGAAACAATTTTTTTCTTATGATTTATCACAATGGTCTTTAAAACACTAGACTTAATACGTCAATTATAAGTATCATCAAAATTAATAAAGCAATCCAGACTATAAATACATTATCTCTTAAGTATTTACGAATTCCTGGAACCAAACCAATGGCTGAGAAAATAAAAAGTGCGCATACATAATAAATGAACTCAACTATACCAGAAAAGAAATAGATAAATATTCCCACAGCAATTCCAAAAACAAGAACACTTAATAATTTGTTAGTGGTAATTTTTTTGAAAATACAAATTGACTCTTTCATAAATTTCACCCCACTGATTTATATTTTGAATATCTATCAATCCTGTTTTTATATACTTATCCACCTAAAAACCACTGTAATACACATCCGACCAAAGCGGTTGTACATCCAACAAGGACACACTTCAAGTAAAGACAATTTGCAAAAGCGCATCCGACTAATGAGCCTCCACACCAAGACACATAACATGCCACTACGTTACTCATTTCATTTAAGTCAATACTTCTTTGCCCATTCTGGATAAGAAATTCAGAGATAGTTGAAATAGTACCATCTTCATTAATTTCGGCTTCCCAAAAAGAAACTTTTTCTGAACCATCCGACCACTTTCTGTAAATGATGTGGGAAGTTAATTTATCATTACCTTTATTAAAAGCTAAATTTATGAAAAAAGCTCCATCACTATCCCGTACAATTCCCACCGAACCTTCTCTAATATGAGTATAGCCCTGTGACTCAAGAAATCTCGAGTAACTAATAACATCAGGATTGGATATTGCTTTTTCATATGCTTGCTCCAACTCCATTTCATTCATTATATGACCCTGTTGTTGAGCAAAGCTCTGTAACGAAAAAATTAATAAAAAGAAAACTGCCAATGATATCTTTTTCATTTTTAATCTTATTTTTAATTGAGTTAATTACTTTTTGATAAAACACACCTCACTCTCAAACCCAACTCAAGTAAAACCTGTCGTATAAAAATATTTTCCCTTTGACTTCGGAGGATTAAATCTATCATCTTCTTTACTTCTTAAACTATTGAGTAATTTTGAACAAGAAGTGAAATGATTGAGGCTATATATATATGCCTGTTAATTGAAATATAGAAAATTTCTATTTTCCTAAAACCACACACAAATTTTCTTATGCCCGAAGAAAAATACTTTGAATAATTAATCAACATTTTTATCTCATTATTGAGATTAAGTCTTGGTCAAATTTGTAAATGAAAACAATAAAAATCAATATTAATCATCAAAAACTTCCAATCATAAAAAAATCGTAGAGACACAACTATGTGTGCCTCTACTTAAAAATAATTTTATCTCAAATAAACCAACTTCTTCATCGCCGTAAACTCACCAGCTTTGAGTTGATAGAAATAAACTCCAGAACTTAATCCATATTTACTTGCATTAAACTCAACTTCGTATTCGCCAGTTTGTTTTGGTTTGTTTACAAGTACAGCAACTTCGTAAATCATACTCATAATACAAATCGAAATATTTTTCGAAATATTCTAATAACTGAAAGTAAAGTTAGACTTTGTTACTACCCCAACTACAATAAGTAAAATGTATATTGTTAAAAATATCAAAAAAACAAAATATTTTTTTTCGTTATACAACCTTGCAACAATTAATGATAATGAGATAATAAACAATAAAGAAAAAATATCAATCTTGCTAACTATAGATTCAAATACATTGTCCTTGTTCAAGTCCGTTAAAAGTAACATTATTCCTAAAGTTACTCTACCATTGATTAATGCAATTTTTAGCAATGCATTTAACAAATAACCAAGTGAGAGAATGTTTACTGACTGTCCAGAAATTGTAATAAATGTTTTGAAATCAAACCATTTTTCTGAAATCAGAGAAATTATAAAAAAACACAAAAGTAAAAATATCGATAGATTTCTTCCTGCAATAAAAACTCCTTTAATACTCACTGAAAATTTATAACCAGGATTTTCTATTATTTCCCTTGTTCTTTCTATTAACTCTATGGCTGAATACTTATCCATAAACTCTTCTGCTTTCTGTTCAGCTCTCATAAGTTCCTCTTCAATAAAATAAGAATTTGATAGAAGAATGTATGTGGAAAGAAATACCATTAAAATATAAAAAAGAAATGGCAATGCTTTAACAAATAAGCTATTGTTCTTTTGACTTTGAAGGTCATCATTAAAAAACTGGGAAAAAATCAAGTGACTTATCCCGGCAAGCATTTTTTTCAACATTGCTTATCCAATGTCCTGCTTATTGAAAATGTAAGTTGCAAATGCCGTATAAAGGATAACATATAACAAATTATAAATAAGCATATTCCACGCTACTGGATCATTATAAATTAAATTGTTAAACTGATATCTTAACTCAGTTATATATGGAAATAAAATTTTTATATAAGAAGCTATTACTATTTTCATTTTGTGAGCATTCTGAAGTAAAGGCAAAAGCAAAAAATAAATTAAAACTCCCGAAACCGAAATTGCAAGAAAATCTTTAATAATCAACGACAAAAACATTAACAAAGCCAACATTGAAACTACTTCATAGAATAGAAGACAACAAATGTAAAATGGCAACGGGAATACTAATCCTGTTTTAAAAAAAAGAATTGTAACAACACCTGTTGTAAGTGTTCCAAGTAATAATAGGATAGCAAATGTCTCTCCCAAAAAAACAGAAATAATTAATTTTGTTCTGGAAACAGATCTTGTAAGAATTATTCCAAGAAGAGAATTTTTCAACAAGCTATGAAATAATGCTGAGCTCTGCATAATGAACAAAAACATAAATACAATTTTGAAAAATTCATAAAGGTCACTTAAAAGTCCTATACCGAAAGTTTCAAACTCTGATTCATCTATTGATATTCCAATTAAACGCATCGAAACAATCTCTTCACCTTTAACTTCTACATTGAATGAAAATATTAATACCAAAAGAATAACTAAAGTAATTAACCAGACGAGAATGATTGGAGCCTGTGAATATACTTCACGAACTGTGTGTTTAATTATATTAATATTAATCATAAGCCGTCAACCGAATTTATATACGAAAAGAATACATCTTCTAAAGATGCCTGAACAGGTTTTATAGTTACAATTTGAATTTTCTTCGACTCTAATAAGCCAATCAATTCCTGAAGCTGCCTTGAACCTGTAACTACAACTTTATAACCTTCCCCAACTTTATATACAATCCAATTTTCCCTTTCCAGTTCAGGATTTAATGACAAAAATATCTCGAACTGTTGTGTGGCAGGAAGTAACTCAACCAATGAACCCTTACCTACAACCTTGCCTTTATTTAATATGACAATTTCATCGGCAATTAATTCAACTTCAGAAAGTAGGTGAGAATTTAAGAAAATTGTTTTTCCTTGATCACGCAATTTAACAAACAAGTCGCGGATAGCTTTTCTACCCATAGGATCAACTCCATCCGTAGGTTCATCTAAAATCAAAAGTCCGGGGTCATGAAGAATAGCCTGTGCAATTCCAAGTCTTTGAATCATTCCCTTTGAAAAAGATTTAACTTTCTTGAATCGGTGCTCTGTTAGATTAACCATTTCCAGAACTTCTGTTATTTTTTTCTCAAGCACTCTATTTTTTAATCCACTGAGCTGTCCTAAATATTCCAGTAGCGATTGGGGAGTAAAATATTTTGGCACCCGAAAATATTCAGGCAAATATCCAATAGAACCATTTGCTCCTGAAAAATTTACTGGTGAATTATTTATATAAACACGCCCTGAGGTGGGATGTAATAATCCAACAATTATTTTTATCAGGGTAGATTTTCCTGCGCCATTGGGTCCCAGCAAAGCAAAAATTTTTCCCTTCTCAACTTCAAACGTAACATCATCTAAAGCTTTAATCGATTTTCTATTCCATTTATTATAAACTTTAACGAGATTTTCTAAATAGATAATTTTCATAATTAATCAGTTATTATTATCTACATTCGAGAAATTGATGAATGTTTTTTCGATTTTCAGAATCTATCGGGAAATGATCTAATAGGACAACCTCGCCTTTACGATTAAAAATAATTAATCCAGACCCATTCATTCCCGCATAATTGAAGATAGAATCAGAAGCTATCATTACATTATAATTAATATTGTTCACTTCTTTCCAATATAAAAGTCGCTGATAATCACTAAGAACTTTTGAAGTACTCTGGCGAACAAGAGCAACTATATGTGACTGTTCATTTTTACTGAATACACTATTTATCTCTCCACACAAATTAATAAAATCATCAAAACAAGGCATACAATCAAAATCGATTAAGTCTAACATAAAAACAATTTTATATTTGCATTCGCTTACACTAAATAAAGAATCATTTTTTTCAATATATAAAAGCACATTTTTTACTGCGTTAGAAAAACGGATGTCATCTGAGATTTTATCATTACAACCATAAATTAATAAACATAAAATAGTTACTTGAATTAAGTGTTTCTTTTTAAGCATCCCTATTCCTTCTATCATTAAGTTGAAGCATAGATTCATTGTCAGTAAAGATTATTTAATTGAATATTTCTTTATTATGGTAGATTCATTTTCTATACTAAACAATTCTCCATATTGGTTAACGTATATTCCCGATGATTTAGAAGGTAGAATAAATTTATCAATTAATTTGCCGGTAATTGAATAAACAAAAACACCTCTAAATGGCGTGCTTCCAGCACTACCTTCAAGAATAAATATTCTCTCATCATTGTTTACTGCTAAATCTTTTATTATCGTTCCTTCAGGAATGGAACTCCATGATAAAAAACCAACTTTAATTTTTCTTTTTGGAAATTCTTCTGGTAATTCATCGATGGTGAATTGACTGATGAACCTACCATCAGTATTCCATATTTCTATTTTGTTCATTAGCCGATGCGCAATCACTATTTTATTGGAACGGGTTATCTCAAAAGAAAAAATTCCTGGAAATTCATATTCATCACCAATAGAATTCCTTGGTTTAATCTGTATGAGCAAATTCCCATCTAAATTATATTTATAAAGCGTCACTCTTTTTGTGCCTGAAATCGTTCCCACCCATAAATTTCCATCTCCATCAAAATCTAAATCAAAAACATAACCTTTAACTCGAAGCGTCTTTAAATATTTTAAGTGATTGTCAAAAATCTGAATCCGTGAAGAAGCAAAATCGGCTACTGCTATGAGGTTTTTAAATACTCCAATTTCATAAGGTCTTTTAAACTCGCCATCTTTGTTCCCTATTTTTCCTGCTTCTGTAATCTTTTTACCCTGCCTGTTAAACTTAATTATTTTATATGCCAATTCATCTGAAACATAAATTGAACCATCATCAGATTGAATTATTTCGCCTACTCGTAATAGTAAAGAGTTTTTGTCATTACCTATCACCAGTATCTCTTTAAGAAAAAAGCTACCTGTACTCTGAGAGTTCTGAAGTAGAAACAAAATTAAAATGTAAATCAACAAACGAATTAATATCATAGCAGTAGCCGTTATTTCAGAAATTATCTACGAATTTCAATACCAATATAACATCCTGCTCTGCAGACTTCACTTATTGGCCAAGTAAAAATTTGATCACATTTCCTAACACATCTTTGTAAGGCATCATCAAGATAATCTGCTTTTAATTCGTTAAAAGTCAAAATAAATAAAATCGATAACAATCCAACTACCAATGATATCTTCTTCATTTTTAATCCTCCTTATTTTTAATTGAGTTAATTACTTTTTGATAAAACACACCTCACTCTCAAACCCAACTCAAGTAAAACCTGTCGTATAAAAATATTTTCCCTTTGACTTCGGAGGATTAAATCTATCATCTTCTTTACTTCTTAAACTATTGAGTAATTTTGAACAAGAAGTGAAATGATTGAGGCTATATATATATGCCTGTTAATTGAAATATAGAAAATTTCTATTTTCCTAAAACCACACACAAATTTTCTTATGCCCGAAGAAAAATACTTTGAATAATTAATCAACATTTTTATCTCATTATTGAGATTAAGTCTTGGTCAAATTTGTAAATGAAAACAATAAAAATCAATATGAGTCACTAAAAATTTCAAATCAAACAACACTTAGAAGCAAAACAAACATTATCAAGAAAAAATAATCTCCCCAACCTGATTCTTTTATAAAAACTTATTTTCAAAAACTCTCTTCATCTTTCTAATTACAATCTGATATCACAAAACTCCCTCGTGCTTAAGAAGCCATTCCTTACGCCACATTCCGCCAGCGTAACCTGTGAGTTTTCCATTGCTGCCTACGACTCTGTGACAGGGAATAATTATGGCAACAGGATTTTTACCAATTGCCTGCCCTACAGCGCGAACTGCTTTCGGATTGTTTATCTTCTGAGCAACTTCAAAATATGATACCGTTTTACCAAATGGAATTTTTCTCAGTTGATTCCATACTTTTTTCTGGAAGTCTGTTCCTCTTAAATCAAACTTTAAATCAAAATTTCTTCTTTCTCCTCTGAAGTATTCATCAAGTTGATTAATGCAGACTTTCAAGTAAGTATTTGAAACATTTTGATTCTGAGTTGATGATTTATTTTTACCAATAAAATCAATTTCGATTATACCCTTCGAGCTTGCAGAAATTTTTATTAACCCGAGTGGAGATGAATAGAAAATGCTTTCAATTTGTTCTTTCAAAGCTTAACTCCTCTTTTTTTTATTTCAGATTTTTGCAGACTGAAATTATTCTTCAAACTTCTGTTATTTAATTTATTTGATAACTTCAAAGTCAAAATAATATCTGTAATGTGAATCTGAAATTATGTTTTTACTTTTTTCATGCTTCTATAGACTCCAACCACAGCTCCAACAATCTTAAATCCTGGATGATCTGCTTTAATTTCAATAGGCTTATAGGCTTTGTTTTCTGATTTTAAGATTATGGTTCCATTTTGTCTGAAGTATCTTTTCACCACTGCAGAATCATCCAGAATGGCAACTACAATCTGACCATCTGTTATTACCGCATTTGGGTTTACAATGATAATATCTCCATCAAAAATGTAAGCATCTTTCAAACTATCGCCTTTAACTCGCAGAAGAAATGAATCTCTTGGCATTCGCACAATTGTGGGCAATTCTATTGTATCAATTGCATCGGGATAGATGACGATTGGATTACCAGCAGCGACTTCGCCGATCACCGGTCGAGGAATAAAAAATTTATCGGAGACTGTTAGTTCAATTCCCCGTGCGAGTTTTGGATTTCTTTTGATGTAACCTTTTTGCTCAAGTGATTTCAAATGCTGTTGCACAGTTGATCTATTCTTATACCCAAAGTGACAGGCAATTTCTGCCAGTGTTGGCGGAATTTGTTTTGCAGCCACCACATCGATTATGTAGTCAAGGATTTTTTTCTGTGTTTCGGTGAGTTGCTTTGCCATAGTTTACCTCTTAATTTTTTTAATGTTTTGTTGAGATCATTTGGTAACCTCGTTCCTTAAAAATGACAATAAGGTTCACATGTCATTTTGAACGAAGCGAAAAATCTCAAAAGATTCTTCGGTCGTTTCACTCCCTCACAATGACAATAAACTAAACTGTCATTCTGAATGGAACGCAAGCGGAATGAAGAATCTAAAAAGATGCTTCACTGCGTTCAGCATGACAAAAAGGGGTTCTTCGCTTCGCTCAAGGATGACATGGAAGTAGTATGTCATTCTGAATGCACGCAAAGAATCTGAGCTCCTTCAACGACTTCGTCGCCTCAGGATGACAACAAAGAACAATGTCGTTCCATTTCATCAACATCAGGCTTTAATTTTTTCCAGCCTCGGAAATGCTTTCAACATCGTGTCAGGAATTTTTACCTTCATTCTCTCTTTAAGCAAATGCATCAATTCAAAAGCATTCGCCACGCCTTTCCCCTGAGGATGATTATTCATTATGGTAAAAACTTCTTTGACTTTATCAAAAATCTCTTTGACCTTTTGAGAAATTTCAATCAATTCACCTGGCGAATAGAGATAATCGTAACGAAGACTTTGTTGCGTGTAAGCTTTATCAGGATTATCAGAAGGTTTTTCTTTGCCAAAGCTTCTTATAGAATTTAACCAGGCTTCTGTGTTTCTTCCATGAAAACGGATGTAAGCTTTATCGTTGGTGAGAACAGGTTCAAAAGAAATTGCTTCGCCAATCTGCGGCTGATCTATCGTGCAAAATGTGAGATCATTATCGCGAAAAAATTTATAGACATCGGAATTGTTCCACGATTTATGTCTCACCTCAACAAATTTGTTATAGTTATAAAATATTTCGTTTAACTTTTGAAGATACTCTGCACTTGTATCACTGAATGCAAACGAATATGGAAACTGAATTAAAATTCCTCCGAGTCGATTTGCTTTTTCCAGTATCTCAAGATTTTTTGTAAATGCTTTAATGTTTTCTTCAGTGAATTTTCTTTTGTGAGTAAAATCTTGATGAAGTTTTATTGTGAAGACAAATTCATCCTGACTTTCAACTTTTTTCACCCAACCTCTTACCGTTGATGGTGAAACATAAGTATAATAAGTTGAATTGACTTCAACACAATTAAAGTATTGAGAGTAGAATTCAAGCCAGTCATAATCTCTTGACTGCTGCTGATGATAAAATGGTCCAATCCAATCTTTGTAAAACCAGCCAGCAGTCCCTATATAAAGTTGTGGAGTGAAGTTGCTCATTTAAGTCCTCAATTTTATTGATATTTATAAGATAAAATTTCTTTCAGATATGCTTTCGCCATGTCAGTCACATTCATAACCGACACAGCTAACATTTGAGAAGTTAAAAAATAATACCATACATTTGTATGGTATTTTATTAATTAATCCGGAAATTGTCAAGTGAGGGTTTATCCTGAAAAAGTGATAAAAATATGTTCGAATTCTTAAGGTCCTTAAAAAGTTTTTTAGTTTATCACTAAGAACAACAAAGGACATCACAAAGTGCAGAAGGGATGATGAGAACATTCATGTTATTTAGAATGCGAAGTTAAATGAAGAATCTCTTGAGATCCTTCGGTTGTTTCGCAACCTCAGGATGACAGACAAAGGTAATGTCATTTTGAACGCATACGAATAATCTCAAATAACCTTCAATCTTTTCAATCACTTAACTTGAAAGGAAAGTATAATCATTCAAAAAATCAAAATAAACTTTAATCTACTGCAGGTTTTAAGGTAAGCAACTTAAATCTAGAATAAAAATTTTTGTTAGTGATAAAAGATATATACTCACCGTTGAGCCACATTAAAAATTGATCTTTATAATTTTTACTTGAGATATGTTCCGATTGACCCGAAGTAATTATTATCAACGAACTATCAATCTTTGATAAATCAAAAATCTGCCGCATTGATGGACCAAGATAATTCTCATAAGGCTTGTAATACCGAAAGCTTGAATTAAGTAGTGTAGTTTGATCGCCGTCAATGGGATATGATTCAGTATCGAATACTTTATCAATTAAAGAATTTTTTCCACTGAACAAATGATGAAATTTTACTTTGTGCAACTTTCCCCATTGCCATTCATTCATATCATCGCCAAAAGTTTTACGAAGAAAAGTTAGTGACTCAATCAAACTCCTTCTAATAATTTGATTTTTCGTTTCAAGTTTTGCAGTTCTAACATCATCAAACACCGAAATTGAATCTGGATAATCTTGATTTAAAAATCGATGAATAATTCTCAGCGGAACATTTTCAACCAGTAAAAACTCTTTGTATAATTTTTCTCCCATCTCATCTTTAAAAGTATTCTCAAGTAATTTGTTTAAGAACACACTATAAATTGCTGATAATGTCTCATATTTCTTTAATTCCCCATTCCAATTGCTAAAGAGATTTACTGCTGTTGTCAATAATTCATCACTGAAATTATAATTTTCAAATGCTTTAATAATATGTGAAGAAACATCTCTTGCATACGGAGAAACAATATCCATCTGAAATTTCTTGAAATCATCAATACTAAACTTTTGACTTGATTTGAGAAGTTGATTTATTCTTTCTGCCCTTGATGACGGCTCCCATAAATCACCAACAATTCTAACATACTCAAAAGATGGTGGATTGTTATTTGTTGCGATGAAACCTGATTCAGGATTGAGTAACTCAGGAGTTTTTTCAAAATCTAAATAACCTTTCCAATCATTTATAGATGAACTGCCATCGACCGGGAAAAGAAAATTAGAATAATTTCGAACCGGAATTCTCCCACCTGCTTTGTAGAAAATATTTCCCTTTGTATCGGCACAAAGAAAATTTTGAGCTGGACAATTGAAGAACTTTATCGCTTCCCTGAAGTCTTTATAATCTTTTGCCTTATTAATTTTATAAAAGGCATAGAGTTCATCACTTGATTCATAGCCTGTCCATTTCATTGAGAACGATTGTTTAAGATTCGCTTCTCTTAAAAATCTATTTCCATAATTTATAATTGGTCCACGATGAGTTAATTTAATCTGGAAAATTACATCGGATGAATCTTTAACTTTAATCGTATCAGTTTTAATGATTAATTTTTTCCAGTTACCATCGAGAAGATAGGAATTTTGTGATGAGTCAAGTGTTTCGATGAAGAAATCACAATCATCGAGCATAAGGTTTGTTAATCCCCAGGCAATGTTTTTATTTTTTCCAATCACAATCGAAGGCGAACCAGGAATTGAAACACCTGAACATGAAAATTGGGGTGAATTCAAAGAGACTATATACCATTTTGAAGGCATCGAATACATCAAGTGCGGATCATTTGCCAGAATTGGCATTCCAGATTTTGATAGTTTTCCTGAAACTGCCCAGGAATTACTTCCAGAATAAGTTTCATTGAATCCAAGAAATTGACGGGCTTTTAAATTTATATCTAAGAAATTTTGAAGAAATTGAATTGTTTCTTTGTTAATTGCAGTAAGATTTTTTGAAGAAATTTTTTCTAATTGTTCTGTTCTAAGTTTTTCAGTTGATTTTTGAATTATTGTAGGACCGTCTTCTGGATAAGATGGAATTAATTGTTCAATTTTTTCAGCTGAAAGTTTATTCATTAATTGTGCATAAACTGCATCAACCCACCAACCAAGATTTAATTCCCATGCAACAAGTCTGGCAATCAAATAGACCTGATAGGGTTCCCACTTTTCTGGTTCATAATTCAACAAACTAAACTCGATTGAATAATTTCCACCAGAATGTTTTAGATAAGTGTTGATTCCTTTCACATAAGCCTGTGCAATTTTTTTACTTTCTGGATTTGCATTGTCATAAAGTTTTTTTGCTAAATCTTCAAAACCTGCAGTTCGGAACATTAAATCAAAATCAAGTGCAGCAGGACCCAGAATTTCAGATAGTCTGCCCAAACCAGCACGTCTTGTAATATCCATTTGAAAAAGTCTATCCTGAGCGTGGACAAAACCAAGAGCAAAGAATAAATCTTCTTCATTATTTGCTTCGATATAAGGAATCCCAAAATCGTCACGATAAATTTTTATTTCATCAGAAATATCTTCGAGTCCAATTACTCCTTCCACCTGCGGGAGTGATTTTTTGATTATTCTGTTCACAAAAAAGAAAGAGAAAGTGGAAATTATAATTAGAACTAAACCAATGCCAGCGAAAAATTTCTTTTTCCCCAATTTAAACCTCAAATAATTTTGTTGAATAATTAGAAAGCTTCACCAACACCAAGATGAATTTGTAAGCTTTGAAGGAATGGTTTTTTAAAGATAAATCGCTGGTGATAAGGATCATAAAATTGTGTACCAAAATCTATTCTAATCGGTGCAAAAGATGTATAGTACCTTACACCAAGACCAAATGTTAGTGCTGTGGATTTTAATGAAACATCATAAAGTGAACGCCAGCTGTTACCAAAATCGAAGAACACGACTGAACCAATATCGCCAGCAAGAATATTTCTAACTTCCAATGAACCTTCCAGCAAAACTCTTCCACCAATTTCAGATATGGTCACCAGTTTTCCTCCTTCATCAACGAAAGAATAAATTGGTCCGAGTCCTCTTGCTCTCCAGCCTCTAACTGAGTTACTCCCTCCAGCATAATACAATTTATTTTGAGATATAGATTTTTCACCTTCAATCTTTTGTATATAACCAAATCTAAGTCTGTATGCGATTGCACCTTTTGCAGGTTTAAAAGGATTTGTGTAAAAATTAAATCCCAATAGAGCTTTATAGTATTGTATGTTTTTATCTTTTTTTTCACTCAATAAGTTCTTGATATATGGAAGTAATCCTGTGTATTCAAGTGTAAGTTGAATATTGTATCCGCTTGTTGGATAAAAGTAATCGTTTGCATGATTGGCAAATAAATCAAAACCAATTATAGTATTTGAGTTGCTCAGGAAAGATTCACTTTGACTTTTTAGTAAAGCTTCTGTTGTATCGTCAGGAGAAATCGGAAATCCTGATGTAATTAAAATACCTTTTATGTAATCAAATGGTAATCCCGGTTTGAAGTTTATGTTTTCAGATTCATAACCAAGATAAATATTGTAATTATTGAAGAATACAAATTTAGGCAGTTCAAAAAGAAACGAAAGTTTGGAACCAGCCACATAGTATCTATAAAACTTTTGTTGTTCAGCAGAAGTGAAGATCTCCAGTTTACCTTCTATGTTTTTATAAAAAAGATATGGCTGTTGAATACTGAGATTAATTCCAGCAAGTCCAACAACTGTTGTGTCCTTCAATCCATTCTTTCCAAAAACATCTTTATAGTTGATATTAAAAATATCCTGCGATACAACTGTTCCAAGAATTGTAAATTTTCTTGCGTTTCCAAGAAAATTCTTTTTAGTATAGTTAACAGCAAGACCCACATTAAATCGGCTTGCCTGGTTGTTCACAATCAATTCTGGTCCAAGTTCGTTTAACTTACCAACATCCACACTTATGTTGATTGGAACCTGACTGTTTGTAGTTTCTGCAACGACTGCATTAACAAGTGTTGATGTAAATAAACCTGTACGGTATAGTCTTAGTTGAGCTTCAACCATTTTGCTGTGACTGTATTTTTCACCAGATTCTATTCCAACAAGTTTATAAATCAAATCATCTTCAACATTATCCTTAGTTGCACCACTCTTTTGCACTCTTACATCTTTCACAGAAAAATATCTATTAGGAGTAAATGAAATAACGACATCAACAAATTTATTCAATGTATCAATTGTTGCAATGATTTGATTCTTTTGTGCAAGCATAAATCCAAAATTTCGAAGTTCGTTAACTATTCTATCGGCATCATCTTCAATTTTGTTCCTCGAAAAGTAATCGCCTGATTTAACAATTTTTTCTCGGTGAATTTTTTCAAAAAGCCATGAACCAATTTTGTTTGAATCTAATCCGGTGTAGATGTAGTTCCTGATTATATATCTTTCGCCTTCAATTATGTTGAATTGAATTTCAGCTGTGTATTTCTTTTGATTCAACTTATATTCAGCACTTACTTCTGCAATGAAAAAACCATTATCACGATAAAATTTCTGTAGTCTTTTTACATCTTCATCTAAATTCAGTGAATCAAAATATACAGGTTCTTTGCCCAGATTGGTAAACTTGTTTAAGAATTTCCACAACCAGAAAGGAGATTCTTTTGAGAGTATAATACTGGATAAAGTACTTCCGGAGAAATTTTCATTTCCTTCAAATTGAATTTTTTTTATCTCATAATTCTGACCGTAAACATTTAAACAGAGTAAAAGTAAAACCAATGCAATGAATGTGACTCTAAATTTCACCATAGACCTTTTCTTGAAATTTTTGTTCTGTTCTTCAATGCAAAATCAATAATAACCTGAATGTATTCACGAATTTTCGGAGGCTGAATTTTGAATGCATACAACTTCGCAAGAGTTTTTTCACAACGAAAATATAATGGATGATCAAAGTAATCTATCATTTGTGGATAAAGTCCAAGCAGTTTTGCAATTGAAGTAATTTTTAAGAGAGATTTAACAAATTCTGGTTTCACTTTAACAGGTATGAGTTTTTTATTGAGTTGTTTTGAAAAAAGTTCTACGAGCTCAGTTTGAGTTAATGGCTGCGGATCGCAGAGATGATAAGTTGTATAGACTTCATCAAGTGTTGATAGTTTTGAAATTCCACTAACAACATAATCTACTGGAACTAAATTTACAGGATTTACTCCAGTTCCTACCTGAGTCATCAGACTGAATTTTGGTAATCGATTAATCAAAAAGATAATTGGATATGGACCATCGAATTTATTTGTCTCGCCTGTTTGTGAATCACCAATCACAATTGATGGACGATAAATCACAAAAGGAATGTCTTTTGAATTCTCCCGAATAATCTTTTCGGAGATGAATTTTGTTTCTTCATAGTAATTTTTGAAAGTTTGCCCTTTATCAAAATCATCTTCGCAGAAATTTCCAGAATACCAGCCAGCAACATAACAGGTACTAATGTGATGAAATTTTTTTAAAGATGAAAATTTTTTTGAAAACTCTACAAGATTCTTAGTTCCACCAACATTAACTTTATTAGCCAGTTCTTTTTCGACTCGCAAATCATATACAGCAGCAAGATTGAAAATTTCTGAAACAGAATTAAAATCAAAATTTGTCGAATCATAGAGAATATCTTTGTAAGTTAAATCACCTTCAACTGAGATCAATCTATTTTTTAATTCAGGATATCTTTCCTTCAGTGCGGTAATTTGCTTTTTGGATAATTCAGCAAATTTTGGTTGGACAAGCAGAAAAGCTTTTGCTTCTGGCCTTTCTTTGAGTAATTCTGGAATAAGTCTAGATGATATAAAACCCGGAAAACCAGTTAAGAAAATATTTTTACTCATATTTAGTCACTAATTTTTTTTCAGATAGATCTTCGATGAAATTCTTTCTGATTTTTTCTTTGAAAAATTCCTCAATGAATTTACCTCGATACGAAACATTTTTTGAAAATACAAAATTAACATCTCCAGATTTGCTTATGGTTGTGTATGAAGTAAAAATATTTTTTGATTCTGGAGAAAAGAGGTATTGAAATACTTCAAAGTTTTGTGAACCAATGAAAGTTGTTCCGCTGTTGAAGTAAATAAATTTTTCGTTTTGGTTTAGAGTAATGGCATCTATAATTGAACCTTCTCCAATTCCATCATAAGTTTTTGATTTAAAGATAATTCGGTTTGAATCGGCAACTGGATTCAGAGTAAAAAATCCAATTCCGTAAACACTATCTTCATAAACTCCTGAAATTCTGTTAAGACTATCATCAGTAAGAGTGAAAATAACTTTTGTTGATAGAATTGATTCAGCAATCTCAACAGGATTCTTTTTTGCGATTATAAGTGAACCCTCAGTGGAAGATGAGATTGGTTTCCGTTCATCTTTCTTGCCGCATGAAGAAAGTAAAAACAGACTAATAAATGTAAACAGGAGTGCCGATTGGACATACTTCATATAATTCCTCAATTTCTGAGTTATTGACAGCAATAGAACCATCTGTCCAGTTAAAAACAAATGGCAAAATTCTCAACACAAAATCAAATTTCCCGTTACCTTGAATTTTGATATAACCACCGAGTCTGGTGTTCATCGGTGGACAGGTTTTATTTTCACTGGCTAATTTTATTTCTTCAAATTCTTTTTGTGAGATTAATCCATCTTTAAGAGCTCTCACAGCATCATTTATGTTAGGATAGTTGAGAATCAAAACTTTACCAAGTCCAGTTGTCTCTTTTTTCCAGCAAATGAAATATTCACCTTCAGGAGTAAAGCGATCATCTTTTGATTCTTTTGAGTATTTCGGATTACCACCAAGAGCGATGTTGTAAGTTTTGATAAGAATTGAATCAACATGTAGATGTAATTTGTAATCAATTTTGTTTACAACAATTCTTGGATTTTCAATTTTTGAAATTTTTCTTTCAACAAGAAGAGTATGGAGACTAACCTTGCGGAAATCCTGGAATATTCCATAGAAAATCATCCCGAGAATAAAAAGAATAATTCCGCCAACATAGTAAACAAGAGTTTTGATCATTTAATCAATTTAAGTTTATGATTTTTTGTAAGGGTACTCAGCAACTACTACAGAATACATTCCGCCTCGAGGATTAAACTCACCTGTTACTTTCATATATCTTGGTTGGAGTACTTTCACCAGATGATCAAGAATAAAATTGACAACGCTCTCGTAAAAAATTCCATCATTACGAAATGAATTGAAATAATATTTCAAAGATTTAAGTTCTACACATTTTTTATCTGGAATATATTCAATAGTAATCTTACCAAAATCAGGATTTCCAGTTTTCGGACAGACTGATGTAAATTCAGGTTGAACATGAGTAATTAAATAATCTCGATCCGGAAATTGATTATCGAAAGTTTCTAAGATTTTGATTTTGTCTTCCATTTTTTCCCTCAAATATATTTTGGTTTTACACGATAAGGAATTGGATCATCAAAACCTGCCATTTGAAAACCTCTGAGCCGCAGAGCACAACTATCACAAACACCGCAGGCTACTTCTTCATCTTTATAACATGACCAGGTTAAATGAAAAGGTGCGTTCAACTCAATTCCGTTTTTAACAATCTCAAATTTTTTCATTGAGATTAGCGGTGTTTCGACTGTGATGTTTGTCGTTGGTTTTGTTCCGACTTTAATTACTTCGTTGAATTTCTCATAAAAAATTTTTCTGCAATCAGGGTAACCAGAAGAATCTTCTTCAACAGCTCCAATAAAAATTTTTTCCGCACCGAGAACCTCCGCCCATGCAACAGCCATCGAAAGAATGTTCGCATTTCGGAATGGAACATAAGAAGTTGGAATTTCTTTTGAATTTAAGTTAGCAAGTGAAACTTCAATATTTTCATCCGTCAAAGAAGAACCACCTATTTTTTTGAAGAAAGTTGTATCGAGGACAAGCCTGTGTTTTGCATTATAATAATCTGCAATATCATTAAAGGCTTTTAATTCTTTTTTCTCAGTCCGCTGACCGTAATTTAAGTGCAGCATAGCCAGTTCATATTTTTGAGCTGCAATTGCAGTTGTTACGCAGCTATCCATTCCTCCACTTGCAAGAACAACAGCTAATTTTTTTTGATTTACATTTTCCTGAATCATTTCCACTCTCTTACATTTCTTAGACTTACTTTTGAATTAGTCTCGTTAACTCAGCGAAAGAATCGAGTGTTTCATAAACTCTAACTGTAATTGATCTCAAATTCTCAGGCAAATTCTGATTCAAAATTCGATTTAGAATAAAGATGCAAATGTTTTCTGCTGTAGAAGGAAAATCGATAATCACGATTCGTTCATTGATTTTTCTGGCAATCTCAATCAGTTCTTGGTCATTTTTATCACAAATTATGGAATGGTCCATTTCGTCAATTACTGGATGTACAATTTTATGAATATCATAAAAATCGATTAACATTCCGTTTTTGTCCAGCTCCCCTTCGAATTGAACCAGAGCTTTATACGAATGACCGTGTAAATTTTTGCAACGACCTTCATGAAAAGGCAAACGATGAGCCATTTCCCATCTGAATTCTTTTGATACTTTCATAATTCTCCGATTTTAATTTATACTTAACAGTACCCCCGACAGGACTCGAACCTGTGCACCTGGCTCCGGAGGCCAGTGCTCTATCCAGCTGAGCTACGGGGGCAAAAAATCTTTTCTGTTTACAAACTAATACAAGTTTAAAATTTTTTCCATTAAACGATTTCTTTTCTAATTAATAATTTTTGTTACGATTTGAAAATTCTGTTAAAATTTGATGTCGATTTTCATTATTTGTCGCAAAGATGAGTTTTATGATAACTTTCGTTTTTGAAGATTATTTATCAATAAGAAATTTAGAATGAGACTTTCTTTTAGATAGTTTCTGAAAAGATGAAATTTAGTTCTTCACAACCAACGCAATCATTACATCCATTACATTTGTTAATGTGGGACCAGTTTTAATTAATCCATTAAATTGATTGAAGAAATTATATGAATCGAAATCCATCAGATATTTTTTATAATCAATTTTTGAATCAAAGATTTTTTTAATCATTTCCCCTGTAATGAATGCACCTGCTGAGTCTGTCCTGCCATCATTTCCGTCAGTTGCAATTGAAGAAATTAGGAATTCCATTGAGAGAGAGATTTTTGATTCAGTTAATAGATGAAGAAACTGAAGTACAAAATGGGTATTTCTTCCTCCAAGTCCGCTTCCTTGAACTTCCAGATAAGTTTCGCCACCCCAGATAATACATTCCTTGATTGGTCTACTTGAATCATTTAACTGTATTAACGCGGAAAATAATTGTGAACATAGATCTTCAGTTGTTCCTGAAACATCAGATCTTTGTGAGTGAATGTTATATCCCAGATTCTTTGCAACTTTGGCTGCTTCATTAACTGCATCTTTATTTGATGCAACAATAAAATTATGAACGTGTGTTTTGTAATAGTCAACAATTTTTTCTGGAACAGGTTCAAATAAAATTAATTTCGAAAGCTTTTCGTAAAGATTTTCATTTCTAAAGTTAATCGAACTCATTTGATTCTTTTTCATCCAGGAAAAATTATGACCCTCTTCAAGATAAGTTGGTCCAGAAGCAATTGTACTTAAATCATCACCAACAACATCGGAAATAATGATTGAAATTAATTCAGATGGATAAACATAACTTAAAAGTTTTCCGCCTTTTACTTTCGATAGAGCTTTCCTGATTTTGTTAATTTCATGAATTGAAAATTTGTGATGAATTAAATACTCATTGATAGCAGTTAAAGCTTCAATTGTAAAACCTTCAATTAGATTTTCAAATAATGAAGAACCACCGCCAGAGATTAAACAGATTACCAGATCGTTTTCCTTTGTTTTATGAAGTAGTTCGATAATTTTATTAGAATGAGTTAAAGTATTTTTATCTGGAATGGGATGCCCTGCTTCAAAAATTTCAATCTTTTGAGTTGGTGTTTTATGATTGTATTTGGTGATAACAAAACCTTCCTCAATTCTATCAGAAAAATATTTTTCAAATTCAGAAGCCATTGCAGACGAAGCTTTACCAAAGCCAATCACATAGATTTTTTCATATTCATCCAGATTAAATAAATTTTCATTTATAATTAAAAAGTTATTTTCTCTTTTTATTCTTGTTTTGAAGATTTCTTTCGGTGTGACAGAGTTGATAGCGCAGTGAATTATACTTAAAAAGTCTTCATAAATAAGACTCATACAATTTCAATTAACTAATCAATACCTTTTCAGCTTGTTTTAAGTCTGAAGCAATCATAAACAAAGCATCCAGTTGAGATATTACGAATCTATCATGAACAGCAGCTGAACTAACAACACAAGAGATTTTGCCATTGAGTTTGTTTAGTATTTTATAAGCGTATACAATTGCACCAATGAATGAGCTATCAACGAATTCGACACTTCTTAAATCAAAGAGAATTTTTTTACATCCCTGTTTTTGGATTACTTCATCAATAATTTCTTTGAATACAACTGTTAAAGGTGCAGCAGCAATTGGTGCTTTAACGGTTATTTTACAAAAATCATCAAATTTTTCTATCTCGAAATTTTCTCTATTGTTCATTTCTTAAACTCGATTTTCGTTTTCAATTTAATGTTTGAATAATTAATATGCATTATAACGAGAATCCACAAAAATTATATTAAAATATCAATCTCTCCCCTTTAATAACAATCAACATAGTTATATCATCAAATTGGGGTTGTCCTGCTGCAAATTTTTCAATTTTATCTGGCAATTCAGAAAAAATTTTTAAAGGTCGATGCTTATTGTTAAGTAAAATTTCTAATAATCTTTCATCACCAAATCTTTCTTCATCAGGATTGTTTGATTCGGTTACGCCGTCAGTGTAAACGAAAAGAAAAGAATTTTCTGGAAAATGAACAGTTGTAGGTATGTACTCATAATCTTCAAGTATTCCCATCATCAAGTTGTTTGAATTAAGTTTTATCAATTCATGATCAGAAGAAATAATTAAAGCGGGTTCGTGTCCGTTATTGATATAGGTAATTTCACTTTTCTGAAAATTAATCAGTGCAAGAAAAATTGTAATAAATTTATCAAGCGGTGTATTTTTTGCTAAAAATCGATTCAGGTTATTTGACATCGAGATGAAATCAATTTTCGATTCAATTGCTGAAGAAAGATAAGCTTTAACCGAAGCCATTATTAACGATGCCTGCGCACCTTTTCCAGCAACATCACCAAGTACTATAAGAAGTTCATTATCATTGATAAGAAAATAATCATAATAATCACCACTGATATATCTTGCTGGTTTATAGTAACCCTTAACATAAATATCCTTGAGATGAATTTCCTTTTTGGGTAACAATGATTCCTGAATTTGACTTGCAATTTTCAAATCTGTTTCAATTACTTGTTTTTCCAGCAATTGAGAATGTAGCCATGCTTTTTCTAATGTTAAACCAACAAGTCGAGCAAATTCAACTAAAAGGAATTCATCTTCTTCTGAGAAATGATGATTATCTTTTTTATTCAAAGCCTGAATTACACCAATAATTCTTTCAGAAGTTTTCAGAGGAACTGTTAAAATGTTTCTGGTTTTGAAACCTGTTATGTGGTCAATGTTAGAATAAAATCTTTCATCTTTACTCACATCGTAAATGTTAACAACCTTATCAGTTTCAGCAACAAAACCTGCCAGTCCTTTTCCGAAAGGCACTTTGATTTTTTCTATTTCTTCTTTTGAAAGATTGGTCGCAACTTTTAGTTCTAATTGTTTCGAATTTTGATTCAACAAAAATATCGAACCAGCCTCAGCATTAAGCAGATTTGAGATTTGTTCAAGTACAAGCTTCAGAATTTCGTCGGGATTTAGTGGAGATGAAATATATTCAAAAGCTTGAATGAGAGCTTCGAGATTTTTTCTTGATAGATTATGAATTAATGAATTCATTCCTGAACCGCAGCAGGTAATTTGATATAAAATGTCGTTCCTACATTTTCTTTTGATTCAAACCAGATTTGTCCATTGTGATTTTCAATTATTTTCTTACAGATATCCAATCCAAGCCCGGTCCCACTCGATTTAGTTGTGAAAAAAGGCTCCCAGACTTTTTCTCTAATTTCGTCTGGAATTCCTTTCCCATAATCTTTGATTTTAATAACCCAGAAATTATCAACCGGTTCAACAAAAATTTCAATTCTGCTTTTCGGTTCAGATGCATGTCCTGCATTTCGAATCAAATTAATCAATACCTGTTGAATCTTATCGGCGTTGCCAATTATTCTTGGAGAAATGTTTTCTGAGTGTTCAAATATGATTTTAATCGTGCTCAGGTCTTTATCAAATCCACAAATTGAGATGGTGTTTTTAATTATTGGAATTAAATCAATCACACTTTTTTCATAATCCTTCTTTTTTGTGAAATCTCTGATTTCATCAAGGAGGTTTATTATTCTGTTTCGTGCATCAATAATCAACTGAGTGTACATTTGAATTCGAGGATTATCGGGATGCATTTTTTTAATCGCCTCAACTGCCATTACAACACCCAATTGATTTTTAATTTCATGACTGATACCTGAGGCAAACTGTCCAATTGTTGCAAATTTTTCTTGTTTGATAATGGTTTCTTGTGCTGCCTGTAATTCTTCGTAAGCTTTCTGTAAAAGTTCGTATTGCTCTTTTTGTTTTTGAATCAATCGAGAGTTTTCAATTGCCACAGCTGCAATTGACGCGAAGGCTAAAGCGTAATCTTTATCTTCATCAGTGAAGCTGCCATCAACTTTATTCAATACTTGAAACACACCAATTATCTTATCATCAATATTCTTCATCGGGACGGTTAAGATATTTCGAGTTACAAAGCCTGTCTTGGTATCAATTTCTTTATTGAAATTTGGATCGTTATAAGGGTCATTTGTAATAATGCATTCACCAGTGAGAGCAACTCGCCCAGAAATTCCTGTTTTTGCAGAAAATCTCAGTTCTCTCTGATCGACTCCCGTTCCAACTTTTGAATAAAGTTCATCGGAATCTTCATCATACAAAAACACAGTTGATCTTTCAGCATTCAATATATTGCGAGAACTATCAACTATTAGAATCAATAATGTGTCAAGGTTTTTCTCGGAGGTTAATTTTATTGCGATATCTACAAATTGTTTTAGCATAGTCTAAATCAAAAATACAATTTTTAAGCAAAATCCGACTTGAAATAATTACAAAAAAAATTATTTTACATTTGAAAATAATAATAAATTTTACATTTATAACTACAAATTAATCAATACAAAGTTTGATTAAAATAAAGGAGGGGCTATGAAATTAAGGTTAGTAATCATCGTATTATTTATTGTTAATCTCGCTTTCTCTCAGCCATCAATTAGATTAATCGTTTTCCCGAATCTGACAACAACCGACTTTGCTTCATTCACTACTTTAAATGATCTGCAAGGTGCACCAAGAATTTTTTGTGCTGAAATTAATGCACCTGGTCAGTATGTAAGAATGTCTGGTACTGTTGAATGGAAAAAAGTTGGTGCAACTGATTTTGTTGAAGTTGCCTGGTTTATTACTCTCCCATTTCTCGCAAGAACAATTTGCAATGATGATATAGGCAAAGTAGATGTTAGAATTTATGATCATAGATCGAACACTGATTTAATTGAAGAAAATCTCAGATATGGAAAACCAACTGGTGAATACAGATTAACTGTTGTACTCTTCGATTCATCAGGAAATATCCAGCTATCCTCAGATACGAGAAATTTAGTCTTTCTTAATCCGTCACAAACAATCACAATTATCAATCCAAAAGCTAACGGAACTTATGATGCTGGCAATATTTTGGTTGAATGGACTCCGGTTCAAGGAGTTAGTGAGTATTTCATAAAAGCAAGTGAGAGAAGAGATCCTTCTCAATCCTTAGAAGAAGCATTGGAGAGAGGAACTCCATATGTAAATAATAGAAGTGTTGGACAATCAAACAGTGTAAATCTACGGGATCTCTTAGAAAGAGAATTAAGACCAGGTGCAGAAATCGTTTTACAAGTTTCGGCTTCAATTCCTGGTCCTTTTGGTGGAACAAAAATTTTTAGTGAAATCGTAAACTTCAATATTCTAAATCCTGAATCTCAGCAATATCAACAACTCGTTCAAAGATTCAATAATGCTTTGCAAAGATTGGGCAATAATAGTTTAATTCAATTATTACAAAGTGGGCAGTTAAATCCTGCTTCACTCCAGATTCGCAGAGAAGATGGGACAATCATGACATTTGAAGAATTAGTACTTTTCCTCGAGATGAATGCGAATCAAATCATCAGAATTGAACAGGAATAATAAGGAGGGCAAGATGAAAAGCAATATTCTATTCATTGTTGTCTTAATTTTTTCAGTAAGTTTATTGAAGAGTTTTGCTCATGAAAATCCAAACTCATCACTCGCAAGTGCTGCAGTAGTAATAAAAACAATTCAGGATGTCAAGCACAAAAAACCAAAATCCGACTGGTTTGTAACAAAACCTTTAACTCAACTCGAAACACGAGATCAATTACGAACTGGACATAAATCAGTAGCTGTTGTAAGGTTTCTCGATGGCAGCAGTTTAAGAGTCAGAGAAAATACTGTAATTACAATTTTCGCAGATAAAAAGGATCGAGGCTTAATTAAAAATACAAAGATCGATATTGGAACGATGAGATTTGATGTTGAAAAACAAGAAGAAGGCGATGAATTCATCATTACAACACCTACTGCAGTTGCAACGATTAGAGGAACATCAGGTCTTGTTAAAGTACTTGAAGATGGTTCAACTTTGTTGACAGCTGAAAGTGGTTTAGTTAATGTTAGAGCTTTATTCGGAGTTCAACAAACTGGTGATGTTGAAGCCGGTAATACTTCATTCGTGACCCGTCAGGGAAATGTTTCCATCAATCCTTCAACAAATGAAGAAAGAAATGAATCGAGAAATTCCTTGAGAACTCAAGAGAAATACATAAGAGTTCAGACTCCACAGGGTACATTTAGAATTTATTACCTTGACTTTGAACAGTAAAAATAATTAATGAAGATTTCGATTAACTCTAAATGAAAAAATGGAAGGTTCAAAGTTGAAACGACTACTAATTTCATTGGCTTTATTGTTTAGTTCATTCTGTCTGATGTACGGACAAGATGGATATATTTCTCATCAACAACCTGCCAATGTATTTGAATATCAAAATATTGAATTACGATTCGGTATCATTCAACCCATTGATATAAAACAGGTACTTCTATTTTATAGAAGTTCGGCAAGCTTAGAATTTATCCCACTGGAGCTGAACTTTCAGGGATCGACTATCTTTGGAACAATACCCTCGAGAGATGTTCTCTCACCGTATATTGAATACTTTCTAAAAATTATCACCAGTGATGGAAGAGTAATTAATTATCCTTCTAATGTAACTCGAACCGGCAACTATGTGAGAATCTTTGTCATCAAAAGTGAACAACAAACGCTATATGAGGAAAAAGTAATTTTGCTGAATCCTGTTAGTAATGAACCAGTTGAAATTGATCAATTCTTTGTGGCTTTCTCGTTGTTAAAAGTTAGTGATAAAGTTCAGAAAAATTTTACAAGAATCTGGATTAACAATGAAGAGATAACCCGATTATTGAAATTCGACGGTGATTTGATTTACACTCTATCAGGTTCTTATAAGAATCTAAAGTCAGGTTCCAATACCCTTAAAATTTTGCTGTTTGATATTAATAAAAATCCAATTTATACAAACGAATATCGATTCGATGTTTTATCTGGTGCTCCAATAGCAGGCAGAACTCGAACGCTTTTCAAATACTACGGTTCTACTCAACTCGAATCGAGTCACGAAAACATGAGGAACGGGAATTTCAATTTTAATCGCTTGACAGCTAACTTCAGTTCAAATTATGGAATACTAAACTCAAAACTTTACTTATACATTACAAATGAAGAAAGACCCTATCTTCAACCACAGAATAGATATTTACTCAGTCTCGATATGGATTTCTTTAAATTTTTTGTTGGTGACCATTATCCTGTTTACCCATCATTAATAATGAGTGGAAAAAGATTGAGAGGAGTTACAGGTACTCTTGAACTGGGCTTTTTCAATATGCAAGTTTCATACGGCGAAATCACAAGAAAAATTGAAGGTGAATTGCTTCAACTCTATTCAAGGGATAGCGCTGTAATTGGAAGTAATATCATACCAATTGATTCAGTAAAATTTGGTTATCCATTTGGGAAAGTGAATCTCGGCACTTATCAACGAAAGTTATTTGCAATAAGACCATATTTCGGAAGAGGAAGAAATTTTCAGTTAGGTTTTACATATCTTCACTCTAAAGATGAAATGGGATCGATAAATTTTGGTGCAAGGCCTAAAGAAAATCTTGTTGTTGGAACTGATTTGCTTATTGGAATTGATGATCAAAGAATTTTACTGAAAGCACAAGGTTCAATGTCTATTCTCAACAATGATATTTCTACAGGTAATTTTACTGATAAATTAATTGATTCTCTTTTCGGTGAAGGTAAACCTCTGGGTGGTGATCCATTACTTATAAAAAGAGTTAGAGATATTGGAAGCAAGTTCATCACAATTAATCAGTTTACTATTCCATTAAATCCTCAAGAACTGGCGACTCTGGCTGGTGAAGTCTTATTCAGCTTAAATTATTTTGGGAATTACTTACGTACTTATTATATCTATCGTGGTAATGACTACACTTCGTTTGGGCAGAATTTTTTAAGAAATGATTTGAAAGGATTTCAAATTCTGGATCGATTAGGCTTGTTTGATAACAGAGTTTTTATTTCAGCTTATTTTGAAAGATTGAATGATAATTTGCAGAAGACGAAAATTGCAACTACCACTTTTCAAAATCTTGAAAGTTCTGTTTCAATCTATCCACGAATGAATTTCCCAAATTTCACTTTTGGTTATTCACGCTTTAAAGTTCAAAATGATATTGATCCTTTTACAACCGACACAATTAAATATCAATCTCAATTGAACGATGTAACGAATCAATTTATGTTTTCTTCAAGTTATGATTTTAGATATTATGTTCTACACCGTATATTCTTTAATCTGATTACAAGTAAGAAAACGGATTACACATTTAGAAACCAATCCGCTCAATTTTTAAATTTTAGTCTTAATGTACAATCATTCTGGAGAAAATCACTTCAATCATTTTTTGGGATTACTTCCAGTTCATCGGAAGTTTCTAATTCAAAGTATAAATATTTAACTCTAAACCTTGGAGGCAGATTTATTTCTCTTAAGGAAAAACTCAAAACAACCTTTGCTGTAAATCCATCACTTGGAGATCTGAAACGGACTATTATTGAACTTTACAATCAATATTCACTCACAAAAAACTTCTCTTTGAATTTTAATGTGCGCTACCTGATTAATGCAAAACCAATTAAAAACGAGTCAATATTAAATCTTTTTGCTTCGTATGAATTTTAGCAGTCTATGTTTAAGTGAAATAAACTTCTAATAATTTTTTGATTAAGCACTAAACACTTAAACTTTTGAATAAATAGAATTATTCACCCCTTCTAAAAATTGTGATTTTATCCTTTTACAATTGAAAACGTATTCTTTTGTAATTCTAATTTTCTTATAAACAGTAACTTTGAATTATAATTCTATCACTCCTCAGTAACTTCAAGAAAATCAATTTCCCCCGCACCTTCGCGAACAATTTCTGGTTCCTCTCCACTGAAATCAATAATTGTTGAAGGTGTTAATCCAAGTGGTCCAGAGTACAAAATTAAATCAACTTTCTTTCCGTAGAATTTAACAATTGATTCTTCATCATTCATAATTTCACCTTTTTCTTCTGTCACGCTTGTGCTTACTATTGGATGTTGTAATTCTTTAACAAGTAGTTGAGCAATCAAATTATCAGGTACACGAATACCAACAGCTTTTCTTTTGCTCCATAATTTTTTCGGTACCTCCCGAGCTGCTGGCAAAATGAAAGTATATGGACCAGGAAATGCGTACTTTAGAAATCTATAAACCTGTGTTGAAACTTTTGCATAGTGAGCAATATCTTTAAGATCAGCACAAATAAAACTCAATGGTTTATCATCAAGTCCTGGTTTAATCTGATAAATTCTTTCAATTGCATTCTTCTGAAAGATATCGCAACCAAGTCCGTAAACTGTATCAGTTGGATAAATTATTACTCCTCCCTGCTTTAGAACTTCAACTGCTCTATTGATGAATCTCATTTGTGGGTTTTTGGGATGGATGTGTAGGACTTCAGCCATGTTGGTCTCCTTTAATTTTCTTTTAAAAGTTAAGATAAATACAAATTAAATTCCAATAGTCTTCGAAGTACCTTATTCAACCCCCAGGAATGAATTGAAATTTTTTTTACCAATAACGAAAGTATGAGCAGAAGGATAGTTTTCTAAAAATGTTTTCGGAATCTTTTTCTTCTTAACCTGCTGAAATGTGAATTCGAATGCGTTTATATTTCTTTCGTTTTCTTCGATAAAGTCAATTTCCTGTTTTTGATGAGTTCTCCAGAAATAATAATTCAAATCTATCTTATTATTTGTATTCATTTTGATTCTTTCAGCAATCAGAAAATTTTCCCACATAGCCCCAAAGTCAGTGCTTTTTTCAATGGGAAGAAAATTATTAATGATTGCATTTCTAACACCGAGAACATAAAAATATATTTTTCTTGATTTAGCCAATTCATTACTCATATTTCTCTGAAAAGAAGGAAGTCTAAAAATCACAAATGATTTTTCGAGTATTTCGATATATCGCATCACTGTTTCATTGTTGACTTTTAATAGCTGCGAGAGCTCATTGTACGAAACAAGATTTCCAATCTGTAATGCTAATGCTTTGATAAGTTTTTCAAGCAATTCAGGTTGCTTCAAATAATTGTACATTAAAACATCACGGAATAGGTAACTCTGAGTTATATTTTTTAAAATTTCTTTTTGTTCTGAAGGTTTTACGATAATCTCAGGATACATACCATAGATTAATCTATTTTCCAGATTTCTATTTCCTTCGAGATATCCGACATGATCCACATTTTCTTTCCATGAGATTGGATAAAGAATGAAATCATATCTTCTGCCAGTCAGTGGTTCATTTAATTGTTCTGTTAATCCAACTGAAGATGAACTTGTTGCAATAACCTGATACTCTGGAAGCATATCAACGATGATTTTAATCGTTATACCAATATCTTCTACTCTCTGCACTTCATCCATAAGAATGAGCTTATAATCCTTAAGATTTTATCTGTGAAGAATTTGGTGAATTTAAAATTTCTCTTACATCAGGTTCATCACAATTCAGACAAAGATACTTGAGATTAGGAATTTCTCCTAAATATTTCATCAAAGTAGTTTTTCCAACCTGACGTGCTCCTATAATTACTATTACTTTACCCCGAAACAATTTTTCTTCTATTAATCGAACAGTTGTTCTTTGAATCATCGATTTTAACTCAAATTTCCCTGCAATTTTAAATTACGGTCAAACCGCAAATTCTTATAAGAATTTTACGGTCAATCAGAAAATTCTTATAAATATTTTATGGTCGACCAGAAAATTTTTTTAGATTATAAATCCTATTTAACAATTGTTGAAAACCAAACTTAGATTCTATTAAAATGATTTTTTCCAATTCAGTATTTAATCTGAGGGATAATTAATCATTTCTTTCGAAGATATCGTTTAACTTTCTTCATCATCCTATCAAAGTGAGATCCCTGCCAATAAATTTTATCACACTTGCTGCAAAAGTAAAACCTTTGCGGTAATTCAAACTTATAATCAGGGAGTTTCAATTTGACTTTCTTGAATGAGATTCTTTTAAGTCTTGTGCCGCATTCAAGGCAAAGTGATAAAGGATTTAAATGCCGAGTCAGATCAAATTTTTTGAGAATTTCTTTTACTTGTTTATCAGGAAGAATATTACGTACAAAGTATCCAAATTTCACTTCTTTTCTTTTAAGCAATCCAGTATCTCTGGTGAGAATAATTCTATTTTCTTTCAAAGCAATCTTAACAATCTCATCATCTGTTAATGAATTATCATAAAACATATCAAGCCCGAGTTTTCTCATTTCACGAACAAGTTTACCAAGATGAACATCACAAATAAATTTCATCTTTCCTCTATAAATTGGTTTCAGATGAATTACTTTCTTGAATCTCGCCTTCTTAAAGTCAGAAAAAATTTCAATCCTGTCTCCATCTTGAATTTTATAATTAAAATCAACTGAGTCTTTATTAACAAGTATGACATCAACCTCAGTGTGAGGGACATCGTACGATTCAATTAAATCTTTAACCGTTGTAGAATCAATAAATTTATGAACTATCTCTTTTCTAAAACGATTCGATAAAAAAACTTTAAACGCAAGCTGAAATTTTAGAAATACTGTTTTTTCGATTACTCTCATTTTCTTATTGCTTCACAATTATGAAATTTTTTCTGGAACGATTGTAACTAAACCAATATAAAATCTTTCAACTCAAAATTTAATTAATTAATTTTGTTATGCATATCAAAAATCAGAAAATTATAGGTTAAACATGAAGGCAAAACTTAAACCTGCCCCGGCTTATCAACCACTTAAATCAACTGAACTAACCTGGACATGCGATCAAGAAATTTTCGAGTTCGAATCAACCAAGAATCTTGAACCTATCGAAGGAATCATTGGACAGGAACGGGCTCTTAAGGCATTGAGATTGGGCGTCGATTTATATGCACCAGGTTACAACATTTTCGTTACAGGACTTTCAGGAACTGGTAAAGCTACAACCATTCAAAAAATTCTGGAAAGGATCAGTCCAAATTGCCCTGTTCTGAATGATTATGCTTATGTGAATAACTTTTCTAATCCAGATATGCCGAGACTCCTTGTTTTTCCAGCAGGAGTTGCTCAAATGTTTGCCAATGCAATGGAATCAATGATTGATTTCTTGATTGAAAAGATTCCTGTTGTTTTAGAAGATGAAGCTTATGCAACGAAACGAAAAGATATAATGAATAATTACGCTGAAGACGAAAAAAAATTAATGCTTGAATTCGAAAATCAAATTAAGAAAGATAATTTTTCACTGGGACAGGTTCAGATGGGACAGTTTTATCGACCAGAAATATTTCCAATCATAAACGGGAAGCCAGTCCCAATTCAACAACTGAATGAATTAGTTAACAGTAATGTAATCAGTCCAGAAGAAGCTGAACGGGTCATTCAAAAATATCAGGAGTATACAATTCAACTTCAGGAATTATTTAAGATGGGACTTCAGCTTTCAAGAGAATATCAAGAGAAATTACTGAAACTTGAGCAAGAAGCCGTGAACAATCTGGTGACCGGTGTAATTTCAGACTTGAAAGAAAAATTTAACTATCCAAAAGTTCATCAATATCTGGATGAAGTAAAAGAATCAATCTTAAATTCACTTGATGATTTTAAGGAAGCAGGAAAACCAGAACAACAACAAGCTCCTTCGCAACCTTTACCACCAGCACTTAAAGAAATTAGAGATCAATTTAGAGTTTATAGAGTGAATGTATTGCTTGATAATTCTGCAACAAGAGAATGTCCAGTAATTATTGAAACATCGCCAACCTACTCAAATATTTTTGGAACAATCGAAAGAGTTTATGAAGGCGGCGGCGCATGGTATTCAGATTTTATGAACATCAAAGCAGGATCAATTCTCAGAGCCAACAGCGGTTATCTTGTTTTGAATGCTTTTGATGCACTTACTGAACCAGGTGTATGGAAAGCCCTCAAACGAGTTTTAATGTATCGGAAACTTGAGATTCAGGATTTTGCAAGTCAATATCTTTTCTCTACAACCAACATCAAACCTGAACCAATTGAAATAAATACAAAAGTAATTTTTATCGGAAGCGATGAAATTTATTATCTGTTAAGCGAGTATGAAGAAGATTTCAAAAAGATTTTCAAAGTGCGTGCTGATTTTGATTATGAAATGAAAAATACTCCAAAAGCATTAAATGATTTAGCTGGACTTGTAACAAAACTTTGTGATGAAGAAAATTTATTACATTTTGATCGATTTGCAATTGCAAAGCTTGCGGAGTTTTCGGCAAGATATGCTGGTTCAAAAAACAAATTGACTGCAAGATTTTCAGTTGTCGCTGATATTGTTCGTGAAGCAAATTTCTGGGCGAAAGATTCAGGTGCTGAAATTGTAACAGGTGATCATGTAAAGATTGCTTATGAAAATTTCATCTATCGTCACAACATGATTGAAGAAAAGATAAATGAAATGATCAAAGATGGAAAACTAATCATCGATATCAAAGGAGAAAAAGTTGGTGAGATAAATGGACTGGCTGTTTATTCAATCAACAATTATAGTTTCGGGAAACCTTCAAAAATTACAGTAACTGTTTCAGCTGGAAATACAGGGATTGTTAACATAGAAAGAGAAGCAAGACTCTCTGGAAAAATATACGATAAAGGTATTCTGGTAATCTCTGGATTATTGAGAGAAAAATTTGGTCAGGATTTCCCACTTTCATTTACAGCGAGCATTTGTTTTGAACAATCTTACAGCGGTATAGATGGTGACAGTGCATCATCAACTGAAATTTTTGCATTACTTTCTGCATTAAGTGGATTGCCACTCAAACAGGGAATTGCTGTAACAGGATCAGTAAATCAAAAAGGAATCATTCAACCAATCGGTGGTGTTAACGAAAAAATTGAAGGATTTTTCAAAATCTGCAAATTCCATGGACTCGACGGTAGTCATGGAGTGATTATTCCTAAACGAAACCTCGATGATTTAATGTTAAAAGACGAAGTCATTGAAGCTGTCGAAAAAGGTAAATTCAAAATTTATGCAATTGAAACTATTGATGAGGGAATTGAAATCCTCACAGGAGTCAAAGCGGGCAAATTAGTAAAAGGTAAATGGGAAAAAGGGACAGTTTTTGAATTGGTGTATAATCGTTTGAAAGAATTACATGAGATTTCTAAGGGAGAAAATGAGAAAAAAGAAAGAATCAAAAAGAAAAAACGAGTTGGGTTTAAGGTAAAATGAGTTTAATGTTTTTTTAAATCATTTAGTGAATCAAAAAATGGCAGAAATAAAAATTCAATCCACAGGAAAGAAACTAAAATGAAAAATCTTTTCAGTGAAAAGACAAAAATTATAGCGACTATCGGACCAGCGTCTGCAAGTCCTGGTATTATTAAAGGAATGATCCGCTCTGGAGTGGATGGCTTTCGATTAAATTTTTCACATGGCGAATTTCAGTTGTTTCAAAAACATGTTCAAAATATTAGAGGATTATCAAAAAAATTTAATGTGAACATTGCAATTCTTGGTGATCTTCAGGGACCAAAAATTAGAGTCGGAAAAATTAAAGATGGGCAGATTGAATTAAAGGAAGGAATGTTTGTTGAAATTTTTGATAAACCGATTGTTGGTGAACAAAGTAAATTTTCAACATCTTACAAAAATCTCTCCAAAGAAGTTGAAGTTGGCGAAAGGATTTTAATTGATGATGGATTAATAAAACTCAGAGTGAGGGAGAAAAAAAATGGTTCGATTTTGTGTAAAGTTATAGAAGGTGGAATATTAAAGACGAGAAAAGGACTAAACATTCCCGATTCAAAGATTACAACTCCAGCACTGACGACAAAAGATTTTGAATGGACTTATTTCTCCATAAAAAACAATTTAGATTTTCTCGCACTATCTTTTGTTAGAGATGAAAACGATGTTCTCAAATTGAAAGAGTATTTGAAAAAACGAAAAGTTACGATTCCAATTATCTCCAAAATTGAACTAAAACAGGGCTTAAAAAATTTTGAATCGATTCTTAAAGTCTCGGATGGAATTATGGTTGCTCGTGGTGATCTGGGTGTTGAACTCGGTCCTGAAGAAGTTCCACCGGCTCAAAAATATATTATCAAAAGATGTATTGAGGCTCGAAAGCTTGTCATTACAGCTACACAAATGTTAGAAAGTATGATTCACAATCCAATACCTACTCGAGCTGAAGCATCGGATGTTGCAAATGTAATTCTCGATGGAACTGATGCTGTTTTATTAACAGCTGAGACATCAATTGGTATTGACCCCGTAAGAGTAGTTCAAACAATGTCAAGAATTATTAAACGAGCTGAAAGAATACATACATTTCACAATCTTGAATACGACTACATCAAAACCGATGAAGCTCATATTCAGTCAATCGCCTTAGCTTCCTGTCAGATTGCAAATGATTTGAAAGCTAAACTAATTGTTCCAATAACTTATTCAGGTTTTACAGCAATTGTTTTATCGAAATACTTTCCAAAAGCTCCAGTCATTGCCGTTACAAATAAGTACGAAACTTTAAAATATTTGAAATTTTATCGTGGGATTGAATCATTAGTTTTAGAAGATATTTCTGATTTTGAAACTGTAATCGAGAAAACAATCAAACAATTAAAAGCAAAGAATCTTGTAAAGAAGAATGAACGCCTATTATTTGTCGGCAGTTTGAAAACAAGACAGAAATCAATTTCCAATTTAATTAAAGTTGTTTCCGTGTGATAATTTTATATCAAAAACTTTCTGGATGAATTTTTTATCAAATTCAATTCAAAAATCATGAGGTGAAACATGAAATTCACAAGAAGAAATTTTTTCAAAGTCTCACTTGCAACTCTTGGAACCTATATTCTCAGTAAATCAGAAAAATTCTTCCCCGAACTTCTCGCAAAAACTTCCCCACTACCAAAACGAACACTTGGCAAAACAGGTTATCAGGTTGGAATTTTCTCACTTGGAGGACAGGCTACACTTGAACAACCTGGTACTGAAAAAGAATCGATAAAAATAATTAATCGTGCACTTGATCTTGGAGTAAATTACATTGATACAGCAGCAGCTTATGGACAGGGCATCAGCGAAACTTACATTGGCAAAGTAATGAAATACAGACGCAAGGAAGTTTTTCTCGCCACAAAAACTCACCGAAGAACTTACGACGAATCAATGAAACTGCTTGAAAAAAGTCTGAAACAATTGCAAACCGATAAAATTGATTTATGGCAGCTTCATAATGTAAGAACCGAAGATGACTTGAAAAAAATCTTCGCAAACGATGGTGCAATTAAAGCTCTTGAAGAAGCAAGACGAAGTGGTGTGGTGAGATTTTTAGGCATCACAGGTCATTATGATCCTTTTATCCTTCAAAAAGCAATTAATGAATATAACTTCGATTGTATTTTAATGGCTTTGAATGCTGCGGATAGACATAACAAATCTTTTATCGATAATCTATTGCCAGTCGCAGTACAAAAAAATCTTGGAATTATCGGAATGAAAATTCCTGCTCGTGGAAGAATTTTCCATGAGAATGGAATCACATCAATGAAACAGGCTATGGAGTATGTATTGACTCTCCCAGTAAGTACAATCATTGTGGGAATTTCAACAATTGCAGAGCTTGAAGAGAATATCCGAATTGCCAAAAGCTTCAAACCACTTTCTGAAGAAGAGATGAAACGACTGGAAGATTTAACTCGGTCTTATTATGACGATGCTGCCTGGTTCAAATCGAAATGGTGAAAGAATGTAACTATACGGGAAGTGTAATAAATCAAACTTTAAGAATACTCACTCTTAACTCAGCATCTGAAAAATCGTTGGGTCATCTGTTGTTATATAATCAACTTCCAGATTTAAAACATTTTTTAATTCGCCCGTCGAGTTCACATTAAAAATTCCAACTTTGAATTTCTGATTTTTAAAAGGTTGAATAAATTCTGGAACTAATCCATCAAAATAACAAAGATCAACTCCATCACAATTGGTTTCTCGTAATGTTTCGAAGATTAAATTCTTATAGATTGGATTTTTGCACTTCTTTCGAGAATAAATTGAATCCAGTATCCACAGTGTCTCGATATCTGGCAAAACACTTTTTGAATATTTAAGAATGTTGGTGAAATACGAAATAATTACTAATCGTTTTTGATTGATGTTTGTCAATTTTAGCTTTTCCTCGAGAACATCAATAAATTCTTCTCGATTATCTTTAACCTCAATAAATAAACCTTTTTCTGGTGGAATTATATCGATAACTTCTTCAAAAGTTGGAATTTCTGATTCAATTTGATAAGGATCCTCATTGAGTTTAATTTTCTTTATTTGGTCAAGGTTTAATCGGGTTACAATGAAATTATTAAAACCTTTTGTGATGCGATTGGTAGTTTCATCGTGAATGCAGACAATTTGATAATCCTTAGTTAACCAGAAATCACCTTCTACAAAATCAGAATTAACTTCAAATGCTTTCTTAAATGAATCAAGTGTATTTTCTATAAAATTCGAACTAAATCCCCTATGAGCAACAATTAAAGGCTTTTTCATAAGTGCTCTATTATATTCCTTCTTTCCATTTTCTCAGAGTCTTTAGCCAAACATTCTTATTGTATAGTTTCTTAATTTCATTCAAATGTATCAATGCAGCATTTTCACCTGCGAAAATTATCTCCTTTGCATAATCAAAATCATCCCAATCATATTCCCCAACATAAGGTTCAATTACAAGATCTGCATTTCTTATTAACTCTCGAGTTAAACTAAAAGTAGAAATGCTGGTCGATCGATACAAAATCTCAAGAATATTTTTAGGTGGATTATGATTTACAATGTTCTTGATAACATTTATTGCTAAATTTTTTTTTACATTATTTTTTTCAAGCACTCTTACAGGAATTAGATCCGAAATGCTTCCATCCACAAAGAGATGATTATTGATTTGTACTGGTGGAAAAATACCCGGTATTGCTGAGCTTGCTTTAACTGCCTTAAGAAGACTTCCACTGGATAGGACTACTTCTTCACCTGAAAATAAATCTGTTGCAACTGCACTAAACTTTATTTTTAAATTTTCAATCAGAACATCAGGTATGAAACTAAAAATTTCATCCACAAGTTCATCATCAAAATAAGAATCCTGTCTTAATGCTTTAATTAATTGTATGCTAGATCCAATAAAATCATAAAATTGTTCCAGGTAATTGTTTTCTCCGCTTTTTTTCTTTTTACTCAGCTTATCAATACCAAGATGTTTATATTTCTCGCTTGATAATACATCAAGCACAAACGCTTCAACTTCTTCTGCATTTCCAAAGTAAGCATAAAGTCCTCCAACGACTGCACCCATACTGCAGCCCGCTATCTCGTCAATTTGAATTCCTTCTGAATCAAGAACTTTTAGAACACCAATGTGGGCAAGACCTCTTGCCCCGCCACCGCCAAGTGCAACACCAAACTTATGCATAGGATTAAACCTCCCTAAATAATTTTTAGATTATTACTCATTTTAGTAGAAGTTTAATTTCAAACTTTGATAAAAACATTCAAATAAATTTTTATCAAAACAACTGATTATAAATTTTCTTTGATAAAATTAGTAATCAAAGTGAAAAGTTGTTCTCGTGTTTTCCCGCCGTAAATTCCATGATTTTTACCTGGATAAAACATCACGCTGAATTGTTTGTTTGCTTTAATTAATTCATCCACAAACACAACAGTATTTTGAAAGTGAACATTATCATCTGCTGTCCCATGAATCAACAGAAGTTTCCCTATAAGTTTATTTGCTTTATTGATTACTGCACTCTTTTCGTATCCTTCAGAATTTAATTCAGGAGTTGACATATATCGCTCTGTGTAAATTGTATCGTAGAATTTCCAATGAGTGACAGGTGCAACAGAAACTGCGCACTTGAAATACTCATTTGCCTGTAAAATTGTCAAAGCCGATATATAACCGCCGTAGCTCCATCCCCAGATTCCAATTCTTTCACCATCAACATATGGAAGTGATTGCAAATATTTAGCAGCTTCGATGAGATCATTTACTTCCCAGTGACCTAAATTTTTGTATATTATATTCTTAAAAGATTTCCCTCGACCACCTGTACCGCGATTATCAATCATAAAAATAATGTAACCTTCTTGAGCCATCATCTGATGCCATAAAGCTTGTGCACCGCCCCAGGAATCTCTAACAATTTGACTTCCTGGTCCTGAATAATTGTAAAACAGGACTGGATAGCGTTTATTAGGATCAAAATCAGGCGGTTTTATCATCATGGCATTTAGTATCTCACCATCACTTGTTTGAATTGTTAAAAATTCTGGTTTGCTTAAAGAATATTCACTCAAAGCTTTTTCAAGATTTTGGTTTGGTACAAGAGTATCCAGAATCCGTCCATTTACATTCATAAGAAAAGTTTTTGGAACTGAAGCAACTGAAGAATTTGTAACGATAAAATGTTTTAAGTCCGGTGAAAAGTTGATGTAATTAGTTCCGTTGAAACTCGTAATTCGCTTAAGATTCTTACCATTCATTTTAAGTTGATAAAGATTTCTAACTAGTAAATTTTCCATTCCTGAAACGAAGTAAACTACTTCGTTTTTTTCGTCGACATCGACAACATTATCAATTTCCCATTTACCAGATGTAATCTGACTGATAAATTTACCTGAAAAATCATAGATGTATAAATGATTGTATCCATCTTTTTCAGAAGTAATCAAAAATCTGTTTTTTGAGGGCAGGAAAGTTAAGTCAAGTTTTTCCACATCCACCCAGCATGAGTCTTTATCAACATAAATAACTCTGGTTTCGCCAGTTGAGGTATTCCCGAACAAAAGTTCAAGAGTGTTTTGAAGTCTATTCATACGAATAATTGCGAGTTCATTGGATCGTCCAGTCCAGTAGATTCTTGGAACATAAATATCTCTATTTTCACCGAGATCCATCCATGTGATTTTGCCGCTTAAAATGTCAACTACTCCAATCTTAACAATCGAATTAGGTGAACCAGCTTTTGGATATCTCATTTTAATGGAATTAAAATAAAGTGAATCAAATTGTTGAATTTCAATTTCAGGAACTGGTGATTGATCAAGCTGCCAGAAAGCTATTTGTGATCCATCTTTTGAAAATTGCCAGCCATCGATAATTGAAAATTCCTCCTCATAAACCCAATCAAAATGGCCATTGATGATGACTCCATTTCCATCAAATGTTAACTGTCTCTCAGAACGAGTCGCAATCTCATAAATGAAGAGATTATCATTTTTAACATATCCAAGAAGTTGACTGTCTGGCGAGAATTTTACATTAATTACATTATCGTCATCGGTAACCTTAAATAATTCCTTCTTGATTCTATCGTATAGATAAATGCTTCCACCCGATTTAATTGATCTTGCAGGTAGCAATCCAGTAAAAAGAATATACTTTTCATCCGGTGAAAATTCATAATTCATTATTATGAATCTGCCATCACTGCCATCTACTTTCAAATCAGCCGATGAGACTAAAGTATCTCTTTTTTTGTTTGAAACATCATAGGCAACTATATATGTAACTCTTTTTACAAAATCTGATTCTAAAAATGTGAATTTCTTACCTCCGTCTATCCATTTAACCATTCTTAAAGATTGGGAAGAAAATTTTTGACTGCTCCAGATTTCCTCATTTGTAAATTTCTTTAAATTCGATTGTGCTAAAATTGAACTGGATAGAGCCAGTACCAGAAAAATTAGATTGATTTTTTTCATAGAAATTCCTCTCATATTTCAAGATTTCTCATTAAACTAAATTAAGATTTTTTTAAGTTTGTATAAACAAACACTAAAGGAAGCCTATGGCAACTAAATATCTACCTGCTGAAAGAGAATCTAACGATACTATAGAAGAACAAAAAAAATTGATTGAAAATTCGGGTCTATTTAAATATTTTATTAAAGAATTACCTCATCCAATACTTATCTTGAATGATAAACGACAAACTATTTTTTATAATCACGCTTTATTAAATATACTAGATACTAATCAACAAATTTATCTTTTCGGTTTAAGGCCTGGTGAAATTTTTCAATGTGAACACGCTTATGAAGATGATGGGTGTGGTACCACTGAATTCTGTAGATATTGTGGGGCTGCTAAAGCTATTGTAGCAAGTCTTGCTAATAGAAAAGATATACAAGAATGTAAAATAATAACCATTCATAATGAGGCACTCGATTTTCGGGTATGGACTTTTCCCTTTGAAATTAATAAACAAAAATTTACTCTTTTCACCCTCATTGATATTAGTCATGAAAAACGAAGAGAAATATTAGAAAGAATTTTCTATCATGATATTCTAAATACGATAAATGGGATTAAAGGATTTCTGGAGAACTGTCCCGTTGAAAATATAGAGGAATCAAGAAAATTACTTAACCTTTCCCTTAATTTTGTTAAGATTTTAATTGACGAAATCCAATCTCAGAGAATTATATCATTAGCCGAGTCAGGCGAGCTCGAGATCCAGCCTGAAGAATTCCCGATTAAGGAAATAATTGATGAAATAATTACATTATTTTCACTTCAAACCCAATTTCGAGATACTGCTATTAACCAAAATATCCCAAATGATTTATATCTCTTTACCGATAAAACAATTTTAAGAAGGGTAATTTCAAATCTCATTAAAAATGCTTTGGAAGCATCTCAAAGAGGGTCATTTGTCACAATCTCTGTCAATAAATTAGATGATAAAGTCGAAATTAAGGTATTAAACGAAACAGTAATACCAGAAATGGTTCAACTTCAAATTTTTAAGCGTTCTTTCAGCACAAAAGGAAAAGGCAGAGGACTTGGTACCTATAGTGCTAGATTACTAACTGAGAGATATCTCAAAGGTACAATTTCATTTAAATCTATGGAAAGTTTTGGAACAGAATTCAAAATTCTCATTCCCTGTAAAATATAATCACCGAGATAAACCATTAATTTTTCGACTATTTTGCTTATTTTAGTTGACTAATTCATAAGTTTTAAATCTTTAAGCCCCTGATTTTTTGTCTTGGATATCAGATAACCCTGTTTTATATTTGAGTAAGCAATTAGAGGTAAATATCAATAACAAATTCATGGAGGATGTTTGAAGTTCTTAGATAGAATCATTCTGATTCTAATTTTAGTCTCTTTGTTAGGCTTTTCGTATCTGGTAAATGATAATTCTGCAAATTTTGATGCAGAAAAATCATTTAATATTGATAATCCGAGTCAATTAAGAAAGCCTAATAACGATTTTTCCAGTTTATCCTCGTTGATTCCAGTAATCACATACAAACCGTTAGGATTAATGAAGGCAAGCTGGTATGGACCTGGTTTTCATGGTCGTCTGACCGCAAATGGTGAAATCTATAATCAATTTGAATTGACAGCTGCTCACAAATCGATGAAATTTGGAACTTTATTAAGATTGACCAATCCAGACAATAATAAATCCATAATTGTGAGAATCAATGATCGTGGTCCTTATGTTGATGATAGAGAATTGGATTTATCCTATGCCTCTGCCAAGGCATTGGGGATTGTAAAACCAGGCGTGAAAAAATTAAAAGTTGAACTTATTCAAATTTCTGACTCAATAGATTTCTCTAACAGCTAAAATTTTGAAAAATCTGAAAATTAAAATAAAAAGTCCGCCGCATTGGGCGGACTTTTTATTCTGGATAAGCAATTCAGTCTATTTTAAGAGACTTTTGTTCCTAAGACTTCCAAAAATTTGGCTAACCAATCTGGATGGGCAGGCCAGGCTGGAGCTGTAACGAGATTTCCATCCACAAATGCTTTATCGACTGGAATATCCTGATACTCACCGCCAGCTGCGTTGACTTCTGGACTTACTGCGGGATAACATGAAACCTTTCTGCCTTTAACTCCGCCCGCTGCAGCTAACAACTGGGCACCATGACAAATTGCAGCAATTGGTTTATTATTTTCAACAAAGTGTTTTGTGTATTCGACTACTCTGGGATTTAGTCGGATATATTCTGGAGCCCTACCACCGGGAATTACAAGCGCATTGTATTCTGCAGGATTTACATTATCGAATGTGGCGTTTAGAGTAAAATTGTGTCCGGGTTTTTCGCTGTATGTTTGATCTCCCTCAAAATCGTGAACAGCAGTGCGAACTTTTTCACCGGCTTTTTTACCGGGACAGACAGCATGTACAGTATGTCCAACCATTTGAAGAGCCTGAAATGGAACCATGACTTCGTAATCTTCAACGAAGTCTCCAACAAGCATAAGAATTTTTTTAGATGCCATATAACCTCCGAATTTTTTGTAAAACTAAAATTACTCTGTCTTTTTGTCAAGGTGAAAATTCAAAAAAACTTTATCAGAAAATCCATGCAAAATTAGATATAAATTATTTTCGTATACTTCAAAACTATTTGCTTATTCCTCCTTCGATTACAATTTCATCTTTATGCAATGTTATAGGTTTGATGAAGTGAACTTTCACATTCCCTTTTTAATCTTTATTTAATAAACCATATTTTAAAATCATTAAGAATGAGATTTAAATATGCGGTATTTCCAGTTATTATTTCTTATAGTTCTTATTTTACTTCACTCTAATTCATCTGAAAGCTTTTCTCAAAACACTCGGGAAGATATAATAATCAAAATTGACAACGGAGAAATATTTATTCCGTCGAATCTTGAACCTACTTCAAAAAAATTAAATCTTTTAGTTCATCTTCACGGAAGGTTTTCAGTTGTTCAGAATCTGGTTAAGAAAAGTAACTTCAGTGGAGTTTTAGTCACACTTCATCTTGGACAATTTTCATCACCTTATAGAATCGCTTTTTCTGATACAAATTATTTTTACTCAATTATCAGCACTATCAAAAATACTTTACTCGATAAACTTAACCTGCAGATTGATGATAGTAAAATGAATATTTATTTATCTTCTTTCAGTGCAGGATACGGAGGTTTAAGAGAGATATTAAAAAGCGAAAACTTTTATCAAAGAATTAAAGGGATAATCTTGCTTGATGGATTACACACTGATTATGTTCTTTTTAACAACCAAAGAATAGTTAATCCAGATCAGATGAAAGATTTCTTAAGATTTGCCCGAGATGCAGTAAGCTTTAAAAAGCATTTCATCATTACTCACTCTGAAATTATTCCAGAAGATTATTCCAGCACCACAGAGACAGCAGGTTATTTGATCGACTCAACCAATTCTGAAAGAAGATTCGCTGAAAGGTTGTTCGATAATGATTTTGTCCAAAAATACTATTCTTTTAATGGTTATTTCAGAGTATTTGGGTTTTATGGGAATCAAGCGAAAGACCATATTCAGCATCTATACAATCTTGATAAATTTTTGAAAATTATAATTGATGAATAACGGGCAAATTATTTTTTATAAATCTCAAACACCAAATAAAATCATGCACATTTAATAAATTTGTAAGAATTTGAAGGATGATATAGCTAACAATGAAAAATTTAATTCTGGGAATTGATGTCGGCGGGACATCAATCAAATTTGGTGTCGTAAAATCAGGAAAAATTTTAGACGAGTTTGCTTTACCAACTCTCGCTTTTGAAAAACCGTCAAAAGTAGTAAATCAATTAGTAACAGGAATTAAAAAAGTCGTTTCAAACTTCGATAAAAAAGTTTTTCTCGGAATTGGTGTTGGATTTCCAGGCAAAGTCGATTCGGAAAAAGGAATTGTCACATCAGCTCCAAATTTCAATAACTGGAATAATGTTCAAGTGAAAAAATCACTAAGCCAGTTTAAGTTACCTGTCTTTATCGATAACGACGCAAACTGTGCAGCTCTCGGTGAATTATTTTACGGCAAGGGCAAAAAACTGAACAACTTTATAATGATTACAATTGGAACCGGTGTAGGAGGTGGAATAATCATCAATAAAAAATTATTCTGTGGTGAAACTGGCGGTGCAGGTGAAATTGGTCATATGACAATTGACTATTCAGGTCCTGAGTGCCGATGCGGCAACAGAGGATGTGTAGAAGCTTATGCAGGAATTTCGTATATCAAACAGAGAACAATTCATAAGTTAAATGAATATCAAGATTCACTAATTCTTGAATTGGTTGATCACAATCTTGATTTGATTGATCCAAAAATAATTAATGATGCTGCTCTTAAAGGCGACGAACTGGCAATTAAAATCTTAAAAGAAACCGGATTTTATATTGGAATTGGTCTTGCAAATCTTGCCAATGCACTTGATATCCAGCATTTTATAATTGGCGGAGGAATCGCAAATGCCGGTAAAATTTTAGTAGATGCAATTGAAGACTCTATTAAAAATCACGGTATAAAAGATATTGTTAAAAGAGTGAAAGTCCATTCAGCAAAAACAAAAAATAAAGCAGGTATACTGGGCGCTGCGGCACTGGTTTTAATGAATCTCAATGAAAAATGACTAAAAAAATATTTTTTCAAATTATTGGAATAGCTCTATTTAATTCTTTATTCGCCTTTCAACAAATTGATACTATTTCAATCCAGGATACATCAAAAAAGAAATCTTCTATTGATGATGTGATTTTCTACACTTCATCCGACTCAATAATTTATGATATTAAAAACAGAATGATGTTTTTGAATGGGAAAGCTAATATCAAATACAAAACAATGGAACTAAAGTCGGAAAAGATTGAAATCAATTGGTCTACGAATATCTTAAAAGCTACTGGTAAAGTTGGCAGAGATACCGTTGATTCCAATAAAACTATTTTAATTAATCCTCCAATTCTAAGTGATGCTGGTGAAGAGTATCGTGGAACTGAGATTAAGTATAATTTTCGAACTCAACAAGGTTCTATATCTCACGCAGAATCTGAAACGGATGGTCAACGATACATCGGTGAAAAAGTCAAAAAAATTGAAAGTAAAACTTACCTGGTGAGAGATGGAATCTACACAACCTGCAATGCAGAAGAACCACACTTTTATTTTTATTCACCTGAGATGAAAATAATTCAACAGAATCAAATCATCGCAAAGTGGATCTGGTTTTACACAGCTGATATCCCTTTCCCTGTTCCATTACCATTTGCTGTTTTTCCAAATCAATCTGGGAGAAGAAGTGGGATCATCACTCCAACTTTTGGTTACCGACAGGATTTAGGCAGATATTTAAGTCACCTCGGATATTTCTGGGCAATTAGTGATTACATGGATCTCGCTGTTTTTGGTGATTTTTATACTCGTGGCGGTTATGCAATTAATTCAAGATATCGATACATTAAACGGTATAGCTTCAATGGTCAGTTAGAACTTTCTTATGTTGATAATGATTACGGCGAACCAACTGACCCTGATTATTCAAAAAGAAAAGAATACAGAATTTTATATCTTCATAATCAAGAAATAAGTCCAACATCACGACTTAATGTAAATCTTAACTTCCTGTCGAACTCATACTTTCAAAACAAAAGTTCGAATCTACAGGAAATACTCAATGACCAGATAAACTCGTCAGCTAATTTCTCAAAAAATTTTGAAGATGAAGGGATTAATCTTTCTGTTTACTACAGCAGAACGCAAAATTTAAGAACCGGAAACATTAATGAAAATCTTCCTGATTTGAGAATTTCATTTCAACCTTTTTATCCTTTCAAAAAAGATATCAAGAAAAAAATAAAAGAAGGCGGATTACTTGAAGAAAAATGGTATGAAAAAATTGGTATCAATTATAGTTTTCAACTTTCAAACAGACGAGAAATTGTCAATCGAAATGTAAAAGTTAGAGGCGGAGCAAATCATCAGGCTTCGGCTTATATTTCTAACAGATTCGGACATTTCAATGTAAACTATTCACTGAACTACACAGAAAACTGGTACAACAAACGAATTGAAAAACTTGCACTTATCAGCTCAACTGGACAGGATTCTATCGTTACAAATGATATAAAGAAAATTAGTGCTGTTAGAACTTTCAGATTTAGTATTGGTGTGAACACGAAACTCTATGGAATTGCTCGTCCAAATATTCTTGGTATTACTGCATTTCGTCACACACTTACTCCTTCTTTGAGTTATAATTATCAACCAGATTTTTCAAAACCATTCTGGGGGTATTATGGAACTTATATCAATTCAAGGGGAGAAACAGTAAAGTACAGTTTTTATGAGAGAGAGATTTTTGGAGGACCGGGCATTGGAGAAGTACAAAGTCTCGGCCTAAACATCGGAAATAATTTTGAAATGAAACTTAAATCATCAAAATCAGATACATCACAACAGGAAAGAAAAATTCAATTGATGAACTTGAGTGCAAGTGCTTCATACAACTTTGCGGCAAGTGAGTTCAAACTTTCTCAAATCAATGTTGGATTCTTTTCGAATGTAGGAACTTTCTTCAGTTTTAATGGCGGCTTATCATACGACCCTTATGTTTATGATAAAGAAAAAAGGACAAGAGTAAATAAACTAATGATTAGTGAAGGTACTGGACTTGCTCGCTTGACAAATTTTTATCTAACATTTAATCTTAGTTTGTCCGGAGAACAATTGAAGTCCCCCAAAAAAGATAAACAAGCAGAAGATACAACTGAAATTGAAGAGACAACTCCAATAAGTTTTAATCAACGAACAATGATGCAAGATATTCCAGATTATTCTATCCCGTGGAATTTATCGATCGGTTTTTCTTATTCAGAAAACAGAACTAATCCCGATATGATTTTTAAGTCGTCAAGTATGAATTTTGCACTAAGTTTTAATCTAACAAGTCAATGGAAATTTTCTATTAACGGCGGTTACGATTTCAATCAAAAACAACTAACTGCACCGACCGTAAGAATCAGTCGAGATCTGCATTGCTGGAATATGAATTTTGATTGGAATCCAATTGGTTTTTATCGTGGATATAGACTGGAGATAAGAGTCAAGGCTCCTCAGTTACAGGATATTAAAATTACTAAACAAGGTGGAATTTACACTCGTTAAGGGATTAAACAATGAAAGAATATTTGATTGATGGGAATAATGTAATTCACTCAAATATCGAGTGGAAAAAGCTCTTTGACGAAGACAAAGAAAGATCAAAAAATTTATTGGTTCAAAAAATTGTTGACCATTTTAAAGATTCAAGAAATAAAGCAACAATATTTTTTGATGGATTTAATTTTGTTCATTCCCATTCGAATGTTAGTCACAATGTGAGTATTAAACACGCAAGAAATAAATCTGCCGATGAAACTATTTTAATCAACATTGAAAAATCACAAAACCCACAAAATTTAATTGTGATTACTTCCGATTTAGAACTTCAACGAAAAGCAAGATTAAGGTACTGCACAGTAATTTCATCTGATGATTTTATCAAACAACTTGAGAATCGAAAAGTTACAAACCTTGAAAAACCTGATGAACTCAACAAAAATGAAGTTAAGGCCTGGTTAAAAATTTTCTCTCAATCTAAAAGTAAAGAAGATGAAAATGGCTAATCGAAAAAATGATTTCTGAATTCAATTAATATTCAGTTGTTATATCTTTCCCAGTTACTGGATCAAAAAATTTAAACTCTTCAACTTTTAGCGATACATCAAGTTCGACCTTCAACAAGACTCGATATTTCAAACTCCACAAAATATATTTTGGGATAAAGCCTTTTAGAATCTCGTTTTCGAGGAAAGGATTAATTTTCAAAACAACTTTTGGTAAGAATTTTCCAAGCTTAAATTTCCTTAACCAGTGTTCAATATCTTTCAACAGGTTTTCTTTTGAAATTAAGATTCCAGTTCCTCCGCATGTAGGACAAACATCCCTTGTTCGTTGAAAAATACTTTTACGTACTCTTTGCCTTGTAATTTGAACAAGTCCAAATTCTGTCATTGGTAAAATCGAAACTTTTGCCCTGTCTTTTCGAAATTCTTTTTTCAATTCATCGAAAACTTTTTTCTTGTTTTTTTCTTCTTCAAGATCAATGAAATCAATAATTATTATTCCCCCGATGTCTCTCAGTCTTACCTGTCGACAAATTTCTCTTGCAGCTTCCAGATCAATTTTCAAAGAATTTTGTTCTTGATTCATCGATGCTGCATATTTACCTGTATTTACATCTATAACAGTCATTGCTTCGGTTTGATCAATCACTATATGCCCGCCGCTTGGAAGAGAGACCTTCCTTGACATTGCAATCCGAATTAGAGGTTCAATTTCGAATACATCAAATATTGGTTCTTTACCTCGATATAGCTCAACTCTATCTTCAAGTTCTGGATGAACCTGATGTAAATAATCTTTCAATTGCTTGTAAATTCTTTTTGAATCAACCACAATCTTTGAAACTTCATAATTGAAAAGATCCCGAATAACACTTGATGTTGTACTTGCATCTTTATAAATAAGAGCCGGAGCCTTTTCATTTTTTATTGCTTGCTCAATTTCTTTCCATGTATTCAGTAGTCGATTTAGTTCTTCTTTGATTGTCTCTTCATCTTCATTAGCTGCAATCGTTCTAATGATTGCACCAAATCCCTCAGGAATCATAGAACGAACAATTTTTCTTAGTCTGCGTCTTTTTCTTTGATCATAAATTTTCTTCGATACACCAATTTTATTGTCAAAAGGAAGAAGAACAAGAAATCGGCCTGGTAGTGTTATACGAGTGGTTACACGAAAACCTTTGTTTCCAACCGGTTCTTTTGTTACCTGAACGAGAATTTCTTTCCCTTTTTCAATTCTTGGAATGTTGGGAATTGTCCTTTGATATTTTTGTTGATTGGTCAGATCTGGTTTATGACTATTAGTTTCTACTTCTTCCTCATCGAGATCAACATCTGAATCTTCATCACCGAGAAGTGAATTCAACTCTTCAATTTTTGAATCAATATCAGAGAAATGAAGGAAAGCATCCTGTTTATGACCAACATCGATAAAAGCTGCTTTTATACCGGGAATTATCTTAGCCACTCGCCCAAGATAAATATCCCCAACTGAACGTTGTGAATTTTCTTCTTCTACAAAATACTCTGTAAGCAAACCATCTTCTGTTATAGCAATACGCGTTTCGTCTGAACTCGCATTGATGATTATTTCTTTTTTCATATGTGAATAAAAACCCTTTGTTAGTTATTAAATTTAATATTTTAAAAACCCAATTATGTAAATTCAATAGAATACAATTTTTTACTTCCTGAAAAATCGAAGGTGAGTTCAACTTTTCAGAAAATAAGAATATCCCGTGTATAAAATTATATTTAAATTCTGGTACAAAAATAGAATAGAAAAACTTTTTTAAGCTAAGTGATAGATGATTTAATGTGGATATGTTAGATAGAAGCTTAGATTGAAGCTTCTTAAAAACTTTTTTTACTTTTTTTATTCGATTTCCAAACTCATCGCTTATGTTATAAAATAAAAAATATGGAAAAACTTTTGAAAAGTTTTTCCATAACTTATTAAAGAAAACTAAAATTGATGTCCTGAAAAAATTATCTATCCTTTCATTACACTTCAAATACGTTACTTTATAATAACTCATAAAAAACTTCTACATAATCATTCTTTCGGTTTAGGTGTTTGTTTGGTTTGAGGAATTGGTATCAATATTTTTCTACTGAAAACTAATCTGCCATTATCTTCAATTTTAATAAGCTTCACATCGATCTTTTCACCGACTTTGAAGTAATCTTCAACTTTATTCACTTTCTTATGATCTATTTGAGAAATATGTAATAAACCTTCAACACCTGGTGCAATCTCAACAAAAGCACCAAAATCAACAATTTTTTTAACCGTTGCTTTATAAACTTTACCAATCTGCGGTGGTTCGGTTAATAATCTAATTCTTGAAATTGCTTCTTCAATTCCTTCTTCACTTGTTGATGCAATGTTCACTACACCATCTTCCTCAATTGCAATTTCAGTTTTGGTGTCTCTTTGAATTGATTGAATGATTTTTCCACCTGGACCTATAACAGCACCAATTTTATCAATTGGAATTTTAACTTGAACAAGGTGAGGTGCATATTTTGATATTTGTGATCTAGGTGCTGAAAGAGTTTCGTTCATCTTTGAAAGAATGAACATTCTTCCTTCTTTCGCCTGAGCAAGTGCTTCTTCCATAATCTCGTAGGAAATTCCCATGACTTTTATATCCATCTGAAAACCAGTAATTCCATCTTCTGTACCAGCAACTTTGAAATCCATATCACCGAGATGATCTTCATCACCAAGAATATCACTCAATATTTTATAATTATTTCCTTCGAGAATTAAGCCCATTGCAATTCCTGCAACAGGTTTTTTGAGAGGAACACCACCATCCATCAACGCAAGTGAACCCGCGCAAACGGTTGCCATTGAAGACGAACCATTCGATTCAAGAATATCAGAGACAACCCTAATTGTGTATGGAAAATCTTCATCTTTTGGTAACAAATTCTTAAGAGATCTTTCTGCAAGATTTCCATGACCAATCTCTCTTCTGCCAGGTCCAGTATATCTTCCAATCTCGCCAACACTGAATGCCGGGAAATTATAATGGAGCATGAATTTTTTGGTTGTCTCTTCTGGCAATAAACCTTCCACAAGCTGCTCATCTAATTTAGTACCAAGAGTGAGAGTTGCTAAACTTTGAGTTTCTCCTCTTGTAAATAAAGCTGAACCATGAGTTCTTGGTAAAAGTCCAACTTCACAATAGATTGGTCTGATGTCTTTTGTACCTCTGCCATCAAGTCGAACACCTTCTTCGAGAATCATTTTTCGCATCAATTCCCGTTCGAGATCATGAATTGCTGTTTTAATCAGAAATTCTCGTTCTGGAAATTTTTCCTTTAAAGCTTCAAGAGTTTCTTGACTGATAGTTTTTAAGTTGTTTCTTCGAATTTCTTTTGAAGAAGGTGTGTGAATAACCTGGTTTATTTTATCATAACACAATTCACGAACGGATTTAATAATTTCCTCTTCTTCGGGAATGGTTACGACTTCTTTTTTAGATTTACCAACCTCTTCGACCAGTTCTTTCTGAAGTGCAACAAGTTGTTTGATTTGTTCATGAGCAAATTTAATTGCTTCAAGCATTGTGGCTTCAGAAACTTCTTTAGCTTCGCCTTCGACCATCAAAATTGAGTCTTCAGTTCCAGCTACAACTATTTCTAATTTAGCATCTTCAATTTCTTTATAAGTTGGATTGACAATAAATTTATCTCCAACAAGGCAAACTCTAACTTCACCAACAGGACCTTCGAAAGGAATATCAGAGATTGCCAATGCTGCTGAAGCACCAACCGCACCAATCACATCAGGATCATGTTCTTGATCAGAAGAATAAACTTGAACAATCACCTGTGATTCGTTCATATAACCTTTTGGAAAAAGCGGTCGAATCGGTCGATCAATTAACCTTGCGGAAAGAATTTCTTTTTCGGTAGGTTTCCCTTCTCGCTTTATAAATCCACCAGGGATTTTTCCAACAGCAGAATATTTTTCTCTGTATTCAACAGAGAGTGGAAGAAAATCCTGACCGACAACGGCTTCATCGGCAGCGACAGCAACGGCGAGAACTTTTGTATCGCCGTAGCTTACCATAACAGCACCGTTTGCCTGTCTTGCGAATCTACCCGCTTCAAGCGAGAAAGTCTTTCCGTTTATTTCAATTTCTTTTAAAACAATCATGTTCGTAACCATTTTACTTTCTAATGTTAAGTTCTTCAATAATTTTTCGATATCTTTCAATATCCTTTTTCATTAAGTAGTTTAGTAGACGTCTTCTTTTGCCAACCATTTTAAGAAGACCCATTCGTGAATGGTTATCTTTTTTGTGTTCATCAAAGTGTTTGGATAAATCGTTTATACGTGCAGTTAGAATTGCAATTTGAACTTCTGGTGAACCAGTATTTTTTTCACTGCCACCATATTTCAAGATGATTTCCTTTTTTTGCTCTTTTGTTAACATATGATTTACTCCTTTCTTTAATGTAATACCAGTCTGAACCAGTATTAATTGTTAAAAATAATGTTATAGATCTGACAAATTATATGGATCGAATCGTTTGAAACACTCTTTTTTATCAAGTAAAAGTTGATTTTTAAGTTCATCAATCGATTCAAATTTTTTCTCTTCTCTCAATCTATCTACAAATTTAACTCTTATATAATTGTCATAGATGTTTTCATCAAAAAAGAAAATGTGAACTTCAGGAATAAGTTCTGTAGTATTATTGAAAGTTGGTCTAAAGCCAATATTCATCATACCATAATAATCTTTTTCTAAAACATCAACTTCAACAAAATAAACACCTCTCGCAGGAATCAGTTTATCTTTGTTTTCAACTTGAATATTAGCTGTTGGAATTCCGATGACAGCACCTCGCTGAGATCCTTTGACAACTCTCCCGCTTAGTTCATATTTCTTACCAAGCATTTGGTTGGCAATTTTAATGTCGCCATTCATCAAAAATTTTCTAATTCTGGTGCTGCTAATTTTTGAACCTTCAAACATTAGTGGTTCAACTTTTACGACATGGAAATTATATTCCTTCCCAAGATCTATGAGCTGTTCTGGAGTACCTTCTCGATTTCTGCCAAAATGATGATCAGAACCAACTACAATTGTATGCGAACCAATTTTAGCAATTAAATATTCTTTGATAAAGGTTTTGAAATCAATTTGAGAAAATTCTTTTGTGAATTTGATTACAAGTACATTTTCAACACCAAGATAGCTTAGATACTTCAGCTTTTCTTCAAGTGTTGAAAGAATTTTTATTGAATTATTTTTTGAGAGAACTATTTGCGGATGTGGATCAAAAGTAATGACAATATTACGACATTTATTTTCAACAGAGTGATAAATCATCTCATTAATTATTTTCTGATGACCAAGATGCACTCCATCGAAAGTTCCTACAGTTAAAACTGTATTCTCGTCTCTTACAATTTCATTTATGTCGTGATAGATGTTCATCAGTTTGTGTTTGATTTAGCTAATGTTTTCAATTCTTTAATATTCAGTGCGTCTTCCAGAAAAAATTCACCAATTCTTGTTCTCTCAAGAGAAAACAAAAAAGCACCACAACCAAGTTCATTACCAAGATCAGCAACAAGCGATCTGATATATGTTCCTTTTGAACAGGTTACAACAAAATCAGCAAATGGTGGATCATAGTTTAGAATTTCAAATTTATGAACTGTTACTTTTCTTGGTTTAAGTTCTACCGATTTGCCTTTTCTTGCAAGTTCATAGGATCTTTTTCCGTTAATCCATATTGCCGAATATGCTGGTGGAATTTGTTCAATTTCACCAACAAACTTTTGTGCTTTTTCCTTAATTAAATCTAAAGTTAAGTAAGATACATCTTTTTCTTCTGAAGCTTGTTCAATTGTTTCCGCATCCATCGATGGGGTTGTTTTGCCGAAATAAATCTTTCCTCGATACTCTTTTATTTGATTTTGAAATTCTTCAATTCTCTTTGTCATTGAACCAGTACATAAGATTAAAAGTCCAGTTGCTTTCGGATCTAAAGTGCCAGCGTGTCCAACTTTTTTAATTTTCAAAATTCGTTTGACTTTATCGACAACTTTAAAGGAGGACCAATCAATTGGTTTATTAACTAAAATTACTGCGCCCTCATTAAAATCAATATTTTTCAAATGAATCGTTTTCTTTGTTATCATTTTCATGAATCTTTTTAATCAATCGGTTAATATTATCAACATAATCGAGAGTATCGTCATAGAAAAAAGAAAGTTCTGGGACACGGCGAATATTTAGTTTACCAGCTAATTTTGATCTGAAATGTCCTTTTGCGTGATTTAATCTTTCGAGAGTAATTTTCCTTTTGTCCTGATCAAAAATTGAAATGTAGACTTTAGCATTCTGTAAATCACCAGAGACCTTAACAGTTGTAATCGTAACAAATCCAAGTGCGGGATCATTTGTTTCCCGCAACAGAATCATACTCAACTCTTTCTTTATCAATTCAGCAACTTTTTCAGTTCTTACCGACATTTTCGAGAGTTCTCTGTTTTTCAACAATTCTGAATGCTTCTATGATATCGCCTTCTTTGACATCGTTAAAGTTTGCAATTTTAATTCCGCATTCTTTATTGGCTTCAACTTCACGAACATCGTCTTTGAAGCGTTTCAAACTTTCAATTTCTCCAGTGTAAATAACAATTCCATCTCTAATCAATCTTATCTTATTATTTCGTTGAATCTTTCCATCTTTCACAAAGCAACCAGCAATTGTACCAATTTTTGAAAATCTGAATACTTCACGGACTTCAACGGAGGCTGTAATTTCTTCGGAGATTTCAGGTTCAAGCATACCAAGTATTGCGTTCTTGATATCGTTAATCGCATCATAAATGATATTATAAAGACGAATTTCAATTTTTTCCTTCTCAGCTAATTTTCTTGCCTCGAGATTTGGTCTGACATTGAAACCAAGAATAATTGCGTTAGATGCAATTGCAAGCATCACATCGTTTTCTGTGATTGCACCAACAGCTTTGTGGATTACATCAATTTTTACTTCTTCATTAGAAAGTTTTAACAACGAATCCGAAAGTGCTTCAACAGAACCATCAACATCACCTTTGACAATAATTCTGAGATCTTTAACCTGACCGAGTTTTGCACCTTTAGAAATATCCTCGAGTGTGATGTGCCTGACAGCCCTGAGTTCCTGTTCACGCTTTATCTGCATTCGTTTATTAGCAATTTCTCTTGCAATTTTTTCTGATTCAACACAAACAAACTCATCACCAGCCTGAGGCATTTCGTCAAAACCAAGAATCTGAACAGGTGTAGATGGCGGTGCAGAATCGATTTTATTCATTCTTTCGTCAAACATCGCTCTCACTCGACCATACGCTACACCAGCAACAAATGGATCGTTTACTCTCAAAGTTCCTTTTAAAATCAAAACATTTGCAACAGTTCCTCTGCCTTTTTCAAGCTTAACTTCAAGCACATAACCACGGGCTTTTCTATCTGGATTTGTTTTAAGATCGAGAAGTTCTGCTTCGATTAATATTTTTTCAAGAAGTATATCAACACCTTTTCCAGTTTTTGCAGAGAGTTCAACAGACTGATAGCGACCACCATATTCTTCAACTAAAACATTTCGTTCAGCAAGCTGCTGTCGAATTTTTTCTGGATTTCCTGTCGGTTTATCGATTTTATTTATTGCAACGATAATAGGAACACCAGCAGCCTGAGCGTGATTGATTGCTTCAACTGTTTGAGGCATCACTGCATCATCAGCAGCAACAACAAGGATAACGATATCTGTAACCTTTGCACCACGAGCTCGCATTGCAGTAAATGCTTCGTGTCCAGGTGTATCAATGAAAGTTATTTGCTTACCATTTGGCAACTCCACTTTATAAGCACCAATGTGTTGAGTAATTCCACCAGCCTCACCAGCAACTACCTGAGTATTTCTGATGTAATCCAGTAACGAAGTCTTACCATGATCAACATGTCCCATTATTGTTACTACTGGTGGACGAGGTTTGAGAGTTTCTTCTGGATCCGGTTCATCTTCAATAACGGTGCTTATATCTTTATCCTGAAATTCTACCGTAAAACCGAAATCATCAGCAATTAATTGAATTGAATCTTTATCAAGTCTTTGATTAATCGTAGCCACAATCCCATAAGTGAAAAGCTTTTTAATTATTTCAGATGCCGATACATTCATCAAATTAGCTAATTCACCGACTGTCAGGAATTCTGAAACTCGAAGTATGGATTTTTCTTTCTCCGATATCTCCTCAAGCCTTTTCATTTCTTCAAGTCGTTCTTTTTTCTTTTTCTTTCTTAAAGCAGCACGAAAGGATAGTCCAGAATCATCCATTGCTTCGAGTGTTTTTCGAATACTTGTTTCTATTTCCTTTTCATCAATACTTTTAACTTTGCTTTTCTTAGCTTTCTTAGCTTTAACTGGTTCTTCTTCAACTATCTGTTTTTTCTTTAAGACTTCACGAAGTTGTTTTTTCTTTGGTTTCTTCTTTTTCTTTTTCTCTTTATCTGTTTCTTCTTCGGCAACTTTAGCTACTGCGGTTGTTTCACCTGTTTCTTTTTCCGGAACTTCTTCTTCACCAATTTTAATTTTGCCAATGACTTTTGGACCTTTTCGATTGGTTTTTAATTCGTTCAGTGAAGTATGGGCTTTTGCAGCTGTTTCCGAAACAGCTTCTTTAGTTTCTTCCTTTAACTGAGAGGTAACTTCTTTTTGTTCTCCTTTTTTATCTTGAATTATTTGAGTTTCGACAGATTCGACAGGTTGAGATTCAGAAATTATTTCAGTTGATGTTTTCTGTGCTGTTATTTCAACTGGTGTTTCAATCTTTGTTTCTTCAGTTCTGGATGTAACTTCAACGGCTGGCAATTCAGGTTTTTGAATTTCACTTTCAATCTTTTCTTCTTCTTCTTTTTCTTCAGAAACTTCGGGAATGACTGGTTTAACTGGTTTCTTCTTCTTTAAAATATCCTCAGGTTTCTTTTCTTTAGTTTTATCTGATTTTGATTCCTTTTCACTCCTGAATTCAGCAAGTTTTTTACTTCTTTGTAATTCTTGTTCGTATTCTTTCTTGAATTTAGTTAAGATTTTTTGATAAACTTCTTCATCTACTTTAGAAGCCGGAGTTTTACCCTCAATTCCTAACTCTTTTTTTAGAAATTCTATAATTCTCGCCGTGGTTACATTAATTTCTTTTGCGATCTTGACTATTTGATGTTCTTTTGTTGTAGTTCCGGACATAAACTTCCTGACTTGTTATTTTATTAGTAGCAGATTTTTATCGTATTTATTTGAAGATAAAAATTCTGATAAATCTTTAATTATTCTTCAAAACCTTCCTTTAAGATAGCGAAAATTTCAGCAACTTTTTCATCATCAAATCCTTCGATTTCCTTAATTTTATCCATTCCCGCTTTCAAAACATCGATAGCGGTATCGTAACCAGCTTCAATAAGTTTTTGATAGACTTCATCACCAAGTTCCTGCTTAAAATCAATTAATTCAATATCGATTTCATACTCTTCAATTGGTTTTTCTTCACGAATGACTTCGATTTCCAGACCTATTAATTTACCAACGAGTTTAACATTCTGACCGCCTCTACCAACTATCAATGAAACCTGATCAGCATCAGCCCAGAGAAAAGTTTTTTTGTTTTCTTCATCAATCTGAACTTGTTTGATTTTTGCGGGATAAAAAGCTCGTTTCAAAAACATTTCTTTATCATCAAACCATGGAATAACATCTATATTCTCATTATTAAGTTCTTTGACTATTGAATGAATTCTCACACCTTTCATCCCAACACAGGCACCAACAGGATCAATTCTTTCATCGTTAGAATAAACGGCGACCTTAGCTCTTTCACCCGGTTCACGGGCAATTGCTTTAATTTCAACAACACCATCAAAAATTTCAGGAATTTCCATTTCAAACAAGCGAGCTAAAAACATGTTATCAGCTCGAGAGATGATAATCTTTGGACCCTTTTTATCTTTAATTACATCTTTAATAACAGCTCGAATTACATCACCTTTACGATATTTTTCTTTAGGGATTTGCTCTTCTTTTGGCAAGATTAATTCATTTTTATTATGATTTACAAGTATTTCATCTTTTCTTATCTGATAAATATCACCGACAATAATTTCACCAATTTTTTGTGAATATTCTTTGTAGATAATTTCTTTTTCGACATCTCTCAATTTTTGATTGAATAATTGTTTCGCCTGATTAATTAAGCGTCGATCAAAAAATTCACCTAACTCTTTAATATCAATTCGCAGCGGATAAAGATCGCCAATCTCAAGGTTTTCAGAATCAGGTAATTTTTTAATTTCTTCAAGAGATATTTGAGTTTGTGGATCCTTAACTTTTTCAACTATGGTTTTATAAAGATATAATTCTATCTCACCTCGATCGAGGTTGACAATAATATCAAACTCTGCTTTCTCACCAAACTTTTTTCTCATCAGTGTTGAGAAAATCTCTTCAAATATTCCGATGAGAATATCTCTATCTACTCCTTTACCTTTAACAAGTTGAGAAAAAGATTCTACAATTTCTTGACTCATAAAATTACCTCTCACTTAAATTTAATTAGAGTTTTTGCTTTGATAATATTAGCAAATTCAATTTCAATATCAGAACCACGATCGTCAAAAACCAATTTACTGTCGATGACTTCTTTTAAAATCAATTCCTTTGTAATCACCTTATCACCAAATTTTGCTGTGACTGAAAAAAGTTTTCCAACATGTTTTGGATATTGTCTTAAAAATTTCAAAGGTCTATCAACCCCTGGTGATGAGACCTCAATTTGATCGCTTGCTGATATCAAATTTTCTTCGATCAAAACTTTCTCAATCTCTCGACTTACATTCGAACAATCTGTAACAGTTACATAAGTATCTTTATCGATATAAAAAATATACTTATATGCATTTTTGACTTTAGAGTAAGTTACATCAATCAAAAAAGCATCTAATCGATTAAGTACTGGTTCTATTTTTTCTTTTATTTGATTCACTAATTCATTCATAGATAAAAAAAAATTGCCCTTAAAGGGCAAAAATTCTATACAATAATAAGGATAATTTTGAATCTAAACAAACCAGCTATCTGAAGGTTCGAGTTCTCGATAATAATTTATGTCATATCAAAAGACCATTATCTCTCTGTTGAATTTTCTTCAATCAAACATAGTCAAATTTTGCTGTAAAGTGTCTTAAAATTGGAGCTTCATAAATAATTTTCATTCCACGAAGTTTATCTCTCTTTGCAAATACTTCCTGAATTACTTCGATCACATAATCAATGTGGCTTTGAGTGTAAACCCGTCTTGGAATTGCTAATCTGACAAGTTCAAGCTTAGCCGGAATTAGTTTTCCATTTTTATCATATTTTCCAAACATAACACTTCCAATCTCAACTGAACGAATTCCACCTTCCAGATAAAGTTCGCAAACAATTGATTGTCCCGGATATTGCTCCACAAGAATATGAGGAGCAAATCTTTTTGCATCAATATAAATTGCGTGTCCACCTGGAGGTTCAATGATTGGAATTCCAGATGCAATTAATTTTTCACCGAGATATTCAACGGATCTGATTCGGTATCTTAAATAATCTTCTTCAAGAACTTCTTCCAGACCTTGTGCAATTGCTTCTAAATCTCTGCCGGCTAATCCTCCATAAGTTGGAAATCCTTCCGTGACGATTAAAACATTCCTGCACTTTATAGCCAATTCATCATCATTAAGGGCGAGGAATCCGCCAATGTTAACGAGTGCATCTTTTTTGGCGCTCATTGTACATCCATCAGCGTATGAAAACATTTCCTGAGCAATTTCAAGAACTGATTTGTTCTCATAACCCTTTTCTCTTTTTTTTATAAAGTAAGCATTTTCAGCAAATCTGCAGGCATCAAGAAAAAATTTTAACCCATATTTATCACAAACTTTTCTTGTTTCTCTAATATTTTCCATTGAGACAGGCTGACCACCACCTGAATTATTTGTAACTGTTAACATTACCAGCGGAATGTTTTGCGGTCCCACCTGGTTAATAAATTTCTCAAATGCTTCAATATCCATATTTCCTTTGAAATCGAAAGGAACTTCAGGTTTCAAACCAATCTCATTTAATAAATCAACTGCTTCTGCACCAGTGAATTCAATGTTTGCACGAGTAGTATCGAAGTGTGTGTTGCTTGGAAAATATTTTCCAGGACCACCAAGAATAGAGAACAAAATTTTCTCAGCGGCTCTTCCCTGATGAGTTGGAATGATATGTTTGAAACCAGTTATTTTTCTTACAACTCTTTCAAATCGATAGAAGCTCTGTGAACCAGCATATGCTTCATCACCTCGCATAATCCCAGCCCATTGTTCAGAACTCATCGCAGATGTTCCGCTATCAGTTAGAAGGTCAATCATCACATCTCTGGAATGAATCAAAAACGGATTGTAAAAAGCTTCTTTTAAGATTTTTTCTCGCTCCTGGCGGGTTGTAAATCGAATTGGTTCAACTGATTTGATTTTGAAGGGTTCAATGATTGTTTTCATAATTCAAAGTTATTTTAAGATGATGGAAGTTGCAACATGAGTAGTCAGAAGTTTTGATGATTCTTTTCACGCTGTTGAAAATACCTGTTCTCGGGAAATATATGAAGCATCTTTTCAAATTCTTCACATAGCTTACCATCAATACATTTAATCATTTGTGGTCGGGGCAAGCTTCGACTCTTTATGTTTTCGATTTGATATTTGATTTTGACTGAAATATATAATTTGGTAAAACAAGGTCTTTGATAAATGGAGTTGAAAAATTTTTAGAAAAATTAAATGTTGTATAAGAGGTTATTCTTTGGATATAAGAATTTGAGAACAATATGATAAAAAATAATAATGAATCCTCTACGAGGATTTTTAAGTTAGTGGATATTTTAAATTCTACAATTGTTCAAACTCTACGAGGTTGTGAGTTATTAATAAAAAACTTCGTAGAAGTTCTGATTATTGTAGAAAAGGATTGCACCTAAAATTCAGAACCTCATAGAGGTTCAATTATAAAAGAATGAAATACTGGGGAAAAATTTTTGGAGGATTCTTCGCTTTGCTACGCTCGTTCAAAATGACAATAGAAAATGTAATCCTGAGCGAAGCGAAGAACCTTAAAAAAATAAATATAGAATTCAAGATTCTTCATTTCGCTTACGCTTCTATCAGAATGGCAGTTGAGATTCTTTGCTTCGTTTAATTTCGTTAAGAAGAACAATCCTATCACGCTGAACAAAGAAAAGCATCTCTTCAGATTCTTCACTTCGCTCCACTCGTTCAGAATTACATCATTGTTGTCCGTAATCCTGAGGGAGTGAAACGACCGAAGAATCTCCTTCTGTCACTCTGAATGAAATGAATATTCTAGAAATACTTCATTTCGTTTACGCTGTTCCATTAAACTCATTACTCTTTCTAAACATACTTTTCTTTTAAATGAAAAAGAGATTAAACAATAAACTGTAAAACAAAACAGTTTTTGTTAACTTGTAAAAAATTTCGGAATAAAAATGATAGATACACATTGCCATTTATTTTTCGATGAACTTTATAATAATCTGGATGAAATAATCAGTGAAGCAAAAAGTAGTGGAGTAGAATATATAATCTGTCCATCAACAAATCTTGAAACGGCAAAAAAGTCAATCGAAATTGCTGAAAAATATCCTGAAGTTTACGCTGCTGTTGGAATTCACCCACACGATACTTCTAACTTTTCAGACGAAACATTGATTCAACTTGAAAAAATGTTAGACCATCCAAAAGTAGTAGCCGTCGGAGAGATTGGGCTGGATTATTACTATGACTATTCACCAAAAGATAAACAGCAATTCGCATTTAGAGAACAACTTCGAGTCGCAAAAAATCATAATCTGCCGGCAATCATTCATAATCGAGAATCGAGCGAAGATTTGATGAAGATTTTTGAAGAAGAAATTGACGGAACTCTTTATGCACAATTTCATTGCTTTAATGGTGATTATGCAATGGCAAAACGAATTGTTGAATTAAGATCTTTCCTTTCTTTCACTGGAAATATCACATATCCAAAGAATGAAGAACTCAGAAAAATCTTAAGCAGAATTGAGCCTGAAAATATTTTACTTGAAACCGATGCACCATTTATGTCACCTGTTCCTTTCAGAGGAAAAACCAATAAACCTGCGCACTTAAAATACACGGTCGAAAAAATTTCTGAAATTCAAGGACTCACTTTTGATGACATAGTTCGTTCGACAAACTTCAGTGTTTATAAATTGTTCAAAATTGGGAAACTACCTGAAGTATCTTTCACATATCAAATTGGAAAAGCTCTTTATATTAATGTAACCAATCGCTGCAATGCCGACTGTATTTTTTGTGAACGCAAAGGTTACGCTTCAGTTGTTGGTTACAATCTGAAAATGCCAAAAAACATGGAACCTGATGCAGAAGTTTATATCAAAGAAATTGGAGAACCAACAAAATATTCAGAAATAGTTTTTTGTGGATTTGGAGAACCAACCATTCGCATTGAAGTGGTTAAAGAAATTGCAAAATATGTGAAAGAAAAAGGCGGGAAAACAAGACTGAATACTGATGGTCATGGTAATGTGATTAACAAGAGAAACATCCTTCCTGAATTACAGGGTTTGATTGATGTAGTTTCAATTAGTTTGAATTCAGCTGATCCTGATCAATATGCTCAGCTGATGAAAGTTGATAAGTCGATGTTTTATGAAATGGTGAATTTCACTAAAGAAGCTAAAAAATATATTCCAGAAGTTGTCGTCACAATTGTTGATTTGAAGGAAGTTAACGAGGAGAAAGCAAGAAAATTTGCGGAAGAAGAATTGGGAGTAAAATTCAGATCAAGAGAATATTTTTGATAGATATTTTAAGTCATTTCAGATCAGCTTGATTTTATTCTGTAAAATTAATTAATGTCACTCCTCTTAGTTCCAAACTTTTCACTAATTAAATTCATCTTCCAGAATCGACCAAAAATTATAGTTTATTAGATGAACTAAATCAAAAATCATCAACCCATCTGTTTTTTCGAGACACATTTTTATGGCTCTTCTAAATTGTTCTGGATGATCTTTATATTGTTCAACATAAAGTCCACCAATTATTGGGACTGCATTCATAATTACTCTTTTAGCAATCTCAGCAGAACCTTCAACAGAATACCAGAATTCCTTTTCGTTTCCCATCGCAGCTTCGTTTCGATTTATGTTTGTCTCATTTAATTTCATTACTTCATCTTTTGTAACTTCAAAAAAGTAACAGCCTGCAAGAAAGAGATCGAGTACTTCAGCATAACCATAATTTTTATAATTCTCAGTTGCCCAATTGTATTCCTTTGATGGGTCATAATTTTTACTTGCCCAGTTCACCCCGACTTCATAATAAACTGGATACCAAGCACCAGCATAAACTCCAAAAGAAATTTCAGAATTAATAGACTTGACTAATTCTCTACACTTTTTCATAAAATCATAAATCACAAAAGTTCTCCACTCAAGCCATTTTTTGTATAACTTCCCTTCGATTTTGATGATTTTCCCGGTAGAATCTTTTTCCCATCGATAAATATCATCAGGAATTTTTTCAATTTTTTGATTTATGTATTCTTCAAATTTTTTGAGTGAAAGAGGACTAAAATCAGCCTGTATTCCATCAAAACGAACTCTGTCAAGAATGATTCCATCCAGCTTAGGATATTTCTCAATTACTTCCCTTATTACTTTCAACTCATATTCTTGAACCATCGGATTTGCGGGATTAATCATTGCGGAATATTTATGTTTAAGTTTAGTAATTGGGGCAAAACCAGAATCGGTATAATTGATTGATTGCCAATCAGATTTTTGATTAAATACTAAACCACGATTATAAAAATTATGTCCTTCAACGAAGATATTTAGTGATGCATGAATTCTTAATTTTAATTTATTCCCAACAGTGATGAAGTAACTAAGTAAATCAAAATTTTCTTTCTTAGAAATACCTTCCCACTCATTCATCATGGGTGCAATTTTCGAATCAAATAAAACCTCACCGGTTATTGGTTTTATATCAATAACTACATCCGAAAAACCGGTTTGTTTTATTTTTCGAAGATAATGATCGATTGAATCTTTAGAAGTTAATCTTTCAAAATTTGCAACAGCATCAAACCAGATAAATTTTGGTTTTATTTGAGCACTTAATTGATGAATGTGAAAAACTATAAATAATGATAATATAAACTTAATCATAAGTCCTAACTAATTAATTCATTTAGCAAACTGAATCACAACTTTAAAAAAAAAGGAGGCTCAAAAACCTGAGCCTCCTTACTCTCATGAGAAAAGAAATCTTACTTGATCAAAATCATCTTCTTCGTTCCAACAAAATCATTTGCTGTTA
>CAZGQO010000003.1:0-256939 GCA_964527925.1 uncultured Ignavibacteriaceae bacterium
GATTCTCGAAAACAGGCTTTGGCGCCTTATCGAATACTTGCTTTGAATATTGTGCAACTAATTGAATCGAATTGATTAAGAGAAGGAATGTTATAAATTGAATAAACTTTCTCATGGCTACTCCCTGTTTTCAACTGCATATTAATAATAAAGCTAAAATGATTCTATATGTTCGGGTAAATTTGGCAGAAGGGGATAAAAGCTTAATTAATCTTTTTGAATTTTATATTGAACGATTTTATAAATCTGACTTTAAGTTATTAATTCGTGATTTTTTGAATAACTTTATTCGCAATGTAATTACCAATTGAAAGCGAAGCGGTTGCAGCGGGACTTGGTGCGTTACAGACATGAATTACATTTTTATTTTCTACGAAATAAAAATCATCAATTAAGTTACCCTGTAAATCACAGGCCTGAGCTCTAACACCTGATCCACCTTTAATTAAATCACTTTCCTTTATTTCTGGAATTAGTTTCTGTAATGCTTTAGTGAATGCATCTTTAGAAAATGATCGATAAAATTCACCAAAACCAACTCTCCAGTATTTCTTTGCAACTATTCTAAAACCTCTATAGCATATAGTTTCTATAACATCTTTCAAGTTCAAATCTGACTTATTATAGCCCTCACGTTTGAATGCGAGCACAGCATTAGGTCCTGCTTCTACTTTCCCATCAATCATTCGAGTAAAATGCACACCAAGAAAAGGAAAATTCGGGTCAGGAACTGGATAGATTAAATTCTTAACTAAGTGTCGTTTATCTTCTTTCAACTCGTAATATTCACCTCTAAATGGAATAATTCTTAAAGGCAAATCAGGATTGGTTAATCTTGCCAATCTATCAGAGAATAATCCTGCACAGGTTACGAGAAATTTTGTTGAATATTCATCATCGTCAGTTCTAACTTTAATAAGTTCGTTTGAATGTTTAATATTTGAAACTCTTGCATTAAATCTAATTTCACCACCAACATTCAAAATTTTCTCTAATAATTTTTTTGATACTTCTTTAAAATCAATTATTCCTGTATATGGTACAAAAATCCCTGCAATTCCATTAACAGCTGGTTCATAATCTTTTAATTCTTCCTTCGAGAGTTTTTTGATCTTAACCAATCCATTATTTATTCCTCTTTCATAAAGATAATTAAGTTGAGGAATTTCACTTTCAGATGTAGCGACAATCACTTTTCCGCAAATTTCATAATTAATTGAATTCTCATCACAGAACTCTAAGAGTCTTTGATAACCTTCTCTGCAGTTTAATGCTTTAAGACTACCAGGTTTGTAGTAAATGCCCGAATGAATTACTCCGCTATTGTTTCCGGTTTGATGTTTTGCGATATCTGATTCTTTTTCAAGAATTAAGATTTTTAAATTAGGTTTTTTGTTTAATAATTGATAAGATGTTGCAAGACCAACAATTCCTGCACCTACAATAATTACATCATATAACATATTTATTCCTCAAAAAAGAAATAATATGGTAATTGATTGAAGTATTGTCCTGATAAATCTTTCTCTGAAACAATTGGATTTTTAACATGCCAATCTATATTAAGTGTTGGATCATCATATCTTAAAATTCTTTCCGATGCTTTATCATAATAATTAGAACACTTGTAATGAAAAATTGCTTCGTCAGATAAAACAGAAAACCCATGAGCAAAACCTTCTGGAATCCACAATTGTAAATGATTCTCTTCTGAAAGAATCTGTGAAAAGTACTTACCATATGTAGGTGAATTTTTTCGTAAGTCAACTGCAACATCAAGTACTTCACCTCTTATCACCTGACATAACTTACCTTGAGCATAGGGTTTAATTTGAAAATGCAATCCACGAATTGTTGATTTAACTGATTTAGAGAAATTATCCTGAACAAAATTTATGTTTAGCCCATTTTCTTCAAATCTCATTTTATTAAATGATTCAAAGAAATACCCTCTTTGGTCACCAAAAACTTGTGGTTCAATGATTAACAAGCCAGGAAAATCTGTTTTATGAATTTTCATCTTCATCTGCCTCTTTTAATACTTTTTCAAGATAATCTCTATACATTGATTTAGGGATTGATTGAATTAATTCCTTGAATTGTTCTTTCGAAATGAATCCTTTATGAAACGCAATCTCTTCGATACAAGCAACCTTCAAACCCTGACGATCTTCAATCACACCAAAAAATTGAGAAGCTTTCAATAATGCTTCAGGTGTACCAGTATCAAGCCATGCAACACCGCGACCAATTTTTTCAACTCTTAATTCTCCCATTCTTAGATATTCAAGATTAACATCCGTAATCTCTAACTCGCCTCGCCATGATGGTTTTAAGTTTTTTGCAATTTCAATTACACGATTATCATAAACATAAAGTCCAGGAACCGCATAATTCGATTTAGGTTGTTTTGGTTTTTCTTCGATAGAAATTGCTCTGCCTTGTTCATCGAATTCGATTACACCATACCTTTCTGGATCACTCACCTGATAGCCGAAGACAGTTGCACCTTTTTCTTGTTTTATCGCTTTGTAGTAGAAATCAAGTTTGCCATAAAAGATATTATCACCAAGAATAAGGGATACTTGTTCTTTACCAATAAAATTTTCTCCAATGATAAAAGCTTCCGCGATTCCATTTGGTGCTTTCTGGATTGCATACTCAATCTCAAGACCGATTTGATTTCCATTGTTAAAAAGTTTCTGATAAAGAGGGATTGTATATTCATCCGAGATGATTAGTATATTTTTTATACCAGCGAGCATCAAAACTGAAAGTGGATAATAGATAAGTGGTTTATCATAAATCATTACAAGTTGCTTTGAATAAACTTTTGTAATTGGGTAGAGTCGTGAACCCGATCCGCCAGCGAGTATTATTCCTTTCATATTTAATCCTTTTTTGTTTGAAAGTTTGACAAAATTAAAGAAAGTAAATTTGGATTGAAAGATTTTTAGAGTGAGTGAGACTAATTCCGAAAAGTAAGTTTCAAAATATTTTTCAGAAGTACTGGGGTTGTCTCGAAAAATTATTTAAAAAATTGATTGCAGAAAACACAGATTTTAGAAGATCTTCACTGATATAAATATTGGAGAATCGATTTTGATAAAATCCAAAAACTTCATTCAAGATCATTCAAAGAAAGAAGTACAATGGAATTATAAAAGAAAATTAGTTTTGTTTAATAAATTAAGTTGAAATGATATAAAGAGAAGTAATCAATGGTTGTTGATTCTGTGTGAAATCATTGGCTACGAGAGAATATGATTCTTTATTTAATGAAATATTAATGAAGAGAATAAATCACTAGTTGGATGAAAAATTGAGAAAAGTTATACGTAGCAAAGTAAGGTAAGAATTTATTCAGTCAATTAAACTCAGCGGAGAGGGAGGGATTCGAACCCTCGGTACCGGTTTACCCAGTACGGCGGTTTAGCAAACCGCTGCCTTCAGCCACTCGGCCACCTCTCCATAACTTTCATCAAATCATAAAGAACGAAAAGTCTTTGCAAAAATAAAAATTTGATGATGTCTTACAAAACTTAGCCGCGTAATTTATCTAAAAGGTCGTTCAGTAAGTTTGCTTCTTCTTTACTAACATTTTTTAAAATATTATCCATCGTTTGATCTGTTTCATCTATTTTTTTTAGAAGATTTAATCCCTTTTTTGTAATGATAACATTTACTCTTCTTCTATCTTCTGGACAAATTTCTCTTTCAACTAAACCTTTCGAAATGAGACGATCAACCAATCTTGATGCATCAGACATTTTATCAATCATTCTCTCTTTTAATAAACTGATACTTGCTGGTTCTGGATATTGACCACGAAGGATTCTAAGAAGATTAAATTGTTGAAGTGTTAGATCAAATTTCCAGAGGTGATCTGCAATTTTAGTCATAAGCCAGCTGTAAGTATATAGAATATTCACAGCCAGCTTATGATATTCATTACGAAAAGAAGATTGTTTAATTTCTTCTTCTAATTTCATTATGATTGTTTTGTTAATTCAACATGAATTCTAAGTTTCACAATTTTATCAACAACAGCCCCGCCTAATTCAGTAAGAGCATTCCACTTCAAACCATAGTCAAATCTGTTTAATTTACCTGTTACATTAAATCCAGCCTTTGTATTTCCCCATGGATCTTTGACTGTTCCATTGTATTCTACATCGAGAGTGATTTCTTTAGTTACATCCCTGATAGTCAAATCACCAGTAAGTATATATTTATTTTTTGAGACTTTCTTAAATGATTTACTCTTGAAAGTCATCTCAGGATATTTTTCTGAATTGAAGAAATCATCTGATCTTAAATGCTCATCTCGTTTTTCGATATCTGTAAAGATACTTGCAGTTCGAGCTTTGAACTCAATTTTTGCATCCGTGAAGTCATCTATTGAGGCTTTGACCGTTAAATCGAAATCTTTAAAATGTCCTTCTACTTCAGAGATAAGTAAGTGTGTAACAGAGAATCCGATTTTTGAGTGAGCTTTATCAACTACCCACACAGATTCAGTTTTGTTTTGTGCTTGTGATGTTGCAACAAAAAGTATCAAAATGAAAAACTTAAGTAAGTGCTTCATTTTGAGTTCTCCTTTGATTGGTTAAACATAATTTGTTAATTAAATTATTTCAAGTATATGTTTTAACATCTAATGTTGCAACATCTAATTAATTACACTGACTATTTCTTTAATGGATTGAAAATACTTTCAATTAGAGTTTATCTCTCACATTGCTGTAAAATTTAATTTCGACTTTCTTCTGGTCGGCATTTGTATGGATGGTGAAAGATCCCCTTATCAATCCGGAGACTCTGGGAGTAAAAGTTCCCCTGATTGTCATAAACTCGTCTGGATTTAATTCATATTTATCGATCTGGAGTTGAAGGTTATCGTTGGGATTTTCAACTTTTAAGATTTTAACTTTTTTGTTTGAACGATTTATTATTTGCACAATACTTTGTTTATCCACACCAACAATCGCATTATCAAATACCATATATAACGGAACAACTTCAAATTCAACAAAAACATTTGCCTGCAATTTTAATGTGTAAATCGGAACTGGATTCTTTCTTTCATAAACATAAATATTTTTTTCCTGATAGCCTGTGAATCCTTCAGAATTAAATTTAGCTGTAATTTTTGCAACTTGACCTGGTCTTAATGTTTTGTTTGATAATAAAACTGCTGTACAGCCACAAGATGATTCAACACGGTCGATGTGGATTGTTTTCTTGGAAACATTCTTAAGTTCGAATGTGTGTTTCACAACTGATCCTCTTGTGATTGTTCCAAAGTGATGAACATCACCATTAACTGGAAGTAATTTATTTTGTGCAAAACCAATGTTCATCAATAATAATAAAATGATCAGTATCTTCATTTCACTTTCCCTCTCAACTTTTTTGTAAATATAATTATCTTAGTAAAAAGATTTTATTTATTCATCATGAAGAGTTCAAAACTCATTCACTTTGGAACATGCAGCTGGAAATATGAATCGTGGCGAGGAATAATTTATCCAAAAACAGGAAAGTTCAATTATTTAGAAGAATACTCCAAACATTATGATACAGTTGAAATAGACCAATGGTTCTGGTCTTTGTTTGATACAAATGTCAAACTGCCGAAGAAAAAAGATGTGGTTGATTACGCTAATTCCGTACCTGATAACTTTAAATTCACAATCAAAGCACTGAACAGCATCACACTAACTCATCACTATAACAAAAATAAGAAAGAACCTCTCAAAGTAAATCCAAATTTCCTTTCAGTTGAACTTTTCAATAATTTTTTAAATGCCCTAAATGAGTTATCTAATAAAATTAGCTTAATTTTGCTTCAATTTGAATATCTAAACAAACAAAAAATGCCTTCGCAAATTGAATTCCTAAAATCACTTGGTGATTTTTTGAAAAAAATTCCAAGAAGCATTCCAGTTGGAATCGAACTCAGAAATCCAAATTACCTCAATGATATATACTTTAATTTCATTAACGATCACGGAGTATATAATGTTTTCCTGCAAGGTTATTATATGCCGCCAATCTGGGAAGTTTATAAGAAATTTAGTGATAGAATTAAAGAGAAAGTTGTGATTCGATTGCATGGACCAAATCGTGCGGATATAGAAGAAGCAAGCGAAGGTAACTGGAATAAAATAATTTTCCCGAAAGATGATGAATTAATCAAAATTATTGAAATCATTAAAGATCTCGAAAAAAAGAAAGTGGATACTTATGTGAATGTAAATAATCATTACGAAGGTTCAGCTCCACTCACAATTCAAAGATTGCAGAGTTATTTATGATTTTGAGTATCAATCCACTAAAAACAATAAATTGTAAGGAGGTTATATGATTTTTTTAATAATCTTCTCTCTGTTCATTCTTTCAATAATAATATTTATTCGATCGTCTAAACTGGTTGGTAATCCATTTAGGTCATATTCTATTGCGGGAATAGTTGTATTTGGAATTCTCTCACTTTCTCAATGTTTTACAGTGATTCCTGCTGGTCATGTTGGAGTTGTGGATTTCTTTGGAATTGTCTCAGACAATACATTAAAATCAGGAATTAATTTTGTTAATCCTCTCGCACGAGTCATTAAATTTTCTATTAAGACACAAGAGATTAAGGAAGATATGGATGTTCCATCAAAAGAAGGTCTTACAGTTGGATTAGAAATTTCTGTTCTTTTTCATCTCGATCCAGATAAGGCTTCTCAAGTTTATAAAACTATTGGTGAAAACTATGCACAGATAATTTTGATTCCGAATTTTAGATCAGTCTGTCGTGGGGTTACCGCAAGCTATGAGGCAAAAGCACTTTATACATCAGAACGTGAAACACTTGCTCAGTTAATTAGAGACGAACTTGCAAAAATTGTAAGTATTCGAGGAATTACAATTGAATCAACCCCCCTTCGAAAAGTTATACTGCCTGAGGGGTTATCAAAAGCTATTGAAGCTAAGCTCCAGGCTGAACAGGAGAGTCAAAGAATGCAATTCATTTTACAAAAAGAGGAACAGGAAGCTCAAAGAAAAAGGATAGAAGCAAAAGGAATTGCAGATTTTCAAGATATAGTTACGAGAGGAATCAGCGAGCCGTTGCTTCGATGGAAAGGTATAGAAGCAACTGAAAAACTTGCCTCTTCACCAAACAGCAAAATCGTTATAATTGGTGCAGGCAAAGATGGATTACCAATTATTTTAGACACTAAGTAAATTTGCTTCAATGAAAAATCTGTTTGAAAAATATTCGGGTAGATTTTTATTTCTGATTGCTTTATTAGCTTTCTCGACTTTTGTTCTGCAATATGGTTTTTACATTTCTGATGATTTAAATAAATTTCTAAATAATCTAAATCTTTTAATCTTTGGTTTATTCATTTTCTATCAGATAGGAAGAATTGTTTATGCAGAAGAAAGATGGGAATATATTAAATCACGATGGCTTGATATACTCATTCTTTTGCTGATTCTTATTCATTCAGTTTTCTTCCTGCTTTTTCCCTCAATATTTACTAGTCTTGCAGGCTTGTTTCATGTTCTTGATTTAAATTTATTCTATATCATTGTTATTCAAATTTATATTCTTGTAAGTTTAGTCATTAAAGCGGTCAGATTAAGTCATCTAATTGCAGAATACAAAATCCAACCAGCTAAAATTTTTCTAATTAGTTTCTTGACTCTAATCTTATTTGGGACTGGCTTATTAATGCTTCCAAAAGCAACTGTGAGTGGACAGATATCATTCATTGATGCTTTATTTACTTCAACAAGTGCAGTTTGTGTGACTGGTTTGATTGTAGTCGATACTGCAACATACTTCACAAGATTTGGTCAGCTGGTAATTCTGAGTTTAATTCAAATCGGCGGACTTGGTGTGATGACACTTACTACTTTCTTTGCTCTATTTTTTGCTGGCGGGTTAGGGATCAAAGAAAGAGTTTTAATTGGTGATTTGATTGAGGAAGAAAGATTAGGACAAATTAAATTTACTCTAATTCAAATTATCCTGACAACATTTTTAATTGAAGCCGTTGGTACTTTCCTGATTTTTCACAGTCTGGAAAATTTAAATTTTACTCTAAGTGAAAGAATATACCACTCAATATTTCATTCAATCTCTGCTTTTTGTAATGCAGGATTTTCAACTTTTTCAGAAAATCTAATGCACGATGGTATTAGATATAATTATTTAACTGTGGGTACTGTAGGAATCTTGATCATTCTTGGTGGGCTTGGTTTTGGTACAATTTCCAACTTGATGACAATTGTTAAATCACCTTTCGTTAGAAAAGCAAGATACCTGAGCACACAAACTAAAATTGTCCTTATATCAACCTTCATTTTAATTACTTTAGGTGCGATTATCACTTATTTATTTGAAAACAATAATAATTTATCAAATCTCTCGCCTGATCAAAAAATTTTGGCTTCAATTTTTCAATCAATCACCACACGAACAGCTGGATTTAATACAATTCCTATCAACTCGCTTCTCATTCCAACTTCATTTGTTTTTATCCTGCTGATGTTTATTGGAGCTTCACCTGGTGGAACTGGCGGTGGAATCAAAACCACCACGGCTTTTATTAGTTTCCTTGCGATTTATGATTACATCAGAGGAAGAAAAAAAATTGAAATCTTCAAACGGCAAATTCCTGATGAAATTATTCACCGGGTTTATTTAAAGATTGCCTTTTCACTTGGTCTACTTTTTACATCAACAATCATTCTAACTTTCACTGAAAAATTTTCTTTAATTGACCTTTTGTTTGAACAAATTTCTGCTTTTGGAACTGTGGGTCTTTCGAGAGGAATAACTTTTTATTTAAGCGACACAGGAAAGTTTATCATAATACTTTTAATGTACATCGGTAGAGTTGGTCCGATAACATTCCTCACCTCCCTCTCACGGGAAACAACTCCACCGAAGTATGATTATCCATCTGAATATGTCTCAACAGTTTAAGGAGAACTAAAGTGGCAAAAAAAATTGCAATTATTGGTCTTGGCGATTTCGGAATGAATTTGGCTAAACATCTCGTTGAAAAAGGTGCCGAGGTGCTGGCAATTGACAACGATTTTGATAAAGTAGAAGAAGTGAAAGACTTAGTCACAGTTGCTGTTCGACTCGATAGTACAGATGAAAAAGCATTAAAAGTACAGGGAATCCAGGATATGGATGCTGTAGTTGTTTCAATAGGTCAGGAATTTGAAAGCACAATCTTAACTGTAATGAATTTATTGAAATTAGGGGTTAAGAAAATTATTGCTCGAGCTACAACACAAATTCATAAAGTAATTCTTGAAAAAGTTGGTGTTCATAATGTCATATCACCTGAGGAAGAAATTGCAAATAAACTTGCAAGCTCACTCATCTATGAAGATGTACTTGAATGGATAAAATTAGATAATGAGTACACCATTGCTTATCTCGAAGCTCCAGAGTTGTTTGTTGGCAAAACTCTTCAGGAATTAGATTTACGAACAAGATTCAATGTGAATTTGATTACAATCAAAAAAATCACAAAAACGATCAATCGAAAAACTCAACAGGAAGAGATTAAAGAGAGAATTGTTGGGGTACCCAGTCCTACAACTGTGATTGAGAAGAATGACATTTTAATTCTGTTTGGAAGAGAAAAAGACATTTCAAAATTAATTGAATAAAAAAATCCCGATAACCTTTAACAATTATCGGGATTAACAAAAAGTTCTTTTTCAAATTAATTCAAACGATGAGAAACTTTGATTCTGTTTTCAAGCTGATGAATCAAAATTTCTAATTTAGAAACATCCTGTGTCTTTCGTTTTTGAACAAGTTCATCTTTCAATTTAATTAGTTCAGTTTCATCTTTCTTTGCATCAATATCTTCAGCTTTAATAATCGAATCACTTACGATTGTAATTCTGTTTATGAAAACCATCACAAATCCACCATTGATAGCGTAATAACTCGCTGCATCATTTTCATCGACAATTTTTATTTCACCAATAGCAAGATTACTAATGATTGGTGCGTGATTGAATAATATCTGAAAACTGCCAAGTTCGCCAGGGACAGTTACTGATTTTACTTTTCCCGAAAAAATAATTTTAGAAGGTGTAACAATTTCAAGAAAGAGTAATTTATTACTCACTTTGCAACCTCTTAGCCTGTTCAATTGCTTCTTCTATAGTTCCAACCATATAGAAAGCAGCTTCTGGCAAATCGTCGTACTCACCTTCGATTATTCCTTTGAATCCTTTGATAGTATCTTCAAGCTTCACATATCTGCCGGGTCTACCAGTGAATTGTTCAGCAACATGGAAAGGCTGAGACAAGAATTTTTGAATTTTTCTTGCTCTTTGAACTATAATTTTGTCTTCATCTGAAAGTTCATCGATACCAAGAATGTTAATAATATCCTGTAAATCTTTGTAAGTCTGGAGAATTTCTTTCACACGTTTTGCAACATAATAATGTTCTTCACCAACAACAGACGGCTCAAGAATTCTTGATGTTGATTCAAGTGGATCGACAGCAGGATAGATACCGAGCTCAGCAATTTGTCGGCTGAGAACTGTTGTTGCATCAAGGTGTGAGAACGCCGAGGCTGGAGCTGGATCAGTTAAATCATCAGCAGGAACATAGATGGCTTGAACAGATGTAATTGATCCTCGTTTAGTTGAAACTATTCTTTCTTGCAACTCACCCATTTCAGTACCAAGTGTAGGTTGATATCCTACTGCTGAAGGCATTCTTCCTAATAATGCACTAACTTCACTGCCAGCTTGGATGAATCTAAAAATATTATCAATAAACAGAAGAACATCTTTTCCTTCTTCATCACGGAAATATTCTGCAATGGTCAATCCTGTTAATCCAACTCTCTGTCTTGCTCCAGGGGGTTCGTTCATCTGACCGAAAACAAGTGCGGTTTTACTCAACACACCCGATTCTTTCATTTCGAGCCAGAGATCATTTCCTTCACGGGTTCTTTCTCCTACCCCGGAAAATACAGAATAACCACCGTGATATTTTGCGATATTGTGAATTAATTCCATAATAACGACTGTCTTTCCAACGCCTGCACCACCAAATAACCCGGTCTTACCACCTTTTGAATAAGGTTCAAGCAAATCAATAACTTTTATTCCAGTCTCAAACATTTCTCGCTTAGTACTCAATTCCTTGAAATCAACCGATTCTCTATGAATTGGATATTTATTCTTTGCAGGAACTGGACCCAATCCGTCAATTGGTTCACCAATAACATTGAGTAATCTTCCGAGGACTTCTGGACCCACCGGTACTTCGATTGGTCTACCTGTATCATAAGCTTCCATTCCTCTGACCAATCCATCAGTAGAATCCATTGCAACTGTTCTAACTCTTTCTTCTCCTAGATGCTTTTGAACTTCACAAATTAAATCTTCCTGTTTACCTTCGACAGTTGTTCTGGGTATTCGAATAGCATTAAGTATTGCAGGAAGTTGTCCCCCTGCAAAATCAATATCAACTACTGGTCCTATAATTTGTATAATTTTTCCTTTGTTCATCTATTATATTTCCTTAATTGTTTTGAATTCCTATTAAGATGAATTCAAAGTTAAAAAATTGATAGAAGTCAAACAAACATTAATAATATATTTATTTAATCAAAATCATCTTACGAGAAATAGTTCTATGATTCGTTTGAAGAGTATACAAGTAAACTCCTGATGACAAATCAGAACCATCGAAATCTATTACTGTTTTTCCTGCTGGTGCAAAATCATCATACAATACTTTTACCTCTTCTCCCATTACATTATAAATTGACAATTTTACTGGTGTTTTCTCTTGCAGAGTAAAAGCTATTGTAGTAATTGGATTGAATGGATTTGGATAGTTTTGATATAGTTCAACCTTTTCAGGAATGAATTTATCGCTAACTACTTGAATTATGGGAATAACAAAGATTCCTGTACCTCCAAGTTCATTATATCGCTTTTTGAATTCTTGCATGTATTGATTTGCAATGAAAACATCTTTGATTATCAAAGTATTTTCATCATTATCCTGTTCAGCCGAATTTGACCAGTTATGTGATCCAGTAATAACATAAGGTTCAAGGCTAACCCAGGAAGCATCTACAATTCCATATTTATGATGAAGAGTTCCTGTTCGATTGTAATCAAAAACTTCCCCGTAATTTTTTAATAAAAGATATTGTGAACCAGAGTCATTAACATTATCGATAATTCCTCTTAATTGAGCACCAGCATTCACTCTTGAAACAATTGTATTTGCAATATCACTCCGAGTAAAAGTCAATAGCGCAAAATAGATTGAAGAATCCGCAGTGGAAATTGTGTTTTTAATTTTAGTGGTTGTTTGATCAGTTGGGCTAAAGTATAACTGAATTTCTTTCCCACTGATAGTAAAATTATGGGGTGTGTTATCTGTTTTGTATGGACCAAATTTTGCGTTTGAGGTATTAGGAGTATCTGTAGTTGAACCCCACATTTCTTCAAATTCTCTTGTAAAAGCTTGAGCCAGTGCGAAATCATTAATTTCAATCACATTGTTAATCCAGGAACTTTCATCAGCTGAAAGATTCCAGCTACCAGTCCAGACCCAATCATTATTTGGATTAGAATCTCTACCATCAAAAACAAAAAATTTATTATGCATTATACCATCAATATTTGGTCGCTTGCTTATTAGGAAGCCAGCATTAATCAGTTGCTGCATTGAGTTTTGGGTTGTTCGTTTATCATAAACTATTCGAACTTTAACTCCCCTGTTTCGTGCAGAAATGAGAGCGTTCACAATTGAAGGTTGATTGTAAAAACTGTAAACACACATATCGATTGAATATTCAGTCGCATTGACCCTTTCGAGTAGTTTTTCTGTTAAGTTGACATTTCCCAATGCTTCATTTCCTGCAATTGCAACCGAGTTATCAACAGTTGAATTGAAGTAAACATTTATTTTTCCTGTTGATGGTTGATCAGAAGTAGTGACTACAACATCAAGGGGTCCTTCGCTTGTGCCGTATTGATTAGTTGAATAAACTCTAAAATAATATCGAGTATTTGGTTGAAGCCCAGTAATAGTTATCTGGTGGTATTTTGTTAATGTTTGATCAATGTAAGTACCAATTTCGAGACTTTGAGTTAAACCATATCTTACTTCAGTATTGCCTTTGTGCATCGTTTCGAAATAAATCTTAAATGAAGTCTGCGTAATTTGTGAAACAACAATTGGTTGAAGTATGAATGGTTTTAAATCAGAAATAATATCATAAACATTTCTTGGTAAAATCTGGTATGATGAAGCATCATATGGCGGACTGCTTTTGAATGCACCAAGAGCACCAATTAAATCGAATTTTCCTGTTGGAATTGTTTGCCCAACGAGATTTGTCCCATTTACAATTCTCATCTGCATTGAACCAGTTGAATCGGTGATTGTATAGTTTGTATTTCCAGTCCATGTACCGCTTGCTGAAACTGTCACATTGTTAATCCTTACGAGCATTCCTTCATAGGCTTCATATCCGTTCCAGTCTTGAGATTTAATATCATTAATAGTCAGAACTAACGGTTCAACAGTTTTTGCGGTATCAATTATTTGGTATGAGAGAACTGGATCGAATTGAGTTAATCCTCTAAAGTGAGTCAATTTTCCAGTTACGGCAACAGAATCACCAATTTTAACAGAAGAAGAAAATAATCCACTTCCTCTTGCAAAAATTGCAATTCCCGCAGTGTTATCCTGAATGTAAGATGGACTGTTAAATTCATTTCCAACTGTTACAATTCCAGTGATTGTAAAAATATTTCCAGAATCAACCGGAACGCCCTGAGAATTGTTAAATCTTAATTGTGAAATTGGAGTGTAAGTTACTTGAGAAAATGAAATTTGTGTAAAAACGAATAAGAAAACGAAAAGTAATTTTTTCATCGTACAATCTCGAATTTTAATTCATTATAATTCAAATCACTACTCGGAAAATTTAATCTTTCAAGGTTTCCAAAAAAGTTTTGGTTATGGCATGCTTATTAAAGTGTTTTTGAATTAATTTCAGGAAATGGAACACAAACCATCCGCTAGTGTTGATATTAAAAACTTACCTAATATCTGTTGATAGTATAAATCTCAAGATCCTATTGTTTCCACTGTCACATATATACAAAGTCCTATCAAAGAAAGCTACACCTTTAGGATTTTTGAAGATCTGACTTCCACCAAAAGAATGTAATTCCGTTCCATTCTGATTAAATTTAAATAAACTATCTTTTTCGCTATCTATTACATAAACATTATTGCTGTTATCAACCGTTACATCTTCAGGTTTCCCGAATTTTCCAATTTTCAAAACATCAACTTTAGGATCATCAGGATCAAATTTACTTACATAACCTGCGTATTCATTAGTTATGATAAATCTTAACCATTGAACTTTGAAATTTGTATTTCCAGTTTGAGTTGTAACAATTTCATAATTTTTGCGATTGAAAGTTGTTATACCAGATAAGTCGTTAATTGACATCAAACCGCTTCCTGTAGCCTCAAAATTTGGTAAGGGACCAATCAATGAATCTCTGTAATTTCCATTTGAATCTTTTATCTGTCTGAATTCAAGAATTGCATTATCGGGATCAATAATACTTGTATTATCTGGTCCTCTTCGTGTAACCAAATAAGAGTTATCAAAAAATACAGCCACACCGGTATAACGCCTTTGTTCTTTCGCAAAATCTTGCGAAGTTTTCGGAAGCAATCGTATTAACTTTGCTTGAGAGAAATTATGTTGAATAGAGAACAAATCAACTTTATAAAAAGCACCAAAAGTCTTTTGTGTTCCATTAATAAGAGTATCAAATTCCGCACAGATGAAAAGATTTAATTGATAATCTTGAGCTAATGCAACGGGTTTTTTAACTGGAATTTGACCTATTTGTTGACCTGCAAGATTTAAAACAACTACTCTATCGTTATCAGTATCAGCAATATAAATGAATGGTTCACGTCCAATCATTATGTCTGATGGATTATTAAAACCTGTCCATGGAGGATTAATCAAAACATAAGATGTATCAGTAGAAAAATTTCCACGAGATCCGATATTTGTAAATTCAGTCAAATCTAATTTCTCACCACAACCAATTAAAATAACTGAAACAATTATTAAAGAAATAATTTTTTTCATGATCACATTCCCAGAATTAATGAAAATCTATGTGTACTTCCTAATCTTGAAAATCTGTTATAGGCATAATCAAAGATTAAGTTTGCAAAAGAGATAGGAGCTTTAATTCCAGCACCAAAAGAAAATCTTTGTTCTTCCACATTTAACTTATAGCCGCCTCTTAAGAAAAACATATTTTGCCAGCCATATTCAATTCCAAGAGCCAAATTTTCCGAATTGTCATTTGGATGATTCACTTGAATTGAAGTCGTCAATCGATGTGATTCATTATAAATTGGTTCGACGGCAAAACCAATTCTAAACATTGTAGGTGGTGAAAAAGACTGAAACACCGTAATCTTTTTGCCATTCAACAATGTAACTTCTCCTTCAGGAGCCATGTTGCTGCCAAAATTCGAGACTGTAACTGAAAATCTTGATGTTCCAAGTCCAGTCCAATAATAAGTTCCAAGATCAACCAAAAAGCCATCCATTTTAAGTTTATCAAGCGTTTCTCTTGCATATTTAACTGTAAATCCAAATGAAAATTGTTCGGTAAATTTATGAGAATAACTTAAACCCACAGCAATATCACCAAAAGAAAAATATTCACCAGTTCCAAATGGATGAAGTTCTGTAGTTACCTTCATATCTTCCAAATGCAACGAAGTAAATGAAATACCAAAAGCATCTACATCTGATGGATGATAAACAATTCCTGCAAATTCATGTTTAATATCAGCTACCCATTGAGTATGTGAAAAAATGACTTGATGATCTGTAAATTGAACAATACCAGCAGGATTCCAGTAAAGAGCAGATGCATCGTTTGCTAATGCAATGAAAGACTCACCCATTCCAATTGATCTTCCACCAACACCAATTTTCAGAAATTGCATTGTTGAAATTCCAGCTCTCTGACCACCAAGCACAGGTATCAACTGCGAATATAAATTTTGAGAAATTACCAGAATTAAAATTGAGCAAAGAGTTATAAATGAATTTACTTTAAGTTTAAGATGGAAATTCTTCATTACTAAAACCTCAATGTAATACCAGCTTTAATGTTTCTTCTTGTTAGATATCGAGCAGGGTTGAATGGATAAGGATCAAGAGGCGCCTGATAACTTGGATATAATGGATCGTTCCAATAAAGCGGAGTTGGATCACCATATTCATATGCACGACCTGTGACTGGATTGATTATGGCTGAATTTTTGAAATCAAACAAATTGTTCACTTCAATTCTTACTGAAAATTTCCAGTTACTGATTGAAATAAATTTCTCAAAATTCAAATCAACCCAGAACCAATTCTTTCCAATCGCACCATTTCTATTTTTCCTATCAATTGTATAAACAGGTCTACCGTCTTCAAGATATTGTCCTGTGAAAATGTATGGTGTGTATCTTTTTCCTGATTGGAAGAATAATCTCAAATAAACATTATAATCATCAAGAACTCCTCGACCAAAATTAAATAAAGGTTTATTTTTCTCAACATAGAAATTTAAATTCATCGAAGCTTGAAAAGGTCTATCCCATATCATGTATTCTTCTTTAATAGATTCATCAATATCACCTCTTAAAATTAAAACACCTTCATCAGCGCTTGAACTTTTTCCAGTTGCAATAGAGTAAGATGCAGTTACCGAACCGTTAAACCATCGACCAATTCTCTTTCTGTACTCAACTTCAATTCCTCTTGATCGTGCATAGTCTTGATTTACATAAGTAATAAAACTGCTTGAACCCAATCTTGGATTTTGAATTAGAGTGGTTCTCGTAGATACATAATCAAAAATGTCTTTATAATATGCGGTGAGAGTGAACACATCATCAAGTGTGAATTGATTTCTGATTCCGAGTTCATAAGCAACTGTTGTTTCAGGATTCAAATCTGGATTACCAAATTTCTGGAAAGAAGATTTTGCCGCAGCAGGAGTAAGTTTTGCATAAACAAATTGCGGTCTTGGCCATTTGCTGAAATGTCCATAGCTGAAAAATAATGTTTGATTATCTGAGATTGGATGTGAGATACCAAGTCGTGGACTCAAACGGGCTTTCATTCGGCGTCCAAAGACATTATAAGTATTTTCTTCGTATCGTTTTCTGATTTCATCTGGTATCGTAATTACATCAGGATTTTTCACAGCATCATCGACAAATTTACCGGGGAACCAGAAATCGAATCTCAAACCAAAATTTAAAATCATTCCACTGAAATTGATATTATTCTGAGCATAAAATGCACCCTGTGCTGGATAAACTTTATAGATATCATTGTTCAAACCAAGTTCACCTATCCATGGTTTGTAAATATCTATTAATTGCATTTCTCGGATGCTTAAATCAAAACCTGTTTTAAATTTACTTTTTTCTGTGAACAGAGTAGTCAAATCAAACTTTAAGTTATATTCCTCAACATGATGATCATGCCAGGTAAATGGATTTCCAAAATCCCAGAAACCATCACCGGGAATCACTCCAATTGTATCTCGATCAGTATTAAAATATTCCAGTGGTGGATTTGTTATATCTTTTGGCTCTTGATATTGCTTCCAATCTAAACCATTTGCATCAGCTCTGAGGTGAGTGAAAAATCTTGAAAACTTCACTTCATAAAATGTTTTTGCACTCAATGTGTGAGTCAAACTGAAGATGTGAAATAAATTATTGTGTGTATAAACATTAGCATTGTCTAAATTATACTGGAATTCGTATTGATATCCAGGACTTGGTTCAACATATTCAAGATTTGTTTGAAGTGATTGTGAGTTTTGATTTATACTGACTGATTGATTGAATGAATAAGATATTTTAAATATGGGACTGATTTTCCATGTAAGTTTTCCTAACCAGAACCATGAATTCTCCTGACGTGGTGTAAATCGAGATCCATAGAAAATTGATGAATAAAGTTTTCTCGCTTTAGTTTTAACCCAACCCTGAGTTATACCATCAGAAAATCCTCCATAGAAATTTCCATAAAATGTAATCTCGCCGGGAAGTTTGACTCCCAAGGCTGGTAATAGATAACTTGTAAAAGGTTCAGGCCCACTTAAACTTGCTTCAATGATATCTGTATTAAAAGAGTGATAAGAATTTCTGAAAGAACCAAAATGATCTTGCTTCCACGAAAAATTTCCATGAAAATCTTTTCCACCTTCTCTAGTTCTTACATTTACAACACCTGATGTTGCCTGACCAAACTCAGCATTAAATCCACCAGTGATAACTTCCACTTCTTCAATTGATGAAGCGCTAAGCTGAAGACCAAATCCAGTTCCTGCAAGTGGATCTTGAATCGAAACGCCATCCAACAAGAATGCATTCTCATAGGATCTTCCACCTCGGATGTGAACAGCATTATCAGAATAAACCACACCTGACTGCTGAGTTACAACATCTTTCACATTTTCAACTAAAGCAACTTCGATATCTTCTTTTGAAATTGATTTTCTGCTTGAAGTTTCTTCCACATCAATCAATGGTTTTTCACCTATTACAACAACCTCACTTCCGAGTGTGAGAACAGTTTCTTCCATTTTCACATTCAATACTTTTCTTTCATTAGTATTGATTTTTACACCAGTGAACTGAACAAGTTTATAACCAATCAAAGAAACATCAACATTATACACGCCTGGATTTAAGTCTCTAATAATGTAATTTCCATTAATATCAGATGCAGCACCGTAATATGTACCTTTAATTACAACATTTACTCCGGGAAGTGGTTCACCAGTTTTTGCGTCGGTAATCTTTCCTGTAAGAATTGCTTTTTCCTGCGCAAACGAAATTGCAGTGATGATTAAAAATATTGCGACTAAATTTTTCATGGATTAACTCCAAATTCATCAATGAAAACCTTATGCAAGAAACTTTTCACATTAGATAAACCGCCATTTAATCGATGAAGTGGTAGTCCTATGAATACTCGCCTTGTTTCATTATCCTTAAAACCAATAATTGGATTTCCTGAAAGACCAAGTGTATATAAAGTTTTTGCAGCTGCTGAGTTTGGGAAGAATGTTCGTATTCTTGCAACAGGACTTGGAGAACCATCTCTTTGTAATTGTGGATAACCGAGTACTTGCCCTTCAGTTGAAACATTAACTGGTGTATTTATAGGAATGAAATTAATAGGTACAGGGGACACACTATCAATTGGCAGGAAATCACCTAAGCTTCTTGCATCAAAAGTTTGTGGAAATACCATGGAAAGCAAAATCTTTCCGCCTTTTTCAGTGTAGTTACGAATTGAAAGTTGAGCTACTTCAAGTGTGGGATCGTTATCTGTAAACCAGAATACTCCTTTGAATAACCGCATAGTTTCAGTAAATGCCGGGTTAATGAATTTTGGCAGAAAGATTCCTGGTGAACTCGATGTTTTTCCATATTTAATATCCAGATAATCAACTTTATTTAATAAACCAAGACTATCGAACATTTGTAAATAAAATCTTTCAGCATTATCAGCTACTGTGTAATCATCTATTATTAAAATTTCTCCTTTTGGTTTTTTAACGAACCATTTTTTGGTTGTATCAGGCATTACGATAGTTTTACTGTAAGCACCAGCAATATCTTTTGCCTTAATATAAAATCTATTAAGTGAATTTAAATTTAAATTAGGTAATTGAGCCGGGAGAGGATCACTGATTGAACTTCCAGTATAAATATCTGCATTTACAACATCTGAGCTAAAAGGTGGTTTCGCAATTATTGTGATGAAAGTTACATGTCCAGGAATTTCAACAAATGAAGATGTATCGTTTAAGGCAACATAAATTTTATCAACCGTCTCGTCTCCATCGAGGTCTGTAACATTCCAGGCAAAACTTGCAACGGTAAATGTTGTTTCAGGGACTTGAGAATTTTTCTGAAATGAAATTTCAGGTGGAGTATTTTTAATTGGAAATAGAAATTCTGCAGGGGTTGGATCAATTAATCCAATATCTACAAAAGGTTCCCCATCATCATAAATACCATTGTTATTTAAATCTTTAAATGGCTCTGGACCAAAGTTAATGTTGTTTTGAATTATCACTGAATCGTATTTTTTGTTTCCATAATTATCAACAGCAGCTACAAAGAACTTATATGATGTATCCAGTCCTGAAATGGTCAGAGTAAAAACTGAATCAGTATTCGTTGTGAATCCCCATGTTTCATTTTCCCACTTGATGTAATATCCTATCACAAAACCATCAGGGTCATCTCCCCACCAGTGAATTTTCAACTTACTCTTTTGTTTACTTATTTGATTAGCAGAATCGGGAAATAAAAATAATTTTGTCTCTGGAGGGACATTTTCAAATTTTGTTCCAACTATTTTTTCAGAACAACTTGATAAGATAATTCCCGTTAATACTGCCAATACAATTAGGAATTCTGGTTTAAATTTCTTTTTCAGCATATTGAACTAATTTTCATTTCTTTCATTAAATACAATCAAAACTGGAGAGTAATTTCTACTCTCCAGTGTTAATGAAATTTGAATTACTTAATCAAAATCATCTTCTTTGTTGAAGAATATTTATCTGAAGTCAATTTATAGAAATATACTCCGCTGGAAAATTCACTTAGATTTAAGAAATATTTATACAGACCGGGTTTCTGTAAATCCGAATCAACCAGAGTTTTGATTTCACGACCCATCAAATCATAAATTTTCAAAGTTACTGTTGCGCTTTCAGGAAGATAATACTCAATAATTGTTCCCGGGTTGAATGGATTTGGATAGTTTTGTTTTAATTCAAAATTGGCTGGCAAAACATCATTTTCAACATCAGTCTGATAACCTTCAAAATCATCATTCTTTCTTGGGACAATTTTATAATTTCCAAATGAATAATACAGTATACCTTTAACGGTTGTAAATCTATCACCAACATTCAACGCTGTTGTCTTATTTGTTGGCAGAGTAGTTGACCAATTGTTATGATATTGATGTGGACCTTCTTGCGTTTCCATTCTTAGATCGCCACTACCATCATTAATTAAAACCTCTCCAAAATTACTATTACCGCCACCGCCTGGACCTGAATTTCCATCAGCGTTATCATCAGTTACTGTCACATTACTAAATTTAATTAAAACACCTTCCCACTGTTCTGCACTGAGTGTTCCTTTCGATTTACCACCAATACTTCCAGTCGTTAGAAGTTGTGCTTCTGGCTCAGGATTACTCACTGAGTTAACAATTAAACTTGTTACAGAATCGATTGCAGTGTGAGAATTAATTTCTCTAACTAAACCTGAGATTGTTACATCCTGGCCTTTTCTTAATTCATCACCAGCTAAACCGGCAACCCAGATACCACTCCATGAACCGGTTCCATTCTGGATATATGCTCTTCTTGAAACTGAACCACCATCACCCCGCAAATCCGAAGTATCTGCAGTTACAATTCCCCGTACTGTCACTCGATAGTTCAAATAACCGCCTAAACCATTTCCAAACGGTGCATATTGTACATCCTGAATTGTTAAATCACGGTTTAATACAAGATAAAAGTATCTTGATCGAGATGTATCGACTGGATTAATTGAAGTATTTCCAGCATTATCTTTTGCCCAGATGAAATAATCGACAAGAGCTGAATCCTGAACACCAGGAATTATACCGCTCCATGTAGTTCCGCTTACAACCGACATTGGAATAAAATTGGTCGTACCACCATTTACCCTATAATAAATTCTTGCTTCAGCAACTGTTCCATCCAGATCAGAAATTGTTGCAGTGATATTAACAGGTTGATTTGGTCCAACTGTGTTCAAATCTCTTCTGATTGAAGAAATTGATGGAGGAATAATTTGACCGACTTTATAATCATCAGGCAACATTGGTCTTAAAACATAACCTTGCGCTCCAGTTCCAATCACTCCGCGAATATATTCTAAAACCGTTCCATTGACTGGTGGATCCCAGGTTCTTAATTGATGTGATCTTCGTGTAAAGTAACCTGATTGGTCATGAATAAAAATTTTATTTCCGTTTGCGTCATTAATCGCAAAAGTTCCATTTGTTTGGTTTGCATCAGAAGTGATTACATTTCTAAATTCAACATACATACCCTCATATTTTTCACCAGTAACCAAATTCGGAGCTGTTCCTGTCGCAAATTCTGAAATATTAACAAGTACTGGATTTGGTCTATAAGGTTTTTGACCAAGAAATTGAACTGGGGTTGTAAGTAAAACAGCAAGCTGTGTTTGTCTGTTTGTACCAAACTCTTCCAATCTTCCTGTTATTGCAACTACCTGAGCGGTATCCAATAAATCAAAATATGTATTAGCACCAGCGGCACTTGTATCATGCTGAATTACATTAATTCCGGCCCATTCAGTTAAATTATAGTTAGTATCTGCAATATACGACTGCCACCTTGCACCAGCCCACATTATTGGCCTTCTGGTAGTATTTGGATTATCAAGTGGTGGAATCATAACAACACCAATTACTGTAACTGTGTCTCCAAGTCGTGGTGAATAATCTTTTCCCGCTGCCAATGAATCAGGTGGTTGATATTGACAATCACGAATAGATACTATCGGGTAATTGGATTGTGAAAAACCTGATATGACAAATAAAGCCAGTAAGAAATAAAAAATCCTTATCATTTTTTAACTCCTCTATTTTATGATTAAGAATTTCCCTGTTTTGATTTTACCTGTTCTCTTATCTTTCACTGTAAAAAGATAAAGTCCGCTTGCAATAGCTTGATCAAATTTTGTGATTAAATCCCATGCATGTTCTCCGCCAGAAAAAACTTGATTCCCTTCGCTTGAATAAGTTTCAAACCAGCGAATATTATTTCCGCTATTTGAAGAGTTGTGTTCAAGTACTGCGACGATATCTCCAGCTAAAGTATAAATAGTAATTTCACATTCTTCAGGAAGATTGTAGAAATAAATTTTTCTCTGTCTTTCCTGAGAACCATCCCAGATTGCACCTGCATAATAAGGATTTGGATAAACACCTATCTCGGCTTCTTCGATATTTTTTGATGTTGTTCCAGGAAATACTCGAATTGCATTAGCGATTGGACTGCTTTCAAGACTTTCAATATTATTTTCCAGATCTCCTTTATCGAAAGCAGTAACTGAAAAGATATATTGCCATCCATTAAGTAGATTATCAAACTCGAATTTGTAATAGTAAGCAATCGAATCTCCTTCAAAATATTTCGGTGAAGTCAATCGCACAAAATTAAAACCAGTATTAAATCCGAACTCATTGCCAGAACTATCAAATTCAACAACTTTAATTAACAATTGATTTAAATCCTGAGTCTGGGTTAAATCAACTCCTGTTTGTGTACGATAAATTCTGTATCCTTCAAAGTCTTTTTTACCTGACAAAGGATCAACTGAATTTTCTGCAGATAAATCCCAGTAAAGAATAACTTTTCTATCCAAAGCTTCTACTCTCACACGGGGTGATATTGGCGGTTCAGGGAATTTATATTTCGTATCATAAACTAATTGTGCCCATCTCGCATTTGAATAAAGATTTTTTCGCTGTAAGTCTGTATCAAGATTGGCTGGATCTGAACCATATTTTTTTGCACATATGATTGCAAAAGTTACATTAATCGAATCACCTGGATATAATCTTGTGAATGGTCCAGTTGAAATTAAGAATGATCTATTGCTTGGAGTTTGTCTGAGTGGATCAATTCTATCTCGACGCAATGAAGTTGATAATTTTTGATAGCGTTGAATATCATCAACGGGAGAAAAATAAACTGGATCAGAAGTATTTCGAAATTGCCAGCTCTGAAAATAAGCTGTATCAACACTCGGTACTGAACCAAGATATTTTACAGCAAAATAAGAATCTGTAAATCCGGGGTCTCCATCATAATCGAACTCATATCCTAATCTTAATGAATCAATATAACCATTTCCACCATGGGTATAGAATGGTGAACCAACTCGTGGAGATGTTATGTTAGTATTTCTCACTACTGCATCTGTCCATAAACCAACATAAATATCTTCAATTGGCTTGTCAGATACATTTTTAATCCAGTAATTCATAATGACAAAGAAATCAGCAAATGGAAAATTCCAGACATAAGACTCCTGACGTACAGATATACCAAGCGGATTATGGTCTGGAATGACTTCGCCGCTCAAAAGTCTTGTTGAAGTGTCTGAATATTCAGCGATAAAATCCTGGTGACTTATCGCATCGGGACTGAAAAATTTACTTGTTAGTAAAGAAGATTTTTCAATTATTGTTGAAGTTTCTGTATTTGTAAACTCAAATCCACCACCACGAGCTCCCACAGACGATGCATCTACCGAACCTGTCGTTACTCTAATTTGACCATCAACAACTCCGCCCACCCAGAGACTACCATCAAAAATATGTTCAATTCCACTGCCTTTTGGATATTCACAATTTGGTTGTCTTGGCCAGAGTGTAAAACCATGACCATACATTCCAAAATTTGTAATTGTTAAACCAATGTTACCGATATTAGTGTATTTTGAGTTATCGTCTTTTAATGCTTTGGATAGTTTTTGATGGGTCTGAGAAGATAGAACTGAATTAAAAATCAGATTCAACAGAATAATTATGAATACTCTCTTCATAGTGTATTTTTTTCTGAATTTTTATTTAATATAAATAAGAATGCACGGTTTTTCAATTGTACTTCAACTTCATCATATTGAAACAAGAAAGGAATGAAACGAAAAATAATGTCAAATCAATTAAAGATTATCTCGCTTCTCTTCCTGAAGATCGAAGAAAGGTAATTCAAAAATTAAGAACAACCATTCGCAAGAATTTACCTGAAGGATTCAAAGAGACAATTAACTTTGGAATGATTGGTTATGGCGTTCCTCTTTCATTATATCATAAAGGTTATCATTGCAATCCCAAAGAGCCACTTCCATTCATCAATCTAGCCAATTAAAAAAATCACATTGCTTTGTATCACATGGGATTATATGCAGATAAGAAATTAAATGATTTGGTTTATTGGAGAGTACAAAAAACATTCTAGAAAGATTGATGTTGGAAAAAGCTGTATAAGATTTAAAAATTTTGACGAGATTCCATACGAGTTAATTGGAGAACTTGTCAAGAAATTGACACCTCAGGATTGGATTAAACTCTATGAGTCAAATCTAAAATCTAAGAAAAAGTAATTACTTTATTTCAGAATTAGAATAAGAATAAAGATTTTTTGCTGAGATTAACTAAAAAAAGAACTACTGAAATCTGTGCAAGATTTTAATTTAATTTTCAATAAATAATTTATTCACCCATCACTTTGATAATAACTCTCTTTCTTCTCTGTCCATCGAATTCAGCATAATAAATTTGCTGCCATGGACCTAAATCCAGATGACCATCAGTAATTGGTACAATCACCTCGTGATGAATTAATAAACTTTTTAAGTGAGCATCACCATTATCTTCACCGGTTCGATGATGTTTATAATCTGGATTGTATGGAGCAAGTTTTTCGAGCCATTCATCAATATCCTGAATTAAGCCGCTTTCAGCATCATTAACGTAAACACCGGCTGTAATGTGCATTGCACTTACGAGAACCATCCCTTCTTTAACTCCACTTTTCATCACAGCATTTTCTACTTCGCGAGTGATGTTTATATATTCTCTTCTCTTTTTTGTGTTGAACCACAAATATTCAGTGTGAAATTTCATTTACCGTTTCTCCCACTTTCTTTTCCGAATTTCATTAAATAAGTTTTTATGAATTCCTGGATTTCTCCATCCATCACTGCCTGAGTGTCAGAAGTTTCATAATTTGTTCTATGATCTTTGACAAGATTGTATGGATGAAAAACATAGGACCTAATTTGACTTCCCCATTCAATTTTCATTTTTGACTTTTCAAGTTCACTTTTCTGTTGATTTAATTTTTCAAGCTCGAGTTGATACAACTTTGCTTTCAATAATTTCATCGCGTTGTTTCTGTTCTGAAGCTGCGATCGTTCACTCTGACAGGCAGCAACAATTCCTGTGGGTATGTGAGTAATTCTGACGGCTGTTTCAACTTTATTTACATTCTGTCCGCCTTTACCACCAGAACGGTAAGTATCAATCTTTAAATCAGCTGGATTGATTTCAATTTCAATATCATCGTCAATTTCAGGCATGACGAAAACAGCAGCAAAAGAAGTGTGTCTTCGTTTATTCGCATCGAAAGGTGAAATTCTCACCAAACGATGAACACCACTTTCACCTTTAAGATAACCGTAAGCATATGGACCAATGACTTCTACAGTTGCGCTTTTAATTCCTGCACCATCACCTTCCAGAATATCCATTACATTCATTTGATAATGGTTTTTTTCACCCCAGCGGAGATACATTCTAAGTAACATTTCAGCCCAATCCTGAGCTTCGGTTCCGCCAGCACCAGCATGAATAGTTAAAATTGCATTCTTAGAATCATCCTTACCACTCAACATATTTTGAAATTCGAATTCTTCGATTTCCTTTTCGTAAAGTGAAATTTCCTTCTCAATTACTGGAAGAAAACTTTCATCACTTTCCGCTTCGGCGAGTTCAATTAAATCAGATAAATCTTTACCCAATTTATCTACTTTTTGAAAACGCTCTATTAATTCCTTATGAGTCTTAATTGTTTGAAGAATTTTTTGTGCAGTAAGTTGGTCGTCCCAGAATGATGCTTCTTGAGTTTTTAATTCAAGTTCTTGAGCTGATTTAATTTTGTTCTCGATGTCAAAGATAACCTCGTAAATCTTCTAATCGTTGATTCAAATCTTTAATTGTTCGTTTCTGTTCTTCGTACATATTCCCTCTATTTTTGATTACAAATTTACGAATAATTGATGAATAGCTTGAAATTTGAAGTCAAATCAAATTAATTCTAAATAGCTGAAAACAATAAGTTCAGATTAAATTTTTAGATTGGTTCTGATTAAAATATAAATTTCATTAACGCATAATTTTTATCTGATGCAGATTTCATCTTAAACTCAAGATTTGTTTATTCTTAATCTTCAATTTCTAATTCCATCCTCAACAAAGCTGAAGCAAGTGTCTTTCCCTGTGCGTCGTGTTTCAGAGAAACTGTTCCTCCACCACCGAGTGCTTTATTCAAGACAAAATTCAATGCTTTGATATTCGGCATTTCATATCTTTCAACTTCACCAAGACAGATACCTTCAAAATATTTTTTGACTACTTCAGCGGTCAGATATTTTTTCAAAATCTCATAACCTTTTTCGTCATATGCAATAACGCCAATATTTGCAGCATCTCCCTTATCGCCACTTCGAGCATGAGCGATATCAATTAATCTAATCTTCATTTATACCTCCACTATTTCTACTTTAGGTTGAATTATTTTCTTTGGAATCAATGCAGGCCAATAAGCAACCACTTCACTTGGTTTTGGTCTTCCACCAGCAAATCCTGTAACTCCAGGTGGACCAGTTAAGACAAGCGGCGCTATTTCTCTTCCAAATCTTTCAACGGAGTGATAATCTTTACCACGCACAGCAATTCTAAAAACAACTTCATTTATCAAATCTTCATCGATCTCTTTAGCAAGTGGACCAAAGCAAGCATTATAACCGAGAAATTCAGTTCTAATTTCATCGAACTTTAATCCAAGAAGATTTAATCTTTCTCTTAAAATTTTATCAGCAGCTTTTGCTTTCGTTAAAGCTCTGGGCCAGGAATAAGTTAAAGTACCAACAGCTGAATATCCGTCAAAGTACGACGCAGAAACTTTATAAAATTCAGTTGGTGCATATCCTTTAACATTAAAAACTCTAACTCTATATTTACCTGCTTGCTCAAGTCTGATTGAAGTAAAATCAGCAACACATTCTGGTGTAATATAATTTTTAGGATTTCCAATTTCGTAAACCAATTGTTCTGAAACGGTTTCAATTGAAACAAGTCCGCCAGTGTTTTCATGTTTTGTGATGATAATGTCACCATTGGGATAAGCTTCAGCGATTGGGAAACCGATTTCAGCCATGTTCTCAATTGATTCCCAATCACCATGAAAATTACCACCTGATGCTTGAGCACCGCACTCGAGAATGTGTCCTGCCACTGTACCTGCAGCCATCAAATCATAATTATCATAACTCCAGTTGAATTCATAAACAATGGGAGCTAAAGTTAATCCTGTATCAGTTGTTCTACCAGTTATCACAATTTGAGCACCAAGCTTCAATGCTTCTACAATTGGCTGAGAACCGAAATAAACATTTGCACTTAAGAGACGATCTTTAATTTTAATTATGCTTTCACCTGTATCCATATTATTTAATTCGATTCCCTGCGAAATTAATTCATCCATTTTATCAAGAATATCATCTCCGAGAACAACTCCAATTTTAAGATTCTTAATGCCAAGTTGATTGGCGACTTTCTTAACTTCTTCAGCACAAGCAACTGGATTTACTCCTCCACCATTCGTGATAATCTTGATATTTTTCTCAACACAAATCGGGAGAATTCTTTTCATCATTTCAGGAATATCTCTGGCATAACCAAGTCGGGGATCTTTCTTTTTCTGTTTTTGAAGAATGGACATTGTGACTTCAGCCAGATAATCCATAACAAGATAATCTATTGGTCCCTTTGTAACCTGAAAGTATGGAGCTTCGAGCAAATCTCCCCAGAAACCCTGACCTGATGCAATTCTAATTTTATTTTTCATCCTTTCCCTCCTGAAATAATATTTATAATTGAATTTGCAATCTCTTCAAAATTAGTTGATGAATTTACTTTTAACCAGTTTATATTTTTATCTTTTCTGAACCAGGTTAATTGTCTTTTTGCATAGCGGCGAGTATTTCTTTTTATTAAATCAATCGCTTTTTCAAGTGTGATTTCATTATTTAAGTAACTTATAATTTCTTTATAACCGACTGTTTGCAATACAACATTCACAGATTCACCATAATTTTTAAGAATAAATCTCACTTCTTCAATCAATCCATTTTCAATCATCATCTCTGCACGCTTATTAATTTTTTCATATAATTCATTTCGATCCCAATCTAATGCAAACAAGAATTTCTCGAAATCAGGTGATTTTTGTTTCTCTAAATGTAAATTTGAAATTGGTTTACCAGTAAGATAATAGACTTCTAAAGATCTGATTATCCTGCGTGGATTATTTTTATCAATTTTTTGAAATGTAACTGGATCTATTTGAGCAAGTTCATCAAGTAATGATGAAAGTCCCTGAGTTTTCAATCGATGTTCAAGGTTTTTTCGAATGGATTCATCGGCAGATGGACCTTCAAAAATTCCATATAATAAAGAATTGATATATAAACCACTGCCACCAACAATTACGGGAATTTTATTTTCTTGATGAAGTTGATTAATTATTTCAGTTGCTTCTTTCACAAATCTGCCAGCGTCATAATTTTCAGTAATGGTAATATGATTGATGAAGTGATGTCTAATTTCATTAAGATAAATTTCAGGTGGTTTTGCAGTTCCAATGTTGAGTTCTTTGTAAACCTGTCGGGAATCAGCAGAGATAATTTCGGTATTAAGTTTTTTGGCAATTAAAAAAGCAAGTTCAGATTTGCCTGATGCAGTCGGACCTACAATTGCAATTACTCTTCTTTCCATCCTTCAAGACCGATAAGCGGGACAAATTGAAACGCAGGAATTTTTTCAAGATCAAATTCTTCTTCACTTTTTCTGGTGAGGATATACATAATTTGAGTAGTTCTTGAACCAACAGGGATCACCAGTCTACCGTTTATTGCAAGCTGTTCTTTTAATGGTTTTGGAACATCTGGAGCTGCAGCTGTTACGATAATTCTATCAAAAGGTGCAAATTCTTTCCAGCCAATAGTTCCATCACCAAATGAAGTTAAAATTTGAAGATTTAATTCTTTAAATCTGTTTCTTGCTTCTTTGAAAAGATCAAAATCACGTTCAATTGTAAAGACTCTTGCACCAAGATAATGCAAAATAGCTGCCTGATAACCTGATCCTGTTCCTATTTCCAGAACTTTCATTACAGGTTTTACATTCAGCGCCTCTGTCATAATTGCAACTGTTAGTGGTTGTGAGATAGTTTGTCCTTTCCCAATTGGTAAAGCAATATTTTTATATGCCTGGTGTCTCATAACTTCTGGTACAAATAATTCACGAGGAACATTTCTGATAGCTTCAAGTACTTTCGAATCTCTTATTCCCTGTTGAATCAGTTCTCGGATTAACTTTTCTTTTTCTTCTTTGTACATCTCTTTCAGAAATTATTTCTTTTCAAATTTATGCAAAATTATTTTTTCAAATACTTTGAGAATAATGTTCTAATGCATGTGTCGTTTGCAAATGAGAACTTCAATTACACTATTTATTCGATGATTTTGAATAAAATCTCGCTAATCATGTTGAATTCAGAAAACTTTTCTAATCTTTTAGACTTCAATTATTGATTAAAATTCATTCTAAAATTATCTTGTAAAGTATGTTAAAGGTAATCAATCTTCACAAGGAATTTGAAAACACAATAGCTATCGATAACATCAACTTTGAAATCTCTGAAGGTGAAATTTTTGGTTTACTTGGCCCAAATGGTGCAGGTAAAACAACAACTATAAGATGCCTGCTGGGAATTCTTAAACCTGAAAGAGGTGAAATTTTTTTCAATGGGATTCAAAATCACAACATAAAAGATATCGTTGGTTATCTTCCCGAAGAAAGAGGATTATATACGAAAAGTAGAGTCATAGATGTACTTCAATACCTTGGAGAATTGAAGGGCAAACCAAAAACTTTCATCAGAGATCGAGTTCACTATTACCTTAAAAAACTGAAGATAGAAAATTATGCAAACAGAAAAGTAAATGAACTTTCCAAAGGTAATCAACAGAAAATTCAAATAATCTCAGCTCTTATCCCTGATCCCAAAATTTTAATTCTCGATGAACCTTTTGCCGGACTTGATCCAATCAACCAGGAATTAGCTAAAAATTTAATTTCCGAATTTTTAAGTGAAGGGAAAATAATTATTCTCTCCACTCATCAAATGGATTTAGCAGAAAAACTCTGTCATAGAATCTTGCTAATGAATAAAGGGAAAGAAATTATATACGGTTCACTGTCTGAACTTAAGAAAAAATTTGGAACTCTTACGCTTCACATAAAAGGAAAAAATCTGGATCAAAATTTAAAATCATTTCCAGAGTTTGAATTAGTCGATATCTATGAAAACTATGCTGAAATTTATCTAAGTGAAAAAATTGAGAAGTCCAACAACTCAGTTATGAAAGAAATTATACAGAAACTAATTCAAAGGTATGAAATAACTTCTATCGAATTTAAAGAACCATCCTTGCATTCAATTTTTATCCGTTCAATTAAAGAATTAAATAATTAAATATGAAAAAAGCATTAAGAATTGCTCAGTGGGAATATCTGGAAAGAATCAAAAACAAAGGTTTCATTTTAATGACCTTTTTCTTTCCTTTGCTTGTTATAGGTTTTTCGTTTCTGCCAATGTTGATGGAATTTCAAGAAGATAAAGAAACAAAAGTCATTGGACTAATTCAGAAAAATATTGATCTGGCTAAGGATTTCGAGAAATCACTTCAAGAATATAAAACAGTTGATAACCAACCAGTCTATTTAGTTAGAAAATTCAACCTGATTAATAACGATACTCAATTAACTATTGATTCTCTATCAAGTTTAGTTTTACAAAAAGCATTGCATGGATTTATTTTTCTCGAAAAAGTTATTAATGATTCCTTTGTTGTAACTTATCATTCAGAAAATGTCTTGTCTATTCGCGACCTAACTCGCCTTGAGAAAAAAATTAATCAGGTTATAATGAATTATAAATTAACTTTGTCCAACATTGATTCTGAAATCATTAAGAAACTTTATACAAATTATCCATTGAAAACTGTGAAAATTACATTAAAAGGGAAAGAACATTTTGACTCAGAGAAAGCCTTCTTAGGTGGATTTGCATTCACGATGCTGTTGATGATTTCACTTCTCACCACTGGTGGATTATTAGTTCGAAGTATAACTGAAGAAAAGTCTAACAGAGTAATAGAAATTTTACTTTCTTCCTGTTCAGCAGAAGATCTGATGACAGGTAAAATAATTGGTTTGAGTGCTCTTGGATTAACTCAGATATCTGTCTGGTTGATGGTTGCAATTTCGATTGGTGGTTCTGTTTTAATTCAATTCTTAAAAATAGAAAATGTAACATGGTCATTATTATACTTTACTCTTGGTTATATATTATATGCTTCAATATTTGTTGGATTAGGTTCAATTGGAAATTCAGAACAAGAATCTCAATCAATCACAAGCATTTTAGCATTGTTCATTGTTTTACCAGTAATGTTGATATTTCAAATTTTAGAAAATTCTAATTCTACATTAATTCGCATATTATCTTATTTCCCATTAACGACTACACCTACGATGAGTTTAAGAATTAACTTTTTTGAGATAAGCCTAATTGAGAAATTTTTAACTGTTTTTATTCTATTATTTTCAATCTACTTCTCGATTAAATTTTCAAGCAAAATTTTCCGAGTTGCAATTTTAAGTTATGGGAAATTTCCTCATATTAAAGAAGTCATTGGATGGTTAAAATCTGAATGAAGTTTTTACTATCAATATTTTTCTCAGTTATACCCATTTTAATTTATCTTTTTATTCTCCGATGGCTGGATAAGTATGATCGAGAACCGCTCAAATTAGTAATAATTCATTTCTTATGGGGAATGATTGGAGCTATTATATTGACAGTAATTCTTGGATCGATTGTCGAATCTATCCTTAGTGAAAAGATAAATGATGAATACTCTCTCATCTTTATCAGCTCAGCTTTTACAGCACCACTAATTGAAGAAACTGTTAAAGGAATATTTATTTTATTCACTTTCACAAAATTAAAATTTGATAATTTGACTGATGGAATTGTCTATGGAGGATCAATTGGACTCGGATTCGGTTTGACAGAAAATTTTACTTACTTCATTAGATATACAGAATCAATTAATGAACTAATTGATCTCGCTCTGATTCGGAATGTTTTTGCGGTTGGAATTCATTTCTCAACTTCAGCAATACTCGGAAGTGCTCTTGCATTCAGTAAATTTAAGCCTTTTAAATCGAAATTAGCTTATTTTTTAACAGGACTATTTCTCGCTGTTTCAATACATTCTATCTTTAATCAAACAATTCTTTCTGATGATGCTCATTCTGCTGCATTAATTTTCAGCACTATGATTCTTGTTTTGATATATTTTTTAATGAATTTTTCTTTGAATCTAGAAGAGAACATTTTTTTCTATGAAATGAATGATGAAATATCCCAAGGTCATTTAAACCCAGAATACGCGACCGTAATTCCTGATTATAAAGAAAGAAACACCAAAGGTTGGATACGAGAAAGTGTAAGAAAAAAATACATAACTCTTGCAACAACTTTAGCATTCCGTAAAAATCAGTTAAGAAAGGTGTCTTCACAAAAGTTGAGAAAAATTTATGAGAAAGAAATTGAAAATCTCAGAAATCAATTAAAGCAATTGGAAGTTTCAGCAAATGAATAATTCTGTTATAGTTTTGTTTTCACCAATTACACTTTTTACTGAAAAATCAATAGTTCCACTTATTAAAGAACTCGATATAAAAACTAACAAAATGATTTACTTAACTTTATTAATTGAAAATTATTTAAGTTTAATTTCCTGTAAAAAATGGAAAGTTGATTTAATTATTCCGAATGATGACTTTGAATATCTGCCGGCTCTTTTCAATACAATCAACACAAAAATTAATTCATTTAATTGTGAAAATGCAGAAATAGAAATCAAAAGAATTTTTGAAATTTACACTAAGAATGATTATGCGAAAATTATTTTTATTACAAATACAATCTACAAGCTTGATCAATACTCAATTGAATTCATTTTTGACTCTATACCAGTAGATACTGAAAAAATTGTGCTTGGTCTGGATAGAACTAAACGAGTTTGTTGTATTGGAACAAACGATCTTCGCTTACTCGACTGGAATTTCATCCTACGAAACTTAAACGAAGACGAAATCCTTCTTAAGCATCTTCTGCAACAAGATTTTGAAATCAGTTTGATTGATGAATTTAATATCTGCAGGAATATTGAAGATGTGAAATCATTACTTTCATATTACAAAAACTCTTCGTTAAAATATAAAAGCATTTATGTGAACCAATTACTGAATTATTTTCTTGACAGGTTTAAGGGGGTATCTTCAAGTTGAGTAAAGTCGGCATTTTGGGAGGATCATTCAATCCAATTCATCTTGGTCACCTGATTGTTGCAAATTGGGTTGTTGAAGAGTTTTCTCTCGATAAGATTATATTCATCCCTTGTTTCATTCAGCCGCTCAAATCATGTAAAGATTTTGCTGAATCGAATCATAGATTAGAAATGATTAAAATGGCAATCGCTAACAATCCGAAATTTGAAGTATCAGATTTTGAAATCAAACGAAAAAGAAAATCATACACAATTGATACTCTGCGATATTTCAAAAAAACTTTTGAGAATCTTTACTTCATTATTGGTGCTGATAACTTGAATGAGTTTCATAGATGGAAAGAACCAGATGAGATACTAAAAACTGCGAAATTAATTGTAGTCAATCGTGGTGGTTACAATGTAAGAATTCCTAAAAAACTCAGAAAAGTTGAAATTTATCAATGCAAAATTCCCGCGATTGAAATTTCAAGCACAAACATTCGTGAAAGAATAAGAAAAAATTTAAGTATCAAATATCTCGTTCCAGATAGTGTCGAAAAATACATTCATCAAAATAATTTATACAAAAAAATGGGGGAAAAATGAATATACTGCTTACAGGAGCTGCAGGATTTATTGCATCTCACATTGTTGATGCTCTAATTGAACAGGGTCATAATGTTTCAATAATCGATAATCTTACAACAGGTCGAATTGAGAACATTAATCCAAAAGCAAAATTTTATAAAATTGATATTCGTGATGACCTTACACAAATTTTTGAAGAAAATAATTTCGATTTAATAAATCATCACGCTGCTCAGATCGATGTAAGAAGATCTGTTAATGATCCTATCTATGATGCGCAAGTTAACATCATTGGAACACTTAATTTACTTCAAAATGCAGTTAAGTTTGGTGTTAAAAAATTTATGTTTGCATCAACAGGCGGAGCTGTTTACGGTGAACAGGATTATTTCCCAGCCGATGAAAATCACAAACAACAACCGCTTTCACCTTATGGAATTTCGAAACTTGCAATCGAAAAGTACCTTTATTTCTACAAAGAAGTTCATGGTTTAAGGTACACTATTTTGAGGTATGCAAATATTTATGGACCAAGACAAAATCCTTTAGGTGAAGCTGGTGTTGTCTGCATCTTTCTTGATAAGATTTTAACTGGTGACCAACCAATTATTAATGGCGACGGAACTCAAACAAGAGATTATGTTTTTGTGAAAGATGTTGTAAAAGCAAATTTGATTACATTGAACGAAGAAGATTCTGAAATTTATAATGTTGGGACTGGTATTGAAACAAGTGTGAATGAGTTATTTAATCTAATCAACGAAAATTTCGATTTCAGTATTAAAGAAGTTCATGGACCAGCCAAACCTGGCGAACAGAAACGAAGTGTAATTACATCAGAAAAACTCTTTCAAAAATTTGGCTGGAAACCATCAACAACACTAAAAGATGGCTTGAAACAAACAATTGATTACTACAAATCCTTAAAAGTTCAAAGATGATTAAACTGATTCTCGATGGAATTGCAAGAAAAGAAAAAAAATTTATTGCTAAAGCTTTAACTGAGATTGAGAACAACTCACCTCTTGCAAAAAAAATAATCGACGAAATTTCTTCAAGATATGGAACTTCCTATCGGATTGGAATCACTGGTCCGCCAGGTGCTGGTAAAAGTACACTTACTAATGGACTCGTTAAACTTCTTGTTGAAAAAAATTTCAATGTAGGTGTAATTGCTATTGATCCAACTTCACCTTTTACTGGTGGTGCACTGCTTGGTGATAGAATTAGAATGTCCGAAATTTCAACTCACCCAAATGTTTTTATCAGAAGTATGGCTTCAAGAGGAAGTCTGGGTGGACTGAGTAGATTTGCTTCCGAAGCGGGTGATGTGTTTGATTATGCTGGATTTGATTTTACAATTTTTGAGACGGTTGGTGTAGGTCAATCAGAATTAGATGTGGCTGAAAATGTTGATACAACTATTGTAGTCTTAGTTCCTGAATCTGGTGATTCTATTCAAGCGATGAAAGCAGGTTTAATGGAAATTGGAGATATTTTTGTTTTGAATAAATCAGATCGTTCTGGTGCTGATCAGGCTGTGGCAGCTCTCCAATTTATTCTTTCTTTCAAAGAACATGATGAATTCACCTGGCTGCCACCAATACTGAAATGCATTGCTTCGGAATATAAAGGAATTGACGAATTATTTAATCAGATCCTTAGTCATAAAAATTATCTGCAGAAAAATCAGATTCTGAATAAAAAAAGAATAGATAGATTTAAGAATAGAATAAAAAGCCTGGTGACTGACAAACTACGAAAAGAACTGTGGACTGAAGAAAGGAATCAACTGCTCTCTGAAAAACTTTTATTGATATTTTCAAAAAAATCTACTGTCTCTCGAGTTGTTCTGGAATTGATTGATAACTTTAAAAATCACAATCATTCAACTCTCCAATGATATTACACTCGTGATCTGACAAGTAAAAAGAAATATACCAGTAATACAAAAGCATTAAAAACCAGTAAAAAGAAGTAAGTGTAATTAATCTCCAGACTTTCCTCTTTCAGAATTCCATAAAGTGATAGAATAATATGATTAACAATCAATAAAACCAATACAAAAAGAGCGAATTTCTGCCTAAACCATTGATTCAGCTTCATTTTACTCTTATTCAATTTTTAAAAATAGAGGGAGAAAAAATCTCCCTCTATGATTATTGCCATTTTACATCAAATTTTCCTTCAGTTACATTCTTTGTGCCGGTTGCACCACCAGTCATTCCCACTGCTGTAAAATTAAAAGTACCCGATGCAATTTTGTTCGTAAGATCAAGTTTAGTAATTGTCACTTTACCAATAGCGGAACTTCCAATACCGGTTGAAAATCCCTGCCCACCGGAATAACCAATGGATGCAATACCATATTTGGTTCCGATCACACCTAAATCATAATCTCCGGTTCCTTGAACATTATACAGATTTATCGAAACAGTACTTGCAGTATTTCCAGATAATTGAGTTCCAATGATACCCAGATAAGCTGTACCACCCTGGCTTCCATAGACTGCGTAGGCCGCTGGGTAAGGTGAACCAGGAACTTGAGTTGCTTCCCAATTTTCTCCATCTATTTTGCAGCTCATTGTTCCAGCACCAGTTTGAGTATTTCCTCCACCAGTATTGCCTGATACTGGATTTTCTTCTTGCTTCTTGCATCCAGTTGATACAAGTGCAACAACTAAAAGTAAAGAAAGCAATAATTTGATTTTGTTCACCATGGTTACTACCCTTTCAATTTGGTTTGTAATTGCTTGTTGTTTGATTAGTTAAAGTTTGAAATTCAATTGAGTAAAAATCATTTCTATAATTCACCGATTGCTTCATCAACTTTTTAACTTTAATTCTCGATACTAAATTGAGAAATGAATTATCAGAATGCATCCGACATTTGCCTGATTTTTAGAGTAAGTTTTGACTTACAATTTCACAATCAAGATTTTATGAATTCATTTTTTTATTTTGCAAATAGAATTCAGTCGTTCTAGAAATTAAAATGGAGTTGCCCCTGATTAAACCTCTGCACAATAATAAATTCACTATTATTTTGAATTTATTTTTCCGAACTCTGAAGAAATTAACTAAACCAACTCTTCTGATAAATTCATTATCTAATAGTAATTTCCTATCAGTTTTAAATAAGAGGAGGCTTTATGTTCGGTTATGAGTTAGACGAACAACTCAAATTAATTCAGCAAAGCATACGAGAATTTGCTGAAAAGGAAATTGTTCCTGTTGTAATGAAATATGATGAATCACAGGAATTTCCTCGAGAAATTTTTTCAAAACTTGGTGAACAGGGATTTATGGGAATTCTCGTGCCTGAAGAGTATGGTGGTGAAGGTTTAGGCTATACTCACTATGCACTCGTGGTGGAAGAATTAGCCCGATATGATCCCTCGATTTCTTTATCAGTTGCTGCCCATAATGGACTCTGTACAAATCATATAAACTTGTTTGCAAATAAATCTCAAAAAGAAAAATATTTAAATCCACTCGCTCAAGGAAAGTTTATCGGCGCATGGTGTCTAACTGAACCTTCATCAGGAAGTGATGCTGGAAGTTTACAATCAACAGCAAAAAAAGAAAATGGATACTATTTAATCAATGGATCAAAAACTTTTGCAACCCATGGTTCTGTTGGTGAAGTTGCTGTTGTTTTTGCCAAAACAAATCCCGATAAAGGCAAGAAAGGAATTTCAGCTTTTATAGTGGAAACTAACTCACCAGGTTACATACTACTTAAAAAAGAAAATAAACTTGGCTGTCGTGCAAGTGATACCGCTCAACTTTCATTTGATAACTTAAAAGTTCCGGAAGAAAATCTGCTTGGCAAAGAAGATGAAGGATTTATTAATGCTTTACAGGTTTTACAAGGTGGTAGGATTTCAATTGCCGCGATGGCTCTCGGTTTAGCTGAAGGTGCATTTGAAGCAGCTTTGAAATATTCAAAAGAAAGATATCAATTCGGAAAACCGATTTCTGAGTTTCAAATGATCCAATTCAAATTGGCTGAAATGAAAACAATGATTGAAGCAGCAAGACTACTCGTCTATCGTGCTGCTTCACTAAAAGACCAAGGTAAAGATGTGTCGTATGAAGCTTCACTCGCAAAACTCTATGCCAGCGAATCAGCAGTTAAAATCACCGAACAAGCAGTTCAAATTCATGGCGGATATGGTTTTACAAAAGATTTTCCAGTTGAAAAATTTTATCGTGATGTGAAGTTAACAACAATTGGTGAAGGTACTTCTGAAATTCAAAGATTAATTATCGCAAAATCAATTCTGAATCAGCTATGACAAAACTAAATAGAACTATCAAAAAAGATTCAACTTTTTATCAAAGATTAGATTATCACAAAAACTTAATTAGAATACTCAAAGCAAAAGCAGATAAAATCAAAGAAGGCGGCGGAAAATCTGCTCGTGAATCTCACGAGAAAAAAGGAAAACTATTCGTTAGAGACAGAATTAAATTATTAATCGATGCAGGAACTGAATTTTTCGAAATCGGAATTTTTGCTGGCAACGAACTATATGAAGAATACATTCCTGCATCTGGGACAATAGTTGGATTGGGTTATGTCTCAAATAAACTCTGTGTAATAGTTGCAAACGATGCAACAGTCAAAGCAGGCGCATGGTTTCCCATCACATGCAAGAAAAATCTTCGCGCTCAAGAAATTGCAATGGAAAATAGACTGCCAATCATTTATCTCGTCGATAGTGCTGGTGTTTATTTGCCGATGCAAAATGAAATTTTTCCAGATAAAGAACACTTTGGAAGAATTTTTAGAAACAATGCAATAATGAGCGCCATGGGAATTCCACAAATAGCAGCAATAATGGGTCCATGCGTTGCAGGTGGTGCATATCTTCCAATTATGAGTGATGAAGCAATCATTGTTGAAGGAACCGGAAGCGTATTTCTTGCCGGCAGTCATCTCGTTAAAGCAGCAATTGGTGAAGAAATTGATAACGAAGCATTAGGCGGTGCTGAAGTTCATTCATCAATTAGTGGTGTGACTGATTATAAAGTAAAAAACGACGAAGAAGCTATTCAACTAATTCGTAATCTCGTTGATAAAATTTCCGGTCAGAAATTCGAAGGTTTTAATCGTACCAAACCAAAACCTCCAGAAAATTCACCAGAAGATATTCTTGGAATACTTCCTCAGGATACCATCACTCCGTATGACATTTATGATGTTTTAAGCTGCATTGTGGATGGCGGTGAAATTGATGAGTACAAAAAAAATTATGGTAAAACAATAATCACAGCTTATGCAAGAATTGATGGCTGGGCTGTGGGAATTGTTGCAAATCAAAGATCGCTTGTTAAAACAAAAAGTGGAGAAATTCAAATTGGCGGCGTGATTTATTCCGATAGTGCGGATAAAGCAACTCGATTTATTATGAATTGTAATCAGAAAAAAATTCCATTGATTTTCTTGCAGGATGTCACTGGTTTTATGGTTGGATCACGAGCTGAACATGGTGGAATAATTAAAGACGGCGCTAAGATGGTCAATGCAGTTGCAAATTCAATTGTACCTAAGTTTACTTTTATTATTGGTAATTCTTACGGTGCAGGAAATTATGCAATGTGCGGTAAAGCTTATGATCCAAGATTAATTTTTGCTTTTCCTAATGCCCGAGTTGCTGTTATGGGCGGAAGTCAAGCAAGCCATACGCTACTAAATATAAAGATTAATCAAATGATGAAAGAAGGAAAAGAAATTTCTGAAGAAGATAAAGCAAAGTTTCTCAAAGAAATATCTGATAGATACGAAAAGCAAAGTGAACCGCTTTATGCAGCAGCACGGTTGTGGGTTGATGAAATTATTGATCCAAGAGAGATTAGAAAAATTATTTCACTTGGAATTTCAATGGCGAACCACTCTCCAATTACAAAGAAATTTATTACTGGAGTGATTCAAACTTGAAAGTGTCGTTTCTGATTCTCGTTGTTCAACTTACTGCTTTTTGCCAGGTGAAAGATATTTATTATTTCGGAAGTAAAGTGAACGATTACATTGCTGATAATCTTGAACCAAAAGATGAGATTGGATATAATTTAAGTATACTTGATTCAATTTTTGCGTATTCACTTCAGATCGCTGATTCAAACATAAGTGATGCTCTGCTTTTTTGCAGTATTGGAACTATGACTTATCCTGTTTTCAGAGTAAAGATTCCTGGATTGGGTTTATTGTTTCCCTTTAAATTCTTTTATAAAATTGACTCAATAAGCTTCAATAGAAAATTAGAAAATTTACCATCAAAACTATTCAATGATTCACCTCAAACTAAATTTGGTGATAAAGATAAAATTGTTCATTTCTTTTCCACTGCCTACCTAAGTTATACACTAGGAGAAAAAGTTTCGAGTTCTCTTGGTCTTTTTGTCGAACAATTTGAAGAAGATTTTAAGATAGATGGAAAAGTTGATAAGAGAGATTTACGGATTAATGAGTTAGGGATAGAATTTGGCAAAGCATTGCATTTCAATTTAATTTATCCATCATTTATTTTAGCAAAAGTTAGAGAGTTAAGTTATGGACAAAATTTTAGTTATTGATGACGATCAATCTATCTGTGATTCACTTAAAATGATACTTGAGTATGAAAAATATCAGGTGGATACAGCAAATAGTGCACTCGAAGGACTTGAAAAATTAAAAAGCAACGATCACAAAGCAATTCTTCTTGATATTAAAATGCCGCAAATGGATGGATTTGAAGCAATATCAAAAATCAAAGAAATTAATGATTCAATCTCCATAATTATCATCTCAGCACACGCAAGTCTCGACAACGCAGTTGAAGCAACAAAGCGTGGAGCTTACGATTTCATAGAAAAACCAATCGATAGAGATAAACTCCTCATCACAGTAAGAAATGCAATTCAACAAACAGATTTACTATCAAAAAACAAACTACTTATAGAAAAAGTCGAAGGTAAATTTGAAATAATTGGAAAAAGTGAAGCCATAAAAAACATTCTTGAAACTATTAGAAAAGTCGCACCAACAAACTCGAGAGTCTTAATTACCGGTGAAAATGGAACAGGTAAAGAACTTGTTGCACGGGCAATTTATAAATACAGCAATCGTTCACATAAACCTTTTATTGAAGTAAACTGCGCTGCAATTCCAAATGAATTAATTGAATCAGAATTATTCGGTCATGAAAAAGGAGCTTTCACAGGAGCAACAAATTTAAGAATTGGAAAATTTGAACAAGCTAATGGTGGAACACTCTTTCTTGATGAGATTGGCGATATGTCTCTGAATGCTCAGGCAAAAGTTCTGCGTTCAATAGAAGAAAGAACAATTGAAAGAGTTGGCGGAAAAGATAAAATTCCTGTTGATGTAAGAATAATTGCCGCAACAAACAAAAATTTAATAAAAGAAATTGCTGAGGGAAGATTTAGAGAAGATTTGTTTCATCGATTGAGTGTAATTGTAATCAATGTGCCGCCTTTGCGTGAACGCCCTGAGGATATTCCATTACTTGTTGATTATTTCACAAAAAAAGTGTGTGAGGAGAATAAATTTCCACTTAAAAAATTTTCTGATAATGCGATTGAATATCTAAAAAATCTTGAATGGAAAGGAAATGTCCGTGAACTCAAAAATTTAGTCGAAAGAATTATCATCATGAACAACAAACCAATTTACGAACTCAAAGATGTAAAAGATCAAATTATGCCTTATACTAAAAGCGATGCAGAAATTGATTTTACAATTGACTCTTTTCAAGATTTCAAAGATCAAATGGAAAAAATTTTTATTCTAAAGAAACTCAAACAATATAATTGGAACATTTCAAAAACAGCCGAAGCAATTCGAATTCAAAGAAGTCATCTTTATAATAAAATCAAGAAATACGGAATAGAGAAGGAGGATTAATAGTGGAATGCATCTTCTGTAAAATCGTGGAGAAAAAAATATCCAGTGAAATTGTTTTCGAGAATGAAAACATTGTCGGATTTAATGATATAAATCCAGTTGCACCAACTCATATTCTTTTTGTCCCTCGTAAGCATATTGATCGACTTGATAATGCTTCTCAGAGGGACATTAATATTCTTGGCGAGTTGATTTACCAGGCAAAAGAATACGCTAAAAAAATAGGACTTGATCAAATTGGATACAGACTAGTGTTTAATACCGGTAAAGATGCTGGTCAGGCTGTTTTCCACATTCATTTACACTTGCTTGGTGGAAGAGTAATGTCCTGGCCTCCAGGATGATAGAATAAACCTAAATAGTATTTGTAAGCTTTTATTTAAAATGAAAAAGCCTCAGTTTTTCTGAGGCTTTTTCATTTCAAAAATTTAAGTTTTTAGTTCAGCTTGAAGATTATTGGAACTGCAACTTTTACTCTTACAGGTTTTCCTCTTTGCTTACCAGGTTTGAATTTAGTTTCTCTAACCGCCTTTTCTGCTGCTTCATCACATCCAGCACCAATACCTTTTAAAACTTCCGTCTTTGTCACATTACCATTTTCATCTACATATGCTAAGATGTAAACTCTACCTTCAACGCCGGCCCTTTTTGCGATTTCAGGATAAACAATTTTCTTTTGAATAGCTTCGATTCCACCAATTGGCTCAGGCATTTCTTCTACAACTTCGAAGTACTGAATATCTTCTTCAACGATTTTTTTATCTTCTTTTGGTGGAGGTGGTGGAGCATCAATGTTCTGAGATAAATCTATTTCTGTACTTCCAATTTCAACATCTTCCAAAACATTATCTGAAGGTGATTCAATTGGAATTGGTGGTTTGGGCGGTGGTGGAGGTCTGTTCTCTTGCTTTGTATTTACGATATCTTCTACATTAACTAACTCTTGAACCGTTTGTACCTGCTTAGGTCCATTCTCCATTTTAGGGAAAAACTTGAAAGCTATTATTAACAGAGCGAGAGTGATGATTAAACTTACTTCTATATATCTGGTATACTTTCTTTTTAAATCAGCTTTTGGTGTTTTATAAACTGGCATTTTTTATTTCCTTATAATTTGGTTCAAAAATAAATTTTCATCACTATTAAAACAAACTCTAACTTTCTAACTAATCTTTTTTAATCGTGTTCCAGATTAATGCTTTCAATAATTTTGATTGCATCAGGAATATAATTTATCACATCACTTGAAATTAAACCCATTTTAGATTTTTTCAATGCTGCTATATCACCAGCAAGTCCATGAAGATAGACACCAGTTATCGCAGCATCCAGCGGTTTCAATCCTTGAGCAAATAGACTGCTGACCATTCCAGTCAATACATCACCCATTCCTACAGTTGCCATACCCGGATTACCTGTGGGATTGATAAAAGCTTCACCTGTTTCATCAAAAATTATTGTTGGTGCACCTTTTAGAACTAAAATTGTTTGATACTTAACAGCAAACCTTGAACCTTCATCAAAAATATTCTCTTTGATTTCCTCAATTGATTTATTTATTAATCTTGAAAATTCTCCAAGGTGTGGAGTTAAGATTGAATTTTTTAAAGTCAATTTTTCATCATCGATGAATTTTGCTAATAAATTTAATCCATCCGCATCAATAACTTTTTTCTTTTTTGGATATTTTAGAAGAAGTTTGTGGAGAAAATTTAAAGTTTCGGGATTTTGACCAAGTCCAGGTCCAATCATTAAAACATCAGCCCATTCAATTTTATTTTTAATTTCATCAAAATCTGTTTCAACAAAAAAATCACCATTGTTGTTTTTCAATTGAAAGGTCATCACTTCTTTTAAGCTCTTAGCAAAAATCGGTTGAAGTTTTTTTGTAGTAAGTAAAAGTACCCCACCACAACCTGTTCTTAATGCAGCCTCACAAGACATTTTAGCTGCGCCAGTTAATCCACTTGAACCAGCGATTGCAAAAACTTTTCCAACAGAATATTTGTGAGCGTTATTTGGTCGTTCAGGTAGTTTTTCCTTGATATCAATATCTTCAATTAGATTTTTATGAATTGAATCATCTGAACTCAATGAATCAGGATAACTAATATCAATGATTTCAATCTCACCACAAACTCCTGGACCGTTATTGATAAACATACCTACTTTTGGTAAACCCATTGTTAGAGTAAAATCAGCTTTGAATGCATCACCAAAAATCTTTCCTGAATTGCTTGATAGTCCAGTAGGAATATCGACTGCTATTTTTAGAGCTTTATATTGATTTGCCCATTTTACAGCTGAAAGATATGGGTCACGTAAATCAGAATTCAAACCAATACCAAGCAACGCGTCTATTATCAAATCAAAAGGCTTTCTGAAAATCGAATCTAATTTCTTCAATGAAGATGGATTTACAAGAAAAACAATATTCTCTTTAGTTTCTGAAAAATTCTTAATTATATCGAAATTAATTTTTGCATCACCTGAAAGTTTTTCTTCTAATCCTAAAAACGCGACACAAACATTAAATCCACGATTCGATAGATGCCTTGCAATTGCAAATCCATCACCACCATTATTACCATGACCACAGAGAATTAAAACATTTTGAATTGGGTAATCCAGATTGGAGATAAATTCCACAACTCCAATTGCTGCGTTCTCCATTAAGATAATAGATGGAATATTATACAGCAGAGTTGCATTTTGATCAAGATTTCTTATTTCTTCTGCAGTCGTAACTTTTATCATATCAAGGCAAATATTTCGAAATTACATCTATTATCAAATTAGGAGTTACTCCAAGCTGTATTACGAACAAAATACAGAAAGTCAATACGAAATTATCAGCAGCAGAATTGTAGACCTTGAACTTTTCATCAGCTGATTTGAAATACATGTAAATAATTACTCGTAAGTAGAAGTAGGCTGAAATTACACTTGATAAAACACCAACAATTGCAAGATAGGTCATATCAGCTCTGATGGCAGAAAGAAATACATAATACTTTCCGAAAAATCCACCAAATGGAGGTAATCCAGATAAAGCAAACATAAATATTGACATCAAAGCGGCATACCAGGGATGATCTTTTGCTAAACCTGTATAATCTTGAAGAGTTATTCTTTTTTCAACATCATTTTCAAGTAAAGAAATCAAAAGAAAAGCACCGACATTCATAAATGAATAGACAATCAGATAAAATATGACTCCACTCATTCCTAACTTATTAGCTGCGGCAATTCCAATCAACATATAACCAGCATGAGCAATACTTGAATAAGCCAGCATTCTCTTCATACTATTCTGAGCAATTGCAATGATTGAACCAAGTAACATTGAAGCAATTGCAAGCCATCCAATTATCTTTGAAATAACTTGATAATTAATTTGTGAAGAAACAGAACCATACAACGCAATAATCATTGCGGCAAATGCTGCAGTTTTTCCAGCAGTAGACATTAGAGCAGTTACAATTGTTGGACTTCCTTCGTAAACATCGGGCACCCACATATGAAATGGAACCGATGCAACTTTGAATGAAAATCCAATAATCAATAAAACCAATCCTAATACAAACAAAGGTTTATTTAAAAGTGTTGAAAAATTCTGTGCAATTACTGGAATGTTAGTAGTTTGAGCTGAACCATAAATTAAAGCAATTCCATATAAAAGAAATCCTGTTGCAAAAGCACCAAGCAAGAAATACTTAAGTGATGCTTCATTGTTGAATAAAACTCTTCTATTAAAACCTGCAAGTATGTAAAAACTCAAAGACATCAATTCAAGAGAGATGAATGTTAACATCAAATCTCTTGATGCAGCCATCAACATCATTCCCAGCAGTGAATTCAAGACAAGAATATAAAACTCACCGTGATGATAATTCAATCTTTCGAAATAATTTTTAGAAGATAAAATCACGAAGAGAGCAATAAGGGAAAGAACGATGTAAAATAGATTTGTTATTCCACCACTGTGCAAAGTATTATAAAAATGGAGTTGATCATGATTCAAATTGACAGCAGAAAAAACAACAACACCAATCAATACAAACACCGAAATCCAGTAAATAATTTTTTCACTTTTTTTAGAGAAAGCTTCAATTAGTACAACTACTAAAACCAGAATTGATAAAATTAAAACCGGTAACAGATTTAACAGTGTTAGATTTTCCATAGCTAATCTATAATAATGTGGTTGTTATCTGGTAATTCAATTCTAATTATGTGTTCGTTTTCAATGTAAAGAAGTAATTTTATATGTCTGGAAAAATCAAATATATCATCACCTTTTTCACACAAAATCAGCTTAATATTTTCAAACTTCGATAGCTCGGTTTGAATATCTTTATATTTCTTAAAATAGACATCAGTGAAATTTTCATGTTCAATAATTTCAACATCAGGACTCGTGGATGAAAAATTTGTAATAATGTAATCTTCAAAAATGATTTTGAGGAATTCACACTTAAAAGGCAGAATTAACCTATTGTTGTAATAAATACCGTGCTTTTTTTCTTCAATAGCTTTCTGAACTGAATTCATATTTTATCCCTTTCCATAGAAAAATAATAACCAGATTAGTATAAATACAGGTAATAAGATCGGAATAGAATATTTAATCACATATCCAAAGAATGATGGTAATTTGATTCCCGATTTTTCAGCAATTGATTTCACCATAAAGTTTGGTCCATTTCCAATATAAGTCATTGCACCAAAGAAAACTGCAGCAACAGAAATTGCCATGAGATAAACAGGATCATGAGTTTCAAATTCTTTCACATGCTGAAAATTGTCAATGTTCAAACCAAATTTGCCCATTGCAGCACTCAAGAAATTTAAGTAAGTAGGTGCATTATCGAGAATTGATGAAAGAATACCTGTGCCCCAATAGAAAAGGTCTGCTGTTAATTTTTCACCGTACTCATGAGTTTCATAAGCTACAAGTTGAAGAGCTGGAATCATTGTTGCAAAAATACCGACAAATAAAAACGCAACTTCTTTAATTGGTTCAAAATCAAATTCATTACCCTTCAACGCTTCTCTATCAGCATTTTTGTAAGCAATGAAAGCAATTGAGAACATGATAATCTCTCGAATTCCAAATGGTAAAGGATCAAGAGATGGTACCCAGCTTATCACTGCAGGATCTATAAAAACAGAAATTATAATTAACAATAAATAGATGAAATTTCTTTGACCTTTAATCTGGATTTTGCCAGTGTAATCACTCTCATCTTTAGCAGCTTTTTTATAATTATGACTATCAATAAAGTAAAATATAGTAAGAACAATAAAAATTGTTAGCAACCATATATGCCATACATGTTGAATTACCCAGAAAAATTCGATTCCTTTAAGAAATCCGAGAAACAGTGGTGGATCGCCAATTGGTGTTAATCCTCCACCAATATTACTCAACGTGAAAATAAAGAAAATAATGTGATAGGGTTTAATTCTATTTTTATTTATGCGTATATAAGTTCTAATCAACAGCATTGATGCACCAGTTGTACCAATGAAATTTGAAATAACTGCACCAACAGCTAAGAGAATTACATTTGCTATAGGTTTAGATTTCACATCCACTTTGATTAGAATTCCGCCTGAAACGACAAACAACGAAGTCAATAAAGCAATAAAAGATAAATATTCATGTAAAGTATGAACAAGGCTGACTGGATCATTGAAAATAAACAAGTAATAAAACACAGTAATCGAACCAAGAAAGATTGCAACCTTTGGGTAATTATGTTCCCAGAAATGTTTATAAAAAAGCGGCCCTGTTGAAATCATCAATAATAAAACGATAAAAGGAATCACCATGTATGCTGAAGGTGGATTTTCAAAAATATTGTGTTCGTTATGACTTTCTGATACATTAACTACTTTATCTTTTATTGTTTCAGTGGCAGACGCTGTATTAGCAACAACAAATTGTATTAAAGTGATTAGACTCAATATCAAAAGCAATTTTTTCATTTCTTAAGTTTCACCTCAGCGATTAATTAATTCTATTTTATTCGGAGCTACATCTTTCAAAATTGATTTTATTGATAGTTCTGATTTGCTCAGAAATGTTGAAGGATATATTCCTATCCAGACAATGAAAATTATAATTGGAATTAATAATCCAATTTCTCTCTTATTCAAATCCGTTAAAGTTTTATTATGCGGATTTTCCAGTTTCCCGAAAATGACTCTCTGATACATCCAGAGTAAATAAACAGCAGCAAAAATTACCCCACTTGCTGCAAATGCTGCATACCAGTGACTATTTAAAATTGTTGATTTAAAAGTTCCAAGAAGAATTAAAAACTCACCAATAAATCCATTTAATCCAGGAAGTCCAATCGAACTCAATGAAACTATAAAAAGTATTGTTGAATATACTGGAACAACTTTAGCTAATCCTCCAAATTCTGAAATTAATCGAGTATGTCTTCTATCGTAAATCATTCCAACTAACAAGAAGAGAGCTCCTGTAGATAAACCATGATTAATCATTTGAATTAATGCACCCTGAGCACTCTCAACGGTAAATGCAAAAATTCCAAGTACAACAAATCCAAGGTGACTAACAGAACTATAGGCAATTAATTTTTTCATATCTGGTTGAACCATCGCAACCAGAGCACCATAAATGATTCCAATTATTGCAAGAATACTGATGTAAGGAGTAAGTTCAATTGAAATTTGTGGGAAAAGTGTTAAACAAAATCTTAATAATCCATAAGTACCCATTTTAAGTAAAACGCCCGCAAGGATTACGCTACCTGCCGTTGGAGCTTCAACATGTGCATCTGGCAACCATGTATGGAATGGAAAGAGAGGAACTTTAATAGCAAAACTCAATGCGAACGCAAGGAACATAAAAAGCTGAGTTGAATGCGCAAGATTTGGTGAAAAGGTTTTCAAGAGTGTATAATCAGTCGTGAAATAACCGAGTTTATCCATTGCCGATACACCAAGAGCAATAATTGCAACCAACATCAACAAACTTCCAAACATTGTATAGAGGAAGAACTTGATCGCCGCATAAATTCGATTCTCACCGCCCCAGACACCTATGATAAAATACATTGGGATTAACATCGCTTCCCAGAAAATGTAGAACAGGAAAAGATCAAGCGAAGCGAATACACCAATCATTCCTGTTTCTAAGACAAGAAAGAAAAAGAGGAATTCCTTTACATTATTCTTGATACTTTCCCACGATGAAAGAATTGTTAGCGGAGTCAGAAATGTAGTGAGTAGAATCAAAAATAAAGATACGCCATCTATTCCAATATGATAACTGATATTCAAAGATTTTATCCAGGGAAATTTAGTTAAGAATTGAAACCCAGTCTCATTCTCCCTGAATCGAAAGTACAAAATGAGCGATAGAATAAAAGTTAATATTGAGATAAATAATGCAGAATATTTTAGTAATGAAAGTTTTTCTTTCTTAATAAAAAGAAGAATCAGGGATCCAATTAAAGGTAGAAAAATTACAATAGATAAAAGATATGTTTTCATAGGCATCACAGTAATAGTAAGAAGATTATTAAAGTTATTCCAAAAATCATTATTAGTGCATAAAATTGGGCAACACCTGTTTGAATTTTTCTAATAATTTTTGATAACTCATCAACCACTTCAGCTGTTGAATTAATAAATCCATCAATGATCAAAGAGTCGTTAAACTTCCACAAGAATTTTTCTGAAATCTTTACAAGCGGAGTTACTAATAAGAAATCATAAATCTCATCAACATAGTATTTATTGAACAACAACTTGTAGAGTTTTTGAAATCTTTCAATTGCCCATTCAATTGGTTTGATATTTTGTAGATAGAAATGTCGAGCAAGCAAAATTCCAGTTATGGCAACCACAACAGATAAAACGATTAATAAAATTTCAGTTGCATTAGAATATGTATTAACATGAAGCAAAAATACTTCTGATTTTTCATATACAGGTTCTAACCAGTTGGCAAACAAATTACCATAATATCCACTAAAAACGGTTGGAATTGCAACAAATCCACCAATTGCAGAAAGAACAGAAAGAATTATTAAAGGAATTGTCATCACTTTTGGTGATTCGTGTGGATGAACATGTGAAGCATATCTCGGTTTACCTTCAAATGTAAGGTTAAATAATCTGAACACATAAAATGCAGTCATCAACGCAGTAACCAGACCAATCAAATACAAAAATTGATGTCCTGTTGCAAAAGTTTCCCAAAGAATTTCATCTTTTGAAAAGAATCCAGAAAGTGGCGGAATGCCAGCAATTGCAAGTGAAGCAACTAAAAATGTTTTATATGTGACAGGAAGATGATGTTTTAATCCACCCATGTTTTTAATGTTTTGTTCTTCATGCATTGCGTGAATCACAGAACCTGCACCGAGAAATAGAAGCGCCTTAAAAAATGCATGAGTCATTAAATGAAAGATTGCGGCAGTAAATGCACCAACACCAGAAGCAAGAAACATGTAACCCAGTTGACTTATAGTAGAATAAGCTAAGACTTTCTTAATATCATTTTGAACAAGTCCCATTGATGCTGCAAAGATTGCTGTGAGTGCACCAATCACAGCAATAACCATCATTGTAATTTCAGATTGAACAAAAAGAATCGAGCATCTTGAAACCATGTAAACACCAGCAGTCACCATTGTTGCAGCATGAATGAGAGCAGAAACAGGTGTTGGACCAGCCATTGCATCAGGTAACCAAACATAAAGCGGAATTTGTGCAGACTTTCCTGTAGCTCCTACAAAGAGAAATAATGTAATCAAAGTAATAGTAGTTTCTGCAACAGGAATGTTAGCAGCTAATGTAAAAACATCATCAAAAGTCAAACTGCCAAATGTTTTATAAATCAGAAACATTCCAAGCAGAAAACCAAAATCACCTATTCTATTAACAATAAAAGCTTTTTTTGCTGCGTCAGCCGTTGTGCTATTCTCAAATTTCCTATCGTACCAGAAACCAATCAATAAATAAGAGCAAAGTCCAACTCCTTCCCAGCCTAAAAACATCAAAACAAAATTATCTGCAAGAATCAAATTCATCATCATAAAGATGAACAAATTCAAATAAGCAAAGAATCTCCAGAAGCCTTTATCGCCATGTATATAACCAATACTATAAACATGGATCAAAAATCCTACACCAGTCACAACCAGCGCCATCACTAACGATAAAGGATCAACCAGATAACTAAATGAAATATCCAGTCCTTCGACACTCAACCAATTAATGAGAGGAACAACAATTTTTCTTTCTGAAGTAGGAAGCCCGCTTAATTCAAAAAATGTGAGAAGTGAAATCAAAAAACTTAATCCAACAACTCCACTTCCAACCCAACCAATGATTTTCTCATTTTTAATTCTGTAACCAATCAGACCATTAAATAAAAATCCTAACAGCGGGAATAAAACAGCGAGGTAAATTAGATTTGTTATCATTATCATTCTACCATTTAAGAATATTTACTTCATCAACATTGATGGTAAGTTTATTTCTGAATAAAGCAATTATGATTGCCAGTCCTACAGCAGTTTCTGCGGCAGCCACTGCCATCACAAAGAACACAAAAATCTGTCCACTGCTATCACCAAAAAAAGATGCGAAGGCAATAAATGTTAGATTAACTGCATTCAACATCAATTCTATGCACATAAAAATGATAATCGCATTTCTTCTGGTTAAAACACCGATTATTCCTATCGAAAAGAACGCAGCGCTCAAGATGAGATAATAACTTAATGGAATCATTCGAATTTCCTCTTTGCTAAAACAATTGCACCAATAATACCAACAAGTAAAAGAAATGAAACGACTTCAAACGGGATTAAATATGTTGTAAATAGAACTTCACCTATTTTTCGAACAGAACCAGCTTCAACGGAAGCTGGTGAAAGATTTATATTGACATCATCCTTTGCTTTTAAAAAGAAAAACAAACCAAATTGCAGAAATAAAACAACTCCAAGTATGGTCGCTACAATTTTTCGTAGATTAAATGGATCTTTCAAAGCTTCTTCATTGCTTAGATTTAGAAGCATTATCACGAAGACAAATAAAACCATTATCGCACCAGCATAAACAAGTATCTGAAGGACAGCAAGAAATTGTGCATTTAATAAAAGATAAAATCCAGCGAGTGCAAAGAAGTGCAATATCAACAACAAAGATGAATAAACTGGATTTTTCTGAATGACAAGCATTATAGCCGATAAAAGTCCAATTATTGCAAGAAGAATGAATGTTATAATCTGAAGTGTCATTTTAGTGTTCTTTTCTCCTGATTAAGGTGTATTTCTGTAAATCATTCTTGGGAACGGTATAGTTTCACGAACATGCTCTAATTTACAAATCCACGCAACTGTTCTTTCAATTCCAAGTCCAAATCCAGCATGAGGGACTGAACCGCATTTTCTCAAATCTAAATACCATTCAAAAGCTTCACGAGGCAAATTGTGTTCTTCAATTCGTTTTAATAAAGTTTCGTAATCATCTTCTCTTTGACTGCCACCGATGATTTCGCCATATCCTTCTGGTGCAAGCATATCAACAGCAAGTGCATATCTTTCATCCTGCGGATCTCGTTTCATATAAAAAGCTTTTACCTGAGCTGGATAATGGTGAATCATCACAGGTTTATCAAATTGTTCAGAAATTACAGTTTCATCTGTTCCACCAAAATCGTTGCCCCACTCAAAATTGATTCCATTCTTTCTAAGGATCTCAATTGCTTCTTCGTAATGAATTCTTGGAAATGGTCTTTTAACTTTCTCCAATTTTGAAATGTCTCGTTCAAGATATCTTAGTTCTTTTTCCCGATTTTTAATTACTGTCTGAACAATGTATTCAACAAATTCTTCTGCAAGATCCATATCATCATTTAAGTCAGCGAATGCAACTTCTGGTTCAACCATCCAGAACTCTGTGAGGTGACGGCGAGTTTTTGATTTTTCAGCACGAAATGTTGGTCCAAAAGTATAAACTTTGCCAAATGCCATTGCGGCTGCTTCAGCATACAATTGACCTGATTGAGTTAAGTAAGCTTTTCCGAGATCAAAATAATCTGTTTCGAATAGAGTGGTTGTTCCTTCACAAGCTGCGGGAGTTAAAATTGGTGCATCAACAAGAATAAATCCCTTGTTATTGAAAAATGTTCTGATTGCATTAATTATCTCATGACGAACTCTGAGAATGGCGTGTTGTCGGCTGGATCTTAACCACAGATGTCTATGATCCATTAAAAATTCGATTCCGTGTTCTTTGGGTGTAATTGGATAATCTTTTGCGATGTGAATTATATTGAGGCCTTTTACTTCTACTTCAAACCCACCAGGTGCACGATCTTCTTTTTTAATTTTTCCAAAGACTTTAAAAGATGATTCTTGAGTTAATTGATCAAACTTTTCAAAAACTTCATCGCTAACTTGATTCTTAACAATTACACATTGGCAGATTCCCGAACCATCACGCATCACAATAAATCTAATTTTACCACTTGATCTTTTGTGAGTTACCCAACCTGAAAGTTCGATTTCTTGTCCAATATAATTTTCGAGTTCTTCTATATATATCTTCTTCATTATAACCACAAAATTTTTACAAAATTATAAAAGGCGTTAGAATTTACAAAGATAGATCAACCAGTGTTTTTAGATTTTGTTGAATACTTTGATTTAAAATCAATTAGAGAGATGAGAAAGTTTAAAAGTTCATTCAAATGCTACGAAGGTTCTTGTAATTTTCTTCCTCATCTTCGTCATCTTCATCATCTTCTTCTTGAGTCCATTCATCATCTTCATCCCAATCTTCGTCATCATCCCAGTCCTCATCATCATCCCCATCTTCCTCCTCCCAATCATCATCATCGAAATCTTCATCATCCTCTTCATCATCTTCCTGAAGTCTTTCATCATAAATTTGTTCAGCCATATCGAAAACTTGTTTTACGGCAAAAATCTTTCCAATTTCAGTAAGTTCGAGAGAGTCATTATGAATGATGCCGAAATAACGAGCTCTTTCAATTTTTTTCTTATCAACCTCTAAATCGATGGGCCCGGGGTGGGAAATATTGCATGCAATTTTTGTTGCTGTTTCAGTCCCAAGAATATTTATGATTTCATGCAAAACATTACTATTCATTTTGAATCCCCTTAATTTTTTATTTGTTAAAGTTTAACATTTATTAGTGCGTTAATTTTAAAGCAAATTAATCAAACTATAAATTGAAAAAAATTTTACAACTGTTTGGAATAATTTTAATCAATTCGATGCATTAAAATTTATAGATCTCAGATTTAAGCTTAAATGAATTTTTTTAACTTTTTAACCAAATGAATGCGTTTATTTCTATGAAATTTTATTGAGAATTAAAGTTCGTCGAAACTCTTGAATTAAAAAATTAAGAAATCTTAGTTATCAACTTGAATTTGAATATTGCAAATAATTAAATTAGAACTAACTAAAATTTAAAAACCGACAACGTGAGGTGATGATTTTTAATCTCAAAATATATCAACCAACCAACAATTAAATTAATGGAGGAACTATGAAAAAATTCAATATCGCTTTTGTGTTGCTTTTTATTGCAACACTCGGTTATAGTCAGGTTCGACTATCGACCTACTATAATTACCCATTACTCTCTGCAGGTACATATCAAGATTCAGTATTAAATGGATTAAAGAGCATTCGAGGATGTTGGTTTGATCAGGATCTTGATGGAGATGGGAAATCAGAAATTCTTGTAACTAATTACAATGATTTGGGTCATGTTGTTGTTTTCGAAACTGTTGGAAATGACTCAATTGAATTGGTCTGGATTTCTCCAAAAGTCACAACTGGTGGAGGCGGTTCAACTCCAAGATATGTTATAACTGGTGATCTGGACAACGATGGCAAGAAGGAAATTATCTACCAGATTAACAACTACGGCATTTTAATTTTTGAATGGGATGGCGTAATCGGAAGTAACAATTTTGGGACATTACCATCTCAAGTAATTAATTCAACAACATTACCAGAAATGACAGGTATCTCCGGAAATACTGAATACATGGAAATTGGCGATCCGGATGGGGATAACCAAAATGAGTTATTACTTTTCTATAATTCTACTCCAAACGCAAACGACAAATTCTATATCATCAGTGCGATTGGAGATTGGAGTACAAATGATCCAGGATTTTCAGGTTTCACAGCTGAATACGCAAAAAGCCGTGTTGATCTCGCAGCCTGGGATATGAACGGCGGAACACCTTTTTCAATGCACATTGCAAATTTTGATGGAACGGGAAATCCAGAATTATTATTCCAGGCATGGAATTTCAAAGCAGTCACTCCATTAAGAATTACAGCAGCAAATACATATGTTGAAGCTGATACAACTAATGGAAAACAGAGCATACGTCTAACTGGTACATCGGATGATGTTGCTCTGTTTGGTGGTGGTACTTTTGATATTGATGGTGATGGAAGAGAAGAAGTCTATCTACCTAACTATCATTCAACAGGAAGTTCTTATGTTGGTGTAATTCACATGATTCATTATGAGCCTGGACAATCTACATCTGAAATTGATTCAACAAATGTATTCGTATTGAGATTTGTAGAAGCAGGTGTACTTGATCCAGGTTTAGTAACTTTTGGTTTTGGTTACGGAGACATCGATAAAGATGAAAAACCAAATATCTATACATCAAGCACATATGGAACCACAGGCTGCAATGTTTTAACTGCAGAATTCCAGGGTGGTGATAAAACAAATCCAGCAAACTGGACATTCGAAAAACTATATCCTGGTGATCCAACAATTTATACTCAAAGAGTCATTAGAGATTCTGCTGGTATAATTGATACAGTTTTCACAATTGATAACTCATTTGCATCCAAAATTTTTGGCAGATATACAGATTTTGATCAAGATGGTTTTGAAGATATCATTTTACCATATCAAGCACTTTCTGACAGCGTGATTCATAAATCGATTCAGTATAACCCCAGTATTTCTGATTGGGTAACAGTTGATTCAAGCAAAGCACCTAATCCAAAGAGATGGGGTTTGAGAATTATTGAAGGAACAATTGGTTCTGGAGTCGAAACTAAAGATTTAACTTTAATTACTCCTGATGATTATAAACTCTTCCAGAACTATCCAAATCCATTCAACCCATCAACTACAATTTCATTCTACTTGTCAGTTGATAAAAAGATATCGCTCAAAATTTACAATCAATTAGGACAGGAAGTAAGAAGTTTGATTAATGAAACAGTATATCAAAGAGGATCTCATCAAGTTGTGTGGGACGGTAAGAATAATGCAGGCAAATATGTATCAAGTGGAATTTATATTGCCCAATTAAGATTTGGTAATTTCAGCAAAGAAATTAAAATGATGTTGATGAAATAAAGAACTTCTTTCAACAAAAAAGGCTGTCGAAATGACAGCCTTTTTAATTTTAAAACAACAATTTTTTTACTCAAATGGCAATTCGAATTCTATAATATATCTTTCATAATCTCTTGCCTGAGCAGAATTTGAATATTCTTTCTTAATCTGATCTAATAATTTTTTTGCAACATCTTTTTTTCCAATTTCAGAATATAATCTCGCAGCATTTAAAAGATATTCCGGTGTGAAGACTTCGCTATTTGCAACTTTTGCAGCTTTGAGGAATAAATCCGCCGCCTTGTTTTTATCTCCTTTTATTTCGTAACAAGATGCAGCACCAGCAAAAGTAGTCGCTTGAAATAATTTATTATCTCCATCATAGTCTTCATAATATTTCAAAGCTTCATCAATTTTACCAAGATTGTAATAAGAATTAGCTAAAAATATTTTAGCATTTTCACCACTTTCTATTCCATCAAATTCATCAGCAATTTCTTTCAACCCTTTTATCTTTTTTGCCGGGATACCATCTATTGCTTGTTGATATTGACCTTGATCATATAATTCTATAACCTGTCCAAGAAGTGTTGTAGATTCTATATCTCGTTCTTTTGAACGATTGACAAGATAAACTACAAGTAAAATTATGAGTACTAAACTTCCAATTGATATTAAAATAGTTTTTTGATTATCCTCATAGAATGTTTTCAACTTAAAGTAAGTCTCAACGAGTTTATCTTGTTTAATTTCCTTTTTAGATATTTTTTTCTTGGGTGCTAACATACTGACTCCTTAAATTTTTTATAAAAATCTAATATGATTTGAAAATATCCATGGTTTTTTCTCGAAAAAAATCTCAACTCTGTAAACACCTTTGTTCTTTATATTCCACATAGCTTCATCGCCAGAAACTGTATCTATATGTTCACAATTTTTTATCAATCTGATTTGTGAAGAGACTTCTGGAACTTTCACTCGGAGTCTAATCTCATTAATTTCATGTGGAATATCTTCCCCCATCATATAAATTTTTTCACCAGCTTCAGCAAAAAATCTAAAACCCCTTGAATCGGCATGATAAAAATTTGTGATATAACAATTGCCATTTTTCAGAGCCGAATAAACTAGACTTTTATTGTAATCAAGCTTATCATTTTCTTTGATAAGTGGTTCTTTTGTCAAAATATTTGTTCTCAATGATTTGAATAATACTTTATATGGAAAAATTTCAATTTCGAAGAAACCAAACATGTTTTGTTTATAAGCATGTGCATCAACTCCAGCGATCCCAGAAATTCTTCGTCGTAACGCAATCTTATCCCATAATCTTATAGATTCTAAGTTTGGTTTTTCCACAGTTTTCAATGGATGAACAAATCTCTGATACTTATTCTGTTCAGTTAATCCTTCCATCCATTCAGACATGTGATTCCATACTTCAATTCCATCATATTCATCTGTAGACCAATCTGTCCAAGGATATGCTGGATGTTCTTTCATATGATTTCGTTTTTCAAATGGATGGGCAATAAATCCAATGCCGCCTTCTTCTTTAACTTTTCTTACATATTCAGCGGCAGTGAGTCTGTTATCAAAAGTATTCTTTATTCCGAAAGCAAGATAATGATTTTGATTTTTTTGATCGTTAATCTCAGTTCCAATCAAAACAAGAGTGGATCCATACCAGCCTTCAAGTCCATCTTTCAATGGTCGTAAAGTATTGTGGTCAGTCATTAAAACTACATCAACACCAACTTCACCTGCATATCTTGCAATTTCTGGAATTTCACCTGAACCATCGGAATAGTTGGAATGGACGTGTATGACAGTACTGTATTCAAACATTTTTTACTGCAAGCCCTTAAGAGATTCCTCAGCCATTTTTCCAATTTCTGAATCTGGATTTTTCTTAACAATTTCTGTCCAGACTTTTTTTGCATCATCTTTTTTACCCTGCATCACATAGATAACACCCAGGTTATATTTTGCAATCTCATTATTTTTTTCATACTTCAGTAATCTCTTAATGTACTTTTCAGATTTATCATACTTTTGAAGATTAAAATTCATTTCAGCAAGGACATTCAGAATATCGGGTTTATCTTGTTTAATTTCGAGTAATTTTTCAAAATAATTTTCTGCCTCATCGAATTTGTGAACCTGTAAAAGAAAATATCCGAGATGATTTAGTGCCGTCGTATCTTTGGGATTTTTGCTGACAACTTCTTTCAATGAATCTATTTTTGCTAAAATTTCTTTATCAGCATTCATCCCGTGAGGATTTTGTTTTAAGTTACGATGAATCTCATCATCAGGCATTTGATTAGTTTTTGATTTTTCAATGTCCTTAGCAACAACAAAATAAGCTATCGTTCCAACTGTTATTAAGCCAAGTATTAAATAAAAATATGTGAATTTAAATTTCATGTTAATCTTCAACCTCAATCAACGTTTTATAGTTTTGTATTTTATCAACAACATAGTTGTTTGCGATTTCAAAGATGATACTGCTTGCTTCTTGATTTTCAGCATCATCAAATTGTTCAAAATCCTCTTCTGATTCAAAAATGTAAATTTCTTCAAATTGATAAGGATTTTTCTTATCACGAAAAACTGAATAAAGATAATTTTCTTCTGAAAGTAGAGCTTTTAAGTAAGAAATTTTCTTCAAATATTTTTCTACTTTATCTGGATAAACAGAATAACTTATACTAAATATTACTCTTGGCATTTATATCTCCTTATTTTGTAATTATAACTTTACAAATTTACGAAGGACTTTATTCTATAACAATGAATTGAATTATAAACTTACAGTGCCCTCAAAAGTTACAACGGCGTGTCCTGTGATTGAAATTTTTTCAAATTTATTGTTAATCTCCTTAAAATCTACTATTAGTTCTTTTTTACTTCTGGTTATAATAGTTATTGGTGGTTGAATCTTGTTTAATATATTTACTACAATTGCAGCGGAAATGCTTCCACTTCCACAGGCAAGAGTTTCACATTCTACACCTCGTTCATAAGTTCTGATTTTGAATTTACTATCACTAACTTTTTCAATAAAACTTACATTCACACCATCTGGACTGAAATTTTTGTGACAGCGTAATTTTCTTCCAATTAGTTCTATGTTGAAATCATCAAAATCCAGCGTTGAATCTATGAAACCACTTAAATCATGAATTTGATCTGATTTTAATATGATAGATTTAAATTCTTCCCATTTTATAATTAAATGTTTTGAACCAATGTCTACAAAATGACATGGCAGAACTAATTTACCAATATCTACTTGAAGATTGAGTTTTAGAATTGGGCTATAGTTAAGAAAAATTTGAATGTTTTCTTTATCAACAACACGAGCATCAAAAATTTTATTTATGAATTCAAACCTAGAAGTTCTCTTACATAGTCCATTTAGATAAGCAAACATGACAGCACACCTTGCACCATTAATGCATAATGCATCGCCCGTTCCATCTGAATTAAAATATCTAACATTAAAATCAGCGTTTTTTGATTTTGAAATTATTATCACCCCATCTGCACCTATTCCAAAATGTCTATCACAAAGTCTCCGAATTAGTTCAGGTTCTGATTGAATTTTTTTAGAGGTAATGACAACAAAATCATTTCCCGCACCTGTCATTTTTGTAAATCTTATCTTCATACTATTTAATCTTATCTTTCTCTTACACAAAAATAGAAATGAATTCTTTATATTTGCTAAACAAATAAAAAGGAGCAAATCATGCTAGATAAAATTATCGAATTGTTAACAAAAGCATACTGGAAAGAACTGGAAACAGTTCTAAACTACCTTGCCAACTCAGTTAACCTCGACGGCGTAAGAGCTGAAGAAATTAAAAAAGCCCTCGCTGCAGATATAACGGAAGAACTAACACACGCTCAAACTCTGGCTAAAAGAATTAAAGAACTAGGCGGATTTATACCTGGTTCATTTCAATTCAAAGCTGAACAAAAAGGTCTTCAACCTCCGGCAGATTCGACAGATGTTGTTTCTATAATAAAAGGAGTAATTGAGGCAGAATATGATGCAATCAAAACATATAATGAATTGATTAGATTATGTGATGGAAATGATTATGTAACTCAAGATATAGCAATCACTTTACTCGCCGATGAAGAATCACATCGTTCTACTTTTGTTGGCTTCTTGAAAGAATATTCGAAGTGAATTATGGCAGATAAACCTATTACTGTTGTGACTGGTGGTGCAGGATTTTTAGGCTCACATCTCTGCGATAAATTAATTGAAAATGGTCACAAAGTTATTTGCCTTGATAATTTAATTACTGGAAGTCTGGATAATATTGCTCATCTATTCGGCAATGAAAATTTCAAATTCATTAAGTATGATGTAACTGAATTCATTTATGTCGAAGGTAGAGTTGATAACATTCTCCACTTTGCTTCACCTGCGTCACCAATTGATTATTTAAAATATCCCATTCAAACTTTGAAAGTTGGATCATTAGGAACACACAAAGCTCTTGGACTTGCAAAAGCGAAGAAAGCTAAATTCCTTTTAGCATCAACTTCTGAAGTTTATGGAGATCCAGAAATTCATCCTCAGCCTGAAACTTACTGGGGCAATGTAAATCCGATTGGGCCTCGTGGTGTTTATGATGAAGCCAAAAGATTTGCTGAAGCAATGACTATGGCTTATCATCGCTATCATGGAATTGATACACGAATTGTTAGAATCTTTAATACTTATGGTCCACGAATGCGGCTTGATGATGGCAGGGTTTTACCAACTTTTATTTCTCAAGCATTGCGAGGTGAAGATTTGACTGTATTTGGTGATGGTTCTCAAACACGTAGTTTCTGTTATGTTGATGATTTAGTTGAAGGAATTTTCAGATTGTTAAATTCAGATTATCATGAACCTGTTAATATTGGCAATCCTGATGAAATAACTATTTTAGAATTTGCTGAAGAAGTTCTGAAATTTACTAACAGTAAGAGCAAAATCGTTTTTAAGGAACTTCCGGTTGATGATCCAAAAGTTAGACAACCTGATATAACTCGCGCAAAAAAATTATTGAATTGGGAACCGAAGATTTCAAGAACAGAAGGAATTAAAATTACTTTAGAATACTTTAAGAAAAAGCTAGGAATGAATTAAACTAAATAGAACTATAGAACTGTTCATTCAGTTACTATAGTCCTTTAACTTTTTATTTGCCTTCCAAAAATTGTTCAAAAGTCATTTTCGTATATAAATCATCACCAATGTATTTCAGAATATTTGCAAAAGTTTTGGCGTCAATATATCCGGGTACAACAGTTATCGGTTTTGAATCATGATTTAAGAAAATTGTCGATGGAAAGCCTCTAATACCAAATGCTTTTGCGAATTGAGCTTTTGTGAATTTTTGTCCATCATATTGAATTGTTTCGCTTGATTCTCCATTCAGCCGATAGAAATAATAATTCTTCTTGAGCTCATCCTGAACTTTTCCATCAGGGAAAGTTTCTCTCTCCATTTTTTTACACCATCCACACCAATCAGCGTAAACATTTATTACGACTTTCTTTTTGTTTTTCTGAGCGAGTTGTAAAATCTCTTCAAATGATTTTCCTGATGCTTCATTAATAAATTCACCTTCAAAATCATTTGATGATTTTGCATTAATTGCGAAGTAAGACCCCACAACAATTATTAAAATTAAAATTACTGGAATTAAACTCTTTTTCATGTTCTTTCCTTTCGATTTTTTCTATGAGTAAATTTGAATAATAATTCATTTTATTCAAAATATTAGATGAACTATTATGAAAAAAGTTGCAATATTTACGACAGGTCACTCACCGCTTGACGAGAGAATTTTTAACAAAATCGGAAACTCACTGAGTAGGAATGGTTATGATGTTTTTATTATCTGTTCAACTTCTGAAATCAATTTTGAACAAAATGGGATAAAAGTCATTGGAAAAGAATTTCAAGCGAATAAAAGAAGTTTCTTAAGAAAGTATCAATTCTTCTCGAATCAATTAAAAACGGTTGATCCAGATATAATTATTGCTTGTGAACCAGTTGCAGTTATATTTGGTGAGTTCTTTCGCTTAGTAAAAAGTTCTCTCAAAAAAGTGAATTTAGTTTATGATATAACGGAGTGGTATCCTGAAAACATTTATCTAAAAACAGCGGGATTAAAAAGAATTTTGTATTTCATAACTGGTCACTTCGTAAATTTTATTGCGACTAATTTTTCTGATTATCTCTTTGTGGGAGAAGAAACAAAATTACTTCGTTATAAAAAATATTCTCCAAAAAAACCTTATTCAATCATTTCTTATTATCCTGTTATTGAATTCTACACACCGTCAACCAGACCAATCACAAAAGGAAAAATTATTTTTGGTTACGCTGGAATAATTTCAATTTCAAGGGGATTAAAAATTTACATCGAATTGTTAAAAAGACTTAAAGATGAATTGAAAGAATGGAACTTTGAATTTATCATAGCCGGAAGATTTGAAGTGGAGGGTGAAAAACATTTACTCGATGAACTGGACAAAAAAAATATTAAGTGCACTTATCATGAATGGACGAATTATGAAACATTTTCCAAAAATCTGGAACCAGTAAATATTTGTCTTGATATCCGACCACCAAATAAAATTTACGAACGTTCACTTCCAATTAAGATTTTTGATTATATGGCTCTGGCTAAATGCATAATTGCATCTAATTATAAACCGATTGAAGAAGTCTTTAGAGTTGCAAACTGCGGAATTTTAGTAAATCCTTTAGACTTAAATGAAATAATTAAACGCACAATAGAGTTAATCAATCAACCAGAAAAAATTGTCGAATACGGAAAAAACGGACGAGATGCTGTTGAAAAGCTCTATAACTGGAAAACTTGCGAAATTGAACTACTGAACTCTTTAGAAAAATTAAAATAATTTAAATCGCAAAAAACCTTTTCCCAAAAGTTCAAAACGCTTCCCCGCCAAAAGCAAAACAATTAATGCACTAAGCCCAATAAAAACATTTTGAGAAAAGTAGTAAGCTAAAATTGAAAATGTTCCAGGAAAGACTATCAATAGTAATTTCCAGCTGCTCACTTTAATCTTAATTTTATTTTTGCTGTAGATGAATAAATAAACAAATCCCATAGCGAAGGCAAACAAAGTTGCATAGGCTGAACCAAGAATTCCATAGTCTGGGATTAGAATTAAATTCAGCGAAACATTTACAATAAATGCAAGGAAATCAGCAATAAAAAAATGAATTGTTTTATTTTCCTGATATGGTGCAATTGAATAAAATCCCATCAGCAAACTGAAAAAATAACCAATCAGAATTATCAGAATGATTTTAGTCGATTCCTGATATTCACTCTTAAATAAACTCAACTCACCTATTTTCAAGTTGAATACTTCATTCGCAAAAATTGAGATAAGAAAAATTAAAATTGCCGAGTAATAAATTATTTTTAATAATACTCTGCCCAGATGTAATGGTTTATCATCATTTTCATCAAGATTGAAATAGTGAGGTATCCATGCTGTTTTGAATGATAGAATGAAAAGATTATAAATCAACGCGATTCGGTACCCGAATGAATAAATTCCAGCTTCTCTCTCTCCCAGCATCTTCATCACAAAAATCCTATCGATCAACTCAACCATAATTGAAAAGACACCTGAAAGCAAAAGCGGGAAAGAAATTTTCAACAATCCTAATGTGTAATCAAAATCGAACTTTAATTTTAAATTTTCTTTAATTACTTCTGAACAAAGTAAAATCAATACAAACGAACTAATTATCTGAGAAATAAAAATACCGCATATCCCTATCTTGAGAAATACAACCAGAAGAATGTTCAGAAAAAAATGCACTATCGATGCAATTGAATTCTTTAGAACAAAAAGCTGTGATTTTTCCAAAGCTACATAAAAAACTGAAAAGTAATAAGAGTAATTCAAAGCATAGATAGAAATCAATCCAAGAATGAATTCAATCAAGTAATTATCATTCCCAATAATCAAATTATTCAATGGTTTCAGAAAAAGTATGATTAAAAGCAGAACAAAAAAGCTAAATATCGAAACAATCCAGAAAGTATTGGACAGCAAATCAACTCTTTCATCTTTCAATTTTACATCTGAAAGATTCTTGACGAAGATTGAAGGTAATCCAAGATTAACAACTGTTGAAAGAATTGTTACGAATGATAGAATTACGGAATATATCCCAAAATCTGATGGTGAGATGTAGTGTGAATAAAATGGAAGCAGAATGAAACTGAGTCCACGAGAGATAAAATTACCAAGCGTGTAGACCAGAGTATGCTTAAAAATGCCCGAACTGGATTTAGAGAATTCCATGAGTTTGATAAAGTTTCATTAATTGATCATTCACACTCTTATATGAATGAACCATTCTAACCCACTCGATAGATTTTTTACCTATACTTTCTCTTAAATCTTTAGAATCAATTAATTCTATTAATTTTTCTTTAAGTTCATTTTCGTTGTTTGCAACAACAAAAGGATGATCGCCAAGAAATTTCTGATATTCTTCTGTCATATTTGTAATTGTTGGAATTCCCATTGCAAGACTTTCGAGTCCACTTTTTCCGTAACCAGTACCGCCAAACTTCCCACCGACCTGATCAATACATATATCGCAGCTTGCTTTAATCTTCAAAACTTTTTCACGCGGTAATTTTTCGAGTAAAATGAATTCTATTTTTCTTACTTTTTTGACTTCTTTAATCACTCTTAAAATTAAATCAGTTCCTTTGAATTTTCTATTTGTTGGTGAGTGAACAATTCTAACTCTTGATGATTCATTGGGAATTCTTTCCGGTAAATCTTCGCCTTCGTAAGGATAAAAGAGATAATGAATATCAGGATGCATTTTCAAATGATCAAACTCAGAAGTGATGTTCAAATCAGAAATTTTATCGAGTTCTCTCATCAAACCTCGAGCACGCAGGTCACTTCCGAAATAACAACAGACAATTTTCTTTCCGTCAATTTTCCATTGTTTGGCAATATGAGAATCTCTAAAAAAGTCCATTCCCCCATCGTAATGAATTATATCATAATCGTTGAGTTTATGTTCTTCAATGAACTCGTAAATTATTTTTCTCCTCAATGATTCTCTTAGATCAAAATAAAGAGCTTCGAGAAAATTTTTAGGTTCAAAATAAAGTGGATAAGAAATTTCTTTTTTCTCAATTGCTAAGATGTTTTTAGCTGTCTTTATTTGACGCCATGTGTTTGCGATGAAGCCACGATTAATTTTGAAATCAAGAGAGATTTCCTCAGGGAAATTTTGAGCTGTTTTATAAAAAGAGACAAGCAGAGATTGATCACCCATTGCCCTGTGCATCCTTACAAATGAAAGAGGAACACCAGCAAAGTTTTCAACTGCGATGTGTAAAATCTTTAGCATTTTTTATTTCAATGAAAGTTGAAAAGTATCTCTGAAAATTCCACGAGCACCAAAATTTTCTTTAAATCTGCCAAGTCCCCAGTTTGGCTCCATGTTGACAGTAAAAATTCCAAAATCAAGATATTTAAAACCTTCCGCTTTGTATCGTCTCATAATCTCATAAAAAAGTAAATTCACTGGACGATATTCTTGATAATCTTCATTATGAGAAATGTAAAATGCAAGAACAACTTTTGAGTTTGCTGAAAAGTTACACACCCCTGCAATTAGTTTCGATTTGTAGAAAGCACCAAATAATCGAATGCGAGTCGGAAATGTGTTTTTAAGTTTCAATAATTCATTGAGTGAGTGAGTTGGATTAACATTATGCCGCATTTTAAGGTTGTTTTTAAGAATCTCATAATATTCCTGAAATCGTTCGGTCTCAGCGATTTCAACACCAGATTTCAATGCTTTCTTTAAGGCAGTTCTTGCTTCAGGTCTATAGGTATCAATTAATTTATCGTCTTCGAAATCCAGAGAAACTACACTTGAAATTTCTCTTTTTTGATATTGAAATCCATTTCTATACAACGCAAAATCAATATAGTTAGACAATTTAGTGCAGTAAATTACTGGCGGAAGAGTTAAAATTATTTTATCAAATTTTTTCTTGCGACCATACTCAATCAATAATTCAACAAGATTGAATGCATCTTTGATGTTGAGCGACGACTCATAAACAAACGAACCATAACTTGCACCACGATGGGAATAAAGAATTCTTTCACCATTTAATTCAACATCAACAGCAGGAAAAAGAGCAAACAACTTTTCTTTTTTCAAGAATACAAGGGAGTTGTCTTTGAATTTTTTTGGTGGATGATATGATAGAAAATCTCTTCTGTGAAAAATTGTTCCGTTGTCCGATTTTTCAACAAAATCGTTCCATTCGTTGTTTGAAATTTTCGATTGATATAATTCAACTAAATTTATCATAGCTTTATGTAGAGTGAAATTATATTTGCGTTCCCAAAGTTTTGAGTGAAAGGTAAGAATGCATAGTCAAAATAAATTGATTTGTAATTTATACCCAATCCAAAACTGAAATGATTTATCTCTTTGCCTGAATTATATCCTGTTCTCAAAGAAATTAAATCATTGTAGTTTAAATCTAAACCGATAAGCAGGTTTATCTGACCTTCCTTCAAAAATTTTTGAACATCACCTGAAAAATGAAATTTAAAGTTGTAAAAATTGAGCGCCTCTCCATTACTTATCCCAAACCGAAGTTCAGATGGCAATATTGTGCTTTTTGATGCAAGCTGATTCATCTTACCAATATTTCGCAAAGAAAATCCTGCATTCAAATTCATAAACAAATTCTTTTTGTATACACCAAAGTCGAATGCATAACCATCAGCTTCATCAACATAAATGTTTTCGTAAAGATATTTGAATTGAAATCCTGTGGAAACATCATTAAATATTTTTAGACCAGTTCCTATTCCTGCGGCAAAATAATTTGCGTCAAACATTCCTGCTGGTTCACCAGGCTGTGTTCTTATTTCAATATCAGAAATTTTCGTCGAGTTGATTGTCAAGAAAACTGGAAAACCATAAACGAATGTATTTGCAATTAAGAACTCAGTTCTTAAATCCTGTATCCATTCATTATGCATCAATCCAATTGAACTAAAATTCAATTCTGAAGCAAAGGCAGGATTGTAGTTCAAAGAAAATGGAGATTTAAAATTTGCTGTTGTTGCTTCGGCTTGAGAAACTTCAGAAGCACCAGAACCAATTTTTAGAAATGATAAACCCGATACACCAGCATTCTGTGCGAACAATTTAAATGAAAAGAATGCAATTAACAAAAAAATTAATTTTCTCATAAAATCACTCCCAATGAAATTATATGTTGATTCATTGGTGAATAAGGTTCTGTGACGAATGCGTAATTAATCTCAAAATATTTTCCAATCAAAGTTTGATTCAATCCAAAACCAAAAGAAATTTTTGGAATCATATCTGAGTTGATAAGATTAATTCTATCAACACCACCTCGAATTTGTAAAAATTCAACGGGAGAAATTTCACATCCCAATTTCAAAATTCTTGTACCAAAACTTGTAAATTCAAAATCAACTGAAACCAACCCAAAATCTTTTGGAAGTTTGTAACTCAATCCTGCTTTTTTCAAGACAGGGAAGTGATCATAAAAATTATTTCCTTCTTCTTTATACAATGGTGATGAATCCCATCTGTATTTAGCATTAATATCACCCATAAAACCGCCAATTGTTAAATCATCTGTCAAACGGTAAACAAAGCCAAGATCAAAACCAACAGCACTTGAACTCATTTTATCAAACAAAGCATAGTGGTAATATTTCGCATTCACTCCAACACTAAATTTTTCTGATGGACTAATTCCAACAGAAAGAAAAATCATATTTTCTGAGGTAGAATAAGTTTTTGTTTTTATGCCGCTATTATCTCTGCCATCAATATTATCAATTCCAAAATTGATAAGTCCAATTGTCAATCCTGCTCGCGAATGAATTTCATTTGTTTTATTTCCAAAAACATCTCGTTTGTATTGATTGAAAATTTTGTTCAACTGAACAAAGTTTAATTTTCTATCAAGAGCTAAAAAAGAATAACCTAATTGAATTTGATTATCTTGATTGAAAGGATTTACAGCTGGATTATAATATGTATTTAAGTTACCATCAATCACTGCCGTCATTGCATTACCCATCGCCATACCCCTTGCACCAAAACCCAGCCGTGCAAATGCGCCTGGCAACGAAGAGATTTTTGATGTCTTTGGCTGAGCAATTAATTGAATCGAAAAAATTAACAAAACAAAAATTAAAACTTTCTTCTTCATCATATTTCCGATTTTACTGAATTGTAAATTTTTGATTAAAGTTACTTTTTCGAAAATCTCATCTTAAGACTATAATTTTTCCCCACACAGGTTCTTTATTACCAATTTGAACAGAATAAAAGTAAACACCATTACTTACAATCTGTCCGAACTCATCTTTTCCATTCCAGAATTCGGTTTGTTGAATTCGTGAATCAACACTCCCGCTTCTTGGTGCATTTTGAATTATTGTCTTTACAAGATTCATTCCTGTATCAAAAATTCTTATGGTGACTTTTTCGTCCAGCCCATCAGTTGTGTATTTAATTTTCAAAATATCAGATTCAGGGTCAAAAGGATTTGGGTAAGCATAAGTTTCCGAAGAATTTTTCACCGGGACAAACGCAAGATAAACTCTCCAGTTTGAAGCCCATGGAAAACCTATTTCAGTTGTTTTTGCAAGTCCCTCGTTTGAACCGACCCAAATTGTGTTTGCCTGTGTATTAACTGAATAGAAAGTTGATGATAGAATTCTTTGTTTAGTTAGTGAATCAACAATTAAAGGAGCTTTAATCCAGCTTTCACCGAAATTATCACTTCTAAAAAGTCCAGTTGAACCTGCTGCATAAGCGATATTGTTCAAGAAGCCAAAATTATGAACACGAACATCTTGATTCGAGATACTCCAGTTTTCTCCTCCATCAGATGATATGCTTATTCCATAACTTTCAGTTAAGTCTTCTGCTTTCCATGTCGCACCAAAAACATAATCTTTCCCCTGATATCTTGTTCCACCGATTGCGACAACAAAATTTCCAGAGATGTGATTGGTTTGATTTTGTTTTGAAAACTTTACCCAGCTTTCTCCACCATCAGTTGTTTTGTTAATTCCCCCTGCAGTTCCAACCCATATTGTAGAATCATTCTGAACATAAATTGAAAATACACGATGATTCAAATTATTCTGCAAGCCGAGATTTCCGCTCACAGGTGAAAGTGTAAAATTATATAATTCATTTGGTTTTATCGTATCTAAATCGTCTGGTGGAATTACAACTCTTTGCCAGGTTTTACCAAGATCAGTTGATTTTCGCAAACCACCAGCAAATGATGCAATCCACACTGCATCAGAAGTTAGTCCAATATCATAAGTAATGTTGTTGACAGTTGTAGTAATTGGCAAAGCATCAAGTACATTTATTCCATAAATTACTTTATTCGAATCTGGATGATCAACTGGTTGATCAACTTTTTTCCAGGTTAATCCTCCATCCGAAGAATATCTCAAACCACTACCTTCAGGTAATATTTGATCATTTTTTTCAACTGAATGAGCAGTTGCAACCCAGATATATCCATTCTTATAAGCAACAGCCGAGATACTTTCAGTTCCAAAATCTGGATGAGCATAAAAGTTAGTCCAGCTTTCACCTCGATCATAACTAATGCTTAGACCTTTCCCTGTTCCAAGAATTATTGTATCTCCAGCAACGACAATATCAGTTATCGAATTACCAATTGGGACAGGAGAAGATGAGGAAATTTTTTCTAAAGAAATTTCTCTTTCCAGTTTGAAATTTTCGGGTAAGAATTGAGAATTTAGTTGAATTACAAAAACGAGTAAGATAAAAACTATTTTTTTCATCTGACCACAGAAGTATGTGAGATAATATTGCTTGATTCATTCTTTTTATCAATCGCTTGAAAGTCAAAGCGATATTTTCCACGAGTTGTATTTGGTGGAAGAATTATAATTCTTGAATAAATTCCATCATTTGCATTTAAGTCACCATTCAAACTTAGATTACCATCATCAAAGAGATAGATTGGATTACTTCTCGATGGACTTCCATCAGGTAAATATGAATTAAAGAAAACACTTTTTATATCATCTCTTCCATCTGCATCGAATACTTCAATGCTGATGACTATTTTTAAAGTATCTGTCGAAATTGTCAAAGTATCAGGTGCAAATAAATTTTTAATCACTGGCGGAACATTCTGAACTGGATCAATTACTTCACTATATTCCTTTTCACAGCCGGTGAAAGTGATTAACAAAATTAAACTGAGAATTATTAATAAATTTCTTCGATCAATTTTTTGCATTCTTTTTTCTTTTTTTTATTTCTTTAATCAAGACAATTTAATATAAAATGGTGCTGGAATAAAACTGACAACCAGGATGAAAATTGTAAAATAACCAATTATTCTTCTTCGGGGATCAAGTTCAGTTACATCAAAAATTTCTGGATGATATAACTTTACAAAAAATTTCAAGATTAATGCCCAGAATAACCAGCCGGTCCATCCAAAAGGCATGTCCATGTTAAAATATTCAGAAATAAATCCAATAATTCCAAGAATAATAAGACTTACAAAACTTAAATCCGCAATTCTGCGATGAGTTTGAGAATTAAACAACGCATAAAAAATATGCCCACCATCAAGTTGACCAACAGGGATTAAGTTCATAGCTGTCACAAAAAGTCCGAACCAACCGACACATAAAAATGGATAATGGTAAATTTCTGTCATTGGTGGAATAAAATCTACTCCAGGATTTGCAAATAAATGTTGAATCATTGAATACATCAGATTCGTACCAAATTCCAGTTCGAGAACATCGGGATTTTTCACTGGACTAAAATAATCTGGATGAATTTGAAGTATATATTCAACACCTGGAAGATGAGTAAATCCATAAATCAACAATCCAACGGAAGCAAAAAAACTTGCAAGTGGTCCAGCAACTCCAATATCAAATAGAGCCTTTTTAGAAGGAATCGGAGATTGAGTTTTGATGATTGCACCAAGTGTTCCAAAATTCAAAAAAATGTCCGTAACAGGAAATGGAATGAAGAAAGGCAAAGTAGCTTTCACTTTATGATATTTCGCTGCAAAGTAATGTCCGAACTCATGAACACCAAGAACAAACAAAATCGAAAGAGAATATGACAAACCAAGATGAAAATTATTCAAATTAAATGCTGCAATTGGTCCGGCTACCCATGCAACTCCTGCAACTGTTGTTGTGAAAAAAGTAATAACAAACAATGCAATGTTAATAAGAAAAGAATATTTTCCTCCAAATAAACTTTTCTGTTCAGGAATCTGGTTTACTTCGGTTTGATAATAATCTTCCATATTAAATCACTACACTTAAATTGAAAAATGAATTGTTGATTTTTTTGAAATAAAACTCACCGTGCAAATTATATCCAGAATAATACTGATATGCTAATCTGAAATGTGTTTTGTACTCATTACCTAAAATCAAACCTGCTGAGAAACTCTTGTTTGTTTCAAATTTTGTTGATAAAATCTTTTGAAACTTTAAATCAAATCCAGAAAAGATTTTTGATTTGAGATACGGTAATTCCAGAATAGTCACTTCTGTACCTGCACCAGAAATTGTATTAGTTCTCATTTCTGGAATTAAATGAAAGAGATAGATTAAATCAAAATAAAGTCTAACATTTTTGTGTGTTATGTTCAAAGTCCATTGAATAAATTCTCGGCTGTAAGTGAATGGTTCAATTTCTTTCCATGAACTTGTTAATTTGTCATAACTTCCATCTGCAAGATGTGCTGAAATATGACTGAATCGAAATCTATTTGTAAAGTGAAATTGATAGTAACGATGTTGAAAAACAAGATAACCACCAAAGAAGTAATCCACTGCAATGACTGGAAATCTGAACTGCGAATTTCTTTCAAGCAAAGTCCAGTTAAAGAATTCTATCCCCAGACTTGCTGAATTTCTAAAATCAAAATGATGACGCAGCAAATCTCTTCCAGAACCGATATTCAGTTCGAGTAAATTTTTATCTAAAAAAAATTGACTTCCAATCTTTGGCTCGAATGGATCAGAAAAATTGGAAAGAAATAATTTATCATCAGGGAAAAATTCTGTTCTTGATAACGAAGGAATAAGACGGAATGGTTGTCCCATCAAAAATTGGAAATTCAGCAGAAGGATTAAAAATATTTTAAATTTCATTTATGTTTCTTAATCCAGAAAATTTATTTTCTAATTTAAGGATTTTCTGTTTTATTAATTTCTGGAATCCATAATAAAATTTTGAAGGCACACTTTTGAGACCAAAATAATTTGTTGGAAACGCGAATGAAGGCTCGAAATAACAATTAATTGTACAATCTTTGCAAAAATCAAATCTACCTTCCATAGCTTTGTAATATTTGACAATGTCTGAATTTCTTATCTCTTTTATTGGTCGATCAATTTTGATTGTTTTATTTCCGAAGTGATAACAGGGAAGAATTATCTCGTTATATGGTGAAATGACAATCACACGAGATACAGCTTTACACAATGGCTTTTCAGGATTATTGCCTCCTTTTCTTCTCAATTCAATGAAGCTCGGATTGATGTAAATATCTTTTTTGCCGGAACAAAATTCTTCAATGTAATCAAGTGCCTCAATTGATAAACCGGGATTGCCAAAATAACTAAAAACAGGATTCACTATCAGAACAAGCTCAAAACGCTGAGCAAGTTCGTACATCTGAGGTAATTTTTTATAAGTTTCATTTGTGACTGTAAACAAAATATCAGGAAATTCACCAATTGATTTTGCAATTTGAATTGAATTCATCACAGAAGAAAAACACTTGACTCTTCTTATTCTGTTATGTTCTTCTTCATCAGGGGAATCGAGAGAAAAATGGAGTAAATCAACTTTACCTGCAAGTTTTTCAGCAAATTTTGGATATAAAAGACAATTTGTTGTAATACTCGTTTGCATTTTCAATTTTTTCGCTTCATCGACAAAGAGATGAATGCTTTTGTGCAGAAGTGGTTCACCGCCTGTAAAATCAATAAACTTTACACCGAGTCTTCTTATTTGATGCAAATTAGAAATTACATCTTCATCTTTTGCAAAGGGAGTTCTGTTCAGTTCTGTTGAAAAACCAAAATGACAGAACTCACAATCTGCGTTGCATCTGTAAGTCACATAATAATTGCAGAGCAGAAGCATTTTCAATTAATATTCTCTTTCTTTCCAGATTACTTTTTTATCAAAAAATACAATAAAAGGTAAAATTAAAACATAAACAATGAAATAGATTTCAAAAGCAACAAAAAATTTTAATTGGTTCAGCATCTTGAACTTTTTAAGAGGCACAGATAAAAAGATAATATCACCAATAAATTTAGCGAAAGTTATGATTAAATTTATTAAATCTCCCCAGGAAAATTGAATGACTATTAAAAAGTGACTCATCCAACCCCAGAACATTATCAAAAATCCAATTAAAGGTGCATCCAATCCACCTTTCCCCCATCTATGTTTTTGACGATACAAAGACTTCAAATCAGGACAAGGTTCAGAAATATTTATACCCTCATACTCAACTGGATAAACTATATCATAATGAGTGTTTTTGTGAATTTTATGAAGCAAAGCAAAATCTTCGGTTATACTAAACTTGATATTTTCATAGCCGCCAACCCAATCATAAGCATCCCTGCGATAAGCCATATTGTTCCCGATACAGCTTAGTGGAATACCAAGATTGATTGTTCCAGCCGCAACTGTTAACAAATAAACCCAATCAAGATTTTGCATTCCTGTGAATTGAGAATAAGATTTTTGAAAAGTAAATCCAGTCACAACGCCAACATTATCAGTAAAATATTTTATCTGACTTTTTATCCAGGTAGGTTTAACAATACAATCCGCATCTGTTGTGAAGATAATTTCTCCTTTTGAATTACGAATTCCATTAACAATTGCATTCGTTTTGCCAGGTTTTGGAATTACTCTATCAACTGGAATTACTTTTTTGAAGTGTGGAAATTTTGATGTGAATTCATCAATAATTTTTCCTGTTGCGTCGGTTGAAAAATCATCTACAATTATTACTTCAAGTTTTTCAACTGGATAATCAATCTTAGTCAATGAATTCAGACATTGTCTTATGTTCTTTTCCTCATTTCTTGCAGCAACAATAATTGAAACAAATGGTTCGTAATCTTCTTTGACTTTTAGTTCTTTCTTAAATCCAATTAAAAAAATTATTTGCTGAATTATGTACAAGCTAACAACAATTATAAATACAAAATTAAAAATTGAAAGTTGTTCCAATTCTGTAACCTCTTTTATGTGATTCTTCCAACAAAAACTCAAGTGATGGAATAATAATTTCCTTTGATTTTGGATTATTATGAAATACAACTATTGAGTTTGGTCTAAGATATTTTGAAATGTTTGTTTTTACTTTATTAAGTGAACCAGTGTAATCTTCTGTCAACAAACTCCACATCATAATCTTGTAATTAAGATCTCTACAAGCTTTGATGATTTTTAAATTAAAGAATCCATAAGGTGGACGAAATAATCTGATAAAATTTTTTGTCCCTGAAATTACTTTTTCTGTATTAATTAATTCTTCAATTATTTTTGAACGATTAAATTTTCTAAAATCCCTGCTGTGACTGAATGAATGATTCGCCAGATATGAACTAGCCTGAACAATTTTTTCAATTGAGTTCTTTTCCGTAGCTGATATATTTCCGTTAACAAAAAAAATTGATTTCAATTTGTTTTGACTTAAAAAATCAACTATCAATTCTGTGCATTCAGGAAAAGGTCCATCATCAAAGGTTAGAAGAATTTCGTTTTTATTGTTTACCCAGATCAAATCATGAAAAATGGTTTGAACTAACTTCGGTGGATTGATATAGAATGATTTCATTTTTTATAAACACGACCTTTCCAGGTAAATCCATTAACAAAACTTAGAATCGGTACAAACGAAATATAAAACAAATGAAGAAATTCTGCGATTGGAAATAATAAAATCAATTTCATCAAATCGGTTTTGTTATTTATACCAAGAAGTCTATAAGCACAAAACATATAGATAAAATCCAAAAAATTCTTAGTTATAAATATCTTTATCAATATATCTGAAAAATCAGGATTAACAATCGAAATTGGAATCGACACTACAAACACTAAATAAAACAAATACAACATCACAAGTATAGGCAATAAAATTTTATTCCTGTAAAACGGAACTTTAGAAACCCATCTCTTTCTTTGATTAATAAATTTTTTTAAACCATTCACCGGTTCTGAAAATACAGTACTCTCATCCAGTGAGCAAAACTTAACTTCATACTCAGTTTCAAAATGAATCTTTTGCATTAAAAATTCTTCATCACCAGAAACTAAATTTAAATTGTCACTAAAACCACCCACTCTAAAAAATAAATCTTTTCTATAAGCACAGCTTGCACCATTTGCCAGCAAAGGTATTCCATTTGTAATCATTGATGCACCAATTGATACAAGATTTACAAACTCTATTTTTTGAAGTTCTTCGAAAATATTTTTACATCCATAGTAAACAACTTTTCCAGCCACAAATCCAGTCTTATTATCAAACGAATTAAGTAATGAACTCAGCCAGTTTTTTTGATAAACGCAATCAGCATCCGTTGTGATTATAATTTCATTTTTCGAATTACTAATCCCTTTTGCAATTGCACTTTTTTTCCCGTACGATTCTTCATTCTTTATCAAACTTATATCAGGAAGATTTAATAAGTCCTGAATCTCCTCTAAATAATTATCATCTGAATGATCATCGACTAAAATAATTTCATATCGTTCTTTTTCGAGAGTTTGATTCAAAACTGATTCAATACATTTCCGAATATTTTTTCTTTCATTTCTAAATGGAATAATAACGGATGCCTTTAATTTATTATTATTTGAAGTTTTCTTCAGTCTAAAAATTCCAATCATTAGAAATAAAACAAATAAAAAATAAACTCCCGAAAGTGTGAGCAGGATAATTTTCATCGACTAAAAATTTACGCCCTTTTTAATGTTATTAAGAAATATAAACCAACCAAAGAAGGAATAAGTATGTTCAATCCAAAAAGAATAAGCGAGCTATTAAACGCAATTGACTTAGGGCAACCAAAAAGACCAAAAAAATAGATAGCAGCACTTTCACGAATTCCAATCTCGCCCAGAGTAATTGATGGAATCAATGTTTTGGTAAACATAATCATAACTGAAGCCAACAATAAATATTGAATCAAAAAACTTTGATCGTGACTGAAAACAATGAGTGCAAATTCAATTATGATTACAAGATAGTTTAAGAAACCGATGAAAAGTAACTTTGAAATAATTTTATTATCAAGATTTGATAAGGGTTCGATTAATGGCTTTACAAATGGAATTTTAATTCGAAATCTATTTTTAATGTTTTTCAAGTATTCATAAAATCTGCTGGAGTAAATAAGCACAAAAAGTCCTGTGAAGAAGATCGTAAACAAAATAAACAATGACGCAACAATAAAAACGTCAACTTGATAGTAAAACAACATCATTCCAAAACTGAGAAGTGATCCCCAGAAGGTCAAATTAATTAACATCATCAATTTATCAATGAAAGTCAAAGTTATCACATTCCCGAGAGATAAATCCTTTAAAACCATTTTTCTTAAAAAATATTCACCCACTCTCGCAGGAGTAAATGAACCAGCACTGAAACCAATCAACAATGATTTGAAAACTGCAGAATTATCTATATCACTTAATTCACATTTGAGAAGGTATTTCCACTTCAAGAATTGTAAATAAAGATTTGCGATTGCTAATAATAATACGATTGCAAATACATACCCATTCAATAAATTAAATGAAAAAAGAATTTCCTTGACCGTAATTTTTTGAACAAGGTAAAAAACCAATCCTGCACTGACGATTAGTTTCAATAAAAACAAAAAATTAGATTTGATAAATTCAATAATGATTTTGAAGGTGATACTAAATTTATTGGCTTCCATCTTCGTAATTGAATTTTTGCAAATATAAAAATATTCAAAGTGAGAATGATTAAGTTTGAAATCAAAATCGCTTTCAAAGTAATTTAATAGTTGATTATTTTTTCAAACAAAAAAGTTATAATTAAGATATGAAAAATTTGATTTTCATTATTTTGGTTTTAAGTCTTTTGATCATTTCCTGTGATGATCAAATTAATATTCCCTCTGATGAAGATATTCCAGATTCGAACATTTCTTATAATCAACATATTCAGCCTATCTTTAATGTTAGATGTGCAACCGTTGGCTGTCATGATGATGAAACACGAAGTGCTGGATTAAGTCTTACAAGTTATCAGAAAGCAACTGCAAGTTATATTTTCATTAATCCCGGTAATCCCGATGCAAGTTTACTCGTTCTATCAATTGAAGGAAAATCAACCTATCCTATGCCTCCACCCGGAAGACCACCACTGACTCAGAAACAAATCAAAGCAATTCGTACCTGGGTACTTGAAGGAGCTAAAAATAATTAAAGCCAACCTGTTTCTTTGTACCAGATAATCGTTTTTCGAATGCCTTCTTCAAGTTCAGTTTTTTGAGAATAACCCAGTTCACTTTTTGCTTTTTCAACTGAACATACCCAGCTCTTTTGAATCATCTCTCGAGCTTTTTCGAGATTTAAAATTGTTGCATCATTTTTGAGATAACTCAAAAATTGAGAAATGGCTGCAACAAGATAAACTGCACTGTGGGGAATTTTTAATTTCAAAAGTTTTAATCCCAGAATTTTTGATGATAATTCTCCAATTTCACTCCAGCTGTAACCTTTTTCACTCGAAATAAAATAAGTTTGATTAATAGATTTATCCGAAAAAGCAGCAAGTAAAATCCCATCAATTAAATCATCCACATAAACAAGAGAAACATATTTCTCGCCAAAGCCAATTAATGGTTGAATTCCTTTTTTAAGAGTTTGAAAGAATAACAATATCTCCGGATCTCTTGGACCATAAACAGCACTCGGACGAACAATTGTGTAAGGGATTATATTCTTGAATTTCTTCACTTCCTGTTCTGCAAGCAATTTTGATTTACCGTACGAAGTTACTGGATTGCATTCCATTTCTTCGGTTTTGGGAAGTCCATCTGGACTTGGTCCAGCAGCAGCCTGACTGCTCACAAAGAAGAATTTCTGTAAAGATTTATTTTCTTCAGCAACTGCCTTTAATAAATTTTTAGTGACCTCAACATTTCCTTTATAATAACCTTCTTTAGTTTTTGCTTTGATTACACCAGCAACATGAAAAACATAATTAACTCCCGATACTGCTTTCTTCAAACATTCGATATCATCATAATCACAATTAAAAATTTCTACTTTTTCTTTATCAATCCATTTTAACTTACTTTCTCTTCTCAGAATCACCCGAACTTTGTGATTTAAGGTTAATAATCTATCAACAAGATGACTCCCTACAAATCCAGTTGAACCAGTTACGAGTGAAATTTTTTCTGTTTTCATTTTACTCCTTCTAATTGATATTCTGATACTTCTAAATTATTTTAGATAGAATTTACTTAAATTTGAAAATAATTGAAAAATGTTGAATAAATAAGGAGTTCATACAGTGGATTTATTCGATAAATGTTACAACTTCACTCGTGCTGATGAAGTCAAAAAACTTGGCTATTACCCATATTTCAGACCGATTGAAGAAAATGAAGGACCTGTCGTTAAAATTGAAGGTAGAAAAATTATCATGGCAGGTTCAAATAACTATCTTGGACTAACCGCCCACCCAAAAGTTAAAGAAGCTGCAATTGAAGCAATAAAGAAATACGGTACTGGTTGCTCTGGTTCAAGATATTTAACCGGTACACTGGATCTTCATATCGAATTAGAAAAACGACTTGCGAAATTTATGGGCAAAGAAGACTGCCTTCTATATAGTACTGGTTTTCAAGCTGCTCAAGGTGTAATTCCAGTTCTTGCACAAAAAGGTGATTATATAATTTCTGATAAAGAAAATCACGCAAGTATAGTGGCGGGTAATCTTATTGCAAGAGCAATGATGACAGAGGTTATTCGTTATAAACATAACGATATGGAAGATCTTGAAAGAGTGATCTCAAAGCTTCCGATCGAAGCCGGAAAGTTGATTGTGAGCGATGGAATATTCTCGACATGGGGTACTATTGTCGATGTTCCTAAAATGGTTGAAATTGCTAAGAAGTATAATGCGAGAATTTTATTGGATGATGCTCACGCAATTGGTGTGATTGGTGGAGGCGGTAGAGGCACAGCAAATCATTTTAACAAGTCAAACGAAGTTGATATGACTATGGCTACTTTCAGCAAAACTTTTGCATCACTTGGTGGATTTGTCGTTGGTGAAAGTAAAGTTATTAATTATTTGAAACACCATGCACCAGCCTTAATCTTCAGTGCAAGTCCCACTCCAGCTTCGGTTGCTGCAGCACTTGCAGCTCTGGATATCTTAGAACAAGAACCAGAAAGAATTCAAAAACTGCAGTACAATGCTCAGAAAATTAGAAACGCATTTAAAGATTTAGGATTTAGAATTGTTGAAAACCAATCTGCAATTGTTCCCGTTATCATTGGTGATGATATGAAGACATTCATCTTCTGGAGAAAACTTTACGATGCAGGTGTATTCGTGAATGCTTTCGTTTCACCTGGCGTCCCACCAAATATGGCAATGTTGAGAACATCCTACATGGCTACTCATAAAGATGAACACCTCGATTTCATTATTGATGCTTTCAAAAAAATTGGAAAAGAATTGAACATCATCGAATAACTCGAGGGCAGAATGGAAATCTCAATAAAAAAAGTCGTATCTAAATCAGATTTAATGAAATTTATCAAGATGCAATGGAAAATTTATAAAGGTGACCCATATTGGGTTCCACCTTTAATTATGGACAGAAAAAAAATTCTTGACAGAAAACATCATCCATTCTACAAGCACGCTGAAATGGAAATGTTTTTGGCTTATAGAAATGGTGAGATTGTCGGAAGGATTGCCGCTATCAAAAATGACTTACACAATCAGGTTCATAATGATAAAGTGGGTTTTTTTGGTTTCTTTGAATCGATTAATAACCAATCTGTTGCTAATGCTCTCTTCGATGCTGCAGCTGATTGGTTAAGATCAAAAGGATTAACTCACATGCGAGGTCCCGCCAATCCTTCAAGTAACGATGAATATGGAATGTTGATCGAAGGTTTCAACGATTCACCTCAATTTTTAATGACTTATAATCCACCGTATTATCTTGATTTGTGTGAAAATTACGGTTTGAAAAAAATTAAAGACTTATACGCCTATAAACTTGAATACGACAAGATTAAAGAAGTTAAAAAAATTTATGAAGTTCAGGATATTGTTCGAAGAAGATACAATTTGAAACTCACCTCCCTGAACATGAAAGATTTTGATAATGAACTAAAAAAAGTAAAGTATGTTTATAATAAAGCCTGGGAGCCAAACTGGGGATTTGTTCCTATGACTGATGATGAAATAAATGCAATGGCAAAAGATTTGAAAATGATTGTTGATCCAGATCTTGTGCTCTTTGGTGAAATCAATGGTGAAGTGGTTGGATTCTCGTTAACAATGCCTGACTATAATGAAATCTTCAAAAAAATAAATGGCAGACTTTTCCCATTTGGATTTATAAGATTATTCACTGATAGAAAAAAGATTAAATGGTGTCGAATTCTCACTTTAGGAATCATTCCAAAATATCAGAAAAAAGGTATTGACGGTGTATTTTATTATGAAATAATAGAACGAGCTCATAAAAAAGGTATTTATCTTGGTGAGGCAAGTTGGGTTCTGGAAGATAACGAAATGATGAATCGTTCAGCTCAAATGATGAGAGGTGAACTTTATAAAAAATACAGAATCTATGAGAAAGAGATTTAAGTTCTCTTATCTTTTATTTTTTATTTTATTCAATTATTCTGTTTCTCAAACCCTCTACGAAACCGAAGGGTTCGCATCATATTACTCCGAAGGATTTCATGGAAGAAAAACCGCCAGTGGAGAAATTTATGATATGAATAAATTCACTTGTGCACATCCTTATTTACCTTTTAATACATGGCTTAAAGTAACAAATGTTGCAAACCAGAAATCGGTACTGGTACGAGTAAACGACCGTGGACCATTCCACAGAAATCGTATAATCGATTTATCCTACGCAGCTGCGAAACAGTTAGGAATGCTTGGACCCGGTTCGATATATGTGAAATTGGAAATTGCTGATCCTCCCAGTACTCAACTAGAACAAATTGTTGATGAGACAGTAGCGACTGTACCTGAAGTAACTGAAGAAGAATTAAATCTGAGATTTAGAACCAAACCCCTTCAACAAAAACCCAAATTAGAAATCAGTGAATTTGGACTGTTTGATTTAAATTCAAGGAAGGTAGACATTACAAACGGATATTTAATTCAACTTTCAAGTTTTTCAACTCTGAAGAACGCACAAATTTTTATCGATCAAATTACAGAAATAACAAAAGATGTAATTTATATCTATCATCCATCAAGCGAGGTTTACAGAGTTGTTGTCGGAATTTTTAATTCAATGAGAGATGCGCTTCTAAAGAAGAATGAAATTGCAACTCACTTTCCCGAATGTTTCGTGATTACCTATCGTTAATCCATTCTAATTTTTATTGTAGATATACTCATCATAAGTTGAAATATGGGCTGGATCAATTTTTTTCAATCTCTCAAACACACTTTTGTCTTTATAATTCTTTAAAATATCACAGAATTCAAGATACTTTGTATCAAAGAAAACTTTAAGAACCAGACTTCTTGAAAAAACTTTTGATCTCAATTCTTCAATGACTTTAATTAAGTTAATCAGTTTTATCTGCGGCAACTCTGGATTTTCACTCGCCAGATCAAGTCCATTATAGTGATAATCATAAAATGCTTTCCTGAAATTTTGATATTTTTCATTTAAATATTCCAGAGCGAAATCCACTCGACTAAAACTTCCTTCTCCCGATGTCCATCCACTCGAAAAATTACTCGATGCACCCTGATAAGCAATTGAAAGAGCTTTATTAAAGAAATTAGTTCCTCCAAACTCTTCGTAAGAATCAGAATCAATTCCTAAAATCATATAAATGTAATAATTGATAAATCCCGTTAACGATTCAAACAAACTTGGATTAAATAATAAAACTTGATTTTTTTCGTAAACAAATTCCCAGTTTGGATCGATAAGCTTCAACATCAATGAAGACTTATCACTTTGATAAATTGGTCGTTGACTCGAAATAACAACCTGTGCTGTATATTTATTTGAAGGGTTTCCACTTTTAAAATAAACCTGAAACGAAACAGGAATTTTTGAACCAGCCCAATCAATATCAGTCCAGCGATTTTTATTAATGTATTCCTCAATTTGTGAGGCAAAATTAGCAAGCTTTTCACGATATTCAGATTGGAGTGACTCAAAATTTACACTCACCTTCGCCGAGATTTCTTGAGCATAAATTTTTCCAGTAATAAGTGAACTCAATATAATCATTATTAAAAGTGACTTCTTCATTCTAACCTCACTTGTTCAAATTCTTGATAAAGTTTGAATTATTAAATATTATGCTAAAACAAATTTAGAAAAATTATGATTAAAAAAGTTATTATTCTATTTATTCTCTTATATGCACAACTATCAGCGCAGTTTCTGCCAGGATCGAGACAAATTGGAATGGGAAACGCTTTCACATCAGTTGCTGATGACCATTGGTCTATGTTTTACAACAGTGCCGGAATTGTTAATGTAAAAAATTTTAGTGCTGGAGTTTTCTATTCACCTGCTCCTTTCGGATTACAAGAATTAGCTATTGGTAGTGCAGCAGTTGTTAAAAGATTTAATTTTGGAAATCTTGGATTTGCATTTCAAACTTATGGATTTGAACTATACCGAGAAAATAAAATATCAATCACTTTTGCGAAAAAGTTTTTTAATCAAATTTCATTCGGTTTAAAGACAAATGTTTATTCACTTGCAATTCAGAATTATGGGAACGATATGACTTTTGGTTTGGATGCAGGCTTGCTTACTCCACTCTCAGAAAATTTTCAGCTGGGAGTTTCTATTACAAATATTAACCGTCCAACTTATGGAATAGCAAAAGAGAGACTTAGTCAAACTTTCTCAGCAGGCTTATCCTACAAAGCTTTTCAAAATCTGATTTTTGCCTTTGAGTTAGAAAAAGAAATTAGATATCCGTTTAATTTTAAGTTTGGTTTAGATTATTCTTTGATTGATTTCTTGTCCCTTCAATTTGGATACAACACAGAACCTTCAAAATATTTTAGCGGATTGGGAATACATTATTCGAAATTCAGATTTAACTACTCCTTCTTTTCACACAATGTACTTGGGTTAACTCACAACTTTGGAATAGATTATAATTTATGATGATTTTGAACTCACTGATAAGATTAATTTTTATAATCTTAATTCTCACATCAGTTAAATCGAATTCTTTAATCGCTCAGGTTGACACTTTAGACACAGACCTCGAAGAAAATATTGAATCAATTCTTGAAGAAACAATTGAAGATGCAGACGATTCGCAAATAAATGAAGTTGTGGAAGATCTCATTCAGAATCCTGTTGAAGTAAACCAGGCAGGCATCGAAGACCTTCTTAGAATACCATTCATTGATCAAAATCTTGCAACAGAAATTATTAACTACAGAAAAAAATATGGTTATTATTTTACACTTGGCGAATTAAACAGTGTAAAAGGGATGACCCCAGAACTTTTTCAGAAAATTAAAACATTCCTATACATCGATAGAAATAAATTTTTAGATATCGAACAACCAATTCCAGATGAGATTAAGACAACTACTTTGACTCCAAAAAAATATAATCTTCAATTGCGACAAAGATACTTCCAAAATCTTGAAAGAAGATCAGGTTTTGAAACCGGGAAATATTATAACTCGCCTTTTAAGTTTTATAACAGAATCACGGCAGATTATTCCAGAAAGTATTATTTATCTGTTCTATCGGAAAAAGATCCAGGCGAAAAAAAATTAAATGATTTTTATAGTGCAAGTTTTTTCATGAAAGATTTTTATAACTTAAAACAATTTGTTATTGGAGATTATGTTCTTGAGTTTGGTCAGGGACTTGCGATGTGGCGTCAAATAGGATTTTCTAAAGGGAGTGATGCAGTTTATCCAATCAAAAAGAAAGAATCAGGAATTGTTCAGTACAAAAGCACGGATGAGAATCAATTCTTTCGAGGAGTTGCTTTTAATACAAGTCTGTGGAGAATGAATATCTACTTGTTTTATTCAAACAAAACCTTTGATGCAAGAATTGATACAATTAATAATTTAATCACAAGCACTCCAACTGATGGTTATCACAGGAACGAATCTGAACTAAACAAAAAAAATTCAGGCAGAGAAAAATTATTAGGTTCAAGAATATCATATCAATCTGAAAACTATAAAATAGGATTAACCTATTATCAAAGTGACTTTAATTATCCAATCGCACAAAACACTTATTTCAAAACCTATTCTCAAATGTATAATTATCTTTCTACTGATTTTAATTTATACATTGAATCGCTCAATTTTTTTGGTGAATTTTCAAAGGATAAGTTCGACCGAGTAGCGTCCATTGTTGGATTACAATTCTCCGTGGCCAGAGGCACTAACATTGTTACAGCATTTAGAAATTATCCAGCTAAATACTTGAATATCCACGGTTATGGGTTCGGCGAAAGAAATGGTGCAACGAACAACGAAACAGGTTTTTATTTAGGTGTAAATCATTCAACCAAATTTGGTAAGTTCAATCTGTATTTTGATCAGTTCAAGTTTAATTATCCTTTAACTTATGATTATACGCTGACAGGCGGCAAAGAATTTTTGTTGAATTATGAATCCCCTTCAATATCACAAACAAAATATTTACTCAAATACAAAAACGAGATAAAAGAAATTAATACTAAATCAACAGATGAATATGGTCGGGAAAAGTCAATCACAAATTTGAGACAACAGCAAAATCTTCGTTTTGAAATTCAAAAATTTTTTGGGGCAGTTAATCGAGTTGCTTTCAGAGTTGAATATATTAGTGTGTTTTATAAATACACCAAAAATTATGAGGACGGGTTGCTTTCTTTTGTAGATATCTCAACTAAACTTTCAAATAAATTGTCTTTAAAAAGCAGATTTATTTTTTATCAGACCGATTCATACGATTCCCGAATATATGTTTTAGAGAGTGATGTTCCGGGAGTATTTGCAAGTTCAGGATTTTATGGAAGAGGAACTCGTTGGTATATTCTGCTGAGATACCAGGTGTTGAATTTCATGGATCTTTCAGCAAAATATTCTGAATTGTATCGTGATGATGTAAAGAAAATTGGAACTGGAAACGATGAAATTAATTCAAATCTTCTCAGAAGCTTGACATTTCAGATGGAAATTAAATTTTAATATTTACCTGTCAAATTATCCTGCTTATCTTCCTTTGAATTGTGGTTTTCTTTTTTCCAAAAATGCAGATGTCCCTTCTTTGAAATCTTCTGTTCCACAACAAACGGCAAACATGTCAGCTTCGAATTTTAAGCCTTCTGAAAGCGGTAATTCACATGCGGAATTAATCGATCTGATTGCTGTTGTTATTGCAACTCTTCCTTTTTGAATTATTGTGTTCACTATTTTCATCGATTCGTTGATTAATTCACTTTGAGGCACAACCTTGTTCACCAGTCCAAATTGTAAAGCTGTTTGTGCATCAATCATTTCACCAGTTAAAATCATGTACATTGATCTTCCTTTTCCAATTAAGCGAGTTAGTCTTTGCGTACCGCCATAACCTGGAATGATACCAAGATTAACTTCTGGTTGACCAAACTTTGCATTTTCTGAAGCAATTCTTATATGACATGCGAGGGCTAGCTCACATCCTCCACCGAGAGCAAATCCATTAACAGCACAAATTACAGGCTTAGGAAAATGTTCGATGTAATTAAAGATAGATTGACCTCTTAATGCAAATTCTTTTCCTGAATGAGAATCAAGTTTATTGATCTCAACAATATCAGCGCCAGCAACGAAAGCTTTTTCTCCTGCACCAGTTAATATAATTCCCCAGATTGATTCAACCTCTCCACAATGTTTGAATACAGCATTTAATTCATCAAGAACTTTGTGATTTAATGCATTCAGTTTTTCTGGTCTGTTAACCGTTACGATTGCAATATTATCTTTTTGTTCAAACAAAATTGTTTCGTACATACTTTTTCTCCTATAATGAGATGTGAATTGGTAATCGCAGTTTATAATCAATTCCAAAATATGGTTCGTAAGTCAGGAAAAAATATTTGAAGACAAAATCGATCAGAAAAAAGCTAAAACCACCTCCAAGTGCAAAGCCGAATTTTTGTTCTTCTCGTTTGAAAGTTTCGAAGCGATAAGTGTAAGTTAATACCTGCCTTTCAATATAATTGTAAGTTACATCTACAGTTAAAAATGGAGTAAGAATAGTTTCAGAAGCAATCAAAGGATAGAAAAGATAATCCAGACCAAATCCTACTCCAGTTATGGATTTATTTTGATATTCATTTTGAAAATATCCTTTTTGAGGAAAATGAGTGTAGTTAAATTCAATTTTAATAATGAAAGGTAATGCTGATGTGCCGTACTCAAAACTTCCACCAAAGCTAAAGCCTGTTTTATGTTTTTTTGAAGCTTCTTCGATGGGAAATCTTGCACCAACAAAGGGGCTAACAAAAAGTCCAGAAATTTCTTGAGCAATCGAAAAACTATAGAAGAAAAAAATTAAAACAACTAATTTTTTCATTTTAATGAATTCTTTCTCTTATCAAATATAAAAAACAAAACACCTAAAAAAAGCATCCAGCCAGCAACTATCAAATTGAAATAAAAAAGATTATCACCCTTTATTTTAATTAATCCTTCCCAGCTTGAATATTGTCTGGCAAAAAATGTTTTAATTAAAAATGAATTTTCTGAACCAGATATCAAAACAAAAGAGTACAACAAACTGAAAAAAGAAAGTATTGAAATCCAGTACGAATCAGTATACTTAAAAACAATCAACACGAAAAATGTAAAACTTATAATCAATACGAGATGAAGAAAGTTTCCCAGAACAATTTTTTTTGTAAAATCACCAAATCCAGGTACGAGAAATCCCAAACCGAAAAGAATTGAGAATACAAAAGTTCTAATAAAACCAGAATTCTGAATCATAATCTTAATTAACACAAGGGTACTTAAAACAAATGGTAAATTCCATAAATAATAAATTGGTAAATCAATGAATGCTGTTCCGGCAAATTCAATCAAGAATTCTGGTTTAGTAAGTTTAATTTTATTTGTCAGAAAGAATAAAAAAGTAATAACCAGAATTGAGAGAATGGGAATCAAAAATGTAATCAGATAGTGTTTAAATCTCCCAACCCTCTTAAAATCATTTGACAAAGATACCAGCTGTTCTCGGTTCAAATAAAGTAATAAAAAGTTTAGAGCTAAAAATAAGTTAAGTCTGAAACCTAAAAAATAGAGCTGAAGTTCACTTTGAAGTACTTGCTGCAAATATAAGATCAGATTATATCCCGCAATTAAAAATAAAAGGGTTATTAATTTCTTCTTCAAAGCAATTAAGATTTTTAAAGTATTATGTTAATCTTCTTCTTCAACTTGTTGATTGTTTGGTTTATCGATGCCTTTTTCTATTACCTTCGTCCCAACACCATGTTTATAAACAAGTTCACCTCCATGTTCACCTGTTTCATAAACCCAGTAAACTCCAACAAGAGCTAATAATAACACTGTTATTTGAAGCCAACCCTTAAATAAATTTTTGATATTCAGTAAAAATCTTAAAACAAGGATTCCAAGAAACCAGAATAAAGTTATCGTTGCATATTCTTCATGTTCATCAATTAAACCGAGTGGAATTTTTACATCATAATTATCAAACAGATTTTCAGCATAGTGAAATGCCTGATTACCTGTAAGAATTGAAGAAAGAGCACCTAAAACTCCAAGAAATAAAATCAGCGTCGCAGACTTGTTTAAGAAATCTTTTTTTAGTATTAGAAATAAAAATTCAAATAAAACATAGGTTAAGAGAAGTGCAATTGCAAAATGCACAACTTTTGGATGAAAAGACGCTAATGTTTCCATTTTACCCTCCAAAAAGTGATTCTATGATTTTGTGACGCATTTTGAACATTTGATTAAGACGCCATTTAATAACTGGATTCAATAGTTTACCTAAAAGCCCCCACTTCATTTCGTACTCTATTTCATCAGTCATAACAACAGTCCCATCAAAAAACTTATGAAAGATATGTTTATGACGCCAATATTTGAATGGACCTTTTGTCTGTAAATCAATTATCAGTTCGTTTTCTATTACTTCTTCAATAATTAAATCCCAGTGAATTGAGACAAATGGTATTAACTTAAATTTTATTTTGACTTCTGAATTTTTTGAAATTGGAGCAGAAGCTGTGAATATCTTTAAGTTCATGTTGGGTGAAGAAAGAAGTCTTAGATTTTTGGGATCCAGATGAAATTTGAATAGTTTCTCCAGATTAGTTTTTAGAAACAAGCTCTTTTGGAATTGATACATTAGTTTACTCCCCTTTATCCACAGAGCACACTTCCACCATTCACATTTAATATTTCACCAGTTATGTGATTTGCAAGCTCAGAAGCTAGAAACAATACTGGACCTGCAATATCATCAGGTGTTGCAATCTTTTTTAATGGAATACTTAATCGAACTTCCTCTTTGTATTTTGGATCTTTAAAAACAGGATCGCACATTTCTGTGTTGACCCAGCCAGGAGCAACGGAATTAACCAGAATTTTGAATGGAGCAAGTTCAGTCGAAAGTGATTTAACATAGGAAATCAACGCACCTTTACTCGCTGCATAATGAGAATGAAAAGCTTCACCTCTCTGTCCAGCTGTCGAAGTAATAATAATAATTTTCCCACCGCCTTGTTTTTTCATATGTGGAATAACTTCTCGAGTAAACAACATTGTCCCCGTTACATTTATTGTCATTGTGCGATTCCAATTTTCAAGAGTCATTTTATCTGCTTCACCATATTCCCAGATCCCAGCATTGTTAACAAGTACATCAATCCTGCCAAATTCATCAATTATATCTTTTACAATTTTAATTATCTGTTTTTCAGCTTCAACATCTTTTTCAAGATTACATTGATATGCTTTTATTTTTACACCAAGATTTGATAATTCATCAATTAATTTATCAGCTTCGAATTTTGCTTTATTGTATGTGAAAACAACAGACGATCCAGCTTGAGCAAAATATTTGACGCATGATCTTCCGATTCCTCTTGACCCACCAGTAATTATTGTGACTTTATCTTTAAGATTTATCATTTTTTATCCTCCTGATATTCTACTTTATATAAAATTAAACCTTTTGATGGTGCCCACAGCGGACACCGATTTTTTCCATCTAGAATACTTTTAACTTCTTCGATATCCAACTTACCTTTCATAAACTCAACAGTCAACCCAACAATTCCTCTTACCATTCCATGAATAAATCTATCTGCACTGATATAATACATCAACAAATCTGGTCGAGAAAACCATCTTGAGTAATAGACATTACAAATTTTATTTTCTACTTCGTGTTCGGCTTTGCAGAAAGAAGTAAAGTTTTTAATGCCAAGAAAAATATTTTGAATTTCCAGTGCAAGTTTGAGATTTAAATCACTAAAAATTGTCCAGCTGTAACGCTCAAAAAAAACATTCTTCCTTTTTGAAATCAAATATAAATAAGTTCTGCTCTTTGCAGAATATCGTGCGTGAAAATCATTTTTTTCAAATTCAAGATTTTTTATTGATATATCTGCTGGAAGAACTCCATTCAATGATTTTTTTAATTTTTCAAGGTTTATTTCTCGATCGATTTTAAAATGAAAAACTTGATTTAATGCATGTACACCTGAATCAGTCCTGCCAGCACCAACTATTGTAATTCCTTCTTGAAAGATGTTTTGAAGGGCTTTTTCGATTTCTGATTGAATGGAATTGGAATTTATTTGCTTTTGCCATCCAGAGTAGTTGGTTCCATCATATTCAACTATCCCTTTGATAACTGGCATACACTTAGAAACTTTTTAATAATGAAATGGAAAGTTGAGGTTTCTGAAATTCATCAATTCCAAACTGAGGATAAATTATCAAGGACTGTTCCTGGAGTGATTGATTATACCGACCTGCCAGAATTGTTGCGTTGATTGCACTAACTATATGATTTACAATTATCAAAGCCAGAGGAAATTGTTTATTGTTGAAAGCTTTCTCACTGGAGACCCAGAGGTTTCGATATTTTTTTCTTTCATCGTTTGAATTCCAGTTCCAGTAATAGATTCTTTCATCATAGAGTTTATTAAACTCTCTATTTAAGAGTTTTTCATTATTGTAATCATAGATGTTCATGTACGAGCCAATAGCTGCCCAGTAATCGTCATCTTTACTTGCTGGATTAACCGAACCGTTAACTTTAGCATAAGTTATATAGTTATTTTTTTGAAATCTTCCGTAATAATCAAAACCAAAATAGGTTAACCATAAACCTGTTTCCCCAAGGACAAAATATTTTCCTGCATCGAATCTATTGACATAATATTCTCCAAGTCCTGGTACTGTTAAAGAAAGAAAGAATGCGAGAGTCTTACTTTTTTCTCCCTTAATTTCTTGTGACAGGACAGAATTATCGAATTTAACTGCTGATTTTGATGCTTCTTTGAATTGCGCAACTGCTAAAGTAGTTAAGGCTAAGTAGAAAAGAATTATTTTTTTCATTTAATGTTCAGATTTTTTTATTGTGTTTGCAGTAACAATATCGTTTTCAATACTATTTAATTCAACATCAACGAATTGATTTGAAAGATTTTCTGAACTAAAAATTTTTACTCTCACATAATTCGAAGTAAATCCTTTGAAACTTCCATCTTCATCACGATGCTCGAATAATACTTTCTGTGTTGTTCCAAGCATTTCGTTATAAAATAAATATTTTTTCCTTGCACCTAAAAGTCGTAAATCATTCGTTCTTCTTTTCCTTTCATGCTTTGGAACTTGATTTTCCATTGAAGCTGCAACTGTTCCAGGTCTTTCTGAATATGTAAATACATGTAAGTATGAAACTGGAAGATGATTGAGAAATTCTTTTGTTGCATTAAAATCACTTTCATCTTCACCAGGGAAACCAACAATTACATCTACACCAATTCCAGCATCGGGAATTATATTTTTAATCTTCTCTATGCGGTTTGCATAAAGTGAAGAAAGATATCTGCGCTGCATCTTCTTCAAAATTTTATCACTTCCACTTTGCAATGGAACATGAAAATGTTTGCATAATTTTTCTTCGCTTGCAACTAACTCTATGATTTCATCACTTAAAAGATTTGGTTCTATTGAGCTGATTCTGATTCTATAATCTCCATCAACCTTTATAAATTTTTTCAGAAGATTGTAAAGATTTGTATTAATCTTTGAGCCATAATCACCAACATTTACACCAGTAAGAATAATTTCTTTGAAACCCTCTTCAACAAGTATTCTCAATTGATTAATCGCTTCTTCTTCCGGTTCGCTGCGACTTGCACCCCTTGCTTTTGGAATTGTACAGAATGAACATTTATAATCACAACCATCCTGAATTTTCAGGAATGCACGAGTTCTATCTTCAGGCAAAGGATTGTATGCAGCACCAAAATCTTTCAATTCATCAAGTGGAGAAACATAAACGCAGGCAAGATTTTTCTTTTCGAAAGAATCAATGAAATTGAAAATTTCAAATTTTTCTTTTGAACCAAGAATTAAATCAACACCTTCAATTTTTTTGATTTCATCAGGACGAAGCTGAGCATAACAACCTGTTACAATTACAAATCCATCTGGATTATGCCTCAAAGCTCGACGAATTATTTGACGACATTCTTTCTCAGCATTTTCTGTGACAGTGCAGGTATTAATTACATAAACATCGGCTTTTGAATCAAAATCAGTAATCGAAAATCCTTTTTTAAGAAAAGAATTTCCAATAACACTTGATTCAGCGTAATTTAATTTGCAGCCTAATGTATGTAATGCAACTTTTTTCGTACTCATAGTCTTTCACATCAAAAATAAAAAAGTCATTGCATTCAACAAACTCGTGAATGCAATGACGAATTATCTGAAAATAAAATTAGATTAATCTTTTTGTTTCTTTTCCTCTGGTTTATCTTTTGTCTGCTTGGATTTTTGAGCTTTAGCCTTTTGCTGTTCTTTTTCTTTGAACAAATCACCAATTGTAACTTTTTCAAGTTTATACTTTGCCAGATATTCTTCAACTAACTTCTGTTCTTTATCTCTAAGGGCTTCAATTGCACTCAGAGTAATTTTCTTATTTTCTTTATCGAATTCGATGACTTTCAAAGTTAGCTCTTCACCTTCGGGGAAAGCATGTTTGATGTTTTTAATTGGAGTTGGTGAAAGCTGATTTGCAGGAACAAATCCGTCTACTTTCAATGGAAGCTCAACTAACAATCCTTTATCAACATGACGAATTATTTTTCCCGTGACTTCAGTTCCAACCTGATATTCTCTCTCGAATCTATCCCATGGATTTTCTTCCAATTGTTTATGTCCAAGAGAAATTTTTCGTTGTTCGACATCAATATTCAGAACTACAACATCAATTTTGTCACCTTTTTTAACAACTTCGGCGGGATGACGAATTTTCTTTGTCCATGACAAGTCACTGATGTGAATTAATCCATCTACACCTGGTTCCAACTCAACAAAGACACCAAAGTTTGTAAGATTTCGAACAATTCCCGTGTGTCTTGAACCTTCTGGATATTTCTTGAGTAACTCGCCCCATGGATCTGGTTCAAGCTGTTTTAATCCAAGTGATATCTTCTTCTCTTCTTTGTCAATACTAAGAATTACAGCTTCAACAACCTGACCCAAGGAAACTTTTTGTGATGGATGCTTAATATGTTCAGTCCAGCTCATTTCTGAAATATGAATCAACCCTTCAATGCCTTTTTCGATTTCAACAAAGGCACCATATTCAGTTAATGAAACAACTTTTCCAGTTACACGCTGATTAATTGCATATTTCTGATCAATGTTTTTCCATGGATGTTCCTGTAATTGTTTTAATCCAAGAGAAATTCTCTTCTTCTCTGGATCAAAGTCAATAACAACGCAATTAATAACTTCGTCAAGTTTAACAACTTCAGATGGGTGATTAATTCTTCCCCAGCTTAAATCAGTTATGTGAATTAATCCATCAACTCCGCCTAAGTCAACAAATACACCGAAATCTGTAATTGCTTTAACTGTTCCCTGAAGAACCTGACCTTTTTCAAGACTATTGAGAATTGCTTCTCGCTGATCTTTAATTTCTTCCTCAATGAGAACTTTATGACTCACAACAACATTTTTCTGTGCGTGATTGAGCTTAACGATTTTCACATCCAGTGTTTTACCAATGAATGCATCAAAATCTCTGATTGGTTTGATATCGATTTGACTTCCAGGCAAAAATGATTCTATTCCAAAAATTTCGGCAACGAGACCGCCTTTAATTCTCTTCAATATTTTTGCTTGTATGACTTGCTGCTTGTCGTAAGCTTCGACAACTTTTTCCCAGATTCTCTGGAAATCAGCTAACTTTTTGGATAGAACAATTTCACCTTCGGCTGAACCTTCAACTTTCTCAAGTAAGACTTCAACCTGCTGTCCGGGAACAATTTGTGATGGATCATCAAATTCAGAAACTGGTACAGAACCTTCTGCTTTGAATCCGATATCGATTATAACTCTATCGCCCTGAACTTCGACAATTGTTCCTTTTACGATTTCACCTTCTTTATAATCTGTCAGGTCTTTTGTAAGAAGTTCAGCTAAATACTTGTATTCTTCTTCTGAATAGTTGCCTTCAACATCAAAAAGAGATTTTTGATTGAGTAGTTTTTGATCCATAAGTTTTCCACTCATAGAACCCTGTTGATTTTGATTGTTTGTTAATTCGGACATTAATCCTCCGTTATTTGAACAAGTTAATTGCCGCCATCGAAGCAATAACCTGTTCGTTGTTCAACATCAGTTAATTGCGATGGCTTTCTAAATTCAAACTCTTAATTAAATCCTGTGCCTTTTGATAAATAAATTCAACCTGCTCTTCGATTGTCATTCTTGTTGTATCAATGATAATTGCATCAGGAGTAATTCTGAGTGGACTAACTTCCCGATTCGAATCAATTTTATCGCGAGTGGCTAAATTGCCCCTTACTTCATCAAGATCAATTTCTAAACCTTTGTTCTGTAATTCTACTAATCTTCTATAAGCTCTAATATCTAAATCAGCAGTTAAAAAGATTTTAAGCTCAGCATCAGGAAAAACAGCAGTTGTGATATCTCTGCCTTCCATTACAATACCGCCTTCTTTTCCAATTTCTCTCTGCTTTTGAACCAAAATCTTTCGAATTTCTCCAATCTTACTGTATTCACTGACTTTGCTGGCTACATCAGGAATTCTAATAGCCTCAGTTACATCTTCAGAATTAACGAATAAGACACTGCCATTATTTCCAAACTGGAAATTCATATTAGAAACTAAATTAACTAATTTTTCAACTTCAGAAGGTTGTATTGAATTTCTCAAAGCATAGAGAGTTACAGCACGATACATTGCACCAGTATCGATATATTTATAATTCATCTTTTCTGCTAAAAGTTTTGCTGTTGTGCTTTTACCGGCTCCTGCTGGACCATCTATTGCTATGATTATCCCTTTTTTACTTATCATTAGCTACAAATATATCAATTGAATTTTTGCTTTCAAAGTTAAGGCGTCATAAAAATCAAAGAGTTTTTCGGGATAGAGATTCACAAAAGATTTTTTTCGTATCGCCAGAAAACACGATGAACTTTTGCACCGCAATAATGAGAATAAAACGGAATTGGTCCCACCCAAGGTATAATCGCAGCTTGATGACCTTGTGATTGTTGATCTTTCAAACATCGTTTTAGAAGAATTCCTCCAATATTCTTTCCTCGCATTTCTTGTGATGTACCCATTGGCCCAAACCATCCTGTATTAAAGTTATTTGTATCAAAAGCTGAAAAACCAACAACTCGATTTTCGAAGAGTGCAATGTGTAGCGAGATTGGTTCGTTTTTGAAAGCAACATTTACTTCATTTTCCCATAGCTCGAATTCTTGATTAATAAAATTCATTACCTGTTCATAGTCACTTTTTTCAGCACGCTTGAAATAGATTTTTTCCGACTCAAGTTTTTTCTCTTCCAGTGAGGTATCGAATATTTGGCCTGTCAGATAACAAATCAAATTTGAAGTATCGTTGAATTTTCGGAAACCTTTTCTTTCAAAAAAACAAATTGCTTCGGTATAGAAGGGATCAACGCCAGGTTGAAAATAGTTCGGATGTGATTCGTAAACTCTAACTTTCTCACAGTTTTCAGATTTAAATTTTTCTTCAATGATTTCGTAAAGTTTTGAGGCAATACCTTTTCGTCTTTCAGTAGTTTTAACTGCGGCAAGCTTAATATATCCAATCTTACCCAGGTTTTTATGATTTCTAATTACACCCATCATAAAACCAATGATCTCCTCATTTTCTTTTGCCAGCAATACCAGTTCTGGATCAAAGTCGGGATCATCGAAAGTTTTTTCTTTGAAAAGAAAATCTGGCATAATATCCAAGGTCATGTTCGTTCGGCAAAATTTTGCCGCTGGTTTTAAATCATCAAGAGTTAATTGCGTTATTTTCATATTAATAATTCAGATTGATTGAAAATGATGATGTGAACAAACCAATACTAAGTAGACCGAAATTTTTGTTCGAATCATTCATAAAATTGTGAGAATATGAAGCATATAATTCAAAAGTGTTCAGAATTTTCAAGAATGAAAATCCAACTTCTGTAGAAATTCCATTAGAACCCTTGAAGTTAGTTACCACACCTGCACCTAAACTAACGAAGTGTTTTAGTTCACTTAATTCGTAAAGGTATTTGATTCCAGAACGAAAAGTATTTTTTACATTACCATTGAAAATATGGGAGTAACCTGCATATACATAAAAGTAAGGAAAGTTTTTATATGCTGAAGAAGATCCAACACTTACTATTGGTAATTCTTTTATCAAAGCAAATTTCGCTGTTTGATTTTCGAATGCAATTGCAGGTGAAGGAAGTAACCAGAGAGTTATCCCATAAATAAAATTGTAGAGATAGTAAGATTTTGAAGTTTGAACATTGGTTGAAGCTTTGTTCTCTTCTAATGGAATTGTAAATGAATATTTTTCACTGGAAAAAATTCTTCCATCTTCAAGTTCTGAAACTATTTCAAAATATTGTTCACTTGAAGAGAACTTAAAATTTGATAAATCAATGTTCACTTGATGAAAATCTGTTAGTGTATCACTTACTGAAAATTCACCCAATTCATTTATCATAACTTTTGATTTGCAAGGTAAATTTGTCATCCAACTCAAAACAAGAACTTTAAGATTTCCATCTTCGTTCACGTAATTATCAATGAGATAAACTTCGAGTGAATCTTCTACTATTGATTCCTCAAATGACTCTTCTTCTTGTGCATATGCGTTAATAATTTTCATAAAAAATAAGGACAACAGAAAAAAGATTATTTTTTTATTTTTCACAGTTCTACCTCAATTTTCTTTGTTATCGTTATTTCCGTTTTGATATTTTTCATAAGCGTTAAGAATATCTTTTACCAATTTATGTCGAACCACATCCTGTTTTGTGAAATACACAAAAGCCACACCATCAATTCCAGCTAAAATCGATTGAACCTGAACCAATCCGCTTTCTTTCTTACTCGGTAAATCAATTTGTGTAATATCACCAGTAATTATAGCTTTTGAATTCGCACCCAATCGAGTTAAAAACATTTTCATCTGAAGAGCTGTTGCGTTCTGAGCCTCATCAAGAATAACAAATGCATTATTTAATGTTCGACCTCTCATGTAAGCTAATGGAACAATTTCGATTTGATTTTTCTCGAGATAATATTTCAATTTTTCATAAGGCATCATATCTTCAAGGGCATCATAAAGGGGTCTGAGATAGGGATCAATTTTTTCTCTGAAATCGCCAGGTAAAAATCCAAGACTTTCACCAGCTTCAACTGCTGGTCTGCATAGTACAATTTTGCTTACGAGATGATTTTTGAAACTCGCAACCGCTAACGCAACTGAAAGATATGTTTTACCTGTGCCAGCTGGTCCTATCGCAAAAACTATATCATTTTTCCTTGCAACTTTTATGAATTCAAATTGACCTGGAGTCTTAGCTTTGATTACATCATTTTTTGTGAACAAAATAGCTGATTCAATATCATCTTCATTAACAACTTCTTTCCCATTCTTTGCAAGCTGAATAACTAACTCAATATCCTGCTGAGTTAATTGTCGATTTTTATTTACAAGAAATGCAAGCTCGTTGAATACCTTTTCCAGAATTTCAATTTCTTCTGGGGTTCCTTTTAGAATTACATTTTCGCCTCTGACCGAGATATTTGTATTGAAATATGATTCGATTAAAGCAATATTCTGATCATTGACTCCCAGAAGAGTCATCATATCCACATTTTGTAACTTTAACTTTTTCTCAATCGCTGTCAACTCTTTAACTCCCCTATGTTGTTTAAACAAAAAAATACCCCATTAAGTGGTTATGGGGTCTAATGTTTGAAGGATTTTTTGTATTTAATTTCATCAATTTTTGACAGATTCCTCTCTTTTTATTTATTGATTAATGATTTTGTAATTCTTCGAGAAATGTTTGAATTAATTCTTTTCATCAAATTATTAAAAATTTAAAGTCTCTAACTACAAATTAATCATTCTTCTAATTAATTTCGATTTTGCTGATTTATTATCACATTTATTTTTTTCCTTTTGATTCGTGCATGTTTCTGAATATCTCTTCAAGTTTTATTTCATTCATATTATACAACGAATCCTGACATTTGTTCAACTCTAAATTTAAAGAATCAAGTTCATTTTTAAGTTTCATATAGATTTGATCTAAGTAATTCTGTTCTTTCAAAAGGCTCAATTTTCTAAGTTCTAAAAGCTTTTTTTCGTGAAAATAATCTTCTTTAGTCATCCTTTCAGTTTGAGAAAAAATTTGACTCTGAATGATAATTAAACAAAGAAAAATATATACGAATTTAATTTTCATCATTTTGATTCTCATTTTTAGATGTATTAGGTAAAATAGTTTGAAATTCATCTAGTTTTTTTCTGCACTCTTTTAATTTATTTATATGGTCGTGCTTTTTAAGTTCTAATTCTAATGTTTTTTCTTTCAAGGCTTTATTTTGAATTTCAAATTGATAAACTTCCTGCTCAAGATTTTTAATGAAATTAAGTTCCTTTTCAGTTGCGTATCTTGTACAATTAATTGAAATAAGAGACAAAAGAATAAGAAGAACTCTATTGATCTCCCCTTTTGGTTTACTTAAAATTAATCGATTATCAGCTTTGAAATACTTCATGAACTTTATTCGTGCTTTTTTTTATTTAAAAACTAATCCTCGTTCAACAAAACTTGTGTAACTATTATTAGCAATGATTATATGATCAAGCACGGGAATTTCCAGAAGTTTTCCTGCTTCGTAAAGTTGTTGTGTGACTTTAATGTCCTCTTTACTTGGTTCGAGATTCCCACTTGGATGATTATGTACAAGAATAATACTTGCTGCACGATGATCAATTGCGGTCTTAAAAACTTCTCTTGGTGAAACAAGACTTGAATCCAAAACACCACTTGTTAATTCAACCTTTGCCTGGACAACATTTCTTTTATTCAGTATTACAAGATAAAATTTCTCGACCGTCAGATGAGAAAGTTCTGAATTCAGTAAGTCAAAAATTACTCTTGGTTCTTTCACTTGAATCTCATTTACATAAGGATCAACTTTCATAACTCTTCTTCCCAACTCGAAAGCAGCTAGAAGAGTAATGGCTTTCGTTTTTCCTATACCTGTACCTCTAAAATCTTTCAATATCTCTCTAAAATCTTTTTTCGCGAGAATTTTTAAATCTTTATTAAAATTATTTAATAATTCTTGTGCAACTTCAACCGCAGATTTATTTTTCTTACCGGTTCGAAGAAGTATGGCAATTAATTCAGCATCTGACAAACTGCCTGGACCTTTTATTTCCAGTTTCTCTCTTGGTCTATCATCAATTGGTAAATCTTTTACTTTAATGTTTACCTCCTGATTTTAATTTGAAATTACCTTTCCAATTTTTTGACTTTTTCTATTTTTATATTCAAGAATGAAAATCGAACCATTGATTCCATCTTTATTGATCATGATGTCAGTTGTTAATCCATTATAGTTTTGATCTGAAATAATTCTGTCGTAAAAATTCAATCGATTAAGATTCGAATTCCAGATTTGAAGGACTTTATTTAAGGATTCATAACCATAGAAAAAATTTCTATTCAAGGTGATTCCCGGAACCTGCTTAATAATTGAGTTTAGTTTCTGTATTTCTTTATCTGAATAATCTAAATAAAAGTCAGATGTAAAAATCACTCCATTTGTAGCTGGATAACCTTTGTTCAATTCATCAATTGAGTTCCAGATATCATTACCAATAATTTTCGCTTTAATGTTCTGACGAGCAATCTCATTAGCAACTGCTGCAATAATTTGTGTTTCCGATAAAGGTATAAAAATCGCATCAATCGAAGAGACAGCGACATCAAGATTATCAACTTCATTTCTGGCTCTTTTGTAGTAAGAAATTTTATTCAAATTACAAATCTTTTCAGCTGAAGGACCGAACAAATCGTAAATACTGACTTCTGCTTCTACTGCTTTTAATGAATCAATGTATGATTGTGAGTAGCCATACGATAGAATTAATTGTTCAGTACTAAAATCCAGCATTTGATTGAATCTTATGACATTATCCCTTTTAAGTCCAGCGTTTCTTATTTCTCTGATTTTTGATTTTAAATTTTTCGTCGATTCGTTCCAATTAATATCAAGTACTATTTCTCCTTTTGATGATTTAATTGTTTTTCTTAACTCTTTCGTAAGATCATTAAGAAATTTTTTGTCTGAAGTGAGAATTACAAACCTTGATCCTTTCAGATTATTTATTGCATAGCTTGCCATCGAATAACCACGCACATCAAGCGGTGGATTGAACTGAAATGAAAATCTTAATTTAATGGCTATATCACTTCCAGTGGCTGTTGGACTTATTAGCGGCAGTTTCAATTTGTCAGATAAAATTGATAATTCCTTGAATTGAGAAGAATACAATGGTCCAATTACACACAATACATTCAAATCTTTAGCTAATTCAATTAGAGCTTCCCTGAGTTGCTTTTCATTCCCTTTATAAATTTTTAATTCGAAATTCTGATCATGCTTATGATTAAATTGAGATAGAGCTATTTTTAATCCATCTGTAATTATTTCTTCCACAGATTTTTGTTTTGACTTCGAAGCTGGAATTAGAATACCAATCACTCTGGGCGAAACAAAACCATAATCAATACCAATTTTAATTAACTCGAAATAAAGATGTTCAATTTGGTTTGAATTTAATTTTTCAACTGCATCTAAGTAGAATGATTGAAGAAGTGAAAATCTTAAGACTGGATTAGAAATTGATTTCTCTAATTCTGACTTATCTTCTGGATTTAATGAAGTATAAATTTCTGTAATTAAATTCGTGTATTCGTTCAACTTGGTAGGTGAAATGCTAAACTTATTAAGTTCAATTAAACTCCTCTTGAATTCATTTATATCTTTTTGCTGGACTGATATCGCGAGTCTGGTTTCGAGTACAATTAGTTTTGCTTTTTTGCTAATTGGCTTTTGTTCAATCCATGAAATATAAGACCTTGCAGCTTCGAAATTTTTCAGGTGATAGTTTCCTGAAATTAAAAGAATCGCCACTGTTTCATAATCTTCTGGTTCATCTTTTAAAATTTTTTCAAGTAACGGAGTAGCTTCTGCGTATCTACCTTGATTAAATAAATCTACCGCCCTTTGATAAAAGTTCGTCTGAGAAAATAAGTCGAATATTAAAATCAAATAAAGAATAAAAATAAATTTACTCCCATTCAATAGTTGCTGGTGGTTTTGATGTAATATCATAAACGACTCTATTTACACCATTAATTTCGTTAATGATTCGATTAGAAACAATATTCAGAAAATCATAACCGAGTTTAGCCCAATCGGCAGTCATTCCATCAACGCTTGTAACTGCTCTTAAAACAATTGTTAATCCATAATTTCGTTCATCACCCATCACACCAACACTTCGAACCGGAAGAAGCACTGCAAAAGCTTGCCATACAGAATCATAAAGATTTTTTTTCTTTAATTCTTCAATAAAGATATGATCAGCTTGCCTTAAAATTTCAAGATGTTCCTCTGTCACTTCACCAATTATTCTGACAGCGAGACCTGGTCCAGGGAAAGGATGTCTGTTTAAAAAATGTTCCGGGATTGAAAGTTGTCGACCTACAACTCTCACTTCGTCTTTGAATAATTCCCGTAAAGGCTCAATTAATTGAAATTTTATTTTCTCAGGTAATCCGCCAACATTATGATGAGTTTTAATAACACTTGAATTTTTTGAAAATGTACCTGATTCAACCACATCGGGATATAATGTACCCTGCACAAGAAATTTTACATTTCCAATTTTTTGAACTTCATTTTCGAAAATTTCGATGAATGTATTTCCAATGATTTTTCTTTTTTCTTCGGGATCAACAATTCCCTTCAATCTATAAAGAAAAATATCCTTTGCTTCGACAATTGAAATTTTCAAACCAAGATCCTTTTTGAGAAATTCTACAATCGATCTACTTTCATCTTTTCTCATCAATCCTGTATCAACATGAATACAGTGCAGCTGGTCTCCAATTGCTTTTTGAACAAGAAGTGCTGCAACTGTTGAATCAACTCCACCGCTTAAAGCACAAACCACTAAATCATCCTTAACTATTGATTTTATCTCTTCAATTTTTGAATCTATGAAATTGGAAAACTTCCATTCTCCTTTACACTTACAAATCTCAAATAGAAAATTAGAAAGAATATTTTGACCATATTCAGTATGTACAACTTCAGGATGAAATTGAACACCATAAATACTTTTCGAAGTCAATTCAGCTGATGCAAATTCAGAATTTTGTGTGCGTGCAGTTGCAATAAAGCCCTTCGGCAGAGTAACCACCTTATCAGAATGACTCATCCAGACATTAAATTTTGAAGGGATATCTTTGAACAATAGAGAGTCATGAACAATTTCGATTTTAGCCAGACCAAATTCTCTTTTTTCCGATTTTTCTACTTTCCCTCCTAAAAGTTTCGTGATCAATTGGATACCATAACAAATCCCGAGAATAGGAATGTTTAAATCAAAAATCTCATCAACTACTGAAGGAGCATTTTCATCATAAACAGATGCGGGACCACCCGATAAAATTATTCCTTTCGGCAATTCTTTTTTTATTTCATATATTGTTATTTGATTAGATTTTATTTCTGCGTAAACATTTAGTTCTCTAACTTTTCGAACTATCAATTGAGTGTACTGTGAACCAAAATCTATTACAATTATTTTTTCAACTTTCATATTGAATTAAAAATAGTTTTTAAAAACAAAAAGAGACGGAATACCCCGTCTCTACTTAAAGATATAACTAAAAAAATCTTATTGACCGATAAGTGTTCTATAAGCCTCAGCATTCAGAAGTGAATTTAATTCTTCTGGATTGGTTATTTCAAGTTTTATCATCCAGCCTTCGCCATAAGGATCTTTGTTAACAACCTCTGCATTTGATTCAAGCTTTTCATTGAACTCAACAATTTTACCCGACACCGGAGCAAATAATTCTGAAACTGTTTTTACAGCTTCAACAGTACCAAACGACTCACCTTTATTTATTTCGGTGAGATTTTTCTTTAAGTCAACAAAAACGATATCACCCAATTCACTTTGTGCGAAATCGGTGATACCGACAATTCCAATGTTTCCTTTAACACGAATCCATTCGTGTTCCTGAGTGTAGTAGAGATTTTCAGGAATGTTCATTTTTGTTCCTCCTTCTGATTGAAATTAAAATTTTCTAAGAAATGTGTATCGAATTTCCCTTTTCGATAATTTTCATCTCTCATCACTTTAAGATGAAATGGAATTGTTGTTTTCACTTCCTCTATAATAAATTCTTCTAATGCTCTTTCCATTTTTTTAATTGCGTCTAATCTATCTGAACCTTTAACGATTAATTTAGCAATTAATGAATCATAATAAGGTGGGACAGAGTAACCTGCATAAACATGAGTATCTGTTCTAACACCAATTCCACCTGGTTGGTGAAACACAGTAATTTTTCCTGGTGATGGTCTGAATGAATTTTCTGGGTCCTCAGCGTTGATTCTACATTCAATAACCCAGTGTTTGGGATTAACTTTTATTTTTTTCACTCGACTGCCGGCTGCAATCTTAATTTGTTCTTTAACAAGATCAATTTCATATAACTCTTCCGAGACAGGATGCTCTACTTGAATCCGTGTGTTCATTTCCATGAAATAAAAATTTTTCTTACCATCGACTAAAAATTCAATCGTACCTGCACCTTTGTAGTTTACACTTTTAGCACCAGCAACTGCAGCTTCGCCCATCGCCATTCGAAGTTCTTCATCAACAATTGGCGAAGGTGATTCTTCAATTAATTTTTGATGCCGTCTTTGAATTGAACAATCTCTTTCACCGATATGAATTACATTTCCGTATTGATCACCAAGAACTTGAATTTCTATGTGATGTGGTTCCTCAATGTATTTTTCAATATAAACTTCAGGATTTCCAAACGCAGCTTCTGCTTCATTTCTTGCAAGTGTAAAAAATCTTTCGAAATCATCCTCATCATGGACAACACGCATTCCTTTTCCACCACCACCAGCTGTAGCTTTAATAATTACAGGATAACCAATTTTTTTTGCAAATGATTTAGCTTCTTCAAGATCGCTTATCGTTCCATCACTGCCTGGAATCACTGGCACACCAGCTTTCTTCATAGTCTCTTTCGCTGTTGCTTTATCACCCATCAATCGAATACTTTCAGCGGAAGGACCAATAAATTTTATTCCCGATGATTCGCAAATTTCAGCAAAGTCTTCATTCTCAGCTAAAAATCCATAACCAGGATGAATTGCATCAGCGCCAGTAATTTCAGCAGCTGCTATGATTCTAGGAATGTTTAAATAACTTTCTTTACTTGGTGGAGGACCAATACAAACGGCTTCATCAGCAAAACGAACATGGAGTGAATCAACATCAGCTTGAGAATAAACTGCGACAGTTTTAATCCCAAGTTCTTTACAGGCACGAATTACCCTTAGTGCAATTTCTCCACGATTTGCAATAAGTATTTTCTTGAACACTTAAATTACCCTCACAACTTACTGAAATTTTACAATGGTTCGATTAGAAAAAGAGTTTGCCCGTACTCAACCGGTTGAGCATTTTCCACTAATATTTGAACTATTTTCCCGTTTACATCACTTTCGATTTCATTCATCAATTTCATGGCTTCTACAATACAAAGCACCTGTCCGACATGCACAACATTACCAACTTTAACATACGGCTCAGCATCAGGTGAAGGTGCTCTATAGAATGTTCCTACAATTGGTGATTTAATTTCGTGATATTTCTTCTCGACTTTCTTTTCAACAACCTCTGCCTTTTGTTCTGTCATCTGCTGAACTGGAGTAGAAACAGCTGATTGGTTAATTGGCATAGTTGGTTGAGCGGGTATTTGAAAGCTTTGACTAACTGGAAATGGAAAATAGCCTTGAGCATTATCTTTATTGGCGGGTGTCTTTTTGATTCTTATTTTTGATCCTTCTTCTTCTATTTCAACTTCATCAACCCCACTTTCATCAACAATTTTTAGTAGCTTTTTTAAATAATTTAAGTCCATTCTATCACCTTTCTTTAACTCGTTCAACATATTCACCTGTTCTTGTATCAATTTTAATTATATCACCCTCATCTATAAACAAAGGAACACTAACAACAGCACCAGTTTCAAGCGTTGCTGGTTTTGAACCACCAGTTGCAGTATCACCTTTGATACCTGGTTCAGTTTTAGCCACTTCCAGTTCAACAAAAATTGGAAGCTCTGCAGAAACAATTGTCGAACCATCCATCAGCAGATCTATAATGATGCCTTCTTTCAAGAATTTTGTTCCTTCACCGAGAATTTCTTCCGGTACATTAATTTGGTCAAAATTTTCTGTGTTCATTAAAACCAGCATATCACCTTCACGATACAGGAATTGATACTGGTGTCTTTCTACTCGAACTATATCTACACTTTCACCGGCCCGGAAACGAGTTTCAATAACTCGCCCGGTCTTTATATTTTTAAGTTTTGTCCTTACGAAGGCTCTCCAGTTTCCTGGATTGACATGTTGAAATTCGATTATTTGAAAAAGGTCGTTATTATATCTTATTATTAGACCTGATCTAAAATCTTGTGTTGAACCCATACTCTCTTTCTTAATTTGTTCGACTAGTAAATCAATTTAATTTTTGATTCGAATAAATACAAAATTTAATGATTAATGTTTTGAATTATTTGAATCTATTAGTTTTAATTTATTTCCTTCGATGATGATTGAAATAATAAAAAAACAAAATAAAACAAAGGCAAAAAAGATAGAAGCTATATCAAGAACCGTTAAGTGCATATCAAAAATTTTAAACTCACCAACACCGAAATAAAAAACAACTGTATTTACAGCAATAATAAATAATCTTACCTCAGTTGGTCCAAAACCGAAATATGATATCTTAAAAACTCCATCAACGAAAGTTTTTACATAGACTAAAATAGAAATCAGTAAGTAACTCACCAATGCGATTAGAACAAAATCAAACCTTGCATAGGGAGATAAACCAACTCCAAACCCAATTAAAACCATACTGACAGAATCAAGCGTATGATCAATAAAGAAACCATATTTTGGTCTTTCAATATGTCTGAATCTCGCCACAGTTCCATCGAGTGAATCACCAAACCAATTTAATAAAAGTCCAAAGCTTGCTAACCAGATGTAATAATCATTATAGAGCGTTAAAAAATAACCCAGACCTGTCAAAATTGAACCAACAAGACCAATCACAGTGAGAACATCAGGTGTAAAAAAAGGTGGAAGAGTTTGAGCGAAAAAATTGAGAATTGGCTTTTCAATAAACGAAAGAATTGTTGTGGTTTCTCGTTTATGTTCTTTTACTATATCCAAGATTCATCCTATTTTTTACAAAACTAATCAAATGAATAAAATTATAAAATCAATTATGTCAACTAACCGTTATAATTTTTTAGGTTTTTAATTTTTCATAAATTTGCAGAACTAAAAGCGGAAGTGGCGGAATTGGCAGACGCGCTAGACTTAGGATCTAGTGAGGCAACTCGTGGGGGTTCGAGTCCCCCCTTCCGCACTAAATCAGCCATTATTAACAAATTTTAGAGGAAAAAATTGAGCGTAGAAAGAACAAAAGTAAACGAATCTGAAGAAAAATTATCATTTGATTTATCGCCTGAAGAGACTGAAAAATATTTTAATGAAATTCTAAAACTAGAATCAAAGAAATTAACTCTCCAGGGCTTTAGAAAAGGTAAAGCACCCTTTGAACTTGTTCGAAAAATGTATGGGAAAGCTATTTTTTATGATAATCTTGATAAAATAGCTCAAAATCGTTTCTGGGATGAAATTGATCTGTTGGGAATTGATGTGCTTGGTACACCGAAACTAACAGAACTGGATTTGAAAGAAGACGGTGGGCTAAAATTCGATATTCAATTCGAGGTTTTACCCGACCTAAATTTCGATAACCTAAATTCAATTGAAGTAGAAAAAAAAGAATTTGAATTAAGTGATAAATATGTTAATCAATTACTTGAGTCAGTTCAATTTCAACTTCGAAGCGAAGAAGACGCTGAAGAAATAACTTCGAATGATTATTTAGTTAATATTGAAGCTACACCTGTTAGCGAAGAAAATAAAAAGCCAAATGTATATCACTTAGCTTTACCTTTCGGTTATTATAATCAGGATTTTGTAAATCTTTTAATAAATAAGAAAATTAATGATGAGTTTGAAACTGACATCCCGCTTTTCAAACAGGACGAGAACGAACAGCAAACTCAAAATCAAACAATAAAATACAGGATAGCTGGAATAAAAAAGATTAGTTTGCCAGCATTAGATGATGAGTTAGCAAATAAATACTCTGATGGTAAGTTCAACGCACTCGAAGAACTTAAGAAATATTTAATTGAACAGGAAATTGAGGAGATAAAAAAATCTGACTACGAAAATTTCAAGAAAAATCTTAAAAATAAGATACTCGATGCTTTTTCTTTTACACCACCTCCAAGTGTAGTAGAAACTTACAAAAAACAGCTCGAAGAATATCTTAAAAAAAATTATCCAACAATTAATTTTAATGATCAAGATAATATACAACTCGTTGAATCTGGATCATTAAAAGAAGCAAAATGGTATATTATTCAAAAAAATCTAATTTCAAAATTTAATCTTCAATTGACTGATGAAGAAATTGATTCTTATGCTTCAGAACTCGCTCAAAAATACAACGCAAGTAAGGAAGCAGTTATTACTTTCCTGAAAAGCGATAGAAGCTCTCTATTATTAGAACTTCAACTGGATAAGATTTACAAATTCCTCGAAGAAAAAGTAAAAATTAAACCTGAAAAAGTAGTTTTATAAAGGAGTTATTATGAATCACATCGATATTTACAATCAACTTGTTCCCTATGTTATTGAGCAGACAGGCCGCGGTGAAAGAGGTATGGATATTTTTTCTCGTTTGCTTAGAGAAAGAATCATTATCATTGGGACACCAATTGACGATCACATAGCCAGTCTTATAATTGCTCAATTAATTTTTCTTGAATCAGAAGATCCAGATAAAGATATTAATCTCTACATCAATACACCTGGCGGAAGTGTTAGTGCAGGTTTAGCTATTTACGATACAATGCAATATGTTCGTTGTGATGTTGCAACAATTTGTATTGGACTCGCTGCAAGCATGGGAGCAATTCTTTTAGCCGGAGGAACAAAAGGGAAAAGGACAGCACTTCCAAATTCAAGAATTATGATACATCAACCATGGGGTGGATTTCAGGGAACTGCAAGTGATATTTCCATCCAGGCCGAAGAAATTTTAAAAATCAAAAGAAAATTAAACGAGATTCTCGCATTCCATACAGGAAAAGATGTAGAACAAATTGAAAAAGATACTGACCGTGACAGATACTTTAGTGCTGAAGATGCGAAAGAATATGGATTGATTGATAATATTTTGGTGAGGAAAGACAAGAAAAAGTAATCACAAGAATTTCAATTTATCTTTAAGGTATTTATTCAAAAGCTCACGTGCTCTAAACAGGTGAGCTTTTACTGTCCCAATTGGCAAGTTTAAGATTTCAGCAATTTCTTCGTAAGAGAGTTCTTCTTTGTGTCTTAGTTCAATAATCTTTTTATATTTCTCTGGAAGAGAATTTATTGCATCATTTATAATTTGCTGTCGTTGTTCTAAAATTATGTTTGCATCTGCAGCATAAGTTGTATCAAGCAATTCGAATTTTCCAGAAGAGTCTTCGTCATCATTTTTTTCATCAATAGAAAATGTATCTAATTTCTTTTTTCTTAAATAATCGATTGTATTGTTTATGGCAATTCTATAAATCCAGGTTGAGAACGCAAACTCTTGATTATAATTCTGAAGAGAATTAAAAGCTTTAATGAACACTTCTTGTAATAAGTCATCAATTTCTTCTTTTCGATTGACCATTTTAAAAATCAAGTTTCTGATGGGTCCTTTATATTTTCTCATTAGCCATGCATAAGCATCCTGATTTCCTTTAATAGCTTCATTAATGTGTTTTATATCTTCAGCTTTTGAAATTTCGTTTGCCTTCTCTCTTATTTTGATTCTTTTATTCAAGTTGACTCTCTCTCTTTAATTTCATTTTATAATAAGTAAGCATACAAAAATATTGAATAGGATATAAAAACATAATCAACAACAAAAGAACACCAGTAAACAATTTCATCTCTAATATTCTTTCATGAGCAAAAAAGACCAAACTTTTGGTTATCAAGATTCTAATAAACTCGTTTACGAAAAAAATTGAAAATGTTGCAAAAACTGAAATTCCCCAGACAAAAATTTTGACCATTATCAATAATACCAACGAACTTATAAATAATTTCACTCCCGAAAAATAAGTTGAATTTTTTTTAACAGCTGAAATCTTTAAGTAATCATTAAAAAGCATTTGATAAAAGTATCCATCTGTTTGAATATATATGAAAGCTAAAATAATTGAATAAATTAAATTTGAACTGGTTAGAAAAATTGAAGTTAAAATTGAGAGCTTTATTAAGGTCATGAATAGAATCTTGATTTTCAACTTTATAAGCGGAATACTTAGATTTTGCAAGAAAACAATCTTAAACGATTGAAATCTCATATTTACGAGATTAAATATCAGTAAAAAAATCAAAACAGCAACGAAGAACTTTCCATCACTGGAAATAAAAAAATTTAGATTGAACTCACCAGATAAACTGTTATACAAAAAAAGAACAATGAAAATAGAAACAATGACTGGGAGAAAGATTTGTCTTAGAACGATGTTGAAATTATTTCTGAAATAAATCAATGAATAAGAAATGAAATCTGTATATCTATTCATTTGCATTTTTTTTGAGTCTAATTTTTCCACCATTCAATCTCCTTAAAATCAAAAGGTTGGATTTCAAAAACTAACATTCTTCTTTCCTGAAAGTTAAGTGGTTTATGAGAAATTAATCTTCTTCCCTTCGAAATAAAAAATAAAGTGTCCAGCGAGGGATTCAAAAAAATTAGATTAATCAAAGTTCTGTTTGTTTTATTTAAGAATTCGTCAAATTTCATTGGAGAAATAATCAAGTTCATATTTCCAACATTGAGTAGTTCAGAATTTGAGATTGAATAAAATTTATAATTCTTTCCAAATTGAAAAACATTCCCATTTTTTTCTGATGGTGTGTAGTTGCTCAAGAAAAACCATCGACTATCCTTTAATCTCATTACACTGGTTTGATAAAGTTTTGATTTTAAATCATTCTCTAAAAAAATTGCTGGTGAAGTAATCGTTGCACAATCAAATTTTTTAATATCCATCTTTTCAAACATCGTATTCAAACGATTTAATTCAGGAATAATCAAGCTTAACGAATCAGTTTTTTGATAAGCTGAAAAATACTTAAGGTTATTCCCGATGAGAGATATCGTGTTTAGCGATAGGGATTTTATCAGAATTAAATAATTTTTATCGGCATGAAATACACGATCAATAAAAAGATTAAAATGAAAAATATAATTAAAGAGAATAATTCCGATTGCGAAAATCTTTACTGTATAATGATAATTCCTTTTCAAAACCATAAAAGAAATAAAAATCAGAAATAAAAATATTAACGAATGTATAATCGAAAAATTCCTAATTGTTGTATAAGCGAAAGGTAAATTTCCAAAGAAATCAACCATCTCAAAATTTAATCTTACTAACTCTGTTAAAACAATTTTATAAAATGATGCAATCGTTGGCAGTAAATTTATGACAATCAGATTTAATATAATTCCACCAAGAATGATTCCAGTTAACGGGATTATAATCAAATTGACGACAAACGATATTAAAGAAAATTTTTCATAATAACTTGCAACAAATGGGAATGTACCTATCGATACACTGAGAGTAATAAGAAACATATCCAAAAGATATTTGATCACCTTTCCCTTTTTGAAATTTTTGAACTGTTCTTTCAGGACAGGATAAATTAGCGCAATCGAAATCACAGCTGTGAATGATAACTGAAAACTCGGATTTAAGATATCAAGTGGTTCAATGTATAATATCAACAATCCAGCAATGCAAACTGAATTCATCAAAAAAGTTTTTCTCTGCATCGAGAGATTTAATAGAACAAGAACAGACATTATGCTTGCTCTAATAACTGATGGAGATAAATTTGCCAGATGTACGAATACAAATAAACCTATTGAAATTAAAACCAGCCTTATCCACTTATTAAATCTTCCAAACAAAGCAATCAAAATTAATGTGATGTAGCCTGTATGAAGTCCCGAAACAGCAAGTACATGAATTACGCCCGAGTTAACGAAGATAGTCTTAATACTTTCAGGAATATCTGTTCTATCAGCGATAAAAAGTCCCTTAAGATATGCTGCAACCAGTGGTTCAAAATTTTTATCAAACAGTTGACCGATTTGATATCTTAACTTAAATAAATGTCTTTTGTAATTTAAGATTGAATTATCAGCTTTCAATAAATTTAGTTCATCAAATATTGTTGAGTTCAACAAGAAATTGATATTCTTATTTCTCAAATAATTTTTATAATCAAATTCTTCGAAATATTGAGACCCCTGAGGTTCTCGAAAGATTCCAGAAATTCTAATCTTGTTTCCTATGTCAATAATTCTAAGAAAATAATTCAGAGAAAAACTTGATTCCGTTAATCTAAGATTAACCAGAATTAGTTCTGAAATTGGTATTGTGTAATTTTTAATCTTTAAGCTGTCTGCATCAATTACGAATTGAATTTTATTTTCATCAATTGATTCAATTCTTTCTACTTCACCATATAGAATTGTTTTATTATTCAATAATGCACTAAGAATTTTTGATTCAGAATCCTGACTATAAAAACTCACGCTAAATCTCTGATATCCAAAAAAAATTATAAGTGACGAAGCTAAAAAATTTGTGATTGAAAGCTTCCTATTTCGAATTATAAGAAGGACAATAACGCCGACGATTGACGCCAATAAGATTAATTTTTGATCAAGCGGGAATATAAATGCAAGAAAAAATCCGAGTAAAAATAAAACAAAAACTTTTATTGCTGGATAATCATTAATTCTCAAAGTAACCAATGATTATTTTTTTAAGTTGATACAAATACCTGACTTTCTCCGAAAAGTCTTTGTGCTGTCTCCCGATAAAAACTCCAAGCGCAGGATTGCGTGTGTGACCTTTCACACTTAAATCTTCGATGTTTCCATGATCAGATATTATTATCAAAGTCTCTTTATCAAAATTCATTGAATTGATAATGCCTACTAAAAATTTGCTCAAATTATCAAGAACTTCAAAGGCATAATTAAAATTCTGACTATGTCCTGCATAGTCAGTTAAAAAATATTCGAACAAATTGAAATCAAATTCCTTGCTGATTTCATGAAATCTCTCAGCAGCTTTCTCAGGTGATATCACAGGCAAATTGTATCCTAATTTAGTATTCCAGACTTGATTTGTAATCTCAGCAGTGATTGCTTTTTTGTTTAATAGTTTCTTTAGGTCATTTAGTTCTTTACCAGCAGATAAGTATGAAAAAGTTGTGACTGATAAAGTTCTTCGACCATCTCTTAAGTATTCAAAAAATCTTTCGGGATATGCGTTTGAAAAATAAGTCTTTAAATTTCTTTTCTCGAGTTCGATAAAAATATTTTTTTCTTGAATTAATGGTTTAAGTGTAGAGTATGGATACGGTCCGAAGTGTTTTCCAATAAATTTTGATGCGTTGAATCCGCAGAATATTGCTGTTTGCCCGGTTCCACTCTGAGGTAAGCCCTCCACTCCCATTGTTGCATTTACAGGAACAACACTGAAGTGTTTATTAAAAACTCTTGAGTTTCTTAGAGTCGGAGTTGAACCCAGAAGGTTAAAAAAATCAAATTTAAATTTTACAAGCGGATTGATTTCTGGATTGTTCTTTCCAATCCCCAGACCATCAACAAAAACCATCATTATTCTTTTTTTGCTCATTGCCCTGTTTTGTTATAATCAGTGTGAGCAATAATTGTAACAGGTCCTTCATTAATAATTTCTACGATCATCATTTCTCCAAAAATTCCTGTCTTCACTCGTTGAGAACCTAAAAGTTTTCTACATTCTTGAACAAAAACCTCATATAAATAATTTCCTTTTTCAGCATTTGCTGATTCAATAAAACTTGGACGATTGCCGCGTTTACTATCACCGTAAATTGTAAACTGAGATATAACCAGAAGTTCTCCATTAACATCATTCAAAGAGAGATTAAGTTTATCATTTTCATCGTTGAAGATTCTCATGTTGCAAATTTTTTCTGCCAGTTTGATTGCATCCTGTTCGGTATCATCTTTATGAACTCCAAGTAAAATAACTAATCCCTGTCCAATTTCACGATAGTAATCGTCTTTAATTTTTACACTTCCCCTGCTTACTCTTTGAATGACTGCCTTCATTTTGATTTAACTCCATAGATTATTCTGTTAAGATCTAAATAGTCCTTAATCGTTTTCACATTTGTAAAATAATTCTGAATAAACAACTCTTTGATTTCTTCAGAAAGATGATTATCTATCTCAAAAAACAACATTCCATGAATCTTCAAATAATCTTTTGTGAGTTCAATAATGCGTTTATAAAATTTTAATTCATCATCAACAAAAAGCGCCACTGAAGGTTCGTATAATCTAACCTCTTTCTGAAGTAAATTTTTTTTCTTTTCTGAAATATATGGTGGATTCGAAACGATTATATCAAAGTTTCTTTCTGATGGTTGTTGATTCAGGATATCTATCTTTTCAAAGTGAATGTTTGAAACATTGTGTCTTTGTGCATTTAGTCGTGCAACTTCGATTGCTTTTTCGGAAATATCCACGCAATAAACAATTGAATTCTTTAGATTTTTTGCAAGAACAATTCCAATATTTCCACTTCCTGAACATATGTCGAGAATTTTGTATGGATGATTTTTATCAACAGAATTTAGAATCTCTTCAACGAGTAATTCTGTTTCTGAACGTGGAATTAAAACATCTGGAGTGATAATGAAATCCATACCATAAAAATAAGATACACCAGTTATGTACTGTAATGGTTTTCCTGAAACTCTCTCTTTTAAGAATTCTCTAAACTGGCTCAATTCTTTTTCGTTGAGTGGTTGTTCAAAATTTTTGTAAAGTTCATATCTCTTACAATTTAGAATGTGAGAGAGCAACAATTCAGCATTAAGTCTCGAGTTTTCAATATTATGTTTTTCTAAATATTCAGTAGCGAGTTTAAGTGATTCGAGAATTGTCATCATTTCACGAACAAAGTCATTTTTTTTAATTTAGTTAAAAATGGAATGATAATAAATAATTTGAGTGTAAAGAAGATTTTAATTATCAAACCACGTGGAATTGGTGATTTAATTTTATCAACTATTGTTTTGAAAAATCTTAAAGCGGATTTCCCAGATTCAGAAATACATTATTTAACAGAAGAATTTGCTTCACCTGTTCTGTTTCATAACCCTTTTGTTTCAAAAATTTTTGTGTTCGGAAAGTCTCTAAGAGAAAATCTGAAATTAATCTATAAACTTCGTCGTGAACGATATGATTTAATTTTTGACTTTTATTCCAATCCTCGAACAGCTCAATTCACATTTTTCATAAAGGGAAAAATTAAAGCAGGATATGATAAACGAGGAAGAAACTACGCTTACAATGTGAAAATCAAATTAACTGATCCTGATTTACACAGTGCTCTTGCTCATTTAGAATTTTTAAAAGCCCTAAACATCACTCACTCATTCAAAGTTATTATCTATAACCTCAGCGATGAAGAAAAAACCTTTGCTGAAAAATTTTTCAAAGAAAATAATTTAAATGAAACAGTAATCGGCATCATTCCGGGTGGTGGATGGATCTCAAAAAGATGCGAACCTGAAAAATTTGTTGAGATTTGTAAAGCAGTTTATGAGAAGTGGAATTGCAAGTTTCTAATTCTCTATGGCGATGAAGATTTTTCTGATGCAAAAGAAATTTATAATTCAATTTCAGAGATTTCCCATTTAGCTCCAAAAACTACCCTTCGTGAGATGGTTGCATTGATCTCCAGATGTAAAACAGTGATTGCAAATGATTCAGGACCAATGCATCTTGCTTCAGCAATTGGAATTCCAACCATAGGAATTTTTGGTCCAACAAATCCATTCGCTCACAGACCATTCAGTCCGAAAGGATACTGGGTTCGAAACGAAAATCTTGATTGTATTCAATGTAATTTGAGAGATTGTCCTCGCAATCACGAGTGTATGAAAGATTTGGATGTTCAATTGGTTATTGATAAAATTAGTCAAGCACTTAACATATGAAAATTAACAAGATTGATTACTCTAAATTGAACAAAATTCTGATTATCAGACCCTGTAAAATTGGGGATATTGTCATTTCATCTTTTGTTTTTTCAGCTATAAAAAAATTTAATCAAAATGTTTTTCTTGAACTTATTACCTTAAATAAAAACAGAGAAGTACTCCAATTTAATCCTAACCTTGATAGAATCTATTTCATTGATCAAAATATTTTTTCTTTTTTTCAATTACTTCCACTCAAAAAAGTAAATTATGATTTGATAACTGATTTGAACGATAATCCTTCAAGAACATCAGCTCTTTTACTCAGAACATTAAAATCACAAATAAAACTTGGATTTGATTTCCCTGAACAGAGAAAATTTTTAGATATCGCAATTACTCAACCATCAAAAGATCAAACTCACCTGATTGAAAGATATGCACATCTTTTGAGAGAAAGTGGATTAGAGATTAACGATGAAGATATTAAACCAGAAATTTATCTAAATCCAGCACTTGATAAATCAATCAAGCATAAAGTTTCTGAAATAAAAAAGGCAAACAAATTGATTGGAATCAATATTTCTGCTGGGGCACAAATCAGAAAACTCCCACCAGAAAAATGGATTGCAATAATCAACGAACTAAAAAAAATTTATAAACGAATAAAAATCATTTTACTTCATGAACCAGGCGATTCTGATAGAGCACTGCTCATCAAATCTAATTTAAGCAATGAACTCTTCATAGATATCGAAGAAAAATCTTTTCAGGGTTTTGCGTGTAAGATTAAACATTTAGATTTATTAATCACACCAGATACATCTGCTGTCCACATTGCATCAGCATTGGGTATACCAGTGGTCGCACTATATCCAAATGTAAAATGGAATTTTATTAGTTTTGCACCTTATAAAACAAAATCAATCAACTTAATTTCATCAGAAGAAAATATTAATGCACTAAACAAGGATGAAATTGTAAAAGCCTTCGCAAAAATTGTTCAAGAATTAAATTGGAAGGAATAATGGAAAAGTCAAAATTCGAAATTCCGAAGTGTAAAAATTTTTCTGGCTATAAACCGTGCTTTCCTTACTACAATTGTCTTCAAAATGGCTGCAAGGGAAATAATCCCATCGGCAAAAAGATTTTGATCATTAATCTTGATGCAATGGGTGATGTGATAATGACAACCGCTCAACTTCCTGGCTTGAAACGTAAATATCCTGAATCAACCATTTACTGGATCACACTAAAAAATGCTTATCCACTATTGTTAAATAATCCACTTATTGATTATCCACTCGAGTGGAATTTTGAAAATATTCTATTGCTTCAAAATATGGAATTTGATATAGTTTTTAATGCAGATAAATCTCAACGTTCCTGTGCTTTGCATAAATCAATTTCTTCAAAAGAAAAATATGGTTTTACACTTAACGAAGATGGAAAGATCGTTCCTGAAAATGCCTTCGCAGATTATAATTATCTACTTGGAGTTGACGACTACTTGAAATTCAGAGTTAATCAAAAAACAGGTCAGGATATTTTAGCTGAAACATGGAATAATGATTATCAGAGAGACAGATATATTCTTCAGCTGACGGATGAAGAAAAAAAATTCGTCGCTGAATTTAGAAATAAAATTCTTGATAACGATTCTCAAACGATTGTTGGCTTCAACACCGGTTGTTCAAATCTTTATCCTAATAAAAAAATGACGATTGAACAACATGTTTATCTTATTAATCAACTTTCAAAATATCCTGACTTAAAATTAGTTCTTCTCGGTGGACCAGAAGACACAGAAAGAAATCAAAAAATAAAAGAATTAGTTGGTGATAAAGCTATTCTCACTCCAACAATTGATGGTTTAAGAAAAGGATTATGTTACATCGATGTTTGTGATGTTGTGGTGACTGGTGATTCGTTCGGGATGCACGCTTCGATTGGTCTTGGTAAATATGTGATAGTTTGGTTTGGAGTTAGCTGCTGGACAGAAATTGATCTTTATGATTACGGCAGAAAATTTTATCAGGAAGATCTTGAATGCTCTCCCTGCTGGAAAAAAGTTTGTCCCTACAATCTTGAATGTATTCAAAGAATTGATCTCGATGGAATGGTAGAAGAAATTTTGCGATTTCATTCAGAGATAAAAAATGAAAATTGATAGAGAGTATTTTACCAATTTGAAAAAACCTTTGGTACTCGATGGTCCAATGGGTACACTTTTAATCGAACGCGGAATTGATCTTGGTTCCAGATTGTGGTCGGCTCTTGCTTTATTAAACGATCCAGATGAAGTTCTAAAAATCCACAAAGAATATATAAATGCTGGTGCTGATATTATAACAACAAATACTTTCAGAACAAATCCTTATGTAGTTAAAAATTCCGAAACTCAAACGACTTCAGAAGAACTCGTAAAGATAGCAGTCAATCTTGCCCGAAAAGCAATTGAAAATTCTCCAAGAAAAATTTTGATAGCCGGTTCAAATGCTCCTGCTGACGATTGTTATTTGAAAAAAAGACTAATCAGTCTTGATGAACTAAAAGAAAATCATTTTCATCATATCAAATATTTAACTCAATCAGGAGTCGATTTTATTTTAAATGAAACTTTTGGTGATAAAGAAGAAATTGAGATAGTTTGTAAGATTTGTAATGAATTTAATTTTCCATTTGGTGTGAGTGTTTTGATTGATCATGATTTAAAAACATTTTTTGGACAGAATTTGATTGAAACTGTTGAAATGATTCATGCCTATAAACCATTATTTATCTCTTTGAATTGTTCACGACCAGAGAATATACTTAAAGCAATTGAACTCATTTCTAAGTATTCACCGCTTGGTGTTTATCCAAATCTTGGTTCAGTAAAATCGTTTGCAACTGGAAAAATTGTTCGAGACTATTCGATTGAAAGTCTTAGGGAATTCACAAAAATTTTGATTCGAGAAGGAGTAAAAGTAATTGGAGTTTGCTGCGGCGGTAATCCAGAAGATATCAAAACTATAAGAACAGTTGTGGATTCACTATGAGAGAATTTTTTTCAAATGCAAAAATCAACATTGGATTACACATCATTTCGAAGCGTGAAGATGGATATCATAATATCGAAACAATTTTCTATCCCGTCAAACTTTTCGACCGATTAGTTTTTTACGATTCTAATTCATTTTTAATCGAATGTGATAACCCTGAAATTCCTTTTGACCAAACTAATCTGATTTATAAAGCGAGAAATGTTTTATCGAACTATATCAAAAAAGAATTGAATGTGCGAGTAGTGTTAGAAAAAAATATTCCTGCCTTTGCTGGACTTGGTGGTGGAAGCTCAAACGCTGCTACAACTTTATTAGCGTTGAATGAAATTTTTAATCTAAATTTATTAAGAGAAAAATTATTAAAATTAGCTTCAGAGGTTGGAAGTGATGTTCCGTTTTTCATTTTGAATCAACCTGCAATTGCTGAAGGTCGTGGTGAAATTTTAACTCCCCTGCCCAATTTTGAACTCGATTATAAAATTTTAATTGTCTTCCCATCAATTAAAGTTTCAACAAGCTGGGCATATTCGAATTTTCAATCTTCAAGTAAGAAGATTGATTTGAAAGAAATAAAATCATCGTCAGACTTCAATACTCTTAAGCATCTCATCACAAATGATTTTGAAGAGATTGTATTGAATGCTTTTCCTGAAATAGCTGAAATAAAAAATCAGATGATTGAAGCTGGTGCTGTTTTTTCATCCTTATCTGGCAGTGGATCATCAGTGTATGGATTTTTTGAACAATCAAAAAATCTGGATGAAATAAAAAATATCTTCAAAAAACATCGAGTATTCGAATGTTAAGATCAAACACTTTTTTTCTTTTAATGTCCCTCACATTGTTCGGAATAATTTCCAGTTGCAGCAAATCTATCTTGAAGACTGACGACACAATAGTTATTCATCCAAGAAGCATCTGGAATGCAAATGAAGCAAAACCTTTTAAGACACACAAACCAGTTCGAATAACGATTCATCATGAAGGAACTTATTTTCCACAGGACAGCTTAGCTTTCAGACACATCAAAAATGTACAGGTGTGGGGAGTGCGTGAGAGAAAATGGGCTGATATTCCTTATCACTTTTTAATTGATGGATTTGGAAATATTATTGAAGGAAGAAATATTTTTACAGTTGGAGAAACTAATACATCATATGATCCAACAGGACACTTATCGATTTCAATTATTGGTGAATATCACAAAAGACAAAAATTAAATTCAGAACAATATCAATCACTTATAAAACTAATTGCTCATCTCAGCAAAAAATTTCAAATCAGTCTCGATTCAATAAAGGGTCACAAAGATTATTGCAGACCTGGAGAAACAGATTGTCCTGGTGACAATATTTACCAATTCATCCAATCAGGAAAAATTAAAAACGATGTAGAAAAATATTTGAAGAATTATAATTTAATCGAACTTTAATAAAAATTAAGAAACGCAACTTTCCAATATTTCAACAGAACCTTTATCACAATCGATTCCAGCATTAACTCCAATTGGCATTGTATTCTTCGGGTTTATATGCCCATAGATTAAATTATACAAAGTTGGCTTTTTAATTTTTGAGAAATAGTCATAGACTACTTCATTTAATGTAAGCGATTTCTTGGTACTATCTGTTTCTTCACAGTTCGTAAAATTACAGAGTACAATTCCCGAAACTTTATCAAAAATTTTAGCCAATTTCATCTGAGCAAAGTATCTATCTATGCGATAGGGTTTTTCATCTACATCCTCAAGAAACAAAATACTTTTCTTGAACTCTGGCAGGAACGGAGTTCCCAATAAAGAACATACAAGAGATAAATTCCCACCAAGTAAAATTCCTTTCGCATGACCATGATTCAAGCAGGAAATTTTTTCATTATCAGGATTTTTCATCTTACCAAATGGTTTAGTTGAAGTAATCATTCGCCAGAAGTTTTCGGCTGTGTATTGGTTCACTTCACCAGAAAAATCAACCGCTGCCATTGGACCAGAAAAAGTAATCAAACCTGTTTTCTTAAAAATTGCAAGTTGTAATGCTGTTATATCACTATAACCCACAAAAATTTTTGGATTTTTCTTTATCAAGTTATAATCAACTCTGTCAAGAAATCTGATAGTACCATATCCACCACGCACACAGAAGATTGCTTTTACATTTTTGTTTGAAAACATTTCGTGTAAATCACTCAACCGTTCTTCATCTGTACCGGCTAAATAACCTCTTACTTTCCCTACATTTTTCCCAATAACCACACGATAACTAAGTGACTCAAGGTAACGCACTCCTTCATTTATTCTTTCAAGATTATCCGGTGTAGAAGCTGGCGAAATCAATCCAATTAAATCACCCTTTTTCAAATATGGTGGTTTTATTGTTTTCATAAACTATACCTGTTAGTTAAAATTTAATTGAAGTTTTTATTCCAAACACAAAATAATTGATTGAATAACTTGAAAACTTAGAATGCTGATAAACAAAAGTTGCAAAAAAGTTTTTATAGAAATTATAATCAACTCGTGCAGAATAGTTCGAAGTTTGAGTTTCAAGCTGGTTGAATAAAACCATTAAATCGGGATAGTAAAAAATTCTTCTCGAACCAATTGTGAATGACGAAGAAAATGTTAATTCATAATTATAGAAATACGAGATAGTTGTTTGAAGAGATAAGTACCTTTGTCTCTTTGAGAAAAAACTTAATGAAGCAATAGTATTAATATAAAATTTGTAGTGCGGGAAATAATCAGACCTTAAATATACTTGATGAGATGTTAGTTTTTGATTTTTAGTTTGATTGAAGAATGCATAACCTAATCCATAGTAGAATGGATAAACTCCATTAATCAACTCTGGTGAAATTAACAATCCACTTGTAAAATCTGGTATTGAATAAAGATCATCCTTATAATTTCCATCCACAATCATTCCATCAATTTTAAACTTCAACTTATAGTCAAGTAACCAGTAATGTATACCTGCACTGTAATTTCTTTGTTGATAATTCCATAAATCATTCTTTATTGAAACATTATCAAAGCCAAAAACAAAATAATCCAATGAGTTCGGACTTCCACTCAAATAAAAAGAAAATTGATTTGATTTAGATTTGTCTGAATACTCTCCGAGAGTAAAATAAGAAGAAGGCAGAATACTGAATTTTGATTGTGAGAAAATGAAAGAGACCAACAAAAGTAAAAAAATTAATATTCTACTTAACAAGTCTTAACCCTTCCATAGCTGATTTATCGTTTTCACTGACCATAAGTGTATAGATGAAGTGTTTTTTCGCATCAGATTTTCTATTCAAATAAAAATATGTCCATCCCAAATATAGATTTGCTTCATAGTCGCTTGGATAATAATTATAAACCTTTGTTAAATACTTTTCGGATTTGCTGTAATCTTTTCGATTGAAATAAATTTGTCCCAAACGCAAATTGGCTGTGTAATTATTTGGGTCAATGGATAAAATATTCTGATAAATGTTTTCCACTTCGTTCCAGTTCTCTTTACCAGCGTAAGGCAAAGTCAATCCCAGAAGCGGTTCGATTGAATTTTGTGGAGCTAACTCAACAGCTTTCTTATAATACTTGATTGATTCATCATATTTGTTTTGAAGATAAAACAAATAGCCAAGTCGTAAATTGATAAGATAATCATTCGAATAATTCTTATAGATATTCAACAATTCATTTGCAGCGTGAATGTAGTTTTTTTTCAAAGCAAGATTTATTGACTTATTAAAAGCTGAAATTCTTTCATCGTTAGCCTGTGAAAAAACTGAACGAGTGAAAATTACTGTACTCGAAAGCAGAATTACGATACTTAGATAATAAAATAATCTTTTCATTTTTCCTCCAAAAGTTTTCAATACTTTCAATTTAGATTTAATTACTTACAATTTATAAAACATATAAAATGCAAGAAATTTTTATTATTCATTTTACTTGACTCAAATCAGAATCATTTCCGTTTTTCCATAAAATTCTGAGTTTATTATCACCATTTTCATACATCACCAAACTTTTCAGTTTACCATCTTTAGAAATAATCAATTCATAATATCTTTTGATTTGAAGAAGATTAAAAATTCCATTGCCCTCCAGTTTTATTCTGTTAGTGAAGACATATTCCCCCGCTTCATTAAAATCGAATTTATATTCACCGCGCGAATGGAAGACATCTGTTAATAGAATAAAGATATCGCTTATTAATCGTACAAAAATTGTGCTTAACATTGAAACAGGATAAATATCGAACCAATAAATATTTCTGCTTGTTATAAATGGAATTCTAATTGCAGCCATGTAAAAATGGTATAATGCGTCTTTTCTTTTACCAATGTAGCTTGTGAAGTAAAAAACTTCATCATCATTAAAGAAGGTTGCAATCGATCCACTGCTAGATTCGATATAAGGAATGTTAAACGGATCAATTTTTACTTCCCAAACTTCCTTTAAACTTTTTTCTCCATATTGAAATTCAACCTCATATTTATCCCCAAATTCAAACATGAAAGCATCTTTAATTTTGCTGTCTATTTCAAGTGGCTGAATTTTATCATCTTGTGCAGGATAATCGTACGATTTAAGTTCATATCGATTATTTTTATTTACAAGAAAGTGTCCGAAAGGAAATTGAATCGTCGAAGAACCAACTTTATCATTCTTTTGAAATTGAAAATGTATATGTGGTTCAGGTGAACGACCACTATTTCCACATAAACCAATAATACCCCCTTTTTCAACTTCATCTCCTTCCTTAACTTTTACCGAATCTTTTTTGAGATGAGAAACAGCCGAAAACAATCCCTGACCATGATCAATTATTACAGTATTACCCCAGTTCTGCTTGATGTTTATTTTTCCTATCTCATTTTCCTCTACACCATCAACAACTTTCACAACCTTACCTTTGTAAACCGCAACGACTGGTAAATTATAACAATGGAAATCATTTAATTTTATTCCACTATCTTTAAATGTTTTATTCTCTTCATCAGTTATTACAAAGTCAAATGCATATCGCCATTCAGCTTTATGAGTAAATTCGCCGTCGAATGCTTGTGAAACAGTCCACTCACCATTAAATGGCAATCTCGCATTCATAAATTTGTATTTTTCAAATCTTGATCTTTGATTTATGTGATAATAATAATTTTCTTCTGGCGAACCTGGTTTGAAGTAAAGCAAAACAAGTTTATCAGACTTTGATCGAAATTTTAATGAATAGACAACAAGGAAAACAGTAAAATTAAATGGTAAAACAAAAACATTGAGATTAACATTTTTGAGTACTCGAAAAAGTACGATCGTGAAAACAAACACAATTAATGTGCTGAAAAAGGAAAGAATAATTGATCTGTTTGATGGAATGACTAACGAACCACCCAATGCAATTGAGACAAGAATTGCATTTATGCTAATTAAAATCCCATGAGTCGAAGCTGATGTGATTGAAAATATATTCATCAATATAATTGAAACTAAATAACCCAATAAAATCAGCACTGTCATTATTCTTGAGAATAATAAAATTGAAAGGAATATAATCAAACCTGAAACCCAGTGAGGTTGTAAAATAATTAAACCTAAATTAATGAGAAAAGAATTCAACCATGAAGGTAATAAATCTAAACTTAGTGAAACTGTAAATACTATGCTATTGGACTCAAACAAATTCATTTCACGATTGAACAGAATGAATAAATAAAAACTTAAAAGAAACGGGAGACTTAAACCTGGCAAATTAAAAGCGAAGGCAAAATAATTCTCAATACTTGTAATAATGAAAAAATTTATAAGAAGAAATAAGATTAAAATCGGAATGAAATATTCATTAGGTTTATAAAAGAAACTCAAAGCAGCGCCAAATAACAAACCATTGAAACCATAAAATCCTTCTCTAACTTTCTTCTCATCAAAATTTAAAATCAACGCAATTAAATTTGTAATTAAAGTAGAAAACAGAATTATTGATCCATTGATTGGGTTAATGAATGTCGCACATAAAACCAGAAAACCAAACCATCTCCTGTTTGAAAAGAAAATCTGCGAGTAACTAAATACTGTTGAATCAATCAGGATTGACAGGTTCATCGACTTTTAAGTTTCGCAGGGATTCTTTCTTGTTGAAGGATGTATTCGAGTGATTCAGCTTCTCTAATTATCTCTACAGTTCCATCTTCAAGAATCATCACAACATTTGGTCTTAAATTTATGAATTGCATCCATTGAGTCATATTGTATGCACCAACATTATGAAAAATTATCTGTTTACCAGTTGGAATTGGTGGTAAATAAACTCCATCTCTCAACATATCAATATTCATACACAAATTACCATAGATGATGGATTCATCTCTAACTTCACCATAAAATTCTGTGGTTGATATTTTGTGTCTGTACCAGAAACTGGTGAACAATAAATTTACCCCAGCATCTACAATAATAGCTTGTTTTCCATTACTTAATCTTTTATTTGCAACAACTGTAGTAATCAAATAACCAGCATCGTCAATTAACGCACGGCCAGTTTCTAATATTAATTGAGGCAGTTCATCGGATCTTAATCCTTGATTCAGAATTCCTGCTGTAATTGCATCAGCGTAATCTTCCAGTGAAGGTACAACAACACTAGAATCAAGATAATAGTATTGCAATGAATTTTTGCTTGCGAATCCTCCACCAAGATCCAAATAATCAAGTTGATGATTGTATTCATACTTAATTCTTTTGTAAAGCTCAGTCATTTTAGATGCAGCAATTTTATAAGCATCGGTTGAAACAACATAAGTTCCGATGTGGGTATGCAACCCAACGAGATTTAAATTATCTGCAATCATAATTCGTCTGATGGCTTCGTAGGCTTCACCATTTTCGTAATTAAATCCAAATCTATCCCACTTTGGATAAATTCCTGTATCCATATTAATTCGAATTGCAACATTTGCTTTTAATTTTAATTCATCTGTCAGTTCAATCAATCTAAATAGTTCATCTAAATGGTCAATATGAATTAAAGCACTATCTTTTATAGCTTCTACCAATGCTGAATCAGTTTTATGGGGACCATTAAAAATTATTTTATTTCCTGGAACTCCAAGATGTTTGGCTTTATCGTATTCAAATTTAGAAACAACTTCAGCCCATGAACCTTCTTGATGAAAGATTGTACAAACCGCATCGAGATAATTTGTTTTATATGACCAGGTAAATTGAACTTTGGGATATCTTGTCTTAAAAATTCTTTGAGCTTTCCTTTGATTGAGTCTGATAGTTTTTTCTGATAAAACAAAAAGCGGTGAACCAAATTTTTCTACTAATTCAACGACAGGTATATTCTCAATTCGTTCTAAAACTGTAAGAATGCCTACTTTACCAAATTTGCCAACAAATAGTGGTTTCTGTTTTGTAATGATTGGCTTGGTGTATTTTAATTTTTGTTCTGCCATTATAATTCTCCATAAATTGATATCTGTTCATAAATTTTCATATCTGTAATTAGATCAATAGAGCATCGAACAAACATTTTTCCGATTTCATAACTATTAAATGGTTCAACTTCTTGACCTAACGCAATAAGTAAAATCGTGTAAGGTAAATTTTGTCCCGCTGCTTGAGTAAGATAAACCCAGGCTGGTAACCGAGGATTAACTTCTAACAAATAATATTTCCCATCATTTTTCGATTTTAATATTTCAAGTTCTAATCCACTTCTCCACTTAATGGCTTCTATGAATTTGTGAGTAATTTCGAGTAAATTCTCATCGTAAATTGTAACCCCAGCCCAACCTTTGCCCTTTTCAGTGATATAAAGTTTTCTCATCGCAACCGCACCAATCGTTTTGCCGGTTCCATCGCCTAAAGCACAAACATTCAATTCATCGCCAACCAAGAATTCCTGAATTAAAACAGGCAACCCCCATTTCGATGCTATTCTGGCAAAATTACCATAAGCTTCTTCTAACGAATAGCAGATGTGAGCTTCGTAAAAAATCCCTTTTACAACAACAGGCAGATTTAATTCTTTTAAAACATCGGAAATCTGGCTTTGTGAATTTAAAACATATGTCTTGGGAGTCAAGATTCCATTTTTATCACAAAACTGGACCAGTTTGTCTTTTGATCTTTTATCCAAATTTTCTGATGTGGGTAAAAAAGTTTTAATTCCTAATGATGATAATTCTTCAGATATGTAAAGAAAATTGTAAAGTTCAGAATCCAGGGTTGGAATAATTACATCCAATTTTTCTTTTGCATGAATATATTTTAATCTTTCAAGCAATGCCTCCGGTCCTTGAGATGGATAAGGAATCATGTATGACCTGGATTTAATCTCATTCATGTAAATACCAGGCTCAAGATTATCATAATGCAATCCAATAATTTCACCATTAAAATCAGGATGGCTAAGAATGGAACGAATAACTGGAACTCCGGGACCAGGATTATCTGTATTGTTCAAACCGGTTACAGCAACTTTCATTTTATTCCTCGAGAAGCTGGTAAGATTTTAATTGATTGATAAATTCAATTAAATCCTTTTCTGCAATTAAGGGTGGGACATCGAAAGACTGGACAAGGGAGTTTAGAATTTCTTCGGTGGAAAAATTTTCTTTAATTTTTTGAATAATGAAAAGAGCTGTTTCATTTAGCAGGAATGTATCACCTGTAGAACCATTGAAAGCAAAACCGCTTTCACTTAATGCAAGATTTTTATTTAATTTCATTGAGAGAGTCCTTTTTAATTTTTAATCCCCCCTCTCTCTTGAGAATTTTGTGACCCCAACGGGAATCGAACCCGTATTTTCACCTTGAAAGAGTGATGTCCTAACCGTTAGACGATGGGGCCAAATTTGGGGTGAGCGACGGGGCTCGAACCCGTGACCACCAGAGCCACAATCTGGTGCTCTACCAACTGAGCTACGCTCACCATAGTTTTATGCACATTATCGTACGCCCGACTGGACTCGAACCAGTAACCCTCAGCTTAGAAGGCTGATGCTCTATCCTGTTGAGCTACGGGCGCATAATATAAAAATTAAGATAATCTAATTACCAGTCAAATCATTCAATAGTAGCTCTTAATATTCAGGATTCTTGGTCGAGCGCTTATGGCTTCAAACTTTTAAAGAACAATCTAAATTTTAAGAAAATACTCTTGCGACTATTTTAATGTTCCAGATTGTCAATTGAATAAATTACAATTAAAATCAACTCAAAAAGCGATGCAAATTTATAAAATTATATTTTCTTTTCAAAAAAACTTGCCGTTCAGGATTTTTTTGGTGTATCTTCAGGTAATTGAATAAATTTTTTCAATTTTTCAAATAATTCTTTCTTAGACATTGGTTTGGAAATATATTCATCACAACCAACATTCAATAGCTTTTCGCGATCACCAGCAAGTGCATATGCAGTCAGAGCGATAACTGGAATGTGTTTTAATTTTTCAGATTTGCGAATGTCTTTTATAACATCTACCCCGTCTTTGCGGCCAGGCAAGTTAATATCAAGTAATATCAGATCCACATCATTCTTTTCAAGATATTCCATTGTCTCTTCATAAGTTTCTGTAAAATCAACCTGACATTTATCTTTGAGTAATGTCCGCACAAGCAGAGCACTTTCAAGATGATCTTCTACATAAAGTATTTTTGGTTTTTCCATAGATGACTCTCAAATTGTTTTTTTCTTATGTAATTTAAACAAAATTCTAATTTCTAAACAATTATATTTGCTCGGTGATTTTAAAAATAAAGGTGTAACTATGAAAACAGTTTTTTACATACTATTAATATTTCAAACATCACTTTTTTCTCAAAGTATTGTTATCAACAAATTCTTCAACAGTGGAAAATCAAATGGACAGGATGATGCAGTTGAGCTACTTGTAGTGGAAAGAAACCTTAATCTTCAAGGAATGTTGATCAAAGATTTTTCGAGCAGCATGAATAATGACAATGGTGGAAAATATGTATTCACTTCAAATTCACTCTGGCAAAAAGTTCCGAGAGGAACATTAATAGTTATTCGTGTATCAAATCAAAGTCTTGATACAGATACAAGTGATTATGTTTTAGATGTAGGACTCAAAGATACTTTATACTTTCATCAACTTGGAACTGGAATATTTGATATTGCAACAACTGAATTAGTAATGATAAAATCTGCTGGAAGTGATACTTCAGGGGTGGAAGGAAGCATTCATGCATTTGCGTCAGGAAGTGCTGGAAACTTTTTCAATCTTGCTCCCAATCCAAAACTAAGAAGCCCAAGAGGTTCTGGAACGGGCAGATTTGCTTACGCAAAAAACTCAACTTCTTCGATTGCAGATTTTGATGGGACTGATGCTGATACTTCTTCTACATTGACACTTGGTCAACCAAATAATGAAACAAACGCTGCATTTTTTTCATACTTGCGTACAGGTCGAACTAATGTGGAATCAGAAAGTTTATTATTAAAAGAGTTTGAACTTTATGATAATTATCCTAATCCTTTTAATGCTGTAACAAAAATTTCATTTCGATTAAACAAAGAAGATAAAATTGATTTGAGTGTTTATAACTTATTAGGCAATCAAATAACAAATCTTGCTAAGGGTCATTACAGAACTGGCGTGTATAATTTTACATTTGATGGCAGCTTACTACCAAGTGGTGTTTATATTTACCAACTCAAAACATTGAAAGGAATTATTAGTAAAAAGATGGTGATGATTAAGTAATATTTTTTTAAAATATGTTTTGAGACAAAAAGAGCGAAGAAAAACTTCGCTCTTTTATTTTAATTTTTTTTGATTTAATCAAACATTACTTAGTAATTTTTCAGATAATTGCCTTCCGATCTCTAACGCTACTTTATTGAGAGGAATTAGTTTATGATAATGTTTAGGAAGAACTTGTTCTAATCCATAAATAATCGATTCATTTTCAACTATTCGAATTACTTCATTAAGTGCACCTAACATAACCATATTCATCACTCGAAGATTATTTAATTTGTTTGCTTCTTCAGTTGCAGGAATAGGAAAAATGTTAATGTCTGTGCGTGTCGGTGAATTAATTATGTTAGTTGAATCATAAAACAAATTTCCACCTGGTTTCACTGCCAATTCAAATTTATCTAGTGATGGTTGATTTAAAGCTACAACAGAATCGAATCGCGAAACAATAGGTGAACTAATCAACTCATCGGATATAATTGTAATGCAATTAGCAGTGCCACCACGCATTTCAGGTCCATATGAGGGCATCCAGCAAACCTCTTTTCCTTCTTTCATTCCTGCATAACATAGAATCATACCCATAGTTAAAACGCCCTGCCCGCCAAATCCAGCAAAAATGGTTTCGTGTTTCATCAGTTTTCCTCCTTCGGTACTTTAAGATCGCCAAGTGGATAGAATGGAATTAGTTTTTCTTCAACAAATTTATTTGATTCAACAGGAGTCATTTTCCAGTTTGAGGGACAGTTTGAAACTATTTCGATAAAACATGTCCCCTTTTTATTCATTAGATACTGAAAAGATTTCTGAATAGCTTTTTTAGCTTTTCGAACATTTGATGCAGTATTAACTGCTTGCCTAGTTACATAATAAGTACCGGGTAATTGAGCAACAAGATCTGTGATTTTAAGTGGATATCCCATCTGCTTAACATCTCTTCCATATGGAGTTGTTGTTGTAACCATTCCCGGTAAAGTTGTTGGAGCCATCTGTCCACTTGTCATTCCATAAACAGCATTATTAATGAAAATAATTAAAATATTTTCGCCGCGATTGCATGTATGAATTGTTTCAGCTGTACCAATTGCAGCAAGATCTCCATCGCCCTGATAAGTAAAAACCAATTTATCTGGCAGAACTCTGATAATTCCCGTTGCAACTGCTGTTGCACGACCATGCGCTGCTTCTTGCATATCGATATCCAAATAATTATAAGCAAAGACAGCACAACCGACCGGTGCAATTCCAATCACTTTATCTTGAATATCCATCTCTTCTATAACTTCCATCAACAATCGATGAACGACACCATGACCACAACCAGGACAATAATGAAAATCAACATCAGTCAATGTTTTGGGCTTTCTATAAACAAGATTTTCAGCAACACAGATATCTTCTTCAAGAAAATTCTGTTCTTCTTTATTTACTACTTTTTCTTCCATGGCTATTCTCCTTTAATGAAAGTTTTTTCAAAGAAATCTAAAATTTCTTCAGGTGTTGGAATGATTCCACCCATTCTGCCATAAAATTCAACTCTTGTTTTTCCTTCAACAGCAAGTTTAACATCTTCAAACATTTGACCAGAATTCATTTCAACATCAAGTATACCTTTAATTCGCGACGCAATTTCAGCGAAAATATTCTTAGGAAATGGATAAAGCGTAATTGGCCTAACCAATCCTAATTTATAACCTTTCTCTCTTCCAAGTTCAACTACTTTTTTACAAATTCTTGCACTTAATCCGAAAGCTGTTAAAATGTACTCAGCATTTTCGATTTTAAATGATTCAAACCTGACTTCATTTTTTTCAATCTCACTATATTTAGCTTGAAGTCTGAGATTAATTTTTTCCATTTCTTTGGGGTCAATATGAAGAGATGTGATGATATTTCTTTCTCTATCCTTTGTTTTTCCAGTAGTTGCCCATGGTTTTGGATAAGTTCCACCTTTTGGAAGTTGTTCAAATAATTCAACTTTTTCCATCATTTGACCTATTGCACCATCAGAAAGGATCATCACGGGAGTTCTATAATTATCAGCCAGATCAAAACCTAATCTAACAAAGTCAGCCATTTCTTGTACACTTGCTGGAGCTAAAACAATCATGTGATAATCACCATGACCACCGCCTTTTGTTGCCTGAAAATAATCTCCTTGTGAAGGCTGAATTGTTCCTAAACCCGGGCCTCCACGATTCACATTCACGATTAAACATGGTAATTCTGCAGCTGCGATATATGAAATACCTTCCTGCATCAAACTAATACCTGGACTCGAAGAACTTGTCATTGCTCTTTTCCCGGCACCTGCAGCACCATAAATCATATTTATGGAAGCCACTTCACTTTCTGCTTGGAGTATAACCATTCCAGTTCGATTGTATGCTTCTCTTGAAAGATATTCAAGGACTTCGGATTGTGGAGTAATTGGATAACCGAAATAAGCATCACAACCAGATCTGATTGTTGCTTCAGCTAATGCTTCGTTACCTTTCATCAAACGAATTTCACCCATATCAGTTAACCTCCAGTGTCATATCTTTTTGGACATTAGAAATTGTTGCAACTTTTTCTTTTTTCTTGCCCGACTTACGATAGACTGTTATAACTGCGTCTGGACAAACTAATGCGCAGTTCTCACATCCGGTGCAATTATCTTTAATTTTGACCATGTAGTGATAACCTTTCTTGTTAATTTTATCACTTAAAGCAATGGTATCTTGCGGGCATGCAACAACGCAAAGTTCACATCCTTTGCATTTTTCGATATCAACTACGATATCTCCTTTTATTTTTGCCATAAATGACCTCACCTATTATTGAAGTTTTGATTTTAGTGTTGTTGAGAGTAAAATAATGGAGGGAAATGTATGGAATAATCTTTAACGATGGATTTTTTTTTATTTCATTCTTATCACTATCTCTGTCCTCAGAAACTATCTCTCGCATGCTTATGTGCGTGGTATGAAGATCGGACCAGTGGAGCTGATTCAACAATTTTTAGACCTATTTTTAATCCTTCATTACGAAAATACTCAAATTCTTCAAGTGAAACAAAACGCTGAACCGGTAAATGTTCTTTTGTTGGTTGCAAATATTGACCTATTGTCACAATATCACACCCGTGATTGTATAAATCTCGTAAAACTTGAATAACTTCTTCATTCGTTTCACCAATTCCTACCATCAAACCCGATTTAGTCTTTAATCCTTTCGATTTGAACCATCTTATCAAATCAAGACTTCTTTGATATTTTGCCTGTGGTCTAACCACAGGATATAAGCGTAGAACTGTCTCAACATTATGATTCAATATATCGGGAGGATTTTTCATTATAATTTGAAAAGCTTCTTCATCTCCTTTAAAATCAGGAATTAAAATTTCAACAGTACAATTGGGGGAAGTTTCCCGGATAAGTCGGATTGTTTGAGAAAAAATACTGGCGCCGCCATCTTTTAACTCATCACGGTTGACAGAAGTTATTACGCAGTGGTCAAGATTTAATTTCTTTACAGCTTCCGCTACTCTTTTTGGTTCTTCAAGATCAAGACTGGTTGGCAGTCCCATTTTTACCGCACAGAAACCACAACTTCTTGTACAAATATCTCCAAGAATCATAAATGTTGCAGTTCGATGATTCCAGCACTCGGCAATGTTTGGGCAACGTGCTTCTTCACAAACAGTGTTTAGTTTATTCTCACGCATTAATTGATAAACTTCTGAATAATTCTTGCCCACTGGTAATTTCACTTTAAGCCACGGTGGCCTGTGAGTCAATGTAACCTGTTTTTCGATTTCTTCTTTAAATTTTTTCTGAAACGAATTTATTTTCACTTATTCACCTTCAAAGTTTTCGAGCAGTTCTTTTATTCTTCTCATAAATTTACCTGCCAGTGCACCATCAATTAATCGATGATCATGACAGAGTGAAATGTACATCATATGTCTGATGGCAATTGTATTCTGTCCATCAACTTCAACTACGACCGGTTTTTTAGTTACTGCACCAACACCAAGAATTGCAACTTCTGGTTGATTAATAATTGGATTGCCAAATAGAGTACCGTATAATCCATAATTTGTTATTGTGAATGTACTGTCCTTAACTTCATCGGGAAGAAGTTTTTTCGAACGAGCACGAGTGGCTAAATCGTAAATTGCTTTTGCAAGTCCTGTGATGTTCTTCTCATCTGCATTTTTTATTACAGGAACGATTAAGCCCATTGGTTCGAGTGCAACCGCAATTCCAATGTTGATATAATTTTTCAAAACAACATTTTTCCCATCGATTGATGAATTTATATATGGAAATTCCTTGAGTGCTTTAACTGTTGCATCAACAATAAATGGAAGGTAAGTTAAGTTAATTCCTTCTCTTTGTTTGAATACTTCTTTATTCTTTTGAATGTAATTGTGAATTCGAGTCATATCAACTTCCTGAATACCAACAACATGAACAGATGTATCTCTACTCTTTACCATGTGTTCCATAATCAATTGACGCATGTGATCCATTGGTTCAATCTTAATCGTTTCACCTGGTTCGAATTTGACTTCAACTTCTTTTTCAACTACTGGAGGCTGGACCTTACTTTCTATTTTTTCAACAACTGGTTTTTGTTTTCTGCCACTTGCTATGTAGTTCAAGAGATCTTTTTTAGTAACTCTACCGCCTAATCCTGTACCTTCAATTGACTCGAGCTCTTCCATCGAAATGCCTTCCTGTCGAGCAATGTTAAGAACAAGCGGTGAATAAAATCTTGTTTTTTCTTGTTGAATCTTAGTTGACTTTGATTCAATAGAAATTGATTCTTTGGCGGTTTGAACTTCAACTGATTCTTTGGCTGGTTGTTCTGATACTTGTTGTGATTTTTCTTCTTTGGAAATTTTAAGTACATATCCAGTTGGAGAAATTCTCGCAACAACAACACCAACATCAACTGTTTCCTGTTCTTTAACAAGAATTTCTGAAAGCACTCCTTCAACAGGTGATGGGACTTCGGTATCAACTTTATCAGTGCTTATTTCGAATAGAGTTTCATCCTTAGCTACTTTATCACCAACTTTTTTATGCCATTTAATAATTGTTCCTTGAGTGACGCTTTCGCCCATTTTGGGCATAACAACATCAATTAACTCAGTTGCTGTTTGCTCTTGTTTAGTTGAAGATGTTGGTTGAGCTGGTGATTGTTCAATTTTTTGTGAAACATCTGTTTCAATAAATGCGACTACAGTACCAACTGGTACAGTTTCTTGCTCGAATATTTTAATCTCAGCGAGAATTCCTGAAGCTGGTGATGGAATTTCTGTATCGACTTTATCAGTACTTATTTCAAAAATTATTTCGTCTTTATCAACTTTATCACCGACTTTTTTATGCCATTTAATAATAGTTCCTTCATTTACACTTTCACCCATTTTAGGCATTACAACTTCAACTTTCATTTATCCTCCATTAAAATTCAATTAGTTCTTTGATTGCTTGTTTAATTTTCTCTTTATGAGGCAAAATATAATTTTCAAGATTGGGATGATATGGAATATGCGTATCGTGAGCAGCTAATCTTTTTACAGGTCCATCGAGATACTGGAAACAATTATCAGAAATAAGCGCTGCAATTTCCGCACCGAATCCTGCTGTTAATGTATCTTCGTGAACAATCAAAACTTTTCCTGTTTTCTTGACGCTATTAAAAATAGTTTCCTTATCAAGCGGAATGATAGTTCGGATATCGATTATTTCTATTGAATAATCTTTGAATTCAGCTGCCGCCTTAATCGATTCATGAACCATCAATCCCCAGGTAACAATTGTTAAATCACTACCAGATTGTTTTATGGAAGCTTTTCCAAAAGGAATCATATAATCAATATCAGGTTCTGGAGTCATCGCGAAGGTTTGTCTATACATTCCTTTGTGTTCTAAAAATAAAACTGGATCTTCCATGTGAATTGCTGTTTTCAAAAGTCCTTTAGCATCCGCCGCATTCGAAGGATAAACGATGTACAAACCTGGACAATGGGCAAAGAAACCTTCTATGTTTTGACTGTGATAAAGTCCACCATGAATAAATCCACCACAAGATGTACGAATTATCACAGGTGCAGACCATACACCATTTGATCGATATCGAATAGTTGCAAGTTCATCACGAATTTGCTGCATTGCAGGCCAGATGTAATCAGCAAATTGAATTTCTACAACAGGTTTTAGTCCCCTTAGTGCCATACCAATTGCAACACCAACTATACTTGCTTCTGCAAGCGGTGAATTAAAAACTCTATCATAACCAAATTTTCTTGATAATCCTTTTGTTGCAGTAAAAACTCCTCCTTTATCATCAGCTACATCTTCACCAAAAATATACATATTGGGATGTCGTTCCATTTCTTCTTTCAATGCGTGATTAATAGCATCAACCATCACAATTGGTTTACCAGGATTATTATTTTTTTCATAAACAATATCTTTTCGATTTATTGAATCAGAAAAAACATGAAGCAGAGCTGATTCAGGTTTTGGATCAGGTGCTGTTTCCGCCCATGTTGCAGCTTCTTCAACACGGTCGTGAACTTCTTTTTCAAGTTCTTTGAATGCGAGTTCTGTCAGTACACCTTTTTCTATTAAGAGATTTTTAAATCTTACTATTGGATCTTTTTGTCGATCAAGTTCAAGTTCTTCCTGAGAACGATATTTACGATGATCATCTGAAGATGAATGTGGTAATAATCTTACAACACCAGCTTCAATTAAAACGGGACCCTGACCACTCCTTGCATATTTAACAGCTGAAACAGTAGCGACATTTGATTCAAGATAATTCGTTCCATCGACTTTTAGTCTCAAAAGATTTTTGTAACCTTTTGTCATTTCATAAATTGAGCCACCTTCACCAGCAGTTTGATTTTCCACTGGTACTGAAATAGCCCATCGATTATTTTCTATTAGAAAAATCACAGGAAGTTTTTCTCGACTCGCCCAGTTAACAGCTTCGTGAAATTCGCCTTCGCTTGTTGCACCTTCACCCGAAGAAACAACTGTTACTTCATCTTTTCCAAGTTTAACAGATGCAAGAGCACAACCAACAGCTTGAAGATATTGAGAACCAGTTGGTGAAGATTGAGTTGGAATATTTAAACTAACTGAACCATAATGTCCGGGCATCTGTCTTCCACCTGTAAAAGGATCATCGGCTTTACCGAGTGAATGGAGAAAAACTTCTTCTGGTTTAATGCCCAATGTTAAAGAAAATGCAAGACCACGATAGTAAGGAAATGCCCAATCATAACCTGGTTTTAATGCTTTAGCCATGGCGACCTGAATTGCTTCATGCCCAGCACAGCCGATGTGGAAGAAGACTTTTCCCTGTTTCAACATCCTCAAAATTTTCTCATCAATTAATCTTGAAAGAAGCATAAATCTCAAAACAGAGATTAATTCTTCCTTAGTTATTCCACCTGCAATTTCTTTTCGCCCAGTGGGTTTCTTTGATTCGACATTTTCTTCTCTATTGGCTGCCATTAATTGCCCTCCATTAAAATTTTTGAAGAAACTTGTGAAAATTCTTCTATAGAATAAAACTTATTTACTTCATCGTATCTAAACAAATTCACAAAATTTCCTGTTAACTTGTCTTTGATTTCATTGATATTGAATTCACGACCAGTTAATTTTTTTAATGAAGTTACTCCCTTATTCTGTATTCCACACGGAATTATCATATTGAAATAATTCAAATCAGTATTGATGTTGAAGGCAAAGCCATGCATAGTTATCCATCTCGAAACTTTAATCCCAATAGCTGCAATTTTTTCATCCTCAATCCAAACTCCAGTTAAACCATCTATTCGAGTTCCTTCGATATTGTAATCTTTCAATGTTAAGATTATAACTTCTTCAAGTTCTCTTAAATATCTGTGCAAATCCTGATACAATTCATCAAGTTTAATTATTGGATAACCAACAATCTGACCTGGGCCATGATAAGTGATATCTCCACCTCTATCAATTTCAAATAAATCGATCTTTTTTTCATTTAATTTCGCTTCAGGTATTAAGAGATGTTCTCTTTTTGCAACTTTTCCAAGAGTAAACACATGGTCATGCTCTAATAAAATTAAAACATCATTAATCTTATTCTGCAATCTTAGAGAATGTAATTGATGTTGAAAATCCCAAATTTTTCTATATGGCTCTATACCAAGATTCAAAATATTTAATATGTGTTTTCTCATTAATCTGACCACTCAACAAAAATTTTAATCATATAGTTCAAGCACCTAAGTTCAAAGACTAAAGATGAATTGCTTCCTTATAAGCATCTGCAGCAGCTTCCATTATTGCTTCAGATTGAGTTGGATGAGCATGGATTGTTTTGAATATAGTTTCACCAATAGCTTCAAGCGACTTTGCAAGTCCAAGTTCGGCAATTAATTCTGTTGCTTCAGCACCAATGATATGAGCACCGAGAAGTTCACCATACTTTTTATCGAAGATTAATTTTACAAATCCAACATTCTCTCCAACTGCGAGAGATTTACCATGACTTCTGAATGGATATCTTCCCACACGAATTTCATAACCAAGTTCAAGAGCTTTTTTCTCTGTCAAACCAATACTTGCAACTTGAGGATAGCAGTAAGTACAACCAGGAATAGTTGAATAATCAACACCTGGATAATCCAGACCAGCAATTTGTTCAACGCAAGCAATTCCCTCAGCAGATGCAACATGAGCAAGCCATGGCGGACCATTCACATCACCGATTGCATAAATGTTTAGAATGTTTGTTTGATAAGTTTTTCTATCAACAACAATAAAACTTTTTTCTGTTTTAATGCCTAATTCTTCAAGACCAATTCCTTCAATGTTGCCCTGAACACCAATTGCAACAAGTGCAATTTCAGCCTTTAATGTTTCCGTTTTGCCATTAGATTCAACTTTGACATTCACAGTATCTTCTGATTTGGTGACTTCAACAACCTTTGTGTTCGTTAAAATTTTGATACCGTATTTTGTGAATTCTTTCTCGAGTGCTTTTGATACTTCTTCATCTTCAACTGGAAGAATTTGAGGCATCATCTCAACAAGTGTAATTTTCGTTCCAAGTTCATTATAGAAATAAGCGAATTCTACACCGATTGCACCAGCACCAATTATTATCATATCTTTTGGTTGCTTTTCAAGAATCATTGCTTCGGAACTTGTTATGATTTTTTTTCTATCTATTTCAATTCCTGGAATTTGCCTTGCTCTTGCACCTGTTGCGATGATTATATTTTTCGCTTTAACAAGGTTTTTTTTGCCAGTTGAATCAGTAACTTCAATTGTGTTTTTATCAATAAGTTTTCCAAAGCCATCATATTTATCGATTTTGTTTTTTCTCATTAAGAATTCAACACCTTTAACAATTCGAGACGAAACATCACGACTTCTTTTAATAATTTTTGAAAAATCAACTGAATAACCCTGGATTTTCACTCCGAATTCATCAGCGTGTTTAATAGTGCGGAGAACATCTGCGTTTTTTAGAAGAGCTTTTGTTGGAATACAGCCCCAGTTAAGACAAATTCCACCAAGTTTATCTTTTTCAATAATAGCTGTGGACATTTTTAATTGAGCTGATCTGATGGCGGCAACATATCCCCCAGGACCACCGCCAAGTACTGCTACATCGTAAATTTTATCTGTCATTTTTACCTTTTATTTTCAATTTAATTATACTTTAAAGCTTTTTCAATGAAACTATTTGGGTGTTGACAATTAACAATAATTAATTCAAAAATTTTGCATTAAATTAGATGCAAAACTTATAGATTAGTTCTTTAATTTAAAAAGTTACTCTTTTACGCTGCCTAATGTTAATCCTGAAACGAGATATTTGCTCAAAACAATAAATAGAATCACAACTGGAATACTAACAATTATTGAAGCTGCCGCATAAAGTCCCCATTCTGTTGTAAGATTCGATTGAAAAGATTTTAATCCAATTGGTAAAGTGTAAAGTTTTCTATCCTGAAGAATTTGAGCGGCAACTATGTATTCAGACCAGGCAGACATAAATGAAAAAAGTGCGGTTATGACTAATGCAGGCGAAGCAAGCGGCAGAATAATTTTATAAAAAGCCTGCCATCTAGTGCAACCATCAATTCTTGCAGCTTCTTCGAGACTGAAAGGAATCGTATCATAATAACCTTTCATTTGCCAGACACAAAATGGAAGTGCTGTCGATGAATAAACTATCACTATTCCAAGATAACTATTCAATAAACCCAGTTTGATTAACATGATATACATTGGAAGTAAAAGCATCGTTGCTGGAAACATCTGAGTAGTCATGATTCCAAGCATAGCTGATTTCTTCCCAATAAACTTAAATCGTGAAAGAGCATATCCAGCAGTGGAAGCTAACGCCACCCCTGTTAAAGTCACAACCAAGGAGATAAATGTTGAGTTAAAAATCCAGCGTGGAAAATCTGTTTCAGTAAATAATTTTATGTAAGAATCGAAGGTCGCATTATCAGGAATAATTTCAAGTGATGTTGATAATAATCTATCACCAGGTCTTAGTGAAACAGTAAATACATTTATGACAGGATAAATTGTGACAATCGTAAAGAAAATCATGAAAACAAAAATCAACCAATTAACTAATTTATTTTCTTTCATATCAATACACCGATTCAGTTGCTCTTGTTCGCTTTAAGAATGATAAACTCATCACCAACAAAATCAAAAAGATAATCATACTAAAAGCTGCAGCGTAGCCATATCGATACAGATTAAATGCTGCTTTATAAACATAAGAAACCAGAATATGCGTTTGATCAGACGGCTCACCTGCATTGCTGACAAGCCATACAACATTTAAGTTATTGAATGTCCAGATTAATCCAAGTGTAATTGCAGGTATCATCACCGGTTTGATTAATGGAATTGTAATTCTTCTTAATTTGGTAGACCAGCTTGCACCTTCAATTTCGGCTGCTTCGTAAAGTTCGTTAGGAATGCTTTGAAGTGCACCAAGTGCAATTACCATCATAAATGGAAATCCAAGCCAGACATTTGTAATTATCACTGCAATGAAAGCTTCAAGTGGACTTTTAAGCCACTCGACTGGAGAAAGTGATAAATAATTTTTCAGTATCAGATTGATTGCACCATATTCATAATTGAACATTCCACGCCATGTCAATGCGACAATGTATTGAGGAATTGCCCAAGGCAGAATCAACAAAGTTCTGAATACTGACTTACCAGGAATTTTTCTGTTGATCAACAATGCAAGTCCAACACCAATTGTTACATGAAAGAAGACATTAACAACTGTCCAGATGATTGTTTTCAAAAAGACTGTGTAGAAAATTTGTTCAGAAAAAACTTTTATATACTGATTAAATCCAATAATCTTCCAATCCTGAATATGCCTGAGATTCATATTTGAAAATGATAAAATTACATTGTAGATGAAAGGATAAAGTATAACCAGAATCATAACAATGAAAGCAGGAAGAACAATTATATAGGCAAAACTATTTTTTGAGAACTCATTCAAAAATTGCTGGAATGCTTTTCTTGAAAGAATTAATATAAGAAGTATGGCTACAATAAAAGCAATTGTAAAAACAGTTTCAGCATAATCAGAAGTTACATCTTCATTCATTTCCTGAATTTTCTTCACTGCTTCAATTTGCATTTTTCTCGAAGCTTCATCTGGTTTCATTGCACCACCAAGAACAGCCTGATAACTCGGACGCATTGCATCCCACACAGCTCTCATCTCTGAGATAATGGGCATTGGCTTTCCGAGTTCTATTTGCTTTTGTGAGTTTATTAAAATCTCATTCTGTGAAATAAAAGGATCATTATAAGTTTCTATTCCTGTTGGAAATGTGTTTAACTCTTTTGCAGTTTCAAGTTGATTTTCGGGACTCAATAAAAACTCGAGGAGTAATTTTATTTTATCAAGCTTTTCAGATTTTACATTTGCATTAATTGAATAACCTTTTGCAGAAATCATTGGTGCGGCATAAAGTCCTGTTTCTTCAATCAATGGTAAAGGAGCTATTCCATAATCGATACCAGCTTTACCGTAACTTGCCCAGCTCCAGTCTCCATTAATAATCATTCCTGATCTCCCTTCTTTGAACAATACATCTGCAACATCATAATCAGCTTCGCCAGGAATGATTTTGTATTTATCTCTGAGATCAGCAATAAATTGAAGTGCCTTTCTCATTGCTTCTGTATCGAGTGAAGGGTTGTTGTTTTCGTCAAAAACCCAGCCGCCAAATCCAGTTAAAAACGGAATGAAGAAAAAAGGTTCGGTGTAATTCCACACAAGTCCATATTGATCGACTTTTCCATCGCCGTTTAAATCTTTTGTAAGTTGTTTTCCAATTTCAATTAATTCACGGTCTGTTTTTGGAGGATTTTTTACTAATTTTTTGTTGTAAACCAGAGCGAGATGATTACCTAATTTATCAGCGATCATCCAGAGGTGACCATTGCTCCGAATCAAGGCTTTATCATTGAACTTAGATAAAAATTCTTCTGAAAAAATTGTATCGAGTGGAAGAATGATTTTCATTATTTCAAAAGGACCAACCTGATCCTGTGGTCCATAAACCAGATCAGGACCCTGACCACCAATTGCTGCAATAATGTAACCACTTCTAAGTTCTTCAGTTTCTTTATAAAGTTGAATGACTTTGACATCAGGATGAATTTTCATAAAACGGTCGAGTTGATGTTGAAGAATTTCTCTTTCATCAACTCTCATCTGATGCCAGATGACGATTTCGGTTTGATTACTCTCTTTCTTACCACACGATGAAAATAAAAGAATAAAAGAGAGGCTTAAGAGAATTTTCAGATAATAAGTAATTGAATAACTAGGTATTCCAAAAGATTTGAACAGATTTTTTATTTTCATTTCTGTAATATTTTGATGATTAAAGCTTCTCCAGGTGTGATTTTTAAATATGATATCTTCAATGCTTCATCGAATTTTTGTTTATTAAGAAATTCATTTAAAGCAAAAATAATCTTTATCCTGCTTTTTTCAGAAATACCTTTAATTTTAATTTTTTCAATGGTTGAGTTTGAGTTGTTAATCAGGACGAGAAATTTTTCTTTTCCAGAATATCTTAGATAGCAAAGCAAATCTTTGTGATTTGTTTCCATGAATTTCAGTGATGTGTTTTTAGAATCATCTCTTTTATTTAGAGATGGATATTTTTTTCTAATCGAAATCAATTCACGATGCAATTCAAGAATTTTATTATTCTTTATTTTTGACCAATCGAAAAATTGACGAACATTTTCAGGTGGAGTAAATCCAGTCAAACCAATTTCATCACCATAGTAAATTATTGGCGTGCCTGGTTGAGTGAAAATCATCACAAGAGCTTGAAAGAATTTTAAGGTATCGTTTTTGAAGAGTGACAACGCACGATGATTATCATGATTGCTTAAAAATCTAAGCATTTGAAAATTAGCTGGATAGATTTTCTTTTGAAGATTGAATGTGTTTTTTATTGCATCAGGATTTTGATTATCAAAAAAGTTTTGAATTGCGTAATAAAATGGATAATCAAATAACATATCAAACTCATCTTCAAAAAATGGGATTAAATAATTTGCACCATCCCAAACTTCGCCAAGAATCAAAAAATCGGGTCTTATTTTCTTGACTTCTTTTCGTAAACGATTCCAGAAGCGATGTGGAATTTCTTTTGCAGCGTCACAACGAATTCCATCAATCCCATCTTCAAAATTTCCATCGCCATTGGGATCCATCCAGAATTTTACAAAATCGACAAAATATTTTTGCACTTCTTCATTTTCGAAATTGAACTTAGGCATATCTTTTTCAATCCCGAAGTGTCGCCAATCCGAATTTGCTGAATCAGTAAAATGAAACCAATTAGAATATTTTGAAGACGGATTATTTTTAGCATCTCTGAAATAAATAAATGAAGTATCGCAGTGATTAATCACAATATCTTTAATCACTTTAATTCCAAGTCTTTTGCATTCTCTCAAAAATTCAAAGTATTCATCCCAGCTTCCATAGTCTCTTTCAATTGAATAATAATCAATCACATTGTATCCATGATCTTTTGAACTTTGATCGAAAGGCATTAACCAGAGTGCAGTAATTCCCAAAGAATGCAAATAAGAAAGACGATTTGATAATCCTTTGAAATCACCAATTCCATCCTGATTTGAATCAGCGAATCTCCTGATGAAAACTTCATAAAGAACAGCAGAATCATAAAATTGTGGAGTTTTAATTTTTGCTTTATAACGATCAAGGAAAAATTTTGTTAAAAATCCTTCATTTTGATTTCCCTTATCATCTCCAAATTTTATAAGAACAAAATGTTCACCTTCTTCCAGATTTTTAGGTAAAAAAATAGTTAACTGATTCGTCATTTCATCAAATCTGAATTTTACAGGTTTTTGATTAAGAAAACATTGGACTGAACTATTTACAACTTTTCCAAAAGGACTAACCAGTCTGCATGTTATATTTTGTAGTTTTTCAATCCTTTTACCGTAAGGCGGATTTAATTCAACGACATAGGGAGTATTAAAACCAACAGGTATAATAATTCCATTTCGCCATTCATCTTCGGTTACATTTGGTGCATTTGGATCAGTTATCCAGATTGAATCATTGATCACAAATTTGTAATGATATTCAACTCCCATCTTAAGTGGAATATCAACATACCAGTAATTCTTCGCGGAATCGAAAACCATAAAAAATTCATTCTTATTCCAGTTATTAAATGTCCCTGCCACTGTGATTGAATTAATCTTAATTGAACTTATCTTCTCGCGTTCAACAAAATTCAATTTTTGCAATTCATTGAGAGAAAAACTAAATCTTGTCCCATCTTCAGTTGGATGAGGTGAAAGTATTGTTGATTGAGAATAAACTTCAACCCAGACAATTAGCAATATTAAGATAGTTCTCTTGATCATCATTGTTCAAATTTTTTTCAAATTAAGAAACTTTTAAAATTTGATAAATTTGATTTGACATGTGAGTTCATCACAAGAAATTATGAGATTTAATCGCTTTAAAAAATTAAATTAGAATAAGAAAATTCACTTACTATTATTGATTTTACTTTCCATTGTTTTTAAGTTTGCTTCGCAATGAATCAAAATTCAGAAGAGAGAACACTGATTACAAATAAGAGAGCAGCTCATGATTATTTCATTTTGAATAGATATGAAGCTGGAATTGCTCTTAAAGGAACTGAAGTGAAATCACTTCGTCAGGGAAAAGCAAATTTTCTTGATTCGTATGTTGATTTTATAAATGGCGAAGCATTTTTAGTCAATATGCACATAAGTGAATATGCTCAAGGTAATCGATTCAATCATGAAGAAAAAAGAAAAAGGAAACTTCTTCTAAAAAAGAATGAAATTCTGAAACTTCAACAAAAAGTAAAGGAAAAAGGGTTTACAATCATCCCTACTCGAGCCTACTTGAAAAACGGCAAAATCAAAATTGAAATAGCTCTGGCTCGAGGAAAGAAAATATATGATAAACGTGAATCAATCGCAGAAAAAGACTTAAAACGGGAATTAGAAAGGAAGTATAAGATAAGTTGAAAAGAACATTTCCCCCATTGAACGAACAACTCGATTTAATTCAACGCGGCGTCGAAGAAATCATTCCCATTGAAGATCTTGAACTAAAAATCAAAAAATCAATTGAGAGAGGAATTCCACTCAATATAAAACTTGGAGCAGATCCAAGTCGCCCTGACCTTCATCTCGGTCACACGGTCGTGCTTAAAAAACTAAGGCATTTTCAGGACTTAGGTCATCAGGCAATTCTAATCATTGGTGATTTTACGGGAATGATTGGTGATCCATCGGGAAGGAGTAAAACTCGTCCAGCTCTGACACTCGAAGAAACTCGTGAATTTGGAAAGACTTATTTTGAACAAGCATCAAAAGTTATTGACGGATCGAAAGCAAAGATCGTTTATAATTCCGAATGGCTCGTCAAAATGACTTTTGAAGATGTGATCCGACTTGCATCAAAATATACAGTTGCACGAATGCTTGAACGAGACGATTTCGAAAAAAGATATCGCAACGGTGAACCAATCAGCATTCACGAATTTTTGTATCCACTCGCTCAAGCAATGGATTCAGTTGCAATTAAAGCAGATGTTGAGTTAGGCGGAACAGATCAAAAGTTTAATTTATTGGTTGGAAGAGATATTCAACGAGAATATGGACAGGATCCTCAGGTAATTTTAACGATGCCAATTCTACCCGGAACTGATGGCGTCGAGAAGATGAGCAAATCACTGGATAACTACATCGGAATATCAGAACCACCTAATGAAATTTACGGCAAAACGATGTCCATTCCGGATAATTTGATTTATACTTATTTCGAGTTGGTTACTGATGTAAGTCGAGAGGAACTAATTCAAATCAAACAGCAGCTTGAAGACCCTCACATAAATCCAAGAGATTTAAAGAGAAAGCTTGCCCGAACAATTGTCGAGCAATATTATTCAAAAGAAGCAGCTTTAGAAGCTGAAGAAAATTTTGATAAGATTTTTGTTCGCAAAGAAGTACCTGACGAATTAATCGAAGTTGAAGTCACTAAAGAAAATATACAAAACATCATAAACCTGTTGAGACATGTTGGAGCAGTTCCATCAAACAGTGAAGCTCGCCGATTGATTGAGCAGGGTGGAGTTTCGATTGATGGAGAAAAAATTCTAAATCCAAATCAAACAATTAACTTAAAATCCGAAACAATTTTAAAAGTTGGAAAAAGAAAATTTTATAAATTAAAAATAAAATGAAGGAGAATTAAAAATTGTTTGTACCGACAAAAGTATTCTTTACAAAAGGTGTAGGAAGACATAGAGAATATCTTCAATCTTTTGAGTTAGCATTAAGAAGTGCTGGTATAGAAAAATGTAATCTTGTCTCTGTTTCCAGTATTTACCCGCCAGGATGCAAAAGAATTCCTGCTCAGGAAGGATTAAAATTACTTCAACCAGGTCAGATTACTTTTTGTGTAATGGCTCGCAATGCAACTAACGAACCTAATAGATTAATTGCTGCTTCGATTGGTGTTGCTATTCCTGCTGATGAAACACAATACGGCTATCTTTCTGAACATCATCCATATGGTGAAACAGACAGCAAAGCTGGTGAATACGCTGAAGACTTAGCAGCAACAATGCTTGCAACAACTCTGGGAATTGATTTCGATCCGGAAACAGCCTGGAGTGAAAGAGAAAACATTTATAAAATGTCAGGAAAAATAATTCGAACTTTCAACATCACTCAATCTGCTGAAGGTGATAAAAACGGACTCTGGACAACTGTTATTGCTGCTGCAATTTTCCTTCCTTAATAAAAATTTTAGATAGCTGGAATATTAAACCAATTAGTATTCCAGCTATAATGGGTTCGAAATCTGTTTCAATTAAATTCAAATTTCTTAGAAGTAAAAAAAGAAAAACCCCAATTGTTGATATTGTGATTTGATAAAAAGTTACCCTTCCTGTTAATCTAAATTTTTTATAGTAAGAACCTATGACAGGGAAAAGCAAACCGGGAATAAATATTGACCCAATCATGTACCATAAATCGATCACTGAAGGAATTTTTATTGCAAGAATTGATGAAAGAACAATTGTAACAATTAATCCAATTTTAGTCAGTTGTACTTCACTCAAATTAAATAATTGAAGTCGTTTCAAAATATCATTACCAAGTGTTTGAGCACTAAGAAAAACATAACTATTCAAGGTTGAAATTATTGTTGCAAGAATCGAAGCGAAGAAAATTCCTTTCAAAATTTCTGGCAAAATCTTATCAGCATAAATCAAATAGGAATAGACAGGATTTTCCAGGTCAGGAAGAAATAATCGAGTGTAAAGTCCGTTAGTGACTGTTAAAAAATCAAAAACAAACCAGCAGCAGACAGAAATTATAATTCCCCAGAAAGCAACTTGTTCATTTTTTGCGGCATAACTTCTTTGATGGAATCCCGGATCAATGAATGTCCACAACCCAATAAGGAACCAGACTAAATAATAACCCGGGGAAATATTCTTAAGGGGTATTAAAAAATCAGAAGGCAAATTTTCTTTTAGATAAGAAAAACTCCCTACTTGGTTCAAACTGAATACAAGTAACAACGCAAAACCAGCAAACATTAAGATGAATTGATAAACATCTGTAAAAATATTTGATCTATATCCCGCATAAAAAATGTAAATGCTTGAAAGAATTAAACCAATAACAATTCCAGCCCACATTGGAAAACCAGAGAAAGCATTCACAACCACACCAACCATCAATGCATAAGGAGCCGGAGTGACAATTACAAAAACAAAGAAAGAACTGATAAGAGCAATTCTTCTTCCATAATTTTTTTCAATCATTTCAGGAATTGTGGTAAGATTGGTCGATCTGATTTTTTTTGAAAAAAGGAAAGCAAAAAGAATCGCAAAAATATAGTAAGGAAATCCCTGTGTGAACCATGAATTTATTCCAAATCGATATGTGAATTCACCAACTCCTAAAATTCCACCATACCATGTTGAAACCGTAACCATCACAAACAAAGGCAATGTCAAAGATCTGCCAGCAAGCAAAAATTCTACTTTGCTTTCAACCCCGCTTTTTCTTGATAGAAAACCAATTAGAACAAGTAAGATTGCATAAACAATTAAAACGATGATGTCAGGAATTAAAAGGGAGATCATATTTCAAAAAATTTTTTGTAGTTCTCATCAGAAGTGCAAAACCATTTTCAACTTTCAACTTAAACTTTTTTCCAAGGGAAACATTACTTGTACTTTCTCTCTCTCCAAAGAACAATGTTTCATTCTTCAAGGGATATTTTAGATTATGTGTCGTGATTTTTGCTTTAGGATTAAAACAAAGAATCGAAATGATTTCATTATCCTCTGAGATAAATTCTCTTTCCCCTGTTACAAATTGAAGTGAATTAAAATTTTCAATCATTACAATTTCAAAGAATTCAGCGAATTTTAAGGCGTTTGAAATATTGCTCAAAGTATGGTCAAATCTTTTTCCTGAAAATCCTGTAATGAAAATTTTTTCGAGTTTTAATTTCTTGCAAAGTTTGAGAGCTTTTTCAAGATCAGTATCATTCTGGCGTGAAAGTTTAATAATTTTTGTCCCTTTATTTCGGAAATAATTTTTCACATTCGAATTAATTGAATCAAGATCACCAATAATATAATCAGGATTTAATTTGTACCTGTAAAGATGATTTGAACCACCATCAGCACCAATTAAAATTGGGTTATATCTTTTAATAATCTTAATAATAATTTTTTTATTGACAGGATTACCATTACAGAATATGATAGCGTTTTTCATATAGACTTATAAGACAAAAGTTAGAAAGGGATGAGAAAATTATTATTAGAACAGAAATAAAAATAAAAAGGCGGTAAAAACCGCCTCAAATTATTGGTTTTCTCCAGATTCAGAAGATTCTGTAGATGTCTCTTCCTTTTTGGATTTTCTTTCAATTCTAACTTTTTGAATTTCGTTTCTTAATTCCTGAGCCATTTTTCTCAGCTCCTGTAGTGATTTTCTAAGTCTTGTACCCGCCGCATTTTTTCCTTTAACGAAGAATTTTTCATAGTCTGATTGCATCGAATCGATGAAGTTTTTTAATTCATCTAATTTGTTCATTTATTCCTCCAGATTTTTATGATTGTTACTTTTACTAATATAAACAATAATTAAAAGAGAACAAGAATATTTTTACCAATTTTTCAGTTTTTTTAAGCTCTTTTGATGCATTTGAATTAAATTATCCATCAGTTCATGAAGCTTTTTGTAAAGTCTTTTATGCTCACGCCGTTTTCTTTTTGCAAGTGCATAAGAAGTTAAAATTGGCATTGCAACCGTTGTATCGATATAACAAACAACTGAATCAGGCAATTTATTTGGATCAACTTTTCCCCAGCTCACAGCTTCTGATGGAGTTGCACCGGATAATCCTCCAGTATCAGGTCTTGCATCAGTGACCTGTAAAAAGTAATCGTGACCTTTTTCGTCTATTGCAAGCACTTCCTGAATTTGAGGTTCCGTTTGAAGCATAAAGTTTTTAGGCGAACCACCACCGAAAATTAAAACGCCGCTTTTCCCACCATTGATTTTGACATTCAATACAATTGCTGCAGTTTCGATTACATCTTTATTCACATCGAATTTGAATTTATTTCCATGAAGACTCATTGCAGCTACATTCATTCCAATTGATGAATCTCCAGGTGAAGAGGTATAAATAGGCACTTCATACAAATATGCATTTGATAAAATAGAATGATGCGGCAATCCAAGTGCTTTTTCTCTTTCGTAAACAAACTTTCCAAGATGATAATGAAACTCTGACGTGCTCATCTCCTTCTGAAAAACTTCACTTCTTAAAACTTTACGATAAAATGCATCTGTTGAAAGAAGAACTTTATAATCAAATAATATATCATAAATTCTAACTACACCTTTTTCTCTCAAATCCCGGTCATCTACATTTGGTGTACCTTTGTGAAGACTCAAACCAAGTCCAAAATGAGTATCATGATAAAGATTGGCGCCGGTGCTCACAATCCAATCTACAAATCCTGCCTTAATCAGTGGAACAATGCATGTTCCGCCAAGTCCAGCGGGAGTTAACGCACCAGTTAAACTCATTCCAATTGTTACATCTGGTTCAAGCATCTTTTCAGTGAAAAGTCTGCATGCATCAGAAAGTCTTCCAGCATTATAAGCCTGAAAGTAATTATCAACGAGTTCAGTAATTTTTATATCTGGTTTGATTGGTTTTGTATTTATTCTTTTGCCTGATAAATATTTTTTCTTTGACATTTTTGATTCCTGATTTTTCACAATATTTATTTAGCAATATAATTTTTTGGGATGATTTTTTAATGAAGCTACTCGTTGATTTAAATGAATATTTCTGCTAATAGGCAATTTTACCTGATGTGTCAAATAGAAGAAGCTGAAATTATCAGCTTATGAAAATTTTATCCTTGCCTGCGAAAGAACAACATCAAAAATTAAGTGACAATGCATATCAATCTAAAATTTTACCAATGGATTTCAGTACCATCAAATAAAGCATATATCAACTTTCAACCGACCATTTTAGAAATTCAATAAACTAAATATAATTCTATCGATGAAAAGATATTCACTAAAATTTAGCTAACTTCAAAGGATTTTTATCCTGCAAATAAAAGATAGAACAAATTATTCGATGCTTTCCACTATTAATTCTGCAACATCTTTTACCTGAACTTTATCAGCCGCATCGAAAGCTTTCACTCCGTCACTCATCATAGTCATACAGAATGGACAGACTGTTGCAATAGTATTAACATTCAATTTCAAGGCTTCTTCTGTTCTTTCAATATTTATTCTCTTACCCTCTTTCTCTTCGAGAAACATTCTACCTCCACCTGCTCCACAACAGAAACCTTTATCAAATGATCGTTTCATTTCAGTGAGTTCAATACCATTAATAGATTTCAAAGTTTCTCTCGGCGATTCGTAAATATCATTGTATCTTCCAAGATAACAGGAATCATGATAAGTCAACTTCAATTTAAGATCCTTTTCTGGTTTAATTACTTTATCTTTGATGAGGTTTGAAATCAATTCAGTATGATGAATGACTTCGTAATTCCCGCCAAGCTTGGGATATTCATTTTTAAGTGAATGATAACAATGTGGACAGGCAGTCAGAATTTTCTTTACACCATACTTTTCAAGAGTTTCAATGTTTTCTTTCATCAAAATTTGAGCTAAGTATTCGTTCCCCAATCTGCGAGCAGCATCACCATTGCACTTTTCTTCATTCCCAAGAATTTTAAATTCAATTCCAGCTTTCTTCAAGATTTTGACAATTGAACGACTGACTTTTTTATATCTTTCATCAAAAGAACCAGCACATCCCACCCAGAATAACAATTCAGGTGAATTATCATTCGATGCAATAGTTACATCGAGTCCCTCTGCCCATGCTGATCTTTCCGAATGGCTGAAAGCCCATGGAGTGAAATTTGATTCAAGATTCTTAAATACAACATTCAACTCAGATGGGAAAGAACTTTCTGTTAAAACTAATCCTCTTCTCAAATCAACTATTGTATCTACATGTTCAATCATTACTGGACATTCTGTTACGCAGGCATTGCAAGTAGTACACGCCCAGATTTCTTCATCGGTAATATAATTATGAATTAAAGTCTTCTGTTTTAATTCCTGACTTTCTGGATGAAAATTTAAATCGTGTATTCTATGTCTGATATCCATTATAATTTTTCTTGGAGAAAGTTTCTTGCCGGTGAAATTAGCTGGACACGCTGCAGTACATCTTCCACACTCAGTACATGTATATCCATCGAAAATTTGTTTCCATGTTAAATGATTTACATCAAGTGCACCAAAAACTTCTGACGTTTCATCTTCAAGATTCAATGGTTTAATAGTATTTTTTTCTGGTGGAAGTTTTGCGAAAAATACATTCGGTATGGAAGTTAAAACATGAAGATGTTTTGAATATGGTAAATAATTCAGAAAGATTAGAATTGTGATTATATGAATCCACCAGAAATATTCATAAGTCACTTCACTTTTCTTAATCTGAAAACTATCTCTGATGAAATCGCTGATAAATCGATATGAGGATGCATCTTGATGAGATAAATGAACATTCTGACCAAACATTGAGATAATTACAATGGATATTAACGCAAGAATAAAAGCTGCATCAAGATTTCCATCACCTTCTGAATAAAGTCTTCTAATTTTTAGAACAAATCTTCTAATTACAGCAATCAGAACACCAGCAAGTACAAGAACACCAAACAAATCCTGAGTAAATGTAATAATTGTATAAAATCCCTTTAGAAAACTAAAAGAAAAGGAATAAAAAAATCCTTGAATAATTGATTCAATCACCACAATAAGCAAAGCACAAAATCCCCAGAAAATACAAGCATGCATCAGGCCAGCAATTGGTTCACGAAATAATTTTGATTGAGCAAATGCAACAATTAAAACATTTTTTAGACGATCTTTAATTCTATCAAAACGATTTTCGGGCTTGCCAATTTTCAAACCTTGATATAACTTTTTTAATGAGAGATAGAAAATTGAAAAAGCAATGATTAGAACTATACCAAAAATCATTGGCTTCATTTCAACCTCGAATATTGGTGAGATGTTTAATTAGGAAATCAATAGTTTTTGCTTTTACCTGTTCAAATTGTGGATTTGAACCTGCATAAGGATGGACAATATTAAATGTATGTCCAACTCCATTAATTATCACGAGTTCAGTCAAATCTTTATTACTCGCTTCATAAAGTTGATAAGCCTCTTTCAATGGAACAGTTAAATCTTGATCACCATGGATAATTATGATAGGTAGATTCACTTGCGAGATGCATTTTAAAAGATCGAATCTATCACGGTTTAATTCGTAATCATCGAGTAAAATTCTATTTAACCGCATCATCTGATTTGTTCGCGAATTAATTACTTCGATATAGCCCTGATTTTTCCATATTTCAATTTGATGTTTTGTGTATCTTTCAAATGTTGCAATTGTCCCCCAGAGTGCAAGTGCTTTAAGATTTCGATTAACATTGTTTTTGATTGATTCGTTTGTCTGAATAAGTGCAATTGCACCTCCTCTTGAATGCCCAATCAGTCCTATAAAGTTTTTAGAACCATCAAAACCAAATCCACCATTATTGTAGAAATTGATCAATTCACCTAATTCTTCGACTTCAAGTGAGATTGTATTGTTTGCAAATTTTTCCAGCTCAGTGAATTCAAATGGATTTTCACCAATCCCATTGTGAGAAAAATTAAAAGTCACAACAAAAAAACCATTATCTGCTAATTCTTCTGCAAAGAATGGAACATAACCCCAGTCTTTAAATCCTTTGAATCCATGAACAATGAAAACACAGGGCAGATTTTCAGGATTGGATTTAAAAAAAATCGTTCCTCGTAAATGATTGTTTTTGGTGGTAGTGAATATAAAATCTTCTCTCATTTCAAAGCAGAAAAATATTAATTCAATTTTGTAAATGAAGGTTAGAAAATCAAGGAATGGAATACAATCAAGAGTATATTAACATAAAATTAAAAAAAATATAATTTAATAAATGTAAATACCAACTCGCTATTCAGTTTTTCACTAATAAATTAGAATGTATTTAAGATTCAAAGTAATTCTTACCGTTTAATCCGTTTGGTTTATTCAACAAATAATTAAAGACTTACATCTGTAGCTAAATTTTTTCAAATCTAAAAATAGATTTATCGATTTATTGAGATGACCCATAAAATGACAAATATTAATTGAATTTAATTTTTAGTTCAATTATTATTACAGAAACAAATGAGGACAATGAACCAGAAGGCAAAAATTCTCTACATTGAAGATAATACCGATACACAGGAACTCGTAAAAATCTTTCTTCGCAATATCGCTGAACTTGATTGTTATACACACGCTGAAAATATTATTCAATTATTATCTGAGAATGAATATGACCTTATTCTACTGGATATCAATTTACCTGGTAAAGTAGATGGTACAGATGCAATTAAATTAATCAGGCGTGATGAACGTTTTAAAAATATTCCAATTATTGCAATCACAGCATTTGCAATGGTAGGAGATAGAGAAAAATTCTTGAGTATGGGTTGTGATGAATATATCTCCAAACCTTTCTTTAGAGATGAGTTAATTAGAAAAGTAACTTCAATTCTTAACCAAAAACGTCCCAAAGAATCTTAACATCAATCAACAAAATTAAAAGGGCAAACAAAATCTTAAGTGGTCTAATATTCATATTGTGAGTGAATTGTGCACCCTTCCTTCCTGAGATAATGGTGCCAATTCCAACAGGTACTGCAGCAATTAGATAAACATATCCAAGCGTAAAGTTATAAGAAATTGATGGATTATTTAATCCATTTATGATATAAGAGACAGCAGCAGATAGAGCTGAAAATATTATCATCAAACTACTGGTTCCAATTGATGTCTTAAATTTCATTCTGAAGAAATAGTGGAAAATCGGAACAGCAATTATTCCACCGCCAACACCAGCAAATGCTGATAGAGAACCAACAAGAATACCAAGCAAGGGTGCAAAATAGTAGCTATACTTCCATTGAGTATTTTCATCATTATCTTTAACATTCTGATCAGTAATTAATCTTATTGTAACAAGTAGAAGTACAAAACTGAAAATTATCTTTAATGCCCTCGCATCAAGCTTAACAGCTACAAAAGAAAGAAAAAATCCAGCCAGAACTGCAAAAAGTCCTGTTAGCATCCCAATCTTTACATCAATGTTTTTATTCTTCAAATGCCCAAATGCACCTGAGCTTGATGCAAGCACCGATGCAACAAGACTTGTCCCAATTGCAAACTTTGGAATTAACTCTGATTCAAAGTTATGCAGTGTAAAGAGAAACATAAAAGAAGGAACCATTATCACACCACCACCAATTCCAAATGCACCTGCTATAAATCCAACTAAAATTCCGAGTAATAAATAACCGACTAAAATAAACAATTCATTCATTTCATTCCTAGAAACTTTTTATAAACATTTATATTCGATAGTACATAAACAGCTGCTTGTACATCCTTATCAGATGATCTAATAAACTGGAGTTTAAAATTAACATCTGAAGACTGATTGGAAAGTTCTAAAAGTAAGTATCTAAAAATTTGATCTTTGTGATTAGTTATTTCTTCTTCAAGATTAAATCTAACTTTATTTTTTATTGATTCAACTTCGTTTAAAATTTCTGAATCTACATTGTTCTTCATTAAATCATTGCTTAAAACTTCAAGAAGTTTAATTGTTAAAGGTACATAAGAAAAATTATTTTTCTTCAAAAAACGTGTGAAATCAGAAAGAATATTTTCCTTATCTATTTTACTAATATCCATATTTTTTTGAGTATTCAAATATTCAGAGACAAACTTAAAAAACATTCCTTTGTTAAGAAGTTCATTCACAATTTCTGACTTCCCATTATGGAAAATAATTGTATCCGGAGTTACTCCCCCATCGCCCAGGACTTTTCTTTTATTTTTGGTGAAATAAATTTTTGAGCTATCTTGATTTATCTTCAAAACATCGGTTTGGTTTTTTAGATATTCCAATTTTTGCAGACATCTGCCACTGGGAGTAAAATATCTTGCAGTAGTTAATTTTAGACTCGCATTAAAAGGCAGCGGAATTATTGTCTGTACCAAGCCCTTACCAAATGATTTTTCCCCAATTATTACTCCTCTATCCAAATCCTGAATAGTGCCTGCAATAATCTCACTTGCTGAAGCAGAGTTCCCATCAATTAGAACTGCAAGTGGTGTGTCTCCAAATTGTGGACTGGATTTGGAATAAAATTCCTGTCGTGATTCTGCAGTTCGTCCCTGTGTATAAAGAATCAATTCGCCTCTTGGTATAAATAATTCCAGTAATTCAATTGCGCTTTGTAATAATCCACCAGGATTACTTCTAAGATCGATTACGAAGTACTTGATTGGCTGTTGTTTTTTAGCTTCTACAACTTTCTCAAGAAATTCGTCAGTTAATCTTTTAGAAAATCGATCGATTTTAACATAAAAGATTCCATCGCTTTCTGGAAGAAATCCTGCAACTGAAATATTGTCTATTTTAATTTCTTCTCTTATTAAGTGATACTCAATAATTTTGCCTTCAGGCGGTCTCTTGATCATCAATCTAACTTCAGTTCCAGGCTTACCTCTAACTTTCGAACTCATTTTATCAGCATTCTCAATAGTGACCTTTTCTCCGTCAATTTCAAGTATGATATCACCTACTCTTATACCCTGACGCTGTGCTGCAAAACCAGGCATTACTTCCATAACAACTAATTCATTACCACGAGCTGAAACAATTATTCCAATTCCGCCATATTTCCCTGTTGTTAAAAGATCAATGTCTTCTCTTTCAGACTCGTCAAAATAATTAGAGAAAGGATCAAGCCCTTCCAGCATTCCATTGATTCCACGTTTCATCAAATTTCTAGGTGAGACATCGTCAACATAATTTGAAATAATTTCTTTGTAGGTTGAACCGAAAAGCTCAATACTTCGCAGGATTTCATAATATTCATCCTGTGCAAAAACAAAATTCAATTGAATGACAAGAAGCACAATAAAAGAAACAAACCTTTTCATGTTTACAGACCTTTCATCTCACTTAATTTTTGACTAAAAATGTTTATAATTTCTAAATGAATTTCTTGAGGATCACGAACTCCATCAATGACTTTAAATCGATTCGGTTCGTATTCACTAATTTTAATGTAACCGCCTCGAACTCTTTCAAAAAAATCCTTGCCCATTAATTCTATTCTATCCGGGAAAAGTTGATTTAATTTTTTTCTCCTAATAGATTCTTCATAAGGAATATCAAGGAAAAAAGTTAAATCTGGAATGCAATCATCAATTGCTATTTTGTGAATAACTCTAACATCTTCTAAAGAAATATCTCTGCCTAAACCTTGATATGCAGTTGTCGAATCATGAAATCTATCAGAAATAATAATATATCCATCCCGCAATTTTGGAATAATAACTTCACGGACAAGTTGTGCACGGCTGGCAGAAAATAAAAAAATTTCACATTCTTTTACCATGTTGAAATTCTCTTTTGAGAGAAGAATCTCACGAATCTTTTCAGATAAGTTTGTTCCGCCAGGTTCTCTTACAACTATAACTTTTTTATTTTGATTTAATAAATAATTCTCAAGTAACTTTGCTTGAGTTGATTTTCCTGATGCATCAATACCTTCAAAAGTGATAAACATATTATTTTCTTAAAATTATTTTAAATTGTTTTGGATAGTAATCTATAACAGAAACTCCAAATGGTAAAATGACCTCAGGTACAATTTCTTCATCGGATTTATTTGCATACTTTCTATAATCTATGAATGCTTTTAAAGAGTCAACATTAATTGAACCCAATATAGAGATTCCCCCTCTTAATTTGATATCAATAAAAGAAGGTAGCAGAAGAGCTTCTTTATCATTTGGTTGATTAATCAATTCAACAGGAATTTTTTCAAACAATTTATCAACAACCTGTTGAACATCGAAAGAAATTTTAATTTTCTTCTTTTCGAATGAAATTAAATTAGTTAGTGTATCTGAAAGTTCTGTTTCGACACTTGTAAAATCAGAAAGATCTTTAAGTGTAACTTTTTTTGTGGGAAATGAATCAATGGCTAACAACAATCTACGTGATCCTCTTATATAAATTGAATCAGGCTCAAGAGTAATAGGTGAAGCAATATCATATCCTTCTTTAAAACTAAGATCTAAAACAGGATAAATTTTAATTTTCTTTTCAATCGCATAATTAAAATTTAGATTAATCATAGCAGGTTTTATATCTAAAATTTTTGCGTCAGAGGATAGCTTTAATTGGTCATTGGGTATATTACTCAATTCAACACTAAGATTATCACCAGGATTTTTTATCGAAATAAAAAACTCCGGTGGTTGAAAATGTTTAAGCTTTAAAATTTCCCAACCAGTAGTTCGAACTTTTAAACTAAGGTACTGCGGTACTTTCCCCTCGATTGCAATATTCTCTTCATTCAGTTCAATAATTACAGGTACATTTAAATTAACTGTATACTCTTCACCTAGGGTGATAGCAAACCAAAAAATTGCACTTAAAATTATAAAAACTAAAAAGTATCTAATTTCTTTTTTCATAAAAAAACTCCACAAAAATGTGGAGTTTCTGAAATAATTCAAATTAATCTAAAAATGTATGATTTAGATTAATTGTTCAAAGTAATTTAGAAGTTCAGACTTATTAGCTCGTGAAATTTGTCTCCCATAAATTGGAAAACCAATTGTTTTACGAGCTAATCTTCTTAGCTCTTCTACTGTCATCGCCTGAAGTGATTCAAGATTTAATGTTTTTGGATCAACCTGTTCCTTAGTTTTATCTGCTATTGAGAAAAGATCTGGCTGAGGTTTTGGTTTTCTGCCTCTTTTCTTTTTTACAGTTCCAGTTGAGACAATGCCGTCAGGATCAGGAGTCTGAACAGCTTGATCAAAAACAATCATATCGATCTGGTCATCTGGTTTCGGGATAACATGAGCTGAAAGTAATTCACCGACACGCTGAGCAGCTGCTGCGCCGGCATCCACTGCAGCTTTGACAGCCGCAGTTTCGCCCATAATTTTAATTGTTACAAGCCCGCCTTTTGCGTATTCTTTACCAATTAGCTTCACATTTGCAGTTTTGGTCATTGCATCGGCAGCTTCGATAGCTCCGACGAGACCTTTCGTTTCAATTAATCCGAGTGCCAGATCCATTTAAATTTTTTATTGTTTTGGTCTTTTTGGAAGAATTAATTCGACATCGGAGTGAGGTCTTGGGATAACATGCACGGAAACAAGTTCACCGACTCGTTGAGCAGCGGCAGCCCCAGCATCGGTTGCAGCTTTGACTGCTCCTACATCGCCGCGAACCATAACGGTGACATATCCACCGCCAATTGTTTCTTTTCCAATTAATTCAACTTTAGCGGCTTTTACCATTGCGTCTGCCGCTTCGATCGCACCAACTAATCCTTTGGTTTCGATCATTCCGAGAGCGTCTAATGTCATATTTTTATGCTCCATAATTTTTTGAAAAAATACTTAAGATTTTATTCTTTGTCAATAAGATGAATATTATTTTTCTATGCATTATAAATTAAATCTTACCAAATTTTATCATAAAAATTAATTCGAAATTATTTGTCTATTTAAATTTGTTCCGTTAAACATAATTTTACTCAAAAAAATAAACCTAAAAATCCAGTACCGAAAATTTTGCAAGAAAATTAGCATTTATTTCAGCAACCATCACTTCTTTTATTAAATTCTTTAATGATCAATGGTAACTTTATTAGCAGGAAAAAATTTTGTTACACAAATCAAAACATCTTTAATAGAATTTCTTCACTCACACTTTATGTAATCCTCTACTTTAAACTGATTCAAATTATTTGAGAAAATTTGAGAAATCTGAATCATAAAAACTATTCAAATTCAATTATCATAAATCCTAAAGGATCTATATCAAAGATTTTATCTGCTGGTCTTCCCATTCGTTCTTCATTAAGTTTGAATTTTCTGCCAATGATATTTTTTAAATCAAAAGATTTTGATTTCAATGCATCGATAAAATTTAAATCAACAGATTTTACTTTATCACTGAAATTAAAAATTGCCAGAATCCCTTTACCATCTTTCGAATTGGTAAATGTAAGCAGGTCTCTATTGACTTCAACTGATTCAATTTGACCATAGGTTAAATCAGGTAATCTTTTTTTTAATTGAATTAATTTTTTAAAGAATTGATAGTGTTCATTTGAATGTGGATCAGTTCCCCAATTAATTTCAGTCTTTTCAAATAAAGATGAAAAATTCTTCTCTCCGACTTCCTGTCCAGCATGAACTAATGGTACACCATTTAAGGCAAACACAACTGCTGCAGTGATAAATGATCCATCTTCACCAAAAATGTTCGCAGCCCTTACTTTATCATGATTTTCATTAAATCTTATCCTCAAAGAATTTTTCGGAAATTGATATTGTTCAAGCTTAATCGAATTTATAATTGCCTGTGGACTTCTTTTACCATCAAGAATTGGTTTGAATAAATCATATATATTCCATGAATATGTCATATCAAATGCTTTTAAATGATGTTCTGGCAAAGTTCCTTCAGAGAGCCAGAATTGCGGCTTTAGCTTTTCAAGATGAACTCGTGCCTCTTCCCAAAAATCAAGTGGAACAAGTTCACTTACATCAAATCTAAATCCGTCAACATCAAACTCTTTTACCCAATAACTCAACATTTCAATCATATATTTTCTTAATTGTTGATTATCATAATTAAAATCAACAACATCAGTCCAATCTGAATTAGGCGAAATCATCTTTCCTTCATTATCTTTTGTGAACCAATCGGGATGTTTTTTCACCAATTCATTATCCCAGGCACAGTGATTTAAAACTTCATCCATAATAACTTTAAATCCAAGTTTATGTGCTTCCTTAACAAGTTTTTTGAAATCCTCTTTCGTACCGTATTCAGGATTTATTTCATAATAATCTTTTACAGAATATGGACTGCCAAGTGAACCTTTACGATTAATCACACCAATTGGATGAATGGGCATTAACCACAAAACTGTTACACCTAAATCTTCTAATCGAGGCAATTCCTTAATGATTGAATTAAAATCACCATTCTTTGAAAATGACCTTGGAAAGATTTCATAAATTATTCCCTTGCTTACCCAGTCAAGTGATTCTCTTGCCTTATGTTCTGAGAATTCTGTTTTAAACAAATCGAATACATCGTTGAAAAACTTTATATAAAGCGGTTTATAAATTCCTCCAGGACCACCATAATCTTTTACAAGAATTGCAAGAAGATTTTTACCTTGATTTATTTTTTGAGAAATTTCAAAATAAAAACTTTCACTATAACCCTGATGTTCGCCAATGAATTCACCATTTAACCAGATTGATGCATCATCATCAATTGCCTCGCAATAAAGTGCAATTTTTGAATCGACCTGTTCATTGAAATTAAACTCTTTGAAATACCAGAACCAGCCATCGAAATCTTTATTTTTTTGCTGTTCAAAAAATCCTGGTACTTTTATTCTGCCATCATATTCAATTTTTCCTTCAAACCAATTATTGGAAATTCCAATTTGATTGTAATCTATTTTATAAAACCAATCGCCACACAGGTTAATTACTTTTTGCATAGCTTTAGCTTCAAATTTTATTGATAAAAAAATCAGGCATAAGAAAATATTAATTTTATTGATTTTTAATTTCATCGAGATACTCCTGTAAAATAATTCTTGCTGAAAATTGATCGACCAGTGATTTATCTTTTCTTTTTTTCTTTGATTTAACAGATTCAAGAATTTGTTGTTGTGCAATATAAGAAGTTAGTCTTTCATCACGCTTGATAATATTAATTGATGTCTTTGGCTGAAGCTGAGAAATAAACTTATCTACCTCATCACAAAGAGTGGATTTTGATCCATCCATATTCAAGGGATAGCCAATAAGAATTAACTCGACATTATTTTTACTGGCTAGTTCCAGAATTTTATCTATTGCTTTCTGATTATTTTCAAGAGTTGGATAAGGTGAAGCCAGTGTATTTGTGGGATCTGAAATGGAAATACCCAATCGTTTCAATCCAAAATCAATTGCTAAAATTCTGCCCATGAAACTCAATTAGTGACTTCAAATCTTTCAACGGATTCAATTCCTGGTATTTTCTTAAGTCGTTCGATTATTTTATTTAAATGATCAAGATTTTTCACACTGACACTCACAGTTCCATAGAAAATTGAACGATGAGAGTTAAAGTTAACTCTTTTAATGTTAGTGTTTTGAGTATTCAAAATTGTTTGAGATATATCATTGAGCATACCCACTCTATCTTCTCCTACAATCTTAATGGCCGCAATAAAAACATTACCATCAGTATTTGGCCAGTTAACTTCAATTATTCTTCCTTCGTGTAATTTCATCAAGCGTTCAAGGTTTTTACAATTCTTTCTATGTATTTTTACACCCTCACCTTTTGTAATGAATCCCAAAATTTCGTCACCAGGAATTGGATTACAACACTTGGCATAATTATGAAGAACATCTAACTTATCGCCAGAGATTAATACTCCACCAATTTGCTGTCTTGCAGTATCAGCAAATTTATCAAAATCGAGAACATCAACTTTTTTATCGGATTCCGATTCTTCCTGTTCTTGTTTTGTCGTTAAGACTTTTTCAACATCTAAAGTACCTGAAGCAATTGCTTTATAAAAACTTGTAAGGTTATCGAATTTAAGTTTGTGGATAAATTTTAGCAGATCATCTTGATTAATATGAAATTTCAATTTTTTTAGAACTTTCTGAAAAATGTTTTTCCCTTCTTCGGCAAATTTGAGTTCTTCCTGACGAATCCACTTTCTGATTTCATGTTTTGCTTTCGAAGTAACAACGAACTTTTCCCAGCTGCGATTTGGAGTTCGATTTTTGGAAGTAATAATCTCAACCTGATCACCACTGTTTAATTGATGATTTAGGTGGACAATTTTACCATTTACTTTTGCACCTATACAATGAAATCCAACTTTTGTATGAATTTGAAAAGCAAAATCGACAGGTGTTGCGCCTTTAGGTAAAACTATCAAATCACCTTTAGGAGTGAAAACATAAATATCATTCTGATATAGATTAAGTTTAAAACTTTCAATTATATCTCTGTTTGCCTCTTCCCGACTGGACACATTCTCAAAAATATTTCTAATCCAATCAACCCATTCTTCCATTTCTTTATTTGTTGATCTGTAAGAATCTTTATATTTCCAGTGAGCTGCCACTCCCCGTTCTGCAATTTCATGCATTTTTCTTGTTCGGATCTGAATTTCGACCATCTTACCTTCAGGACCCATAACAGTTGTATGGAGTGATTGATAGTTATTCGATTTAGGAAGTGCAATATAATCGTGAAGGCGGTCAGGTACAGGTCGATAAATCTGAGTAATTATTCCAAGGACATTATAACATTCATAGATATTTTCAGTATCAAGAATAATTCTAATTGCGAACAAATCATAAATTTCCTCGAAAGACTTTCCGCGGTTAATCATCTTGCGGTAGATTGAATAAAAATGTTTGGGTCTGCCTTCTATTTCATATTTCAATCCTTCTTCATCAAGTTTTTGTTTTATCGGTGCAATGGTTTTTCTGATATAAGCTTCTCGTTCTCTTCTTGTTGCCTTTAATTTTTTTCGAATATCTTCATAAGCTTCTGGATTTAAATACTTAAAAGATAAATCTTCCAGTTCCCATTTGATTTGTGCCAGACCAAATCTATGAGCAAATGGTACATAAATCTGCATCGTCTCTTTAGCGATTCTAATTTGTTTATCACGGTAAAGAAATTCCAGCGTTCGCATATTGTGAAGTCGATCAGCAAATTTGACCAGAATTACACGAATATCTTTAACCATCGAAAGCAAAAGTTTACGATAATTTTCAGCCTGACTTGCATCGTGATCTCTTATAACTCCACCAATTTTTGTAACTCCATCAACAATCTCAGCAATAGTCTGATTGAAATGTGTTTTTAAAGTATCAAATGTAATTTCAGTATCTTCAAGAACATCATGGAGAAGTGCAGAAGCTATGGAGATATCATCAAGTGGAATTTCTTTAGCGATGATCATCGCCACTTCATAAGGATGATCAAAGTATGGTTCACCGGATGCACGAAGATCATTTTTGTGAGCTTCAAGAGCGAAATCGAAAGCTTTTCGGATCAAGTTCTCATCGAAGATGACAAGATTTTTTTTGCACACTTCGATGAGATTACTATACATCTTTTGGTACTTGGTGCTTAACATAGTTTTATTGAATTTCTACTTATAATTTACAAACTAATTTTTCAAAGTCAAGAACAAATACTTTTCGGAAGCTAGTTAGTTCCAGTGTTTTAATTTTTTAGAGACTAATAGAATTTGCTGCCCAAATCAGAGATGAAAAAAGTGTAAAAAACCTCAATTTTTAAGGGATTTTATTTGATTTTTAAGACTCTCAATTCTTTTGAATCTATCTTCCAGTCGTTTCTTTGCATAAGGAGTTAAGTTAACTTTTTCAATTTCGTTTAATCTTGAAAGTGCTTCATCATATCGCCCTGATTTAAATTCAAGTTGAGCACAAATGTGCAAAAGAACAACTTCTCTATAGCCATTCATTTTTTCTCTACGAATAAGGCTGAGAGTTTTCTCATAGTAGAAGATCGATTTGTCCAGATTAATTTCTTCAAAACTTCTTGCCAATGTCCAATTAAAAAATCTCGAATCATTGAACTCATTTAAAATTCTGTTGCAAATTTTAATTGATTCTTGAGGTTGATTATTGTCGATGTAAATCCATGAAAGAGAATAAAAACCTAAAAAGTTGAAGGGAGAATTTTTTGATAATCCTCTTTTGATAAGATTGATTCCCGTTTCTCTTTCGTCCTTAATTAAAGGTAACCAATGAAGAAATTCAGATTTTTTTGAACTCCAATATTTATATATCCCAATTGCAATCAGAGCTTCAGGTGAATCGGGATTTTTTTCAATTTCTTCTGAAAAGAAATTAGTTGCTTTGTAACCATTTATGAATGCGGAAAGATAATCACCTCTCTGATAATCAGCATAAGCTTTGAGTGAATTAATAAGTCCTTTTATTACTTCAACAGAAAAATAATTCGATTCAGAGGAAAGTTCTTCACACTTTTTGAGAAGTTTTTTTATATCATCATAATTTAGTTCATCTTCATAATCAATTGACCTTGTGATAAGATTTGCTGCTTTGAATAAATAACCAAGAGGGTTTCGCGATTCGTATCTAATCCATTCTTCACAAATTTTATCTACATAATCATAATTCTGTTTGAAAATTTTTTCACAAATGAAATCGACTTTATCCTTCGTAGAAACAAAAATCTGGGCATAAATTATATTCGAAAGCAAAAGGAAAGAAATCAGTTTAAATAGCAGAAAATTTTTTAGAATGTTCATCTAAAATTACAATGTTCCAAATGTACGATCACCAGCATCACCAAGACCAGGAAGAATATAACCCTTATCGTTCAATGTTCGATCAAGTGAAATTGCGAATATTTTCACATCTTTATGCACTGAAGAAACTTTATTCACTCCTTCGGGTGCCGCTACAAGACACACAAGTGTGATATCATTTGCACCTCGTTCTTTTAGAAATGTTATAGCAGCAGTTGCACTCCCACCTGTTGCAAGCATCGGGTCAATAATCAATACTTTTGCCTTTTTGATGTTCTTTGGAAGTTTCAAGTAATAATCAACAGGCTTTAAAGTCTCTTCATCTCGATATAAACCTATGTGACCAACTTTTGCATCGGGAATCATTTCGAGGAAAGGTTCAACAAGAGATAACCCAGCTCGCAGTATTGGAACAATTACAACATCATGGTTTAACTTATAGCCAATTGTTTTTTCAAGGGGAGTTTGAACTTTAATTTCTTTCAATTGAAAGTTTTTTGTAACTGCCGTAACAAGTACAGAAGAAATTCTTTTGATTGCATTTCTGAATTCGAGAGGCGTTGTGTTTTTATCTCTTAGAATTGTTAAATCCCTTTTAGCAAGGGGATGATCGACTATGGTTAGATTTTTTAATTTCATTTTACTCACTCGCTTTTTTGGCTAAAATTGATAATGAGTCAATTAAAGGTGAAAGAGTAGGAGTATATGCAAAATTTGTTTCAGCTAATTTGTGAATCGGAATTGAATTTTTAATTGCAAACGAAATCAAATTTACTTTTCCGATTATATCTTCCCCACCAATCAAGTTAGCGCTTTTAATTTTTTTATCATCAGCTTTGAATTTCACTTTGATGAAATGTTTTGAACCGCCAGGCATAATTTTAATTCTTGAATTACCAAGAACAGAAACTTCTTTGTAAGGAATTCTATTCTCTTCAATTTCATAAGTAGTAAGTCCAACCATTGCAATATTAACATCAAAAAATCTAAATGCCGTATTTCTCACAACTGGTTCGAAAGTTTCAAAATCTCCCGAAGCATTCGCACCAGCAACATGTCCCTGATCATGAGCTATTGAAGCAAGCGGAATCCATCTTGTTTTCTTAGTAATAAATTCTTTTACTCCACAGCAATCACCAGCTGCATAAATGTTATCGTCTGAAGTTTTTTGCTTATCATCAACTTTAATAGAACCGCAGGGATGATTTAATGACAAACCAGCTGATTTTGCAAGTCCATTGTTTGGTTCAAACCCGATTGAGATTAAAATTAAATCAGTTTCAATAAAATCTTTATCGACTTTAACTTTTGTAACGATTGAATCTTTTTCAAATGGGATTATTGAATTTACACCACCAATAAAGTTGATTTTTTTTTCATTAATCTTATCAAGCAAAATTTTTCTGATTTCATAATCAAAGCCAGGTAGCGGTAACTCTTCTCTATCAATCAAATAAACATTGGGAGCAACTGAACTTAAAAATTCAAGTAATTCCAGACCTGTATAACCAGCACCAATCATCATTGCATTTTGAATCTTTGTAGTATTAATGAAAGCAATTACTGATTTGAGATCATCAATGGTTTTTAGATAAAATACATTCTTTAATCCAACTCTAAAGGAAGGATGAATTTTTTTTGTTGAACCCGTGCACAGGATTAACTTATTATAATTATCAACAAAAACTTTGTCTGAATTTAAATCACGGATATAAATGATTTTTTTCTGTTTATCGATCGACTCAACCCGATGTTGAATTTTAACTTTAACGCCTTTTTCTTTTTCAAATGATTCGGGTGTGAAGAAAATTATTTTATCTGGATTATCAATTTCACCGGTTAGGACATAAGGAATTTCACAGGTTCCAATGGAAATGTATTTGCCGGCTTCATATAAAATTACATCATTATCAGGATTTACTCTTTTTGCCTTTGCTGCTGCTGCCGGACCTGCAGCACTTCCTCCAATTACAATAATTTTTCGTTTTAGCATTTTATTTCTTTTTGAATACTAAAGTTAACGGAACTCCAACAAATCCAAACTGATCTCTTAATTTATTCTCAATAAATCTTTTTATGTGATCCTGTATATATTTTGGTTCGTTACTGAAGAATGCAATAACTGGTGGAGATGTTTTTATCTGTGTTCCGTATTTTATTTTTATTTCTTTTCCTGTAGGTGTGGATGGTAATGAAAAAGTTCTAAATGTTGTTTCAAGAAAATCATTGAGTTGACTTGTTGGAATTTTTTTATTCCACTCATCGAGTACCTGTAATGCAATCTCGATAACTTTGTAAATTCTTTGCTTTGTTAATGCAGAAATAAAAATAATAGGAATGTAATTATACTCACCTAAAATTTCTCTCAAACTTATTTCAAACCTTCGTGCGGTTTTATCATCTTTTTCAATCAAATCCCATTTGTTGACCGCAATTACAATTCCTCTTTTTCGCTTTATTGCTTCATTAATAATTCTTAAGTCCTGTTTCTCGAGACCTTGAGTTGCATCAATTAAGACAATTGCCACGTTGCATCTATCGAAAGCTTTCAAAGTCCTCAACACGCTGAAGAATTCTATGCTTTCAGTAATTCTGCTTCTTCGTCTGAGTCCAGCTGTATCAATTAAACTGATTTCTCTGCCATAATATTTTAGTTTTGTATCGATTGCGTCTCGTGTAGTTCCGGGAATTTCAGTTACAATATGTTTATCGTAACCAAGAAGAGCATTAACAAAAGAAGATTTTCCAACATTAGGCTTACCCACTATGGCAAATCTTGGAAGTTCATCTTTTTCTTCAAGTACATTCAAGTTCTCAGGAAAATCTTTCGTCAATACATCGAGAAAATCACCAATTTTTCTACCAAGCTGTGCAGAGATTGTATAGATTTTATCGAAACCTAATTCATAAAAATCAGCAGAAAAATTTTCTTTGTCTTCAGTATCTACCTTATTTACAACAACATAAACAGGTTTATTCGATTTGCGCAGCATGTTGGCAATCATTTTATCTGTGGGAGTAATTCCATCATAAGCATCGAGAAGAAAAATTATTGCGTCGCTTTCCTGTAAAGCAGCATTTATTTGCTCGGCAATAGCTCTTTCAAAAACATTTTCTGAATCAGGAACAAATCCACCTGTATCAATTAAGTTGAAAACTTTTCCGCACCATTCAACTTCACCATAATTTCGGTCGCGAGTAACTCCTGATGTTTTATCTACAATGGCTTCACGTTTACCGACTAATCGGTTGAATAAGGTTGATTTACCTACATTTGGTCTGCCAACGATTACAACAACTGGTATCTTCATATTCTTTCAAAATTATGAAAAAGATAGGAATAAATTAATGTGTGTGTTTCTAAGTTCTATCAGGTAAACTCAAATTATATTTTGAATTTAATAACAGATTCAAAATCTAAGTTTTAGAGTCAATTCAGGATAATAATCATTTATTCCTGCAAAATTCGATTGTTTCAATTCAGCACTGATTTTAATTTTTGAATTATACCTGTTTGCTGAGATAATTGCATCAACAAAACTAATCACATGATTCGTCAAGAGTACAATCAAAGCTTTATCTGCAAAATTATAATACTCGTTTGCTTTTCCACGTAGTGATGAATAATAGATGAAATTTCCCTTTGTATCGTAATAATATTCTCCTGCGATAGAATAAATTCCTTTTGCAAATTTAGAATCATCCCAGCCTTGACTATACTGCGGATATTTCCCAATCATCTCATAGTATTGTTGATGTGCATAGGGATAAAGTGTGTGAGAAAATTCTCTAATTGTCCGTTCAGCAGAATTTAATTCATCCCAGTTAACTCTTTGCCATGGTTTCAAATTTGCATCTGGATTGATGTGAATATTTGCATTTCCACCTAAAGCAGAAGCCCATTGATTGAGCCACTCTGCATATCGAACTACACTCCAGTGTTCATCAGCAAAATTCTGGAAATAAGCTGTTTGATTATCTCCTTTTTTATTGTAATGATTTATCATGTAAATGGAAATTCCTTCAACAGCAAAAAATAAAATAGCTTTGAAATAATCACCGTTATAAATTTCTCCGCTTCCAGGAATCAAAGCAGAAAGTGCACCAGCGATGTAAGGAGATTTTAACTTAACATTTTGTTGTGGATTAGAAATTTTCTCCTTATTGAATTTGTTTACAAAGCATTTAAAATCTGTGCTTAAATTACCCGAGGGATAATTAGTCTGTTGAGCAAAACAAATACCTGTTATCAAAAGATAAAAAATGATTTTTTTCATACACTCACCTATTAGATTTCGAAGCTGAATAATATTCCAAAGTAAACCAGAATCTCTTTTCCATATTTTATGGTTTCTTTTGTAAAAATGTTTTGTCTTTTGAATTCATCAAATCCATAAGCAACATTTACAAATAAACTCGTCGGGAAAAGATAAAATGAATTCATCTGTATTCTCAATTCAGCACCAACACCTTTCTTAAAATCTTTCATTTGTACTGATTTAGATTGCCATGCGTTTCCAGTTTCAAAATAGATTGATCCATAAACTTTATCAATGTAAATGTGATATAAACGAGTATCAATATCCTCAAGAAGTGGGAATCTATAATTCAAGTTAAGATGAAAAATTTCGTTTCCACTAATTGCATAAAAAGGATAACTCTTCATCCCAATCAAACCGCCTAAATAAAAATCGAAGAAACTGTCTGTCTCAGGTCCAAATGTTGTTCCCGTTCGTGTGGTTATAGTCAGTGAATGTTTTTTTATTGGTAGCTCAAATGATTGCATTGCATTAAGTTCAATTCGAGAATATTTGGTTCTGCCATATCGTGTTAGAAGTTGACCGGAGTTTTCATCATAGTAAGTTTCAGGATTGAAATCATTAATTGAATATTCAAGATTCAAATTGAGTCTGGTACCCAGAGGATTAATATCCATATCTTTTTTCAGTAAGATATTTTCAAAATTATAAGTCAATGAGAAAGTCCAGCCTTTAAGATAGACTTCATAAGTAGCTGGATAAAGTTGATTGTTTGGTAGTAAGAACGAGCTTAAATCAGCGGAGTAACGGCTGAAAATTGTTTTGAATTGAATTGTTTGATTTTTGCTCAAGAAAAAATGTTTCAAACCGAAATCAACTTCAAAAAGATTATAAGTGATTTCAATTGGAGTTTTGAATCCATAATTTATTGTACCATCGTGAAGTGTATCGGGAAATAATCCGAGAAAATTTTCTGCCTTTCGAGAGACACTATAAAGTTCGAAAGTGAGTTCTGGTTTCAATCCAATCAGATACAATAATGGAATCCGATCCCTGTATTCTAAACCTAAATATAAATCTCTTTCAAAGCGTGAGTTTATAGCAGCACTTCCAAACATTGCAGAACGATTTAAAATATCAGATGAGTAGAAATAAATTCCTGGTTTAAGTAACTCAAAGCCTTTGGCAGTCTGACTGTAATTATCAAAACGCACGAAAGGAATTACCGAAAGTTTAGTAAAGGTTCCACGATATTTATTGATTTCAAAATCTGGATGTTGTGTATCATCAAAATTACGGAGTCTTTCCCAATCGAAATTTCCGTTAGATCTTTTCTCAGTTGGAATATTGAATAAACTGTGGTTATAGACAGGGATGTGATTAAAATCGAGAGTATCATAATTCGAAAAAGTAAAAATTTTATAACCTGTCGATGTGTAACCAGCATATACAATCTCCCCTTTATAATTAATTGAAGGCATGAAAGCACCACCAAGCACATTTGTTATCTGCCGCTTTTCTTTTGTATTCAAATCATAAACAAAAAGATTGAAAATGCCTTTTTCATCAGAAGAATAGAGTATTTTGTTTTCATCAATGAATACAGGATTTCTTTCATCAATATCTTTTTCATTAAATATGAATGAAAGATTTCCATTAAGATCACAAATTGCTATATCTCTTGAATCATTAAGAGTGTAATCCAAAATTATTTTTGATCCGTCTGGTGAAAATTTAGGATTAAAAAGTTGTTCTCCATTTTTGAAATGAGTTAATTGTCTGTAATTCTTACCGTCAACATCAATCAAGAAAAGATTTAGTGTTCCGTCTTTTTGAGATAAAAAGACAATCGTTTTTCCATCTGGAGAAAGAGAAGGATTATTCGCACGCAAACCTTCTGTGAGTCTCTTTTCTTTTTTAGTTTTCAGATCATAGATGTAGAGATCATGAATCTTGACTAAGTTTTTATTTTTTTCAGTAAGTCTTGCGTATAAAATTTTATCGCCGTCAGGAAAAATTGAGAATGTTGAACTAACTCCTTTTATAATTAACTCTGATTTCTTTTGATATAAATCATAGGCATAGATTGATGTGATAAAGTAATCTTCGTTCTTATTCGAGAGATAATAAATCTTATTTCCATCAGGACTGAAAACAGGATAAAAATTCCCGAAACCTTTACTTTCAATTATGTCTCCAGTGAAAAGATTCTTTCTAATTACTTCAGTATTTGTTTTATAATAATTTGTTAAAAATGATTTCCATTCCTCGTAAAGTTCTCTCCCTGTAATTCCAAGCACTTTGTAAATTGCTTCATCAATTGTGAAAGAAAGTTTATCTCTAAGTCGATTGTTGATTTCAACTAATTTCTTTTCACCGTATTTCATTGCGAAGTAACTAACGAGAGAAAATCCAGAATTATAAACCGATTCATTTCCGAGACTTGTTTTTTCAAACACTTCCATTTGATTCCACGAAAGCATATTTCCATCAAGTACATAAGATCTTAAAATCATATCTCGATGAGTATCCCAGAAATCGTATTGAAATTCATTTCTCATATACTGAGCAGTTCCTTCTGCAAACCAATGAGGGACATTAATTGCTGGAATGGGATACGAAATAATCACATTTGGAAAGCCGTATAAAACATCGGGTCGCCTTTCTCTTTCATAATTTAAAATCTGGAGATAAGCAGCGGGAAAAGTTCGAGAAAATTTCATTGCAGCCTGAAGTTGTACCATATGAGTGAACTCGTGAGAAATTACATTTCTCAACCAGTTATGTGTTCCACGTAAATCGGTATCAAGCGGAGGTGCCCAGATTTCTATTTTGTTATCAAAAAAGTAAGTAGCTCCGTTTGAATAATCATCAATATCTTTTATCACGAAGTGAACGCGTTCTGGTTTGTAACCATAAAGAGAAGTAATTGGTTCGTAAATCTCTTCAGCTATTTTAGCAACTACTTTTGCAGTTCGTTCAGCTCCTTCGTGAAAGTGGACTGAAAAATGTTCAGTCTCAATCGTCAACCAATTAACAAAAGGATGAAATTCATTAAATTGTGCATAAGAAAATTTTACGAAAAGACAAGATAATAGTAGACTCAATAAGAAATACTTTTTCATCACATTTTTCCTTGATGGGATTTCTTCTGGGAAATTAATAAGCTTATTCAATTATTTTACAACTGCAACTTTTATAACTTTAAAATCTGATTTATTCTGCGAACTAACTTCAACTCTTGCCAGATAAATTCCACTCTCAATTTGTGAAACATTCCAGATGAATTCATTCTCCAGACCGCCAACAGCAATACCTTTTATTTCATCAATAAAACTTCCACTGTAGTCAAAGATACGAATTGTCACAATTGCATCTTCACTAACATAAACTCTAAAATTCGTTTGATTTCCGTAAACTGGATTGGGCCAGTTATAGACTTTATCCTTTGGAAGAAACTCCGTAACCGGTCTCAATCTGCTATTATAGCCCACTAAATTTTCTCCACTCAAACTGCCATTCTTTGAAGTCCATAAAATTGATTTTGTTTGTTTTGAAATTTTTACAATTTGAATATGCCCGCTATCACTAACAAACATAAATTTTAGTTGATTATCTACATTTTCAAGAGTTCCAAAATACGAAGTCGAGTAACCAATCGAGTAATTAGCAAGTAAATTAAGAGGAAATGTTGAATTTTTGTTTGCATCAAAAATTAATAATCTACCATCATCAGTTGAAACCATCATATCAATAAAATTATCTTCATTATAATCCAGTAAGTTTATTCCACCAGTGAATTTTGTGTTTACAGGCGCTTTGATTGGAAAGCCTTCTGAAATTACTCCCAGTTCATTATAAGCTATTAGTTCTTCACCAGTATTTACAATCAAATAAACATTCCCGTTCACCTTCAAATCACCAGCAATAAAACTCTGAATCTCATCATTTGAATTTACTCTAAATCGAGAAATAGATTTTTGTTCATTTAAAAACTCAATATCACCATTTCTGTTAAACACAATAAACTTTAGTGTGTTTACTGTTTGAGATTTATCCAGTGATAAATGTGGATATAAGATGCCAATATCTCTCAAAGCAATTAATCCCGAAGGATTAGCTATTGAGTGTAACACTGAACCACCATTAAAATGAATCTTAGAATTGCTGAGATAAACAACATTAGCTCCATCAAATGCTGAAGCAATTGGTTCGTCTGGAATTGTTCTGATCAAGAGGGAAAGTTGAAAGTTACTCAAGTTAAAGTTGTAAATTTTTCCACTCCGAGTTGCAAACTCCAATATTGTGGTTAATGTTCCTGGAGGTGTTCCTGAATGATAGGCAATCAGCGTCGGAGCAATCTCATCGTTTGAAATATCAAATGAAAAATAATTTAGATTCGACGAATCTACTTCAATAACTCTAAATTTATTTCTTTCAAGAAAACTATAATAATCCTTATTAATCGTTGATACTTCTGGTCTGATAAATACTGGTAAGCCGATTACAGATCTGGAAATTATTTCTAAAGAATTGTCTTCGATATTGTATTTATAGAAAACGGAATCGTCAAGAAAGAAAATGAATTTCTTATTTGTAAGACTTTGATGAACGAAATTTACTTTAGCAGAATTTAAAATCTTTCTGTTCAACAAAACCTTAAAGTCATCGTTACCGAAAGCAACATTGAATTTCATTAAATTATCATTTGAAGTAAAACCATATATTCTTATATAAGTAGATGCACCTGAGTTTGATAAAGTTTTTGGCCGTGTTGTATCAGAAAATTCATTTCTGTAGAAATCAGATGGATTTCCAGAAAACCAGAAATCAACTGAATCACCTTCACCAACCGCAACATCTCCAAAAATCGTTGTGAATTCTTTTCCAATATCTTCAATTCCATCAGCTTCAATTAGTCGAACACCTTTTAACTTAAACGCATTAATTGAATTAGACTCAAAATTTTCAGCAATGATTTTTTCGTCAATGTGCCAGATTAAAATTCCATTTCCTGGAGTTGCCCAGTCAAATTCATCGACATCAATAACAACTCCATCTACTGTATCTACATAGAAAGAAGAAAATCTTCTATAATCAGATGTAAAATTATATTCAAGTAAATTTACACCAAGTTGAGATTTAATTTTTATTCCATCTTTTCGTGCATCTTTCTGGCGATTTTCAATTAAATAGTATTCTCTTGAATTGATTGGAATTTTATAAACAGTCTTTTGATTATTTATTGAAACTAATCTCGTTAAGACTTCAATATTTTGTGTATCTTTATCAATAACAATTGGTTCAACCCAACCAAGAAAAACTTTTTCCCAGACAGAAGGTTCTGGTGGAAAAAGTCCTGCGTAGGCAAACATCGCCTGGCCATCCATCAAACCAAATCTTCCAATTGCCGATTTTCCTGTTTTTGTATCAAACAAATCCGGTAGACCGAGATAACTCCCGAAACTTGCTGCAAGCAATCCATTGATGCTTAATTCAAGTAATGCAGGTCCTGTTAAAGTTTGAATTTCTCTACTCTCAGTTTCAGGTAAAATTATTGAATTGGTCACAAGTTTTGGAGGTGTTCCAATTTGAATTCCCTGAAAATCTTCACCTAAAAAATTCTTCAAAGTCTTTGGACTTAAATAAACTGATGGAATATCTTTTTCTAAACCGAAAGTTTCTGGAATGATGATATCTCTTCCAACACCTGCATGAAAAATTGTGAAGACATCATATTCAGTAAAATCCTGGTTCTTGTAAATTGAATCCACTTGCTTCCATACATCCTGAAACAATAATCCCAGTCTTGAAAGATCATTTGATTTTGGCTGAGGTGAATAATAACTCATTACATTAGGTAAGTGAATAACTCTATCCAGAACTCTATAACTAATTATCACTCGTCCATCAGAAAGATTCAAATAATAGTTTTTCAAAAACTCGAGATGTGATTCAAAATATTTTTTATCATGTGGAAGCGGATCAATTATAAACTTCCCATAATCTTTTGAATAATGAGAACCGAATTTACCAGTACCATAAGTTGCCGCATCCTGATCAAGAGCAAAATCAACCATAACTGCAAGTAAACGAATTGTATCTATCTGTGACCAACTTCTTTTTGGTGAAGAATATTCTTGATCAAGATTTAAAGGATGGCTCAACTCAAACTTGATTTTAAATTGGTCTTGCTGAGCAAAAATACTCGTAATAAAAAGCAGAAGAATGAAGAAAGTTCTTGTTCTCATTTAATTTCCATGTTTAATCTGATTGAATAAAGAAGTATAAAATCGAATTTCAAAAATCGATACACTATAATTGAATGAACACAAATATTTAAAAAAGCCTGAACAAAAGTTCAGGCTCTTTAATCTCATAAATGAAGGTTGTTTCAGGAAAAATTCAATCATTTAGAAAGTCGGACCTGATGGAAATCCTTTTGATGATTTAACCTTAGAACCCCATCCAATTGATAATGTAAATCTCAGTGTTTCGTTAAGAGGATGATTTTCCTGACCTTTAAACATTGAAGTTGTTATATATGAAAAATCAAATCCATACATATCATATCTCACTCCAGCCCCAAGAGAGACAAATTTTCTATTTCCATACGCTGGATCTTCATAGAAAAATCCAGTTCTTGCAGCAAACATAAAATCACCAGGCATTCCATACCAGTATTCCAGACCCATCGAAGTCACAACTTGTCTTAATTCTTCTTTAAATGGCTCATCGGTCCATGATGTATAAAGTGATTTTGGTAATCCATCTGGTGGGTTATCGCCTTTTCTTTTATGTACAAGTAACTTGCTGAAATCTAAACTATATGTTATTGAATTGTAATCGACATCGAGGAGTCTTAATGCAATTCCCATTCTAAGATTTGTCGGGATAGGATCTGCCTGAGCTTGATCAATATAGTAAATCTTTGGACCCAAATTGCTTAAGTTCATTCCAAAGCTGAATCTGTTACTGAAATCACCAATTAATGGAAGATAAAGTTTTTGTGGACGATACAACATTGCAATATCGAAACTGACTGTTGTTGCAATTCCTTTCCCCTGTTCAAGCTCAGTTCCTTTATCAGCAAGTCGACTGTGAATCAACCTGAAATTTCCCCCAACACCAAAAGATGGTGTTAACTTTGTTGCATAACCGACCGTTAAAGCCGCATCAAAAGATTTGAATGTACCAATTGGATCTGGACTTTGTGAAGAAGTTCGAACAAACTCACCAAAGTTCATGTAAGTTATACTTGTAAAAATACTTCCATTTAGAGATGGAACATACTGACGATAAGTTGCATATTCATAAAACAAATCTAATCCGAATTGAGGCAGCCAGTTTGAATGAGTAAAACTAACTTCACTTCCATCCAGAAAAGCTATTCCAGCTGGATTCCAGAAAACAGCATTTGCATTATCGGCTATTGCAACACCAGATTCTCCAATTCCACCAGCTCTTGAGTCAGGTGCAAGTAAAAGAAATGGAACTGCTGCTTCACCTTGAGCATTTGAAATTTGAAATGTCAAGCCAGTAATCATCATTACTGAAATAGCTATTATTCGTAATGATTTCATTTTTCCTCCGATTATTTAATTAAAGCTAATTTTCCTAAGGCTTCGCTGCTTTTACTATTATCGAGCGAACTTACAATAATTTTGTACAAATATACTCCGTTACCGAGATAATCGCCTTCCTGGTCACGACCATCCCATGGAATTTTAACAAACTTTTCAATTGCATTTTCTCTTTCAATTTTATGTACTAATCTACCAGAAACTGAGTAAATTTTTATTGTAACATTAACTGGTTGGTCATAACTATGTTGGAAAGTAAACACAGTTTGATCTTTCATTGGATTTGGATAATTAAATACATCTTTAATGACTAATTTATTTTCTCCAACAACTTCAAAAAATGTTTCAGCGGAGCTGAAATTGTTGAACACATCCCAGGCTGTTACTTTTAATTTGTTCCTGCCCAGAGGAAGATTACTAAGTTTATATCTAACTTCACCTTTCTTATTACCTTGATCTAAATCTCCCTGAAAATATTCATTTAACTTGAAAGCATTTGACACATCATCATTTATTACTGCTTCTATATTATGACCAATTCCGAGTCCAGTTGTATTTATACCGGTTTCATCTTCCAGTTTAACTATTAGAAGCGGAGATGAACTCACAAGATTTGAACCATAAGAATAATCATTATCAAAGAAGATTTTTAATTCTGGTCCTTTGGTATCTGTAATGGTTACTGAATCTGCTGAAACTATTCTAATATTATTGTTAAACACTACACCATTGGTCGATTGATTAAAGTAATAAGCCAGAATTTTTCCGTTATTCCTTTCATAGGATACATCTTTAGGCACCATGAAATCAGTTCTAAATAATCCATTTCGGATTGATACTCTGCCTCTATAAATAATTCCGCCATCCAATTCAATTCCTTTACCAGGACCATTCCACCCATACCACTCAGGCACTTCCTGATACCTTTTCGAATCATAAACAGTCACAATTGCCTCGCCATTGAAATCTGTCAAAATATTGTTAGACTTATCTCTAACCGAACCAGAAATTGTAGCTTGATTCATTGTTTTTAATTCGATTGTACCAACAATTTGATTACCATTAATTGAATCGATTTCTCCAGTGCCTGCTGGAGCTAAGAGATAAATCGATGGATCTCCAAATAGATGATATTTCTGATCATTATCATTTCCTCTAAATTTCTTTGTTTGAAAATAAGCATCACCAATTGTTGGTTGTTCAGAATTTAAATTTATGTATGAGAATAATTCATCAAATAAATTCTTATTAATAGCAGCGTTTTGATCTGACCACACTGCACGTGCTGCTGTGAAACCAGCAATAATTCCTCCATCACCTTTTGATAACAGTAACTCCATTGAACTTTGTCCGGACGGTTTATCATAATCACCAAAATCGCATGTCGCTGCAGAAAGAAAACACAATCGATCGGTATTTTTTAATTGAGGTATAGTAACAGTCTTTTCAAAAACATATTCATGAGTCCATACTTCTGGATTACCATGACCAATGAAATTCATTACAAGTGTACCGGAATTGAATGTGTTAATAATTTCGTTATTCACTGCAGGCTTTCTTCTGCCCCCGGCAGTTTCAACTGTTGGATATTGAATCAAGTAAATTTTCTTTTGATTGAATCTTAACGGTATTCTTGTTTTTGATATTTCTTCGGATTGAGACGTGTGAATGGGACCATCATCACCTCGAGTAGTCTTTCCATCATCAGCAACAAGAGTAATTAAATTCCTCCAGAGACCGAAATCTTTATTAGTTTCATAGCTTATAACTTTATTAACGACATTTTTAGCTTCCTCAATTGATTGTACTGTAAATCTACCAACCGAGATATCAACATACACATCGTTACCAATAATTCTACCGTAAAAATCATCAGTGGGATAACTATAAATTAAATATAGACTTTCAATAGTTTCGTATGCCGGGATATAATTCTTTCCATAACCTGTGATATTTCTGTAATCATAATGACCATCACCAAAAAGCAATACATATTTTGGTTTTGTGTTCCAGTTCAAATATGCATATCTGATAAAATCTCTAAATGCAGTTACATCCATTAAACCACAACTAAATTCATTATAAATTTCTTCCGGATTAACAACCAGAGTAGAGATAGGCTTTGATGGTCTTGATTCTTTGAAGTTCTTTAATCTGTAGGCTTCAGTAAGAAATTCCTTTGGGGAAATAATGATAAACTCATATCCACCCGTTATACCTTTTAAGTTTTGATTTCCAATCTTAATGACCTCAGTCGGAATAAGATAACCATTGTTTCCAATAGCAAAATATTTTGATGGAGCATCAGCTGATTCGTTTGCTCGAAAAGAAATTTGCATTCCTGATATGGCTGCGCCTTGTACAAACTTTACATTACTAAAATCTGTAACATCAAAGACTCTAATATCACTGCTCGAGAAATTTTTTATCACATATTCATACTTTCCATTCTTAAACGGAGAGAAAAACATTATCGCATCATTTTCAGCACTTAAATTTCGAGAATAATGAATTTCAAAATAATCAAGATAGCCGGTTGAAATTGCATCAGTTGCATTGTAACTGATTTTCAACAGACTTCTCTGGTCGCTTAGATTAGATGAATGCGTAAAAACTCCAAAATTTGTTTTTGCATAGTATCCTATTCCATCTGCAAGATCAACATAACCGACATTTATACTTCCGAGGTAATCATTGTTCTCAAAAAAAGTAAAGTTCGTATTTAGATTGGATCGAGCGGCAACTGCTATCTTATAAACGATTTGTCCATTTGGTGCAAGTTCAGGTAATCTATTATTATAGACTCGATAAGTTGTTCTATCATTAAATGAATCACCAAACCATCTTCTGCCAGTCGATGCAATATTGTTTTTGAATTCTCTGTTCAAAATATATCCGGTTGTGGTTGTAACAATTGAATCTGGTGAATCACTTATCGAATTTTTTGAAGTCATTCTCTTTCCAGTCGATTGACCAAAGGTTAACCAGACATAATTATAGTCTTCATAGTGATGATAATAGTGACTAACTGTTCGATTTGTTGGATTATATTCCCAGCCTTTGACAGATGGAGCATAAAAAATTATGTAATCAGATTGATCAAATTTTCCATCTTCTTCACCAACAACAATAATTGCATTTTCAATCAAATCAAATGGTCTTGGATCTTCAGGCAATTCACTTAACATTCTACCGCCATTTCCAAAAATTTGAATTGTCCTTGGATCAACGCCTGATAAATCAATCCCCTTAGATTTTAGGAAATTGAAATCTAATTTATAAATTCCTTCATCTTTAATTTTAATTCGATACCAGTTGCCATTGCTTAATTTGCTGTTTGTAATTTTATTCAAAGAAGAAGATTTATAAATCCAATTTTTTGCCTGCGATTCATTCAATACACCTTTATAAGTAATATCATTTTTTGTTCTTTCAGCAAGGTTTACCTTTCTAGTCCCAAAATCAACTCTAATAACAAATTTTTTGTAAACTCTTACAGTATTAGCATCAATTTGTTCATAAGGCGTAATTAACAAGTTTCCTACAATCAGATCACGAATAAGACCAATCTCACCCCATTTGACCAACTCAGGCTTTTGAGTATTTGTGATGTTTGATGAAAAATTATCAAGTTCAGGGATCACGAAATTTTTATCTTTTATTAGCTTAGGAGTTGGCTTTAAGGTTACACCTTTAATATCCTCAAATTCAGTATCAAGTAATTTGATTCTATTATCCGTAAATGAAGGTAAAGCTATTGGTATAGATTTATAACGAAAATCATATCCTCTCTGATTTCGAAAATCTGGAACTGATGCATCATCGAAAAGCGGAAGGATTCTATTTAGTTCATCTCGAAAATGATTCTCGGATAAATAAACTGGTGTAAATTCAAATGTCAAACCATCATCATCAATTTGAAGGATTTTCACATCACTTAACTGTTGTCCAAAAAGGCTCAACGAAGATAAAAGAAATAAAAAGAGGATTAAAAATGATTTTTTCATAACAAAAAACCGACTGTTTATTGTGGAATAAACACTCGGTAAACCTATATAGATTTCTTTACATTTTACGAACATTTTTAACCTTATTATTTAGTTTAATCTGTAAAGAAATCTATATAGTCAATTCCTTTCTTTTTGTACAAATATAACTTATTGAAATTTCAATTGTCAAGTCTTTCAAAATCAACGACGAAAAAATTTTTAACCAAGTGTTGCAATTAATGAACATGTGTAGTAGTAGTTTTTTAAGAATTCAGAACCGATAACATCAGTAATTATCGTTAAGAGATTCATCTTTATGACTTTTAATTCAATCTTTTTTAATCTTCGATAAAAAAGTATACAAAAAAATTTTTCATCAAATCAAAGTGAGAGAATTCAAAATGGCATTAGTTAAAGAATTTGAAATTATAAACCCAGAATCTCTTTTCTTTTTTTCATCGCCTCGATACAGAATGCAATGTGTTCTTCGAGTGGTATCCCAAGTTCTTCAGCACCTTTAAAAATATCTTCACGACTAACATTTCTCGCAAAGGCTTTATCTTTTAATTTTTTAATAACCGATTTTACTTCAACTTCATCGATGGTTTTATTTGGTCTGACATAAGTAACAGCAGTAATAAAACCAGCGAGTTCATCACAAGCAAACAAAGTTTTTGCCAGCAATGTATCTCTTTCAACATTTGTATAAGAAGCATGACCTAATATAGCTTTGATTATTTTTTCGCTCACACCTTTTTGACGAAGTATCTCGCTTCCTTTTATTGGATGATCTGGAGCCTGAGGATGCATTTCATAATCAAAATCATGAAGGATTCCTGTCACACTGTATTCATTGATATCTTCATTAAATTTTTCAGCATATGCAACCATGCATGATTCAACAGCAAAAGCGTGTTTCCTTAGAGCATCGCTTTTCGTGTATTCAAATAAAATATCAACAGCCTGTTCTCGAGTCATTTTTTCCTCTTTTTTTGATTATCGAATGCTGAAGGGCAAATATCATTTAAAAAACAAATTTCACATTTTGGTTTTTTAGCCTGACAGATCAGTCTTCCATGAGTTGCAATTCTATGGCAGGTAATAACCCATTCATCCTCAGGAATGATTTTCTTTAGTTGTGCTTCAATTTTATCGGGATTAGATTCTTTGACAAAATGAAAAATATTGGATAATCTTTTCACATGAGTATCAACAGCAATTGCTGGAATTCCATAAGCGTTACCAATAACAACAGAAGCTGTTTTTCTTCCAACACCAGGAATTTCAGTCAACTTATCAATATCCTCTGGAACTTTTCCATTGTATTTTTCAAGAAGAACTTTACAACAAGCTTTGATACTTTTTGCTTTTTGTTTATAAAATCCAGTTGAATAAATATCTTTCTCTAATTCTTGATTTGAGACTTTCAAGTAATCTTCAGGTTTGCGATACTTTTTGAAAAGTGATTCGGTCAGAATGTTAACTCTATCATCAGTACATTGTGCACTCAAAATTGTGGCAATTAAGAGTTCAAAGGGAGTTTTGAATTTCAGTTTGATTTTTGCGTCAGGATAATTTTCACGGAGGCGCTTTAAAATTTCTTGATTTCGTTTTTCGTCAAAATAAGATTTCATTTAAGTAAAAATTTCAAAAGAAGTTTTAAAGTTTTTCAGAAAGTATGAGTTCGTGAAGAGATTGTTAGTAGCGCGTGCGGGATTCGAACCCGCGATCTCCGCCTTGAGAGGGCGGCGTCCTAAACCACTAGACGAACGCGCCTGTTTCAAAATTATGTTACAATTTATGAAAAAATTAATTCATATTCTATATGACTTTTGATTTGTTTTACTTGATTTCGTATTTAGTTATTAGTTAAATTTGTTTGGAATCAGAAAAATTTGGAGGAAAAAATGAAAATACTTTTCAATGCATTACTGTTTCTGTTTTCAACAACACTTATTTTGTCATCCCAAACAAAATTAGGAGAGTTTAAGTACGAAGATTTCAATACTCCTGAATATTGCGGAACCTCCTGCCACACAGATATCTATCAACAATGGAAGCAAGCAATGATGTCTCAAGCATATACCCATGAATGGGATGAAATAGAATATTTTGAGCTTGCAGTTCCTCATTCAGAAAAAGATGAGAAAGTTACTGAAGTTAAAGCCGGTTGTAATGGATGCCATTCACCTCTAGCTTATGTGACAGGAGATATTCCACCAAAAAGACCAAAATTTAATTCGAGAGCAAATGAATCTGTATCCTGTGAAGTTTGTCACAGCATAGTTGGTTTTGCGGGCGATGTTCCTTACAACTTCAATTACATAATGCGGCCAGGAAAAACCAAATATTCATCACGAAAGGGTGAAGTAGAATCACCCGTGCACGAAATTGTCGTCAGCGATTTACATCGTTCAGGAGATTTTTGTGGAATCTGCCACAATGAAAAAAGTCCTTACGATATCTGGGTAAAATCAACTCATCTCGAATGGAAAGAAGGACCTTATTCAAAAGAAGGACTTCAATGTCAGGATTGCCATATGCCAAAAGTTGAAATGAAAACTGCCAGCATGGGAAAAACTTATAAAAATGCACGATCTCACTTGTTTCATGGTGCTCATGATCCCGGAAAACTAAGAGGAGTAATTGAATTGCGAATTAATCCCGACATAAGAGAAGTTGAACCGGGCCAGACGGTTAAGTTCACAGTTATTCTATACAATGCAAAAGCTGGTCATAAGTTTCCAACGGGTTCTGTGGAAGATAGAATTTTATGGCTGGAAGTAAACGCAATTGATTCAAAAGGTAATAACTATCATTTGAAAGTTGATAAGAAAGGTTTCCCCGGTGAAGAGTATACGATAAGTCAGGAAGGTGTACTCGCTTATCAGGATCTCGGAATTGCATTGAATATACCTGATTTTAAAGGACTTGAAAGAGATGCAATTCCTCCAGGCAATAGGATCTTTAGAATGCCGTATTTTGACCCTCAAGGAAGAATGACAATTCAACAATGGAATACTGCTTCACTTGGTGTTGACTACAGAATTGGGCCTAGGGAAACAAAAGTGGAAACTTTTACTTTTAGAATACCCGAAAATTGTCCGCCTGGTAAGTTAAAAGTTACAGCTACATTAAATTATCAACTTCTTGTAAAATCAGTTGGTGAATTTCTGAAAGTTCCACCTTCAGAATATGAAGTAATCAAAATCAACGATCATTCAACAGAAATAACCATATTAGATTAAGAGAGGAAAATTATGAAAAAATTACTGTTCCTATCTTTACTATTTTTATTTTTAATCACAATAAATTCCTTCGCTATTCCAGCATTTGGAAGAAAATACAGTATGAGTTGTCAAACCTGTCACTCTCCATTCCCAAAACTCAAACCTTATGGTGATGAATTTGCAAAAAATGGATACTTATTAGCAGATAAAGATGCACCAAGATATTTTCAGGAAACAGGTGACGAAGAACTCTCACTAATTCGCGATATACCAATTGCTTTTAGACTGGAAGGATACGCTACATTTAAACACCAATCTAATGTGGATAATTTTGAAATTGGTTCGCCAAGACTTTTGAAAATACTTTCGGGTGGTTCAATTTATAAAGATGTGGGCTATTACTTTTATTTCTACCTGAGTGAGATGGGAAAAATTGCTGGATTGGAGGATGCATACATTATGTTCAATAATTTATTTGAGACTGATTTAGATCTTTATTTAGGTCAATTTCAAATCTCCGACCCGCTCTTCAAAAGAGAATTGAGATTGACTATTGAAGATTACCAGATCTATAAGAAGAAAATTGGTTCATCAAACATAAACTTAGCTTACGATAGAGGATTGATGTTGAATTATGGTTTACCAACAAAAACTGATTTAACATTTGAAATATTAAATGGATCAGGAATTGGCCCAGTACAAAATGATAATTTCAATGATGATAGGTTTGTGAACCTCGTTGGCCGCATTTCACAAGAAGCAAATGATATTATAAGAGTTGGGACTTTTGGTTTTTTAGGAAAAGAATCATTATCGCATGCAGTCAATCAAGTTGAGATGTTAGGAGTTGATTTCACCATAAATTTTGGATCATCCCTGGAGGTTAATTTTCAATATTTAAATCGAAAAGACTCTGATCCAGAAGTAAATTATAGTAATGTAAAGACCAATGGTTCATTTATCGAATTAATTTATACTCCAAAAGGTGATGAAAGTAAATGGTATACTGCGGTTTTAGGAAATTATATTGATTCAGATTATTCACCTGCCGACTATAAGTCGCTTGCATTTAATTTCGGCTACCTACTCAGAAGAAACATTAGACTTGTGGGAGAATTTTCCTATGATTTTATAAAAAAAAGCAACAGCATATCAGCTGGTTTTGTCAGTGCATTCTAAGTTCTGTTCAGGCTTTCAGTTAATCGAATAAAGTCAACTTTAATCGAAATAAGTTTTAATTTATTTGCGAAGATTTAGCAGTCAATAATGTTCTCGATCAAGCTAAATCTTCGCTTTTTTTATTTGGTATAATTATCAAAATAAAATTTGTATCTCTGTTTTTTTGGATAGAATGATTAAATTATAGTTGAATTTTTTTTAAGAAGAAGGAGTTTCTATGAAAAAGATATCAATTTTTTTCATTTTTATCTCTAACCTATTTGCTCAACAATCAACCTAATTGTTTAATGCAAATAAGATAACTTTCCCAATTAATAATTCAGGAGTTATTGCTGATTTAAATCTGGGAAATGGACAAAATCCTGGTGGTTATTTAGATAGTATTCAGTTTTTATTTTCTGCAGGATTTTATTTAACCGGAAAGGTTGGAGATACAATTTGGAGCAATGCAGTCGCTACAGCCAATAGAACAGTTGATTATTTACCAGGAAGAGTTGGTACTTCACCAGATGATACATTAAATAAAGTTTATGTAGTTCTTGCCTCACCTCTATAAAATAACACATGGCAAACTTATCGATATGCAGTACAACTTGGGGCAATGTTTTATGATGGAATGGAGACGGAATTTATAATCCAGTGGATTTAAATGGAAATGGACAATGGGATTTAAACGAAGATAGACCTGATATAATGGGTGATATTACCGCATGGTGAGTCTATAACGATGGTGTACCAAGCAGTGAAAGACGCTTTTCTGATGTTTCACCTCTTGGAATTTAAGTACATCAAACAGTTTTTGCTTACAATAACTTTAATGTAAATGATCCAAGGTCAAGTTCATTTTTTATTAGATACCGATTAATCAACAAAGGAACCGTTTCACAGGTTCTCGATTCAGTTTATTTTGCTGCATGGTCTGATACTGATCTTGGCGATTATACTGATGATATTGCTGGATGCGATACTATTTTGAATGCTGGTTACATTTATAACGATGGTTATGATTATGAATTCGGATCAAATCCGCCAGCTCATTTCATACAAATCTAACAGGGTTCAATTGTTTATATTCCGGGAGTAACTTTTATTGATAACAATTCCAATGGTTTTTATGATGATGGAATTGATATCGCCTCTGATATAGGTTACAACCGTAAAGGTTTTACACTTGGAATTGAAAAATATCCTGGTGCAAAAAATTTAAGCATGACTTCCTTTTTAAGTACTTACATAAGTTACATTCCTCAAATTGATCCAATGGATAAAAATCAAGCGAACTTAATTTTGCGTGGTTATACAAGTTCAGGTTCCAGAATTAATCCTTGTAATGATCCTCTTGGAGTTGTCTTTGGTGGAATAAATTGTAATCAAATTAATCCTGCATTTGCTTATTCTGGTAACCCTTTCTGGCAAACTAGATGGATTAATGTTCAAGGTGGAGATTTAAGACAATATGTTTCAACTGGTCCATTCAAGTTAACTGCAAATAACCCTGTAGATATTATTGTAGCTAATGGCGTTTATCGGGATACCGGATCGACGAGTTCTGTCAGGGCTGGTAAAATTCACAGCTCACACTTAAAACAATTTTATCTTTCGAATTTTACATCTATACCAACATTAATTGATAACGAGAACAATATTTTAATTGATGGGTATCAACTCTATCAAAATTATCCTAATCCATTTAATCCAAAAACAAGAATTAAATATTTTCTCTTGAATAATGAATTTGTTACTCTCAAGATTTTTGATGTAGGTGGTAGAGAAATTATCACACTTGTTAATGTAAATCAAAAACGAGGTACTTATGAAATCGAGTTTGATGCTTCCAGGTACAACCTTAGCAGCGGATTATATTTTTATCATTTAATAGCAGGTAATTTTATTCAGACGAAAAAAATGATTCTATTGAAGTAAAGATTTACGATTTTTTCTCATCTTAAGGTAACAATCATATTAAAATAAAAAGACCGTCGATTTTGACGGTCTTTTAATTTCATAAAGTTGCGGAAGGTTAAACTCAGGGATTAATTCTTTCCTCAATCTCTTTATCTTCTGAAGGCATTTCCTCAGAATTTGTCATTGTAAAAGTAAGTTCGTCTTGACCACTCGAATGATCAACCAATAAGATTGAGGCCCCCTTAACAATTCCCTTAAGCATAACCTCCGCAACAGGATCTTCAAGATATTTTCTTAATGCTCTGTTCAATGGACGAGCACCAAAGACAGGATCATAACCTTTTTCAACAAGGAAATTCCTTGCACTTTCAGTTAAGACTAACTTAAATCCTTGATCTTTTAGTCGTTTAGTCAGATCTCTTAATTTAATATCAATAATTTGATTAATATGTTGCTTTGTTAGTTTATGGAAGATAATGTAATCATCAATTCGATTTAAGAATTCTGGATTAAACAGTTTTCTCATTGATTCTTCAATGGTTTCTTTCATCTTCTGATAATCATCTTCTTCAACATCTCGTTGACCAAATCCCATTGAACCGACTTTTTTTATGTCCCTTGTACCAATATTTGAAGTCATAATGATAATCGTATTCTTAAAATCAACTCTGCGGCCAAGACCATCCGTCAGAATTCCATCGTCAAAAACCTGAAGCAAGATATTAAAGACATCTGGGTGAGCTTTCTCAATTTCATCAAGTAAAATGACTGAATATGGTTTTCTTCGAACTTTTTCAGTTAACTGTCCACCTTCTTCATAACCGACATATCCAGGAGGCGCACCAATCAATCTGCTGACTGAGAATTTTTCCATGTACTCAGACATATCAATTCTTACAAGAGCATCTTCAGAATCGAACAAATACTTTGCTAAAACTTTTGCCAATTCAGTTTTACCGACTCCTGTTGGTCCTAAGAAAATGAAACTGCCAATTGGTCTTTTTGGATCTTTTAATCCAGCTCTTGCTCTTCGTATAGCTTTTGAGATTTTTTCAATCGCTTCATCCTGACCAATAACATATTGTTTAAGATGTTCTTCCATGTGTAATAATTTCTCAGACTCAGATTGAGCAACTCGCGTTACAGGAATTCCAGTCATCATTGAAACTATCTCAGCTATATCTTCCTCAGTCACTTCATGGATGATTGTACTCGCTTCGTTTTCCCAATCTTCTTTTAATTTCTCAAGCTCCATCTGTAAGCGATGTTCCATATCTCTCAAACGAGCGGCTTCTTCATAATTTTGACTCTTAACGACTTGAATTTTCTTTTGCTTTATCTGTGCAATCTCTTCTTCAAGATCTAAAATTTCCTGAGGAACAACTATATTATTCAATCGCACCTTTGCTCCTGCTTCATCAAGAACATCGATTGCCTTATCTGGTAAATGTCGGTCAGTTATATATCTATCACTTAAAATTACACAAGCTTTAATTGCCTCATCGGTATAACGAACATTATGATGTTCTTCATATCTATATTTAATATTTTTTAGAATTTCAATTGTTTCATCAACTGTAGTTGGCTCAACAAGAACCTTCTGAAATCTTCTGTCTAATGCACCATCTTTTTCAATATATTGTCGATATTCGTCAAGGGTAGTTGCACCAATGCATTGTAATTCACCACGAGCAAGAGCAGGTTTGAACATATTTGAAGCATCAAGAGAACCCGACGCACCGCCAGCACCCACAATTGTATGCAATTCATCAATAAATAAAATTACATCCTTTGCTTTTTCTAATTCATTCATTAATGCTTTCATTCTCTCTTCAAATTGCCCACGATATTTTGTTCCAGCAACTAAAGCAGCCAGATCAAGAGTCACAACTCTCTTATCATACAAAACTCTCGGAACTTTCTTTTGAACAATTCTTAAAGCTAATCCTTCAGCAATTGCCGTCTTTCCAACGCCCTGTTCACCAATTAACACAGGATTATTCTTTTTCCTTCGGCTTAAAATCTGAATCACTCTTTCAATTTCTCTTTCACGGCCGATGACTGGATCAAGTTTATCTTCCGCAGCAAGTTTAGTTAAATCTCTTCCGAAGTTATCGAGAACAGGAGTTCTTGTTCTTTCCACTTTTTTCTCCGGTCTGCTCATTGAAGGTGTGAATTCGTTGTAACCTGATTTTCCACTAATAATATTATTCAATTCAGCACGAACAGAATCATAAGTTACATTAAATTGATGTAGAATCTGACAAGCAATATTTTCTTCGTCTCGTAAAAGCGATAATAATAAATGCTCAGTTCCAATAACTTCAGACTTATAAATTTTGGCTTCAATTTGAGAGATTCGAAGAACTTTCTCGGCGGATTTAGTAAATGGAATATTACCAATGGTGAGAGTTCCACCAGTAGTTTTAACGGTATCTTCAATAGTTTTTTTTAGTTTTAGTAAATCGACACCAAGATTTTTCAAAATTTTTATTGCAATACCTTCGCCTTCACGAATGATTCCAAGTAATAAATGTTCTGTTCCAATATAATCGTGCCCAAGTCTTAGGGCTTCTTCTCTACTAATTCTAATTACATCATGGGCTCTATTCGAATAGTTAGGTTCCATTTGTTAATATTTCCTTTCTTATTAAGATATTTAATTTTCTTTTGAAATTTAGTTAAATCTTGATAACTATTCAAGCTGATGAAACTAATTTTTTCAAGCATTTAACTTTAAAACTCAAAGAATGTTCACTTTTTTAGAATCGATTAAAATTTCAAATATTTTAACAAATTTTAGTGAATTATCGTTCGACAGTTGGCCACCTGTTCGGTTAATGTGACCTGGGAAATCTTAAAAATCGTGTTTTATAGGAATATTCTAACCATCATTGTCCTAAAAAATAGACTTAACAACACCCTATCTTTTAAAAACTATTAAAAATTAAAGATTTAGTAAGGCATTTTAATTGATTTATTTAATAAAAAACTGAGGTGAAACTATGAAAATCCATATCTTCTTAATTGCATTTTCAGCACTGGTAATTTCAGGATGTATCATGGAAAATCATTTTACCGATTATGTTGATCTACAACTACCTTCCCCACCAAAAAATATTTATACAATTTCGGGGGATAATTGGATAGAAATTCATTGGAAGTTTAATTATGAAAAGTATGTAGAGGCTTATAATATCTATCGTTCTTTTTCTTATAATGGTGAATACAGATATATTGGAACAACATCTAAAAATTTTTTTATAGATTATTCGGCTCAAAATGGAATTACTTATTACTATGGAATTACAGCTGTTGATTATTCTGGAAATGAAAGTGAATTGTCTTATGAGGTAATCTACGATACACCAAGACCAGAGGGATATAATCAAACTATTTTTGATTTCCGAAGATTTCCAGATCTTGCTGGATACGATTTCTCTAATTATTCTGTTGTTCCTTATGACAATGATAACTGTGATATGTTTTTTGAAAACCACAATGGAACTTATTATATGGTTGTATATGATGATACCGATATTGAGGATATGGGACCTACTTATGATATTTATGATATTGATAAAGCACCAGTTTCCGGTTGGAGCCCAACAAAGGATGTTCGGCTTTATGAAGGTCATACATATGTTGTCTGGACATGGGATAATCATTTTGCAAAATTTAGAGTGAAATATCTTACACCAGAACGAGTTGTATTTGACTGGGCATATCAAATTGCTGAAGGTAATCGAGAATTAAAATCCATCTCTTCAAGATCAGAAAGAAAAATGAATAAAGAAAAGACTTTACAAAGAATAAAAAATCGGGAAAGAAATATTGAGTGAACGCAAATTTCTTAAAGAACCAAAAAATTGATAATTTTAATTAGTATGATAAAGAAAATTATTTTTAATGTTAATATTATCCTTTTGATTGCACTCATTTCTACTGTCTTTTCACAAGGAAGAAATAAATTTCCACAATCCAGATTACAACCAGATGTAAAAATTCAGAAGCAAATTCCTCCACCAGAAAATGAGTTTGAGAATATTATCAATGCATTAGATTCAAAAAATATTTCTGCTTTGTCTCAGTATTTTTCAAATCAAGTATATTTAAGCTTGAAGACGGGTGAAAAAGGATATTATTCTAACAATCAGTCTTTTTATCTGTTAGATAAATTTTTTAGTATTTACAATCCAATAGGATTTCAAACAATAAATCGTGTGATATCTGGATTTTATCCTTACTTATCGGGGAAATTATTTTGTAAAATTCGTGGAACTGTAGAGGCATATCAAACTTACATAAGTTTGAACTGGACTGGTTCAAGATGGGAAATAACTCAAATCACAATTAATTAATGCAAAAAGTTCTAAAAAAACTCATTAATCCTAAAAACCGACCCTTATTCATTACAATCATACTTTTCTGCTTAATAATTTTATCCTCTCTTGTTTTTCCTTACTACGAAAGATACATAGAAAATAATTGGAATGAATACATCGACGAAAAGTTACTCAATCAATCGCAAGAAATTCAATCCTATTTCATTCTTCAGCAAGAAAAATTGGTTGAGGAATCAAGTAAATTTTTAAAGGGACTTAAAAATTACATAAAAGACTCTGACTTAAAAGATGATTTTCAGGAAAAGTTGTTTGATTACCTCAGCAATTACACAGAAGATGATTTTTACTTTCAAGTATTTGATGAAAAATTTAATTCAAGAGCTTGGAACAAATCGATACAGATCAAAATTGATACATTTACTCCAGAGGAACCTTTTAAAATTCATCGCAATAATTTCAAAGCCTTTCTTACATATACAACTACTTTTGAAATCAATGGAAAAAATTATTTTCTAACTGCAACTTTAGAATTAGAGTCAAACTATCAAATTCAAAATGAGTTTATCAAAAATTTTTCTATCTCAAATTATTTTTCTACGAAGTTTGGAAATGAAGTTCAAATTTTCTGGGATACTGTTTACTTTCATTTAAAGCCAGATATAAAACAAACTGAACAGGGAATTATCAAACCAATCAATTTTCAAAATGGCAAACCAGCTTTCTATGTGATAATCAAAGTTCTGGAGAGAGAAAGTTATCTCGAGAATTTGAATTATAATTTCGGCAATTTTCAGAGAGTTATATTTTTCATTGCTCTGGCCATATTGATTTTTTCTCTCTTCAAAGACTTAATTACAGTTGAATCAAGATTCATTCAGGCACTATCTTTTACGATTCTGATATGGCTTTTTAGATTTGTTTTGCTCTTCCTAAATCTACCTGCAATTTTTTTAAGTGGTGATATTGTAAACCCATCGGTATATGCTTCAAGGTTTTTATTTGGACTGGCGAAATCTCCAATTGAATTATTTTTAACTGCTTCAACTCTAGTTATAAATGTTTTTACAGTTTATATATTCACAAGAACACACTTTATTGAGTTAGATCAAGTCAAGAAAACATTAAATACGAAGAAAAAGATTACATCATTCGTTTTCTCACTGATTCTCATAATTCTTACCCCTTTTGTTTTAAGAGCTTTTGGTGCAACTTTCAGAAGTTTTGTTTTTGATTCAACAATTAAATTCTTCGAACAACCTTACCTTATTTCGAACATAACAACTTTAATTATTTATTACTCAGTTTTTGTAAGTGGTATAACTCTGATTCTGTTATTACTGTTAATTAAATTTCAATTAATTAAAACAATTTCTGATTACTTAACTCAGGATAAGAGAAAAATATTTTTAATCGTATTTATTGCACTGATTTGTTCATCAATAATTTTTTATTTGATCGACGCTGATCCACAGTTCAGTGTGCTGACAGTTGTGTTCCTCATTCTATTTTCAACATTTCTTTCGATCAACATCTTTTTTGAAAAGTCTATTCTAACCTTTAAATCCATATTTTTAATACTGGTACTTGGTTCACTGTTCTCATCAATTTTTATATATGAGAAAAATGAAATTCAGGAAAGAAGTTTTCAAAAAACAATTGCTTACGAATTATTAAAATCGAACGACCAATTTTTGAATCTGGCTGTTCATCAAATTTTAAATCAAGTTGAATCTGACGAAGACTTACAAAAATTATTTTTTATCGAAGCTCACACCGGTTATCAGAGCATTGATTTTAATTATCTATCTTATAAATACTGGATAAACAGCCTTCTAAGTGATGAAGGCTTAAATTCTCAATTATACTTTTTTGATAAATACGGTAAAATACTCGGTAATTTTGGATTTGGTATAACGGCAAAAGTAGAACTTGAAAATTATTTCGATTTTAGACTTGTAAATACTCAGACAATATTTCTAATCAAAGATATTATTCCGAACAAATTATTAGGTGTTGTTCCTCTCAAATATCTCAATTCAACAAATGGATATTGTGGTGTCCTAATCGATTTTGATAGTTCTCCATTAAGTACAGATTCGAATAATATTATCTTTAAAAACATCAAGTATGAAAAAAATCCTTTCAAGTTAATTCCTGAGGCAGTTGTTTATATCTCGCAGGGAAATGATCTGGTTCTGATGAAAGGAAGTGAACTACCAGAGGTCAGAAGGATCAAAGGTGATCTAATTACTCAAAAACTTAACGAAAAAGAATTTGAGTTCTGGATAAAAGAAGAGATTGGTGATCAAAGATTCAATTCGTTTTATTTTATATTCAATGTTTCGTCAGCACCACAAATTATCTCTGTAAATGTTCCCGAAAAAAACGTTACTCTTGTCATTTTCAATCTTTTTAAGTTAATGTTGATTCACATAATTATTTCTGTAATTCTGATTTTGATGGGAACAATCATTTTAATTTTTAAAGGTTATAAATTTAGATTAAGGTTTAAGACGAGTTTGTTCATCGGATTATTTGTTATCACTTTAATTCCTATCATTCTGCTCGCCTATTTTACAAGAGAATCGGAACTTCAAAGATGGAAAGAAAATCTTTCAAACGAATTAAGAAAAGATCTCGATATTCTTTCCTTAAATTTTGTTAATCAAAAAAACGATTTATCGATACAATTAAAATCTTTAAACAATATAGCTTCCCAACTGCAGATTGAATTCAATTTCTATAATAACAATTTTCTTATTTACTCGACCCAACAGAAGTTATATGACATAGGATTCTTTAATAAATATCTATCGGGCAATGTTTTCAAGGCTTTGTATTTTGATCAAAAGAATTATTTCTATGATTTTGAATACATTTCCAATTATCCATATCTGGTCGGTTATAAAAAAATTAATCTTAATAATCAGGATTTTGTCCTTTCCATCCCGACAATTTATAAACACGAAAAAATTCAGAAGGAATTAAACAAGATAGATACTTTTATCTTTGGTGCATACACTTTGACTTTATTACTAATCTTTATGTTTGGTAATTTCTTCTTTGAAAAACTAACAAAACCAATCTCAGAATTAACTGAAGCGACTAAAAAAGTTTCTCAAGGTGATCTTTCAGTTAAACTTGATCAAAAAGAAAGTGGAGAAGTCGGCGATTTGATTGAAGCATTCAACAAAATGATTAGAGACCTCGATGAATCACGAAAAAATCTTGCACGGATTGAAAGAGAACAAGCATGGAAAGAATTGGCTAAACAGGTTGCTCACGAAATCAAAAATCCTCTTACTCCAATGAAGCTTTCACTTCAACATCTGCAATTTCTTTACAAAGAGAATCGGAAAGAGTTTACGAGATTATTTGGCAAAGTCTCCTCTACATTAATCGAACAAATTGAAACACTAACGAAAATTACAAATGAATTTTCTCATTTTGCCCGAATGCCTGAAAGAAAAATTGTTAAATGCAATCTTGAAGAAATTTTAAAAGAGGTCATTTCCTTGTTCTCAACTCAAATAAAAATCGAATTCGATTTTGTTAAAAATGAAAATTATTTTGTTGATGCTGATAAAGAAGAACTTACTCGTGTCTTCATAAATCTGATAAAAAATTCTATTCAAGCATCTGCTACATCTATTACAATAAAATTATATCGAGATGCGAATAATTGTTTCGTCAATATTGAAGATAATGGATCTGGTATTCCACAAGAATTGATTGACAAAATTTTTGATCCTAATTTTTCAACAAAAACGGAGGGCACAGGATTAGGTTTACCAATTGTAAAAAGAATTTTATCTGATATTGACGCAACAATTGGAATTAAAAGTGAAATTGGAAAAGGTACAAAAGTGATGATTGCTATTCCTGTAAGTAAAGAATTTTAATTATGGAAATTTTAACTCCACAACAAATTAAAGCACTCGATATTAAAAAACATACTTTAGTAACAGCGAATGCTGGTTCTGGTAAGACTTTCATTCTTACTAAAAGATTTTTAGCAACTGTTATAAAAAAAGATTTACGTTTTAACGAAATTGTAGCCATTACATTTACTGAAAAAGCCGCAGCTGAATTAATTACAAAAATATCTTCTGCACTTGATAATGAAATTAAAAACACAACTGATAATCAAGTAAAATCAAATCTCAAAAAATTTAGAGAATACATTCTTTCGGCAAAAATCTCTACAATTCATTCATTCTGTTTTGATATCCTTAGGGAATTCCCTGTTGAAGCCAATATTGATCCAAGCACAGAAATAATTGATGATATTAGAAAAAAGGATTTAATCACTAAATGTGTTGAAGATACTTTAGTAGAAAGAATTAATGACCTGGATGTTCAAAATCTTTTAAGAATGTTTGAGAAAGATAAAACTGAAAACATTTTAATTAATTTAATCGAAAAAAGATTTTTCGCTGATCAATTAATCACTAAACTCTATTCCTTCGATTCAGATCCCGATAAAAATTTTGAACAATACTTCAATTTAATTCAGGAAATCGTAAAAAAATATCTAAATGAAATTTATTCAGAAAAATTTCTGTTACTTATTCAATTCTTGTCAGAACTTAAAAATCTTCTCAACAAAAAAAAGAGTCAGAACTCACTTGTAGTAAGTATTAATGAACTTATTGTCCAAATTAAAGAATTTCTAAATTCATTTGATCCTCATCTTATTCCTCAAATAATAGCCTGTGCTCAACAAAATAACATATTGACCAAGAAATTTGAGCTGAACAAAAAGACCTTTAAATACGATGAACAATCTGAGCCATTTCGAACCATTAACAATCTCTTTTCTGAATTAAAATTTTTTGACCAAATTAATTGGAATAAAGAAGTAGAGAAGAAGCGTTTCCAGAGTATTCTCAGCTTTATCGATGTCTACAAATCAGCAAAAGAAAAATATCAGCAATTAAAAGAACTAGAAAATGTTCTCGATTTTGATGACCTCCTCATAATAACCGACCAATTGCTTGAAAATCAGAATGTAAGAGAAATATTATCACAACGATTTAAATTTATTCTTGTTGATGAATTTCAGGATACAGATTCAATTCAAATCAATATTCTCAGAAAATTAACAAATGATTTTGATGAAGATCATAGCATCTTTGTTGTAGGTGATGAAAAGCAAAGCATTTATGGTTTTCGAAATGCTGAACTAAAAGTATTTCTTGATCTCAAAAATCATATCCAGAAACTTTATAAACCATTAAATCGAGAAGGAGTAATTACACTCAATACAAGTTATCGCACAACTCCTTCAATTGCAGCTTTTGTGAATCATATCTTTACAAATCTTTTAGGGGATAGAAGAACCGAGGGAATAAATTTTTTCCAGAATGTTGAATACTCACCTCTTCAAATTGGAAGAGAAAAATATAACGATAGTCCAATCACATTTTTAATCTCTAACGAAGGAAACGAAAGTCAATCCGAGAAAGTAGCCAGATATATTTTGAATCTCATCAATTCCAAAACAAAAATTTTTGATCGCAAGTCGAATGACTTTCGTGAAATAGAATTCGGTGATATTGCTCTTTTGTTCAGAGAGAGACAGCAAATTAAGGACTATGAAAACACTTTTATTAAACTGAACATTCCTTTTGTGGTTAGTGGGGGAAGAGGTTATTATCAATCTGAGGAAATACAAGATTGGGCTAATTATTTAAGTTTTCTCACAAATCCGAATAATGATTTTGCTCTAATTTCGATTTTACGCTCTACTTTTTTTGCTTTAAGTGATAATGATATTTTTAGAATTTCTCTTTCAAAAGGAAATTCTTTTTATGAAAAGCTAAGAAATTCAATTGAGAAATCGGTTGAGTATCGAGAAATAATTTCACTTTTAGAACATCATCTCAAAATTTCAACCCGATATAATCTACCTGAACTTCTTCAAGAAATTCTAAACGATACAAACTACTACGGCAAGATTGATTACAGTCATAAAAAAATTAAAATGATAGCCAATGTTGAGAAATTGCTAGATATAGCTCAGAATTTTTCAACCCGAGGAATGGAAGATATAATCAGTTTTGTTAGATATTTAAAAGAAGCATTCGTTGAAGTCGAATTACCAGAAGCAACATTGAGTGAAATTAAAGGCAGTATTCAGTTAATGACAATCCATCAATCGAAAGGATTAGAATTTCCAATTGTTATTTTACCTGATTTTGAGAAGCCACTAAAATCATCAGACATCAAATTTGGTGAAATTACAATCAACGATTATTTCGGTATCTGTTTTAAAATCTTTGATGAGGTAACAGGAAAAAATATCCATACAATTTCTTCTGTTTTAGGAAATCAAATCAACGAAGAAATAAATTTCAACGAACAACTCAGAGTACTTTATGTGGCTCTGACAAGATCAACAGAAAAATTAGTCATCTCTTTCTATCATAATGAAGGCAATAACAAAAAGAAGAATAGTTCATCAAGCTATAAAAATATTGTTTTAGATAACTTGAGAATTCAGGATATCAATCCAGGAACATTAGAAATTCCTGTAAAACTTACTTTTGTTGAAAGAACTAATTCTGGATACATTGAAAATCAAAGGGATTACAAACTACAAATAGAAATAATCAAAAATATTGAAGAAGAAACTATCGATATAAAGCAAACGCAGGAGAAATTAAGAGCTGATGTTGTACCTCAAATTTTTATCAATCAAATTGAAGATGAAATAAAGGAAGAAATTTTTACAGCGACTCAGCTTAATGCATATGAGTTTTGTCCAAGGAAATATTTACTGAAATATATTTTCGGTTATGATAAACAGAAACATTTCATAAAAGAAGATGAAATTGAATCCGAAACTATCACTGGTGCAGATTTCGGAAAATTTTTCCACAGCTTGATGGAAAAAATTGATAAACTTGAATCCGATAAATTTGAAATTTTTATTGAAGAAACTATATCAACCTGCCCTGACTCTTTAAAAGTAGTTCTAAATAAAGAATTATTTTCAAAATTAAAATTCTTGTTAAACTTTGAAGAATTTAAAAGGATTTTCAACGCACCAAAATCACTTTGTGAATTTGAAATTAAAGTTAAATTTCAAAATCACATTTTAATGGGAATTATTGACCGAATAAATTTATTTGACGATAAGATCACAATTGTTGATTTCAAGACGGATATTTTTGATTTATCGGAATACGAAAAAAAGGTTAACGAATATTTAACTCAGATGGATTTTTACATTTTAATTTCATCGGAATATTTCAAAACTTATCCTTCAATTGAATTGATGTTGTTTTTTGTTAATCATCCAGATAAACCTTTTTTAAAAACTTATACTCAAGATGATGTAGTAAAAATCAAACAAAGATTTTCTCAAATTCTTGATTCAATCACTAAAAGCAATTTTGAGAAAGATGTAAGTAAATGTGAACTTTGCGAATATGGAAAGGATAAAAATTGTATAATCTGAAATTCATAATTCAAACCATTTTTGATCCCGGTATAAAAACAAATTGTTAGTAAGTTATGATTGGTGAATTATCTGCACTCATCACAGCATTTCTATGGTCGATTACATCTATGTTGTTTGCCAGTGCCGTTGTAAGAATTGGAACGGTCAATCTAAATATTTCAAGACAATTCATTGCATTAATTTTTCTTGCGATGATCATAATTATTCTGAAATTAAAAATAGAATTGACTTCAACACAGATTTTTTATCTTGCAATGAGTGGTTTTGTTGGACTGACCTTTGGTGATTCATTTTTATTTCTTGCCTATCGAGAAATTGGAGCAAGACTGAGCATGCTGATTATGTCACTTGCTCCTGCAATTGCAGCGTTACTTGCATTCATTTTCTTAAATGAAAAGATAAGTTCGATTGGGTTAATAGGTATTATCATCACACTTTCAGGTATTTTTCTGGTTGTTTTAGATAAAAGAAATAATGTAAACTCAAAACCAAATTACTGGGGTTTATTATTTGCATTCCTCGCTGCGTTTGGTCAGGGTGCAGGTTTAATTCTTGCAAAGAAAGCTTTTATTGAAATTCCTGATAAATCGATCAACGGTTTTGTCGCAACAACAATTCGACTTGCATCATCTGTACTGATACTAGTGCCTTTTTCAATATTTTCTAAAAAATTCAACAATCCAATTAAAATATTTTCAAAAGACAAAAAAGCATTATTACTAACAATTGGTGGATCAATTGCGGGTCCATTTCTTGGAATAACTTTCAGCTTGATTGCAATTTCTCATACTGATGTTGGAATTGCATCTACGATTATGGCTCTTCCACCAGTGATAATGCTTCCACTCGTACGATTTTTCTACAAAGAAAAACTCACAATCAGATCAATAATCGGGGCATTTATTGCCGTTGCTGGAGTAGCAATCTTGTTTTTAAGAAATTAAACAATTAGATAAATTAAATTTGTTAAAGATAAATTTTTATCCATGAAATATTTCTACAAAATTAAAAGATTCTTTTTCGTGTTTGTGTTGATGTTAGTTATAAATTTAAGTTGTGAGGCACCACACACAAATCCACTCGATCCTGAAAATCCATCAGCATCTAAAGGTATAATTGAAGGTCATGTGTATACACTCAGTTTGCCAAGGAATCCCATTCCCGATGCTTTAATTTTTTGGCGGCCTGAAAATAAAGCTACAATTTCAAATCAATCAGGATATTTTAAGTTGGAAATAAGCAATAATCAAAGTGGCTGGTTAATTGTAAATCTGAATGGGTACAAATCAGATTCTATTTATATCAATAATCTAACAGGGAAATTCTATTATGATTTTTTTCTGAATCAGATTCCAGTGCTTGACAGCATGGAATTTTATTCCGTGTTGTTAAATAATTATCCAAATATTCAAATCACTACTTTGAATGTGAGAGTAAAGATAATGGATAAGGACAACGATGTCGACTCCGTTTTTATTTACAATTCAGAATATCCCAATCGATTTGCACTTGAATACAATGTTCAGTCTAAATTTTATGAAGGGACATTTAACGAATTTGATTTTCAGGTTGATTACCTATCTGATTTGATAGGTAAAAAATTTAAAATCATTGTAAAAGATATAAACGGATATGAGTTTGTTGTTGGCTATGAATCTCTCAATAGAATAATAAAAGATGAGATAATACTTGAAGCACCCTTGAATAAAGATACTGTTTCAGCAAAACCAACTCTGCGTTGGAGAAGATTTACGCCAGGTTTTAATTTTAATTATGCTGTTGAAATTTTTAATGATGCTTTTCCTCCAGTAACTATCTGGAAGAGAAACAACATTAACATGGACAGTACATCAATAAATGTTGATATAAATCTTCCGCCTGGAAATTATTTCTGGGTAATATGGTGCATTGATGAATTTTTAAATCAATCAAGATCTAAACCAGCTTCTTTTATTGTTAATTAAGAATTAGTAGGTAACTATGCTTTCACAACATCAAATAAACAGACTAAAGTGGTTGAACCTCGAGCAATACGAAGCTCTTTATAAAATAAGTCAGCAACTTAATTCATTAAACTTCGAGGAAAAACTTATAGAACAAACTCTGGATCTTGTAATAAATGTTGTGAATGCTGAGAGAGGTCTTTTTGCAAAATATGATCCATCGACAAAACAATTTGAAATCATAGTTGCAAGAAATATTAATAAAGAATCGATTGATGATTTATCCAGTTTTTCATCAGGAATTTTGCAGAAAGTTGTGCAGAACAAAAGACCATTTCTATATCATGATGTTCAGAGCGACCCCACAATTTCACAATTCGAGAGTGTTCAACTTCACAAGATAAAATCAGTTCTTGGTGTTCCAATAATAAAAGATAAAGAAGTCTGGGGAGTGATATTGGTTGATAGTCAAATAAATAGAAGAGAATTTACGGAAGAAAATTTGATGTTTCTTGATTTCTATTCAAACCTCGTTTCACTTGCTCTGGATAAAATAATTCGATTACAAAATCTTGAAAAAGAAAACCTGATCCTTCGAAATCAACTTCAATCGATGCACAAAATTCCTGAAATCATTGGAGAAAGCACTCCAATGAAAAAACTCTTTGAATTGATTTATAAAGTTGCTGCAACAGATGCAACTGTTTTAATACTCGGTGAAAGCGGAACAGGAAAAGAACTTGTTGCTCGGTCAATCCATAATTTAAGTCATAGAAAATCAAAACCATATATCGCTCAATTTTGTGGTTCAATCCCTGATACTCTTTTAGAAAGCGAATTATTTGGTTATAAGAAAGGTGCATTCACAGGTGCAGTTTCGGATAAAAAAGGTTTGTTTGAAGTTGCTAATGGCGGATCTTTCTTTCTGGATGAAATCGCTGATATTTCACCTGCTCTTCAAGCTAAATTATTGAGAGTTATTCAGAATAAAGAAATTATCAGACTCGGAGATACAAAACCAATCAAAGTTGATGTAAGAATTATCACAGCGACAAATAAAGACTTAAAGCAGCTTGTTTCGGAGAATAAATTCCGAGAAGATTTATTTTATAGATTAAATGTTTTTCCAATCGAAGTTCCACCTTTAAGAGAAAGACGAAGTGATATTCCTCTACTTGCAAAACACTTTATTAAAAAATATTCTGAGAGAGAACTCTCAATTTCACCTGATGCATTAAGGAAACTTGAAAATTTTCACTGGCCTGGTAATGTCCGTCAGCTTGAAAATGTAATTCAAAGGGCTCTAATACTTTGTGATTCAAATGTGATTCAACCAGATCACATCATTATTGAAGATGAGGATAACTTGACTGAGTTCAAAGGTACACTTGATGATTTTGAAAAATTATTACTTCTCAAACGGCTCAAACAATTTAACGGCAATCGGACTCAAACAGCTAAATCACTTGGCGTGTCAGTCAGATGGGTTCAGATGAAATTGAAAGAAATTAATTCAAACGAATCGACAGATGAATAATCAAAATCTACTTTTTGAAAAATTCGAAATCATAGAAGTTCTGAAAAAAGATTCTCAGTCTGGTGTTTACCTTGCAAATCACATTTATCTTAATAAAAAAATAATACTTAAAACTTTAGATACATCTAACTTAAAAGTTCAAACAATTCTGCAACGCTTCAAACGAGAAGCAAAAATTCTTGCTCAACTTGATCATCCGAACATAATTAAAGTTCTGGATTTCGGTACATATCAGAATTATTTCTACATTTCGTTTGAGTATTTTGAAGGTGATTCGCTTAGATCGTACTTAAAAGAAAATAAAATCGATTTAGAGAAGTTTGAAAAAATATTTGTTCAAATTGCAAAGGGACTGAATTACATTCATCAGAAAAACATTGCTCATAGAGATTTAAAACCAGAGAATATTTTAGTCGATAAAAATCTAACAGTTAAAATTGCAGACTTTGGACTTGCCATCAGCGAGTCAGATGTCCAGGTTACTCAAATTGATTCGATTGTTGGTACAGCTGGATATATGTCGCCTGAACAGATTCGAGGTGAAAAATTAGACAATCGAACAGATATTTTCTCTTTCGGAATTATCTGCTATGAATTATTAACTGGAGTAAATCCATTTATTGGCAAAGATATCCCATCAACAATAAATAATATAATCACACTTGAATCAGAAAAATTAATTGAGGGCTTATCCAAAACTCCTGAAAAATACCAGAAGTTAATCCTGAAATGTCTGGAAAAATCGAAAGAGAAAAGATATCAGAATACTTCTGAAATTTTAAATCAAGCTGGAGTAAGTGTTGACGAAATTATTGTTGTAAAAGAAAAACAAAAGTATAATCAGAAATCGATTACGAAAGTTCTTGTTCCAATTATATTTATTGCAGGATTATTGATAACTCTGTTCTTTGCCTTGAGAAATAATAAAAACGAAAATCATGCAAAGAATAAAACAGTTGATTCAACCGCTTATCTTCATAATTCGAAATCGACAACTACAGATATTTTAAAAAACAACCCAGGTATGGAATCAAAATTAAAATCATCAGAAACTTCAACAGAAAATAAAACTGGAAAAGATTTTAAATTCGATTCTCCTGCAGGATTCGGTGAATTATTTATAGAATGTCTACCATGGGCAGATGTTTTTATTAACGATGTTAAGTATGAAAACACTCCATTAAAAGAACCAATCAGGCTCCCTGCAGGAAGATACAGAATTAAGCTCTCTAATCCTTGGTTCCCGGAAATTGAAAAAGAGATAGAGATAAAACCGGCATCAATAATCAGAATAGAAGAAAATTTTTATCAAAAAGTTGGTTATTTAAGATTGTTAATCATACCATGGGCTGAAGTTTCTATAGATAATCATAAAATAGGAGTGAGTCCCTTTGAAAAACCGATTATTTTAGGCACAGGAAAACACATTGTTGGTTTCTACAATCCAGGTTATGGTTCTTATGTGGATACCCTATTCATCCAAAAAACTGAAACTTTGACTTATAAATTAAATTTCAATAATCTAAAATCACTGGCACAATAATTGAACAAAATAAAATGATGGAAAAGTTAGTATTAACATATTTAATATTGATTTGCAGCTTCCTGAAGCTCTTCAGTCAAAATCTGCAATGGCAGGAAATTGGCAGAATGCCAATTCCAGTCAAAGGTCATAGAGCTGTAGTTTTAGATTCAGTGATTTTGATCATTGGAGGATTTTCTGATTCGCTCAACCAACCGGTTAACTTCATTCAAGAATTTAATCCATACACAAACAGCTGGCGAATAATCGGACAAACGAAAACCAGCAGAGTTAACTTTTATGCTGAAAAAGAAGGAGATAGTTTATTTTTCATCGGAGGTGTAAATCGACCTCAAAACAAAAACGACTACTATTCAATGGAAATCTGGAAGAAGAATTCTCAACCTTACATACTCAGATACAATCCAATATTTAACAGAACCTTTTCAACAGGCATTAAAGTCAATCAGAAATTATATCTCTTCGGTGGAAGAAAAAATTATCATCATCATGATACAACAAGATTTAATTATCTGGTTGAATATGATATAGAAAAAGATTCTATAATATTTTCAATCGAACGATTTCCAAACTCACCTGAAAATGCATTTCATCAATCAGTTGCGAAATTGAATTCTAAGATTTATATCTTTGGCGGAGTTGTTGGAGGAGTTACAAACAACATTTACTTGTATGATTTACAATCTCATAATTTGAATAAAATATCCATGAAATTATTGAGACCCAGAGCTGGTGCAGAAGCAGTAAATTTTGATAATAATTCGATATTGATAATAGGCGGCTACAATGAATTCTTTAAAGCGTTTAAAAACACTGAAATTTTCTCTGTATCCAATCAAACTTATACAATTCAGGAAGGACCGCCTCTCGAATCTGCGAGAAAAGAATTCGCTGCTGTAAGATTCAATAACTCTATCTATGTTTTTGGTGGTGAAAATCAATTCGATGAAGTTGTTCCAACGGTTGAAAAATTGGATCTCACAACTAAAGTAAATGATGAATCAGAACAAATCCCGGATAACATCATATTATATCAGAATTACCCCAATCCATTCAATCCTTCAACCACCATTTCCTTCAAAATTCCGCAAAAATCTAAGGTTTTTCTTGAAATTTTTGATATTTTCGGGAAGAGAATCAAAACGCTTGTTGATGATGAAGTTGATTCAGGAATACATCAATTTACGTGGAATGGTATCGACGATTTGGATAATCAAGTTGCAAGTGGAATTTATTTCTACAGACTTATAGTTGGTAAAAATTCGCAAACGAAAAAAATGATATTAATTAGGTAGATGAAATACACTCCTCTCTTTCTAATCATTATAATCCTTCAATTCTCATTTGCACAAACACAGAGTCAGATAGAAAGTAGAGTAAGATCAAGTTTTGAAAATTTTTCTTATGATGAGGTTATTAGATTAGTTGATTCTGTATTAAACTCATCCATTACAACTGAAAAATTCGATACGGTTACATTCCTAACTTACAAAGCAATTTCTGCCTTTCACCTTTGGGATACATTGTTATGCAAGGAAACCTTCTTAAAAATATTAAAGATTAAAAATAATTACACTCTTGATTCAAGTTTAGCCTCACCAAAAATAGTTTCATTTTTTATGAATATCAAAGATCAAAAATTAAAAGATTTAAAACAAAAATCGGAAATGATTAAAAATCAGAACCAGGATGAAAATAAAAGCCTAACTTTTCAAGTATCATTATCAAAAATTAAAAATGCCCAACTAAGAAATTTCATCTTTCCCGGCTGGGGAAATTTTTACATTGGAAATAAAACTAAAGGAATCGTTCTTTCATCCCTTTTTGCCTCCTCATTTATTTCAAGTCTGTACTTTATTTATGATACAAATGTGAAAGAAAAAGATTACCTCAATGAAACAGATATAAACCTGATTCCCAAAAAATATGATAAATATAATTCTTCATACAAACTCAGAAATATTTCTCTTGTCTTGCTTGGGTTAACATACCTTTACTCTCAAATTGATTTTATTCTATTTGAATCAAGGAACATTTTTGAAGCTGAGAAATCTGTTTTTTCTTTTTCTTTCGATGGAATTAGTCTGTTCGAGATGAACCTTAAAATTAATTTATAAGATTTGCTTCAAGCAATCTGATTAAGAAAAACTTTCAGGCGTCGCGAAAATATTTCGTACTTTTAAAATAAATGAAACACAATTCAATTTTATTGAATAAAAAAGATTGATTCTTGCCAAAATTAAACCTGTTATTCTGGCATAATTTATGAATTTAAATCTTAAAAAAAATAAGAGGTGTAATTATGAAAAAATTTAACCTGTTTCTTTTGGTTCTTTTTATTGCTGGATTGAATTATCTTCAAGCTCAAATTCCAGCACCAATCAATCTAACTGCTCAATTTAAGCAGTACAATCATCCACATCCTGGTCACATGAATTTTGGATATGTTGAATTAAAATGGCTGATGCCTTCAGTCAAACATCCAAACTTTTATTTTAAGATTTTCAGAAAAGATCCCAATGATACAACATTCAAAACCATTGCGTCATTCTGGAGAGGATTAGAATACAATGATTACACAATAAAACCCCAATCAACTTATTCTTATTATGTAGTTGCATACAATAACTCTGGAATTAGTGATCCGAGCAACATTGCAACTGTAACAATTCCTCAAGCTACTGATTATGTTAGATTTACAACAAAACCACCTAAACAAACATCAATTGGCGAATTGTATACTTATGATGCCGATGCAGTAAGTAATGATTCTTCTGCAGTTATTACATACTATTTAGTTGAAGGACCAGTGGATTTAACAATTGACAGTGTGTCTGGATTAATTACATGGACACCAACAGTTGGAGGTTATTTCAGAGTTAAAATTAAAGCTGAAAGCAATCTGGGTGGGAAATCATTTCAAGACTGGTCAGTTAAAGTTCTTGGACCAACAGGAATAGTAAGTGGTGTGGTAACTGATGAATCAACAAATCAACCAATTGATAAAGCGGCAGTCTATTTCTTGAACTTAAATTCAAATCGACATGAAGTTGCACACACAAATCAAAATGGTGAGTTTTCAAAAACACTTGTCGAAGGAAATTATAAAGTCAAATTTTATAAACGAGGATACATTCCTGAATTTTTTAATAATCAACCATCAATTGATTTAGCAGATACAGTTTCTGTTACGGCAAACTTAAATTTAACAATCAACGCTTCATTGACACCAGTTCCTCCACCTGTTTTATATAACATAACTGGTTCTGTCCTTGACTCAAATGGAGTACCTGTAAGATCTATTGTAACTGCATTTATGGTGAGAGATACTACATTTCCGATTCATCATCCTAATTTTTCACCACGACACATGACTGCTGTAACAGACAGTTTTGGAAATTACACTTTGAGTGTTCTTGGTGGATTCGAATATGTTGTCTTTGCAAAACCATTCAACAGAAATTATTATCCGGAATTCTGGGATAATAAGAGAACATTCAATGAAGCAGATAGAATTCTTGTTAATGACAATATTTCCAATATCAACTTTGTAATGGATTCGAAACCCGTTTATAACAATGGTGTTTCAGGTGTGGTTCAAGATTTTATCAATGGTAATCCAGTTGAAGCAATTGTAAGTGCTTTCAAACTAACCAATGGTAGGTTTAAACCTTTCAAGAGCTTAAGAACCGATTCAACAGGAACCTACTTAATCGAAAATCTTGAACCTGGAAGTTACATTTTATATGCAAGACCAAGATTGCCTTATCTCCCTGGTTATTACAAACAGGACACAGTCGCATTAAGATGGAGCGAAGCTGACACAGTTGTTGTTACTGAAAGTGGAATTGTATCAGGATTGGCTATTAATTTGATTACTTCTCCCGATACTGGCTTCGCAAAAATTACTGGCACAGTAAAAACCATTCTTGGGGATAATTTAGCTGGTGCAACAATACTCGCCATCAACATTAATGGTGAAGTGAGTGCCTATACAACTTCATCAAGTGACGGATCTTATTCATTTGAAAACTTAACTGCTGGTGAGTACACTTTGATTGTTGATAATCCTGAATATGAAAACACTGCAGATAACGAATTCGTCAATGTAGACTATGGAAACAACTCTATTAAGAATAAAGATATTCTTGTTTCACCAGCATCGACTACAGGCGTAATTAAAAATAATAATTCAATCCCTGTGAATTACTCGTTATCACAAAATTATCCGAACCCATTTAACCCATCTACAACAATTAGATTCACACTGCCTGAAAGAACACAAGTTAAACTTGAGGTCTACAACTTAATTGGTCAGAAGATCAAAGAATTAGTAAATGATGAATTAGAAGCTGGACAATATGATGTGACTTTTGATGGAACTAACTTAAGTTCAGGTGTCTATTTATACAGAATTCAAGCTGGCAACTTTATAAGTGTAAAGAAGATGTTACTAATGAAATAATCTCTCTCTCCTGAGTAAAGAAAGTGCTGCATCTTTAATTAGAGGCAGCACTTTTTTATTTTAAATTTGAATAAAAGAAAAACTGGTTTACTAATGTCAGAATATCTTTCTAAAATTAAAAGACAAATAGAAATAGTTGGTAAAGCATTAACTGAAGAAAAATTTTCAATTGTTGATCTGGCAGTTGAATATAATGTGGAAGAATTAACCATCAAGAGAGACTTATCTGAACTTCGTTCGAGAGGAATTGATATTCATTCACTTAAAAAATCAGGAATAAAAATTTTAAGTCCAATCAACAAAAATTTACTTAAAGAATTTATACTTGAATATATAAGTTTTTCATATTCAGATGATTATCCAGACAAATCAACTAATATTTTAATCGAAAAGCATAAAGAAAAAGCTCTTTCAATGGTTGTTCAACTTCAGCAGGCAATAGAAAAAAATTACTCAGTTAGAATTGATTATCAAGCTACTGCAAATACAATAAAGCAAGATGTAATTGTTAATCCTCTAAAAATCTTTCAATCTCAAAATGATTGGAGATTGCTAGCAATTAATCAAAACATTGTGAAGCAATATTATCTCTCAAAAATTTTAAGAGTTTCTACTACTTCTGAAAAATTCAAAACAATTCCCAGAGAAAAAATAAATTCATTTTTTTCTTCTTCACTAAAAAGCTGGATTGGAACAGAAGAATTTCCAATAAAAGTGAAATTTGAAGAGAACTGGGCTGAGATAATTAAAAGTAAAATATTCTTGATGAATCAAAGAATTACTGATTTAGATAATGGTTCAATTATTTTTGAAGGTGTTGTCAATTCCCTCGATGAAGCCGCAACCTGGATTCTTTCTTTTGGCAAAGGTGCTCGGGTACTTGAGCCAGAATCACTTCGAAACAAAATTATTCAACTTGCTAAAGACGCTTTATCTAATTACTGATATCCCTGATCTCCCATCAAAAAAATATCATAAATTGATACTCTTCTCTTAATTTCCTTCGATATGTTTGATTAAAAATGAAAGGAGATTTATTATGAACACATATCAAGTTTCACAACTTCTCGGAATTAAAGTAAACAACAAAAACAAACGAGAAGCAACGGAGTTTTCCATTAATGTTCTTTCTAAAGTAATTAATCTATTCAGGGAAAAGAGATTTGGCATCATTACTCTCCACAAAATAAACTCAAATAATTTGAAAGCTAATCAGAATTTTATAAATCAAATAAACGACTACTTAAAATCAAAAAACCTTAATTACATTCAAATAATGGTGCAATGGTATATCAAATTTATTGATGTAATGAACTTCAAAGAAGTCGGCTATTTAATATTGGAACCTTCATTTGAACAAATGATGGAACTTACAAAAATGTTTGATCAAAACATTTTTGTTTATTCTGAAAATTCGAATACTTCACTCTTCTACCCAAACGGGGAAAAGATTGATCTTAAACCAGATAAAATTGACTTTGGAAATATTGTAAACAACGCTTTAATTCTTAATTGCATAGATTTCAAATTGTTTATTGATTCAATCCACGAGTTTCATTTCCAATTTGTGAATAAAAACCAGATACAAATTGATGATAAACTGGTGATTTATTCCAGAAACCATGAAACCTATAGTTCTTCACTTGATCTTATAACCGTATATGATATCAGACAAAATGGAATTATTTCTTTTGAAAGATATCGTTATCTAAATACAATTTCTCCTAAAGTTCATCACTTCGATGAGATAGTTTGGGCTGTCAGAGTTAATTCAAAAGTAGAAAACAAATACAATAGTAAAGCCTATTATAAAAAAGCAATCTAAAAATTTGAATTTCATTTTTAATGATTGAGAAACTTTAAAAAACTTATTTCAGAAAACTTTTTCTAAACCAGTTCATTAACTCAACATTACATCAAAAAAATTTTTATATTTTATAAAAAAAGAGTTAAGAATTGGTCAAAGCTAGAATTTTAATCTGTGATGACGATAAAGAGTTAACCACTATTCTCTCAGATGAATTGAGATTAGAAGGACTGGATTGTACCGTTACTAACGATGGCGAAAGTGCATTTGAAAATCTCAAAAAGAACAATTTTGATGTCCTCCTTCTTGATTTAAACTTGCCTGATACAACTGGAAAAGAAATCCTGAAATTCTCATCTTCAAACTATCCCTTTACTCAAGTTATAATGTTGACAGGCACCTCAGATATTAATGATGCTGTCGAATGCATGAAACTCGGAGCCTATGATTTTATTACCAAACCTTACGACTTCAACGAATTGATTCAGGTTATAGACAAAGCAATAGAAAAGAAAAATCTGTTAACAAATAATTTTGCACTTTCTAAAGAATTAAAACATCTGCTTGGATTCGAAATCATTGGTAAAAGCAAAACTTTTCAAGAATTACTAAATCTCGCAACTCGTGCTGCACAATCCGATTCACCTATTCTAATTCAAGGGGAAACTGGAACAGGGAAAGAGATTTTAGCAAAGTACATCCATTCAATTAGCCCAAGAGTATCGAAGCCAATTGTTACATTAAATTGTGCCTCACTCCCGGACACATTATTCGAAAGTGAATTATTTGGACACGAAAAAGGTTCTTTCACCGATGCAAAACAAACCAAGCCAGGTCTTGTTGAAATTGCAAATGAAGGTTCTCTTTTTCTTGATGAAATTGGTGAGTTATCATTAACCATTCAACCAAAATTACTTCGTTTTCTTGAAACGGGAGAATTCAGAAGAGTTGGTGGACTTAGTAACAGAAAATCTAATGTGCGCATTATTGCCGCAACAAATAAAAACCTGATTCAAGAAGTAAAAGCAAAGCGATTTCGAGAGGATTTGCTTTTCCGATTAAATGTAATTCCCCTCACTATTCCTCCTTTAAGAGAAAGAAAAGAAGACATCATTCCACTTGCTGAATACTTCTTGAAAGTGAAATCAAAAACAAGAAATTTGAAAGTTCTTTCAGACAATGCGAAAGAATTTCTTCTTAATTATGATTTTCCCGGTAATGTTCGTGAACTCGAACATTTGATTGAGAGATCATTAATCTTTTGCGATGGCGATATCATCTATCCAGAACAATTTAATCTCCCATTGTCAAAAAACAATGAGTTTTTCTACTTACAAGATGATTTCAATAATTCAGGCGAAAATCAAAATAAAATTCTTTCCCTTGAAGAACTGGAAAAAATTCACATCAAGAACATACTTAAATTGAATAATTGGAATCGGGAAAAGTCTGCAAGGATGCTCGGAATAAGTTTGAAAACTCTCTACACAAAAATCAAAAAATATAACTTGAGATGAATAATCAATTTGAAAAAATTCTCAACGAACATTTAATTAAGTTAATTAATCTTACCGGTTTTGGGTTGTGTTTCACAGATTCTGATTTTCAAATTTTATGGGCAAACGATGTATTTGAAAAATGGTATGGCGCATCTAAAGAAAAAAAATTGATTAACCTTATCGAAGAAAAAACTAATAAAGAAGACTCTATAATCTACCAGTCTTTAATAATTAATAACTCAAACAAAATTGAAATAAAGAACTCTGTCTTAAATAAATGGTTCATAATTAGTGTATTAAAATTCACTGAAGACAATAATGTCTTCTATCTTTTTTTATTCGACGATACAACTGAAAAAAAGACTGTCTTCGAAAGTTATATTGCACAACTCGAATTGCTTGATAATGTTGAAGATGGAATTTATTCTACAGATTTTGAAAATCGAATCACCTACTGGAATAAAGGTGCCGAAAAAACTTATGGGTATAAAGCAGATGAAGTTATTGGAAAAATAATTAATGTAGATTTTAAACTTCACGATGAACTTGATGCAGAAACTCAATTACAAACGTTAAGCGAGCTCGAAAAATATCGAACCTGTTATTTGAAGCGAAAAGAATATAAGAAAGATGGTTCCGAAATCTGGATAGAAGGTAATATTTCTTTAATAACTGACCTTGGTGATAAACCTATCGGATTAATTTATATAGTTAGAGACATTACAGGTAAACTCACCTCAGAAATTCTTAATTATATAAATGCTAATCTTCAAAAAACCTTACGGGATATTACAGCCAATTTAATTAATGATGCGAGTTTCTCAGATATAACAATTCAAATTGTAAAGAAATGCAAAGAATTAACTGAGAGTAAATTCTGTGGAATTATAAAAGCTACAGAGCATAAAAGTGAAGTACTTGAATTCATTTCTGATAAGATACTTGAAGAACAGAAAAAAGAAATTTTGAGGACTTCATCATTTACAATTAAAAGCTGGCTTGAATTGAACAAAAAATCTTTAACAACCTTTAGCCAGCCGCATCCAGAAATTCTTATATCATTAAAGGAATTATTGGTTACGGAGGAGTTTATTATATCACCTGTAATTATTAAAAATGAAGTTAATTATTTCTTTATAGCAGGATCAGATTCTTATTTTCTGCCACGTTTTAAAGTTGAGATAGTTAATTCTTTTGCCTCACTTTTTTCATTCATCGTTTCCTACTATGAAAAGAAACTTATGCAAGAATCTCTCGAAGAAAAACTTAAACAAATTCAGAAATATAAATTAACTACAAACCTTATAAGCGGAATTGTACACGATTTCAAAAATTTACTTAACGGGATTCAAGCGTCTATAGAATTAATAAAACAGAAATACTTTAGTTCATTACCTGAAAATGTCATCAACGATGTTGAACAATTACTTTTCCGTGGACTGGATTTATCGAGAAGCCTCCTTGAAATTGGAAAACCTTTAAAACCCAACAAGAAAGAATTTAACCTTAAGGATTTACTTAATGATATTTTTAAACTGGCAACAAATATTTGTACAAAAAATATTAAAGTCATAAAAGAATATGATAAGAAGCAGCCTTATTTATTTGCCGATTACTCTCAATTGCATCAGGTTTTAACCAATCTCATAGTTAATGCTCGAGATGCAATGCCAGAGGGCGGTTCATTAATAATTTCCGCAAAAGAAATGACAATCAGCGACAAGGATTACATTGATAGTCCAAAACTTAAACCTGGAGACTATGTTTGTATTAAGATCCAGGATACTGGCGTTGGAATTCCACATGAACATTTAAACAAAATATTTGAACCTTACTTTACTACTAAAGATAGTCAAAAGGGAACTGGACTTGGTTTGTTCATTTCACAAAATATCATTCAAAAACACAACGGATTGATTGAAGTCGAAAGCACTCCAGGTAAAGGCACAACGTTTAAAGTTTATTTACCATGCATAATAAAAGAAGAAAAAATGGCTGAAGAAAAAAGAGAAATTAAATACAAAGAACAACCAACTATCTTGCTCGTTGATGACGAAGATACAATCCGTTCATTACTCTCAGAAATGTTAAGCTTCCAAAATTTTTTAGTGATTGAAGCAAGTTCAGGCGAAGAGGCAATAAAAAAATTTGAAGCAAACAAGGAGAAAGTAGATCTTGTAATCCTTGATTATTTCTTGACTGATATGAATGGTGACAAAGTACTTGAAAAGATCAGAGAACTCAGAAAAGATGTTCCAGTGTTTATTGCAACTGGTTTAATGGAAGATTCAATTATCGAGAAGCTCAAACAAATGAGAGTAGATAAATTTATCGAAAAGCCTTATGAATTTGATTCTCTCTTATCCTTAATATCGATTTATGTCCAAGCATCAATAAATCATTGATCAAGTATTTCTTTTTTCAAGTCATCAACACTAACCATTCGTACATCTTTCTCTTTATCGTAAAACTCTTTTGCTTCAGGATGTTTAATTGCGTTTAATTTATTTAGAACTGCGGTAATCTTCTTAATACCGTCTTCCAGGTAACTCAATTTTTCAAGAAGTAGATTTTTATCAATGTTATCTTTCTTCAATTCTCGTTTAATCGAATTTAGTGCAAGAGACATAGTAGTAAGAGGCTGCTTAATTTCATGATTAGCTGTAAAAACCGTTGCCTCAAATATTTGGTATTTCTCTTGTTGAATTGCCTTTTTCTTCATCTCAGAGTAACGAAGGGCAGAATTAATCCTCGCAATCAACTCAATCTTATCGAACGGTTTTTTGATATAATCGAAAGCTCCAACCTTCAAACCTTGTTCAACATCTTTAGAATCGACTTTCGCCGTTACCAGAATTATTGGGATATCTTTTGTTTCATCATCATTCGTTAAAATCTTGCACACTTCATAACCATCCATTTCGGGCATCATGATATCAAGAAGGATTAAATCTGGCTTCAGTGTTTTTACCTTTTCTATTCCCTCTTTTCCTGAGAATGCAGTTATGACCTGAAAGTTTTCAATCTGCAATCGAGATTGAAGATAATAAACATTATCAGGTCTATCATCAACAACCAAAATTTTATAAGCTTCTTTTACCATAGGTTATGAATGCAATACTTTTTGAATAGTTATCAGTAGTTCGTCCAAATCATAGGGTTTTGGAAGAAAATCATCAGCTCCCAATTTTCTTGAAAGAACTGCATTTTCAACATCAGCATATGCAGTCATTACAATTATTTTCCCTGGATAATTTTTAGCTTTTAATTCCTTTAAAATTTCGAAACCATCCACTTCCGGCATTTTCAAGTCCAGAAGGATTAAATCGTAAAACTCATTACTCAATCTATTTAGGACTTCATTACTATTATTTATAACTTCCACATCATATCCAACAAGTGATAATTCTTCTCTAAGCACTTTAGTTAAAGGAATATCATCATCAATAATCAAGATAGATTCTAATTTAGCCACTATAAATTCCTTTCATTTTTCTTCAACTGGGTTCATTTGATAAATTTTGATATCCTTTTGAAATTCTTCTCTTTTCTGTTCCAGAATATTTTTAGCTTTTCGAGTGCTTGTCAAACGTTCTTTCAAAGTTGGGACTAATTTTGCTTTTAATACAATTATCAATTCTTTTTTGGAATAAGTTTTACTATCAAAACCAGTCAAATAACGAATTCCGAAGACCCACCATGGCAAATCTTTTAATATGGGAATTCCACTTCTTTGAACTTTTTCTTCTGTAATATACAAACCTCCAATTACAGTTTCTTCTCCATCAACAAGTAAAACATCAGTCTTTGCTTTTGTTTTTTTGATTTCAGTTGAAATTTGTCCTGGGATTGCATTACTTCTTTCTGCTTCCAATTCTATCAGAATATAATTTTTTCCATCCTCTTCAAAAACATAAGGGGTTACTCTGATGATGGTTCCAGTTGAATAAAACCTTTCTACCGTATTCCCGGCAAAATCTTTTTCTCTCGTAGAGAAATCTGCACCGACTTGAATTTCGCCTCTTACTCTGTCACGAACAGTAATTTGTGGGCTTGCAATTACTTCACCCAATTGGTTTTGTTCGAAGAAATTAAAGAGTGCTGTGGCTCTTCCAAGAAAATCACCAATCTGTCGTTCACCATAAAGACCAAGATTAAAACTCTTTGTTTGATCAGTTGATGGCGGTGCATTCAAATTAAATATTGTATTATCCGTTTGACCTAATTGACCAGCAACATCAAAATCTTTGTTGTTAGTAAGTAACCATTTCCAGTTCATTCCCAATTCTCTTGACTTTTGGATATCGAGTTCAAAAAAGATAGCTGAAATATTTACTTCCCGAGTATTTAAATCTACTCCTTTCATCACATCGGGCATAGGTGGTTTTTCTCCTTTTCTTGGTAAAATCTTTATGTACTCATCTGTTTCAGTGAAATCGAGATTGTTATATTTCAAAATCAGAAGTAAAGCTCTATACCAGTTCATTTGAATAATATCAATACCAATTGGATCAGAAATATCTTCACTCAATACGATAATTTTATTCAAAAATTGTTTGCTCATCTTGCTTAACATTTGCATTGCTTGATTAAACGGCATTGAACCTGAGAGTGAAACAAGTTCTTCAGGTGAGCTTGAAATCATTGCTTTAAATTCTCTCTGACTCTGCCCCATGGACAAGTTAATTAAAAATAAAAGAATTAAAATTATGTTTTTCATTTTTTAATCTCCTTTAAATTAGAGCTCTTTAATTTAAGAGTAACCCTTTCAATAATCCCACCACGATTGAGCAAAAATTCGCATTGCTGATTATCATAATCAATTCTTGTTAAGTACCCAAGATAAACAGGATCGCCTTCAGAGAGAGTGTATGAATTTCCATTTTTATCCATGATAAAAACTGCATCTGGAATTATTGCAAGTAAAGTTGCACCATCAACTTCAAGCAAGGCATCGTAGTTTGGTGGAATGTCTGGTTGAATTAATGGATAAAAAAGATCACTGACAAACTGAATTCTTTTTGGTTGAATGTTTTCGTAATTAAGGGCAAGACTTGGATCATCTGTAAAATAAGATTCTAATTTAATTTCAAATTCAACTTGATATCTGATCTCTCCTTTTCCTGTTGTTAAAGTCGCATTTATTAAATTCAAGCTCGAGATTTTATAAAGCTTTTTAGATTTTTCGAGGTCATAAATTAATTTAAAGACATCAGCAAATTCTCCTTGACCGGTCAAAGTGAAATAATCCACCGAAGCGGCACCAACTTTCTCTGTCTTTTCATATTCAATATCAATCCTTGTAAAACGTGAAAAATCTTTTGTGATTTCAAGAATGTCATTATAGGTATCTGTCATTGAATGTCTGAAGGGAATTACTTTAGCTCTATGATAAAGAATGGAGTCAATTTTATCTGACTCTATCTGAAGTGAATCATACATAGAAGTGAGCGTAGCCACATCAAGAAATTGTTGATTTAATGACTCAAGTTCGAGTTGTTTCTTTTTTATCTCTCTTGGCTGGTAACCAAGAACATAATATCCTCCCAGAGCCAGAATTACAACAAAGAGGATAGAAAGTATTATTGCATTTCGAGTTGTATTACTCATTTATTGAATCCCCTTAAAGCCATATTTGTTAGGACTTAAATTTATTTCAAATCTATTAACCTCCCGTTCTCTTAATTCTTGGCTTACCATATTTTTTAACAAAGCTTTATCGAGATAATCTGAGAAATCTGGAATTGTGTACTTATTAATACCAACTCCTTGAATTTTAACCTCTCCCTCCTGGGCAGCAAAATTTGTTAACCAGATTCTTCTTTTGAGTGGCTGAAATTCCTGTATTTTCATTAGTATTTCTGTCCATCTTTCCGCACCAAGGACGAGAGTATCAATAGTGCTTTGAATTCTTAAACCTGCTTCAATTCTTTGAGACAATTGATTAACTCTGTTCACAAGTTCAGCATTTTCTGCGATAAGTAATTGTTTACTTTGTATCTCGGTCTGTAAGACACTAATTTTTTTCTGATTAGTGATGTATTTCTGTGTAAAAAACGCAACTGAAAGAAAAATCAATGCTAAGAGCAAATATCCAACTGGACTCAGTTTAAAGATTTTTTGAGCTTCCAATAAATCATACGGAAGCAAATTAAATTCAGGTATTTGAAGTTTGTTTTTGTGTAATAGATTAATTAGTGGAACAAGACAAAAAGTGTAGACAGGAATCTGTTCTTTCTTTTCCTCTGGTAATTCTGAAATATCAAGTTCATCAAATCGAATTATTTCTACGTCAGCAAGTGGGAAACTTCCATAAAAAGTTAGTTGAACAGTAGATTCAGTAACTTCACCACATAAAAATATTTTGTCTATCTCAGTTACTTGAGCCACATCCATTTCAAGATTTATTTTACTTATTATGATATCATGAAAACCAGCAGTTTGTACACCAATCCCGAGATAACTTGAGATATGCTTTAATGACTTATTTGAAATAAAAATTATTCTGCTCGAATCTATACCTACATGAATTATTAAATAATTTTTTTCAGGCAGAATGTTGTATTTCCTGAAGACATAATTAACTAAACATATATCCCCACTCGAAACGAAAGGGATACGAGGCATCTTCATTTTCCAGAAATTAGCAACTCTCCCTATTTGTTCAAGAGCTGGAAAATATTCATTAATTATTGCAGATATATATAAATCTTCGTTTACCTTCTGATACCTTAAATTTTTATTATCAATGGTTGCAATTTTCTGTTCAAGCCATCTTTCAACGATATAATTTTTGAGTTCTTTCGATTTTAACTTTGGTACATTTGGAATTAATAAGTAAGATACATGTGGTTCAGTAACAACTGGTACAAAAGTAACTTTTTTTATGTTGCTAACTTTACCACTAATAACAGTTGAAAGCATTGGTTCTTCAAGTTCTTCACCTGTCTCTTCGGTGGGTTCAACAAGAATTGTATCACTATCAACTTCTAAATCTTGTTTGACAGGCATAAAAAAGTCCTGCGGAGAACCTTTAACCCCATAAGTGACAATATCTTCAACTTTTAATCCTTTTGATGTCCGTGATACTATTGCGACTTTAGTTTCCGGACCGTCAACAAAAATGGATACAAATTTTTTCATAGTTTACTCGCAAGTAATTGTTGAATTCTTGCTTTATTATTTGCAAAAGCTATTGCAGATTCATAGGTGATTTTTCTTGACCTGAAGAGCCTTGCTAAATCCTGTTCCATTGTGTTCATACCAACATCACTTCCTTGATGAATCATTTGATAAATTTCGCTGGTGTTGTTGTTTTTAATCGCTGCTTTAACTGATGGAGTCACAACCAGAACTTCCTTCGCAAGAATTCGTTTCCCATCAACAGTTGGAACCAACTTTTGCGAGACAATACATCTTAAAACATCAGCAAGACGCATGCGAACTCTTTCCTGTTCGTGAACATCGGTTTCACCAATAATTCTATCAATCGTTTCAACGGCAGAAGAAGTATGAAGGGTTGAAAAAACTTTATGACCACTATCTGTAACATCTAAAGCAGCTACTATTGTCTCTGGATCCCTGAGCTCTCCAATTACAATTATATCTGGATCCTGCCTTAATGCTTGAATTGTTCCTTCTTTGAAAGAAAGTACATCTCGCCCAACTTCACGATGTCGTACCAAACATCTTTTTGATTGATGTACATATTCGACAGGTGAACTAATGATTATAATATGGGCATCACAAGTACGATTATTTTCATCAATAATTGCATCAAGAGTTGTCGATTTCCCAGAACCAGTTATACCAGTGATTAATATCAAACCTTCCTTCATATAATTTAAATTCACTAATTGAGCCACATAGGGATGAAATCCCAGATCAGAAAAAGGTCTGAGTTGAGCAAGTACAGCTCGGCAGTTTAGAGCTAACTCATCGAGATCAAAATATGCATCTGCACGATAACGATAAATTCTTAGATATGGTTGTTTCTCTCTGATTTCGATTGAAAAATCAAGATTACGCTTGTTGATTAAATATTCGATTTGTTTTTCAGTTAGAATGTTAAGAATTAATATAGCTGATTCAGTACTGTTAAATTTGGGAAGGTTATTTAGTGGTTTTTTATTACCATGGATTCTCATCCAGAATTGGTCCAAACTCCCGGGTCCCCCAAAATCAAGATCAGAAGCTTCAACTAAATGCATTCCAAACAATAGACTTTCCAGAAACATACGTAGTTCATCTCTTTTAGTATTTTCTAAACTTTCCACATAACTTTTTATATATAATACTTTATCAATACCTTTCAAATATTCTGGTACTAATTTAGAACCTTCGCGTAGAATTTGTATTACTCGATCAGTAAGAGTTTTAAATTCTGATGATTTTGGATCAACAAACATATTAATCTTCCGTTGTTGATGATACTACTTCTTCAATTGTAGTTAAACCTGCTTTGACTCTTAAGAAGCCGGATTCTCTCAAAGTTAGCATTCCTTCCTTTTTAGCCTGTGCCCGAATTGCTTCTTCATCGATTTCTGTTCCTGATTTTACAATAAGTCTTCTGATATCTCGACTGAAATACAAGGCTTCATGAATAGCCATTCTTCCTTTATATCCAGTATTTGAGCATGCAGGACAACCAACAGCTTCATAAAATGTTGTTTCTTTAATATCTTTTTCAGTCATACCTGCAGTAAGTGCAATATCCTTATCAAAATTTTTGGCTACTCGTTTACATTTATCACAAAGTTTTCTGATCAATCTTTGAGCAACAATAATATTAATTGCATAAGCAATCAGGAATGGTTCAACACCCATCTTAAATAATCTTGAAATTGCACTTGGTGCATCATTAGTGTGCAGTGTTGAAAAAGTAAGGTGACCAGTATTAGCTAACTTAATTGCAATCTCAGCTGTTTCTTTATCACGCATCTCACCAACAAGTACTATATCAGGGTCATGACGCAGTATAGCTCGCAGTGCCTGTTCAAAATCCATTTTGGGTCCAATTTTCAATTGCCTTGCACCACGAATCACATATTCAACTGGATCTTCAACTGTCAATACATTGACAGTCGGATCAATCACTTGATAGAGTGCAGCAATCAAAGTTGTACTTTTACCTGAACCAGTTGGACCTGTTAAGATAACCATACCTTGAGGCTTGCTGATTGCGCGCATAAAGAAATTATAGGCTGGACCATCAAAACCAATTTTTTTGATGTCAGTGATAACTTTTCTATCGTCAAGAATTCTGATTACACACGATTCAAATTTTGAACTGATTTCTGTTCCAACCATTGGTAAAATGGATACACGAAATCTAATAATATGTCCATCAATATTTCGCTGAATAAAACCATCCTGAGCTTTTTCTCTTTCAAAACGATCAAGCCCTCGAGCTCTATCTTTAATAACAGAAAGTACAGCTTCAGGATATGTGTTTTCTTGAACATACCAGAGCTGTAAATTTCCATCAATTCTGAAATGAATTTCTAATCTCATTCCACTTTGAGGGACAAAATGAATATCACTTGCACCTCTTCTAACACCTTCCACCAGTGCACCTTCAACGAGATTTATCAGTGCACTTTTTTGTATCTCAGCTTCTAATGCACTTTCGTCAATACCCTCTTCTTCTGGTCCTTCTATCTGAATTTCTTCAGGAACTTCTTCTAACATTTTTAGAAAAAGATTTTCAGGAGGAAGAATTTTATTAATCAAATCATCAAAATCTTTCTTTCGGATAAAAATTATGTCATATTTTCTAACGCCAAAATTTGCAGCAATTTGAGCCAGAAATCTGTTAGTTGGATCAGAAGCAGCAATAATTAATTTATCTTTTTGCTGTGAATCAAATTTTAATGGTATTATTTTATTTTCAATACAAAGATTCCTTATCTCATCTGGAATTTTATTCATTAATTCTTTTACTTTTTGAAAATCCGAATCATTTAATGGATATTTTTCCGGCGAATAAATATCAAATCGATAAACTGAAGCTGCTTCTTCAAATATCAAATCGTGATCAAATTTAAAATCCTGAACAAGAATCTGTGCAAGATTTCTTCTAAGTTTATCGGTCTTCTTTATCTGTAAGGCTTTTTCAAGTGTATTAAGGTCTATTATACCTTTACGTAATAACCAGTAACCAACTTTATCAGTTTGTTCTAAAGCTTCAACGCTCATAGATTGAAAAATCCCTGTATTATGTTAATGAATGACATTCCTGGATATTTTGGTCGAATTGTTGCTGTTTCTGCTGAAATTAATGTGAGTGCTGTAATAACAATCATAATAAACATCGCAATAGCCAGCTGAATTGCTTCGATTAAAAATTTTAATTTGTGTGTAGTCTCACTCTCGTAGTAATTAGCAATCTGTAAAGCAACATTTCTTACCGTTCCAGTTTCTTCACCAGCATGAAAACGAGAGATTGCTGTTTTCGTAAACACTCCTGATGCTTCAAATGCTTCTGTTAGACCTTTACCTTCACGAATCATGATAGGTACAGCCACATTTTTAATTCTATCTTCAAAGTATTTATTACCAGTCGCTTCAGCTGCAATTCTAATTGGTTCAATGTTTTCTGCCGATCCTGCATAAAGTGAATAAAATACACGACAAAATATTTCAATCAAAGATTTATGAATTAAGTTTCCAACCATCGGAAGTTTTAACATCCATTTATGAATTAGAATTTTTCCCTTAGTAGTTTGATAAAAATAAAGACTTAAAAGAAAAGGAATTATAAAAGCTAACATGATATATAAAAAATTATCTTGCAAAAAGTGACTGAGCTTCAGAGTAGCAGCGGTCATAGGCGGGAGATCAATTCCAAATCTCAAAAATAATTCAGCTGTTGCGGGAAATACTTTTGCTACATAATAAATAACCGTTAAAATTAATGCAATGACTGTTATCGTTGGAGTTACCAGTGCACTTCGAAGATTTTTTCTAAATTCTTGTGTTCGCTCAAGGAATTTAGCGGTCGCTGTGTAGATCTCTGCCATGTTTCCACTTTTCGAGGCAAGTCCAAGCATATAGGCAGTAAATCTACCAAGAACATGTTCATATCTTCTAAAAACTTTTTCGCTATCCTCTCCTTTTTTAAGATCGTTATTAATATCTCGCAATGCATCGCGTAGTGATTTATTTGTTACATCATTAATCATTAACTGAAGAATTTCGCCATAAGACATTTTTTCTCTAAGTAAATCAGCACTAATTCTAACAAACGATACAATTTCACTTGTTGGGGGTTTTAATTGTAGATCTAATAATTTTTTTCTGACATAGATGACTTCAAATCCAAGTTTTTGAAGTGCCTGTTTAACTTCATCAACAGTATAAGCTTTCTGTTCACCTAAAACTGGTTTCGGACTACCTGGTCTTCTTGCTTTGTAAAGAAAAGTTGATTTGCGTTCAACTGATCGGACTCTTAATTTATTTCTAAGTGATATTTCTTTTATTTTCTGTCGGGCAGCAAAAACATTCGATGCATGAACAATTCCCATAACTGTTTTCCCATTTGCCGATAAAGCATTAAATCTATATTCAGGCATCTCAGTCTACCATTAAAATTTTATCCATTTTAGTTCAATAGTATTATATGAATTTTTAAAGAGTTATGCAAAACTTTTAAACCTTTTTTCTAAGTGCAATTATATAAAATTTCAAATTAAAGTAAATAGAAAAATTCAAAAAACTGGAAGAATTATATTTTACCCCTAATTCAAAATTTTAGCTTTAAAAATAAAAAGCCGTCACAATGGACGGCTCGAGTGTTGAATAAACTAAGTTTAGTTATTGATTGTTACCGTAATATTATCTGGAGTAACTACTGCTGTTGCTTTAACTTTGTTTTTACCATCATTTCCAGTTTCAGTACCCGTACCAACAATGGTTACAACTGTTGCACCTACAGTTGCAGTATAAGAACCATTACCAGTTATTGTTAAACTGGGTGGAATTGTGAAACCTGTAAATGAATTTCCACCTCCACCGAGAGAAGTTGGTTTTCTATAATATTGCTGTGCAAAAGCACCAATGTTATTTAAATCTGCAATGACAGCGTCTCTATTAGCAGATTGGGCACTGGTACTTGCTAAGTTAATTCCAACTACAATTGCAATACCGACAATAATTACCCCAATTACGATGAGTAGAAGTTGTTGTTGACCCATAATATTATCTCCTTATTTTTTTAGTCTCTTAATTAAATTAAATATTTGTTTAGTTAAAATCAAGATTTGTAGAATTGATTTTGATAATCAACAAAAAGCCTCACAAAAGTGAGGCTTTATAAAAATTCATTTTTGCCAATATCTTATCTTTAATTATTTATTGTTACAGTTATACCAGTAGGTGTAACCACTGCCGTTGCTTTGACTTTATTTTTACCATCATTTCCAACCTCGTTGCCAGTACCTACTAAAGTTACGACTGTAGCACCGACGGTTGCAGTATAAGTGCCATTTCCAGTCTTTGTTAAGCTTGGTGGAATTGTCCATCCAGTAAATGAATTCCCACCACCTCCCATTGAACTTGGTTTACGATAATATTGCTGTGCATAAGCACCAATATTATTTAAATCCGCTATAACTGCGTCTCTGTTAGCACTTTGGGCGCTGGTACTTGCAAGGTTTATTCCTACAACGATTGCAATACCAACGATTATAACTCCAATAACTATGAGTAGAAGTTGTTGTTGACCCATGATTTATCTCCTTATATTTTATTTAACATTTGAGTACTTGTATGATTTAATTTTTTTCTCGTCTAAATATCTAAAAATTATTCAAAAATGTCAATCATTACTTCAAATACACCGATCAATTCATAAGTCAATAGAAATTCTTAGTTGGTCAAATTACCTCTAATCTATAATGAAATGATTATAAAAACATTTTCAAGAATTACTATTCATAAATAAAAACTGTTTTAACCTGAACTATGTTACCAGTTGAGCTTGTTGACCATACAGGACTAACTAATTCCTCACCAACAGGTTTATAATAAACTTTTACATTACCATTCATATTTATTGATTCTTTTGAAACAACATTACCATAAACTTTAACATTAACATTAAATATCACCCTGTCATTTGAAAAAATCTGAGCATTCTAGTTAACATTACCATTAACGATGAGTTCACCCCCAGAATAAATACCAATATTACTAACAGAATTATCTGGATTAGTTAGGTTGACATTTCCGTTAATTATCGTTCTTCCCCTTGCAACAAAAACTCCATAACCAGTAACGGTACCATTGATAATCAAGTCACCACTTACATAGATTACTTCTGGATTTTCCTTTGTCCCAAGAGTGATATTACCGGTAAATGTCTTATTTCCATAGTAAATTTGAGTTGCTTTAGATCTTACCTCATCAGGATCAAATTCTGGGATTTCAAGCGTTGACGTCTGATAATGAACTGGTAAATTTTCTGGATTAGAAACTGGATAGATCTTAGTCAATAGAGCATTTGGTGGATTAGAGGACGCAGAAACTGTATAAGTAAAAAATCCATCAATATTGATATTCCCATTCATAGTAAAAATTCCGTTTACATGATCATTTACATTTAAATTATTTCTTGTAATTGTAATAGTAACCCCACCATTAAAACTTAAATTTTTTCCACTAACTATAGCGTACCTCAAAAATGGTGGGATTCCACCTCTTCCCAACTTACTGACTAAAAAGTAAGCTTCATAATTTCTAATCGTACCTGAATAATTTGCAATGACATTTGCTTTTACAAACCTGACCGAATTAATTACCGTATCAAATAAGCGATAAGCAACCTCACCACCAAGAATTTCTTCAACATTATAATTCTAAACTCTATAATTATAATCATTTGTCAGTTTTGTCTTTAGAATTTCAATCATCGAATTGGCAATATTTCTTGCGTAAATATCTTTATAATAATTTACACTTGAAGTTCCAGCATCCAAAGTTGATCTATTTACCTGAATTGAAACTATTCCGTAAATGATAATGCTGCTCAATAAGATTATGATTACTGCTTTACACATGGCCAAACTCCTTACTTATATTATTAATTATTCAAATAAATAAAGTAAGTTTATGCTTCTTTTTCCAGAACCCAGACCGCTGTAACCACTCACTGATGTTGTAAAAAATGTTGCTTGCTTAATAGCTGCGGAGGAATAATAAATCTTATGATCATTGTTACCTTTACATTCTTTACTCATCTCCAAGTTTGGTGATAATAAAATTAATCCTCCTAGAATATCAAGATGTAAATGGAACATATAATCGCCTATAATCAAACCTTTAAAGGGCTTTGAAGATTTTAATTGAATTACCTTTGTAGAATTCGTAGAATTATGTACAACTAAAATCCCGGTATTTTCTCGTTTACCTAAATCTAATTTTACTTCTGCGGATGAAAGTTCTAGATAGGTTACTCCACTTAATGGAAATCGTAAATCAGAGATGTTTGTCACGTATTGACTACCCTGAACACCTCTTTTAGCAATATTTTTTAGTGTGCCCTCAGGAAAACCTAAAATTCTGTCAGGACTATCAGGAAAAGTTCCACCCCAATTATAATTTTGCTCTATGACTATTGGATCTTCAGGAAATTTAGGCGGATAATCGACACCATTTACAGTTCCTCCAATCTTCGCACCTTGAAGATTCGAAAAAGATGTTCCTGAAGAAACACCATAAATTCCACTATTTGGAATTACATTTCCGTTTAAATCATGATCTCGACCATCAATAATCATATCGCTTATGGTTTTATTTAAATTAGCGTTTGCTGTTATTGCGCCTCTTAAAACTGGTGGAACAAATCCTGAATTAATTTTCACATATGCTATAGTTGTTTTATTCACTCCTTGATAATTTGAATGAATTCTAATCTGAATTACACTATCACCACTTAATACCGTATCTTTAATTGTATATAACGAAGTTCCATCCATTAAATTCATGGTCTGTTCATTAGGTACCCGATAAGATAAACTATCAGAAAGCTTTGAAATCAAAATATCGAGTGTACTTAGAGAGATGTTTCTGACATAGTTTGATTTATAATTATCAATGACATTTTTTTCAGATATTTTTGTCGAGTTAATAGTGGTTATTGTATAAATTCCAAAAATCAAAAATGCGCCAATCAAAACTATAATAACTGTTCTACCCATTTTTCCCTCATAAATTTTTAGGTCTAATTACTCTCTTTATTTCCGCACCTGGATAATACCCTTCAACAGGATAAACAGATTCAACCCTGATATAATAACTTATAGCTTTTATTTTATCTCGATTATTTTGCGAACTTAATAATGAGTAATTCAATATATTTTTTGTCGAATCAAAATATACTAACTTAAAATCAACCACACCCAGATTAGAACCCTTTTTTGGTTCGTTATTTAAAATTCGGTACAAAATTCGATCATTTGGATTGGGAGTTGAGGGGAGTTCACTGGGACTTCCTAATTCATATTTAATGGTATCAATTTTTCCGTTGTTATCAATATCACTAAGAAAAGTCAGCCTTGTTGAATCTGCCAGTAAAATTTTTGATGAAGAGACACGATAGCCAATTTTATATAGATCAAAGTCTAAAACTTCCGAAATTTCTTTGATGTTTAATTGAGCTATGTTGGCATTATTTATTTCTCTTGAAGAATTTTCCATATAAAAAATTATAGAAATAATCATTAGAATTAATATTCCACCAATAAATGTCGCTGTTATAATATCAAGCAATGAGGACATAACTTTACCTAATAGGTTACTACTCGGTACATTTTAATGGGATCAGTAATAAAATTATTATTAACTGTAACTTCTATTTTCTTGGCAAAAGTCCTGCTTAAGCTTTTTTGATCCGGTGAGTATGGATTCACATAATAAACTTGAACCTGTACCTTGAAGTTCCCCAATCTTTGAAGAGAATCAACCCGTTTGAAACCATTATAATCATCGATATCATCAAAATTTGTAATATCATTTTCCCCAATATCAGGACCAAGAAGATTTACCGGGGTTAAAGAATCTGGTGTTGTAATACTTGAACTTAAGACTTTTTCATCAAATGATTTCTGAATAATTTCATCAATCTTTGATTGGGCAATTGCTGTACCTGTAAGAATAGATTCATTTGCAATTGCAATTGCAAATCTTGAGGTAGTTGTTCTATAAACAGTCAGGACCAATATTGTAAATAATAACAAGCCAACTGTAACTAAAAGGGTTTGACCAGTATTCATATCTCTTATTTATATACCTAATTATCGATAAATTGCAGTAGTATTTTAAGAAAAATAATCAATTAAATCAAAGAGGGAATATGAAACTTGCAACTTTATGTTATCTCTTTAATGGGAATAAAGTTTTAATGATAAATCGAAATAAAAGAAAAAACGATATGCACCTTGGGAAATGGAATGGTCTGGGAGGAAAATTCAATCCTGGGGAGACACCCGATGAATGTGTAATAAGGGAAGTGTATGAAGAAAGCGGATTATTAATAAAAGACCCCAAGTTAAAAGGTTTTTTAACTTTTCCAGCCTTTGATGATGAGGAGGATTGGTATGTTTTTGTATTTACTGCAAACCTGTTCAGTGGTAAACTAAGAGAATCAGATGAAGGGGAACTCGAATGGATAGAGTGGGAGAAGGTTTTTACTCTCCCACTCTGGGAAGGTGATAAATATTTTCTGGAATGGCTAAATCAAGACAGATTCTTTTCAGCTAAATTTATCTATCAGAATTCTAAGTATATCACTCATTCCGTTATTTTCTATTGAAACCAGTAAATCAGACCCATTTCAAATTTATTTGTGAATAATGGGTGATATGGGAGAATTCGTATTGTATAACCAAAGAGTCCAGTTACTTCATTGGGAATTTCCCCTTCATAAAGATATTTATTCCCTTCCTCTTTAACAGGTTTCATGATTGAAATTTTACCAGATTCAAGTGAATCAGCACCATCCATTTTTCCAAAAAAGATTTCAACTGAAACATCGTCTGGTTTCAAATCACCAAGATAAACATCCGCACTAATTTTAACTGGCTTCCCTATCACAACTTCTGAATTACATGTGCATCTGATATTTTCAATTTTTACTGAAGACCAATTGTCTCTGATTTTTCTTTTCCAGCTAACAAGACTTTTAATTTGTTCAAAATTTTTCTGACAACAATTTTCCTTCTTTTGTGAACCTGGCAGATAGAAATTAGTCAAATATTCTTTAATCATTCGATGTGTATTAAAGTATTGAGGTAACTTTTTCAGTGAATTTTTCATCATATTCACCCATTCACGAGGGATATCATCATGACTGCGTTTGTAAAATAAAGGCACAATTTCATTTTCAAGTTTCTGGTAAATCAAATTTGCTTCTACTTTATCCTGATATTCTAAATCTGAATATTCTTCACCGAGTCCAATTGCCCAGCCAATTTCAGGGTCATAACCCTCACACCACCAACCATCGAGAATACTGAAATTCAAACAAGCGTTAACTGCTGATTTCATTCCACTTGTTCCACTGGCTTCAAGCGGACGACGAGGTGTATTTAACCATACATCACAACCCTGCACAAGATAACGAGCAATATTCATATCATAATTTTCAAGGAATACAATCTTTCTTCTAAGAAGTGGATCTTTACTTAATTGGTTTATTTCTTTGATAAGTTTCTTGCCTTCTTCATCTTGAGGATGTGCTTTGCCTGCAAAAATGATTTGAACTGGAAATTCCTCGTTCAATAAGATTTTTTTCAATCGTTCAATGTTTTTGAAAATCAATGTTGCTCTTTTATAAGTTGCAAATCTTCGTGCAAAACCAATTGTCAATGCTTTGGGGTCAAGAACATCTGAAGCTTCGTTAATCTCAGAATGAGGTGCACCCTGTCGATTTAATTGTCTTTTCAAATTCTCCCTTGCAAAAGCAACCAATCGTTCTCTTCTTCGTTCGTGAGTACGCCATAACTCGATATCAGGAATTCTATCTATTTTTTTCCAGAGATTCTGGTCATCAATATATTCGAACCAATCTTCCCCCAGATATCGATTAAATAGACTTATCATCTCATTTGATAAATGAGATTGCAAGTGAACGCCATTTGTAATTGCTAAAATTGGAATTTCATCTTTTGGGACACCTTTCCAACCAAAAGCCCACATATTTTTAGAAACCTGACTGTGTAATTTGCTCACTCCATTAATATTGCCGCTCATTTTCATTGCAAGATGAGCCATATTAAATGTATTATTAATGGAACTATCAAGATTGCCAAGTTTCATAAAATCATCAAATGAGATTTGAAGTTCGTTGGCAATATGACCGAAATATTTATGGATCAATTCTTTTGAGAAAATATCAAAACCGGCTGGAACTGGAGTGTGTGTTGTAAATACATTCGTCATATAGCCAACCTGCATTGCCTCTTCGAACGAAAGTTTATTTTCACGCATCAAGATTCTGATTTTTTCAATTGCAAGAAAGGCACTATGCCCTTCGTTCATGTGACATATTTCAGGACAATATCCCAATGCCCTGAGAGCTCTTATTCCACCAACACCAAGAATTATCTCCTGTTGAATTCTTGTTTCGATTGTTCCTCTATAAAGTCCATTTGTGATTGAACGATACTCTTCCGGATTATCAGGAATATTAGCATCAAGCATCAAAAGTGGAACTCTGCCGACCTGAATTTTCCAGACTTGAGCTTTTAATTCTTGTCCCGGAAAATCAATTGATATTTTCAGTGGATTATCAGCTTCATCTCGAATTAGAGTCATTGGGAGGTTATAAAAATCATTAATTGGATAAGTTTCCTGTTGCCAACCTTCGGAATTCAAATATTGTTGAAAGTAACCTTCTTTATAAGCTATTCCAATTCCCACGAGAGGCAACCCAAGATCACTTGCTGATTTCAAAGTGTCTCCAGAAAGAACCCCGAGTCCACCAGAATAAAATTTTAAGCAATCCGTCAATCCATATTCCATCGAAAAATATGCATAGATATGATTATTATTTCTGCCATATTTTTTTTGAAACCAGGTTTCTTCTATCAGATATTCAGTTAATTTAGTATAAGCTCGTGAATAATGAGAGTAAAATCCTGAATCTTCAGTTAATTCATTAAGTCTTTCCTGTGAAATCATTCCAAGCATTTGAACTGGATTGTGATGGGTCGATTCCCATAAATCTTCATCCATTCTTCTAAATAAATCAAAAACATCGTGATTCCATGTCCAGTATAAATTGTATGCAAGTTCTTTTAAACCAGATATCTTCTCTGGAATAACTGGTAAGACCTGATAAGTTCCAATAACTTTAGGCATGATTGATTTCCTATTTATTCGTCGTTCATTTTTTTATTTTGAATAACATAACTCTAAAATAAAAAATTGGAATGACTTATTTATTAAGAATTCATCGAATCGCTTACGGGATTTTTAATTGATCCATTCATATAAAAACATTTTTTATATTATGATATCGATCAGTTCGAAGTTTTACCAAATCATTGAATATCACAAAGAAGTAATTGATGAAATGTGAAATTATAAGGTAATAAAGTTTCTTGTAATTTTTTTAAATTAAAAAATAAAAATGAGGAAATGTAAATGAAACTATCACTATTTATCATACTGGTTTTTATTATCAATCTATTCGCACAGGGTCAAAATCTTCCTACTAGTTATGATCCATTCAGATTCCCAGAAGAAAAACATTTAAGTAATATCAGGATGTTGACAAATGGTGGAGAAAATGCCGAAGCTTATTTATCATTTGATGAAAAAAAAATAGTTTTTCAATCTACAAGGGATGATCTTCAATGTGATCAGATTTTTGTAATGAATATTGATGGAACAAATCAAAAAATGATTTCAACTGGCTTAGGCAGAACAACCTGTTCATATTTCCTCCCAGGTGATAGTTTGATAATCTATGCTTCAACTCATCATTACGATAAAAATTGTCCACCGCCCTCAGACCGTTCTAAAGGATATGTCTGGCAACTTTATAATACATTTGATCTTTTCGTTACTGATCTGAATGGAAAAATTATCAAACAATTGACCTGTGAAGAAGGCTATGATGCTGAAGCAACCGTTTCTCCGAAAGGGGATAAAATAGTTTTTACATCCATAAGAACTGGGGATCCAGAACTTTATACAATGAACATCGATGGTAGTGATCTTCGACAGATTACATTTGAAAAGGGATATGACGGCGGTGCTTTCTTCTCATTCGATGGGACAAAAATAGTTTTCAGGGCAAGTCGTCCAAAAACCGAAAAAGAACTTAAAGACTATGAAGAGCTTGTTAAATTTGGTTATGTAAGACCAACAAACTTAGAGATTTTCATTTGCGATGCAGATGGGAAAAACATGAAACAAATTACAAGTAATGGTGCTGCTAATTTTGCTCCTTTCTTTCATCCAGATGGTAAGAGAATAATTTTTTGCTCAAATGTAAACAGTAAAGACAAAAGAAACTTTGATTTATATATAATCAACATAGACGGAACTGGTTTAGAACAAGTTACTTTTAATGAGACTTTTGATGGATTTCCAATGTTTACTCGCGATGGTAAAAAACTAATCTTCTGTTCAAATAGATTTAACAATAAACCTGGTGAAACTAATGTTTTCATCGCTGAATGGGTCGATTAAAACAAATCATGGAGTTTAAAATGAAATTACAGCAACATTTCTACTTATTAATACTCATATTGCTTGTTTCTTGCTCAACTCTTAAAATTCCAAAAACCTCGAATGAGATTGACCAAAAAGATTTGTATGAACACTTATCTTTCCTTGCATCTGATGAATTAAAAGGAAGAGGAACAGGAACTCCCGAAAATGATCTGGCTGCAGAATACATTGCAAAGACTTTTAGAAAATTTGGACTTCAGCCTAAAGGCAATAAAGGATATTTTCAGGAATTTTCAGTAACTACAGAACTGAAACTTGAAAAAGAAAATTCATTAATTGTAGTTGCAAATAATCAGCAGATTGAGTTTGAGTTGAAAAAAGATTATCAACCACCTGGATTTTCATCAAATGGAAATGTTGAAGGAGAAGTTGTCTTTGCAGGATATGGAATTGAAGCAGAAGATCAGGGCTATAATGATTTTGTTGATGTTGATTTAAAAGATAAAATAGCTCTGATAATGCGTTATTCGCCCGAAGGTGATAAATCTGATACTAAGTTTGGTTTCAAGATTCAATCTAACTTCAAAGTTGCAGCTGCTAAAAACAAAGGTGCAAAAGCTGTCATTTTATTCACGGGTCCTAATACAGTTGAAAACGATAAGCTGATAAGTTTAGTACCCGATCCAGCAGGAAATAATGCGGGTATTCCGGTAGTTTCAATTACAACAGAAAAAGCAAAAGAAATTTTTGAAAAAGCCGGATTAGATTTGCTTAATATTCAAAAGCAAATTGATTCAATTCGAAAACCGAATTCAATGAGACTTGAAAAAGTTTCAGGCAGATTAAGTGTTTCTCTTAAGCCAGTAGTAAAAAGCACACGAAATGTAATTGGGTTTCTTGAAGGAAACGATCCCCAATTAAAGAAAGAAGTTATCGTCATTGGTGCTCATTTTGATCATCTCGGTATGGGAGGAAGAGGCTCGCTTTCTCAAAGTAAAGAACCTGAGGTTCACAATGGTGCTGATGATAATGGTTCAGGAACAACTGGCTTAATCGAACTCGCTGAATATTTTTCTTCAAGACGAAAAGAACTCAAAAGAAGTTTATTATTCATTGCTTTCAGTGGTGAAGAGTTAGGATTGCTTGGTTCAAAATTCTTCGTCGAAAATCCAACCGTCCCACTCAATCAGATAAAAGTGATGATAAATATGGATATGATTGGAAGAATGAAGGAAAACAAATTAACAATTTATGGAACTGGTACCTCTCCAAAGTGGAAACCTCTCTTAAATGCATTGAATTCTGATTCATTGTTCAAATTTAATTTCATTGATGGTGGTTTTGGTCCCAGTGATCATTCATCATTTTATGGGAAAAATATTCCAGTACTTTTTTTCTTCACAGGAACACATCAGGATTATCATAAACCAACTGATGATTTAGATAAAATAAATTTCGATGGTATGACTGAGATTTTGAATTTAGTTAAGAATGTTGTTCAAGACTTAACAACAAATCCTGAAGAAATTGTATTCACAAAAGTTCAGGGTGAAGAACAACAACCTCGTAGAGTTTCGATTCGAGTTTATGTTGGAACAATTCCAGATTATTCAGAACAAGTAGAGGGATTTAAAATTTCTGGAGTTAACGATGGAAGTCCAGCAGAAAAAGCTGGTCTTAAAGGCGGAGATATAATCATTAAGTTCGGTAATAAAACAGTAAAGAATATCTATGACTATATGTACGCAATGCAAAGTTATAAACCTGGTGATGAAGTTGAGGTTGTCTTTTTGAGAGAAGGAAAAGAAATGAAAACTAAAGTTGTTCTTGGTTCAAGATAAATTATGATATGATGATAACTTTAATTGGTTCATAACAAGTTTAGAATTAAAGAAGTTTGAGAATTGTAAATCTTAAAATCAGTTTGAATTAAAATTCATTCACTTTAAGTGGCTTGTTAAAGAATATAAAAAAACCCGATTAGCAATCGGGTTTTTTTATGCTTTATCAAATCTTAAATTTTTACTTTTTAGATATTTCAATTTCTTTTATTGGTATTGCAGTATGACGCATTGAATGTACTTTGTTTGGAATATCAATCTTAATTGTTCGCTTAACTCTTGCTTCAAATTCATCACGAAATCTTTCAATCATATATTTAACAGGCCAGGCAGCTGCATCACCTAAAGCGCAAATTGTATGTCCTTCAATATTCTTGGCAACATCAATTAATAAATCTAAATCCTGACTTGTACCTCTTCCATCTAAAATTCCATTTAATATCTTAAACATCCATCCAGTACCTTCACGACAAGGTGTACATTGGCCACAGGACTCATGCCAGTAAAATTTTGTAATTCGAGCAAGCACTTTCACAAGATCAGTATCTTCATCCATCACAATTATTCCACCAGTACCGATTGCTGAACCAACTTGTTTTAATGATTCAGCATCCATTTTCAATCCTTCAATCTGATCACCTCGAATTGGAGGCATTGAAGTTCCACCGGGAATTACACATTTAATTTTTTTATTTCCAGGAACTCCGCCAGCGTATTTGTAAATAATATCAGTCAGTAAAGTACCAGTTGGTAATTCATAAACACCAGGTTTATTAACATGACCACTAACACCAAACAATAAAGTCCCTGGATGTTTTGGCTCACCAATGCTGGCAAACCATTCACCGCCATTTTCAATGATTGGTGGAACGTTTGCTATAGTCTCAACATTATTTATAGTAGTTGGATAGCCCCACAAACCATACTGAGCTGGAAACGGTGGTTTTACTCGCGGATAACCTCGCTTACCTTCAATCGAATTCATCAAAGCAGATTCTTCACCGCAAATGTAAGCACCAGCACCTCGATGAATGTAAATATTTGTGGAGAAATCGGTACCAAATGTTTGTTTCATCCTTTGGCCAACAAAACCGTGTTCATAAGCATCGTCGAGAGCTTTTTGCATTAACTTAATCCACTTGACATATTCACCACGAATGTAAATGTAACAGGTTTGAGCACCAATTGCATAAGCAGTGATTAAAATCCCTTCAATCAATTGATGAGGATTGAATTCAAAGATCTGTCTATCTTTGAAAGAACCAGGTTCACTCTCATCACCATTTATACACAAAAATTTTGGAATATTTTTACCCTTCGGCATAAAGCTCCATTTGAGCCCGGTTGGGAAACAAGCACCCCCGCGACCATGCAAACCAGATTTTTTAACTTCTTCAATTATTTCATCAGGTGATTTTTGAAATGCTTTGCGGGCTGTTTCATATCCACCGTGCTGTTGGTAGACCTCGATTTTATGATAATCAGGAATATCTTTTAAGAGAATTTTGATGCTCATTTTATTTTAATTTTAGTTCATTTATTAATTGTTTTAATTTTTCTTCATTAAGATTTTCATAATAGTCATCGTTTACTTGAATGACTGGAGCTGTACCGCAGCTTCCAAGACATTCAACTTCTGAAATCGTGAATAATCCGTCAGGAGTAGTTTCACCTTTTTTAATCCCAAGTTCAGCTTCAAGCTTTTTCAACAAATCATAAGCACCCTTCAACATACACGAAACATTTGTACAAACCTGAAGATGATACTTACCAACTGGTTTTGTATTGAACATCGAATAAAATGTAACTACACCAAGGACATGTTCTTCAGTTATACCAAGCAAATCAGCAGCGTATTTCATTCCTTCGCGAGTGATGTAACCATATTTTTCTTGTAAGAGATAAAGTACTTCAAGAATAACTGAATCAGGTTTTAAATATCTTGTTTTTAGGTTTTCGATTTTCTGTAATTCGAGATCAGAGAATTGTACTTCCACAGATTACTCCATTTTCATTTATCTGCTTCTCCCATCACAGGATCAATGCTTCCTATGACGGCAATGATATCAGAGATCATGTGTCCCTTAATTAATAATGGAAGGCTTTGAAGATTCACAAATGAAGGTGATCTAATTTTCAATCGCCATGGATGACCACTACCATCACTAACAATATAAAATCCCAATTCACCTTTTGGATTTTCAACACTTAAATAAACTTCACCAACTGGAGGATTCAACCCAAAATTAACGAGCATAAAATCATGAATGAGTTCTTCCATTTTTGTGTAGATATCTAACTTTTTCGGAAGAACATTTTTAGGATCGTGAGCTAAAATATCACCTGCCGGCATCTTTTCAAGACATTGTCTTAAGATTTTAGCGCTTTCTCTCATTTCATCAACTCTAACCCAGTAACGAGCCAGCGAATCGCCTTCTGTGTATGTGATTACATTGAAATCTATGTTCTCATAATCAAGATACGGGAAAGTCCTTCGAACATCATAATCAACGCCTGTTGCTCGAAGATTTGGTCCTGTTAATCCCATCGCAATAGCTTTCTCTTTAGAAATCACACCAATGCCTTCTGTTCTTTCGAGAAAAATTCGATTTGTATTCAAGAGCTTTTCCATCTCATCAAGATTTTCATTGAAGTGTTCAAGAAAATCTTTCAACATCGCTGTGCATTGCGGAGTCCAATCTGCAGCAACTCCACCAATTCGTGTATAACTTGTAGTAAATCTTGCACCAGTTAAAAGATCCATTATGTCTTGAAGTTTTTCTCTCTCACGAAATGCCCAGAGAAGAACTGTCATTGCACCAACATCCATTGCCATAGTTCCGATAGCAACAAAGTGTGATGCAATTCTCGCCATTTCAGAAATTATCATTCTGATGTATTTAGCCCTTGGTGGAATCTCGACTCCTGCAAGTTTTTCAACAGCAAGTGCAAATGCTGTGTTGTTGCTTAGTGGTGCAAGATAATCCAATCGATCAGTATGCGGTATAAATTCATGATAAGTAGAATTCTCAGCTATTTTTTCATAGCCTCGATGAAGATACCCAAGTTCAGGTACACAACCTATAACAGTTTCCCCATCGATGTGAATCAATACTCTTAAAACACCGTGTGTTGCAGGATGTTGAGGACCCATGTTGAGAACCATTCCGTTCTCTAAAGTATCCTCAATTATTAGATCAGTTTCTTTGGTTAGAAGTGTTTCGAGAATTTTACTTTTGAATTGCGGTTGTTCTTTTGGGTTATTCATATTATCTCTTTGGTAATTGAAGTGATTCTGGAATTCCAAGTAATGGAAAATCTTTTCTTAATGGATAATATTCAAATTCTTCTGGCATGTACATTCTTCTTAAATCTGGATGATTGTTAAAAACTATTCCAAACATATCGTATGTTTCGCGTTCATGCCAGTTTGCTGTTGGATAAACTGAAGTTACTGAATCGACATTACAATCTTTTTCATCCACTCTGACTTTCAGTCTGATACGATATTTATTTTTCAAACTCACAAGATGATAAACAACTTCAAATCTATCTTTTCGTTTGGCTCTATCAACTCCGCACAAATCAACAAGAAGATCGAAATAAAGTTCTGGCTCATTTCTCAAAAACTTACAGATTTCCACTATTGATTTTTTATCAACGAGAAAGGTTAACTCATTTCTAAAATAATTGACTTCTAAAATTTCTTGTGGAAATTTTTCTCGGAGTAAGGATTCAATTTTTTCTTTCATTGATCACTGGCAATTCTATCATTGGTTTATCTGTGTATTCAAGGACGCTTGATTTACCTACTTTTTCTCTTATTGCAAGAATAGCGTTGAGAAGATTTTCGGGTCTTGGAGGACAGCCTGCAACATAAACATCAACAGGAACAAATTGATCGATTCCTTGAACAACTGAGTAGGACCTGAACATTCCACCGCTTGAAGCACAGGCACCCATCGAAATAACCCATTTCGGTTCAGGCATTTGATCATAAATTTTTCTAACAACTTTGGCCATTTTGTAAGTGACCGTACCAGCTACAATCAATAAATCTGATTGTCGTGGTGAAAATCTCATAACTTCACTACCAAAACGAGCAATATCAAATCTTGGATCTGCTGCAGCCATCATTTCGATTGCACAGCAGGAAATACCAAGCGGCATTGGCCAGAGTGAGTTTTTCCTTGCCCAGCTGACTACTGCATCAATTGTCGTCGTTATGAACGACTGTCCAAATGCTGATTCTAATCCCATTTTAGCGCTCCTTTCTTTAGCAGATAAAAATAACCTGCTAAGAGTATTATTATAAATACAAACATCTCAGCAACTATTAAAAATCCAAGAGTTTCACTAAGATTTTTCAGATTAATAGCCCAGGGATAGAGAAAAACAACTTCAATATCAAAGACGATAAAAATCATTGCGACTATGTAGAATTTCACACTAAATCTTTCCCGGGCAGTTCTGATTGGTTCCATTCCACTTTCGTAGGTTGAAAGTTTTTCAGGGTCAGGTCTTTGAGTACCAAACCAGGAGGAAGACTTTAATAAAAACAATGATAATAAAAGTGCAACAACTATTGTAAGTATGAGTGGTATGTATTGTTCAATCATATCAATATTTTTTTTAAAAATAGATATTGATTGAAGTAAAATCAATTTATGAATTTGGGAGTGAAACGAAAATTCACTCCCATAAAAAAATTATTTCACCTTGAAATTATGTTTTAGAAGATTCTCTTTCGCCTTCTCAAGTGAAACTACTTTTAATTTCATTTCACAAAGTGGACAATTACCAGGAACATCTGAAATAACATTCCAGCACATTTGATCCTGATACACTTTTCCATCTCCATTTTTATCAATCGATTTCAAGTCAATCACACCTTTTCGAACCCAGCTTTCAGGATCTTCTTTTTCAACTTTTTCACTTTTTTGTTTTTGAGTCTCTTTTACTTTATCCATTTGTTTGTGGGAATCGTGCTTGTGTTTAGTTCCTGATTTTTTTGTTGTATCTGTGAAAGAAGATTCCATTGATAAATCATGGTTATGTTCTTGATGGTCTGAATGACTCATTGTCATACATGAGTTTGTTTTATTGCTTCTTTCATCAGAACAGCAGCTTGACTTTTCCTGTGAGGAAAGATTAAAAACGAAAACAAGAACCAACATTAATACAAGAGCGAATTTTTTAAACATGATTTTTACTCCTTATTTTTTTTGATGAATAATTACTTTCAAAAGATTTTGATAGCTTAAGTGAACAAAATTAATCTTCATTTATTAATTCTCCAGATTTTTTCAATTCCCTTTTCTTGATAACATAATAAATTGCAGGATAAACTGTCAGCTCCATGATCATACTTGTGATAATTCCACCAACCATAGGTGCAGCAATTCTTTTCAATACATCACTACCAGTTCCAACACCAATAATTATTGGAAACAAACCAAGCAAGGTGGTCATCACAGTCATCATCTTTGGTCTGATTCTTTTTACTGCACCTTCATAGATTGCTTCCTGTAAATCCTTAGCAGACTTCAACAAACCATTTTTCTTGAACTTTTCATAAGCTATATCAAGATAAAGCAGCATCACAACCCCTGTTTCTGCATCAACACCCAGTAGTGCAATAATTCCAACCCAAACTGCGACAGATAAATTGTAATCAGCAAGATATAAGTACCATATTGCACCAACCATTGAAAATGGCAGAGCTAATAAAATTATCCAGACTTTGGTAAGCGATTTAGTATTTAAATAGATCAACAAAATTACAAGAAAAATAGTAATAGGAATTACAAATGCCAGATGTTTTTGAGCACGTTCCATATATTCATATTGACCGCTCCAGACAATTGAGTAACCCTCTGGAAGTTGAAGTTTCTGATTCACAGCTTTTTTTGCTATTGAGATAAATGTACCAATATCATAACCTTCTTGGAGATCAACATAAGCCCAGGTGTTTGGCCGAGCATTCTCTGATTTTATCATTCCAGGTCCTCTGGTAATCTCAAATCTTCCAAGTTGTTCTAATGGAATATTTCCTCCTTGAGGAATCGGAACAAGAACTCGTTTTAGTGCATCAAGATTTTCTCTATAATCGCGCATGTATCTCATATTAACAGGATAACGTTCCAATCCTTCAACTGTTTGTGTGATGTTCATTCCACCTATAGCAGTCATAACTATCTCCTGAACATCATTAATTTTGAGTCCATATCTTGCAATTGCATTTCTATCGATATGAAAATCAACATAGTATCCGCCAACTGTTCTTTCAGCATACACTGAACGAGTACCCGGAATCTCTTTAATGATACTTTCAACTTTGTTTCCCAATTCCTGCAATACATTTAAATCAGGTCCACCGATTTTAATACCAACAGGAGTTTTAATTCCAGTTGAAAGCATATCAATTCTTGTCTTGATTGGCATTGTCCAGGCATTTGTTAGACCTGGAATTTGAATTGCATTATTTAATTCTTCGACAAGTTTTTCTGGGGTCATACCAGGACGCCACTCATCCATTGGTTTTAATCGAATTGTTGTTTCGATCATTTCAAGTGGTGCAGGATCAGTTGCTGTTTCAGCTCTTCCAATTTTTCCCATCACTGACTCGACTTCAGGAAATGATTTAATTATCTTATCAGTTTGTTGAAGAATTTCTCTTGCTTTTGTAATCGAAATGCCGGGTAAAATTGTAGGCATATAAAGCAAATCACCTTCGTATAGTGGAGGCATAAATTCTGAACCAAGTTTAGAGAACGGAAAAATTGTAATTACAACTATTAAGAAGGCTGTCAGAATAACATACCATCGTTTTCGTATTACGAAATCAATTACTGGACAATAAAGCTTAACTAAAAATTTTGTAAAAGGATTATCTTCTTCTTTGCGAATATTTCCTCTGACAAAACTACCAATTAAAATCGGAACAATTGTAACGGCGAGAATTGCTGCTCCAGCCATTGCATAAGTTTTAGTGAAAGCTAATGGCCTGAATAATCTTCCCTCTTGCTGTTCAAGAGTAAAAACTGGAAGGAAAGAAATTGTTATTACCAGGAGTGAATAAAAAATTGATGGACCGACTTCTTTTGAAGATTCCAGAATAACAGCCCAGTGCGGTCTTCTTTCATGAATCGGTTTTTCTCTCTCAAGAGAAAGATGAGTCGCAGCATTTTCAACCATCACAATCGATGCATCAACCATAGCTCCAATTGCAATTGCAATTCCACCAAGAGACATAATGTTGGCGTTAATTCCCTGAAGTTTCATGATCAAAAATGAAATAAGTACAGCAGTTGGAAGTGTGAAGATAGCCACAAAAGAACTTCTTACATGAAGTAAGAAAGCAATGATAACAAGTGCGACTATTATTGATTCTTCTATCAATTTGTTTGTCAAATTATCAATTGCACTTTGAATGAGCCTTGATCGATCATAGGCAATTTCAATTTTCACATCTTCGGGAAGGGATTTTTTCAATTCTTCCAGTCGTTCTTTTACTCTATTAATAACAGAGAGTGCATTTTCACCATAACGAATTACTACTATTCCTCCAACAGTTTCTCCTTCACCGTTCCATTCTGCAATACCTCTTCTTAATTCAGGACCAATTGTTACACTAGCAACATCCTTGACATAAACTGGAGTACCTGTTAGTGGAGAATAATCAATCACTATATTTTCAAGATCTTCTTTACTTTTTATGTATCCCAATGCACGAACCATAAACTCCATTTCAGCTATTTCAAGCAGTCTTCCACCGACATCATTATTACTGTTTTGAATTGCATGTTTTACTTTTTGAAGAGGAATTCCATAGGAAGCAAGTTTGGTAGGGTCAATATTTACCTGATATTGTTTAACAAATCCTCCAATACTTGCAACCTCTGCAACACCCGGAATAGATGATAATTCGTATCTTAAAAAGAAATCTTGAATAGAGCGAAGTTCCTGCAAATTTCGTGTATCAGAATTCAAAACATATTGAAAAACCCAGCCCAAACCAGTTGCATCAGGTCCAAGCTGTGGACTAACACCAGCAGGAAGTTGTTCACGCATTCCACTTAAATATTCAAGGACACGACTTCGAGCCCAGTAAATATCAGTTCCATCTTCAAAAATTATATAAACCATTGAGTAACCAAACATCGAATAACCACGAACATCTTTAGCATAAGGAACTGATAACATTTTTGTTGTTATTGGATAAGTCACCTGATCTTCTACTATTCTTGGACTCTGACCTGGATATTCTGTTAAAATTATTACTTGAACATCACTAAGGTCAGGAATTGCATCAACTTTAGTATTCATTACTGCCCAGATACCGAGTAAAATCAAAGCAAGTGTAATCAGAACAACCATAAATTTATTATTAATTGACCATTCGATTATTCTGGCTATAAAACTTTCTTTTTTATATTCCATCATCATTTTATTCTCCTGCGTATAATTTGAGGATTAAATTTATTTGTACAAGAAAGAAAAATTCTTCAGCAATTACTAATCCAATATTTCTCAATCGCATTGTGTTCTTAATCTTTTTCATTTCTTGTACTTATAACCATGTTTTTGAAGGTTTTCTTTTACCTGATTAAGTGTGTACTCTTTGAGTTTCATATTGCATACTGGACAATTCCCAGGTGAATCTGAAATAACATTCCAGTCCATTGGACATTCAAATAACTTTCCATCTTTGTTTTTATCTAAACTTTCAACATCAATAATTCCGGAATGAATGATTGAATGCGAATGACCATGTATTTGTGCTTTATCAGATTCAAGTTCGGTACTTTTAACTTCTTCCTTTGAAGATTTACCGGAATCCCCATCTTTTTTCTCGTTCATATTTGACTGAGATTCAGTTTTGTTTTCCTTAAACTTATTAACTGCAGATCGAAGATTGCTTTCGGAATCAATTAAGAACTGGGCTGAGGTTACTATTTTGTTTCCAGCCATCAACCCATCCAGAACCTGATAATAACCATTTGAATACGCACCGAGTTTTACTTCTTGAATTTTATATTTTCCATCACCGAGGTATAATATGACAACATCTCTTAAACCACTTCTAATAACAGCATCCTCTGGTACAACAGGAGCAGTTCCTAATTTTTTACCTTCGATTGTAACATTAGCAAACATTGAAGGTTTTAGATTGCCGTCGTTTCTCAATTCAATTCTTAATTTCACTGTTCTTGTTTGTGGATCAACAGTTGGGTAAATAAAAGTTACTCGTCCCTGAAAATTTTTTCCGGGCAAGAAATTAAAATTCAAAGTTGCTTTTGAACCAAGATTTATCTTCGATAACTCATATTCATAAATATTAGCAATCAACCAGAGATTTGTAAGATCTGCTATTTTCAATAAAGGCATTCCTGCCATTACCTTTTGACCTTCGAGAACATTTTTTTCCAGAACTGTTCCTGATTTCTGAGCATAAAGCGTTACTGTCTTTCTGATTTCTTTTGTATCAATAATTCTTTGAATTTCAGATTCAGGTACATCAAGTAACTCTAACTTTCGAATTGCATTTATGACTAATTGATTTCCACTTTCCTTTATTGATTCGATTGAACTTCGTTGAACAGATGATTGATATGATAAAGCAGTAATCAGTTCTTGCTGTGCAGCAACAAGTTCTGGTGAATAAATATCCATTAATTTTGATCCCTGTGAAACATTTTGACCGGTGTAATTCACATACAACTTTTCAACCCAACCATCAATTTTTGTTGTGACTATGTATTCTCTTTGTTCATTAGTTTGAAGTATTCCATTAGTCACAACAATTGAACTTAGTTCCTTAACTTCAACATTGGTTGTCTTGATATTCATATTCTGTTCAACCTGAGGATCAATCACCACAACATTAGATTCCGTCATTTCATCTTCATAAACTGGAATGAAATCCATTCCCATTTCATCTTTTTGAGGATGATCAGAAATTATTTCTGGATTCATTGGATGCCGATAAAACAAAATTTTTCGTTCGCCGTTTTTTTGGTTTCCTTTTTTTAATGGAACCAATTGCATTTCGCAGATTGGACAAATCCCGGGTTCATCAGAAATTATTTCCGGGTGCATTCCACATGTATAAAGCTGTTTTTCTTCATTAACAATTTGATTTTCAGTATTTCCCTTTATGAAAAAAATATAGATAGGAACTGAAACAATAACTAATGCCAATAGGATTAACAAAATTTTTTTCTTCATTTTCAAAACTCCTTTTATATTATTTAATTAATTGCTCCAAGTAAATTTGAAGATTGTTGTTAAGATTCTTTAACATTATTTTAATTCTTCTCCGATCAAATATTCCAATTCAACAAGTTCATTTAAGTAATCAGTCTTCAATCGGAAAAGATCATTTTCAATCATCAAAAGATTTTGTTGAGCATCAATCAAATTTATAAAATCGACTTTCCCAACCTGATAATCAGTTAATGTAGTTTTTAAGTTTTCATTTGCCTGGATTAATGAACCATCTTCTATGAGTTTAATACGTAACTGTAACGATTTTAATCTTGAAAGAAGAGAACCAATCTCTTTACTCAAAGTTTGTCTGAAATTATTGATCTCTTCATCATACATCTGTTGCAGATATTGTGATTCATTAATTTTAGAAGAAATCTTTCCGCCGTAATTCAGAGGAAGCATTATTCCAATTATAAAGCTCAATAGATCCATAGGCTTTTCGTTTGAATTGATAATTTGACTTCGATTCAAATATTGAACAGAAAATTTGAAATCAGGATAGAAATCGTATCGAGCGAGTTTCCCTTTAAGTTTTTCTTTATCCTGCGCTTCTTTTAAAACATAAACATAAGGTCGATTTATCATTGCGTTATAGACCAATGAATCAATTGATAAAGAAAGGAATGTTATTTGTGGAAATTCGGATGTATAAATTGGACTATCTGAACTTCTAAGCAAAAAAGCATTTAATACCGCAACTCGTTCATTTTCCATTCCCTTTAGCATTTCAATCATTTCTGATAATTTGGTTAACTCAAGTTCTATACGAAGTAAATTTTGCTGCGAAACCATTGAAACAGTATAACTTGAACGAATAACATCAGCAATGTTCTTTAGCAATTTCTCATTCTCGTAAATAATTGCAAGGTTTTTCCTGATGAATCTTAACTCATTATATTCCTTCAGAAATTCTTTTCTGATTTCGTTAACCATCTCCTGTAATTCATTTTCAATCATGGCAACATCTTTTGATTCAACATTTCCCATTAATTTTAATTTTCCAGGGAAAGGAATGTCCTGACTTAACTCAATGACCTTACCACTCATAGGTTCTCTATTTAATGAAAAAGAATTCACTGGAAGGTTCATTAACCCAAATCCCAGCATTGGGTTGGGCAGATTTGAAACCTGTGCAATTCGCATTCGAGCAGCTTCTTTTTTCTGTTCTAACATTCTGATCTTAGGATTTAATTGAATTGCTAAGTTTATATACTCATTCGTTGAATCAACTTGAGCAATCAGGGATAAATCAAATAACAGAACAATTATAAATAAGACTAAACTGAACTTTTTCATAGCTAACACCTTTATGTTTTTGGAAATTTTAAAATAGAGTAGGTGTAGTGATCTTATCAGTAGAAACACTACTTTTCAATGTAGGTGAGAAATTTTAAATCAGGAGGATTGAATTGAAGATATTTAAATCAATTTTTTGATTGTGAGGTGGAGAGGAATCACAATAGGTATGAAATATGAATGACTTGTAATCAAAAATGTTTATTGGCAGAATAATTATTGTACTAAATACTTTATTAAACAAATGATGATTTTCTGCTTTTGCTCCAATAAATTCATCATCTAATTTTTTTATGAATGTATCTTCGCAGCAACCGATATTATGATCTGTAAATTTAAGATTATAATCTTCTTCAGGAGAGTGACAGACTGGTTTTTTAATTTTTTCAATTGAGGAACATTTTTCACACGAGTTTAAGATTAAAAGTCCCTGGTCTGAACACAAATGGAGATAAAGCGGAATTCCATTCGTTGAAATTATGAATATCACTATGGTAATGTATACTTTTAATTTCATCATCCCATGCAATAATAAGTAAATCAGGATACTTTCTCAATTCATCAATTAATCTTTAAAACTAGTGACTTAACTTTCTAAAGGATTTGCAAGCAAAATATTATTATTAAATCATTAAAAAGTTTTTTTCATATATAATAAGATAAGTATGTACTTGTTTTATGAAAAAATTTGAATCAGTGATTTTTAAAGAATATTTAGCTTACATGACTATACTTAATCATAAATTCCCTTACCTTCCAGAATCTTATTCACATAATTTTCAATTCGTTTTACTCTTGTTTCCGGATTTTTCGCTGAGCTGAAATAAATTATATAACCTCGCTGCCTGCCTGGTGTTAGTGATTCAAAAGCTTTTTTGAAGTTAATATCTTTTTCCATGAATTCTTTGAGCTCATCAGGATATTCCATCCCTTTTATTTTCTCAACTTTTAATCCTTTCTTTTCGATTTCAATTGCATCTTTAATAAGATTTTTTATGGCAGCTTTATGCTTTTTAATTTCTTTTATATTTCTAATTTTGATCATTTTCACATGCTGACTGTTCTCACCAGGACTAACAAGTAATTTTTCTGGATCACTCAACAATGTTCCTTTGAAAAAACTTATTGCACAATATTCTTTGAATGCACTCAGTAATAAAACATTTTTGTTATTATAAGTATAGCAGGGAACATTCCATTTGATTGTTTCTTTAAGATCAAATAAAAGAATCAATTCCCTTAATAATTTTAATTCTTCTATCCAGTTATTTACTTTACAATCAGGAGTATTGCTGTAAGAACATCGTCCACATCCTTTTTGTAAGTACTCATCGAATAAAGTAAGATTCTTTTTCATTTATCTTCCCGCATAAAAAAATTTTTGACCTATGATTCTCTTCTTTGTTATTAATTTTGATTCATCAAACAACAATCTCATCTTTTCTTAATCGAATTACATTAATTGAAAGTTCCTCTGATCTTCTGAGAAATTTTTCGGATGATTTGTTTGCAGTAATAAAAATTCCTTTACCAAATGTTCCACTCGCAATATTTCGAATAGTTTCGAGTTGATATAAATCAAATTGATTATCAGCTTTTCCTTATTTACATGAAATAATGTATAGTTTAAAATCTTTCAGAACAACAATATCCAATTCGTTGTAAACAACTTTTTCAGAAACAATTTTCACCCCAGCCATAATTTCTAAATTTTTTTGAAAACTTAATTTATAATAAACGTATGCTTCGAGCCAATCACCACTCTTGAAATTTGATTCAGTTATCTTAACTGGTTTTCTGACAGGGTTTCCAAATTCAAAAGTATATTTATCGAGATTTTTATGAAATAAAAAACTTCCTGTGTAATCTCTTTCAGTAAAATTTGGACTATTCTGGGATAGTCTTTGTCGTATGCGATTACAAAATCTAATAAAATCTACCATCAATGAATGTCTTACGATATAATCAAACAAAGGAAAATATATTTTAATTTGATTTAAGGGTTTATACTCTATAATTCTGTAACCATAAGAAGTTAGATAATCCTGAATGGAAATGTTAGTTTCCAAGTTCTGAATTTTGTATTCAGGAGAAAGAAAGATAATTCGCTTATGTTCAGTATCACAATAAATAATATTCTTTTTAGACTCAGAGAAAACTTCATACGCAGCCATTGCCATCAGTTTTGTTCCGCCCGTGATATTTAACCATGTATCAAATGAATGATTCTTTAATTCATTTTGAACTGTTTCTTTGAATGACTGAAAATTATAAGCATCCAGATCATCTTTTCTTATAACTTTTATTCCCTTTTGCTTGAATAGTCTTTCCAGATAATCTGCACTCTTAATTTCTTCAGGTGTTGCAAATAGTACAACTATTTCGGGACTATACATTAAGACTGGCAGCACATTAGGCATTGTTTGACGAGAGACGAGACAGAAAAAGGTGGACATAAAATTTTATCTTGAGATATATTCTATTTCAATCAATCAGTTCAAATCAAAAATTTGTAAGTTGTGGTATAATAAGAAAAATAATTATTGCAGTCAACAAAAAATATAAAACAACTATATGTTTTTTTTGATCCTTTTTAAACATTTCTAATTTTTCCGTTATTTCTTTTGATTTATTTTCTATTGATGTCGATATTGTTTCTAATTTTTCAAAAATTTCTGGACCACTTATACTTTTAAGAATATTTAAACTCTAAAGATAACTTTTTGCTAAATTTTCCATTTTTTCAATAAAAGAGATAAATGAAATTTTGATCTCCTCAAGCTCTTTGGCTACTATATTGTATTCAATAATTTGATTTTTTAATTGATTCAGAGTCTCTACTAATTTAGTTGCTGTTTCTTCAGCTTGTAAGAACCTTTCTTTCTCGTTAGACATTTTTATTTCTTCTATGTAATTAAAGTTTTACAACTTTCATTTAAATTGTTAAGGAGTTTCCATGCGGGTAAACTTGCATAATCGACTGATATATGCTCCACCAAAATTCTAAGTTCTTCTCTTACATTTGGTTCAATTAAAATTTGAATTAGTTCAACAGCTAAGTCATTATTTCTTTTATTTATTTTTTCGATTGCCCAAGCTGCAAATTCAAAAACTAAACTTAAATCAATACTATAATTAGACTTTGCAGATGAGATTGATGCAATGAAATTTTCTTTAACAACCTCAACCTTATATTTTAAACAATAAATTTCTGTTAATGATCTAAGCATTAATAAAGCAGGATGATCAGGATAACTTTCCAGCATTCGAGAAACCTGTCTTCTTAACTCAGCCGCCTCATTTGACGAAGTTATATTTTCAAAGAAATCCTTACATTCCCCTAGTCCAGCATTTTCTGCTTGTAATATTTCATCCATTTTCTCAGAGAATTGAGTTACTTCAAGATATCTGAGTATCTTTTGTCTAATTGTATTATCATCAGGTGAATTACTGAATACAAAAAGAATTTCATACAAAGCTCTTCTTCTTCCTTTTTCAATAACATCATAAATAAAATGAAGTAAAAGTTCTACAATCTTTATTATAAATTCTTGAATTGGTAAATCATAAAATTTTGTAGCTTTCTCATATTCAACTTGCCTTCTACTGTGTAAATAACCTTCAACATATTCACTGTAAGCTTGAATAATCTCTTCTTTCGAAAATCCTGTCAAATGAACTCTAAATTCTTTGTTGGCATAATCAATCGTATAATCTTTTATTACTCTAATTAATAAGAGTCGATGAATTGCTTTTTCTGCTACTTCTCTTGGTTGTTTATAATTTCCAGCTTTTTTTACAAAATATTCTGTCACAGGTACAATTCTTACACTTTCTGTTGACATATCTCCAAGTATATTGATAATCTCTTTGACATCTTCTAATTCGCTAGAAATCCCTCTGAAGGAATTCACATGGAAAAACATAACTATTGTAATATCATCATTTTCTTCCCATTTCAGATCTTTAATCATCTCAGCAATTTCTTCAATTTTTGTATTGGGATTCAATGATCTTTCAGTTCGTCTTGGATAATCATTTGAGACAATTACACAACATTTGGATTTTCGTCTATCCCGACCTGCTCTTCCTGCTTCTTGATAAAATGACTCTATTGATGGAGGTTATCCGAAATGAATTGTATATCTAATATTTGGTTTATCTAGTCCCATTCCGAATGCTTTTGTACAAACCAGAAGCGGGATTTTATTTCTCTTAAAGTTACGAGTTACTTTGCTTTTTACTTGAGAAAAAACCTCGGCTTATACACCTTCGGGTTCCCTACCACTATAAATTTCTGTTTGAATTTTCAAATTATTAAAAATAGATTTAGCAACCTCTGTTACTCCAAAAGAACCGCCTACATGGGGACAAAATATCAAACCTGCATGAGTCTTTTTGCCTCTGGGTTGATAAAAGTTTGAAAAAGTTGTTGAAAAAATATCTGGCAAATTATTTCTTAAATATCCAATCAATTGAGGTAACTTTTCTTGAAATGATGCATAAATTACTTCATAATTCAATTCTTTTCTATCAAAAGTTTTAGGTGTGATTATAGCCTCAAAATCCTCAATCTGTAATTCACGTTTAACATCTTTTAAAACGGCTCTTGATGCTGTACCGGTCATTGCGACTAATGGTGGAGTATAATCATTTGTTTTACAATAAATTCTTGTTGTTCTTCCTATATTAAGATAAGCTGTTCTGAAGTCATGCCCCATTCTGAAACACAATGTGCTTCATCTACAACGATTAGAGAAATAGGTGTATGGGTAGTTAACATTCTCAATGTATCGCGGAAGGAATTAGTTTGAAATCTTTCTGGAGCAATAAAAACAAATATATATTCACCCTGACCAAATAATCTCAATATTTCATCTCTAATATTTGGATCACCAATTTTACTTTTTATTGCAACACATCTATCAATTCCCATCTTAAACAAATTATCAATTTGGTCTTCCATCAACGAAATCATAGGATCAATAACAACAGTTCTACCTACCAAAAGCATAGAAGCAAACTGGTAAACCATTGACTTTCCCCCGCCGGTAGGTAGTAAAAGCAAAGCATCTTTACCTTTTAATAATCTACAGATCTCTTCAAATTGTCTTTCCCAAAAATTGTTTTTTCTAAAAATATATTTTAATATAAACTGAAGAGTTTCTCTTTCTGGATTTATCCTATCATGTTCAGTAACTTTCGTCGGGAAACTTTCTTTACTTATATGAAGTGGCAAGTAAATGTTCTGTATGAAAAAAGTTGAATTGAAATCTAAATATTGATTTGTAAATGATATGTAAATATGTTTATCAGAATCAAGTTTTGTGGATTCATTATTTAAATATATTGAAGGATCCCCTTCTGCTATATTAATTGTATAAAGTTTTGAGATATATCTTAATAAATTCAGAAAATCATTAACAGTGAGTTTTACTATAGTTCTTGCTGTTGACTCTTCAAACAAATTAAGACAATCAAGATCCGTTACAATTTTCCATGATTCAGGATTATTAAAATCAAGAAAACCAAATTGAAGAGCTTGAAGCAAAGTTACTTGAATTTGATGAGCTAGTTTTAAAGCAACTGAATATTTTATTTGTTATATGAAAACTTTCAGAATTAGGAAAATGATTATTAAGGTTTGATAATTTTTGAATTAGACTTTTTAACCGAAATATCTTCTAGTTTTAATCTCATCTGTGGGAATGCGAATTATATTAATACCATTCTTATTCAATATATCATTAATGACTTCATCGGATTTAAGACTTGATTTGTGTTGCAATCCATCAATTTCAACTACAATTATTTCATCTAATTTTGGATGTGAAATCAAAAAGTCTACACAATGATGCTGATACTCATCCCCTAAGTAATTTAATAAACTTTCCAGATTAATGTGAGGAATAACCTAATTTTCGAAATTTGTTCCTAATAACTCACATAAAATTTCATTGTAAAAGATTTTTTCTTCGAAACTATCAAAATGGTTATCTATCTCCACTTTTGGATAATTAACGGAAATTAATGTATCAAAAAAATCCACTACATTAATAGACTCAAAATCGCTCTCTGAAATATTAAATAATTTTTTAATTTCATTTTCTAAAAATGGTGAGAGTAAAGTTATTCTTCCTCTGGTAAGAATTTTTTCAAGAATTGAAATCAATTGTTTTTGATTAGAATAGCTTTTGTACTTTTGATTATCGGAATAGAAATCAACTCTCCATTGAGAAAATGCTTTAACAACAGGTTTTTTCCTAATCTCAAAATCTAAAATTTCGAGCAATTCTTCATAGATACTTACACTTTCTAAAAATTTAACTTGAAAGTCTGGGAATCTGCTTCGGGCTATCAAATTTCTCGGTATCTGTTTTAATAGTTCTCCTGAGTTATCTAAATAAATGTCGTTATCTTTTAAATTTGTTTCATCGCTATTATAATTATTAAAATCTTCAATAGCATTACAATTTGGATATCGACTGCAACCATAAAATTGTTTGCCAGCAAATTTTCCAGATCGGGCAGTTCTTAAAACCATTATTGATCCACATTTAGGACAATAAATGTTTTCCATTTTGCCCACCAGGATTTGTTTCTTTTTCAAAAGTAATGTTTGAAAGTTGAAGCAGAAAAAACATTTTCCAAAATTATTTTTACCAGTACAAATCTAATATTTTTTAGAATTGAGCAGAATAAGGGTCAGATTTTGAGGAAGGTTTTTTCCCTTTTCGTTGATTACCGGCGAATGAAGGATTTATCAAAGTATTTGATATTAAATTATATTTATAAGAGTCTGAATATTTAAAAATAATTATTATAAAATTTTCACCCTCTTATCATCATATGTATCAAATAAATAATTAACAAAAGTCCTACAATGCCTGGTAAAGAAAAGATGATTATTGATATCAATAAAACCATACAAACAACATATACTATAATTGCAATTATAAGTACAATTAACTGGTGAGCTGGAAGAATTTTAATCAGATGTTTGAATAAATCTTTTAACCTGATTATAATCCTGATAAGAATTTTTAATTCTGATTTTATTCTTATTGATTGATCCAAATAAACGACACTCGAAAATTTGCTATAATTTTTATCTGAAGCTAATTCAACTTTTCCTTGATCAAAAACTTTATAATACTGATAAATATTAATTGAACTGATTATTTTTTCTACCCCTGATTAATTAATTATCAGAGGGTAGGGAGGGATTTATCAGTTTTGTTGTTTATTTGACGCCTCTCCCTATTTGCACTTAAAATATACCAATAATGATTTCAAATCTTTTAATTCTAAATTTTTAAAAAAATTTCTTTCAAGATCTTTTCCTATTGTTGGAATCAAGTTGACCATTTTCTAATTAATCCCCAAGCTTTCACAAACAAATTTAGAAAAATTTTATTAATACAAATCACTCTCTATTCATTTTACCAGTTCCAAAAATAGCAGATGCCAAACCATTCGCCGACATAATTGCCTGGTGATATTCAGTTTTAAGTCCTGCAGGAATATCTTTATATGCCTGAAAGTTACCCACAAATAAACCAGTATCTTTAATTAAATGAACTGCGATTCCCAACCACAAAGCAGCTATTCCTGTGTTTTTATTTTTTTCTATCGAATCCTTTATTCCATCCCAAATCATATGATGTTCTTCAGGTAAATGATTTATAACAGTGTTAAGCATATTAAATGAAAATCTAATGATAAACTCAAAAGTTAAACCAGATATTATTGAATGAAACCAGATACTTCGATACAAGCCAATTCCACCTATCTTAATATCTAAATCAGCAATACCACCTTCCAAATATTTTCCTCCAGATTCAGCAAAAAAATACCGATGCCAAATATCATTGAGATAATAAGTTCTACTAATTGTTCTTTGCTTAATCCGCTAATTGAATTAATAAAATTTCTATAGTTCTCGGGCAAATCATGAAGAAATAGTTTTAATCTATTAAAATCATCTACCAATGCAATTTTCAATCCTATGTCTTTATAAGTTTTAAATTTTTTATTAACAATTTTCACTGTCCTGTATAGAATATCTTTCTTATTATAATATGTTTCTTTTGCCGAATACAAAGCTAATTTCAACACAATTTTTCTTAAATCATTTGCCTTCATTTGTGAGAGAGAATATTTTAATTCATCCAGAATTTGATTAAGTGTACTGATATTATTAAAGCTATGTGTTATCAGCATCGCAACACCAGATGTTTTTTAAAATTGAGATAATGAATCTTTTCATTCCATTTTCGAATTATTGATTTTCACAAATTATCTCAACGATACAAGTAATCATCAAATAAATACTATTTTAATTTTTCAATTAAATTTCAACTCATTTATGGAACTAAAAATTCTATAAATTTTTTGTGATTTTGTTTAGAATTATCAGATTGATTTAACACAGAAATCTAAACGCTTTTACCTGGCTTTTGATTTCTCTTATAATTAATATCCTTATCTGGTACACTGCATGAGTCTTTTCTGTAAAACATCTTGTTATCGAGTGTTCTCAAAAAGAAATTAAAGAATTAACAAATTATTTAAATTATGAGAATGAGTCCTATAATCACATTCAATATTGTAATCCAGATTAAACCATTTCTTTTGCTAAGAATTACTGTGATTATCATTATCAATACAGCTATCGAAGTTCTTGCAACTTGTGTTAACCCGTAGCCGAAAACTTTAGCATATAAACTACCACGAACCTTTGGTTTGCACTCAGGGGAGAATAAGATTTCATTTTTCACTAAACACTTTTCATAGTTCAAAATTCTATTCAATGCATCGAGGCTGTTGGGGAAATCTAAACTCCAACCACAATGAAAACAATGTGCCTGATAAGATTTAAACACTTTTGAGTCTTTCATTTTTTACTTCATGCTGACTAATAAAATAAGAATAATCTATTAATGATTGTTTTTGAGAAATGATAATACCCGATAAGTGAATATATTTTCAGTAATACCTTTATAACCACCAGATGATTGTTTGATGTTTTTGGTTTAACCTGAATATATCTAAAATTAATTTCTAAAAAGTATCCGTCTGAATTTAGTTTCTCAATCTAATTTTCACAGATCAATTTACATTTCTTTTTAGCCTAAGAGTCTTTAGTTAAAATATTTTGCCCATTATATCAAACGAACTAATCTTTTATTAATAATCTTCTTTAAAGACACAAATCAACTCGTTAGTTAATCTTCGATTTAATAATTAACCCTTATTTCGTTGCGGTGGATACTCGGTTCAATTATCCCCACAAATTTATATAGAACTTTTCCAGATTTTGGGATTGTTTTTCTGAAACTCATTCCTGCAAACACTTATTACGTAACATTTTCTTACTCAATTCAACAATCAGCATACACTTCGTAGCGAGAACACCATGCCCGATCAAAAGTTTTTTTTATAACTCAAGGTTAATATATCCGGTTAAAACAGTCTTTCAAGCGAAGCGTAGCAGTCGGCCTTTGGCAGATCAATTCCACTATAGTTCGATTAAAACCTTGAAGGCTGGTATGAGTAAGCCAGCCACCATCCAGTCTCAATTCCACTATGGTTCGATTAAAACCCAGCAAACCCAGACTCTTTGAATCTGAGCATAAACGTCTCAATTCCACTATGGT
>CAZGQO010000004.1:0-242248 GCA_964527925.1 uncultured Ignavibacteriaceae bacterium
GATTATCAATACAATTTCAAATAAAATTCTAAAAGTCAAAGAAATTATTGACTTACTTTTTAATCTAAAAATATTCAACTTTTTAAGCTAGTTGGATGTTTAGGCAAATCATAAAGTTATTAAATAAACTTTCAATTATTTATTAATGGATTTCACTCTAACAATATATCAAGAATTTTTAATTAATTTACTTAAAAGAAATTACAAGTTTTTAACTTTTGCTGATTATATCCTACAAAATTCTCATACTGAAAATTCTAAAAATATTATTGATAACTTTCAAGCTTCTAAAAAACAAATCATACTCCGACATGATATTGATCGCTTACCAAGAAATGCTTTACAAATGGCTAATATAGAATTTAACCTGGGAATCAAAGGAACGTATTATTTTAGAATCGTTCCACAAAGCTATAACCCTAATATTATTGAAAAAATAATCAATCTGGGGCATGAAGTTGGCTATCATTATGAGGACATAGATTTAATTTTTAGTAATCAGCGGTCAGCAATAATTGACAAGAATGGAAATATTAATGAGGAGAAGTTGATTGATTTAGCTTATGAGAATTTTTGTATGAACTTAGAAATGTTAAGGAAAAATTTTAATATTAAAACTATTTGTATGCATGGTTCACCAAGGTCTAAATTTGACAATAAGTTAATATGGACAAAATACGATTACCGAAAATTGGGTCTTTGGGGTGAACCTTATTTTGATATTGATTTTAATGAGTTTGCTTATTTTACAGATACAGGTAGAAGATGGAATGGTTATAATGTTAGTATAAGAGATAGAGTCAAATCATCATTCAATTTTAATTTTAAATCTACTATAGAAATAATAGAAAATATTGATTTATTACCTGATAAAGTAATGTTTACTATTCACCCTGAACGCTGGCATAATAATCCTATTTTATGGACTAAAGAATTGCTCTGGCAGAACACAAAAAATATAATTAAAAAAATGGTAGTTATAAAAAATTCAAAATCTTAAAATAATTATGAAAATCCTCTCCGTTGTAGGTGCACGAGCTAATCCTTCTATTCATCAGGACAAGTTTTATGAAAATTGCTCCATTTAAACGTGCGATAGATGATTTCTAATTTTCATCCGAATAAATGGTTTGAATTTGGTCTATTGTGGTTTAGAGAATTAATTTTTCAGAATATTAAAAATGTTATAAAATATTACATTATACATAGATAAAAAATGAGAAGGTATTGCCTTTTGACCAATGATATTGAAACTACCTCTATTTGGTTTAATACACTTAGAGATGAAACAGGTATTAAAGTTTACAAAGAAGGGATGCAACTATTATTAGACATAGATGGTCAATATAATCTCAAGACGACATTTCTCTTCACTGCATATATTGCTAAATTAATTCCGGATATTGTTAAAATGGTAATAAAGTATAATCATGAAGTGGCATCGCATGGTAAATCCCATCTCTCTGAAAATGGATTTGATGTAATGCCATTACAAAAACAGAAAGAACATCTGGAATATTCTAAAAAACTCCTGGAAGATATATCCGGTGAAGAAGTAATTTCTTTTCGGGCGCCTGCTTTACGGGTTAGCAACAACATCGCTATAGCTTTGATTGAAACTGGATTTAAAATAGATAGTCCTGTCGCTTCACAAAGATTTGATTTTTTTTTCATTCGGGGGGAAAATAAACTCAAATGGTTCTTCGATCAAAGACTTCCCTATAAAGTAGATCCTGAGAATATTTTCAACAAAGGCAACAGCAATCTGGTGGAGGTACCTTTGTCTGCGTTTTTTTTACCCTATGTCGGAACCACAATGCGTATTTTTCCCAAAATCACATCCCTACAGAGGCGAGAAATTCATTTCGAAACCACCTTAAATGGAAAGCCTGTTGTTTTTGATATTCATCCAAAAGAATTTATTGATGAATCACAGGAAAAAAGAATAATCTCCAGGAGAACAATAAATTCTTTGTCCTTTTTTTAAAAGGTTGGATTAGAGCAAATTTAAAAATTAAGAATCTCGGGCCTGTAGCGAAAAATCATTAGATAAAGGAAATTGAATTTTATAAGAATAGGGATTACTAATTTATGCCTATTCGAAAATATTGTGAAGTGAATGGTTCAATATGAGAATTTTTATAATTACAATGGATGAACCTGTTTTAACGAAGTTATTTATCACCAAAATTATAGAAAAAAGAAAATCATACATCGTTGGTTTGGTCCTTTCAAAGGGCGATAGGTTAACCATTCATAAGAATAAATCAAAAATAGAATATCTATTTTCTCTATTCTTTATAATGGGTTTTTAATTTCACAAAAAACTCGGTAATAATGTTAAATAATAAAATTAAAAAAAAATTACATCAAATTTTTCCTTCCATTTTTAAAGATCCCTCTATTAAAAGTGTTGCGGAAAAGTATGGCATAAAGACATGGCAGATTAAAAATCTTAATAATAAGGAATTTGTAGAGGAGTTTAAAAAATTGGATGTCGATTTAATTATTAATCAAAATCAAAATATACTTAAAAAAGAGTTGCTTTCAATACCAAAAATTGGAGTTATAAATAGACATAATGCATTATTGCCTAAAAATATGGGGCGATTAACCCCCTTCTGGGTTTTATATAAAGGCGAAAAAGTATCGGGCGTTTCTATTCATTTTGTTACAGAAGAGCTGAACGCTGGAGATATCATCGTTCAATAAAGATTCCCAATTACTAAGAAAGATAATTTTAATACAGTGATTAAAAAAAAATTACAAAATAGCACCACTTGCAATGTTAGAAGCTTTGGACAAACTGGAAAAAGGCGAAAAAAACTTTATCAAAAATGATAATAATAAAGCATCGTATAATACTATCCCTACTACTAATGAAGCCTGGGAATATCGTAAAAAAAGAATTATGGCCGGATTAAGGCTAAATAAAAACTAATATATCATATTTTTTAAGAGTTGTTTTTTCAATTACCATAAAATTGGTATGTGTTACGGTGTTGGGTGTATTATTCTCAGTCGAGGCGGTACAGTGTGTTGCCATTGGTTTTAATACTGCTATCTTTTTTACGTTTGCGATTAGCACTATGGCAAGTGGTGATGGTTGTCTTTTACCAGTAACCCTTGTGAATACGGTAAAAAACTTTGCTAAACCAATTGAGGATATTGGCATCGGCGATAAGGTGGTAAGTTTCGATGAGAAGAGCTAAAGATTGGAATACAACACCGTCACCCAAATTCACACCGAAGTTGATCAACATAAGCGTAGAGCTTAAATTATTCCTAAACCTTCAAGGAAAGGAGCTCAGCCCTGTCGATCACTCGTTGTAGTATTATACCTATTTTCAACGGCTTCGGCAGACCTAAAGAACAGCTTCGTTGACGGCAAACAAAGGATCGGTTAATGACGGGTATATTCATAAATAAAGCGGTGCATTTGAGGCGAATCACCTCAAAAATTGTATTATAATATTATCAAGGAAAAAATAAATTATTTAACCGATGTTATTTAAACTGGTTAAGATTTTAAATGATGAAATATATCAAAAATTTTAAGTGAGGAAAATCTATTCAGGTATGAAAATTTAAATTGGTATTTAGAGATTGTCGGATTAGATTTTGAAAGAGTTGTTAAAACAATAAATCAGATACTAAAATTATATTAGTTAAAAATATTCTTGATTAAAAATTAAAAACTAATAAATCTCCATAAGCATCTCATTTCTTTATAAAAAATTTAATTTTGATTTTGAACCTACTAAACTCATTATCAATAAAAAAAATATTTTATTAATCTTTTTTACTCTATTAAAATTCTTTTTATTTAATGTTAATATATATTCACAAGACACGAAAAATTTAAAAAATGAATCCTCAGGATATTATATTTCTTTATCTGCTTGCCTTCAAATGTCAGGAATAAAAGATGAAGATTTTAAATTTTCGAATTTTTCTCCATTATTTAATATAAATGTTGGTAAATGGTATTCAGAATACATTGCTTTACAAGTCGGATATAAAGGATTTTATTTTAAGTATATAATGGATGAAAGAAAACATTATTACAATTATTTTTATTCTGGAGTAGCAGTGAACTTATTTCCCTTTATAATTCCTTGCAAAATTAATAAGAATGTTAATATATATTTACACGCTGGAGCAGGTTATTTCTATAAATATGATTATGATAAATCTAATATATGTAGTAATTCTGGAATACAAATGAATTATAAAATTCAAGAAAAATTTTTAATTAACTTTAATCCATCATCAATCATAGGATGGGATATTTATCAAGGTAATTGGGATATTCTTACAGGCGTAACAATAGGAGTTACATATTTTTTGTAAATTATTATACTATTAAGCAAAAGCTATTTAAAAAACTGTTTTATCAAGTTTAGTTTATTCTTCTTTTAATTTTGAATATTTTAATGGATATACGATTAAGCTATATTAGAACAATAATTATTTATTCATTACCATTAATGCCTATCCTTTTCTTTTTTAAGGAAAATGTAACTTTTGATCAATTTGTATCTATTCTTTCGTTAATTATTATTAATATTATGTCCGTATCAATAATTACTCGTAAATTTCATTATGAAGACAAATTTTATTCATTGAAAAGGTTTTACTATTCATTTATTATTAGTGTGAGTATTATAGCAAATTTTTTATATATCTTTAAGAGTTTTCATAAAATTAAAATCTTTGTAATTAGTGCATTTTTTATTTCACTAATTATAGAAATTTTATGGTTAAAATTATTTATAAAACCAAAACTTATAAAAATCAAACAGAATATTTCAGGTTCAGAAAATTTTACTATTAGAGGCTTGCTTTTTGTAACTGGTATATATCTATTAAGCTTTTTTGATTTAATAAAATTTGAATATAATTTTTTATCTTTCAATAGCATATACTTAATCCCGGGCATTTTTGTGCTTTTGTTTATATCGGTACGGTTGACATTTAATTTTTCAGTAAAAGCTGCAGAAAATAATTATTGGGAATATATCTGGAAACATGCAAAGTCATTTTTGCTCTTTCTTTCGCTTCTTTTTTTCTTCCTATCCTTTTTTGATTTTAATAAAGTTCTGATGAAGCAAATCCTTATCAGTTCAACAAAATATATATCAATTTCATTTCTATTTTTTACATTTTATTATTTCTGGAAGAAGAATATAAATAATTATGATCCTGTAAGATTCAAATTCAGAAAAGCAACATCTATTGATTATAACGAAATTGAGAAAAAATTTTTAAATGAAATGGATGTGAAGTATAGAATTAATGGAGAATTTTATGATAAAGATAAAATAAAAGAAATGCTTCAAAAAGTTTATTTAAAAGACTATCCGGAATTCGTTGATAGATTTGATGAAAGGATCGAATTGGGAAGCATTGATAGAAATAGGATTAAGATATTGCGCAGCCGTGATGAATATAATGTTGATGTTATTGAAGATGAGAATCTCCAGCTATTTATTAATTTACATAGAATAAATGATCTCAGAAGAATCAATCAATATTTTATAAAGGTACATCAGAAATTAAAACAGGGGGGAATTTTTGTTTTATATCTAGAACCACTGGAAAGCAGGCATAAAAAATTTATTGAAAAGTATCCAAATATTCTTGCTAAAATTTTCTATTTTATTAATTTCATCTGGCATCGTGTGATTCCCAAACTTCCTGTTATGCAAAAAATTTATTTTTCAATAACTGATGGGAATAATCGGGCAATATCATTTGCTGAAACGCTAGGACGTTTGAAATATTGTGGATTTGAAATTATTGATGTTTATAATAATAATGGTCAATTATTCATTACGGCAATAAAAAATTCCAGACCTATGGATATAATACCATCCTATGGACCATTCTTTAAAATGAAAAGAATTGGTAAAGATGGTAAACCAATTTATGTCTATAAAATGCGCACTATGCATCCATTTTCAGAGTTTATACAGGATCTTGCATACAAGTTTAATAAGCTTGATATTGGTGGAAAAATCAAAGATGATTTTAGGATAACCTCCTGGGGTAAAGTTCTAAGATTTTTTTGGCTGGATGAACTACCTATGTTAATTAACTTTCTTAAAGGGGATTTAAAACTTGTTGGAGTAAGACCTATTTCACAACATTATTTCAATCTTTACCCAGATGATGTTAAGGAATTAAGACTAAAAACGAAGCCCGGTTTAATTCCTCCATTTTATTATGATTTACCAAAAACTTTTGAAGAAATAGTTGACTCTGAAAGAAAATATTTAATGAGTTATTTCGAGAAACCATTTGTGACTGATCTTAAGTATCTACTTAAAGCCATGTATAATATCTTACTAAAAGGAGCCAGAAGTAAATAATTAATTACTATTAGATTTATCATCAAAAAATAACAAAGAAAGTACAACTAAGTTGGTTGATATATCCTTTGAAAATTGGGCAAGAATTAAGTTATAAATTATTATCATCAATAGGGTAATCTTAACTTTTAATTCAAAATTTATAATTTGTTTTATTAAATAATAAAAGCCTATTAAAAGGCATAATAATCCCAATATCCCTGTTTCAGATAAAATCTCAACTAATAAGTTATGGGGATACTTAAGATCTTTTCTTAGACTGATATTTGAATTAAAAGAACCGCAGCCTTTGCCCCATAAAGGACTCTCTTTGAACATATTTAATCCTTCCTTCAATGCCTGAATTCTTACATCAATAGTATTATCCTTTTTGAAAATAAGTTCTTTATTACTATAGGTTGAAAAGTCAGGTATTCTATTTTGTAAGTTTTGCGAAAAATTGAGAGCAAAAATTAAAGTTAGTAAAAATATTAAACATGTTAATAATAATCGTTTTAAAACATCTTTATTATTATGAAAAAAAATTATTAAAAAGAGTATTACAAAAAATGTAGCTATAATTCCTGAACGAAGAGCAATTTGATTAAGTGCCAATGACATCAAGACAAACAGTATTAGATTTAAGTTGGTGCGAGAATTTTCGAATATTAAACGATATAAAGAAATAATGATTCCGAAAATCAATAAACGCCCTATGAAAACATGGCTTAATATTTTAGTCTTTATTGTAAAATTTTCAAATGTAACCGGCGGAAAAAATATAATTAATATACTAAGTAAGCTAAGTGAAAAAATTAATACCTGTTTAATACGCTTCCAGTTTATTTGATGAAATAAAATTTTATTATAGCTAAGAGCTATTGAAAGTGGTATTATACTTGATAGTAATTGAAAAATCTTTTGAAGACCGAATGATTTATTTTCACTCCATAAAATTGATATAAATAAAAACAAAATGAAAATTGTAAACCAAATCTTACCCTTTGAATTGATTAATTCGTTTTTATTTTTTGTATTTTTAATTGAAGAAATTAGGAAAAGAGTGGTTATTGCAAAAAGAATCGTTTTTAAAATAATTGTATCAGGTTTATAATTTGAAATAAAGGTTAATAAGAATTTAACTGCTAATAAGGATAACAATATATATTGAATATAAACACCAGACATAATTTAACTTTAATTTTATTTTTATTTTTAATTTACAATTTGAACTCCTTTGGTCAAATGGTAAATGAAAGTTTGAGTAATAAGGTTCACAGTTTTCTTGATCGACTTGAGATGAAAAATATAATTCAACTATCTACTGAAAAAAAACCTTATACATTGAGTTTGATACGATCTAAAATTCAAGAAGCAAAACTAAAATATCATTTATTAACCGTTTATGAAAAAGAAGAATTGAAGGAATTATTAGATTATTATTACTTTAATGATTTCAGGTTATTGCCTCTTGAAATTAAAGAAGATAAAGCCAAGTTTTTCGTTTTGCCAATTGCTGGTTATACAAGGAAGTTTTTAAATGAGAATAACAACTTTGAAAGAGTAGGTGGAGCTAAAGTTTATATCGCTTATAATGATAATTTTTCTATTTATGCACATTTACAGGATAGGGGCGAATTTGGAAAAAATATCGATAAACAAAAAAGAATATCCCCAGAAAGAGTATATGAATTTCAGAATGTCGAAAAAGGTATTGAGTATAGTGATGTAATTAGCGGCATAGGATATAATTGGAAATGGGGAAATTTTTCAATTATAAAAAATTATAATATCTGGGGTCACGGAGAATTTGGTCAGTTGATTTTATCTGATAAAGTCAATTCTTTTCCACATATCTATTTTGAATTTAATCCTTCAAAAAAATTTAGATTTAAATATCTTTTTGGTTGGCTAAACTCTAAAGTTATTGACTCCAATTATTACTATGATTCTTATCCTGGTTCTTTAATAAGTGAAAAAAGGTACAACTACATCGATAAATTTATTGCTGCAAATTTATTAACTCTGGAACCTTGGAATTTTTTAAAGTTTAGCGCCGGTAATTCAATTATTTATAGTGGCAGATCAACTCGTTTAGAAATGTTCCTGCCTTTTGCATTTTATAAATATTTAGATAGAGATGTAGGTAAAGGTCAGGTGAGTGATGGAAACGGTCAGCTTTTTTTTGACCTTGCTTTGAAACCTGTTAGAGGTTTAAGACTCTATTCAACTGTTTTTGTTGATGTTATTAGTTTAAGGAAAACTTTTAAAGGCAATTATATTGAAAACTGGATAGCTTATACTCTGGGCTTGAAAGCATCGGACTTGTTAATTAATAATACAGATTTTAATATAGAATATACAAAAGTGGAACCGTGGGTTTATGAACATAAAGATATTACAACTACTTATAAGCACCTTAATACAACTCTGGGTCACTGGATTGGGCAGAATGCCTATCTAATTGCCTCAAGTATAACTTATTATTATAATTCAAAACTTGATTTTACATTTAAATTTAATTTTATGAAGAAAGGCGGAGAGGAAGATATCTATTATGCATACGAAGGAAGAGATGAGAAATCGATTGGTTTTCTATATCCACCTATTAGAAAAGATATAGTATATGATTTTACGATAAATTATTCACCATTGGTTTATTTATCATTCTTTTTGAATTATCGTTACTCAATAATAAAAGATGATCTACCCGGTAGGACACCTTTGTTTATCCTGGGTAATAAAAATATATTAAAAATTGGATTTAATTTCGGTTTCCCATATTAATTTTACGGGAGGAGTTATGGATTATAAAACTTCATTAATTACAAAAATTAAAGATAAAAAAGTTAAAGTTGGAATAATTGGTCTTGGGTATGTAGGAATTCCACTTGCCCTACAATTTTGTGAAGAGAATATTAAAGTATTTGGCTTTGATATAGATGAAACAAAAGTTAAAAAATTAAACGATGGGGAAAGTTATATAAAACACATAAGTTCTGAAAGAATTAAGACTTTTGTGGATAAAAATTTGTTTTTTGCTACAAATGAATTTAGACGACTAAGGGAAGTAGATGCCCTTATTATTTGTGTGCCTACACCTTTAAATCATAATCGAGAACCGGTAATTAGTTATATTGAACAAACTGCACTGGTTATTTCAGAAAATCTAAAGAAAGGACAATTGATTTGTTTGGAATCTTCTACTTATCCAGGAACTACTGTTGAAGTTATTAAACCTAAATTGGATAGTCCATTAAATCCCGAACTAAAAAATGAAAAATTAGAAGCTGGTAAAGATTATTTTCTTGCTTATAGTCCAGAACGCGAAGACCCCAATAATCCTGATTTCACTACTAAGACAATTCCAAAAGTAGTTGGTGGAACAACAAAAAATTGTTTGGAAGTCGCAAAAAGCTTATATGATTTAATTATTATTAAGACTGTTCCAGTCAGCTCAACTCAGGTTGCGGAAGCTGTTAAATTATTAGAAAATATATATCGAAGTGTAAATATTGCCCTTGTTAATGAACTAAAGATGGTTTTTGAAAAGATGGGAATCGATATTTGGGAAGTAATTGAAGCTGCCAAGACAAAACCATTTGGATTTCAAGCATTTTATCCTGGACCGGGTTTAGGTGGACACTGCATTCCAATCGATCCATTTTATCTAACATGGAAGGCCAGAGAATATGATGTAAGTCCAAAGTTTATTGAGCTTGCTGGTGAGATAAATACATATCAGCCTTATTATGTTGTCCATCGAATTATGGAAGCTTTAAATGAACATAATAAGAATTTAAAAGGAAGTAAGATTCTTATTCTTGGTGTAGCTTATAAAAAGAATGTAGATGATTTACGAGAATCACCAGCATTGAAATTGATTGATATTCTTTCGGATAAAGGTGCCGAAATTGAGTATAATGATCCTTATTGCCCTGTTATTCCAAAAACAAGGAAATATGATTTTGGTCTAAAGTCTGTTCCACTAACAGCAGAAAATTTGAGAAAATATGATTTAGTACTTATTGTAACTGATCACGATGAATATGATTATGAATTTATTTACGAAAACTCTAATTTAATAGTCGATACAAGAAATGCAATTAAATTAAATTGTCTTGTAAACGGAAAAGTATATAAAAGTTAAGAGGTAAATTTGAAAAATTTTGCAATTACAGGTGTTGCTGGATATATTGCTCCCAGACATCTTCAAGCGATAAAAGATACGGGAAATACGTTAATAGCTGCTTTAGATATTAATGATTCTGTTGGTATTTTAGATAAATATTTCCCTGAAGCAAGTTTCTTTACTGAATTTGAAAGGTTTGAAAGACATTTAGAACATCTTAAGAGAATAAATCATCATGAAAAAGTAGATTATATTTCAATTTGTACACCAAATTTTTTGCATGATAGTCATATTCGGTTAGCTTTAAGAATTGGGGCTGATGCAATTTGTGAAAAACCTTTAGTTTTAAATCCATGGAATTTAGATATATTAGAAGAAATAGAGAGAGAAAGCGGAAAAAAAATCTTTACAATTTTGCAATTAAGAGTTCATCCATCTCTCGTTAGTTTAAGAAAAAAAATTGAAGATATTCTCAGTAAAGATCCCAATAAGAAGTTTAAGGTTGATTTGATTTATATTACTTCCAGAGGTAAATGGTATGATTTTTCTTGGAAAGGAAATATTGAAAAATCGGGAGGTATAGCTACCAATATAGGAATACATCTTTTTGATTTGTTATTATGGTTGTTTGGTAAACCAATCCATAGTGAAGTCATTTATTCTGAAAAAAGATCTATGAGAGGCGAACTTGAATTGGAACATGCATTTGTAAATTGGTTCCTTTCTCTTAATTTCTCTGACTTGCCTGTTAATTGCACTAAATCCACATATAGATCTATCAAGATTGATGGTAATGAAATTGAGTTTACAGAGGGATTTACTGAATTACATACAGAAGTTTATAGAAGAATACTGGAAGGTGGAGATGGATTTAAAATTCCTGATGCAAGACCTTCAATTGAATTAGTTTATAAAATTAGAAATAACATAAAATTTTAGAAGCATTTATGGATCAAACTGAGAAGAAATATTATGTTAATCAATATGCTGTCATCGATGATAATGTTGAAATCGGTGAAGGCACAAAAATATGGCATTTCACTCATGTTCAATCAGGTGCAAAAATTGGTAAATATTGTGTTTTAGGACAAAATGTTAATGTGGGAAATAATGTTACAATTGGAAATTATGTAAAGATTCAAAATAATGTGTCAGTTTATGAAGGGGTGACATTAGAGGACTATGTATTTTGTGGTCCTTCAATGGTATTTACAAATGTGAAAGATCCGAGAAGCAAATATCCGCAGGTGGGTTCAAAATATTATATAAAAACATTAGTCAAAGAAGGTGCATCATTAGGTGCTAATTGTACAATAGTTTGTGGAGTAACAATTGGGAAATATGCTTTTATTGGCGCGGGTGCGGTGGTTACTAAGGATGTACCTGATTATGCACTTGTGGTTGGAAATCCTGCAAAGATAGTTGGATGGGTTAGTGAGGCTGGTGAAAAATTGAAATTTAATTCCGAAGGAATTGCTATCTGCTCAAGAACAGGAAAAAAGTATAAGTTAATTAATAATTCAAAAGTTGAAGAAATTATAGAATAAGTTTCAATACTTAGTTAATAATTTTTTTATAAAAGGTCGCTTCGGCGGCCTTTTTTGTTTTAAATTTTTGGGATTCTTCTCCGCCTCAGGTGGATCAGAATGACAGGAAGAGATTCTTCGTACCGTTTTACGGTACTCAGAATGACATTATTTTTTATTGTCATCCTGAAGGAACGAAGTGTCTGAAGGATCAAATGAGATTCTTCGCTCCGCTAAAGCTTTGCTCAGAATGACAGGGGAGTTACATTGTCATACTGAGGCGACTTTAGTCGCCGAAGTATTTCAGATTCTTCGATCCATTTCATTCCGATTAAGTTTTTAGATTGGGTTCTCTCCATTTCTTTCTAATCAGAATAAGATATAAATCAAAAATGCAAAACATTCTAACTTTAAGTAAATTAAGTAAAAATTTACTTAAATGATAAAAAACTTAAACAAAACCATCTTAATCTTACTAATTATTTTATTTGCAAATGTTTTAGGTCTATTCTTATTAGAATCAGGTAAATTTTATCGTATAATAGAAAATCTTATTGAAGATGATGGTTCATCAGATTTTGATTATTATCACAAGATATTGATTAATCTTGAAATTACTTTTTATTTGCTAATTTTATTCAGCTTAATTTGCCTTGTATTCTATAAAAAATTAAGTAATGTTTTTTATCGAATACTAAACGTTAGGAAATTATATCTACACCTAATCATTATTACTTCAATCATACAACTTATTTTAATTATTTCATTTCCTAATAAACCTTTTGCAGATTCAATACAATACATAAACTTAGCTCAAAATCTGATAAAGTCAGGCAGTTATATAAATCAAAACGGTTTGCCTACTGCATTTATGCCTGTGGGATATCCAATTTATCTATTTTTGATTTTTAAATTTATTAGTCAGGACTTAATAGTTGTTAAAATATTTAACATTTTAATATCCGCTTTGTTTATTTTAATCCTTTATCAAATTTTCAAAACTATACTTACTATTAAGCAACTAAACCTATTTCTTTTATTGTTTGCTTTTTATCCAAATTTTTTATTGAACGCAAATGTCCTTATGCCAGATTATTTAGCCTCTTTTTTTATGTGGTTTACAATTTATTTATTGCTTTATGACTCAAGTAAATATTATAAAATTTTACTTTCAGGGCTGTTTATTGGTTTTGGGGTTCTATTGCGACCTCAATATTCATTAGTACCTTTTATTTTATTGATCTTACTACATAAAAAAGAACACTTAAAAAAATTTCTAATAAGAGTTCTACTATTTTTTGCAGCCATTTCAATTATGATTATGCCATGGTTAATTCGTAATTATAAGGTTTTTAATGAGTTTCCCGTCCTTACAACAAATGATGGATTTAATTTTTTGATGGGTAATCATTCTATATCCTCAGGAAAAGTAAACTTCAATTTTATATACGATGTTAATAACCCTGATGAAACGGAGGAACAAAATTTAGCTTATAAAAGGGCATGGCAAGATATAACTGAAAATCCAGAAAAATCTATCTTAAGAATTTTTAAGAAAATATTTTTTTCATACTATCGAGGTGATAGTAATTTAACCTGGATTTTTAAGAGTAACAGTTTTAGCTATAATCCACTCTCATTAGCTTCTTTATTTATTGTCAGCAATCTATATCATTATATTGTGATTTTCTTTTTTTTAACTGGATTTAAAAAATTAATTATTTTCTTGAAAAGAAAAGGGCTGCTGTTTTTTGTTTACTTAACGATATACTTTTTAATTGTAGTTTCCATTTATGTTGGCAACGAAAGATATATTCTTCCAATATTGCCCATTCACTTTCTCGCTGCAGCTTTATATTTTTCAAATTATGAAAAATAATCTAATGAGATTTTTCATTGATCAACGAAAATTAATGATCCTAATTTATATAATTGCATTTTTTATGCAAATGACTCTTTTCTATTTGAATGATAAAATATTTAAAATTCCTCTGGGTGATGATTTGTGGTTTGAAAGAGTTGCGATGAGTTTACTAAGAGATAATGATACAGAAATTAAATGGTCAAGTGATCCAGATTCAGATCTATATACAGACTTAAATTTGCAAAAAGGTATTTATAGGAATTGGCGTCCTGTTGGGTATTCACTGTTTTTAATGATTCCCTTAAAACTTGGAAATTATATTCTTTTACGAAATCTATTACAGGCAATTTTATTCTCTTTTATCCCGGTAATTTTGTTTCAGATTATGAGGTTATTAAGTGAAAATTATTTTAATTCTAAAATCGCATTTTGTATTGCATTTGCATATATATCCTACCCTTATTTTTTAATTTTGAGTCAACAAAATCTTGATACTGGTTTCATTATTCTATCTACTATTTTATCTTTTTATTTTATGCTGAAATTTTTTTCAAGTGGAGAAACGAAATATCTTATTAAATTCCTGACAGCTCTTCTTCTTCTTTTATTATTTAAACCTATGGTGGCGTTTTCATTTTTAATTTTCTCCACTGTGATAATCATTATATATAAGAAATACAGAATAAATTTGAGGAATCTTATCCTTTCTGTAGTTATTTTTGTGTTAGTTACATTTTCGATTAATTATTATTTGCGAAAAAATTTTGAGGTGGATTTATTATATCAAACCAATGGGGGATATAACCTATTTTTGGGTAATAATGAACTTGTGGATAGTCTTTTAATACATCGATATTTTGATTCTGCCTCTTTTGAAATTATTATACTATCCTATTTTGATAAACAAGATTCTATTGTTGGAAAGCTCGATGAATATGGGAAAGACAAGTATTTTTTTGAAAAGGCAATGAGTTTTATTAATGAAAATCCCATAAAATTCATTAAAAATATTCCTTTGAAAGTCGTTGGATTTTTTTCGCCTATAAGATTCAGAAAAGATCATTTTTCTGATTCTGAACTAAAAAGTTTAATTTATTCGATTAGTTATGGTTTGTTACTGATTTCATTTTTTATGAGTTTAATTATGGTTTTTATGAAAAGAGAATTGCGTTTTAAGTTTTATTTTGAATTTTTACTGTTTATTATAATTTGGACTTTACCCTACCTGATATTTTTACCACTTTCAAGATATAGACAACCTATTGAATTTTTGATGTTTGCTTTTGTTGGAATAGTGATTATGAAGATTGTGAATTTGAGAAAGAGGAATAACAGCAATTCTGTTATCTAAAAATTTTATGACTAATTGAGTAATTAGTATTTAAGTTCGGTTAGTTATTCTTCTATAACTTGCTATATAGAGAGAAGTGAAATCATAGATATATTGGATTTTTATCACGAAGGACAATAAGCACAACACGAAGGTACACGAAGGAAAATCTAAATGACTTGTCTTTTGTGAGTAACTTAGAGAGTTTTAAAGAATATAATGAATTACAACTAACTGCGACCTTAAAAGATATAAGAAAAGAAACACTTGAATGCAATGATAAAATTATAAGCTTATCAATAAATGATTAAAAGTCTTAACAAGAATTTAGTTTTCAAGTGTTCTCAAAATATTTTTTAAAAAAAAACCCGCAATTGCGGGCTTTTTTATTATAAACAGATAAACAATTTATTTCACAAGTTGTAGTTTCTGAGTAAAAATCTTTCCATTAATATTAAGCACAGCCAGATAAATTCCACTGGGCAGATCATCTGCAATAAATTGTGTCTCATAAATTCCTTCTTCGAGAAATTCTTCCGTTAATGTTTTTAACTCACGGCCAAGTAAATCATAGATTGTGAGTCTAACTTTGCCTGCCTCCGGAATTTGATATTTTAATGTTGTAACTGGGTTGAACGGATTTGGATAGACTTTTATATCAGCAACCTCCGGCTTGAAATTAACAACTACTTTAATTTCATCAGAATAATTTATAGTTCCATCAAAATCAATTTGTTTAAGTCTGTAATAATAAACTCCACTTGTTACATCTTTATCAACGAAGGAATAAATTTTTAATGAATTACTGTTTCCATTCCCTTGAACAAATCCAATAGTTTTCCATTCTTTATCATTTATACTTTTAGTCCTTAAATCGACTTTTCTTTTTTCAATTTCAAATCCGTAGTTATTGACTTCTGTAGCTGTTGACCAATAAAGATTAACTGCACCATTATTAAAAATTGAATAAAATGAATTCAATTGAATGGGAAGCGGAGATGAGTTTGTATGATATAAACCTCCGTTGAGAGAACTAAAATCAGGATTGAATCCTAAATTTCCGCTAGAAACATTTCCAGGAACCGTCACATCAGAAAAATATGCTGTACTGCTGACAACAAATGCAAAAACTTCTATTGAATGTGAAGTGGTTGCTCCTAATTGGCTTAATGGAATTTTTAATTCAAGACCTTTGTTTGATGTCCCAGAATTATTAAATGCAAAAGTTATAGAATTTTGTGAAAATACACTACCACCTGCACTGGAGTTTGTAGCAGAGTTACCTAACTGGTCACAGCTTCCCTGGTATTCAATGACTGATGAAGTAACATGTTTTGCTGCATCAAAGTAAACATAGGATGAACCACTACCTGGATTAAATGCAAACATATAATCAACTTCAAAATCGGCTTTAAAATTTACATTAGAAGTATTATTCGCACCTATATAATGACCACTGGTGGATTGTATTCCAAGAGATTGACCAGATGATTTTCCACTTGGTGAACCCGTTCCTGTAACATTGATCCAGAGCCCTATTCCATTATTATTTGTTACGTCTAATTTACCCTCAACACCTAAATATAAATAAGTTGTATCTACATAATAAACAATTTTAGATACATCAATATTAGTTCCAAAGCCATTATTGCTGTTTTGTTTTGTCCCGATGGTTGTGTACGCACTTTCTGTTAAATCTCCATTAATTGTTATTTGGGAAAATGCAGTAGAGATGAAAAATATTAAAAATATTGTAAATGTTTTTCTCATATTACCCCCTGAGATGTTTATTAATTTAGTTGAATTGTTCCATTATTTCTGAATAATTAGTTTTTTAGTTAATATCTTATTATTAACTTCAAGTCTAATTAAATAAATTCCGCTGGAAAGGTCTTTTCCATTAAATTCTAATTCATATTTTCCGGAATCATTAATTTCATTAACTAAGGTTTTTATTTCTCTTCCCATGATATCAAAGAGTATTAAAGTTACCTTTGAACCTGTGTTGAATTCTGGAATCGAATATCTAATCCTAGTAACTGGATTAAAAGGATTAGGATAAGCTGATAGTTCAATATCATCAGCGAATAATTTTATATCGACTTCTAAAATCTTGCTGTATTCGTATTTACCATCGAAATCAATTTGTTTAAGACGATAAATGTATTTGCCGTTTGTGATGTCTCTATCTGTAAACGAATAGGTTTTGATTGAATTACTGTTCCCATTTCCTTGAACAAACCCAATAGTCTTCCATGCAGTTTCGTCAATAGCTTTGTTTTTTGAGGTTATTTTTTGTTTTTCTATCTCAAAACCATAATTGTTTATTTCGGTTACAGTAGACCAGAGAAGTTGAACGGAATTGTTTTTTAAAAGGTAATTAAATGAGTTTAGTTGAACGGGGAGAGCAGATTCATCTATTTGAAAATCGTCTACCGCTAAACCATCATCAGCCGAGCTTGCATTATAATCTCGCCAGCGTATCCAGAAGGTAGAACTATTGGAAATATTTAAGCCGGTAATAGTATAACTTAAAAAAGTTCTGTAATTAAGATTATTTCCATCTCTTTGGCCTATTGAACCAGATGTATCTGGAGTGTAAAATGAAAGGTTCGCTACCTTAATCCAGTTACCATCGTTAAGAGAAGTTGCATTTAAACTATATTCAAATACTAAGCTGTCTAATCTTCCAGCAGTTCCTAATCTCCACATTTCTCCGTAATAAGAAATTGGAATTTGAGTTATAGTAAAACCCGTGTTATTAACTAATTTAGCACCAATTGTTGGAATGAGATTACTACTTTGTAGACCACCGAATGCTCTGTCAGTGGAACCAGTACTACCAAAACTATAAGTATCACCAGTATTAGAGGAACCGGTACCGGCTGTATAAATTGTATTGGCATTACTTCCAGATTCAATAAAATACCAACCAGTAGGTAATACATTGGAAGTACCAGAACTCGCAAGTGTATCAAAATCTTGTTGATAAGAATCTACGCCATCTAAGCTTATTTCACCACTACCAATAAGAGTTTGGGAATATATGTAACTTAAGTTTATTAAAAAAAGAAATAAAATAATTACTCTCATAACTTTTCCTAGTTTTTAGAACTAAGACAATTATTTTAGTTACGATTGTAATTTTTGCAATTTTTTTTTAAATGTCAATATTCTAATAAAGAAATTTTTAGAAATTGAAAATTTTAAAACTACTCAATTACTTAAAATAAATAATCATGATTCAAAATAATCAATTATAAATTACATCATTTTACTACAATTAACACAATCTCATAAACATTAGGATCCTGTAGATTTTCTTTCCCGCCGCCAGTCCATTTCTGTTCGTATTTATCTACTAACCTGAAGTCGCCAATTCCACTTCCCCCGCGGTCATCCTGAAGGCCAATTGCAATTGTCACAAAAGAATCATTTTTAATTTCACCAATAAGTTCAAAAGGCAAAGAAAAGTAAATCAAATTTTTACTTGCGTTTCCAAGAGGATTTTTCACATCTTCACCTGATGGAATGTATCTGCCAAGAATTTTTAATTGGCCATCGCAAACATCAATTCCTCCGCCAACAAAAATTATTCTGTTGAATCTTAATGATTCTTTAAGAACCAGATTGGAATTTCTTCTCAAAAATCTACCATATACAGTATCAGCTCTGGTTTGTAAGCATATTGCAATGTATGTCAGCTGAAAACCATATTCAGGATGCCAGCCTGGATTTACAAGCTTTTCAAATTCAATTGTAAAATAATAATTCGATTTGTCTTTACTGATGGTGAACTGTTTTAATTCAGTCATTCCTTTTTTGAAGTTGGGATTTTTAGGTAAGGTATAATTGAATTTTATCTTTTTAGCACCAGTGCCGCTGTATATAGTAACAGCTTGAATATTAACTTTTTTTATATCTTCAAGATTTAATATAAGGTATTCGGGCTTTTGAATGCTTTTCCAATCTGGATTGAAGACTGGTTCCGCGAATTTTATATTCTTTGCAAGTTCAATTTCGTTTCTAACATCCTGAATAAAAACTGAATAATCTGAAACTTTATGAGAATTTATTTTGACGATAGGATTACCTTGAAATTCAGGAATATGAACATCAACCACAGACAAAGGCTTAAGTCTGGTTTTTATGAAATATTTAATTGCGTTAGAATTTATGTGAATAATTTCTAAATCGTATGGCTGAATTAGATTTCTACAATCAATAGTAATTGTGAAGAGTTCAGTTTGTGATTTGTATTTAACAGGTAAAATTTTATCTGAGATGAAAGTATTAATCTGAAACTCTTTTATATCTTCAGGCAAGGCAGGGGAGATAATAATTTTTTGAGCTGGAGCATTGATATTAATCCCACTATAATTTTCTGTCAAAACACGGATAAACTCAGCGTTAGACCATGCCTGTGTGAATGTTCCGGATAATTCTCGCTTAGTCTTATTTGGTTTAGGAAAAGGATCCATTAGTTCTGAAAGAGTTCCGATTGCACCTTCATCTAAAGTCTGATGTACTAATTCTTTTAATAAAATATAACTTAAATCAACTCTATAATTATTTGTCAATGCTGAAATTCCGAGTCCTGAATTCCATAACCATATAATACCATTATGATAAGCGGCATCTGGTGGATAAAACGGTTGATAATGATGGAAGGGATGAAAATTTTCATCTTTATAAGATAGCGATAAAACTCCATAAGGATAAACAAGATTTGAAACAGTCTTTTCAAGTATTCTATACAGAATAGATTTTTCAATGTTAATCATGGTTGGATCATTTAAAATTTTGGAATAATTGGTGGCAGGATCATTCAAAAAATCATCAAGGTAAAAGAAAAACAGATTTGGCCGATATGAGGAATCTTTAGTTCCATCAGGTTTGAGGTGATCATAAATTAAAAGTTTTGATGTATCTATAAACTCTTTGAGAATTTTTAATTTTAGTCTATTGGCAAAATCGAAATATTTTTTTCCATTTAGTGAGTCACCAAAAAAATATGAAAAATAAGATGTGATTTTTAATTGTTTGAACCAGAGATACTGAATATCATTAGATCGATTTCCACGAGGAGACCACGGACCATCAGGACCAACCGCATCCATCCATGTTTCTGCATCTTGATGAATTAAAAAGTAATTCGAATCGACACTGTTTTTCAAAAACGCATCTGTTGCAAGTTTTATGGGAGGAATAATTTTTCTTGCAAAGTCGGTGTCGTTTGATTGTTTGAAATAATTATAGGATTGAATTACAAACCATGGAGTCCCATCGACTGTGTTATAAATTCTTTCGCTAAGAGTGATGCGATTGGGAATTCTTCCGAAGTAATGACTTTCTGGATTTGTATCCTGCTTTGTAGCAAAGGAGAGAAGAATTTCTTTTGCATCTTTAAAATTTCCAATTAGAAAAGTCGCTGCTGGCAGGGAAATAAAAGTATCTCTTCCCCAGTAATTGTTGAACCAGGGTAATCCTGCCCAGATTCCTTTCATTCCCTGATGAGTTACAAGAGCATCGAGAGAAATTACATTCCAGTAAAATGCTTTGTTTAATTCATCAAGATTTGTTTTGAATCCTATTCGAGTAATTAGATTTTGAAGTCTCTTTTTCTTCTGGACTAATAATTTTTCGAAGGACTGAATATAGCTTCCATTTTCATCGACGGAAAGGATGATTCTATTCAGTTTCTTTCCTTTGAATTTTATGGTGAGTTCGGTAGATGAAAAGCAGAAATCTATCTGGTGTATGTTTGATTCTATTTTAATTGTATGATTTTTGGAGATTAACGTTGTGAGATTTGATGAGTGATGACTAAGACTATCAACTGGTAAATCTAATTTAAGTTCGAGTTCTTTTTTGTGTAAGTTTGTGATTTCAATGAGAATAATGTTTAGTGAATCGGAAAGGGAAAATGTTTCTTTAATATTTTCAGGATAGTGACGGACTATTTTATACGGATAGAAATGTGTCCATGATTTTTCACGATCAAGTAAAATGTTGTTGACTTTTAATTCGTAATCTGTGAAAATTTTTTGTTCGTTTATGGTGAGTCCCTGAAATGAATTTTTGTTTTTCGAGTTCGATTCACCGTAATAAAATGCTGAGATTTTATTGGTAAAGAAATACTCACGGGATTGATTCTGTACTTTGATAGCCAGTCTATCGATGGCAAAATCTGAATTTTTAGAGAATATATAGATAGGGAGGGTTAATATTAATAAAATAATTTTTCTCATGGTTTTTATTTTAATTTAAGAAGAATGGCAGTTAAAGGTAAATTCCCATACGTTGATCAGTCATTTATAAAAATATTTAATTAAAAAGTTTGATAGAACAAATTAGACTTTAATTCATAATTTTCCTTTGTACTTCCATAGAGGTACAAATCAAATTATGTTTGTCTATATAGGTAGGTATAAAATTTTTTACTGGGACGAAGGAATGAATTAATTTTTATTCTGCAATAAAAATAATTTAGATATGAAGAATGATTTCGTTATTCATTGTCATGCTGAACTGAGTGAAGCATCTCCTAGGTTCCTTATTACATTTTATTAGGTTCTGAATGAAATGGAGTTGAGGATCTTCTATTCATTTCATTTCGCTCAGAATGACAGAAAAGGCTTATGTCATCATCTTGAAAAATTCTATTATCAGGAATCGATGTAAATGATTTAGACCTAAAAAAATTGATAGATTCAATGTGAAATAAAAATCGATTATTTATTTAATGAATAACTCAACTAATTTTTTTTAAGTTTACAATCAAATTAATGAAGAGTTAAAATGCTTAATAAACTTAAACACATTTTTTCAGATCAATTTCGTGAACCACTGCCAGATTTTTTGCGTGGTGTTGCAATTCTTTTTATGATTCAGGTTCATCTAACGGAATTATTACTGATTGATAAACCTGAATATCAGATGTACATCAAGATATCTTATTTTCTTGGAGGAATTCCAACAGCTCCTGTCTTTATCACTTTTATGGGATATTTTCTTGATAGATCAAAAGCGTCAATTAAAAAAGAAATTAAACATGGGCTCGGTTTAATTGGACTTGGATTGTTATTAAATATTCTCTTAAATCTTTCTTTAATTTATCGATACATTCAAAAAGAAATAGATGTAAACATTTTACATTATCTTTTTGGTGTTGATATTTTAATTTTTGCCGGGTTCAGTTATCTCATTTTATCAATTCTAAAAAGAATTATTAAGCGAAATATTCTATTTTTGTTAATGATCATTTTCATTTATATGCTTCAATATTTTTTACAAAACATACAATTAGAATCTGAAGAGGGCAGATATTTACTATCAATTTTTTATCGCAATGTTGAATGGTCGTACTTTCCTTTAATTCCCTGGTTAGCCTTTCCACTTTTTGGTATGTATTTAAGGCGAACTGTACTTTTGAAAAAATTTATTGATAAAAAATTATCCTCAGGTGTTGCAGCTTTATATGTAATCCTTTCTATTATTTTAATTAATTATGGAGTCAGTAAAAGTCAGGATTTGAACAGTTATTATAATCACAATCTTTTTTTCTTTTTTTACTCGGTTTTTATTCTTGCAGGATTGATTAAGTTTTTAACTACATTTTACTTCAAATTTTCAGAGAATCTACTGGTAAATTATATCCGATGGCTGGGTAAAAATGTAACTATAGTTTATATCTTTCAATGGATAATAATTGGCAATATTGCTACTTATCTTTATAAAGCTTTATTTATCCAAGATATATTAATTATTTTTTTGTTAATTATGTTTTCAATTTCAATTTGTACTTATCTATATAATTTCAGCCGGATTTAGATTTTTCTGTTAACCTTTTTTCCTGGTTAACTCTCCACTCAATTCGTTTGCTTAAGAATTTTTTCGAAGGGTAATTCTGATTATAGTTTACAAGTTGAATGAAATACTCAACAACTTTTCCATATTCATTAAGATAAATTGCACTGAGGGCAAAAGTATAAAAATACTCTGACAGGTCAGATTGATTGAATAAATCTGGATTTTGCTGAAAAATTTTTTCGGCTCTGATGCAGTAGTCGAATGCTTTTTTGTACTCACTATTTTGAAGAGATACAACAGCAAGTTGTGAATATAATTTGAAATCACTGAGAGGGTCGATGTTATGATATTTTATCAGAATACTTTCTGCCTGACTGATTGGAAAAATCTTCATAAAGTTTGTGGAATTAATGTTCTCACTCAAAATCTGATTGGCAAAATTTTCTGCAAGTTTTTGTGATTGAGGAAATTTTTGATGATTTATTATGAGGTCAGAGGTGTTATACTTAATTATGTTTAATTTGTCTTCTAATTGAGATTTGATTCCAGCTGCAAATGAATTACTATTATCTTTTTCATATAATAATCTTGCAAGTCCATAAGCAAATCGATAGTTCATTGAATGTCGAAGATGAAAGTTAATTGCATCCTCAATGTCTGAATTCGAAATTTGATTTTTCTTAATGTACTCTTTCACGAGTAAGCCATTGCTTAAAGTATCAAACTTCTCATCAAACTTATATGCAAGAATTGAAGTTGTGCCTTTAAATAATGCAACTGGTGCAAGAAATTCCAGCAATGGCTTCTTTTCAGAATTTATGTCTTTTTTATAAGCTAAAGTGAATGAATTCTCGGGTGATAAAATCTGAGTGGTTAAAAATGTGAAAGGGGAATTTATACTGATTCTTGATAAACTTCTTTTAATTTTTTCGTTTGAGAGTTTTTTTAAGAAAATTTGATCATCCAGTTTAATAACTTCATTTGAACCGATCAGAATTAGATCACCTTCAACACCACCCCAGATCTGAACATAAGGGAAGACAGAATAAAATGTAGATATAACAATCGATAAAACATCATCATCCATTTCATAGATATGAAACCACTGAGTCATAACTCCATTTTTTTTTAAGCTATTTTTACATCGTTCGAAATATTCTTTTGAAAAAAGATTTCCAATACCAGCAATCCATGGATTGGATGGTTCAGAAATAATTACATCAAATTTTTGTTGGCTAAGTTTCAGATATGATTGAGCATCCTCTATTATAACTTGAAGTCGAGGATCCTTAATACAATTTTCATTTACATCAGAGAAGAGTTCACTTGTTTCCAGTACTTCTTTTGAAATTTCAGCACATATAACTTTTTGTGGATTATGGTTTAAGACCGCACTTATAGTGGATCCACTTCCATAACCGATCACAAAGACTTGTTCTGGTCTTGGATGAAGCATCATTGGTATGTGACCAAGTAAGTATTGAGTCGGTAAATCTCCAACACTGCTTGCATCAGGTTTTCCATTGATAATCAAAATTCTTTGTCGGATTGAATCTTTTGTTTCTGTAACAGCAACATTTGAACTTGTTCCTTCTTTGTAAAAGAGGACATCTCTTAATTGAAATATCTTTTTATAATCATTATATGATGGCGGTGGGATATCATTCAATCTCCTGAAAACACCAAGAGTATTGATTTCTTTATTTGCATCAGGAATATTGAAAATGATAATTATCAGAAAAATTAGAGAAATTGAATAGAGAATTTTTGTTTTTAATCTAATTAAGTGAAGATAGTTTGAAAGGATAAGTATAATGCCGAGAATGTTAATGAGGATTGAAATAACAAAGGAATCCTTAATTCCAAAAAGGGGGATTAAAACAAGTCCAGTCATTAAAGAACCAAGAACATTACCAGTTGTATTAACAGAAAAAACAGTTCCAACAGAACGACCAATTAGATTCTTATATCTTGCAACAATTTCAACAATAAGAGGAAGTGTCATTCCCATAAAAATTGTCGGTATGAACATTAAGAAAAATAAAATGATGAATTCAAAAAGTAAGAATAAACTAAAAGCATCATCTGTTTTTGAAAAGAGAGTACTCGTTTTCCAGAATTGATATGGTAAAAATGGAATGATAAACAAACTGAATGCAATAGTTAAGGCAATAAAAAATTGGGAATAAATAACAAGTTTAATTGGATTAAATTTAGAGATTAAATTTGAAGAGACGATAAAACTTCCTATTGTTATCCCGCTGATAAAAGCGATTAACATAAGTGAAAAAGAATAAGTAGAAGAACCGAAGATCGAAATTAAAATTTTTGTCCAGAGAACTTCGTAAGCCAGTGAAGAAAATCCACTGAGTCCTGCAATTAAAATCAAAATTTTAATTAACCTTTCAGAAATGTTTACTTCAGAAATGAATTTATCTTTAGTGAATGGTTCTTCTTTGGATATTTCTGATGAATCATCTTTCACTTTGATAGAGCTAAGTACGATGCTTATACTTCCAATGAATAGATTTAAGATTGCAGCAATTAAGATGGTAGTATCGATTCCGAAGTTTTTAATTAGAATAAATCCTGCAAAAAAGACTCCCACTACAGCACCGAAAGAATTCAGGAAATACAAACTGCCATTTTCTTTTCTAATGGATTCGATTTTTTCGGTAAAATATTTTGTTAGAGTTGGTAGTGTCCCACCCATCAATATTGTTGGTAAAATCAAAACCAGTGTTGAAATTATGAATTTAATCAGGAGATAGATGATTTGATTGTTTACCAATAATTCTTCAGAAGACAGCAGATAAAATATTGTTTCACCTATTGAGATGATATTTGGAAATACAAGACAGTAAACACCAATGATTAGTTCAATTAATCCATAGACAAATAGTTGATTTTTAATGTAATCAATTTTTTTACCTATGAAGTAATTTCCAATTGCAAGTCCGCCGAGAAAAGTAGCTAATACAATTGTCTGTGCATAAGTTGTATTTCCAAGAAAGAGAGAAAGATATTTGAACCAGCTAACCTGATAGATTAATCCTGTTGCACCGGACAAAATAAAAAACAAATAAATTAAAGATCGGTATTGATCTTTTTTCATAAATTCTCCCAATTAAATTAATAGATGATTTTTCATAAAAAGTTTTATAAATTGTTATAGTAAAACAAAAATAATAAATCCAGGAGGAGATATGGAAAAGAAGTATGATATTCTTGTACGTAAAGATGGTGAGAATGCATATGCAGCTTTCTGTCCTCAGCTAAACATAATCGTCAGGGGTATTTCTCACGAAGAAGTAGAATCTTTGATGCGAAAGAAAATTCAAGAAGCTCTTGAAAAAAGAAAAATACTGGAAGAGGAGTTCAAAAAAAGTTAGATGCTATTATCTAAATTGAACACTTGATTATTTATAAGAAAAATCTTAAATAACAAAAAAAGAAATTGATTCGGTGATTTAGAATCAGATTTTAATCAGGGCATCGTAAGGACTCGACTAAAAAATAAATTAATAAACAGTTGGAGTCATAAAACCAATAAAGGAGAGCGAGTTATGAAGTTGAAATACTTTTTCTTTTTTATGCTTACCCTTTTTTCATCCCAATTATTCTCGCAGTTAACCCAATTATGGGAGCGATCCATAACACTCGGTAATAAACCCACCTGGTTCGGAACAGATACAGAACGGGGCTTTGCTTATGGATATGTTGGAGGAAATGATAGATTATATGTTGTTAGCCGTTCAAATGGCGTAATGGTTAAAATTTTAGATGCACAGACAGGCAATGATGTTGGAGATCTTATAACGACAGGGATATCGGGAGGTACATTTGCACTAAATGATATTGAAGTTTCAGATGATGGAACTATTTTTGGATGCAATTTAACAACAGATGCCAATACTTCTGCTTTTAAAGTTTACAAGTGGACAAGTGAAACCGCTAATCCAGTTGAAGTTTTGTCATTTACAACATCAACAACTGTCAGATTAGGAGATAAGTTTACTGTTGTAGGTTCAGCATCGGATAATAGTTTAACAATGTATGCCGCAAGTTCAAGTAACAACAAAGTTTATAAATTTACAACAACTGATAACGGTAATTCCTTTACGGCATCGGAAATTACGTTGCAGGGAGTATCAACAAATCCCGGTTCTACTCCAGCAGTATGGGTACTTCCTGATGGAACTTTTTGGGTCAATGGACAGGGCATTAATCCAAGACGTTTTAATCCAGATGGAACTGTTATTGACACAATTCCTGGTTCGATTATTCCAACTAATTCAAATGCAATGAGATCTTTAAGTGCCGGTGGAAGAACTTTAGTTGCAGTTTTTGTGAGTGGTATAACTAATCATAATCTCAGATTTGTAGATGTATCAAATGTTGGTTCTTATAATGCATCGTTTGAAGCAATGACATCACTATTAGGTGGATCATCGAATTTAAATGCAACCGGTGATGTAGACATAAAAAATGTCGGAAATGGTGTTTTTGATGTTTATTTATTGGTTACTAATAATGGTATTGCAGCCTATAGATATTATTTAGATTCAATACCTGTAACTACAATCAATTCTTTCCCTTACACACAGAATTTTGATAGTGGAATATTCCCATCAGAAGGTTGGTCAACAAATTTCTGGCAAAGAACAACCACAGAGGCAAAATCTGGTAAGGGTGCAAGGATTATTTATAACTATTCTTCAGTCAAGCAAGGTATTTTACTTTCACCCAAATTTGAATTACCACCTAACTCCAGAATTAAATTCTGGTGGAAGGATGATGATATTAATACTCTTATCAGTGGTCAGGATACGACTTTCTTTGAAATTTCAACCGACAGTGGAAATTCCTGGATTTCTCTTGATACACTATCTGCACCATCTTATCAAACAGCATATCAGGAAAGAATTCATAATTTAAATAGTTATGCTGGAAATAATGTATACTTTAGATGGCGAGATAAGACTAATTCTACTTTTTCTGCCTACGGAACTGGTTTGGATGAGATTGTTGTAGAAGTGATTCCAACGACCCCTATTTTTTCAGTCTTACCTGCATCAAAAGATTTTGGTACTATACCTATTGGCGATGTTTCGACGGCTCAGGTTTTTGAAGTTACTAATGCGGGTATTGACACTTTAGTAATTTATTCCACTACTCTGACTGGTTCGAATGCTAATCAATTTGTTTTAACAGATACAAATGTTTACCCTATACGTCTTGCTGAAAATCAAAAAGCATATTTCTCAGTAAGTTTTGCACCAACTACTGCAGGTAATTTATCTGCCAATTTGACCTTTAATGCAAGTCATCGAAATGTAAATCATGATGTTCCTTTAACCGGAGTTGGTTTTGCTTTAACAACACCTTTCACTGAGAATTTTGAAGGAACATTTCCTCCAAATAGTTGGACTCGGAAACAAGGATTGTTAACAGATACTGTAACTTTTACATCAAGTACGAGCAATTGGGTTCAGGATGATTTTGGTAATATAACCTCACCAGTAAATAAAAGTGCTAAACTCAACATATATGGTACAACTCGAAAAGATTGGTTAATCTCACCTCCAATAATACTTCCAGCTTTGACTGATCCAAATACTATGTACAAACTTGAATTTGATGTGGCTTTAACAAGTTGGAATCAAACATATCAGGATACTTTAGGTTCGGATGATAAGTTTGCTGTTGTTTTATCCACAGATAATGGCACTACCTGGTTAGCTGCCAATGTTTTGAGAATGTGGGTAGATACAACATTAATAAATGACAGTACTGGTGATCATATCTCAATTATTTTACCAGTTTCCGGCGGTGGAATAGTACGAATTGGTTTTTATGGAGAATCAACCGTTTCTAATAAAGATAATGATTTATTTGTTGATAATGTTTCTATTAATACTTATTCAATTGGTTGGGCTAATTTACAATTTCCACCATCTGGGACTATTACAGTTGGAGAATCACTGAGAGTTTATGCACAGGTATGGGCTGATGGCGTTACAAATTCTCCTGGTCCTGGTACTGGTATGAAAGCATGGATTGGATGGAACTCATCTAATACAAATCCAGCAACATGGACAAATTGGGTAGAAGCTGTATATAATGTTGATGTAGGAAATAATGACGAATTTATGGCGGATATCGGTGCAACACTTCCTCCGGGAACTTATTACTATGCAAGTAGATTCCAGTTAGGTTATGGACCATATAAGTACGGTGGTTACTCATCTGGTGGTGGTGGCTTCTGGGATGATACTAATTATGTTTCAGGTGTTCTGACAGTGAATCCAGCAACTGGTCCATTAAGTGGTGATTATTATATTCCTCAAGGATCATATCCAAAGGGATTCCCAACACTTGATAGTGCCTTTAAAGCAATCAATTCTTTGGGGCAAAGTGGAGATGTAAGATTTCTAATTGATGCAGACTTGAATGAAGTCGGTGCAAATCTTGTTTTAACAAAAACCGATACCGTACATCTATTAACAATTAAACCGGCACCAACTAAGACTCCAACTATTTATATCACTGGTTGTACTTCTACAACTGGTGCAAACCAATACACTGGTATAACTTTAAACGGTGCAAAGAATGTACTCTTTGATGGTTCAAACACTGATGGTGGAACTACAAGAGATCTTACAATTGCGATGAATGATAGCTTATACGGACGAATTGCTATTCAACTTTACGCTAACGCAGATTTTATAACATTAAGAAATCTTGTAATAAAATATCTTACAATGGACCCTGCTCTCATTACTACAAGAGGTGTATATGTAAATGGACAGGCTTCAGGGGTAACGGACTATTTCTCAGTGGAAAATTGCAAGATTGGAGATGATACTTATCAACCTGCTTATGCAGTTTCCGTAACTGGTTGGAGTGGTACAGGTACTTATGCAAGCAATATTTTCATTAATAAAAATAGACTTTATGGTCATATGAGAACTGTTTATTTCTTCTATGGTGGTGTTTTTGCAGAAATTATGGATAATGAGATTAAAGGTACTATACCTCCGCCATCGGGGAATGTCAGATGGGGTATTTTATTTAATAATTACAAAGGTCAGATTCAAATTGCAAATAATAAGATCCAAACTTTAAGAATGGCTTCAACTGGAACGCAGGGTATCTATGGAATAGGAACTTTAAGTGGTGCTGCAGGAACAGTGTTGACAATTTATAATAATTTCCTTGGTGGTGATTATACTCATTCAGGTACCGGTACTCCTGCAAGTGTTGATGTGATTTCATTCCAGGACAATATTCCGAATGCAAAAGTCTACCACAACACTATCGTATTGAATGACATTGGTAAGTTAGCTTCATCAAGAATGACAGGTGTGAGATGGGGTGGATCAGCGAATGTTGAATTGAAAAATAATATCATAGTGAATAATGTTAATGCATCAGTTGCCTATTGTCTCTATCGTGGTGGTGGAACTTTCACTTCAAATAACAATGCCTTCTATGTTAGCGGAGCTAATGGTAACTTAGGTTATTTCAATGGTGCAGTTCAGACATTACAGGCCTGGAAGGATTCTACTGGTCAGGATAGTGCTTCGTTTGTTGAGAATCCACCATTTGTAGGTGGCCTTGATTTCCACATTCAGCCAAATTTAATTACGCAACTTGAATCAGGTGGTACACCAGTTCCGGTCGGTATTGATATTGATGGGGAAACACGAGATCCATATACTCCAGATATTGGTGCAGATGAATTTGTTGGATTTAATCCAAATAATTTGCCAGATACTGTTGATATAGCTTATAGAAGATTATGGAATATTGTATCTGTCCCATTAAATGCATCGGATATGACCGTTGCTGCTCTGTTCCCGAATGCAACATCTAATGCATTCTGGTTTGATGGAGGCGGATATGTTGTTAGAGATACTCTTGAAGTTGGTAAAGGTTATTGGTTGAAATTCAATGTGGATAGCTTAACTACAGTAACTGGTCCTCGAAAAGATTCACTGGTTGTTAATGTAAACGAAGGCTGGAATTTAATTGGAACATTGAGTGTCGATATTCCAAAGACAAATGTCTCTTCAAACCCATCAGGAATTATAGTTTCTAATTTCTTCGGATTTAGCAATAAATATTATCCATCAGATGTGTTGAAGAAAGGACAGGGTTACTGGGTTAAGACTTCAGCAGCAGGTACATTAACATTGAGAAAAACTGTTCTTGCAAAGTCTGGTGATGAACTCTATGTTGAATCAATTGATCCAAAATGGAGAAAGATTGTAATTACAGATGACGCAGGTGTAAGTGAAGAACTTTATCTAGCTGATCAGGTTGACGAGTTAAGATATTCATTACCGCCATTGCCGCCATCAAGTGTATTTGATGTAAGATTCGATTCAGATCGTTATGTTGAAGTTGATAATTATACACATAGAATTAATCTACAGGGTGTTAAGTATCCTGTGACTTTAAAAATAACAAATGCTGAAAAAGGATTTTACAGAGTTAAGGATGCAATTGATGGTTCATATTTGAATGTAGTTTTAAAGAATGGCGAACCAATCAAGATTACTGATCCAAATATTCAGGCAATTTTGATTGAAGGTGCAACTATTCCAACTCAATTTGATTTGATGCAGAACTATCCGAACCCATTCAATCCAACCACAACAATTCGTTATGCGATTGCGGAACCAGTGAAAGTAAAATTGATTGTTTATAATGCAGTTGGACAGAAAGTAAAAGAACTCGTCAATTCTGAACAAGAAGCTGGTTACTATACGGTTGAATTCAATGCATCTAATCTTGCAAGCGGTGTTTATCTGATAAGACTTGAAACTCCGAAGTTTAGCAAGACAATTAAGTCATTGTTGATTAAATAATTGACTGTTTGAAATTGTAATGGGAAAGGCTGTCTTTTGACAGCCTTTTCTGTTTTAAATGAGTATATCTAATCAATTTTAGCCAAAAGAAGTCATTCAAAAATTTTGTGGAAAACAGTTTTAATGCGGGATATTTTATATGAAAATTACTTTTGTTGTTTCAGAAAATCGTCTACTTGAATGAATGACTCAATTACTTTTTTTCTCATTTCTTCAGCGTAAGGATTATATCTGTTAATATCGATGAAAAGTTGTTGAGTATCTCTATTTGAACGGCGAACTATATTCATTAATTCAATAAAACCTTTCGTTGCCACCTGGTCGTAAGGAATTTTTAAACTACCAATTGATCTGCCAATGAACTGAGTCAAACACAATGTCCAGGCAATTAATTTATCATGATTATCTTCTTTCATAAAAAGTAACTTCAAACCTTTTTTGATCATTGAATCCCAGAAGTGAGCGATAATGGGATTCCAGTGTTCATTTTCAATCACTACAACTATATGATTTTCAAGTGAGTTTTCTACTGAATCTGGACCAAAAAGCGGGTGAATCGAGAAAATTGGATTTTTGGGAAAATACTTTTTTAAGATTTGAATCGGATACTTTTTGACTGAACAGAAATCAACGATCGTGCAAGATTCAGATATTTCATCCTTAAGTTCAATGGAGATATTTTCAATTTCAGAAATTGGGACTGATAAAAAAATGATTTTATTATCTTTCCATGGAATATCCCAAACGCCACCAGCTATTTCGAGTTTTTCTTCATAGGTCAAGTTTTTATCATAAATATCGAAGTAAAAATCGTCGCAAAAAAATTTATGAAATAATCTTCCAAATCTACCAAAACCTATTAATGTTGCCTCAATCATTTATTATTGCCTCCTGAATTGATCGTGAGTTTTTAATAATTAAATCAAGTAATTGTGAAACAAGTTCTTTATTTAATTCCAGAGTTTCAGCTGCATTTAACCAATTTTCGCGAAGATAATTTTCTCTATCTTTATCAAAGACGCCAATTGAATTTTCTTTTTTAATCATGGCAACTTTTTTAACAAATTCTTTTCTTGCTTGAAGTAGTAATAAAATTTGTTGATCAATGAGATCAATTTGTTCTCTTAAGATTTCAAGTTTATCCGAATCAGATTTAATTTGTTCTTGCATTAGAATTTGGTCAATCAAAACAAGGGCGGTCATTGCTTCAGCAACGGGAACAATTCGAGGGCAGATGCATGGATCGTGTCGACCAGAGATTTGGAACTCAACTTCTTCGCCATTGTAGGTTACGCTTTTCTGTTTTTTTGAAATTGATGAAGTTGGTTTAACGGCAATTCTTATTATAATATCAGCACCATTGGAAATTCCTGCCTGAATTCCTCCTGAATAGTTTGTAATTGTTTCAATAGAACCTGTTTCTGGATTTATTCGTAATTGGTCATTACATTCACTTCCTTTCATTTCTGCAGATTTGAAACCACTACCAATTTCAAAACCTTTCACTGCACCAATGGACATTAATGCTTTTGCAAGATCAGCTTCGAGTTTATCGAAAACGGGTTCACCATAACCTGCCTTTAATCCTTTTACATGAATCTCAACAATACCACCAACTGAATCTCCTTCGCTTTTTGCGTTTTCAATTAATTCAATCATTTTTTTAGCAGCTTCCGCATCAGGGCATCTTAATGAATTTTTGTCTATTTCGTCGTAATCTATTTTAGTTATTTTGGTATTTCCAACCTGACTTGTGAATGCAATAATTTTTATTCCTCTTTTTCGAAGTAATTGTTTTGCGATTGCACCAGCTGCAACTCTTGATGCAGTTTCTCTGCCTGATGTTCTTCCACCACCACGATAATCATAAATTCCATATTTCTGAAGAAATGTGTAACCGCCATGACCCGGCCTGAAAATTTTTTTTATGTTTTCATAATCTTGACTTCTGTAATCTTCATTTTTTATCAACATACAAATGGGGGTACCGGTTGTTTTGCCTTTGAAAATTCCTGAGACAATCTGAACTGTATCAGATTCTTTTCGCTGAGTTGTTATACTGCTTTGACCGGGTTTTCTTCTATCTAATTCTTTTTGAATTTCTTCGATGTTGATTTCAAGCCCAGGTTTTAAACCATCAATAACAACACCAATCATTGGTCCGTGACTTTCTCCAAAAGTCATTATCCTAAAAAAATTTCCAAATGAATTACCAGCCATTTTTTATCTCCATGAATTCATTAGGTTTTCAAGTGATTTAAGTTTTTTCATCAATTCTTTGAATTGTTCAGGTGAAATAGTTTGATCAGCATCCGAAATGGATTTAATTGGTTCAGGATGCATTTCAACGATTATTCCATCAGCACCAGCGGCAATTGCAGCAAGAGAAAGGGGAAGAACAAAATCACTTTTTCCTGTTCCGTGACTTGGATCAACAACAATTGGAAGATGAGACAATTTTTTTACTGCTGGAATAATATTTAAATCAAGTGTATTTCTTGTGTATTCCACAAAAGTTCTAATTCCTCGTTCACATAGAATCACATTATAATTTCCTTCTGAGAGTATGTACTCTGCACTCATTAAAAATTCTTGTAATGTTGCAGCCATTCCACGTTTGAGTAGAACTGGTTTATTAATCTTACCAACTGCTTTCAGTAGTCTAAAGTTTTGCATATTTCTAGTTCCAATTTGCAAAACATCGGCGTACTCAGCAACTATTTTAACTTCATTTACTTCCATCACTTCAGTAACAATTGGAAGTCCTGTGACTTGTTTTGCTTTTTGCAAAAGTTTCAATCCTTCAATACCTAAACCCTGGAATGCATATGGACTTGTTCTTGGTTTATAAGCACCGCCACGAAGAAGATTTGCTCCGTATTTTTTTGCAATTTCAGCTGCTTGAATAATTTGATCTTCATTTTCAACAGAGCAAGGGCCAGCGATAACGGCTCGATGTCCGTTTCCAATCAAAACATTATCAATTTTTATGATGGTCGATTCTTTCTTGAACTCTCGACTAACAAGTTTATATGGTTTTAGAATTGGAATAACATTTTCAACACCCGGTAAGGATTTGAAGATTGAATCAGAAATCAGACGCTCATCACCAATTACACCAATTATTGTTTTTTCTTCACCGTATGAGATATGAGGACGAAATCCATGCTTTTTTATAGTGTCTACAACATTTTCAATTTGTTCGTGGGTTGAGTTTGATTCCATTATTATGATCATTTAAACCTCCACATAAATTTTTTAATTCTTTAAACTAAAAAACCCCTTACCGGTAGTTACCAGTAAGGGGTCGACACACTGATAACTACCGTCTATTTGAAGTAGTTAAAATAAAAATAGAAATAAAAGTAAGACGTAAAATTCATATGTTGAGCTGTTGAGTTCATAATTTCTTTTTGTTTATATTTAATCAAAAAAATTTCAAAATGAATTTAATTATCAAAATTTTTAATATCAAGATATGATCAAAACTAATTTATACTTTCAAGGTGATCATGGTGCTTTTTCTGAAGAAGCAGGATTGAGATATTTCAATTTTGATGTGAATCCTGTCCCGTGCAAAGAATTTGAGGATGTTGTCAGAAAAACAATTGGCGATAAAAATTCATATGGAATATTGCCAATTGAAAATACAAGCATTGGCAGCATTCATTCTAATTACGACTTATTACTTAAATACAAGATTTACATTGTAGGGGAAATTAATCTAATAGTTAAACACCATTTAATTGGGATTAGAAATACTAATCTTAGTAAAATAAAAAGAATAATTTCTCATCCTGCGGCGATCCAACAATGTCAAAAATTTTTAAAATCACTCCGAGGGGTAGATATTGATATAGCTTACGACACAGCTGGAAGTGTTAAATTCATTAAAGAGAATAATTTGATAGATACTGCTGCAATCTCATCAGCAATCTCCGCTAAGATTTATTCAATGAAAATTATCAAAAAAAATATTCAGGATACAAACAATAATATCACTCGATTTTTGATTCTTTCAAAAAAGAGATTAATTCCGAAAACTAATCCTAAAACCTCTATCGTATTTACATTATTGAACAAACCTGGTTCTTTGTTTAGAGCTTTGAGTGTTTTTGCTCTTAGAGATATAGATTTGAAAAAAATTGAGTCAAGGCCTATTCCTGAAAAACCATTTGAGTATTATTTCTATCTTGATTTCAAAGGTTCAATGAATGACAGAATTTCTCAGAATGCGATTAATAATTTAAAAGAAATTTCATCATTCTTAAAAATACTTGGTTCATATCAAGAAGATACAATCAACGGGTAGAATGTTTAAGCATTAAATCAAATGAGGCGATTATGAAAAAAATATTCATAATTATACTTCTCTTTCAGATAAAAATCTTTTCTCAGAGTCTCTTTATAAATGAATTTATGGCTCTAAATAATTCAACAATCAAAGATAATTTTGATAGATACGAAGACTGGATTGAAATTTATAATGCTGGAAATCTGCCTGTTGACTTGACTGGATTTGGACTTACTGATGATCCTTCTCAACCGTACAAATGGGTTTTTACTGGCGATATTGAAATTCCTGCAAGGGGATATTTATTAATCTGGGCATCAAATAGTGATACTATAATTGGTGAATTCATCCACACCAATTTTGTTCTCAGTGGTTCAGGAGAATTTATTGGATTAAGTTCACCAACAACAATTTTTATTGATTCGATAACATTTGGTCAACAAACGGCAGACAGAAGTTATGGTCGCAAACCCGATGGGAGCCCAACATGGATGATTTTTGTTTCTCCAACACCAGGTCAATCAAATGATAGTTTATCGACTTTGCCTCTGGGAACGCCAAACTTTTCTCATGCATCGGGAATTTATAACGCACCGTTTACTTTAACACTTTCTCATCCTGTCTCGAATGCACAAATTTATTATACAACTGATGGTTCACATCCAACAACAAGTTCCACTCTCTATACTTCACCAATTCTTATTGATTCAAATCGAGTTATTCGTGCAATTGCATACTTATCAGAGAGACCGCAAAGTAAAATTGCGACAAGATCATATTTTATACAACCAGCAGGTAATTTGCCCATACTTTCAATCGTAACGGATCCACAAAATCTTTACTCGCCCGATTCTGGTATTTATGTGAACTACGACTCTTTAGGTCCAAACTGGGAAAGATATTCTACAATTGAATTTTTTGATAGATCAACTGGAAATAAATTTTCTATAGATGGAGGATTAAGAATTCATGGTGTATGGTCGAGACCAAAACCGAAAAAATCTTTTCGAGTTCATTTTAGAAGAGAATATGGCTGGAGTGTTCTAGATTTTCCATTATTTAAAGATGTTGATGGAAATATTTACGATCAATTTGTCATTAGATCGGGTTCTAATGATATGCAAAATCTTACTTTTCGCTGGACGCTTTTGAGAGATCAAACTATTGCAAATCTTTATGCTGAAAATGGGGGACATTCTTCACATGGTTTTTATGCAAGAGTGTATTTAAACGGTCAGCCCTTCGGAATTTATAATATCAGAGAACATATCGATTCAATTTATTTAAAAACTCATATGGGAATAAAATATCCAGAACTGCGGGAAGATTGGTACCAAAAATTGGGAAGTTCAGCTCATTGGGATTCTATCTGGAGTTTTGTTTATAACAATGTCTATCTCGACTCGATTGAATTCAAGTTTATTGAAGATAGAGTTGATGTTGATAATTACATAGATTATTTCGCCTTCGAAATTTATGCAGGCAATTTCGATTGGCCTCACAATAATCAATACTTTGGAAGAAACGCATTGGGTGGAAAATGGAAATGGATTTTATGGGATTTAGATCAGGGATTGGGCTGTTATGATTTTGGGCCTTTAAATACTCTGGCGTGGGCGTTAAGAGATACAGTCCGTACTGATTTATTGTATTATGATTATCAAGACTTAGTTGAAGGTACAAGATTTCCAAGAAGGTTATTCTCGAATGAAAAATTTAAGGAACGATTTATATCGAGATTTACTGATCTTCTTAATACAACTTTCCAACCTGCTAATGTTTTACAGAAAATTGATTCATTAAAATTTCATTTGATTAACGATATTAATTTTGAAATTTCTAAATGGGGCAGTAGCTATTCAAGCTGGCTTGCTAATGTTGATACGGTGAAGTTATTTGTCCAGACTCGAGTTGATAGTTTAAGAAAGTATGTAATTCAAAAGTTTGGATTTAATGGTTTGAATAATGTAACAGTAAATTTAATTGATCTTTCAAAAGGTAGTGTTTTAGTTAATGGACTTACAATTAAAAACACATCATTCAGCGGAAAATATTTTAACGGGATGAAAATTAAAGTTTCGGCTCAGCCAGCTATTGGATACAGGTTTTCTCATTGGAGTGATTCAACTTTACCGCAGACACCAACCTTTACAACAACAGTGGATCGAGATTTTATTTTTGAACCAGTATTTGTTGAAGACGCAGCACCAGTTATTGTGGCAGCAAATGATGTAATCATAAATGAATACTGGATAAATGATAATGGAACTTATTATCCGTCAATAAATCTACCAATTTATGGTGATTGGGTTGAGTTATTAGTAACAAAAGAAGACGGAGTAGATTTAAGGAATTGGCGGCTAACAAATAATTCCTCTAAAACGAAATTGGATTCAACTGATTTAAATGAAGGGTCAATATTTTTTAAGAATATTCCTGAGTTAAGTAATGTTCCTAAAGGCACTTATATTCTTTTAGTTCTTAAAAAACATCCATCGAATGATTATTATTTTTCGAAAGACGATCTCGATTATTCTGACAGCACAATGATATTATATATCGATAATGGTAACTTAGATAACAAATTTGATCCAGGCTTTGGAGTTCGTACTCAAAATGATAGATTAGTTTTACTGCATCCGAATAAGTCCCTTTCATACAATGATGATATTGGAGTTGATTTTATTGGAGAAGGATCAGATGTTACCCCTGCTTCATTTGGTGTGGCTGATAATGGTGTTAATTTTATAAATCCATTTTTAGGTATTGGCGATGATGATGGAGCAATTTTTGCTCATTCAGCTTTAAATAATTTTAATAATGATAATGGAATAGATGAGAATCCTGGGGACAATCGACCAGGGAGCGGCGGTTGGATAGTTGATCCATCGAAAGAATTTACCGGTGATGATCCAGGAAATCCAGGACAGCTAAATATTTTAACTCCAGGCAAAATGAATTATTCTGGTTTTCTCGATGTTGTTGATCTTAGAATTCCAGAAGACTATAAAATATATCAGAACTATCCAAATCCATTTAATGGACAAACAAAAATTAAATATGCGGTTCCGAAATATTCTAAAGTATCAGTAAAAGTCTATAATATTCTTGGACAAGAAATTGCTGAGTTAATTAATGATGAAAAAAGTCCAGGCTATTATGAAGTAGTTTTTGATGCGAATATATTTAATCTTGCTTCGGGAGTTTATATCATGAGACTCAGTACAAAAGATTTTAATCAGGTAATTAAGCTTGTTTACCTGAAATAATTTTAAATTAAATCAAATATTATATTTATTGGACTTTAATAGTTACATTTTAGTGGAGACTATATGAATTATATATTTATTTCACCACATTTTCCAGTGAATTATTATAACTTTATACCACACTTACGAAGTTTTGGTATAAATGTGCTGGGAATTGCTGATGAGAATTATGATAATTTGAGATGGGAATTAAAAACTTCACTCAATGAATATTATAAAGTAAATGATCTGCATAATTATGATGAATTAATTCGAGCCATAGGCTATTTTACCTTCAAGTATGGGAAAATCGATCGACTTGAATCTTTTAACGAATACTGGCTGGAGACTGATACAAGACTCAGAACTGACTTTAATATACCGGGAATCAAATTAGACAAAATTGATGAATATAAAAACAAATCAAGAATGAAAAAGTTATTTATAAAAGCTGGATTAAATGTAGCTCAAGGAAAAGTAATAAAAAATTTAGACGAAGCGATTAAATTCATCGATGCTTATGGATTTCCTGTTGTTGCAAAACCAGATAAAGGGGTTGGTGCTGCACAGACTTTTAAGATATCAAACAAAGTAGAACTTGAAGAATTTTTTTCCATCAAACCACCAATCGATTATATATTTGAAGAATTTATTGAAGGCGATATTTGTTCCTTTGATGGCTTAACTGATCAAAATGGAAAGATTGTTTTTTTTACTTCACACAAATATCAAAGAGGAATTATGGAAACGGTTAATAATGATTTGCACATTTTTTATCATTCTTTGATTGATGTACCAGAAGATCTTTATGATGCGGGCAGGAGAATTGTTCAGGTTTTTGATGTTCGAGAACGATTTTTCCACTTTGAGTTTTTTAGAAGACATAAAGATGGAAAACTTTATGCTTTAGAAGTTAATATGCGTCCTCCTGGAGGTTATACGCTTGATATGTTTAATTACGCCTGTGATTTTGATATTTATAAAGAATATGCAAGCATTGTTGCAACTGGAAAAATGACTGGTGATTATGAGAGAAAATATTATGTTTGTTACATTGGCAGGAAGTTCAATAAAAGTTATGTTCATAGTCATGATGAAATAATTAATAAGTACTATGATTGCCTGGTTCTGCATGCCCCAATTAGCGATGTTTTAAGTAATGCACTTGGAAATTATTGTTACATTATCAGAACAAAAAATTTTGAAGTCATTGAAGAAGCAATTGATTTTATTCATAAGTTGGTGAATTAATATGAATATAGAATATCATAAATGGTTCAGCCCAAACTTAAATAAGGAGATGGAATTTAAAGTTTATGGACACGCTGGCAAGCCACTCATAATTTTTCCATGTCAGGATGGCAGATTTTATGATGCTGAAAATTTTGGAATGATTAATGCAATTACTTCGTTTATTGAAGAGGGAAAAGTAAAAGTTTATGCTTTAGATGGAATTGATTTCGAATCTTGGACAAACCAATCAATTCCACTTTATCAGCGTGGTGAAAGATATGAACAATATCACAAATATGTAATAAATGAAGTAGGGTCTTTTACAAGAACAAGTTACAATGATTGTACACTAAAATTTATTGCAACCGGTGCAAGTATGGGGGCTTATCACGCTGCCAATTTTTTCTTTCGGCATCCTTATATGTTTGATGGAGTAATTGCTTTAAGTGGAATTTATCATTTAAAAATGTTTGTGGGTGATTATTACGATAATCATATTTATTTCAATTCGCCACTACATTTCTTATCAAATCTTGAGGACCCCAAAATTCTCGGACTCTATAGAGAAAGCAACATTATTATTTGTTGTGGTCAGGGTGCCTGGGAAGAAGAAATGCTAAATGACACTTTAGCTCTGAAAAGAATTCTTGAGAGCAAAAATATTCCTGCCTGGATAGATATCTGGGGGTATGATGTAAATCATGATTGGCCCTGGTGGAATAAACAACTTCCGTATTTTCTCAGCAAATTAAATCTATGATTGCTTACGACCTGTATAATCTTTGCTTTTTCTATAGTAACAATTCTTCGCATTTTGCTTCTTCAAATATCTTATCGAGGATTGTCAGAAAGGAATTTATTTTTGCTTCTTCATCTATTATTTCAATTAAGATTGGTAAATCTTCAGAAAGCCGTAAAATTTTCGCCGTGTGAAGTCTGCTCGACTGTCCAAATCCCATAAAGCCTTTGAATACTGTTGCACCAGCTAAGCCATGTTTTTAGCTTCTAAAACAATTTTATCATAAACAGGAACATTTCCAATTCTATCAGAATCACCAATAAATATTCTTAAAAGTTTTGCATCTCTGTTTATTTCCATATTAAACTCCTATAAAATTTTTGTTGATAATAAATAGGCAAGAAGTACAGCAAATATGGTCATCACAACATTTAATAAAATATTCATGAGGGCGAAAAAGTATTGTGAATCTTAAATTAGTTGAAAAGTTTCGTACGAGAAAGTTGAGAATGTTGTCAAACCTCCACAAAATCCAATTGTTAAAAAAATTCTCATGTTTGCAGATATTAATTCTCGCATATCGAGAAAAAAGAAAATAAATCCAATCAAAAAGCTGCCAATAAAATTGACTGCTAAAGTTCCTGTTGGAAAGATTGGGGTGAAAATTTTATAAATCAGGTTTGAAATTATCTACCTTAAAATTCCTCCCAGTCCTGAACCTAATGCAACAATTAGAATTTTCTTCATACGATTATCTTAATTAATTCATAAAAAATATTTCATTTTTATTAATTTAGCTCTGTTTGAAGTTAAATAAAACCATGAGGTTTAAAATGAAACATAGAATTTTTCTCTTATTCATTCTATTTGTATCGGTTCTTTATTCGCAAAAACGTGCTTTTGAAATTGAAGACCTTTATCGACTCAAATATATCAGTGACCCAGTTTTATCCAGCGCTGAAGACAAAATTGCATATACATTAACATCATATAATCTCAAAGAAGGGAAATCAAATTCAGATATTTACCTTTTAAATCTTTCTACAAAAGAAGTTTTACAATTAACTCATTTCTCAGGTGCAGATTTTCAACCGAGATTTTCCAGGGATGATAAATATCTCTTTTTCCTTTCGACTCGATCAGAAGGTTTACAACTTTATCGTTTGCCATTAAACGGAGGTGAACCAGAAAAGTTAACAAAATTATCTACAGGAATTTCTGATTTGGTAGTTTCTCCGAAAGGGAAATTTATTGCTTTCACTACGAAGGTTTTTCCTGAGTGTGGTGATAATGATCAGTGCAACAAGAAAATAAATGAACAGATGGAAAATGGTCCAATTCAAGCTCATATGGCTGATGAGTTACTCTTCAGACATTGGGATGAATATTCAGATGGAAGACGCAGTCATATTTTTATTTTTAATTCTCAGACCAAAGAAGTAAAAGATGTAACGCCGGGAGATTTTGAAAGTCCTATTTTTTCACTCGGTGGACCCGTCAATTATGATTTTTCTTCAGATGAAAAAGAATTATGCTTTGCCTCTAATCGAGATAAGTCTTCGACTATTTCTCAAGCAACTACCACTAACTCTGATTTATGGATAGTTAACTTAGAAACTGGAGAGACCATAAACATTACTCAAAACAATTTAGCTTGGGATGGTTCACCAAAGTATTCACCAGATGGAAAATACATTGCTTACAGAAGACAATCCAAACCGGGTTATGAATCAGATTTATTCCAATTAGCTCTTTTCAATCGAGAAACAAAAACATCAGAAATCATTTCTCAAGGTTTTGATAACTGGATTAACGAATTCGAATGGTCGCATGATTCAAAAACAATTTATTTCTCCTGTGAAGAGAAAGGAGGAACACCAATTTATAAAATTGATATCAAGACAAAGAAAATTTCGAAAGTGCTTGAAGCTAACGCAATCGATGCATTCATTATTACAAAAGATGAAAAGAAAATTTATTTGATAAGGAGATCAACAGGGGAACCATCAGCACTTTATGAATATGATATTAAGTCTAAGCAATTAACAAGATTAACTTTCGATAACAAAAATATTGAAGATGAAGTGGATATCAGACCAGCTGAGAGTTATTGGGCAACTTCCTATGATGGAACAAAAATCCACTATTTTATGGTGAAGCCTCACAATTTTGATTCATCCAAAAAATATCCAGTAATTTTAAATGTTCATGGAGGACCTCAATCCCAATGGATGGATGCTTTTCGTGGAGATTGGCAGGTTTATCCTGGTAAAGGTTATATAGTTGTATTTCCAAATCCAAGAGGTTCAACTGGATATGGTCAAAAATTTACAGAAGAAATTTCAAAAGATTGGGGAGGAAAAGTTTTTGAAGATTTAATGGCTGTGGTTGATGAGGTTGAAAAGTTTCCATTTATAGATAAAGAACGAATCGGAGCAATGGGCTGGTCTTATGGCGGCTATATGATGAATTGGTTTCAGGCAAAGACAGATAGATTCAAGTGCCTGGTTTCAATGATGGGTGTTTATGATTTGAGATCGATGTACAGCACAACTGAAGAATTATGGTTTCCAGAATGGGATCTTGGTGGTGCACCCTGGGAATCAAAAGAAATATATGATAAATTTTCTCCATCAAACTATATAGAAAATTTTAAAACACCAACTTTAATTATAACTGGTGAAAGAGATTATAGAGTCTCTTATAATCAAAGTTTGATGTACTTCACAGATCTCCAAAAAAGAGGAATTCCATCTAGATTGATCATATTTAAGAATGATGGTCACTGGCCAAACTTTGTTAAATCAATGCCTTTATATTATAACGCACACCTGGAGTGGTTCCATAAGTATCTTGGTGGTGAACCTGCTTCCTGGGATTCAAAACAAATGATTAGAAATATATATTTGAGTGAATGAAAAAATAAATTCAGGAAAAAAATGAAAGTTTACACAAAAAAAGAATTGAATGAATTCTTCTATTCTTTAACTTATGATGATATATCACTCGTACCAACAAAAATATCGGAAATCAGGTCGAGAAGTTTGATTGAATTAAAAGACAAATTTCTGGGACTTGATCTAACAATACCAATTATTTCAAGTCCAATGGATACCGTAACTGGACTGGAGATGTGTGCGGAGCTATCAAATCTTGGTGCTTTAGGTATTTTAAATAGATTCGATTCATCCCTAGAAAAAATATTGGATAACAATAATTACATTGATGGACTTAAAGCAGTTTCAATAGGTTTAGATACAGCCGAAGAAGTAATTGATAAGTTGGCTGAGAAAGGACTTATCATTTGTATCGATACAGCTAATGCAAATAATTATCATGTTCTTAAAAAAACAGAAGAGATTAAAAAAAAATACAATGTGAAAGTGATTATTGGAAATATTGCATCGGGTGAAACTCTCGAAACTTTAGAAAATGCGGGATCAGATGCTGTGCGTGTGGGGATAGGTGGCGGAAGTGTTTGTACAACATCTATTCAAACGGGAATTGGAATCGGTCAGGTTTCTGCTATACTTGATACTGTTATTACTAAAAAAGAGAAAAAACTAAAAATTGCAGTAATTGCGGATGGTGGAATAAAACATCCAGGAGATATTGCTAAAGCAATTGCTCTTGGTGCTGATGCAGTAATGCTTGGAAGAATGCTCGCGGGAACAAAAGAAACTCCCGGTGAAATCATTAAATACAACGGCATGCTGTGGAAAAAATATCGAGGCAGTGCAAGTTTTGGCGTGAAAATGAAAAATGTATTCGTAGAAGGTGAGGAGACTATGGTACCATATAAAGGAACTGTTAAAAATGTGATCGATTCAATTATGGATGGATTGCGTAGTTGTATGAGTTATATGAATTGTAAATCTCTTGATGAACTAAGAGAATGTGAATCTTTCGCCGTTTTGAGTAATAGCTCTTATCTTGAGAGATTACCAAAAGTTTAAGTTGTTCTAGGATTCTCTTTATAATTGGTGACTTTAATTAAAAGATCTCAGATTGTAAATTACCGAGAAGATTATAAATCTTTCGAGTTGTTGAGTATTTCTGTCTTCGTAATAATCTTCATTGATAATACGAGTTAGTTTTTTTCGTTGATTCAGTACATCGATTACTTCGAACCTTATTTCTCCGTTATTGTTTTTCAAAAAACGGTAGGCGAGAGATAAGTTCAAAAGAATATTGTGTTTTTGATTTATATCAGATGCATTGGGATTTGAGTAATAGTTCAGGCTATTTCCAAAATAGAAATCTCCTAGAAAATTTATTCTAAAACTTGTTCCAAGTCGATGAATTAAAATTCTTGAAATGTGACCATTCAAAGTATTTTGGGAATAAGTGAAATTGGGTGAATAATTGATTCGATAATCAAAGTCAGGATTATAACTGCTAAGAGAAAAAGTTTCTGCAATTCCATATTGGTAATTCGTATTCTCTTTTCCATTGATGAGACTTGGTGTTCTTGAATAACGAAGATCCGTTGAAAGACTAAAGTTAGATTTTAGAAACTGAATCGTAAAACTTGTCAAAAGATTTGTGGAGATTCGAATTGCATTGCCAATATTTACTGGATAACTTAATTGAGTTCCTTTTGATATAGAATAATTATTAAAAATAATTGTATCTCTTGTAAAGACAATCACATTATTGCTGATGTTGTTAATTGAGTAATTTAGGTTAATGTTAACGGCATAGAAAGAACCTTTTTCTGGATTTGTACTGAAGAATCTCACACGGAACTCATTATTCAATACACGATCGAGATCTGGATTTCCTTTTTTTAAGAATAGTGGATTTGAATAATCGATTGTGTTTTGAAGTTGAGTAATACTTGGAATTTGTGCACGTGTTGAGAAATCAATTCTTAATCTCTTAAATTCATCAAACCTATAATTGATCTCGAAATCGGGCAGGAGTATATCAAATTTTTTTCTTGTTAAAAATTTTTTTGGGAATATTAGTTTGCCTTCTCGGATATGATGTTGATACATCAGATCAGCTTCTATTCTGAGATTATCATCATTATATCTATATGAAATCGAACTTCGAAATGCTGTATTTCGATTCTCAAAAGAATTGGAGTTTAATGAATCAAAAATCTGAATTGATGAATTTGGATTCTCATACGTATCGCGAGTTTGTTTTTCTTCCATAAAGTAGGGATTAATCCTTAATCGAATAAAACTATTTTCAGTTAATGGTTCTGAATATGAAATACCAATTGTCAGGTTCTTTTGACTGTTAACATAATTCGAGTTTTGTAAAAGTGAGTCAATAATTTGTAGAGAATCAGAATTTGAAATATTTAAAGAATATAAATCATACTTTGATATACGTTTACTTAAACCAGTATTAAGGGAAACAGTAAAAATTCTTCCAGGTTTCTCAAAATGGTGACTGTAAATCATATCATTCGAAATGTCGTAATCATTAACTGAGTTGTATCTATTAAATGAATTTGAATTTAATAGCTGTTGATTCAGTAAGTAGTTTTCAGCAAAAGAAGATGTTTTTGTTCGATTGGTAGAATATTGAATATTGGGCTGAAGTCGCAAAATGTTTAAAGAATCTATGCGATAATTTAACCAGATATTAAATCTATGATTTTGATTTTTTCCACTTGAATTAAGTTGCTCATTGAAACGATCCAATCCAGAATATTCACTTAAATATTTTCTGAAGGTTCCAGTTATATTTGTGTTATCAACACGATTATAAAAATAACTTCCATTCATTTCTAATTGATTATTAAAAATATTTGAATAATTTATTCCACCAGCATAAATATTGTTATTACCTGCACCGGCATTAATAGGAATGTTTAGCAAAGGATTTTGCTGATTTCTTCCGCCACGACCCCGGCCACCTCTGCTTCTGAAAGAAAAATCTTCAGAACTTGAAAGGTCTTCTGTCATGAATCCAGATTGATTTATATTATTAGCAATTCCGAGAAGAGAAATTCTTTCATCAAGATTAAAAGAATTGAAGTTCAAACCACTGTTAAATCGTTCTGCTGAACCATATCCTCCGTAAAATCTTCCAAAGTAACCTTTTCTCTTATCAACTCTTGTAATTACATTGAAAGCCTTTACAGTCTGATCGTCTTCAAAACCAGTTAGTTCAGCCTCATCACTTTTTTTATCAAAGAGTTGAACCTTTTCAACAATTTCAGCTGGTAAGTTTCTCAAAGCAATTTTTGGATCATCGCCAAAAAATCTTCTTCCATCAACTAAAACCCTTTGGACTTCTTCTCCTTGGACTTTTATTACATTATTGTCATCTTTTTCTACCCCAGGAAATTTCAATACTAAATCCTCAAGTGTTGAATTTGGTGCAGTTTTGAAAGCAGCTGCATTAAATTCCAGAGTATCTCCTTTCTGTTCAACTTGAGGTATAGTTTCTGATACAACAATTTCTTTTAATTGAATTGTTGATTGTTTCAAATAAATAGTATCAAGATTTCTTCCACTCCAATTTATTTCAATTGTATCGATATATTTTTCATAACCTAAAAAAGTTATCTCCAATAAGTATTTGCCAGGTTGTATAAGTCTAAATTCAAAGTATCCTTTATCGTTTGTTGTTCTGTAGTGCGGAAATTCTGAAATCTTGATATTGGTCAAAACAATGTGAGCGTAACTGAGCGGTTTTTTATCAGTAAAATCAAAAACATAGCCTCGCACTGATCTTGATTGGGAAAGGATATTTACATAAGTGATAATAAGAAAAAATATGGTTAAGTATTTTCTCATACCGATCACTTTTTGATTGATGACAACTGTAATTTAGTTTAAGTTTAAAATTAATTTATAATTTTGATTTGTGAATTATTAACAAAATTTCAACATCTATTTAACTAATTCAGATCATTTCTTATTTTTCTTTTGAGAAAAGGAGGAATCAAAAATGTTAGTCAGCGGAGCTTACGAAAAAGCAAAACTTTACATTGAATCACACTCAAAAGAAAAAGAGTCCCTTGAAAGAAAAAAAATTAGAATTGAACCCGGGCCTTTTATTACCATCTCAAGAGAAACGGGTGCTGCAGCAGACGAGATCTCTGAGCTTGTAATTGATTTGATTAAGAATAAAAGCAAAAATAAAAATCTTTCATGGGCAGTGTTTGATAAAAACCTTATCGAAAAAGTAATTGAAGATCATCACCTACCAGAAAAGCTTTCTCAGTATTTAACTGAAGAGAAATGTTCATTCCTCAATTCAATTATGAATGAACTTTTTGGGATTCACCCTTCACCATTGAGATTAGTTCACAAAACTACTAAAACAATTTTGCAGCTTGCTCAGATTGGAAATTGCATAGTTGTTGGAAGAGCTGCAAATATCATCACAAGAAATTTTGAAAACTCATTTCATGTAAGAATCATCGCACCATTAACAAAACGAATTGAACATATAAGACGACAATTTAATCTTTCGATAAATGAAGCAAGAGAATTTATTGAGAAAGAAGATAAAAAGAGGTTCGACTATGTAAAGCACTACTTTCATAAAAATATTGATGACCAATCACTTTATGATCTTATAATAAATGCTGAGTTTTTATCAATTGATCAAACTGCACGAATCATTAAAGAAGGTGTTCTAATCAAACTGAAAAAATATTTCAAAGATTAGTTCAATAAGGGTAAAAAACATAAAAGGCTAAGGATAAAATAAACAAAATCCACATTCCGAGTTTTATTTCTCCTGATCTGTTTGCAATTACTTTTAATATTGGGTAAAAGACAAAACCTGCTGTAATTCCAATTCCTATATTGAATGAGAAACTCATCAGGAAGATTACGATTATCGATGGGATGAACTCTGTTAAATCATTGAAATCTAATTTTGAAATGGGAGTAATCATTAATATTCCAACAATAATTAGTGCCGGACCATAAGCAAAAGCAGGTATACTGGCTACTATCGGTACAAAGAAAATGGATATCAAAAAAAGTATGGCAACTGTTAAAGCTGTTAACCCGGTTTTTCCACCGGATTGAATACCAGCAGCTGATTCAATGTAAATTCCAGCTGTAGTGGTTCCCAAAATTGCTGCAACACAGGTAGATATTGCATCACAAATCATAGGTTTTTCAATTTCGGGAAAATTTCCTTGTGAATCGATAAGATCAGCTTTAAAACCAAGGCCAATTAGTGTTCCAAGTGTGTCTACAAAATCTAGAATAAAAATTGTTAAGATTACGGAAAAAAATCCCCATGTCAGAGCACCTCGAATATCTAACTCAAGAAAAATTGGTGAGAGAGATAGGGGAAGACTAATGATTTGATCTGGAATTTGAGTCTTGCCAGTTAAATAGGCAAGAATTGTTGTGATAATAATTCCTATTAGAATCGATCCTTTTACATTTTTCAACATTAAAAAAATTATAGATAGAAATCCAATTAGAGATAAAAGTGTTTCCAGTGATCTGATGTTTCCAATTTTGATCGGTGCACCTTCGATTCCAGGTTTAACAAATTCACATTCTACCAGGCCAATTAGAATAAGAAATAATCCAATTCCACCGGCGAAACTGATTTTCAGGTTTTCAGAAATAGATTGAGCAAGCCAGATTCTAACTTTTGTTAAAGTAAGAATCACAAATAAAACTCCAGAAATAAAAATTGCGCCAATTGCTGTTTGCCAGCTGTAACCAAGAACCTGGACAACAGTGTAAGCAATAAATGCATTCTCTCCCATATATGGAGCAATTGCGAAAGGTCGTTTGGCGTAAACACCTATTAAAAAAGTGCCAATCGCAGCAGTCAACGCAGTTGCCACAAGTGATGGACCGAATGGAATTCCTGCTGCTTCAAGAATCTTTGGATTCACAACAATTATATAAGCCATTGTGATAAAGGTCGTAAATCCAGCAATTATTTCTTTTTTGAATGAAGTCTGGTATTCGTCGAGTTGAAAATATTTTCTCATGGCTTACCTCACTTGAAATGATTAATTGTTTCAAATATTTGTGGAAAGAAAAGAGATGATTTGTTCTGAAGTTGAGAATAATAAAGTAGTCTCATCAATACTAATTTAAAATAAAAAACCCCGAAAGTTTAAAGTAATTTTTGGGGCAGTGTAAGATAGGTGATTGTTTTAGAAAGTAAATCTCAAACCAACTGAGTAGACATCAAAGGTTAATGGTTGAACAGTCTTAAATGGCCAGTTCATTCTCTCTTTTTTGAATTCATAGAATAAATATTGAAGACTTGAGTTAAGAATAAAACTGACGATTGGACCTGCAACTGGTCTTAAATTAAAAACTTTTTCAAGATAGTCATTTAAAAGACTTTTCGCTGCTTCTTCAATTACAAAGCTTCCGAGATGTTTCCAGAACAAGTGTCGAGGAAAAATCAATCCATAACGATAGTTAAAATTCAACCCAACAAAATTGAAAAATTGAATTGTAAAATTTGAGTTATATGCTTCACCAAATCGAACAGCATCACGATAAAAATCTAAAGCGATTGAATCCATTCCGACATTTGTTCGATCGAAAGAAATTTTTGACCAGCTGAATTCTCTTCCTGTTCCGAATAAAACAGCTGAAGAAAAAGTCCTATAGCCATAACTTTCATTCCAACCAATTCCAAATTGGTAAGAATTTAAATCAAGTGGGTTAAATTTATTACTTTCGTATATATTCTTGTTGCTTAAAGAAAAATTGCCATAACGATCTTTTGTAGAGATGAGATAACTTCTGTGTTTTGTATAAGTTCTTGTATAACCTAATTGGAAATCGAGTCTTCCTGTCTGATTAAAAAATTGCTGAGTAGATTTATGAGCAAATTGATTTAATCCGGTTTGAATTTTTAGGTATGGATGTGATTCCTGCCGAAATCGAAATTTGAATTCCTTAAAATCAATTATGCCTTCATCTTCATCAACATTTATTTCAAAATCTTCATCAATGAATACAGTATCTTGTTTGGATTTAAGTTCTTCTTCGTCCTGGGCGAGAATAAAATTCGTGGTTAACATTAAAAAGACAAGAATAAGAAAGGAAAATTTAAATGGCTTAAACATACATTACTTCTGTTTTTAGCTTTTATACGAATTGGTCATTTATTTTGTTTCATTGAATAAAACTCTGACCTTAAAATTGCCATGAGATGAAAACGCAATATCTATTGTGATGATACATTGCTTCTCTTAAAGTTCCTTCTATTTTGAAACCACATTTTTTATAGGCTTTAATTGCATTCTTATTTTCAACAGCAACGTGTAGCTGGATTCTATTAAAGTTCAAAATATCGAAACCATATTCAACCATTAATTGTGTTGCTTCGGTTCCAAAACCTCTTGACCAGAAGACTGGATCCCAGATTGCAAGAAAGAAAGTCGCCATTCGGCTAACATAGTCTATTCTAACAAACGATGTTTGTCCAACAGCTTCGTGGGTAGATTTTTTTACAATAGTAAAAGTTAAGTTATCCCTTGTGCTTAATAAAGAATTCATTTCATTTCTGATTTGATCGAGTGTCATTGGATAAAATAAAAACAAAGTTTCACGGACATCAGGATTGTTTTGTCCAAAATAGTAGAGTTCAAGATCTTTTTCTTCGAATGGTCTGAGATAAACTTTTTTACCTTCAAGAATTATTGTTGGTTTATTCATTTTAAGTTCTCCTCTACAATTTCGTTGATGGGAAGTTTGGGTTCGACCATGATAACTTTTTCCCTCAAGAGTTGTACTGTTCCTGGAGACATTCCTTTTCGTTTGATTACATATTTTTTCTCAGTGTACGAAACAGGTGCAAGCTTTGATTTTTTAGCTTTGCTGAAATATGCTGCAATAGATGCTGCTTTCTCAATGATATTTTTTGGAAAATTTTCTTTCTTGTTCTGTTTTCTAAGAATTACATGGGAACCACTTACACCCCGTGCGTGAAACCAGAGGTCATCATTTCTTGCGAATTCTACTGTAAGTCTGTCATTTGATTTGCTGTCTTTTCCAACATAGACATCATATTTCCCTTCAAGAATAAAATGACGAAAACCTTTCGTAAGATTTTCTTTTTCAGATTTTTGAACTTCTTTCTCGTAGATTGATTTTAATTTATTGTAATCTTCCATTTTTTGAATTTCTGTTATTAAGTTATTTATTTCTTCAATTTCTTTCTTTGTTTTCTGAATCAAATTTTTCAAGGTATTAATTCTTGAATTCTCTTCACGGGCTTTCTCATAATATTTCTCAGCGTTTTCAAATGGATTTAATGTTGGATCAAGTTTTATATCGAAATTTTTACCTTCAAATTCTGTTTTGAATTGAGTTTGACCTTTTTGAATTTCATTTGCGTGAATTAAAATAATGTTGGCAATTGTTCTAAAATCTTCTGAACGATCAATAAGATTTTCTGGTTTATCTAATTTATTGAGTTTGTGATGAAGGGATTGTAATTCCTTATTTAATTTAATCCGTAACTTTGATTTTAGTTGTTCGATCTCTTCGATTTTTCTAATTGAAAAATATGATTGAGCAATTTCCTTGAAGTAGTTATTTGAAAAATGGAAATTGTTTAATTTGTGACTTAATCTGCAAAAACTCACTGTTCCATCATCATAAACATGAAGAGGGGAATTCCTTATTTCTGAAAGAATATCTTTGAAGTTTTCAAAATAAGTTTTTTTATTCACTTTAACTCTATGATGAAGTTCTTTCAATAAATCTTTACCAATTACTTTCTTATAGACATCTAAATTCTTATCACTTTCAGAAAATAAACTATCAAATTTTTCTGCATGGGTAAAAAATGATTTTTCCAATTGAGAAGATTGATAAACTTCTCTGAAAATTTTGAGTGTTAATTTATCTTTATCCTTAAAACTTTCAAGAATTAAATCATTTTCATCTACAAGCAAAACATTTGAGTGGTTGCCTCTAAAAACAAAAATTAATCTGTGGTTATCAAAATGAAAGTGAATATTTCTTTCAAATTCATCAATTGAAATATCTTTTAATTTTTGACCCCATAAGACCTCAAAGAAAGTCGCATAATTTTTTTTAGCGAAAGCAAATTGGTCTTTTAGATAAATCAAAACAGGTGACTTCTGAAATGTAAAAATCAAAAACTTTTCTTCATTTAATAGAAAAAAGCCGGTCACAAGTTCATTCTTGGACTGGCTTACGGATTTGAAAAATTCAAAACCAATTAATTCTTTTTTTAATTCATCAACAATTCGAGTTAGAAAAAAATAGTTATCAAACATTCCTTATTTTTTTCGCAATTGCAAGATGATAAATATACATTAAAAATGTTGCACCAATCCCAATGGCAAATAAAATTAAAAACATTGTATTAAAATGATCCCTAACTTTTCCAAATGATTTATACAACCAACCGCCAAAAGTTCCACCAACCAACCAGCCAATTGAAATGGGCAAAAATGCGAATCCCTGAAAGAGTGATTCCTGTCCTCGCGGAGCTAAATCTGCAATGTATTCATAATATCTTGGAGCCTGAGTCATTTCACCAATTGAGAAAACAACGATTCCAGCAATTATCACAGGAATTGTTGTAGAAAGCATTATCACAACCCAGCTTAAACTTGAAACAAAAAATCCCAGAATAATCGCCTGGACAGTTGGAATTTTTTTTGTCAATCGATTAATGATTAATTGAAGAAAAATAATAGACCATGCACCGGCTGATTCGATTATTTCAAAAGGTGCCTGTTTATCGATGTGATCGACAACGAAATAGGGGATGATCACAAAAATTTGCCAGAACATTATCCAGTAAAGCGAGAAGATTAACAAAAAAATCATAAAACGGAAATTACTGATGACAAGGACAAAATTCTTTATTTGTTCTAAAAGTGTTGGTTTCTTTTCAATAAATTTATTTTCTGGTTCTTTGAAGAACAATCTGGTTGAGATAAACATCAGGAAACAACTTAAAGCAGAAACAACATAAACGAATTCAATCCCATATTTATCGCGAACAGTGAAAGCAATAGCAGGACCAATTGCCGCACCAATATTAACAAGCCAGTAATAAATTGCGTAGCCAAGTGATTTTGTTTCTTCTTTTGATGTTAGAGCAATTGTTCCAAGAACACTTGGTTTAATAAAAGATCCACCAATCGCAGTAAATATTAAAATAAGAACCAGCAACCAGAACTTATCAAAATCTGAATACAAATTTTGAAATGCCGTCATTCCAGTTGAACCAATTAGAAAGTAACCTAAAGCGAGAACAAAAAATGCAAATGAAAAAGATTTTCTAAACCCATATTTATCAGCAAGCGCTCCAGCAAAAATCGGAAGGAAATAAATCAATCCGCCAAAAATTGATGATAATTTACCAGCCGTTACTTCATCGAATTGAAGATGATTTCTTAAAAATACACTGAGAATAGTTGCCTGACCATAATAAGCAACTCTTTCAAACAATTCCATAATATTTGCAACCCAGAAGGAGGGTTTGAAGCCTTGATATATTTGATTGATTTTCTCTTTTAATTTCACGGTTGCCTCTAATTTGTTTTAGATTAATACTAATTCATTCTGAATTTCGCCTGTAACTTCGGCAGTATAGTTTTTGTGAATGAAAACATTTATCTCAGTTCGCACTGCCATTTCTCCAGGAAAGTAAATTCCAGGTTCTATTGAGAAAAGACAACCTGGCATTAATTCTCTTTCATCTTTTGTTTCCAGGTTATCGATGTTAGGTCCATTGCCATGAGTTTCTTCACCGATTGAATGACCTGTTCTGTGAATGAAATATTTACCAAAACCTGCTTTCTTGATTACATTTCGACAGACATCATCAACCTGCCAGCCGTAAAGTTTTTTCTTTTTAGAAAGACTTTCTTTGATAAACTCGATTGCTGCATCCCTCGCATTTCGTGTGATTTCAAAAATCTTTTGATACTTCTCTGGTGGATTATTTCCAACAAATCCAACCCATGTGATATCGTAATAAATTCCACCAGGAACATTTTTCTTTGCCCATAGATCAATTAATACCATATCTCCTTCTTTGAAGTAGTAGCTTCCATCAGGTTTAGGTTCGAAGTGAGGATCAGCTGGATGGTCATTAATTCCAACAATTGGCTCGGCATTTGTGTAAAGGTTTTTTTCTCTAAATTTTTCCATGATGAATTGTTGCAATTCATATTCAGTTAATTTTTGATTGGAGTTAATTGCTTCACGAATTTTTTGAAATGCAAGTTTTCGAATTTCGTCAATGTCTTTCTGAGCTTCTTTGTGAAGTTGATAGCCATTCTCATCAATTAATGCTTCGAAGATCGAGATTAAATTTGCAGATGAAACAATCTTCACACCAAAACTTTTAATTAATTCAATTGTACCTGCATCAACCAAAGATACATAAGGAATGTTATTTTTCGGAGAATATTGCATTGCTACGGTTCTAGTTTTTTCCAGTATTTTTCGCAAGAGTTTGTGTTGTTGTTCATAGGGTAAATAAACAAATTTTTTACCAGGTAATGAATCAAGTTTGGTTGACTCTACAGCTGAAACAAGTTTTTTTGGCTCACCTTTGGCAGGAATGAAATAATACCATCTTCGAGTTGTATGTTTATTTTCTAGTCCGAGAATTTTATATGCAAGTGAGTCTCGATTGTGAAAATCGTAGAAGAGCCAGCCATCAATTTTTGCTTTTCTCAGTTCAGTTTGAATTGCTTTGATATTCATTTTGAACTCCTTATGTTTTTCAAATTTTTAATTTTCTCAAAGTTACTTAAATGAATAGGTTTCACGAAAGATTTTAATTAAAATTAAATAAATATTTTTTTTATTACTGAAGTAAGTTTTGGAGATATATGCAATCAATCCCATCAAAAATTTTAATCGATTTGCTTGAATTTATCGATAAGCCAATAATTCTGTGTGATGAAAATTTTACAATCAAATTCTGTAATAAAATAGCCTGTCAAATTTTAAATTTGAACCAAAGTGAAATATTCGAAAAAAATATTTTCCAATCTTTTTTTGATTTAAAGGACGAAAATTATTACTCATTTCTCGAAAAAAATATATATAACCGATTAATATCAAGGCACTATCGAACCTAAAATAGACTCAATAAAATTAAAAAATATCAGAATTTATGCTCGAAGAGTATTTATTGATGAGGATAAAATTAATTTCTTTTTGATTCGATTAGAAGATGCAAATGAAAGTAAAATTGTTCTTGATCAAGAAAAAGAGAATTATGAGGAGATAAGCCAATTTGCGATTTACCTTCAGTACGCAAGAGAAGAAGAAAGGTCTAAAATTGCCCGTGAATTACATGATGAATTAGAAAAGTATCTAACACTTCTCAAAATGGATCTTCAATCAATCATATCAAATCCTGAACAATCATTTGAAGCTATTGCTCAAAAAATCAAGAAAAGTTTTAGTTTAATTGATCAAGCAATTGATATGACTCGAAAAATTATCTCGGAACTTAGATTAGCAATATTGGATCATCTTGGTCTGGTACCAGCTATTGAGCACCAAATTGAAGAATTTGAAGAACGAACAAATATCAAAGTTGATTTTAAAATCGATAAGGATATCAAACTTGATAAAGAACTTTCACTATCACTTTTCAGAATTTCACAAGAGCTACTCACAAATGTTATAAAACATTCTAATGCAACTGCTGTAAAATATTGTTTGGAAAAAAATTCGAACAATTTAATTATGTCAGTAAGTGATGATGGAATTGGTATAGATAAGAAGAAACTTGAACACAAAAATTCTTTCGGATTAATAGGAATTCGTGAGAGAGTAAGGCTTTACAATGGTGAATTGGTAATTGAATCGGAAAAGGGAAAAGGAACAACAGTACAATTACAATTCCATTAAAGTTATGAAGATACTTTTAACAGATGACCATCATGTCTTCAGAGATGGTTTAAAGAAAATAATTTCTGACAGAATCCCGAATGTTAAATTCGGTGAAGCTACAAACTATGGTGAACTTATTGAACAAGTTAATAAATCAAAATGGGATGTGATTGTGCTCGATTTGAATATGCCTGGACGTTCAGGATTTGAAGCTTTGCTTGAATTAACAAGTTTAAAGGAAAATTTAAAGATCTTAATTGTTAGCATGTATCCTGAAAACCAATTTGCTGCAAGATCAATTAAAGCTGGAGCTCTTGGTTACCTGACAAAAGGTACAACCCCTGAAGAATTAATTACCGCAATTAAAACTGTTGCAAGTGGAGAATTATATTTTACTTCTGAAGTTACAAAGATTGTAACAAGAGAACTCAGGTCTGAACAAAAACATAAGATAAATAGTCTTTCAAATCGCGAATATCAAGTATTTTTGATGCTTGCAAGGAAAGAATCAGTTTCATCTATAGCAAAAAAGTTCTCATTAAGTCCAAAAAGAATAAGCACTTATAAAAAACGAATTCTCGAAAAATTAGAACTTCAAAGCATTCCAGATTTAACCAATAAACTTTTAAGTAATTTTTACTAATAATTAGTTAAGTTTTCATTTCTTTTATTGCTTCAATATATTTGTGTGGTTTTAATGGTGACATATGAAGATTAAATTTATTATTTACTTTATACTCTTTTTTGTTGTGCTTCTATTGATTTTTGATAAAGTGATTATGCCGCTTTACATAAATGTGGAACATGTAAAAGTACCGAATGTCGTTGGATTAACTTTTGAACAGGGGAAACAGATTTTAGAGAATGCAGGGCTTGATCCAATACATGGAGGAGAGAGATTCGATGAAAGATATCCGAAAGGAACAATCATATTGCAGCGTCCCGCAGCAAATAAAATTGTTAAAGCCGGAAGGAAAATCTATATAATTGTCAGCAGTGGTGTTGTTCAGGTGGAGGTTCCAGATGTCAGACACAAAACTTTAGATGAAGCAAGATCAATTCTCGATCGTGCAGGATTACAAATTGGGCAAATCCTGGAAGACACAACTTCAGATGTGCCTCGTGGTTTGATTACAAAACAATCATTACCTGCTAATACAAAAGTTGATAAAGGTACTTTAATTGATATCTATGTGAGTAACTACACTGCTTCAGGAAGAATTGAGGTTCCCGACCTGAAAGGGATGAGTTTATCTGAAGCAAAAGCTATTCTTGCAAATAAAAACTTAATGGTCGGGAAAATAGTTTATCAACCTTCAATTGATTTTTTACCAAATACGGTTATTTATCAATATCCTGGTGTAGGTACTTATGTTACTGAAGGGACTTTTGTAGATTTAATTGTGGTTAAAGAAAAAATAAGCGATAAGGAGATTATCGAATAAATGAAATTACTTTCTCCCTCCATTCTTTCGAGTGATTTTTCTGATCTCAAGAGTCAGATTAGAATTTTAGAACTGGGAAATGCTGATTGGATACATCTCGATATTATGGATGGACACTTTGTTCCTAATTTTACTTTTGGACCCATCCTTGTAGACGCTATCAATAGAATGACAGAGCTGAATCTTGATGTTCATCTTATGATAACCAATCCAGATAATTTTATCGAACGATTTGCTGAAGCTGGCGCTGATTTAATTACAGTACACAAAGAAGCTGTAATTCATATTCATAGAACTCTCAACTCAATCAAAAATCTAAATAAAAAAGCTGGATTGGCGGTTAATCCAAGTACTTCTTTGAGTGAAATTGAAGCTTTATTGGATTATGTAGATCTTGTTTTAATCATGTCTGTTAATCCAGGTTTTGGGGGACAAAAATTTATTCAAAGTTCATTAAAGAAAATCAGTCAATTGCGAGAGATTAAAGAAAAGAATAATTATAATTTTCTAATTGAAGTCGATGGCGGAATTGATTTAGGAAATATCGATTTAGTTCTTGAGGCTGGTGCTGACGTTATTGTTGCTGGTGCTTCAATTTTTAAAAATGCTGATCCAGTTCAACAAACAATTGAACTGAAAAAAAGAATTCTTAATTATCAAAACAAAAAATGATAAAAATGAGGAATAAGGATGAAACTTGCTTTTGTTGGTTCAAAAGTCGTTACACCATTTCGCTGCATAGAACCTGCAACTTTAATAATTGAAGGTAAAAAGATTTTTGAGCTGGGGAAATCTTCTGAGGTTTCCATTTCACCAGGAACTAAAGTAATCGATGGATCAGGTTTGATCATAACACCAGGATTTGTCGATTTACTCTGTCATGGCGGTGGAGGTAAAGGATTTGCTGATCAAGATCCGGATGCAATTGAAACGGTTTCTAAATTCCATTTCAGTCATGGAACAACTACACTACTTGCTGGACTCTACAGCAAACCATTTAATTTGTTAATAAATGATATGAGACGCATTGCTCACTACATTGAGAATACAGACGAGACGAATTTATTTGGCATTCACATGGAAGGTCCATACATTAATCCTAAACTAAAAGGGGCAATGAATGAAGAATACCTGTGGAAACCTAACCTTGAAAGTTGGTTCAGTTTGCGAGATGCCGCAAGAGGTTATATAAAAATAATGACAATTGCACCTGAACTACCCGGTGCGATTGAAATTATGAGATATGCTGCTCAAGAAAGAATAGTTCTTTCGATTGGTCACTCAGAAGCAAACTATGATGAAATTGAAAACGCAATTGATAATGGTGCGTCTCATGTAACTCATATTTTTAATGCAATGCGGCCACTTCATCACAGAGAACCTGGTGTAGTAACTGCCGCATTTTTACGTGACGAACTTAAAATCGAATTGATTGCAGATGGAATTCATGTTCATCCAGTTGTAATGAAATTAATTTATAAATTGAAAAGTGCAAGAGGAATAATTTTAATTACAGATGCTATACGAGCAGCTGGTATGCCCGATGGTGAATATGAATTTGCCGATCAAAAAGTTTTCGTGAAAGACAAAAAAGCTTATCTTGAAGATGGAACACTTGCTGGCAGTACACTCACTATGGATGAAGCTGTCAAAGTTAGTTGTCAACAAGTTGAAATACCTTTAACCGATGCAGTTCGTATGGCATCATTAAATGGTGCAAAAGTTCTCGGAATTCAAAGACAGAAGGGAATTTTGGCTGCTGGTATGGATGCAGATATTGTTGTGATGAATCAAGATTTTAAAGTTCTTGTAACAATTAAAGAAGGTAAAGTCAAATATTCTGAGATTGCTGAGTTAGAAGTTGAATGAAACAATCATGAATGATAAAAATCGAAGTGTGTATTTTTAGAAAGTATAATGAAAGTTCGAATTAGATTTCATAAAAACCAGAGTGCATTTCGACATTTGTTGGGTGAATTGGATTTTGAGAGAGATATTTTTTTCCCAATCTACACTTTACACATTGATCGATTAGAAGTTGATCAATTTCTTCTAAGAAATTTTAATTCAATTAACCAGATATTCAAAAATCAATTTATCAGAAAGGATAACCAGTTAATTTTAATTGGGGATTTAAATTTTTTTAATTCCTTTGTGGAAGAAATTAAAACTTTTGATGCAGGACTTGCTTCCGATATAAAAAACTATTTAGACAAGTTTCAAAAATCAAGTTCATTTAGATACGAAATTGGCAATAGAATTTTTAATAGTGAAAATAAATATGTTATGGGAATACTGAATGTAACTCCCGATTCTTTCTTTGATGGTGGTAAATTTCTTTCGACTATGGAACTTAAAGAAAGAATTGATGAGTTCATAGATTCTGGTGTGGATATTATTGATATTGGTGGTGAGTCAACTCGTCCTGGGTCTGAACCAATCGATGCTGAGGAAGAACTCAAAAGAATTTTACCGGCTGTAGAATACGCATTATCAAAAAATTTAATCGTTTCAATTGATACATATAAAAGTAAAGTTGCTCAAAAGTGTTTAGAGCTCGGCGTACAAATTATAAATGACATCAGCGGTTTGAAGTTTGATCCAGAGATGGCTGATGTTTGTGCAAATTATCATGCAACAGCTATTTTGATGCACATAAGAGGTACTCCAAAAAATATGCAGGTGAATCCATTTTACTCTGATACGATGGCAGAAATTTTTGACGAACTTAATGAATCGATTAAAATAGGACTTTCAAAAGGAATAAAACGGATAATTGTTGATCCTGGTATTGGTTTTGGAAAACGTTTGTTCGATAATTTCGAAATATTGAACAGAATTGAGGAATTAAAATTTCTTGGGTATCCAATTCTAATTGGTGCCAGTAGAAAATCATTTATAGGCAGATTATTAAATCTGGAAGTTCAGGATAGATTAACGGGCACAATTGTCGCAAATGCCGTTTCACTTTATGCTGGAGCGAATTTTATTCGTGTACACGATTATTCTGAAGCTATTCAAACAAAAAAATTAATTGAAGCTATACTACACCCACAAAAACTATTATGATTGAATTATTTAAAATTGATTTCATTACCATAACTCTTCTGGATATTGTTGATATCTTGCTTGTTTCTTATTTGTTCTTCATCGTGTTTAAGCATATGAGAGGGACAATTGCTGCCCAGATTTTCATTGGACTTGTGATCTTACTATTTTTATCATTTGCGGCTAAAGCACTTCAACTGCGTGCAATGAGCTTCTTATTGAAATTAGTGACAGATATTTGGGTAATTGTTTTTGTTATTTTATTTCAGCCGGAATTGAGAAGATTACTTTTGCTTTTGAGTAGAAACAGACTTTTTAGTTATTATTTTCAGACTGAAAAAAATGAAATGATAAAAATTTTAGTTGAATCAGCTTTTGAACTTTCAGACAAGCAGTGGGGTAGTTTAATTGTTGTAACAAGAACTACGGGGCTCAGAGGTGTAATTGAGACAGGAATCCCAATTGGTGCTAAACTTTCAAAAGCATTGATTCTATCAATTTTTAATCCGAGATCTCCATTGCATGATGGTGCAGTTATCGTTAGAAATAATGTTATTGAAGCCGCTCGATGTACACTGCCGTTGAGTGCACAAAATATCATTGATGGTTTTCAGCTGGGAATGAGACATAAAGCTGGACTTGGAATTACTGAACAGGCTGATGTTGTGAGTATAATTGTTTCTGAAGAAACTGGTTCAGTTTCACTTGCTGAAAATGGTAAATTATATCGTTCACTTTCGAAAAATGAGTTAAGGGAAAAATTCAATTCTTCATTTTCACCTAAAACATTGAGATTTAATCTCTTTAAAAGCAAAAATTTTAAAGAGTGAATGTTAGTTTTGTCTCTCTTTATATATTTCTCTAACAAATTCTATATTTGTAAAAAATGTGGGAGGAGATATGTCAAAATTAACTTATTTTGGTCATTCAGCTTTTTTGGTTGAACACAATAATTACAAGATTTTGATTGATCCATTTATTACTGGTAATCCTTTATCACCAGTAAAAGTTGATGAAGTTAGTGCAGATTTTATTGTACTTTCCCATGCGCATGGAGATCATTTTGGAGATACATTGGAAATAGCTAATAGATGTTCTTCGACTGTTATTGCTGTTAACGAACTTGCAAATTATGTAGCCTCGAAAGGATTAAAAGCACATAACATGCATATTGGCGGTTCGTTTGAATTTCCATTTGGAAAAGTGAAGTTTACAATTGCTCATCACGGTTCTTCTTCTAACGAAGGGGAATATATGGGTGAGCCTGCTGGTATTCTATTATTGCTTGATGGAAAAGTAATCTATCATGCTGGAGATACCGGATTGTTTTCTGATATGAAATTAATAGGTGAACTTCATAAAATCGATATTGCTTTATTACCAATTGGTGATAATTTTACTATGGGAATGGAAGATGCATTGAAGGCAGTTGAGTTATTAAATCCAAAACTTACAATTCCAATGCATTACAATACATTTCCTGTAATCAAAGCAGATCCAGATAAATTTGTCGAGAATGTTAAAAAAACTGGAAGAGATGCAAGGAAATTAAATTTTGGTGAAATAATTGAATTTTAGGAGTTGAAATAAATTCATGGGAAAAGTTATCGCAATAGCTAATCAAAAAGGTGGTGTTGGAAAAACCACAACAGCCATAAATTTAGCCGCAAGTCTTGCTGTTAATGAGAAAAAAATATTGCTCATTGATCTGGATCCACAGGCAAATTCGACTTCAGGTCTTGGATTCGAAAAAAATAATGTTGGCGTGTATAATCTGCTCATAAACTCTACGAATCCTGAAGAACTTATCTTAAAAACGCAACTTGAACATCTCGATATAATTCCTTCAAATATAGATCTTGTGGGAGCAGAAGTCGAACTTGTAAACATTGAAAATAGAGAGCGAATTCTTTCAATCAACATAAGACCATTAAGGCCAAAATTTGATTTCATAATTATTGATTGTCCGCCATCACTTGGACTATTAACGCTAAACGGTCTTACTGCCGCTGATTCAGTTATAATCCCAGTACAATGTGAATATTTCGCTTTAGAAGGATTGGGACAACTTCTTAATACAATTAATATTGTGAAAAAACATTTTAACCCATCTTTAACCATTGAAGGTGTACTATTGACAATGTTTGATACAAGGTTAAGGTTATCGCATCAAGTTGCCGAGGAAGTGAGAAAGTATTTTGGAGATAAAGTTTATAAAACAGTCATAACAAGAAATGTAAAAATCTCTGAAGCTCCAAGTCATGGTCGGCCAATAATTCTTTATGATGCTTCCGCTTTAGGTTCACAGAATTATTTGCAGTTAGCTTCGGAAATTTTGAGTCAGTATAACCATGGAGAAAATAAATCATGAAATCTAAACAGGCTTTAGGTAAAGGTTTAGGAGCATTAATTCCCAGTACTGTTGATATTGATGACCGCAAACCAATAGTAGAAGAAAATTTTAAGACTGAAATTATATCAAAAATTTCTGTTGATAAGATTGATCCAAACCCATATCAACCAAGAATTGAATTCGATATCGATGCTCTCAATGAACTTGCAGAATCAATTAAACAAAATGGTGTAATTCAACCAATTACTGTGCATAGGAAAAATGTTGATAGATTTGAATTGATTTCTGGGGAAAGAAGGTTGCGTGCTTCAATTATTGCAGGATTGGATGTAATTCCTGCTTATATCATTGAAGTTTCAACTAAAGAAGAATTGATTGAGCTTTCCTTAATTGAGAACATTCAACGCGAAACTTTGAATCCGATTGAAATTGCACTTGGCTTCAAAAGATTAATGGAGGAATGCAATCTTACTCTCGAAGATATATCAAAAAAGACGGGCAAAGATAAATCGACAATATCTAATTACATTAGGTTACTTAAATTACCAGATGAAATTCAAAGAAGTCTTATAAAAAATGAAATTACACCAGGTCATGCAAGAGCCATTATTAACATTGAAGATGAACAAGAGCAAATTGCGTTATGGAAAAAGATAGTAGCTGAAAAATATTCCGTCAGACAGGTTGAAAAATTAGCCAGACAGAAAAAGAAAAAAGGGAAAGAAAATTTCAATCACTCTATTCGAATCGATTCGAATGTTGAAGAAATTATTTCCAGATTAAGAATCAAGTTTGGTACGAATGTAAAATTAAACTTACGAACAGATGGCAGTGGTGAGTTTCAGATTCAATTTTATTCAAGAGATGAAATGGAAAGAATACTGGAATTGCTGAATAATGTTCAAGAAAATTCTCTTCATTAGTCTTTTAATAGTCTCGCAATCCTTATACCCACAATCAGCTGATACTTTAATAACTACAAAGAAATCGCCATGGGGCGCAGTATTGAGATCATCAATATTACCGGGATGGGGGCAAATTTATAATCAATCATACTGGAAAGCACCGATTATCTGGGGAGCAATTGGTTGGTTTGGTTACAACTGGGTTCTGAATAATCGCAATTATCATGATTATAAAAACTTGTATATCAACTCTGTTAATTCAGGACAGGAAAATTTCTTGTACAAAAGGATTAGAGATTTTTATCGTGATCAAAGAGATCTGTTTGCAATCTATCTCGGATTGACTTATTTCTTAAATATGGTTGATGCTTATGTGGATGCTCATCTATTTATTTTTGATTTGCTGACGACTAATAATGAGATCAAATTAAATCTTCGAATTCATTTTTAATATAGTTTTATGAGACTTCATTTATTTGTTATTCTATTACTTTTAATATGCGCTGAATATCTAAATTCACAAACGAAGCAGTTTGGAATACTTGAAAGCGGGGAATTTAGTGTTCATAAGTATTTTCAAGAGTTATATAGGGATTATGAAGCTACAGTTACAGAAGAGAATCACGATGATTTCAAAAATCTAAATCAATCAAGTATTAATAAATACAAGGTATTTGGTTACTTTCCATACTGGTTTTTGAGCAGATGGAACACAATTAGTTATAACTTGTTGTATGTTATCGCTTTCCACAGTGCTGAGATTGATTCGCTGGGGAATATTGTAAATGATCATGGATGGTTGACAAACTCAAACGTAACAAACTTTATAAACCGTGCAAAACAGAACAATGTCAAAGTTACTTTAAGCGCAACTCTTTTTTCTGGAAATGCAATAACCGCATTATTACAGGATCAAAATGCAAGAATTAAGCTGATTAGAAATTTAATTCAATTAATAAAAGCCAGAAATGCAGATGGTATAGACATAAATTTTGAAGGCATACAATCGGGTCAGCGAGATAATTTGACTTCATTTCTTCGACAACTTAGAGATTCGCTCAAAACAAATGATTCTAGTTATATTTTAACCTGTGCACCAACTGATTTCGATTTTCGACAGGGTGATTGGGATCTAGCTCAAGTTACCTCTATTTGTGATTTAACCTTTTTACAATGTTATGGATATGCATATTCAACAGGAAGCCAGGCTGGACCTGTAGGAAGGCTGCAAGGTTGGTCATCTACAAATGCAACTACTTATGTTAATAGTGCTTTGCAAAGTGGTGCGAGTCCTTCTAAAATTGTTTATGGTATGCCGCATTATGGATATGATTGGCCAGTTAATTCACCTGAGAAAAAAGCATCTACACTTGGAGCAGGTTCTGTTTTATATTATCCCGATGCAAAATTGAACTCAATTGAATACACAAGATTGTGGGATACAGAATCTTTAAATGCCTGGTATAGATATAAAACTATTGATAATATCTGGCATCAAGCATGGTACGAAGATCCACAAAGTGCTTACTATAAGTACCAATTTATTAAATCTAAAAATTTAGCTGGTGTTGGAATCTGGGCGTTGGGAATGGATAATACAAACAAAGATATTTGGAATGTATTGGAGGAATTTGTTAAAGATACAACTTTAATTTTTCCACCCGAACAACCAATTCTTTTATTTGTTAAAGGCAAAGTCATTAATAATCAATCTCTTTTAGAAGTTAAGTGGAACCACCTCTCACCAGAAAAAATAAAGGGATATCGACTGTATCTTTCAAAAGATTCAATCAATTTTAGTTCAAATCCATTTCTGGATGAAAATTATCTAAAACGGGATTCAATGGCAGTTACAATCAAAGATTTGGACTTAAATTCATCATACTATATAAAAGTTACTGCGGTGAATCAAATTGGTGAAGAAAGTTTGTCTTCTGATGTTTATGGTGCTTCAACTGGAAATAATAACCATTATTTAATTATTGATGGTTTTGATAGAACAACTGGAAGTTATAGTCTTTCCTATCATGATTTCTCATATTTCTATTCTTCAGGAATAAAAAAATTCAATCGTGATTTTGATATTGCTGCGAATGAAACAATCTCCGCAGGTTTAATTAATTTGAATGAATATTCTGGTGTATTCTGGTTTTTAGGAGATGAATCCACTGCCAATAAAACTTTCAATCCTAATGAACAGCTGGTCGTGATGGAATACTTGAAAAATGGAGGAAAACTATTTATTACAGGTTCTGAAATTGGCTATGAGTTATCAAGTACAAATCCAACCTTTTTGAATAATTATTTAAAGGCAAACTATGTTCAGGATAATTCTGGATCTTTATCAGTTTATTCGAATGGGATTTTATTTCGAAATTTTCCCTCTGATATCATACTTGGGGTTACTTACCCAGAGGATTGGCCCGATGTGATTCAACCAGTAAATGGTTCACAAGTTTGTCTTTTATATCGAAATCAAAAAACAGCTGGAATTTTTTATGAAGGAATATTTCCAAATGGAACATTTTCTGGTAAGTTAATTTTTCTTTCTTTCGCCTTGGAGACGACTTCAAATTTGGTTTCTAAGAACTTATTAATTGAAGATGCAATAAGATTTTTTGAAGGTACTACTCAGGTTGTATTATCAGAAAATTTGCCAGAAAATTTCTGGATTTCTAATAATTATCCGAATCCTTTTAACGAAAAAACAAAAGTATTAGTAAATTTACCAGCAAGTAATTATATTAATTTGTCAATATTTAATATCTTAGGTCAACAAGTTTATCAAGAGATTATGTTTTTAGATAAAGGTTTAAGAGAAATAACAATCGATGGATTTAAACTTAGTTCAGGAGTTTATTTCGTAACTATGAGTTATAACAATAATATTCATAAAATTAAAATCAATTTAATTAAATAGGAGACACAGTCATGGCTCAATCATTGAATAAAGTTATGTTAATCGGTTATGTAGGAAAAGATGCGGAGGTAAAATATACAAATACTGGTCTTGCTGTCATGAAGTTCAGTCTTGCAACTGATCAAAACCAGAAAGACCAGAACGGTAACTGGCAAAAAGCAACAACCTGGCATGATATCATTTGCTTTAATAAACTCGCTGAAAATATGAAAGAGTATGTTAAAAAGGGTCGTCGGGTTTATGTTGAAGGCAGATTATCAAAAAGAGATTTTGTCGATAAACAAAATATTAAACGTTATGTTGTTGAAGTTATTGCAGAAAATTTGATTTTGCTTGATAGACCAGCTAATCTTGAAAATTCAGATTTTTCGGATGAAAGTTTAGAAGACTCTGCAAAGTTATCGGAAACCGGCACAGATGCAAAAGTTGATGAAACAGAAGAGGATTTGCCATTCTGAGATATGTTGAACAATTATAGGGGAATAAATTGGATACTGATTCGTTTGTTCAATTTTCAATAGTTCTTTTATTATTCGTTGCATCAGCGTTTTTTTCAGCATCTGAGGTCGCCCTTTTTTCAATTGATGAGAAAAAATTAAACCTGATTCAAAAGCGCAAACCAATTGCAGCAAAGTACATCCGAAGACTGCTTGAAGTTCCGAGAAAAATTTTAATTACAATTTTAATTGGTAACAATATCGCTAATGTTGGAATTTCTGTCTTGCTTGCGTTTTTAACAGTTAAAATTGCTAATCAACTTGGAATTAATCCTGATATTCTTGTTTCAGTTGAAATAATAGCTCTGACAATTGTGTTGTTATTGATAGGGGAAATTCTACCAAAAATCATTGCCAATCGAAATCCAGTTGAATTTGCAATAATCGCATCTTATACTCTCAACTGGTTATTCACTTTATTTGCACCAATAACCTATGTATTTGTTCAGATATCTAAATTATTCCAGAAAAGATTTTCGATTGATAAATCTGCTTCTGCTATTAAAGTTGAAGAGATTAAAACTTTAGCTGATCTTGGTGAACAGTATGGTGCAATAGAAAAAGACGAACAGAAATTGATTCATGGAATTATTGAGTTTGGTGAAGTTACTGTCAAAGAAGTAATGACAAATCGCACCGAGACGATTGCAGTTGACATAAACGAATCATTTGATTCAATTCTTGATAAGTTCTTAAAGTCAGGTCACTCCAGGTTACCAGTTTACAAGGATAATATTGATACAATTTTAGGCTTTATCTATATCAAGGATCTTCTACCATTCTATTATTCAAAACATTCGAAGTCATATGAAAATAAAAAAGAAGATTTTCAAATCTCTAAACTCATTCGAACTGCAATTTTCGTCCCTGAGACCAAAAAAATTGATGAAATGTTCAGCGAATTTCAGAAAAAGAATATTCATATTGCGATAGTTGTTGATGAGTATGGAGGAACAGCCGGACTTGTAACAATGGAAGATATTCTTGAGGAAGTAATGAGTAATTTAACCACAACAACTGAGGAAAATGAATTTATCACAAAAATTGATGATGAAAGTTGGTTGGTTGATGCAAAAATTCCGATTGATGAACTGGAAGAATTTCTTGGAATTCAATTAAAGTCGGAAGATGAAGATTTTGATACGCTTGGTGGCTTTTTGCTTTCAAAATTCGAAGATTTACCCGAAGTAGATCATTTTATTGATTTTTTGGGTTATCGATTCAGAATTAAGACCGCATCGGAAAAAAGGATTGAAAAAGTTATTATCTCAAAAATTAAGAATGAAGAAGTTTAAATTTTACTTTATAACTTTTTTATTAACACTGATTGTAGGACTGATTTTATATTTTGTTTTTGACTATTCGTATCGAGTGAAACTTATATTCAGCTTAATAAATCAAAAAGATAAAGAAAAAATTATCTCATCAATTTCAGAAAAGGCAGATTCTGAATTGATGAAACAGAAATTGCAAAAAACTTTAAATACATTCGCAAGTAAAATAAGTCATAATTTGTACTCTGACGATTATCTGAAAGAATTACTAAAAGATTTTGAAATTATTTCAAATCAAAAAATTATTGACAGCATAACAATAGAAGAATTTTCAAACAAAGTAAACAGAGAATTTTAATATGAAAGAGAACAGAAAAACCAACATCAAAGTGGGATTAACAGTCCTTATTGCTTTACTTATTTTTGTCTGGATTTTAGGCTGGGCTAAAAGAATTACTATTGCTGGTGATTACAATGTTTTAAAAATGAGATTTGATTCAGTTTCGGGACTTGAAATTGGTGACCACATTACCATCAATGGTGTAAAGATGGGCAAAGTTCATGATATTAAAATCGATGGTAATTATGTGATTGTTGAAGGATATATTCCCAAAAATATTATTATAAAGAAAGATGCACAGGCAAAAGTCGAAATGATGGATTTAATGGGTGGAAAAAAAATTGAACTTAAAACTGGTATGAGTGATGAAGTTTTTGATTTTAATAATATACTTGAAGGAAAACTTTCAACGGATATTCCTGCTGCATTAGCAATGGTGGAGAATGTTGAGCAGGATTTGAAAACAATTATCATAGATACAAGAAACTTACTCGAACAGATAAATAAAAATTTCTCAGAAAAAGAAATGATAAGTTCCATCAAAAACTCAGTAAAAAATCTGGAAACAATTTCTTACCGGCTTGATGAACTTCTTTCACGAAACAATAAAAATCTTGAGACAACTTTAAAAAACATAACATCTATTACAGAGAAAACAAATCAATTTTTAGTTCAAAATTCAGATTCATTAGTTCAAACTTTTGTTGAAACACGGCAATTGATTTCAAACTTGAATAAAGTTGTTAACACTATTGATACAATTTTAATTCAGACAACCGAGAAAGAAAATAATATTGGCAGGATAATCTATGATAAAGAAATTTATGACAAATTGCGTGAAAGTGTGATGAAACTTGATCAGATTTCAAAAATTTTGCTTGAACAATTGAATTCTAAAGGAATAAAAGTAGACGCAAAAATCAGGTTATTCTAATGAATTTTCTAAGACAATTATTTCTTCTGATTCTTTTAGTTAACAATATTTTATTTGCCCAACTTGCACGAAGTAAAAATGGAATGGTTGTTAGTGCAAGTGATCTTGCAACAAAAGTCGGTATTGAAATATTACAAAAAGGTGGAAATGCAATTGATGCTGCTGTAGCTGTTGGCTTTGCTCTTGCCGTGACTTATCCACAGGCTGGTAATTTAGGTGGAGGAGGGTTTTTAGTTTATTATAGGAATGATGGTTTTTCAACCACAATAGATTTTAGAGAAAAAGCTCCGTTAAAAGCTCATCGAGATATGTATCTGGATTCAACTGGTAATCCATTGTTAAATCTCTCTCAAGAAGGTGCAACTTCTGTTGGTGTACCAGGAACTGTTTATGGATTGATCTATGCTCATAAAAAGTATGGAAAATTAAAATTTAGTTCATTAATAGAACCTGCGATTAAACTTGCAAAGAATGGATTTGTTTTAAGTCTCGAAATGGCGAGATCAATAAACTCAAATTTCGAAAATTTCTCTAAGTATGAATCATCAAAAAAAATTTTTATTAAAAATGGAGAAAAATTTTCTGAAGGAGATTTATTTATACAAAAAGATCTGGCGAAAACATTAACACTAATCAAAAAGTATGGCAGAAAGGGTTTTTACGAGGGTGAGATTGCTAATTTGATTGTTAAGCAAATTCAGAAATCAGGTGGAATAATTACTCATGAGGATTTATTAAACTATCGATGTGTTGAAAGGCAACCAGTAATTGGTGAATACAGAGGATATAAAATCATTTCAATGGGTCCGCCGAGTGCAGGTGGAGTTGCATTAGTTCAAGCCCTCAACATTTTAGAAAATCTTGAATTAAATAAAGAAGATTTCCAATCATCAAGGCATCTTCATTTTTTAATTGAAACATTGAAACGAGTTTATTATGATCGGGCTGAATATTTAGGTGATTCAGATTTTGTAAATGTACCAATTCAAAAACTTCTCTCGAAAGAATATGCAAAAAAACTTTATAATGAAATTAATGAAGATAAAGCAACAAACTTTTCAGAAATCAATACAAAATTGTACTTCAAAGAATCAACAGAGACCACTCACTATTCAATTATTGATAAGGATGGCAATGCAGTTAGTGTGACTACAACAATAAATTCAACATTCGGATCAAGCATTGTTGTCGATGGTGCAGGATTTTTACTCAATAATGAAATGGATGATTTTTCCATTAAACCTGGTGTGCAGAATCAATTCGGTTTAATTGGAAGCGAAGCAAATTCAATTCAACCGGGTAAGCGAATGTTAAGCTCAATGACTCCTACAATTGTACTCAAAAATGATAGACCATTTTTAATCCTTGGTTCTCCAGGCGGTTCGATGATCATAACAACAGTTTTGCAGGTTATCATGAATGTAATTGATTTTAAGATGAATTTATTTCAAGCTGTCTCCGCACCAAGAATACATCATCAATGGATTCCTGAAGAAGTCTATTATGAAGATTATTCCATAAACCAGGATGTTATCGAAAAGCTTAAATCATTCGGTCATTCACTTAAAAAACGAAACTTTATTGGAAGAATCGAATCGATTTTAATCGATCAGGAAAACAAATTCATCTATGGAATGACAGATCCAAGATCATCAGGATTAGCACTGGGGTACTAATGACAAAATCAATTGGTGTTGATATAATCGAAATAGACCGGGTTGAGAAAATTATTTCTGAATTCGGTGAGTCGTTCATGAAAAAAATTTTCAGTGAGTATGAAATAAAATATTGTCTTTCGAAAGCAAAACCGTCACAGCATTTTGCCGCAAGATTTGCAGCCAAAGAAGCAGTAGCTAAAGCATTGGGAACAGGATTTGGCAAAAATTTAATGTTGCGGGATATTGAAGTTAGAAATGATTCAAATGGAAAACCTGAAATTTACTTTAAAGGCAAAAAGGAGGATAGAGTATTAATATCAATCTCGCATTGTGACCACTATGTGGTCGCCTTCGCAATATTAAAAGATTGAATCATTTCTTGAATTTCCAAACCCTTCTGAATTCTTCGATGATTTCGTTCTTGTAATCCGGTTTGCCTTTTGAATTTTCATTGTTTTGATAATCAAAGTCACCGATAGTTCTTCCATCAACTTCACCCCAACCACTTTGCCACACATAAAAAGCGAAGTGAAAACCATATTTTAAAAATATATCATGCAAATCATTAAGATAATTCAATAAACCTTTTTTATAATTCAATCCGCCATATTCATTAACAAATATTGGTACCCTATTTTTTATTCTGAATTCGAATACTGGATTCAAAAACTTTTCAAGAAAAGTTAAATCAACATAGACTAAACTATCTTGCAAAAAATAAAAACCCGGATAAGTTGAATCATTATTTTCGTTTGTAAAGGTATGAGGGAAATACATATCGAAACTATACACAATCAAACTGTCACTAAACTTTTTAAAATCTTTGAACTTATCAGGATAAGCCCAACCTTGAGGTTGTACAATAATAGGTAGCTCTTTATTTACTTCTCTGACTCCGCTTATTAATTCATTAAGAAAATTGAAATAAATTGAATCTGAAATTGGTTCAAGTATAACGGGATCATCACCATGTGGTTCTAATAAAAAGTTGATTCCAATCAAATTATCAAATGACTTATATCGTTTCGCAATAAATTTACACATCTCTATGTATTTTCTCTTTGCTAATGAGTCCGAAAAAATATATTCATCTTCCCTTTTGTTATTTAACATCGAATAAAGAGATCTTCCCGGTCCACTACGGATTGAGATTACAAGAAATACTTTTAACTCAAAAGTCATTTGAACAATTTTATCCAGATTAATAAGACTGAGTGAATCGATTTCATAAGGAGGAAAATAATCAAAAACACCGGGATAATTTGCTACAACTAAATTAGCACCAAGTGAAATTAATTTTTCCAGATCTTTTTTTCTGATGGGTTTACGCATTGAGAATGGAGAAAAGTGTTTATAAGGATGTATGTTTGCTCCTCTAAGAAATCCATCTTTGAGCCATATATCAAATTTATTTAATATAAACTCATCTTCTAAAAAATAGTTCGATTCGAAAGTCGATGAATAAATTAATGAATTCTGTGATGATAAAAGATATGGATCAGAAATTTTTTCCATAGCAATCAGGGTTTTGATATTTAATAAAATCAAAATAAGAGTTATTATTGTCATAAAATTTACAGGTTAATTTTATGAAATTGAAAATATTAATTTTTATTTCAATAATATCTTTTCTTTTTCACTCATGTCAAGCTCAAACAAATATTTATGTTGCTTTCTGGAATTTAGAAAATTTATTTGATACAATTGATGATCTTGATAATCCAGGTGATAATGAATATTTACCTTTTGCTAAATCTAATTGGGATGAAAATAAATTTGATAGGAAATTGAGTAATCTTTCTAAAATAATTAGAAGCATGAACGATGGCAATGGGCCGGATGTGCTAGGAGTCTGTGAAGTAGAAAATAAATACGTTCTTGAAGAATTCTGTAATCGGTATATGAAAGATTTGAAATATTCAATTGTACATTACGAATCGAATGATCCAAGGGGAATTGATGTTGCTTTACTTTATAAAAGTGATAAACTTAAATTCTTACATTCTGAAAAAATTAAACCACAATTGCAGGGAAACACAAGAGACATACTTTTTGCTGTTCTTCAATTTAAGGATGAAAAACTTCATTTTTTTGTTAATCATTGGCCATCCAGGCGAGGCGGTGAGTTAGAATCTGAACCGAGAAGAATTAAAGTAGCTTCAACTTTAAGATCAAAAGTAGATTCATTATTAAGAATTGATAAAAAGTCAAACATAATTATAATGGGTGATTTTAATGATATGCCTGATAATAAATCTATTCTACAAGTTCTTCTTGCTATTCCATTTGATTGTAATCAACTGATCGATGAATATACTACTAATTTATACAATACGGCTTATGATTTATATAAGTCAGGTCGTGGTTCTTATTTCCATCAAGGTAATTTCAATATGCTTGATCAGATAATTATTTCTAAAGGTTTGCTTGATAAGAAAAGATTAGATTACGAGTGTAATTCGTTTTCAATTATAAGCAATGAATTGAACACTACACGTTCAGGTAAATTTAAAGGTGCACCATTTCCAACTTTTGGTTCTGGAAGATATCTCGGTGGATACAGCGATCATTTTCCAGTGAGTGCACGATTTATTCTAATGAATCATCAAAGGAAATAAGATGAATCATTTGTTAATTACAGGAGCAACAGGAAATTTAGGAAAAGAATTAGTCAAATATTTCCAGGAAAAAAATTTCGGTGTATTACATTTAGTTGGCAGTAAAGAGAAGTTTGAAAATTTCTCTCAAGACTCAGAAATAAAATTGTATTTGAATTATAATTTAACTGATGAAGATGATGTTGAAAAGCTTTTTAATTCTATATCTCTTAATGAAGAAGATGAGCTGTTCATTATTCATACAGTAGGTGGTTATCTCGGTGGCAGTTATTTCTGGGATTATTCAAAGTCGGATTTATTAGATATGATGAATAAAAATCTTGTTTCTTCTTTTTTGGTTGCAAAATATTCAGCAAAAAAAATCCAAACTATTATGGGTGGGTCTATCATTTTTATTTCTGCTAAACTTTCTCTTGAATATGAAGCAAAAAGATCCGTTTATACTATCTCAAAAAGTGCTCTCAATCATCTTGTGAAAATAATTGAAAACGAAGGTAAACAAATTAATTTTACAGCCAATGCAATTGCGCCAAAAATTATTTTAACCGAAGCGACAAAATCTTGGATAGATCAGAAAGACTATAGTAAATATACAAGTATTGAGGAGATTTCTGAGTTGATTGAGAAAATTTTTGTCAACTATAAAAAGGTGAGCGGAAATATTTTTCTTATCAACGATGAAAATTGAATTTTTTTATTTTGGTTTAAATTGACTTTAGATTAACAAAATCTTAAAATTGTAAAAGTTTATTATAATTAACTAAAAAGCATGAAATTAAATCAACAAATTTCGGAGGTAAAACAATATGGAATTATCCTCATATTTTGCATTGATTAATTCATTGATTGCACAAGCTCAGGATGCTGGCATCTTAAACTTTTTGCAAGAAAAATACATTGCTGGTGGATTCTTTATGCATCCAATTCTTGCTAGTTTAATAATTGGGCTTGCATTTTCAATTGAAAGATTCTGGACATTTACTCGGGCCAATATCAATACAAAGAAATTTTTGGTTGATGTAAAGAAAGCATTAGAAGAAGGTGGAATTGAAAAAGCTAAAGAGCTTTGTGCAAACACGAGAGGTCCTGTTGCGAGTGTATTCCATGCTGGACTCTTAAGAGTTGATGAAGGAATTGAAGCTGCGGAGAAGGCTATTATAGCTTATGGTGCGATCGAAATGTCATTCTTAGAAAGAGGGCTTATCTGGATTTCAACGTTCATCACACTTGCACCAATGTTAGGATTTACTGGAACAGTTCAAGGAATGATTCAAGCATTCGACGCTATTAAAGAAGCTAACCAAATTTCTCCAAGTATCGTTGCTGGTGGAATCGCTGTTGCATTGTTGACTACTCTTTTTGGTCTTGTCGTTGCAATGATTTTACAAGTATTTTATAACTATTTTGTTTCTCGTATTGATAAAATTGTTGTCGATATGGAAGAAAGCTCGGTTGAATTAATTGATGCTTTAGTCACTTTACAGAAGAACCAAAAATAATCATTTGAGAGGAAACTAAAGGATGCCTCAAATTAGAAAGAAAAAAATAAGAGAAGCCGAGATACCAACAGCATCACAAGCTGATTTAGCGTTTCTTCTCCTGCTTTTCTTTCTTGTTTCTACTACAATTGATGTGGATACAGGTATTGGTTTAACTTTACCTGAATATGTTCCACCTGAAGAACAAGTGAAAGTTGAAGTCTCGAAAGAAAGAATTGCAAACTTACTTATCAACGAAGCAGGCGAAATTTTGCTTGACAATAAAGTAATTGGTGTCAGTCAAATTCTTCCTTCAATTAAACCAAGAATAATTGAAAAAATTGAATTGCCTGCAAATAAAAAGTTGATTGTTTCTGTTAAAACGGATGCGAATACAAGTTACAATCTTTACATTCAAGCACTCGATCAAGTTAAAGAAGCATATTTTGAAGTGAGAGAAGAATACGCTCAACAAAAATGGGGTAAGAGAGTAATTGATTTAAATGAAGAACAAATGAATGAATTAAAAGAGAAAATCCCCATTATAATTTCCATCGCAGAACCTGAAGTCGTAAAAAAATAGAAGAAGGTTGAGAATATGAAATTTCAAAAAAAGCTGGCTAAAGCAAAACAAGGAATTCCGACAACCTCAATGCCCGATATAGTTTTTATGCTTCTTTTGTTCTTCATGGTTACAACTACTTTGCGTGAACATGATGTGAAAGTTGTTTTCAATTTGCCAGAAGCAAAAGCAATTGAAAAAATCGAAAACAAAAGAGTAGTTTCTTATATCTGGGTTGGAAAAGATGGTCGAATTCAAATTGATGATAATATTGTGAAAGTTGATCAGATTCAAAAAATTATGTATGCAAAAAGAACAGACCTTCCAAGTATAATTGTTTCACTTAGAATTGATAAGAATACAAAGATGGGACTTGTTACGGATATTCAGCAGGAGTTAAGAAAAGCTTATTGTTTAAGAATCAACTATTCATCACTAATGAAGTCCTCGTAAATTCATTTGGATTTTATTCGATTAAGGCAGGATTTATCCTGCCTTTTTTGTTTAAAATAACTAAGAGGAGTGGGAAATGATTAAAGAAAAAATTAATGACTTAATTAAAGAAGCAATGAAATCAGGCGATAAATTAAAACTTGAAACTCTTAGATCTATTCGTGCTGCGTTTATTGAATTTGACAAAAGTGGTGCAAATAAAGAATTAAATGATGAAGAAGAATTAAGGATTATTAATTCACTCGTTAAAAAGAGAAAAGAATCAATCGAGATTTTTGAAAAAGCAAATCGTCTCGATTTAGCTGAAAAAGAAAAGAAAGAACTGGAAATTCTGATCTCATTTCTTCCGGAACAATTGAGCGATGATGAAATTTCTAAAAAATTGGATGAAATCATCCAGCACGTTGGTGCAAAAGATTCAAAAGATTTTGGAAAAGTTATGGGGATTGCAATGAAAGAGTTCAAAGGAAGAGCTGACGGTAAGGTTGTGCAAAATATTCTAAAATCAAAATTAGCCTCCAATGGTTGAAATTATCGATTATTCAATACTTGGATTGTTTCTCTTAGCCTTCATTTTTGGTTTTTTTCAAGGATTTGTAAAAAAAATATTTTCTCTGGCGGGATTCATTCTGGCATTATTGGCAGTAATTTTTTATTCACCTAAAGTTCGAGTGTTTCTTATCAATAATTTGAATGTAAAAGCATCCACTGCAATTATTTTAAGTATCATTATTGTTTTTGTGATCACATTATTATTGACCAAAATCATAAGTAATTTGATAAAACCTAAAAAGTCAGTGTTAGGATTAATTGATAAATTTCTTGGGGGATTGATCGGTTTATTTCAGATGGGATTATTCTTAAGCGGTTTATTAATCTTACTTAATTTTTTCAATTTCCCGGACCAGAAAACGAAGAAAAACTTGAAATATTACGGTTTCACATTTAATTTATTGCCGAAATCGATAGAAATTTTTGAAGCAATTTTTCCAGAAACGAAATCAAGGTTTAATTTGATTGAGGAACTCGGAGGTAAAATAAAACCAGGTAATGAACGAACTCGCTAAGAAGTTAGATCTTAATAAAATTTTTGAAAGAACAGTGGGCTATGCTATTACTGATGCTGGTAAAAAAATCATTTTTGATGAAATTCCCGCCGACGAATTGAACACTGCAACACATCTTCTTGAATTAACCTTTGAAATTAAATCATTTATAGAAGAAGTAGGTGAGATTGATTATTTATACTTATCAGATTTAAAAGAAAGTCTATATAAATCGAAGATTGAAAATTTTACTTTAAACCCGAAGGAAATTATTCAGATCGGCAAACTCATTACTAATGCTCGATTGATTAAAAATTCAATCCAGAGTTTTAAAAGTAGATTTCCAGTCTTATGGACATTTGTTGAGCAGTTGACTGAAAACAGACTATTAGAAAAAAGAATCAATGATATTTTTGATGATTATGGTGAGGTGAAAGACACGGCAAGTGAAGACCTTCGAAAAATTCGAGAAGAAATAAAATCACTTCAATTCAGCATTCAAAAAATAAATGAAAGATTATTGAATAAGCTAAATAAAGAAGGATTTGTTCAGGATGAGTTAATTACTCTTCGAGATGGAAGAATGGTTCTTCCTATCAGGTCAGAATTTAAGCGAATGGTTAAAGGGTTTATTCATGCTGAATCGGCAAGCGGGCAAACTACTTATATCGAACCTGAAGAAACTCTTGAGTTAAACAACGAACTTCTTTCACTCTATTTTGAAGAGAAGAGAGAAATTCAAAGAATATTAAGTTTGATAACTAAAGACATCTCGCAAATCTCAGATGTACTTTTAAAAAATTTTGAAATCGTCACTCTTTTTGATGCTCATTATGCGAAAGCAAAATTTGCAATTGAAATCAGAGGAAATAAAATTAATTTTTCCACTGATCACAGTTTTGAATTAATTGATTGCAGACATCCTGCTCTTATCCTTACAATTGGTTATGATAAAACTGTGCCTTTTAATTTCAAGGTTGATGATTCTATTCGAGGATTAATAATTTCTGGTCCGAATGCTGGTGGTAAAACAGTCTTGATGAAAAGCATTGGTTCATTTGCGATTTTATCCAGAATGGGATATTTGTTGAGTCTTCATCCTGATTCGCGAATACCTTTCTTTAAAAAAATTTTTATCGATATTGGTGATGAACAATCGATAGAAGATGAAATAAGTACATTTGGATCTCATATTAAAAACATCAGAGCAATACTTGAAAGTTGTGATTTTGATTCTCTGGTTTTACTCGATGAATTGGGGACAGGCACAGATCCTGTCCAAGGTGCAGCACTAGCTGCTGCGGTAATTGATGCATTAATCGAAAAGAATAGTTTTGTGTTTGTTACGACACATCATTCTTTTTTGAAATTTTTTGGATCAAATCATCCACGATTGATAAACGCATCAATGGAATTTGATTCGAAAACACTCGAACCAACATATAAATTTATTCAGGGAATTCCTGGATCAAGTTATACATTCGAAATTTCAAAAAGAATGAAATTAGCTCCAGAAGTAATTGAAAAATCTAAAAAGTATTTGAAACGAGATGATCTTAAAATTGAAGAATATATTTCACAGCTTCACGATAAGGTACAATATTATTCTCAACTGATAAGTGATTTGAGACGGGAAAAAGAGGAAATTCAAAAGCTTAAGAAAGAACTTAATGAAAGATTATCGAAGATTAAGATAGAGGCAAAAGAAATTAAACGCAAAGCTTTGTTGGAGGCAGATCAAATCATTCAAACAGCAAATAGATTAATTGAAAATACGATAAGAAGTATTCGTGAGTCGACGGCAAGTAAAAAAACTATAAAAAGCGTAAAACAAAAAATTTCAGTAGAAAAATCTAAACTTGAAAAATTAATTCAATCGGAGATAAAACATGAGGATGTTGCTGTAGAAGAACTAAAAATTGGTGATTTTGTAAAACTAACTGGACAAAATGCAACAGGAAAAATAATTTCAATTGACGCAAAGAAAAACCAGGTACTGGTGCAAATAGATCAATTTAAAGTCTGGATTTCTCTTGATAAAGTTACCAGAACAAATCAGAATCTTCAAGAATCACCCGGTTCAAAATACTTTTCTTCAATTGAAACAAATACAATTCCCTTCAGACTTGACATAAGAGGTAAAAGATCAAACGAAGCAGAAGAGGAAATTCTTCGTTATATTGATAATGCGACGATGTATGGATTATTCAATATCGAGATTCTTCATGGAAAAGGTGACGGTATTTTGAAAAACCTTACGCACAAGATTTTGCAGAGTCATCCTTTTGTTGAATCTTTTTCTTTCGCTCCAATTGATCAGGGAGGCGAAGGAGTAACAATTGTAAAATTGAAGGATTAAATGTTTCAAAAAATTTTTATTGCAAATAGAGGGGAAATTGCTGTTCGAATTATTCGAGCTTGTAAAGAACTTGGAATTAAAACTGTCGCTGTTTATTCAGATGTAGACGCAAAATCTTTGCATGTTAGATTAGCCGATGAAGCTGTTCCATTGAGAGGAAATACAGCCCGTGAAACTTATCTCGACTTTAATAAAATCATAAATGCCGCAATTGATTCTGGTTGCGAGGCAATTCATCCTGGCTATGGTTTTCTTTCTGAGAATGGCGATTTTATCGAATTAGTTGAAAAATCTGGAATTATTTTTATTGGACCTAAATCTCATTCAGTCAAAATGATGGGTAATAAAATTGCTGCAAGAAAATTAATGCAAGAAAATAATGTTCCAGTTGTTCCTGGTAGTGAGTTTTCAATTGGCAGTGAAAAAAATTTAATTGATGTGGCTAATGAAATTGGATATCCTATACTGTTAAAAGCAGCAGCAGGCGGTGGCGGTAAAGGAATGAGAGTTGTTAATTCTGAGGATGAATTAATTAAAAGTTTTCAATTGACTCAAAGTGAAGCTGAGAAAGCATTTAAAGATAAAACGGTTTACATTGAAAAATTTATTCCTAAAGCTAAACATATCGAAGTACAGATAATTGCAGATTCCTATGGAAATTATCGACACCTTTTTGAAAGAGAATGTTCAATTCAAAGAAGACATCAAAAAATAATCGAAGAAGCACCTTCAATTTCGATCAGTTCAAGGCAAAGAGAAAAGCTGCTTGAAATAGCTGTGAAAGCAGCAAAAGCTTGTGAATATGTTAATGCAGGAACGATTGAATTTATTTTCGATGGTGAAAATTTTTACTTTCTTGAAATGAATACACGCGTTCAGGTTGAACATCCCGTAACAGAAATGATTACAGGAATTGACATCGTAAAAGAACAGATAAAAATTGCAGCAGGTGAAAAAATCTCCTTTAACCAGAACGATGTAAATATTAACGGTTATGCAATTGAAGCGAGAATTTATGCTGAAAATCCATTTGAAAATTTTATGCCTTCCTACGGAAAGATTAAAGAATTCAGACAACCTGGTGGTTTTGGAATTCGTTTTGAAACTGGAATCGATCAATATTCGGAAGTCTCTATTTATTATGATCCAATTATTGCAAAATTAATTGCATGGGGCAAAACAAGAGAAGAAGCTCGTCTAAGGTTAGTGAGGGCTTTAAGAGAAACTATTATATCAGGTGTGATTACTAATATTCCTTTTAATCTTTGGATTTTAGAGAATGAAGACTTCATAAACAATAATTATGATACTCAATATTTGAGTACAATAATGACTAAATTCAGTAATGGTATCTGGTATTCAATTTCAACTTCACAGATCAAAGAAATAAGTGAAATTCTCAGCTCGATTGATTTTTCACAACAAACCTCAGTGGCGAACAATTCCAATAATCAACAAAAATCTTTCTGGATAAAACGAAGATTTGAATAATGAAAACAAAAATTAATTTTAATAATCTTGACTTCAGTCTGATTCTCGAAAGATCAGAAGTAAAGAAATTACAATCAGAAATTGAACAGTTAAAACTTTCAAGCAACTATTTTATTGTAAAGAGAGGTTCAAAAGTTTACGAGTTGATTATCACAAAAGACGAATCAGGAAATTTGATTATTAATCATCAAGGTAAAATTTTAATCGGTTCGATTACGAATATTGTCTTTGAAAATAGCTTTAAATCTTCAATGGGAGAATCTAAAGAGATTGTAGTAACATCTCCCATGCCAGGATTAATTTCGAAGTTAAATGTGAAAGCTGGTGACTCTGTGAAGAAAGGTGATGGATTATTGATCATAGAAGCAATGAAGATGGAAAATGAAATTAAATCACCAATCAGCGGTATTGTGAAAAATTTAAGTGTTCTTCCTGGGCAGGTAGTTGAGAAAAATTCAAACCTAATTGTCATCAAATCTGATTAATTAATGAAAGAAATAGTTTGTAGTTACTGTGACAGCTTAAATTTTATACTGGAATTAAAGTGTAAAAACTGCGGTAATCTTCTACATGAAAAATACAATACAATTGATTTGGGTGAGTTAATCTATTTGTCCTTATTTGAACCAAAATTTGCAGTTAAAAAGGTATTATTTTCAATTAAAAAAAATTATTTATTCATTCTTTTGATTCTATTGATCTTAAAGTTTACACTTTTTTCACTGTATGATGCATCAATTATTGATTCTTTTAATGATCTAAAACTGGATAATTATCTGGTTATAGTTTTTGAGTGGTTGATGGCAATTTTGGTTGTAAATCTCATGATGAAATTCCTTTTTGAATTGTTATCCAAACAAAAGATTTCTTATTTAAATATGCTTTCGATGACAACTTATCCTTACATTTTTAGTTCAATCAGCTTATTTATTTTATTTCCATTAGAATTAATGTTGTTTGGACAATATTTATTTTCTAAAAATCCAGGTATATTCGATATAAATTTTACCAAAGCAATTTCAATTACTTGTATCGAAATATTGATTTTCGTTTATTCGATGTATTTATTATATAGTTTTCTGAATTTTGTACTAGAAAAAAACAAGATTAGTCTTCTTATAGTTTTTGTTTATTTATTAATGATCTATGGAATAAACAAATTAATAATAAATATGGGGGTTATCGGTTTATGACAGCAAAAATAAAAGTTGTAGTAGTCGGTCTTGGTCAAATTGGAATCGAGACCTGTAACCTAATCCTCGAAAAGAAATCACTTAGTTTGTTAGCCGTAGTCGATATTGATAATTCTAAACAGGGGAAAGATCTCGGTGAGTTTTTAGGGAAGAAAAATTTAGGTATTAAAATTTCAAATGATCTTAGAGTAACATTAAAAGAATGCCAACCTGAAGTTACAATTCTGACGAGTAAAAGTCGGCTTGTTGAAATTGCAAACGATATCTTTGTTTGTCTTGAAAATCATTCAAGTGTGATTTCTACCTGTGAAGAATTATTATTTCCTTTTAGTAATCACTTAAAATTAAGTGAAGAAATTGATCAAAAAGCTAAGGAAAATTTTGTACATGTTCTCGGTACTGGTGTAAATCCAGGTTTTGTAATGGATACATTGCCAACTTTTTTAACGAGTGTTTGCAGTCGAGTAAATAGTATATCTATCTATCGTTTGGTAGATTTAAACAAGAGAAGAAAAGCTCTTCAAATCAAAATGGGATTAGGTAAGTCGAAAAATGAATTCATGAAATTGGTTAAAAGTAAACAAATTGGACATATTGGATTATTAGAATCTGCACAATTCCTAAATCATAACTTAAAACTAAATATTATGAGTTTTTCAGAATCAATTACTCCTGTTCTCGCTTCAAAAAATTTAAAAACAAAATATTTCGATATTCCGAAAGGAACCGTTTCAGGGAGTAAACATGTTGTTGCTGGAAAAGTGAATTCTAAAAAAGTACTTGAATTAGTTTTAGAAATGAGAACAGATATAAAGGAATCCTTTGATGAGATTAAAATTTCAGGAATACCTTCACTTCATGTCAAATTCGAAGGTGGAATTCATGGAGATACTGCAACAGCCGCAATGGTAGTAAATTCAATTCCAAATCTTCTCCATGCTCGCTATGGATTCATTACAATGAGAGATATAATAATTCCATCTGTTCTAAATTTTTGAACTAAAACCAATATGAAAGGACTTTATGATCAATTCAATGAAAATTCTTCATGAACGTTTTAAAAATATTTTGACAAGAACAAAAGAATGGGTTGAAAGTTTTGCCCATAAACCTTCTGCAGGAATTGCTCTATTTATTTTTGCATTTATTGAATCTTCATTTTTTCCGATTCCACCTGATGCATTATTAATTATTCTTGCAATCAGTTATCCAAGAAAAAGCTTTTATTATGCATCCATTTGTACTATTGGTTCTGTCATGGGTGCATACCTTGGTTATTTGATTGGATACTTATTCTACGATACGATTGGAATTAAAATAATTGAATTTTATGGGGTTCATCATCAAGTTGATTATGTATTAAGTAAATATCAAGAGAATGGATTTATTGCAATTGTAACTGCTGGTTTTACACCAATTCCCTATAAAGTCTTTACTATCTTAGCAGGATTTAACAAGACAATCGATCTGTACACTTTGACTCTTGCATCTTTAATTGGAAGAGCTGGTAGATTCTTTTTAGTCGCAACACTTATTTACTTCATTGGTCCAGAGGTAAAATTTTTTATCGATAGATACCTGGATAAACTAACAATCGCATTCATGTTACTATTAATTATTGGATTTTTTGTATTAAAATATATGTTATGATATGAGAATAAATACTGATGTACTCGTAATTGGAAGTGGAATTGCAGGATTAAGATTTGCAATTGAAGTTTCGCAGTTTGCTGAAGTTTATATAGTTACAAAAAAAGATAAAGCTGAGTCGAATACGAACTACGCTCAAGGTGGGATTGCTTCTGTATTTGATCCAAATGATAATTTTGATTTGCATATTCAAGATACTTTAGCAGCTGGTGCCGGATTATGTAAGAAGGAAGCTGTTGAATTGATTGTAAAGGAGGGTCCCAATGAAATAAATAAATTAATTGAACTAGGAACACAATTTTCTTTAACTCAAAATGGAAGACTTGATCTAGCACGAGAGGGTGGCCACTCTCGAAACAGAATTGTTCATGCCAAGGATTTAACTGGTAGAGAAATTGAAAGGGCACTATTAAATAAAATCAACGAAATTAAGAACATACATTTATTAGAAAATCATTTTGCTATCGATCTAATTACTGAGCATCATCTTCGAAATTCCACTAAATCCAATAACTCAAAAATACATTGTTGGGGTGCCTATGTTTATGATGTTAACTCTGGTGTTGTCCATACTTTTATCTCAAAGGTTACATTAATTGCAACTGGAGGGTTGGGCCAGGCTTATCTTCACACAACAAATCCTCCAATAGCAACTGGTGATGGATTTGCAATGGCTTATCGAGCTGGTGCTTTAATTGGGAATATGGAATTCGTTCAATTTCACCCTACTGCTGTTTATGAATCTGACGCCCATACAAGGTCGACCAAACCCGCATTTTTAATAAGTGAAGCGGTTCGTGGATTTGGTGGGAAATTGAGGCTACAAAATGGTGAAGAATTTTTACATAAATATGATCCACGAGCTGAGCTTGCACCAAGGGATATAGTTGCTCGGGCAATTGATATGGAATTAAAAAAACGAGGAGAGGAGTTTATTTATCTCGATTTAACTTTCAAAGATGCTGATAAGATTAAACAAAAATTCCCTAACATTTACCAGAAATGTCTCGAGATGAATATTGATATAACAAAACAGTTTATTCCGGTCATACCAGCAGCTCATTATGCTTGTGGTGGAATAGTTACTGATTTGAATGGGGCGACTTCAATTGTTAATCTTCTTGCAACTGGTGAATCTGCTATGACAGGTGTTCATGGTGCAAATCGCTTGGCAAGTAACTCACTTCTTGAAGCTTTAGTTTTTTCAAAATATGCTGCAATATCAGCAAAAAAAATTATTCAAGATAAACTCTATTCAATTCCTGATGGAATTCCAGATTGGGTTGATACTGGAACTATTACTCCTGAAGAAAGAATTCTAATTTCTCGCACTCGACTTGAGATTAGAGAAATATTATGGGATTATGTTGGTATTGTACGGTCAAATGAAAGGCTTCAACGAGCTCTTAAGAGATATGAAATAATTTTAGAAGAAGTAAAAAATCTTTACGATGAATCACGTATCTCTGAAGAAATTTTAGAGCTTAGAAATTTAAGTATAGTTGCTTATTTAATCACTTATTCAGCCAGTTTGAGAAAAGAATCACGCGGATTGCATTACAATATCGACTACCCATATCAAGACGATAAGAATTTCTTGAGATCTACTTTTGTCCAGAATCCTGATATATGATTTTCAATTAAGTACTTAATAATTAAGCCATATCTTACCCCCCTTGTAGAAACATAAAACTTTTCGATTTTTAATTTATCTAAAATGAATTTCAAGATTATTGTACCGGGTAATATTACATCTTCTCTTCCATTAACAACTGCTGGATAGGAGCTTTTAATTTGATCAGGTGTAAGTTTATAAAATTTAGCAATTAAATTAGTTAGATAATTATTTTTAAGTAAAGTTTTATTAATAAGTTGTTCTTTAAAAACCGTTTGCTTTTTATAAATGGATGCAAGAGTTGTTGGCGTTCCAGCTACTGCAATTGTCAATAAATTTCTTTTATCGAGGCTGGGCGGATTAATTATAGTTTCGAGATGATTATAAATAGCCCTCGGGTCATTTTGATAGGGGAAATTTGTAAAGAATAAGTCCTTCAAAATAACTGCGCCTATCTTAAAACTTTTTCTAAAATAAATATTTTCGGGATTTCCAATAGTTAATTCTGTACTGCCACCGCCAACATCAATAACCAGAAAGTCTTTATATCCAAAATATTCGCTAAAATTACTTATACCTCCAAAAAATGTCAGAATAGCTTCTTCAGTTTCACCTAGGATCCTAATTTTTAATTTTAATTCATAATCGATTTTTTCTATTATCTCATTTGAATTTTTTGCTAATCTAAATGGTGCTGTCCCTGCAATTAAAATTTTATCAACCTTCAATTCTGAACATATTAATATGAATTCTCTCAAAACATCAATTAATTTTAAGCGGGATTCATTAGAAATTAATTTATTTAATATTAAATCCTTTCCAATTCTTGGAATACGATATTCATCGCGAATTGGGACAATTTTATCATTAAATACTTCTGCAACTAATAAAAGAACAGTATTTGTACCAATATCTATACTTGCTAATCTCATCTTGATAACCTTTCTGTTTATTGATTAAAATTTCAAAGCGTATTAATTTGCATTAAAAATTTATGATCGAAAGAACAACTACAAAAATATATTTATTCATCTTAATTATTGTTGGACTTTTCTGGTTGGGTGGATCTATTTATAGAGCAATTGTTGCTTATACTCTATTCGAGCCCTTTTCACTAATTGTCAAAAGTCAATTAAGCTATGATATCTTAAAACAAACTTTAAAACTAATTGGTAATATAAATGTTTATATTCTTTTTAGTTATCCTTTAGTATTGATCTTTTATTATCTTTTTATCAGATCTTCTAGAGTCAGCTTGAAAAAAGAGGGCTGGCTATTCATGATTACAATGATATTTGTTTTATTCTTTCCAGTTGAAATATTTTTAACATATCTCGATATAAATTATACATATCAAGTCCTTTTGACTGAATTTAATACGAATATCGCTCTAAGTTTATTGATCCAAAGAATTGGCGCTCTTGGTGGTTTGCCTGCAATCGCTTTACTTTGTTATCTGACGTCTATCTGGTTAGCGATTTTTCAACCACTAAGGAGAAATTGAAATATGAAAGAAATGGAAAAACAATATCAAGAACTAATTGATGAATTAAAAGAAATCGCTCTTCAAAAAGGTATTAAAGTAAGATTTGAAAAAGGAGATTTTAACGGCGGTTATTGTATATTAAAATCAGATAGGATTATTGTAATAAATAGATTAGCTCAAACACAAAGAAAATTATTGATTCTGTTAGAAGCCCTGAAAGAGATTGGAGTTGATGACATTTATATAAATCCAAAAATTAGAAACATAATTGAGAACAATCTAGTATGATTAAAGCAATTGTTTTTGATTTAGACAATACACTTGTTGATTTCATGCAAATGAAACGTCGTGCTATTGAAGCCGCTATACCAGCAATGATTGATGCAGGTCTAAACTTAGATGCATCAGAAATTAGCAGACATATCGATGAGATTTACAAAGAAAAGGGTCTTGAGTATCAAAAAGTATTTGATGAAGTTCTTCTAAGAACATTAAACAAAATTGATTATAAAATTTTATCTGCAGCAATTGTTGCATATCGAAGAGCGAGGGTTGCTTCTTTGGTTCCGTATCCAAATGTTTATCCAACCTTAATTCGACTAATAAAACTTGGTTTAAAATTGGGAATAGTCTCAGATGCGCCAGCTTTAGAAGCATGGTTACGATTATCAAGTCTAAATTTTCAATACATATTTGATGCAATTGTAACTTTTGATGATACACAGGAGAGAAAACCAAGTCCTGTTCCTTTTAATAAAATTCTTGAAAAACTTAGTGTAAAAGCTGAAGAATCTATTATGGTAGGCGACTGGGCTGAAAGAGACATTGTGGGAGCAAAATTAGTAGGTATGAAAACCGCATTTGCAAAATATGGCGATACTTTCAATACAATGAATCCTGATTCTGATTATATCTTGAATGATATATCCGAATTAATTGATATTGTTAAAAAAGAAAATCAATTAACTTAAATACTTAATATTATACTTTAAATAACTTTTAACTATTTACTTATTTTTTTATATTTGAAATGTAAAACTCATTGTGAGTATGAAGGAACTTGGTATAAAAAAACTTTATTATTCGATTAGTGAAGTCAGTAAAATCACTGGGTTGGAACAATATGTTTTACGCTATTGGGAAAACGAATTTGAACAATTAAAACCTCAAAAGAATCGTGCAGGCAACAGAATTTATACAAATAAAGACATTCAGCTAATTTTATTACTTAAAAAACTTTTGCGAGAGGAAAAATACACAATTGATGGAGCAAAGAAAGTTTTACAAAATTATAACCCCAACGAAGAGTTTAATCTTGATTTACCCATAAAAGATGCAACTAGTGAACAGAAACCTGTTGGTAATACGGATAAAACCAAGATCGATAATCAAGAGTTGTTAAAAAATTTACGTGAGATTAAAGAATTACTTGAGGATATTTATATTAAATTATGAGAAAGGTTCGGAACGTGGCGCAGCCCGGCTAGCGCACCACTTTGGGGTAGTGGGGGTCGCGGGTTCAAATCCCGCCGTTCCGACTAATTTTTTAAAGAATTCATATACTTACCTAAATGGTTTCCGATTTTAAAGATAAACCTCAAAGCAATTGTGGTGTTTTTGGCATTGCTGGCATTAAGTCAGCTGCATTAATGACTTATTATGGCTTACTTGCTCTTCAACATAGAGGTCAGGAAGCTGCTGGAATTGTAACAAGACATTCTATTGATAATAAAACTGTGTTTAGAATTAAAAAGGGTAAAGGTTTAGTTTCGGATATTTTCCACGATGAAAAAATTTTTGAAGATCTCAAAGGTAATGCTGCAATTGGACATAATCGATATTCAACTACTGGTTCAAATTCACTGATTAATGTACAACCATTTGTTGTAAAATATAGGAATGGCAATCTTGCAATCTCACACAACGGAAACCTTACAAATGCTTATAAAATCAGAAAAAAATTAATCGAAGAAGGATCGATATTTCAAACAACAAGCGATACAGAGGTTATTCTTCATCTTATTTCTAGAAGTAAGAAAGAATCACAAATAGAGCAAGTTATTGATGCATTGGAACAAATTCAGGGTGCATTTTCAGTTGTAATATTAACCGATAATTATTTATATACTGCAAGAGACAAATTTGGAATCAGACCTTTGTCTTTAGGTTTTCTCGACTGTGTACCAGTCATTGCTTCGGAAACTTGTGCATTCGATATTATTGGTGCGAAATATGAACGAGAAATCGAAAGAGGGGAAATTCTTGCAATAAAAATTGAAGAAGATATTGCAGTAATTGAAGAAAGTTTCAGATTAAGTAATATTCCTGAGTACTCTAAAAAATGTATCTTCGAATTTATTTATTTCTCCAGGCCCGATAGTATCGTATTTAATGAAAATGTTGATAAAGTTAGAAGAAAATTGGGTAAGAAATTAGCAGAAGAATCTCCAGTAAAATCAACAAATGAGAAAAAAATTGGAGTGATAAGCGTTCCTGATAGTTCAAATACAATTGCATTGGGATACAATGATCAATTAAGAAAAATGAATTCGAATTCTAAATTCGAAATCGGTTTAATTAGAAGTCATTATATTGGAAGAACGTTCATTCAACCAGAGGTTGATAAACGCAATTTATCAGTCAAGATTAAATTTAATATCGTTAAAGGTGTATTAGAAAAGAGAGATATTGTTGTTGTTGATGATTCAATTGTTCGTGGAACGACATCCAAACAGCTCGTCAATATGTTGCGTGAAGGAAATCCAAATAAAATTCATATAAGAATTGCATCCCCACCAATAAAATTTCCTTGCTTTTATGGTATGGATTTTCCATCAAAAACTGAATTAATTGCCAATAAATTTGATGGTGATGTTGAAAAGATTAGAGAATTTTTAAATGTAGATTCATTAAAATATTTGTCATTTAAAAGAATGATTGAATGCACTAACGAAAACGATGAAAATTATTATTGTACAGCTTGCTTTTCAGGTAATTATCCAATTCCAGTTCATCCCAACTCTAAAAAGGATGAGAATGAGTAAATGATTAGATTAAACCTGAGTGATTTAAAGAAAATACCTAACCAAGTAAGCCTTTTTAGGATTACCTTGATATTACCTTTGATTTATTTTTTTAAAGAACCACTTGAAAATCGCTGGTTGTTAATAACGACATTTATATTTTTTTCAATTCTTGATAATTTAGATGGATTTCTTGCCAGGAGATTAAATCAGATAACTGAATTAGGTAAGGTTATAGATCCATTGGTGGATAAAATTTTTATTATGATCGCTGCCTATTTAGCATTCATTAACAGTCTAGTTCCGAATTGGTACATGTTAAGTGTGATATGCAGAGACATTATAATTATGTTGGTAGGAATTGTTTTTATTAGAAAGAAGACTTATGTACCGTCATCAGATTTTATCGGAAAAATGACTGTTGGTTCTATTGGCGTTGTATTCATATATGGTTTACTCGAATTTAATAAATTGAACCTTGTATACAAATTCATATTGTACATTTCTACTATTTTGATAATTTTAAGTTTAGTGAATTATGGTCTTAAAAATCTAAAGAGAGAAACATGAAAAATTTAATAGATAGCTTAGCACGTTTAAAAGATGGCTTAAGAAAAACAAAAGAAAATTTTAGTCAAAAGTTATCTCAAATTTTTTCTGAAAAAAAAATTATTGATGAAAATGATCTAGAAAATGTAAGGGAAGCTTTAATACTTGCTGATGTCGGATATAACATTACAGAAAAAATCATAAATAACGTCCATAAAGAGTTGAAAGGACAACAAAACCTAAGTAAAGAATTATTTCTGGAAATTGTCAAGAAAGAATTAATTGAAATTTTGTCGAATGTAACTATTAAAAATTTAACAATTGATTTTCAGAATTTTAGCTTGAGCAATGGCAGCAATCCGAAAGTAATTGCTGTTGTTGGTGTAAATGGGACTGGAAAGACAACCACAGTTGGTAAACTTGCATATTTGTTCAAAAAAAATAATCATGGAGTATTAATTGCTGCTGCAGATACTTTTAGAGCAGCAGCTAATGAACAATTGGAAATATGGTCAAACCGTGCTGGCGTTGAAATTATTCATAATTTAAATACTCAAGATCCTGCTGCAGTTGTTTATGAAGCTCTGGATAGGGCAATAAAAAACAATATTGAATTATTAATAATTGATACGGCAGGTAGATTACACACAAAAAAAGATTTAATGAATGAACTTAATAAAATCATTAAAGTCGTAAACAAAAAGTTAAATCGAGAAATTGATGAAGTATTACTTGTAATTGATTCGACAACTGGTCAAAATGCAAATTTACAGATTGAAAATTTCCTTAAATATGTTCCAATAACTGGTTTAATTTTAACAAAATTAGATGGAACAGCTAAAGGTGGAGTAATTTTCCAAATAGTTGATAAATTTAAAATTCCAGTTAAATTTGTGGGGATAGGTGAAGGTATCGAAGATTTTCAACCATTTGAAGCGAAAAATTTTGTTGATGCAATTTTTGAATAATAAAAAGGAAAAATATGAGATATTTATTTATTGCAAATCCAACTGCTGGAAAAGGTAAAACAAAAAATCTACTTTCATCAATTCAGCACTATTTGGATAAGAAAAAAATAGATTATCAAATTATTATTACTTCAAAACCTGGTGATGTGATTAATATTGCTAAAAAGAACGAGGGTGAATTTGATAGAATAATCGTAATTGGTGGTGATGGAACCATTCATGAATTATTGAACGCAAATGTAATTAATAATAAAACATTGGGTGTGCTCCCGACTGGTTCTGGAAACGATTTCGCATTAACACTTGGTTTGAAAAAAAATCTTTATAAAGATTTAGATACTCTGCTTAATGAAAAGACGCTCGATCTTGATATAGGTTACTGTGAGTTAACTGAGTTTACCGGTAGAAAAATTAACTTCCTTTTCGCTAATAGTTTAGGCATTGGATTCGATGCTGAGGTTGCATATTCAGTGAAATCGATTAAATTCTTAAGAGGATTGGTATTGTACTTGATAGGTGTATTCAAAACTTTAGTAAGATATAATTTTAGAAAAGTTGAAATTATTTTAGATGATAAAAAATTGAACGAAGAAGTCTTTATGATCTCTATTGGAAATGGTAAAACGGCTGGTGGCGGATTCAAGTTGACTCCGCTTGCAAATCCAATCGATGGTCAACTGGATGTTTGTATTGTTAAAAAACTTTCAAAATTAAAGGTTTTATACTTGCTTCCTCTGGCGATTTTTGGAAAACATTTAGGAAACAAATCGGTTATGTATTTTAAGGTAAAGGAAATGTACATAACTTCAAATCTACCAATTTATTTACATGCAGATGGGGAAATTAGAAGCAATGATTTAAAATCAACTAAAATTATTTTATTGTCAAGATATGCAAAATTTATAACCGATGGTGTAAGCTATAATGTTAATGAAAAAACCTGAGCATAAAAGATTCGAGTATTTGCCAAGATATTATAAACCTGAAACTGATGAAAAAAATAAATTTAAGAATAAATTTGAGCTAACCCGGAAATCTTATTTATCAAATAGAAGAAATAGTAAAATTTTATGGTATTTCGCGTTAATAACTTTTATAATTTATCTATTAGTTCGTTTTGGTATTATTTAATTTGAAGTTTAGTTTATGTTTACATAATAGACATTATAAGACAACTAATCGATATCATTGGATTTTTCAAATTTTAAAATGTTCTCATTTCGTCCTAAAACTATAAGTATATCATTTTTTTCAAAAACATAATTTGGATCAGCTGTAATGATAGTTGTGTCGTTATTTTTTTGCGATTCTTTATTCTGGTCCTTTTTTATTATCAATATTTCAACATTATACAAATTTCTTGCTCTTGTCTCTTTTAAATTTTTCCCAATTAATTTGTTTGGGACTTTTATTTCTCTTATTGAATAACCTTCAGCAATTTCAATAGAATTTGATAGATGCAGAGTTCTAAGTTCTTGAGATAGAATTGAAGTAAATTGTCTTCTAAAATTTTCCTTAGTAAGTATTGACTGAATTTCATTTAGTGTTAATATTCCTAAAATTTTTTGTTTACCAGTCGAGTAATCAATAACAGAAATTTCAGTCAAGTTATTTTTCAACATCAGGTGCAAGGCATTATCCAATGTATCTTCAGAGTCTATTAAGATAATTTTGGGATCATAAATATCTTTAATTATAAACAAGTGTTTCAGCACTTCATAGTCAGTTAAAATGGATCTTATATCTTTTTCTTTGATTAAACCTACAAGTTCGTTATTATCATTAGTGACATAGACAATATCATGATGTGATTCTAAAAAAGTTGAAATAATCTTTATAATAGGTTCATTTTCATTTATAGTGATTAAATCTTTTAATTCAGTTGATGTAATTTTTATATGACTTAAAATTGAATAAGGATCACTTTTTTGAAATGAGATACCTTCTGATTCCAAATGTTTTTTATGAACTGTTCCTTTAAGTGAGATCTGTACGATCATTGTGCTTATTATGACTGATAACATTAGCGGTAGAATAAAAGAATAATCATGAGTCATCTCAAAAATCATCATTATCGCAGTAATTGGAATTGTATGTATACCACTAAGCATCGTACCCATGCTTATCAACACAACAGTTGCCAAATCCAGATTAATTCCTAGATATTGAAATAAGATAAAATGAAATATATACCCAAATCCTGCACCCAGAAAAAGCGCTGGAGCAAATAAACCACCGAACGCTCCAACGTTTATTGCTAGCAAAACAAGAATAAATTTCAACAAGAAAATAATAATAACAACTTCTACTCTTAGTTTACTAGCCAGGATTTCATTAATGGCCTTATATCCGATTCCAAAAATTTCATTATAATAATATCCAGAAATCCCAATTAAAAGACCAACTATAATCATTAAAGTAATTTGATGAATCAAACCTCTATTCAATTTTTTAAAAATTTGTTTAAATATATCGTTAAGTGTTATAAATGATAATGATAGAATTCCAGCTGAGATCCCGAGAATAGCGTAAATATATAATTCTGAATATTGTATTGGCTTAACTATATCAAAAGAAAAAATGGGTTCATTTCCAAGAAATATCCTGGAAACAGCACTCGCAGAAACAGATGATATAACTGAAATGGAAAAAGTTGGTGCATGGAAATCATTAAGTAAAATAATTTCAAGTGTGAAAAATACGCCAGCTAAAGGAGTGTTGAAAATTGCGGCAATAGCAGCGCCGGCACCTGAAGCAGTATAAATCCTTATTCTCTCATTATCAAATGCAAATAAAGTTGAGATTTTATTAGCGAAACCTCCACCTATTTGAGCTGCGGGACCCTCGGGTCCTAAAGTTACTCCTGAACCGATACTAATTGCGGAGGTTAAAAAATTAAATAAAGTTGTTCCAAGGCTAATTTGACTATTTTTTGTATTGACTGCTTTTACTACTTCATATACTCCCTTTTGTTTAGCTTCGAAGGGTGCAAATTTAATCAGTACACTTTGAATAAACATTCCAATGACTGGAATTAAAATTACAAAAGCACTACCAAGAAAATACAGTCCTTCTTTAGTTTGTTTAAAAAAAACAGAGTTAAAAAATTCAATTGCATCATGGAATATAACTGCAGAGAATCCTGCAATAATCCCTATTATAACAGAGAATAAAATGAATCCAGTATAATTTGTGTATTCTGTCGTTCGAAATAATCTGAGATAATTATTAAGTGTTAATTTAGCATTAACAATAATTTTTTTTATTACCATCTATCAGTACTTGAAGAATCCTTCGCCTGTTTTCCTTCCTAGTTTGTTTGCAGCAACCATTTTTTTCAAAAGCGGACAAGGTCTGTATTTGGGATCATTAAAACCTTCGTAAAGGACTTCCATAATTGCAAGACAAACATCAAGTCCAATAAAATCAGCTAATGTTAGTGGACCCATCGGATGATTCATTCCGAGTTTCATAACAGTATCTATGTTTTCAGGGGTTGCTACACCTTCATAGACGCAATAGATTGCTTCATTAATCATAGGCATTAGAACTCGATTTGATACAAATCCAGGAAAATCATTTACTTCTGCAGGTACTTTATCAATTTTTAAAGTCAAATCTCTAATGATTTCGAATGTTTCGTTACTTGTTAAATAACCTCTAATTATCTCAACCAATTTCATAACTGGAACAGGATTCATGAAGTGCATACCAATAAATTTGTCAGGTCTTTTCACCAAATTTGCCAATTTCGTAATTGGAATTGATGATGTATTTGATGCAATAATGCAATCATCTTTAACTATATTTGATACATTCTGAAGAACAGCACTTTTAATTTCAAAATTTTCAGTTACAGCTTCGATTACCAAATCAAGATCTTGTGGAAGATTATCTCCTCCATGAATTGGTTTGATTCTTTCCAATGTTTGTTTTTTTAATTCTTCTGTAATTGTTCCCTTTTTGATCATGCGATCGAGGTTAGTTGAAATGATCTGAATGGCCTTATTTAATATTTCATTGCTAACATCTACCAAAAAAACTGAAAAACCATATTGCGCAAATACATGAGCAATTCCATTGCCCATTGTACCAGAACCTATTACAGCGATGTTTTTAATTACCATATTTCCTCCCTTAATTAATATTTTCAATAATTAGTGAAACTGCTTCACCGCCACCAATGCAAAGTGAAGTTATACCATATATTACATTTCTTCTTTTCATTTCATAAATCAATGTTGTTAATAATCTTGCACCAGATGCACCTATTGGATGACCTAATGCAACGGCACCACCATTTACATTAACTTTTTCATGTGGAATAGATAATTCTTTTATAACAGCTAAAGTTACAAGAGAAAATGCTTCATTAATTTCAAAAAGATCAATATCATCAATTTTTAAGTTTGCTTTTTGCAAGGATTTCTTAATTGCCCCTATTGGAGCCAGCGAAAAATTAATAGGATCTAAAGCATATGCTGCCTGGGATACAATTCTTACCATTGGTTTCAAATTAAATTTTTTAATTGCATTTTCATCTGCTACTAAAACTAATGCTGCTCCATCATTTAATTTGGATGCGTTTGCTGGTGTAATAGTACCGTCTTTTTCAAATACTGGTTTTAATTGTGGAATTTTTTCAAATTTAACTTTTTTGGGTTCTTCATCTTCAGAGATAAGACTCTCTTTAATCTGAATTGGTAGAATTTCTTCTTTAAATAAACCAGATTCTTGTGCTTTTAATGCTCGACGATAACTTTCAACTGCAAATTTATCTTGTTCTTCACGGGAAATTAATTTTTCCTTTGCAACTGTTTCAGCACAATTCCCCATATGCATATTATTATAAACATCAATTAAACCGTCATATAACATTGTATCATAAAGAGTTTGGTTACCGAATTTAATTCCGTTTCGCAATCCCATGAGTACGAATGGTGCATTAGACATGCTCTCCATTCCACCTGCTAAAATTAATTCAGCATCATTACATTTAATAGCTTGATCTGCAAGCATAACAGATTTTAAACCGGAACCACAAACTTTATTGATAGTCATACATTCTACTGATGTAGGAAGTCCACCAAAAATAGCAGCTTGTCTCGCAGGAGCTTGACCTAATCCAGCACTTAAAACATTTCCCAAAATAACTTCATTAACATTTTTACCATCTAAATTATTTCTTTGTACGATTGCTTTTATTAACTCAGCTGCTAGTTTCGGAGCTGGTAAAAAACTTAAAGCACCTAGAAAACTTCCAATTGGAGTTCTAAGTGCATCACAAATAAAGACATCTTTCATGATACCACCCTATTTGTTTTTAATAAATGATCTATGAATTAGTAAGAATATTTGAATCCACAAAAGATTCAAATTGATATAATTCTCGATATAATTTTGATAATTTGTTAAATGATCAATTACAACTTTAAATTTTATTTCATCAATAACTTTTGAAAGCCTAATCAGGTTCTCAGTTTTGTTTTCTTGACTGAGTTTTGTCTTCAAAACAAGATAACAGAATTTTAGAAATTGCGCAGTGACTGAAATTGCAGTTTTTCGATCATTTAATAGATTAAAAAAATCAAAATATGTGAGAGCTTTGTTAAACTGACCTAAATAGAGATATCTAAATAATTCTAAAAAATCAATTGAATTTTCGGAATCTGTTTCATTCAAGTTTTTCTCAGATGAAATTAAATTAAGGACTAAATCAAATAATTCACTCAGATTCTTATTTGAATATTTCTGTATTAAAGTTTGGAGAATATCTGGAGCGATTTTATCACCAAATCTATTCAGAAAAAATTCTTTTATGTGTAAATGTGTTGGAGGACCGAAATTTATTATCCAACAACGAGATTTAATTGTAGGTAATAATGATTCAAGGTTATCCGTTTCTAAAATGAATAAAATATCTTCATTTGGTTCTTCAAGGATTTTAAGTAAAGCATTTTGGGATTCAAGGTTTAGTTTTTCTGCTTCAGAAACAATAACAACCTTTTTTGAGAGTTCAGGTGCCGAAATTGAAAGATTTGATTTAAGTTCCCGAATTAAGTCAATCGTTATTTCATTCGCACGTGGAAGTTTTACTTTTAGGTAGGGATTAACTTTTTTTTTTCTAAAATAATTTCAATTTTAGGGTATAGTTTTGATTTTTCAGTAGAAGTTGGAGTGGCAAAAATATAATTTACGTCTGGATACAAAAAATTATAAACAGCATTACATCGAGTGCATTTGCCGCAAGGATCAAAATTTTTTTCGATGCAGTTTATACTTTGCGCAAAAGCAAAAGAATGCGCTTCCTTACCTATTCCTTTTTGTCCAAAAAAAATTAAAGCAGGAGGGTACGAATGACGTAAAAAAATTTTTTGGAGGGAGCCCCTCACTTTTTCATTGACAATAAAGTTTTCCCATAGATTCATCTTTAAATTTCTTCTTCTTCTTCATCAGAATAAAAGAAGTCTTCATTTGTTGGGAAATCAGGCCAGATATCCTCGATTCCCTCGTACATTTCTTCAGAATCTTCTAATTCTTCAAGATTTTCAATTACTTCTCGAGGAGCTCCAATTCTGTTTGCATAATCAATTAATTCAGCTTTTGTTGCTGGCCATGGTGCATCCAATAGATATTGAGCTAATTCAAGTGTCCAGATCATATTTACCCTCTCGATAGTTAGCTTATCTTAAAAAATAGTGAATAGGATTTTGTTTTTCACCATTAAAAGAAACTTCATAGTGTAAATGTGGTCCCGTAGAAAGTCCAGTACTTCCACATTCACCTATTTTCTGAAATCTCACTACAGCCTGACCTTCCCGTACAGTTGCTCTAGATAAATGACCATAAAGTGTTTCGTATCCATGTCCATGGTCTATTATTACGCACAAGCCAAAACCACCGTCCCAACCTACAAATTTAACAACCCCAGCTCCTGTTGCTAATACAGGAGTACCATATTGACCCAAAATATCTATACCTTCATGCATTCTCCATCGTTCAAGAATAGGATGAATTCTCATACCGAAACTGTGATTAGAAAACACACCATCCATAGGCACAATAGCTGGTATTCGCTTTGCTAAATCTTTTTTCTCTTCAAATTTAGATAAAATTAGTTCCATTTTTTCTTTTTGGTAAGTAATTCGATTAACTAATTCATTAGTTATTTGATTAAGTCTTTTGAGGTTTAGGTTATCTTTTTTCAGGTAAATATTTATTTCATCAGCACCACCAATTGAATATTCTTCATCGAGTGAAATACCAGCAGCTAATTGTAACTTCTTTTCCGAATCATGAATTTCTGAAATTGATTTTTGAATATGATCAAGCTCTTGTGTTAACTCTTTGATTGTTTGCTTTAAAGCATAATTTTCTTTTGCTAAGAGATTAGAATGATTTTGAATTAAGAGTGTAGAAATACCTATGAGTAGTAGGGATATAAATACCCACATGCAAATCGTTATAAGAGTTATTTGCTTATGATTAATCTCTCTTATTTTAGTATTTCTTGAAAAATGCAGAATAATCTTCATCAGTGTCGCAAAGATAATTAATGAAAATTGTAATGTCAATTATTCAAAGTCATGTTCAAAGTAATCAATGGTTCTCTCGAATTTTTTGTTTGTTTTTGCCTTGATATTCCTTTCAATTCTTTCTTTCATATCCTGTGCGGCATCATAACCATAATGTTTAAGTAAGTAATTTAAAGCAATAATTTCGGCTATTACGGTTATATTCTTTCCTGGAAAGATTGGTAAAATAACCGTAGGGATCTCGACACCAAGAATGTTAGTTGTGAATGACTCTAAGCCTGTCCTTGTATATTCTTTTTTTGCATCCCATTCTTCAAGAACAACCAGGACTTCAATTCGTTTCTGATATCGAATTGCGCGGACACCAAAAATTTTTTCAACATTTAGAAGCCCTAATCCTCTAATTTCCATGAAGTGTTTCATCACTTTAGTTCCCGAACCCATAAGAATACCTTCGCCTTTTCTGGTTGCGAGAATAATATCATCAGCCACTAATCTATGTCCACGTTCGACAAGATCAAGAGCAATTTCACTTTTTCCAATTCCAGAACGACCAATGAAAAGTAAACCAATTCCATAGACATCAACAAAAGAACCATGTATTGTAACTTGAGGTGCAAATTGATCATCAAGGAAATCACTTAAAAAATAAACAACTTTTGTAGTTGGTAATGGACAATTAAAAATTGAAACTTTTTTTTGTGCTGCAAGATGAAGGAAGTCATCATCAGGCTTATGATTATTTGAAAAAACTATACAAGGAATATCATACTTAAAGAATTTCGTTAGAGCTTGCAATCGTTTAAAATTATCAAGTGAGGCTAAAAATTTAATTTCGGTATTTCCGAAAATTTGAACACGATTATAACTGAATAATTCGAAAAAACCGGCTAAAGCTAATCCAGGTCTATGAATACTTCTATCGTAAATTTTCTTTGAGAAGCCATCGTTTTCGGCAATCAGGTTTAATCCGAATAAACGATGGCAATTCTCATAGAAAAAACCTACTTCTATGTATTCCTTTTGAATCTCAATTAAATTGTTTAAAAAACCCATTGCTTTCTTTTTACTGCCTTTTTTTCTCAATTGTTTTGGTTTTCAATTTAGATAGTTGACGTTCAAGTTTGTTTACAGCAAGATCAATAGATTTTTTGAAATCTTCAGTTGATTCACGGGCAAGTAAGTTGTGTCCATTGAGATGCAAAACGATCTCTGCTGTTTTAATACTATCATGAGCGCGTTCATAACTTAGAATCACTTCAGCTTTGAGAATATCGCTATTGAATTTTTCAAGTCTCTTAACTTCTTTATTTGCGTACTCCTTGAGGGAGTCATGTGCTTTGAAACGTCTTGCTGTTACTTGAACGTTCATAGTTCCTCCATTAATTATGATTTTGGGTGAGTTTTTTTGTAAATGTTTTTGAGATGATCAATACCCAGATGAGTATAAATTGTAGTCGTTTCAAGACTTGAGTGACCAAGCAGCTCTTTTATAATATTCAAATCAGCTCCCCTTTTCAGGAGGTGAGTAGCGAAAGTGTGTCTAATAAGATGAGGATATACTTTTCCATCCTCAGAAATATCAGACAAATATTTCTTGATCAGTCTCTCAATGTATTTTGGATATAGCTTTCCTCCGTTTTTAGTTGTTAATACAAACTCTTCTGGTTTTTTTTGCATGATGTTCAAATTTGAAAATATTTGAAGGACATTTTCTGTTAAAGGGATCAATCTCTTTTTATCTCCCTTACCAATTATCCGAATAAAGTTATTTTCAAAATCGATATCCTTCCTTTTTAAGTTACATAATTCACTCACTCTTAATCCGGTGGAGTACAATAATTCGATTATCGCCCACTCTTGGAAAATTTCCTCATTTGATTTTAATTCATTCAATTTATAGATGAGAGAATCTTCGTTAAGAAACTTCACTGTTTTTTTGGGAATTTTTGGATTGAGAATTGTTTCCATCGGATTATAGTTAATGAAGTCGTTGAATAGTAAAAACGCATAGAATGAACGTAAAGAGCTTAATTTCCTTGCTATAGATTTAGGAGTGAAATTTCTTTCTGAGAGAAAAATCATAAATCTTTGAATTGTTCTTTTAGAAATTTGATCTAATTTATCAATTCTATTTTCATTTAAGAATTCCAGAAAATTATTTAAATCGTTTCTATATGAAACTAATGTATTTTTTGAATATTTTCTATAGGCTGTTAGGTACTCAATAAATTTATTTAAATATTTTTCAATCTCAGACAATTTATTTTTCCATTTCTTTTAAATAATCACAGGAATTACATTTTATTTTAGTCTTCTTCCCTGAGTTTACTATAACCAATAAATCTTTTCCACATTGTGGGCAAAATTCTCCAGTTGGTCTATTCCAGGTAGAATAATCGCACTCAGGATATCTTGTACAACCAAAAAAGATTCTTCTTTTTTTAGTAAATCGTTGAGTTATTTCTCCTTTGTTACATTTCGGGCATTTAATTCCAAGTGTGATAGGTCGGGTATAATTGCATGTTGGATAATTACTGCAACCAATAAATTTACCGTATCTTGAGCTTCGAATTAGAAGCTGACTGCCACATTTAGGACATTTTTCATCAACTTGTTTATTGCCGTCTTCTTTATCATTGTTTTTAGAAAAATCTTTGAGTGATTTGATGTTTTTACATTCTGGATATTTAGTACAAGCCAAAAATCTACCGAATCTTCCAACTTTAATCTCCATATCCGATCCACACAATTCACATTTGGGTTTTTCAATTCGATTCTCTACTTCATCAAGTACATTTTTAAATGGTATGTAAAAATCGGTAAGAACTTGTTCATATTTATTAGAACCTTCAGCGATCTCATCCAGTTCTTCTTCCATTTGGGCTGTAAAGTTAACATTAAATATGTGATCAAAATTATTAACTAATAACTCATTAACCTTTTTACCTAATTCTGTTGGAATAAGTTTTCTGTCTTCTTGTACAACATATTCGCGATCGTATAATGTGCTGATAATACTTGCATATGTACTTGGCCTGCCAATTCCAAGGTTATCCAATTCTTTTACTAATGAACTTTCAGTATAGCGTGCAGGTGGCTTTGTAAAGTGTTGATTCTTTGAGATCTCGATTAGATTTAAATTTTCTTCTTCTTTCAAACCAGGTGGTATACGATTCTCATTTTCGCTAATATCTTCATCTGAGGGTTGTTCATCGCCATTCTCATCATAAACTGCAAGGTATCCTTTAAATAGAACTGACGAACCAGTAGAATGGAATACAAAATCACCACCAGTGATATCAATTGAGACTTGTTCGAGTTGAGCTGGCTTCATCTGTGAAGCAATAAATCTATTCCATATTAGTTCATATAATTTGTAGAGTTCTTTTGGAAGAAATTGCTTAACATACTCTGGCGTATATTTTAGATTTGTAGGACGAATTGCTTCATGAGCATCCTGAACATTTTGTTTCTTGCTCTGATAAATTCTCGGCGTTTCAGGCAGAAATTCTTTACCATAAGTTTTTACGATACACTCCCTTGCCATTTCAATTGATTCATTGCTGACTCTAACCGAATCAGTTCGTATATAAGTAATCAAACCGACTATTTCATTTTTTCCTATTTCAACACCTTCATATAATTTTTGTGCGTATTGCATTGTTTGTCGAGGTCTGAAGTATAACTTTTTTGATGCTTCCTGTTGTAAAGTACTTGTTGTAAAGGGAGGTGCTGGGTTTCTATTAACGACTTTCTTTTCGAGTCTTGTAATTTTGTATTGTTCTTGTTTGCATTTTTCAAAAATTTCATTCGCAGTTTTTTCATCAGGAATGAAGAAGTATTTAGATAAAAAGTTGTTTCGATCTTGTTCAGATTCAAAATTTTTCTCTGGAATTTTGTAAGTCTTGCCCTGATAAGAATACAGTTTACTTTTGAATCGAGATTGATTTTCAGTTTCGAATAATCCAACGATTGACCAATATTCAACTGGAACGAAATCTTCAATTTCTTTTTCTCTTTCACAGATAAGTCTTAATGCAACTGATTGGACACGACCTGCCGAAAGTGCACTATCGCCGGATGATTCAATTAAATGAAGAGTATTCCATAAAAGAGGGCTGACTTTATATCCAATAATTCTATCCATTACTCTTCTTGCTCTTTGAGAAGCAACCAGATTTTCATCAATACACCTTGGGGAATTCATTCCTTCTTTAATTCCTTTTTCAGTTATTTCGTGAAAAAGAACTCTATATATTTCTTTATCACCATTTTTGATTGCTTCATAAATATCTTGAGCAATTGCCTCACCTTCGCGATCAGGGTCAGTTGCAATGAAAATTTTTTCAGTTTGTTTGGCAAGTGATTTAATTTTCTTAAGGATTTCAGCTTTTCCTTTGATACTTACAATTTTTGGTTTGAATCCGTTTTCAATATCAACACCAAAAGTAGATTTGGGCAAATCTTTTATGTGTCCAACTGTTGCTTCAACTATGTAGTCTTTTCCAAGATATTTTTTTATTGTCTTCGCTTTCGATGGTGATTCAACCAAAACCATATATTTAGTCATATTATCTCCAGGTCATTTTATTCTTAATCCTTCTAACTTAAGATTATTAAGGATATTATTTTCTAACTTTCTCATTTTAAGTTTTTGAGTTTTTGTTTTGTCTTCAAAACCAACGGTATGCAAAATACCGTGAGTAATGAGTCTAAGAATTTCTTTTTCAAATTTTGTTTTGTACTTTTTTGCGTTTTCAATTGCTCTATCGTACGAAATAATTATTTGAGTTTCAAATGGTTCCTGCAAAGTATATGAAAAAGTAAGAATATCTGTGTAATAATTATGATTCAAAAATCTTTTGTTCAATTCTAAAAGTTCCTCATCACTTACAAAAGATATTTCAATTGATGAAAAAATTTTGCCTGTTGCTAAAATAATCTGATTTACAATTCTTGTTAAGATTTTTTTATCAATATTAAAAAAAGAATCAGTATTAATGCTTATTCTCGTTCTCTTCATCCTTATTTTCTTTTAAGATACCTTCTGCTAATGATAGAGCAATACTTGAGAGCATCACTTCGGGACCTAACTTTGTGAAATCACCCGACAAAATTTTTCTATCAACATTAGCATAAAGAGAACAACCACCTTCCTGTTCAATTGTTAATCCAGAAATATTGCCATTGACTTCTGAAATAAAAGTAACTTCTTCAAGCAATTCACTTATTACATATCCAGTACAAAAATGCAATTGTAAATGTGTCAATGGTCCATAAACAGAAATTAGTGATCCTTTTCGTTTACCCATTTCAATTTCTGGATAAATCTCAACGAACAAAGAAAGTCGTCTCTCTTTATTTTTTACTTCTAATCTGGAATGATTGGTGTACTCGTGTACAGTTGCTTTCAAAGCTTTGGCAATTTTTTTGATATCATTATGAGTGAACTTAAATGTATCCATTTCAATCTCGATTGAGTGATGATTTCATTTTATTTGCATACTCGACATAATTCAAAGCTGATTGGTGAATTGATTTTATTTCATCTTCGGTTAAATCCCTAACAATTTTTGCTGGGATTCCAGCAACAAGTTTACCTTCAGCTATTATTGAATCAGGTTTAACGACACTTCCAGCTGCAATCAAACAATTTTTAGAGATGACTGAATTATCAAGTATAATTGCACCCATACCGATTAAAACATTGTCTTCAATCTTACATGCATGAAGTATTGCATTATGTCCAACAGTTACATAACTTCCAACTATCAAAGGCAATTCAGAAGACACATGCAAAGTACATTGATCTTGAATGTTTGTGTATTCCCCAATTTCAATAAAATTAATATCTCCACGCAAAACGGAATTAAACCAGACATTCGAAAATTTTCTTAATCGTACATCACCAATTAATCTGACTCCAGGTGCGATGAACACGGATTCATCAAATTCAGGTAACTTTCCTAAAAAATTGAAACTTATATTTTCTAGCTTAAGATTTTCTTGGAGGTTTCCAGCCATCTCTTTTCCAGCTTTTTAGTTCAATGTTAATGTTTCCAATTATTACTTTGAGTGTTGCTTTAACGGGAATGCAAGCTTCGTCATTTGTAAAATAACCTTCGTAATTTCCGCTTAAACCAAAAATTCCTGTATAACCAAGCACTCCGTCTAATCTAACGCAATTTATCTCATAATCAACTGCATCTATTTTTACTGGATAAGTTTTTTTGTAGAAATTGATTTTTGTTGTTGACATGTGTTCATTGATGTAAGTAATGATGTCAAACGATTTTTCCTGTCTTGCAAATCCTCGAGCATAATAGTAAATAGAGAGTCCATCTTGAATTGGTTCGTATATGTAGACAGTATCATGAAAATGAACTTTCCAACCATCTCTGAAACCACGTTGAGCCACAACATATCCTTTCTTGTAATCGAAATCGTATTTTGTGAATGTCCATCCATAAGAATATTTATCTAATGCAAAGAAAAATTCTGAATAGAATTTATCAGTCACATGACTTGTATAAACGCTATGAAGATCTACAAATGGCAATCCTTCATAAGAATCGATATTTGCTTTTGTTTCGTAGACAGTCCTTCCATCTTTTGAATATTTTCTCAGAACTTTAAGTTTTATTTCTCCAATTGGAATAAAAGTGTAACGAACAACATAAGTTAACTCTTCACCTACTTTAAGTGTATTAGGATTAATCGGATTAATGGCTTTTATTTTATCTTCAACTGATGCAAAAGAATAAATATAAATTATCAGAAACAGAACTAACGCAACAAAATTTTTCATAATCTTTCTATTTTAGTTTAGCAAATTTTTTAGCTTCAGGAAAAAGTGAAACAGCTTTTTTGAATTGTGGATCAACCTCTAACAACACGGGATACCATCCTTCGTTTCTCCAGAAATTTCGAGCAATCTGAGCTTTTAGTCTTGCTTTGATATACTCTTTATCTTTTTCAAACTCTGATTTTTCAAGTTTCACTCCTTGTTTCTCAGCGTATTGCAAAAATCCATTCAACAAGTTTTCATCAACATTAAAATCATTTTTGAATTTTTTGAAAGTTGAGTATTTGCTCTGAATTGTTTTTCCATTCTTATCGAGATAAGAAAGAATGTATTGATAGAATAAGTTTTTTCTCAAAAGAGAGGAAGTGTATTTAGTGAGCGAAGGAGATTTTATTAAATAATCTGGAGTAATTCCACCGCCTCCATAAACTGTTCTGCCGTGAGGTGTTTTAAATTTCGGACGGGTTGAATCTTTTTCAGCTTCGTGTTCGATGTTTTCGCCTTCAATCGAATCTCGTTCAACTGATTCTCGATAGTAGTCAATCTTGTCTTTCTTTGAATAATCACGCTGAATTAATCTGCCAACTGGCGTATAATATCTCGAGATTGTTAGTCTTAATGCAGAGTTATCATTCAAAGTAAATTGTCTTTGAACTAAACCTTTACCAAAAGTTGTTTCGCCAACAATTAATCCTCTATCCCAATCCTGAATTGCACCTGAAACAATTTCACTTGCAGATGCAGAACCGTTGTTTACTAGAATAATCACTGGAAGTTTTTCGTACTTAAATGGTCTGACTGCTCGATACTCTTCTTCAAATTCAGGGATTCTTGATTTTGTGTATACAATCATTTTTCCTTGATCAAGAAACAGGTCAGAAATTTTTACAGCTTCACTCATGTAGCCGCCAGAGTTGTTGCGTAAATCAAGAATAAGTTTTTTCATTCCTTGTTTATCAAGACTATCCATTGCGGCTTTAACTTCATCAAAGGTGGTTTGAGCGAATCTTGAAAGGCTGATGTAACCTGTTTCATTATCAATCATAAAGTAGGCATCAACAGAATACAAAGGAATCTTATCTCTTACAATTGTGAATTCAAGCAAATCATTTATAGCTGGTCTATAGATTGTTACATCGACTTTAGTTCCTTTAGGTCCACGGAGTTTCTTACGAACATCTTCGTTGGTGATTTTTTTGTATGGTTCACCGTTAATTTTTACAATTCTATCTCCGGCTGTTATACCGAGTGCTTCACTGGGTCCGCCAGGAATTGCAGAGACAACTACAATTGTATCATTAATAATTTGAAACTCAATTCCAATCCCTTCAAAGTTTCCTCTGAATTCTTCTTCAACCTGTTCGAGTTGTTTTGGTGGGATATAGACTGAGTGAGGATCTAATTCTCCAAGCAAACCGTTGATGGCTGACTCAACTAATTTTTGAGTGTCAACATCATCCACATAATATTTTCGTGTAAGGCTCAAAACATCGTTAAACTTTCTGAGCTGTTCCTGGAAATTATCAGTTGAAATTGCTTTTTGAATTTGTATTCCTGTGAATATTCCAAATAATAAAACTGTCAAACCAAAGAAATAAATAACTCTTTTTTTCATTTTTTACCCTTTAATTATTAATTCTACAAAAAAGATATTAAACCAATGTAAAAAAACAAAGTATTCAAATTAGAACGGTTTGTGAGATAGTTAAATCTTGAGGTTAGTTTTATGTTTCGCACAAACTCGTAGGTACATAAAATATCTATGGTGTGAATTGTCTCAATTTTTCCATCTAAAAATTTAACTAACTCAGAATCATTTTCTCGTTTTCCAAGATTAATATCGCCGCCAACGTTTACGAGTTCACCATTTTCATAGTAATTTTTCCCCCATTTTGTGAATGAGTAGTTAACAGAAAAATTAAACCATGGTGAAGGAAAATATTCAGCTTTGAAATTTAGTTTATAAGAATTCGGTGGTTGATCTGTGGAGAGAGAAAAATTTGAGTTAGTGTAATTTCTATCCTGCAAATGGTGAGTAAATGTGTATGGTTCTATTCGAGTATATTCAATGCCAAAATATAAGGGCAAACCTAAAAATGGATAATAAAGTTCTGAACCAATATTAAATGCAGTTTTATTACCAAACCAATTCTTACCTATTCGAGCAAAATCAATATCATCTATTAAAAAGGTTGAATAAATTCTCAAATTTTTAATCGGGTAAATTTCTGCATCGAAATAAAGAAGTGCGTTATCCTGATCCTGTAATTGATGCTCGATTGATTTATAAAAATTAAATGGATTTAGATAGTCAATCTGAATCGAAGGTCTTAGATAAATAATTGACTCGCCTACACCAAGTTTAAAATTTCTGAATGGAGAAAAAGCAATTCGATGATGAGCAATAAACTTGTGGTTGATATCCTGATTAATTGAAGATTTTTTCAACCATCCGTGAAAGTACTCAAATGAAAAAGATTTGTAATTAATGTCGAAACTTAATAAATCAAATTCTGGAGGGTAGTCGGATAAAATTAATTTATTTGAACCATAACCCACTGATTTTCTATCTCTTCCGATTTTAAGTGAGATGTACGGAAATTCAAATGAAATATAACCGTAACTTTTATCGAAGAATTTTGATTCAGGTTTTTCGTTAAGCTTGAAATTGTATGAAAGATCATGAAGTTTAAGTGCAGTTTGTTTCGAACCTGTTACAATTCCATTTGTTGCATCTAGTTCAAATCCAAGAAATTTTGAAACACTTCCATAAAATCTCCCACCAGCTTCAATTGTAGATGCGTCTGTTTGATTTCGGAATGATATACTTGTGAAATTAATGTGCGATTTTACAAATAGAGAAAATTCATTTCGAGATGAATAAGCGTAGATAAATTTCTCTTTGTCATCAAAGAAATCATAACTTTCTTTTGAGAACAGGATGTTGTATTTATCCAATCTGCCAGTTAAATCGTAAAAAAATTCTTTTATAAAATAATCTAAAAACTTTTTATCAGTTTCGTTTAATTTGTTGCGGGAGTCAAAGATTTGCTCCAGATAGTGAACAATTTTTGTTCTTTGAATTGGTTTTGATTCATTCGAATAATTAGTTATCAATCCCATTGCTTCCATTCGTTCAAGGAAAGAATAGACAGGATGTTGATAGTGGACAAATAATCCCTGTCCAAAAATCAGATTTGCCCAAAAAATTAGCAGTAAAATTATCTTATTTCTTTCCATTCTTCTACTTGTGTTTTGACAATATTAAAAACTCTAAGTGAATTGCGAAACCACATTAAGAGAATTTTCAAATAACCATATCGCCTGTATCTTCTTGGAGATTCAAAAACCTTTATATTAAAATTCACATCTATCTTACCAATCTTTCTAATGCGTGTATATAGATCATAATCTTCACCAGCAGTTAGTTCTTCGTTGTAACCATTCAATTTTTCAAATACATCTCTTTTAATAACCTGACATTCTCCTCTTCCCATACCATTACCTATAAAATTCAAGAATCTAATCAGATAATTAAAGAAAATATGAAAAATTACATCACTCCATTTTCTTTCTTCTGGAAATACATCAAACCAGAAAGTTGCGGCTTTATAGATTGAATTTTTGAATTTCAAAAGGTAATCAAAAAATTGCTCGGGATTTTCGAGTCTGCAATCAGCACATATGAAAACAACAGGATCTCCTGTTGCAAGATAAAAACCTTTATTCTTTCCTTCAGAAATTTTTTGTCGTCTTTGTTCATTATGGATGAAAATTTTATCTGTGTATCTTTTCGCAATCTCGATAGTTTTGTCTTTACTCCCACCATCTGAAATAATTATTTCATAATTATGTCGGGATCTCAATTTATGATCATTGAGTTGATCGAGAAGAGTTGGAAGAAGTTTTTCTTCGTTTAGAGTTGGAATAATTATGCTAATCAAGTCAGTATGCAATGGCAAATGATATTTTATTTTTTGAAAATTTAATTGCAGGTGACGGAAAGTGAATCAAGTTAAAAGTGTTTTTTAAGAACTGCCAGAATTGACCATATAGTGGAATTTGTTCAAAATCGAAGTCAAGTACGAAATAATAATTTTCATCTGCAACTCCATAGCCATTCCAATTCCTCATCTGATAACCAATAGCAAGACATAAAAAATCTGGCCAATATTTTTCTATTGATTCAGGTAAAAAATTGTTCACTTTGAAACTCAGATAGAAACTTTGTCCTTCGTAATCATCAATTACAAATTTGTTTTTGTACAAAGTATCAAGTGGATCTTTCTTCAACAATCTTTTCGATGGATAATAACTTAGTTTCAGGTTGATGTTTTTGAAAAACGGGGAATAATACTGCACCAATGGATAGACTGCACCGCCAAAATCGAACAAAGCGTCACCAGGACTGAAACCCCAATTTGGAGCGAATCCATCATAGGTTTCAACATATAATTGATAAGAAAGAGCAAAAAGAGATCCAAGAATGTTTGAAGTCTCGTAAGAGAAATTCGACCAACGTAGAGATGAAGAGAAAAGATGTTGAAGAGCTGTTGCACCCCACCAATGACCTAACTTATCAATCCACAAAGCATATTCCCAATCATTTTGAAAATGAAAGCGAGTTCTTTTTTCCTGCCACCATGCCTGAGATTGATGTTTGTGAACAACAGCTATTGAAACACCAGTTAGAGCAGTCACAAAAAATAATTTTGGCAAACTAATTTTTTTTTGTTCAATAGAAGGAATTTGATATTGAATTTTTTGAAGTTCTTGTATTTTGAATTCATATAAATTTTGATCAAGTGTATCGGAAATGAATTGATTTGAGAAAGTTGTTTTTGAATCTAAGATTGATTGATCTTTAGACAAAGAAGAATTTTTTAGACGAAATTGATCAGCAGTAATAGACTCAAATTCTTTATTTGATATACTTAAAAGAGAATGTAATTTATCCGAACTAAAACTTTTCTTTTCAAAATTCAGAAATAAATCCTTATGAAAAGTTTTTTCACCGAAATCTTTGCCGAATAGAAAGCTGTTTGAGACTAACAGAATAATCAAAACACTTTCGATTATGCGAATGATCATAAATCAAAATTTATTTCTCTGGTCTCATAGTTGGGTACAAAATCACATCTCTAATAGAAGGTTGATTTGTTAAAAGCATGACAAGTCTATCTATTCCTATTCCCAGACCTGCAGTAGGAGGCATTCCATACTCTAATGCTCTTACAAAGTCTTCATCGTACATATGAGCTTCTTCATCACCAGATATTCTCATTTTCATTTGTTCTTCAAATCTTTGTCTTTGATCAATTGGATCATTTAATTCGCTGAAGGCATTGCACAATTCTCTGCCAAGGACAAATCCTTCAAATCGTTCAACTACATCTGACCTGTTTCTGTGTCTTTTTGCAAGCGGAGAAAGTTCCACAGGATAGTCATAAATAAAAGTTGGTTGAATTAATTCTGGTTGAATAAGTTCACTGAAAATTTCGTCGATTAACTTTCCTCGAGTTATGGATGGTTCTACATCAAGTTCTTTTGATTTGGCAAATTTGTAGAGTGAATCGAAATCGTCGTTAAGAATATCAATGCCAAGTTTTTCTTTAGTCAACTCAACCATCGAAAATCGTTTCCATGACGGAGTAAAATCGACTTGATGATTTTCGATTTGAATTTTCATTGTTCCATATAATTTTTCGAGAATGTTGGCAATTAACTTTTCAACAAACTCCATCATCCAGAAGTAATCCTTGTAAGCCACATAAAGTTCGAGCATTGTAAATTCTGGATTATGTTCTCTGTCCATACCTTCATTTCTAAAATCTTTTGCAATTTCGTAAACGCCTTCAAAGCCGCCAACAATTAATCTTTTGAGATAGAGCTCATCGGCAATTCTCAGATACAAATCCATGTTTAAAGCATTGTGATGAGTTATGAATGGTCTTGCAGCAGCACCACCATAAATTGGTTGAAGGACTGGAGTTTCAACTTCGTAATAACCACAAGAATCGAGATACTCCCGAATATATTTAATTATTTTAGTTCGTTTGACGAATACATTAAGGACATGACGATTAACAATTAAATCGACATAGCGTTGTCTATAACGAAGTTCTTTATCAGAAAATTGGTCATAAATAATTTTATTTCCATTTTCATCAATGATCTCTTTGGGAATTGGAATTGGTCGGATTGATTTGCAAAGTAGAGTTAATTCCTTTACATGAATAGAAGTTTCACCTGTTTTAGTTTTAAAGACAAATCCTTTCACTCCAATGATATCTCCAATATCCAATAACTTGAAGTTATCGTAGGCTTCTCCGAGATCATCCTTTTTGAGATAGATTTGAATTTTGCCTTCAAAATCCATTATGTGAGCAAATGAAGCTTTGCCCATTCTTCGAAGGGACATAATTCTACCAGCAACTGAAACATCTTTTCCTTCGAATTCAGAATAGTTCTCAAGGATTTGTTTTGATTGATGAGTTACATCATATGAATACGGATAAGGATCGATTCCATTTTTCTTGAGTTCTTCTAATTCTTCAAGTCTTCTTTTAATTAAAACATTAATATCTTCAAAGTGTAAATTTTGATGTTCTGTTGTCATTTGTTATTTCCTCTCGTAAAATTGGACAATAAAATACAGATGTTATCTTGAATGTTTTCTGCAAGTTTTAATGGAACAAGGAAATTATTTGCAATCATAACGAAAGTCAACATTTCACCATCAGTTGTGGTTAGATAACCAGAAAGTGAACGTACTGCGTTAATATATCCAGTTTTCGCATGGACATTGTACTCAGCTCTTGTGTTTTTCATTCGATGAGAAATTGTTCCATCAACTCCAGCAATTGGCAGTGATTCATAAAATTCTTTGAAATATTTTGAGCTGTACATAAATCTCAGCAATGAATTTAGCTGCATCGGAGTGATAAAATTTAATCTTGAAAGTCCAGAACCATCAACAATTTGAATGTTTTCAGGATCAATTCCCATTCGTTTTAGTAAAGCTTCGGAAGATTTAAGTCCGTTTTCAATTGATCCAAATTTTAATTTCACATATCCAATCGTTTTCATTAATTGTTCAGCTAATAAGTTATTACTTTCTTTGTTGACTACTTTAATTATTTCTTTCAATGGCGGTGAAACATGAGTAAATAACGGTTTCAAATTTTCGTAATTGACAGCTTCACCAATCTCGTCGTTATCGAGTGCATTACCTCTGACTTTAATGCCTTTTGATTCAAATACATCTTTCAAAACTTGAGCTGTAAATTTTGTTGGATTATTGACAGTGATAGATTCTTTTATGAAAGATTCAGATTTTCTGATTGTACCAACGCAATGAATTATGTTTGTATTTCTCTCTCGATAAAAATCGATGTTTGTGCTTGAATCATCTGAGACTGTTATGATATCATTTAAAACGGTTATAAATTTTGTTTGTGGGAAGATTTCAATTGCAGTTTTTTTACCAATCTTATCAGCTGGAGTGATTTTCAAATCGACGCAATTTTCATTTAAACACACTGCTCCCGGAATTGCAGAGTAATAATAAGTTTCATCATCCCATGACCAACCTGTACCAAGTTGTTCTTCTTCGAACGCATCATCATCTGCGATGATGTTCCCTGTTATTTCTTCTATTCCAAGATTTACAAGTGAATCAACCCACTTATTAAAAACCACTAAAGCGTTTTCATAGAATTTTGAAGATAAAGTTGGATCGCCAACACCACGTAAAATTAAATCACCTTTAATTTCGTCTTTTCTGATTTTTCCGTTAATAAAAAGAGTAGTTTTATAAGTATAATCTGGTCCTAACTGTAACAGTGCCAGAGCTGTAGTAAATAATTTCATATTTGATGCAGGCATGAAATTCTTAAATTCATTCCTTCGATAAAAATATTCCCCTGTTGAAAGAGATTGAATAACTACTCCCCAATGTGCATTCGTAAAAGCTGGATCGTTAAAAATATCATCAAGAACTTTTGAAAACTCCCGAAGATTAGAATACTTTACCTTTGGTAATGTATCGAGTGTTTGAGTAATAGTTGTTTGGGCTAAACCAAAATTCAGGGAGAAGAAAACGATAAAGATTGAAATTTTAATTCTCATCATATTTTGAATAAATCCTCTTTATTTCAGCAGGTGGAATTTTTATGTATTTGCCTACAGGAATATTGTCGACTCTAAAACCAGCATAACTCGAGCGATGTAAAGCAACTACTGAATATCCATATCTTGAGAAAATTCTCTTTACAACTCTATTTCTGCCTTCTCTTAAAACAATTTTTAATTTTCTTCGATTTGAACCAATGAATTCAATTGAGTCAATATGAACAGGTCCATCCTCAAGCTGAACAACTTTTAATTTATGAATTTGTTCTTCAAATGGTTTGTCAAGCGTTGAAATATATTCTCGTGGAATTTTGTTTTTCGGATGCATTAAATAATTGGCAAAATCACCATCGTTCGTTAGAATTAACACACCAGTTGTATCCCTATCCAATCTTCCAACAGGAAAAACTCTCTCTTTTATTTTAAGAATATCAAAAATGGTTTTTCTCCCTTTTTCATCTTTTAATGTTGTGATAAATCCAGCCGGTTTATGAAATAGATAATAAACAAATTTTTTAGGTTTGACAGGTTCACCATCGAAAGTAACTTTATCTTTTTGAGGATCAATTTTAAATCCAAGCTCAGTTATAGTTTTTCCATTAACCTGAATACGTCCCTCCTTAATAAGAAGGTCAGCGCCTCTTCTTGAACTTACTCCCGCTTCTGCTAAAAATTTATTCAGTCTGATCTTTTCCATTGTTCCCCGTATCATTTTCGTTTAAATCTTTCTCGTCGTCGAATTCTAATTCAGGTTGTTCATCTTCAATAAGATTCATCAGTAATCTTTTTTTCTGTTCAAGAAAAGTTTCATCGTTCATTATTTCTTCAATTTCTCTTGGTTTAGGAAGTTCAGAAATATCACCAATACCAAAATATTTTAAGAATTCATCGGTAGTTCCATAAAGCAGTGGTCGACCTACTGTATCAGCTCTTCCTTTAATGCAAATTAGATTTTTTTCCAACAGAGTTGAGAGGATATAATCTGCGTTAACCCCCCTAATTTTTTCGATTTCTGGTTTCGTGATTGGTTGCTTATATGCGATAATTGCGAGTGTTTCAAGTGCTGCCTGGGAAAGTCTTTTCTTTCTTCTTTCTGTATTCATAAAACCAACATATCTCGAAAACTCCGGTCGAGTAGCAAATTGATACCCACGAGCAATTTTTATAATTCTAAATGCAATACCATTAGCAGCATAAAATTCATTTAATTCATCGATTGAGCTTTCAACAAGAGAATATAATTCTATTTCTGAGGTGTCTTTATCAACTGACTGAATAATATTAACAATAGAATTTATTTCTATTGGTTCATCCGAAGCAAAGATTAAAGCTTCGACTATATGTTTAATATCCATTTTCATAGTTTTTTGATTACAAAATTATTAAAATCTTCTCCACCAATAACAGTAACTACTCTATTTTTAATTAACTCAAGAAGTACAATGAATGTAACAATGATTCTTAATTTTTCTGTCATCCCGGCAACTAACTCTTTAAATTCAATCTCACCTTTCTCCTCGAGTTTATTTATTACATATTCTAATTGCTCTTCTGTACTGACTTGTGGTTTTACTATTGTATGTTCAGTAACTTTTGGAAGCGAATCAATTACTCGTTTGAATGCTTTAGCTAAATCATAAAGAGTTATGTTTTTTAGGAGTATTTCAAAGTCGTGCGGAGGGGTTGCTTCATCATGTTTGAAATACTTTCTGAATGCAATTTTTCTTCTTTGAGTTTCAAGTTCTGAAAGTTGCGTTGTCATTTCTTTATAACGCATGTATTCAATAAGTCTATTAACAAGCTCTTCGCGTGGATCAATTTCTTCTCCTTTTTCATTTACTTCACGAGGTAAGAGCATTCGGGCTTTGATATGCATGAGAGTACTTGCCATCATAATAAATTCACCGGCAACTTCCAGATCGAGCTCCTCAATAAAGTGTAAATATTCTAAAAATTCTTTCAAGATTTTTGAGATAGGAATATCGTATATATCCAGCTCATCTCTCTTAATAAAAAACAAAAGAAGGTCGAGTGGACCTTCGAAATCTTTTAATGAAACTTTATAAGTTGTATTGGCCATTAACCAAACTTCATTTTTTCGTGAACTTCATTCATGGTTTTTTGAGCAACCTTTCGTACTCTTTGTTCACCCTCGATCAAAATTTGTCTAATTTCATCTGGTTTTGATTCAAGTTGCTTTCTTTTTTCTCGAACAGGTTCAAAGAATTTAGCAATTCTCTCAGAGCATTTTAATTTACATTCAACGCAACCTAATGCGCCACTTATGCAGCCATTTTCAATTTCTGAAACTTCCTCAGGATTAAATTTTTTGTGATATGTAAATACAAGACAAATTTCTGGTCTGCCTGGATCGTTTTTCCTGATCTTTTGTGGATCTGTTACGGCTTTTCTAAGTTTTGATTTTATTGTTTCCGGTTCATCAGAGATTAAGATCGCATTGTTTAATGATTTACTCATCTTAGCATTTCCATCTAATCCAGGCAAACGTGCAAATTGAGTCAAAAGTGGCTCAGGTTCAGGAAAAACTTCTCCCCAGGTTGAATTAAACTTTCTTGCAATTTCCCTTGTTATTTCAACATGAGGAACTTGATCTTCTCCAACAGGAACATAGTTTCCTTTATAAAGCAATATGTCTGCAGCTTGAAGCACAGGATAACCGAGATGAGCATAAGAGATATTCTCAATTTTTAAATCTCTGACCTGTTCTTTAATAGTTGGATTTCTTTCCAATCTCGCAGTTGTAATAAGCATCGAAAAAATTAGATGGAGCTCTGTATGTTCTTTAATTTTTGATTGTCTAAAGATTGGACTTTTGACAGGATCAATTCCTGAAGCAATCCAATCAATAGCCATTTCAATTGAATCGTTTTCAATATTCGATGTATCTAGTGAAGTCGTAAGAACATGATAATCTGCAATAAGATGATAATTTTGATAATCGTTTTGAAGTTTAATCCAGTTTTCAAGAGCACCCACATAATGACCAATGTGTAATTTACCTGTGGGTCTCATTCCACTTAGAACTATTTTCTTCATTTTACCTCTTAAACTAAATAAAGATATGGTTTCCACCGTTCATCAACTTGCCCAACAAAGTTTTTCAAGAACATAATGTGGCTTGGTCTGAACGGTTTTCTAATTAATTGCATATTTGCTTCTTCAAATGTTCTATCGCCTTTTTTATTGTTACATTTTATACAGGCAGCAACTAAATTTTCCCAGGTATCCTGACCACCTTTTGACTTTGGTATTACATGATCAATTGTCAAGGGTAGATCACTTCTTCCACAATATTGACATTTATGATTATCTCTTCTTAAAATGTTTTTCCTTGAAAGCATCACACGTTTATAATGAACTCGCACATAATTTTCCAATCTTATAATGCTCGGAAAAGGCAAAGTTACACTTGGAGATCTTAAGACAAGACCATCCTTCTTTGCAACAATTTCTGCTTTGTTGGTTAATAATAGTATAATGGCTTTTTTGGTTGTGCAGATAGTTAAAGCTTCATAGTTCTGGTTCAGGACCAGAACTTTTGCGTTTAGCCTGCCATTGGTATGTTTTGTTTTCTCCGCGAACTTTAAAACCTCACTTCTTTTTATTAAATAAATTAAAAAATCTAAATCCTAATCGCAAAATTAATATAATTGCTGCAAAAAAGATTATAACATAAGAGTAAGTGACTGGAAAATTCTCAGACCAACTCAAAATTATTGACAATGCCATTATAAACATAAAAATATATGTTATACGATCAAGTAATTTTTGATTCACCTGTCAAATCCTTGTAGATAATTCCACCTAAAAGTAAGTATCCATCATTATCATATAAAACAGCACTCTGGCCAGGAGTTACAGCTCTCTTTTTTTCAATTAAGTCTATAATTATTGTATCATTCTCTACCTTTGAAATTTTTGCTTTTGTAGGTTTGTCTGAATAACGAACTTTAACAAGTACTTCCTCACCTACACTTATTTCATGGATTGAAACATAATTAATTTGTTTTACAGAGAATCTGTCACAGATTAATTCATCGGCATCACCTAACTCTATTACATTTTCGCCAATAGAAATCGATTTTACATAAACAGGTTTTCCAAGAGCTAAATTGATCCCTCTTCTTTGACCAATTGTATAAAATGGAATTCCTTTATGCTCGCCAACTTTCTTACCATGATAAATTAAATCACCTTTCTGGATTGTAATTTTTCTTTCTTCAAATTTTTCTTGCAGAAATCTGCCGTAGTCATTATCAGCAACAAAGCAGATTTCTTGACTTTCAGGTTTATTAGCTGGTCTAATCTTGAACTTTTGTGCAAGATTTCTTACTTGTTCCTTGGTTAATTCTTCGAGGGGGAAAATAGTGCGAGAAAGAAATGCTTGTGTTAATCCCCACAGTGCGTAAGTTTGATCTTTTCGGTTTAAGAAATCTGATTTGAGCTTAAATCGTTTTGTAGATTCATCATACTCAATTTTTGCATAATGGCCTGTTGCAATATAATAGGCACCTAATTTTTCAGTTTCTAGTATCAAATCACCCCACTTTACTTCTCTGTTACAAACAACACACGGATTTGGGGTTCTACCGTTCAAATATTCACTTATGAAATTCTCAATAACACAATGCTTAAAATTTTCAGTGAAGTCAACAGTGAAATGGGGAAAGCCAAATTGAACCGCAACGCTTTTTGCGTCATAGATTGCATCGAGGGAACAACAACCACTTTCATGTTTAGGAGCTCCACCGACTTCCATAAATCCCCATGTTTTCATCGTTATTCCGATTACATCGAAACCAGCCTGTTTTAATAAAACAGCTGCGACCGATGAATCCACTCCACCTGACATTGCCACAACTACTGGCTTTGTTTTATCATATCTATCTAAGTCTTTCAAGTATTTCATATTTGAAATTACTAATTATGTTTTTGATAAACTAAATTCATTTAGTTTTAGAAACAATATTTTTTTATAAAAGTTTCAAAAAGTAAATACAAATTGAGTAAATAATTTAAGTGCCCATGATTTCTGAAATCAAAAAGTTTTTTTATTTTAGAGTTGAAAAGTTTGTTAGGCAAAGTTTTTATGGGTTGGGTTTTGAATTTATGTGAATCAAATAAACAAATAAAATTGGGAGGGAAAAAATGGAGTATTCACCTTCTGTAATCTTAAGAAACACTATTACGATGATACTTGCTGGGGGTCAGGGAGAAAGATTATATCCATTAACAGCTGTAAGAAGCAAACCGGCTGTTCCTTTTGGAGGAAAATATAGAATCATCGATTTTACTCTTTCAAACTGTTTGAACTCTGGATTAAGAAAAATTTATGTTCTTACTCAGTATAAATCTGATTCTCTAAACCAGCATCTCTATGAAGGTTGGAATATTTTCCAAGCTGAGCTGGGAGAATTTATTTATTCCATTCCACCTCAACTAAAAATTTCTGGTGATTGGTATCTGGGAACTGCAAATGCAATTTATCAGAATAAAAATCTAATTTCTCCTGATAAAGTAAAGTGGGTTTTAATTTTAAGCGGCGACCATATTTACAAAATGGATTATTACAAAATGATCCAATATCATATTGAAAAAGATGCTGAACTTACAATTGCATCTTTTAAACAAGATGTGGATCAATCTCGTCGATTCGGTGTTCTGGCGACGGATGAAGATAACCGGATTATTGACTTTCAGGAAAAACCAAGAGTACCAATAGAGATTCCAAATGAACCTGGTTTCTGTTATGTGAACATGGGAGTTTATGTCTTTAGTTCGGAAGCATTAATTGAAATTCTCGAGCAGGATAATCAAAATCCTAACTCAAGTCATGATTTTGGAAAAGATGTAATCCCAGCAATGATTAATCAAAAAAGAAAAGTATATGCTTGGAATTTTATTGATGAGAATAAAGCTCCAAAACCCTATTGGAGAGATATTGGAACAATTGATAGTTATTACGCTGCAAGTATGGATTTAATAAGTGTGACTCCCGAGTTTAATATCTATGATAAAGATTGGCCCATCAGGACTTTTCAGGCGCAATTTCCGCCAATGAAGACAATTTCTCATGAAGGTGAACGCGTAGGTAGAGCTCTTAATTCACTTGTGTGTGATGGAACAATTATCAGCGGTGGGTTTGTGGAAAGATCTATCATCGGGCATGGTGTAAGAATCAATTCATATTCTTCTGTAACAGATTCTATATTAATGGATAATGTAGTTGTTGGAAGACATGCTAGAATTCGAAGAGCAATAATCGATAAGAATGTAAAAATTCCAGAGCATTACAAGATAGGATTCGATCCAGAAAAAGATAAACAAAAATTTGTAGTTTCAGAAACAGGTATTGTTGTTGTTCCAAAGAATATGGTATTGGAATAGGTTTAATTGTTTATCATGAATGAAGTTAATCTTAAAAAAAAGATTGAAAATTTACCTAAACTTCCAGGTGTTTATTTATTCAAAAATAAGTCAGATAAAATTATTTATATAGGTAAGGCTAAATCCTTACAAAATAGAATAAAAAGTTATTTTACATCTCCAACTATCTCCAGTAAAACACAAGCTTTGATTTCAAAAATTGCTGATTTAGATATTATCGTTACGGATAACGAAGTAGAAGCACTTATACTTGAAGCAAATCTTATAAAACAACACAAACCAAGATATAATGTTAATCTAAAAGACGATAAGTCTTATCCCTATATTGTCATAACAAACGAAGATTTTCCGCAGGTTTATCCAACTCGTAAAGTCATTCAAAATGGTTCAAAATATTTTGGTCCATACACTGAAGTTAAAACAATGAAACAAGCTTTGAGAGTGCTCCGTGATGTATTCAAAATTAGGAGTTGTAAATACAATCTAACTGAGGAAACAATCAAAAAAGGCAAGTACAAAGTTTGTCTTGATTACCATATCAAGAAGTGTGATGGACCTTGCGAAGGTTTAATTTCAAAAGATGAGTACAAAAAAATGATTGATCAGGTTGAACAAGTTTTAAGAGGAAATCTTGATGGATTAATTGTTAGTCTTACTATAGAAATGCTTAAATACAGCGATCAGTTAAAATTTGAAAAAGCTGCTGAAATAAAAAGAAAGATTGATTTACTTCAAGTTTATAATAATTCTCAAAAAGTTGTCAGTCAATCAATTGAAAATCTGGATGTAATTACTTTTGCAACAGATATACCTGATGGAGTTGCTGCAATTTTTAATATAAGAAATGGCAAGCTTGTTGGAAGAAAGAAATTTACATTTAATTATAATCTCGATCTCGCTGAATCTCAAATAATATCTGATCTTTTAAGAAGCATATATACAAACCCTGTAGAAATTCCAGAAAAAATTCTTGTACCTGAAATTCCTGATGAAAAGGAAACTATTGAAAAATGGTTAAGTCAAAAAGCTGAAAAACAAGTATTGATTAAAACTTCTGAAGATGATGAACAGAATTCGTTGATCAATCTTTGTAAGCAAAATGCGATTTACGATCTAAATGAGATAAAACTCCAAAAGATGAAAAAAGAAGGAAAGATTGCTTATGTTTTAAAAGCACTCCAAAGGGATTTATATCTTAATAAACCACCAATTCGGATTGAATGTTTTGATATTTCAACTTTACAGGGATCAGATACAGTAGCTTCACTTGTGGTTTTTGAAAATGGAAAACCAAAGAAAAGTGATTACAGAAAATTTATTATTAAATCGGTGGTGGGTGTTAATGATTTTGCCAGTATGAGTGAAGTTATAGAAAGACATTATTCAAGAATAACTAGTGAAGGAAAAGAGTTGCCAGATTTAATAATGGTTGATGGCGGTAAAGGTCAGTTAAACTCTGCAATAAAATCTTTCAAAAAAGTTGGATTAAATGATGTAAATGTAATTGGTTTAGCAAAAAGACTTGAAGAAATTTTTCTACCTGGGAAGAAAGATTCAATTATGATTCCTAAAACCTCATCAAGCCTTAAATTACTTCAGCAAATAAGAGACGAAGCTCATAGATTTGCTGTTACTTTTCACCGAGAGAAGAGATCTAAAAGAATTTTTCAAACCGAGTTGAATCAAATACCCGGTATTGGAGAAAAAACAGCTGAAAAGTTATTAAAAGAACTGGGGAGCATAGAGAATATCAAAAATGCTGACTTAAGTTTACTTGAAAAATATCTGGGCAAAGCAAAAGCAGAAAAAGTTTACACTTATTTTCACAAAAATTAAATCATTAAAAAGAATACGATTAAAAAATCATGATAAGCTACTTTAATAAAATTAATGAGAACTTAACAATCATATTTATCTTACTACTAAGTATATTTTTAATAGAAGAAGTATTTGCTGAATCAATTATCGCAAAAAAAGATTCAATTTCATTTTTGAGATATACTAAAGTGAAAGATACTTTGTACACAGATGCCGATCATATTCTTGAAGTTAACTTAAGTGAACAAAAAATTTATTTACATTTTCGAGGTGGACGAATTAAGTCATTTCTTTGCTCTACGGGAGATTCAAGATTGGATAAAGGAGTCAAAACGCCAGAGGGAATTTTTATTATTCAAAATAAATCTCGGGAAGTTTATTCAACTCAATTAGACAGCACTTTGATGTTAAACTGGATGGGATTTAATTTCAATATCGGATTCCATGCGTTGCTTGGTAATTCTTATTATAAATACCTTGGAAAAAGAGTTTCAAGTCATGGTTGCATAAGAATTAAAAGAGAAGATAGTGAATATCTTTATAGAATAATTAAAATAGGAACGCCCGTTTTTATTCATTCAGGCTCGAGTGCAAGAGTTGTTGCGTTTACAAATTCTAATGAGATTTATCATTCACCTAACCATCGCAATTTGATAAAACTTGCACGGCTCAATCTAGTTTATTTAGAAAGTGGAATTTATTTACATAAAAGAGTCAAACTTTTAATAAATCGTAAAAATTTAACTCATACTGGTATATCAATAGGCGATGAAAAATTAGTTCCAGTTCAAATCCCGCCTTATCAAATCCACAGATCAGTTTATGTCGATCGCCGACTTTTTGAGGTAAAGTATTCAATTCTTAATTGCATAAAATAAAAAAGTCAGGAGACACTCACCCAGGAAATTTGCTTACCGCTGCTTCCTCTCGGACCTGACGGGGTTGGGCAAACTCCTGCCGAGTGTTCCTGACAAAGTGGAGCTGAAGGGATTCGAACCCTCGACCCCTTCGTTGCGAACGAAGTGCTCTCCCAACTGAGCTACAGCCCCAAATTTTCAAATAACCATTGCAAAGTTAATCAACATTAAGTTTACTTAAAAATTTTTATTCTCAATTTCAATAAGATTAATCTTGGTTATTTCTGTTGCAAAACTGAATGTATCTTTTTTAATTTTAATTTTATGTTCTATCTCTTGAAAATTTTTAAGTCAAAAAAATTTAATAAGAATTTTCTGAGGAAGTGATTTTTTTCAGTAGTTCTCTTATATTGAACATAATTTATTATTAAACAAAAAGAAGCATCGTATGATAAGATATTTTTCAGTACTCTTTTTATTAATAACTCTAAACTTAACTTATGGTCAGGCTCGTCTAACACCAAGGCTTCAAGCAAAATTAAATGAGACTTCCAAAATTGAATATATACGAGTATTATGTCTATTGAAAGATAGAGTTGATGTTGTTGAACTTGATAAATTTCTAACAGAAATAAAAGCTAGTCCAGAATTTCGTTCATCAACTGTTATCAACGCTTTGCAAGAGAAAGCAAATCAAACACAGGCTCAATTGATTACATTTCTAACAACTAAGCTTAATTCCAGAGAGGTTAAATCTTTTCAATCGTTCTGGATTACAAATCTTATCATGGTTGAAGCAAATCGAGATGTTATCAATCAACTTGCAAATCGTGAAGAAATTGAGTTGATGGATCTGGATGCATTATTGCAACTTGATCCATATTTCTTTGAAGGAACTGCACCAGATAAAACCAACAGTGCTGAAACAGGTTTGAAAGTTATTAACGCTGATAAATTGTGGAAACTTGGAATTACTGGCGAAGGTTGTCTTGTTATGAATATTGATACTGGTGTAGAAGGCACACATCCGGCATTAAATAGCAGATGGCGAGGTAATTTTGTTCCGGCAAATCAAGCCTGGTTTGATCCTGAGACTAATACAACCACACCAACCGATTGTGATGATCACGGAACTCACACAATGGGAATAATGTGTGGCCGTGCAGGATCGGATACAATTGGTGTTGCACCTGATGCTCAATGGATAGCGGCAAAAACAATTTGTAGTTCTCCTCATACAAGTAAATCAATTGCTGCATTTCAATGGGCAATGAATCCTGATAATAATCCAAATACTGTAAATGATATGCCTGATGTAATCAGTAATTCCTGGTACGATCCAAATGCAACTGATGAATGTACAGGCATTTACAAAACCACTCTCGACGCAGTTGAAGCTGCAGGTATTGCTGTTGTGTTCTCAGCAGGAAATAGTGGACCAAATGCATCAACAATTACCAAACCCAAAAATATCAATACTAACGAAGTCAATGTTTTTGCCGTTGGAAACATAAATGGAAATACTGCCGGTTATCCAATAGCAAATTCATCGAGCCGTGGACCTTCAACATGCGGTGGAACTGGTTCATTATTAATAAAGCCTGAAGTAGTTGCACCTGGAACTTCTGTTCGTTCTTCAATTCGTGGAGGAACTTATGGAACGATGTCAGGAACGTCAATGGCTTCTCCGCATGTTGCAGGAGCTATTGCTTTATTAAAACAAGTTTTTACTAATCTAACTGGAACGCAAATTAAATATGCACTCTATAATACCGCGGTTGATTTAGGAATTAATGGTGAAGATAATACCTATGGGAAAGGTTTGATTGATGTTTATGCTGCATTTCTTTATCTATCAAATCGAGATTCTATTCCACCAACTCAAATCACCGATTTAGTAGTTTCAGAAGCTGGATCAAATCATTTAAAGTTAACATGGACATCACCTTCCGATGCATCGCCAGGCGGTGCTGTTTTTTATGATATAAGATACTCAACATCGGGTCCAATTCTGGATACTATTTCATTCCTTAATGCTCAGATTGTACCAAATCCACCTAAACCTGATAGTGCCGGAAGAATACAATCTTTCACAATAAAAAATTTGTCTTTTAACACAATCTATTATTTCGCAATTAGATCAAAAGATGTTTGGAGCAACTGGAGTTTAGTTTCAAACAGTCCGAATGGAACTACACTGCAAAAGCCAACAATTAGCGTTTCACCAGATTCAATCAATCTGATTAAACCAAAGAATATCACTTTCAAAGATTCGGTTATCATTAGAAATACTGCACAAAATCCTTCGACACTGGAATTTCAAGTAGAACTTCAAAATCATACTTTCCCAACAAGAAATATTAGTGTCAAAGTAAATCCTGTTTTAAAAGAAGAGAAAAGTTTTATTTACGAAAAAGGTAAAGAAGAATTTGGAAATGGGTATTCAATTCTTAGAAGCGGTGGACCTGATCAATTTGGTTATCGTTGGAAAGACAGCAGAGAATCAAGTGGACCAAGATTTACATGGAATTCAATCAGTGAAATTGGCACACCCATCACATTGACCGATGATTCATATTCAACACAAACTTTAAATTTTACTTTTCCCTTCTATGAAAATAGTTTTTCATCAGTTGAAGTTGTGAGTAATGGTTATTTAAGATTTACAAATTATTCAACCACATATCCAACCAATGGACAAATTCCTTCTACTTCAAATCCAAATAATGCAATTTATGGTTTCTGGGATGATTTAAATCCAGCCGCTGGTGGAAATGTTTATGTTTATAAGACAAATGAGAATTTCATCGTTGAATTTAATAATGTTCCAAGATATAATGACTCTAATACACGAGTTACATTCCAAATTGAAATTCAGAAAAATGGAACAATCTATTTTAGATACAAATCGATGATCGGAACTCTCAACAGCGCAACTATTGGAATTGAGAATTCAACAGGTACAGATGGATTATTGATAACTTATAATTCAAATTATGTAAGTGACAGTTTACTTGTTCGCATTCAAAAAGAACCTGTATGGCTTTCTGTAAATACAGTCAGTGGAATAATTTCAAGTGGGAATTCATTTTCAGTTCAATTAGATTTTTCGACCAATGAACTTGTGAATGGAAATTACAGAATGGAATTAAAAATATCCTCCAACGATTCAACAAAACCAGTACAGATTGTTCCAATTAATTTACGAGTTACAGATTCAACTGCGAACATCACTTCTTCTCTATCTGTTTCGGCAGGATGGAATTTAATTTCTTTACCAATTCAAACAATTCAAGTCAGAAAAGATGAGTTATTCCCAACATCAAATTCGTATGCTTACGCTTATTCGAACAATTATTATGTATTTGATTCACTTTATCCAGGTGCAGGTTTCTGGTTAAAATTTCCAGCTTCACAAAATGTTCAGGTGACTGGTTCTGTTGTTAATAATTTGAATATACAATTACGAAGCGGATGGAATTTAATTGGATCGTTGAACAGCAGTATTCCTGTTAATTCACTTGTGACGAATCCACCTGGAATAATTCGGGGTTACATTTATGGTTATGGACCAAGCTATTACATCGCTAATACTTTAGAACCTGGAAAAGGTTATTGGCTAAAGACAAGCTCCGCCGGTACACTGACATTGAATTCGTTAGCAAAAGGAATAACGGAATTAATAAATGAATTCAAAGAAAATGAAAATTGGACAATACTCGAATTTTCAAATGATTTTTCAAACTCAAGACTTTATCTCGATCAAAATAATGTTGATCAGAAATATGAACTTCCTCCAGCTCCACCGATTAATACATTCGATGTTCGATTTGCTGATAATTCGTTTGTTTCAACAGAGGATGAAGAAAAGGTTATTATCCTGAATTCAAATGTTTACCCTGTCAGCCTCCGAGTATTGAATGCTTATGATAAGACTTATCAAATTCAGGATTTAGTCACTGGAAACATCTTGAATGAAATTTTAAATCAAGGCAAAACGATACAAATCACCAATCCATTAATCGATAGAGTAAAGATTAAAAAGATTTCTGACAAAATTAACTTCGAATTAATGCAGAATTATCCGAATCCTTTTAATCCTTCTACAACTATCAAATTTAGTTTGCCGATAAAAACAAAAGTTAATCTGAGTATTTTTAACTCGCTCGGAGAAAAAGTTCGAGAACTGGTAAACGACGAATTGAATGCTGGTTTTCATCAAGTTGAGTTTAATGCTCAAGATTTACCATCAGGTGTTTATTTCTACAAACTAAATGCAGGCAGTTTTTCTAAAACGAGAAAATTTGTTTTGATCAAGTAAAGCCTTTTAAAATCATTAAAACAGTATACTCACAAAATTATGAGTGCCCGAAAGTTCGGGCACTTAGATTATTTAACATTGTAATTCGAGTAAAAATTATTTTGACTCATATTCTTAATTTGCATAAGCATTTTTGACTTTTGAATAAATGCTTTTTTAATAGAAATCTCATATTCAATCACTACTAAAATTGGAGAATCAATGATGAAATACTTCAAAGTTCTCTTACTCTTATTTATTCTTAATCCTTTCGTAATTCATTCAGAGAATTCAAAATTTCCCAAGCTTGTTGTGGGAATTGTAGTTGATCAGATGAGGTTTAATGATTTATATCGTTATTATGATTACTATTCAGTCAAAGGTTTTAAACGTTTGATTAATGAGGGAATGAATTTTACAAACGCCCACTATAATTATATTCCGACCAATACTGGTCCAGGTCATGCCTCAATTTATACAGGCAGTGTACCCTTCTATCATGGAATTGTGAACAACGATTTTTATGATCGAAACCTGAAAACAACAGTCAATTGTGTCAGTGATGATGGAGTTATACCAATTGGAACTGATGGCAGTGAAGGAAAAAAATCACCAATAAAACTTTTTGCAACAACAATTACAGACGAATTAAAATTATTTACCAATAACCGATCGAAAGTGATTTCAATTTCGATTAAAGATAGAGGATCTATTTTGCCTGCAGGACATATGGCAGATGGAGTTTTCTGGTATAATCCTAAAAATGGTGATTTTATTTCTTCATCTTTTTACACTGATAAACTTCCCGAATGGGTTATAAAATTCAATCAGAGAAAACTTGCATCAAAATATCTCAATCAAAATTGGGAATTATTCAAGAGAAAAGAAATTTATTCTATCAACAATCCCGATGAGTCAAAATATGAATTCGATTTCTTTAATGAGGGAAAAACATCATTCCCCCATTCCTTCAAAAATGTAAATGACGAAGAAAAGTATAATAAACTTGCTTTCACTCCATTCATTCACGAATTATTGGTTGAACTTGCAAAAGAAGCAGTTGTGGAAGAAAGATTGGGACAAAACTCTTATCCAGATTTTCTTGCAATTAGTTTCTCGAGTACAGATTTGATTGGTCATACATGGGGAAATAATTCTTACGAATTGATGGATACTTATCTTCGACTCGATGAACAAATTGCATCACTTCTTAATTTTCTTGACGAGAAAATTGGTAAAGAGAATTATCTTCTTTTCTTAACTTCTGATCACGGTGCGATTGAAACGCCAGGCTATCTTCAAGAAAATAAAATTCCTACTGGCGAGATAAAAACTGATCGAGTTACTGATTCATTGTATCAATACTGTCAATCAAAATATGGCGATAAAAATATTATCGAGTATTCAACTTCAGGCGCAATCTATTTAAATCATAATCTTATCAAAGAAAAAAATCTTGATTATTATCAGATCGAAAAAGAACTCGCCTATTATTTGAGAACAACATTTCCTGAAATTCAACAAATTGCTCTGAGAAGTGAACTCGAAAGATCTTATCCTGTCAGAGAAAATGCTGATTTTATTTTGAACGGCTGGAATCCATCCATTTCTGGTGATATAATCTATACCTTGAAACCAGGATATCTTTACCGATTTATGAATAAAGGTACAACTCACGGTTCACCATATACTTACGATTCTCATATTCCTCTTTTGTTTTTTGGTTGGAATATTCAACCAGGAACGATTGGTGAAAAAGTTTATATCGTGGACATTGCCCCAACTATTGCGAACTTATTGAAAATTAAAGAGCCGAATGCTTGTATTGGCGTTCCACTGATTAAATAAATTTATTCAGAAAGTTTGATTTGATAATATGAATTTAAGATAAAGTTTTGAACTAAATTTTTGGATTCACAATAAGAACACTATCACCAATCGATTTTGACTTTTGTTGTATCGACATGAATTGGCGTATATTCTTTTGAAGTGTGAATATCACAATAATCATAAGTGAATTTATCGCTGACTATGTCAGTTATTTTTTCAGGGCAATAATCAGTTGCCAGTCTAGGATCACCAGATTCTAATGTTTGTTTGCAAAATGTTGCTTGAACTAATCCTTCTGGCACATCAAAGTCGGCAGGCGGAATAGCAATTTTCGGATCGTTGTAAACTTTCTGCATAAATCTAGCCCAGATTGGTGCAGCAGCTCTTGCACCCTGACCATACCATCCAGTGAATTTTACATGTTGATCATCAAACCCAATCCAAACTCCAGCACATAAATTTGGTGTATACCCAATAAACCATGCATCTGTAAAATCTTGAGTTGTTCCAGTCTTTCCTGCAGCTGGTAAACTGAAAAATCTTCTTATCCCTGCTGCTGTTCCGTAATCAACAACACCTCTCATCAATTCAGTCATCAGATAAGCAGTTTGAGGTAAAATTGCAATTGACATATCAGTATTGAATTCTTCAAGAAGTAATCCGTTTTTATCTTCAATTTTCAAAATGCTGATTGGTTCTAAATGTATTCCCTGATTTGCAAATGTCGCAAATGCTGATGTCAATTCAATTGGTGAGACTTCAGATGTTCCAAGTGCAATTGAATAATATTGATTGATTTTGCTTTTTATTCCAAGTCTTTTCGCATAAAGTGGAATTCTACCAAGAGGAGCAAGACCCTCATAAATCAATCTAACAGAAACAACATTAACTGAATTTGCAAGCGCTTGACGTAAACTTAAATATCCGCCATACTTACCATCAGAGTTTTTTGGAGAGTAAACGGTATTACCTGTTTTGATCGTAATTGGTTCGTTTAAAATTCTTCCTGCAATCGGAAAACCATTATCAACTGCAACAGTGTAGAGAATTGGTTTGAATGCAGAACCTGGTTGTCTTTTTATTTGAGTTACATGATTTAATCCATACATAAATTTCGGATTAGATCCACCTACCATTGCTTTGATGTGACCAGTTTTTGGATCAATTACGACAAAACCAACTTCAATTTTCAAAGCTGCTTGTTTAACGGAATCGATAAAATTAGGATTGTTTCGTAATCTTACTTCAATAAATTTTTTTTCTTCTTCGCTTTCTGCTGCGATGTATTCTGAATTTTCTTTAATTGCTTTTGAGATGAAATACTCAAGAATATCTTTGTTCTTATTCCAGTTCCATGCTTTTTCAAATTGTGGTTGAAATTCTTTTAAATGTTCAACTACAGCTTCATTAGCATGAATCTGCATATCATAATCGAGAGTTGTATAGATGTTCAAACCATCTCGATAGAGATCAACTTCATATTTTTCTGATTTCTGAATTAGCTGTTGTCTTATATATTCAAGAAAATGCGGGGCGATTGTAGAAGTAAATTCAGCAGAACGTTTGAACTCAGGTATTTCCTTCAACGCTTTCTGATATTCTCTTTCAGATATGTAACCATTTTCAAGCATTAATTTCAAAATCAATTTTGATCTGCCTGATGAGTTCTGCCAGTTTTTAATTGGATCATAATAGGATGGATTTCTAAGAAGAGAAATCAGAATGGTTGATTCTTTTAGAGTTAAATCCTTTACAGTCTTTCCAAAATAATTCCTGGCTGCAGCTTCAATTCCGTAATTACCGCGACCGAAATAACTTATATTAAAATACATTTCCAATATTTCATCTTTTGTGAAGTTTCTTTCAAGTTGAACAGCTGTAATCATTTCACGGAATTTTCGGAGAGCCAGATCAAGAGGATTTTGTTCTTTCTCAACCAGTTTATAAAGATTTCTTGCAAGCTGCTGCGTTATTGTACTTGCACCGCCACTTCTCTTAGATAAAGTAATTACATTAAGAAATATTGCTTTTGCAATTCGATCAAGATCGAGTCCCCAGTGTTTATAAAATTTTCTATCTTCCGTAACTATCAATGCGTTGATTAAGTGTTTTGGTATGGAATCAAGTCCAACTTCAATTCTATTTTGAATATAAAATTGCCCAATCAACCTTCCATCAGCAGCATAGACATTTGATGCGAAATATGGTTTTGGATTTTCGAGTTCTTCAAAGCTTGGCAAACCCTGAAAAATATAAATTACAAATGCAATGAAAAGAACCAACAAAAAACTAATTGATATGAAAATCCCCTTTTTATGTTTTCTATAAAAATTTCTGTGAGTTGTTTTTCTGAATTCAGCATTTTTCAAATAATTATAAATTTCTTCACGAGAAGTTAATTTTTTTGGCATAGCTTAAATCACATTTATTTTAAATTCTTCTCCATCAAAAACACCGTAAGCAGGTTTAATTAACCAGCTGCCAAGATTGACATAAAACCCTGAATCAATTTTTTCAAATGAAAATTTATGTGAGTGTCCGAGCACTACATAATCAAATCCTTCTGAGATTTTTCGTTTTGAGAATTGATACAGATAGTCATTTTCGCCATAGTCTTTTTCGCTTGTATAGTGTCTCGATTTTTTTGAAAAAAACTTCGCAAGACCAATTCCAACATTTGGATGCAGTTTTGAATAAAGTGATTGCAATTTTTTATTTCTTACTATTGATTTGAGAATCATATAACCACGGTCATTACCAATGAGGCCATCACCATGAGCGAGAAAAAACTTTTTTCCATTAATGTTTTCAACCAAAGAAGTTTCACGCATTTCAATTCCAAAATCTTTTGCAAATAAATCTCTGTGTGCAAAATCATGATTGCCAATTAGATACTTTATCTTCACATGATGTTCACACATTCTTTCGAGGCAAGTCAAAATTCTGTACGAGTATTTTTGAACTACAGATTTATACTCAAACCAATAGTCAAATAAATCACCAAGGATATAGAGAATTCCATTTTCTTTGATGATCAAAGAACAAAGAAATTCAAATTTTTCGATAAGCGGTTTTTCTCGTGCATATTCGTAGAATCCGAAGTGGGTATCCGATATGAAATAGGATTTATTAACTGCTTTCAATTTCCACCATATTTTTTGTTTATTGTGCAGTATATTGAATTCAATGGTTGCAGAGTTACATTCACTGTTTCATCATCAAGATTAAAAATTAAAATCTGTTCTCTTGTTGAATTCTCGAAAATAAAATCATTCATATATCTATTTCTAAGATCAATTGATAACCTAAATTTATTTTTAAATACAACAACTGGCTGCAATTGTTTAATTTTTACTACGCAAAGATAATTATTCTCTAATTTTTGTGTTTTATACGAATACTCATAAACAGGCCGATCAATTCCATTGTAAAGCCATTGATTAAAAAACCAATCTAAATTCTGTCCGGTGACTTCTTCACAAATTCTTATAAAATCCGATGTGGTTGCAGATGAAAATGCATATCGTTTTAAGTATTCCTTTATAATTCTATTAAAATCATCTTCTCCAACTTCACTTCTTAACATTTCCAGAATCCAGGCACCTTTGCTATAGATTACATCTGAAAAAATAAATCCATAATTATCGTAAACTCTGCCATATTGATATTCTTTCTCAACCAGATCAATGTTTTGTGAATTCGTTTGAGCAACATTTTCAAAATAAGTTGCAAATCCCTCATTCAACCACAAATCTTTCCATGTCTTGCAAGTTACATAATTGCCAAACCATTGATGAGCAAACTCGTGTGCCTGAAGTGCATATTGTGCAAACAATCCAGCATATGCATTTGATGAAATTGCACTTCTTGTTTGATGTTCCATTCCACCAAAAGGCCAGGAAATTTCTACTGTTCCATATAATTCATCAATAAATGGATATTCACCTGCAAATTTGCTGATTCTATTGTAAGCAACTTCAAGAAGCTCTAAACTTACTATCGCAGAATTATTGGTATTTTCAAAGAATAGATGTTCTAAATGTAAAGTTCTATTTGATAATGTGTTTTTTATTGAATCTTTGACAATTCTGTATTTTCCGCCTGCAACAAACAATAAGTAATGATTAATTGGATATTTAAAGTGGTAGTAAAACTTTTTTTCTATCTCGTTAAATTGGGATGAATCAACAAGTAAACCATTGGATACACAAAAAATATCTTTTGATGATTGAATTTCTACGGAAGCGAAAAATTTATCAGATGGATCTTCTTTGCATACATACCAGAATTTTGAAAAGTTTGGTTCGCTTAGAGTGTAAAAATGTTTTCGTTCTTTATCAACTACAAAACCCTTATAAAATCTGTTTTCGAATTTGAAGTGGTAATTAATTGAAATTATTCTGGAGAATTTGAAATTATCCAATTTTATGAAAAGAAAATTTCTCTTCTGAAACCAGAAAAGATCATCACTTTCTTCGGTTTGAATGTCCTCTATACATAAATTTTTCCCGCAATCAAAAACAATAAACTTCGTATTGGTTTCTTTTATGCGAGTTATTTTTATCTGTTCTTTTCCACATACAATTTCTTTTTGAAAATCAACTTTAATTTTTAGATGAATCGATTCTATATCGTATAGACTTTTTAAGTCATCATATTCATCAACTAAATTTATCTGCATGATGAATTTAGTTACTTCGCCTTCAATAAATCCTCTTATTTCATCTTTAATAAATCTGGCTTCTTCTTTAAATGAAAATATGAAATTAAGATGAGTCAATAATACGATGTGAAGAATAATTACAGCAAAAAATATTCTCATAAAGTTAAACCAAAATTAAGATTGCTTTAATCTCTTTTGTGAATAAATTCTAAAATAACTAAGACTTTAACGCAGGTTGTTTTGAAAGAATTACAGTAAAAGTAGAATCCTCGCCTACCTTGCTTCTGACTAAAATTTTACCATTTAAGATTTCATCATATTTTTTGACTATCGTCAAACCGAGACCTGTACCTTCAAATTTTCTTCCTAAACCTTCACTCACCTGCCTGAATTCTTGAAAGATTATATCTAACTTATCTTCTGAAATTCCTATTCCTGTACCCGAAACACTTAAAACAAAATTATCATCTTCGCTTTTCAAACTAATCTGAACTTTGCCCTTCAAAGTAAATTTAATTGCGTTGTTAACAAGATTAGAAACAATTCTTCTTAAAAGTTTTTCATCGCATTTAACAGTAACTTCTGGTTCCTCGCAAACTACTTCGAGGTTTAATCCTTTTTTATTTGCGGCTTGTTCAAAAAGTTTTGCAATTTCCAGAACAATCTCTTTCACATCTAATGTTGTAAAGTATGGAACAATCTTAGCTGATTCTATCTGAGTGAAGTCAAGAATTGTATTTAATGTTTCGAGCAATCGTAAGCTTCCATTATGAATAATTTTTGCCCAATCTTTCTGTTCACCATCAAGTGTTTCCATCAATAACTCTGAAAATCCAATCATACCGTTTAATGGAGTCCGAATTTCATGACTCATATTTGCGAGAAAATTCGATTTCAGTCTGCTCATCTCAAGAGCTTCTTCTTTAGCACGAATTAATTCTTCTTCATACCTCTTTCTTTCACTCATATCTCTAAAAATTGTGAGGACATATTTTTTATCTTCAATCGTAATTATTTTGTTTCGAACTTCCAGATATATTTGTTTTTTATTCCACAGAAGCTTTGTCATTTCAAGTTTTAGTGGTATTTCATCCTTTTTAATCCGTTCCTTAAATGATTTGATATATTCATTTTTTGATGATTCATCAAATACAATTGAAAATGGTTTTTGAAGAAGTTCTTCTTCAGTTTTTTCAAACAATTCACAATAGGCTTGATTCACTTTAATCACAATATCATTCTCATCAACAAATCTAATAGCGTCAATCGAATTTTCCCAGATGGTTCGAAAAAGTAATTCTGATTTTTGAAATTCAATTTCCGATAGAATTCTATCAGTAATATCAATCACTGAACCAAGAATATATTTTTCACCTGTTAATTCAATCATTTTTGAGTAAACTTTTACAAAAATTTGATTTTCTGATTTTGTTTTAGCTTCCACAATAAAATTTGAATGATAATCAGGATTCTCACTTTGTTTCTCCAACTCATTTTTAATCAAGTCTTTGAAAAGTTTTGTAACTAAATCAGTTGGTTCCATTATATTGATAAGTTCTTCACGAGAATATCCAAATATGCGCGTGAATTGATCGTTCACATAGACAAACTTTAAATCTTTTATCAAATAAATTCCGATAAGCGTTGACTCAGTTAAAGTACGAAACAGAGTTTCACTTACTTTTAAGTTTTTCTTCAGCATTTATTTTTTCTTCTATTGCTTTTCTTTTCTTCAGAGCTTCCTTTACTGAGAAAGGCAGTCTTTTATAATTGCTTTTCAGTACATAGTTAGTAGCTCCAGCTTTCATACATTCAACGGCAACTTCTTCATTCATTGATCCTGTAAAAATAATTACTGGAATCAAAGGATTTTCCTGAAGAGTCATCTGTAAAACTCTCATTACATCAAACTTAGGTAAAACATAGTCAGTAATTATTACATCAGGATGATTATTTTTCAGTTCTGCTAAGAATTCCTGCTCTTCTTGAACCAGTTTAATTTCAGGAGAATTAAGGACAGATTGAAGTTCATGTGATGCAAGCTTGAAATCTGATTCATTATCTTCGATGATTAAGATTCTCAAAATACCTCCATAATTGATTTTTACTGAATCAATTTAGCTTTTACAAGTTGAAGTTATTTAAAAAACAACTCAGTTTGTAATTTGTTAAAAAATGTCCAGTAAATTCCTATTTCTGTCACTGCCTGAATGAATTTATCATAATCAACCGGCTTGACAATAAAACTATTTGAACCAAGATCTTAGCTTCTAATCAAATCACTTTCTTCCTGTGAACTGGTTAAAATTATTACTGGCAAAATTTTAGTTTTTGGGTTTGATTTAACCTCTTTCAAAAATTCAAGACCGCTTACTTTGGGCAGTTTTAAATCAAGCAGAACCAGTTTAAGTAATTTTTTATCTATTATGGTAAAAATGAAATTTAATGCTTCTTTACCATCATGGGCGATATTAACTCTATGAGAAAGATTAATTTTTTCAAAAGCTTTCATGGTGAGTTTAAGATCGAATGGGTTATCTTCAACTAACAGAATGTAATTTTTATTATTCATTTTGAATGCCTTTTGTTGTGTTTGAAATCAATTTTTTTAGGGCTACAAAAAATGTCGTTCCTTCATTTATTTTGCTTTTCGCCAAGATTTTACCATTATGTTTATCAACAACTTTTTTAACAATTGCTAAGCCAATTCCCGTTCAAGGGAATTCTTCAGGATGGTGAAGCCGCTGAAAAGGCTGAAATAATTTTTCTGAATATCTCTCGTTAAATCCTGCACCATTATCACGGACAAAATTACATAATTTTCATCTTCCTCAAAAAATCCAATTTCATTCTCAGGATTTTTTGTTTTACGAGTAAATTTGATTGCATTAGAAATTAAATTAACAAAGGCAACCTTAAATAAAGCTTTATCACCATAAATTTCTGGCAGTTCATTTACAATAATCTTTGTATAAGCAACTGGTTCTGTTTCACTTAATTCATCTAAAATTTGCTGGATCAAATTTTTCAGAGAAAAAGTTTCTTTTCTTAATGGCTGAAGTGAAACACGAGATAACCTGAGCAGGTCATCGATTAAGTTTTGCAAATGCTTTCCGTTTTGAATTATATCGTTTGTGAGAGAATTCACTTCTTCATTCAATTTGTCTTTATAATTTTCAATTATCATTTCACTGAATCCAATTATGGCTCTAAGTGGAGCTTTAAGGTCATGGGCAACAGAATAATTGAAACTCTCCAGATCCTGATTTGCCATCTCAAGTTCTCGGGTTCTCTCTTTAACTTTTTCTTCAAGTAATAGGTTTAGCTTTTTCAATTCTGTAATATCTCTTTTAACACCCCATATTCTGGTTAATTTTTGATTTTCAATAGTTCCAACAAAGCTTTCGAGAAAATATTTTACCTCCCAATCTTTTGTAATGCTTTTTGTTTCAAAACTTTTGAGTACATAGTTACCATTTATAAAATTTTTAAGAGCTTCTCTAAGATTTTCAGATATTAGTGGGAAAATTTGTCCAAAGGGTTAATTTATTAATTCAATGCTTGATGTAAATCCATAACTTTTTGCAAATGCATCGTTACATTCTCTAAGTTTTGCAGACTTGTACAAAATATTGATTTGTTCTTCCACGCTTAAATCAATTGGAACTGGTTCTTCAAGTTCGAATGAATAAATTAATTCATTGGAGTTAGAGATAAATGACCTATATCGTTCTTCACTTAGTTTAAGCTCACGCTCGAGCATAATTCTGTCTAAAAGGTCACGATAAATACTTATAATTCCATCAAAATTGTTTTCGATATCAAATAGAGGGGTTTTAATTACTTCGAAATATCTTGTTCTGCCATCTGTGGTCTTTAACTCGACAATTGATCTAATTTCTGTTTTGTTTGTTTTTACCTCATTATCAAGAAAAGAATTATGTGATTGGAATATTTTAAAATTTACGGTTAAATCATTTGCTTCTATGCTCTCGAGTTTTAAGTCAAAAAATTTCTCAAATGCTTTGTTCACAAATGTAATTTTTAAGTTCTTGTCCTTAACTACAATAATTTCAGAGAGTGTCTGAAGGAAGGATAAAAATTTATTATAAAGGTCATAATATTTCTTTTCAGATTCTTTTCTTCTTTCTATTTCAGTAATCAATGAAAGTGTCTTTTCCTGATATTGTTGTTCAAGTGTAATATTAAGATCGAGGTATTTTTTTTCATGATTTAAAATTGACTTATCGTAAATATATCTGAGATAATTGGTTTCAATAATTCGCGGCAGTTTCTCAATATAATTAATATCTTTACTTACATAATCATAAATCCCTAATTTCATTGCTTCAATTGCTGAATATTCATCTCCTTTTCCTGTAATAATAATTATTGGCGCATCTGTGTTTTTGTGTTTCAATCTTCAAATTAATTCTAATGCGCCGATATCGGGCATTCTTAAATTCATCAGAATAACATCAAATTTTTCTTCTTCCAACAAACTTAAAGCTTCTAAGGAAGATCTGATAGATTTTATGCTAATGTTCTTAAAATTTTTGAATAAATAATTTTCAACCAGCTCGATATCCTGTTCATTATGTTCAATATAAAGTACTTTAATAGATTCTATCCTTGCTTTAAATCGAACAGGTTTCATTGTTCTGGAGATAATGTAAGCTCTCTCCAGTGTTTTGGGTAATTATTCAAGATAATTCGCATCTTTAACGATATAATCAGAAGCGCCAAGATTTTTAGCTCTTAAGTCCAACTCTTCATCACCCAGTCCTGTTACAAGAAGAATAGGAGCAGAAACATTTATCTGAAAATTCTTGGAATTAAATCTACACCTTCTGTATTTGGTAAATGATTATCGAGTAGAATTAGATCAAATTTTTCATTTTGAAGTAATTCAAGGGCTTCTTTACCTGTCATTATGTAAGAAAATAAAAATTTATCCTTTAATTTATCGAATACCTGTCTGGTCAAGTCAATATCGACAGGATTATCTTCAACATAAAGAACCTTTATTGGATATTTTAATTCTGCTACCATATCCAACTCATTCAATTGGTAACTGAATGAAAAATTTTGAGCCTTTATCAGGTTCTGACTCAGCTCAAATTTTACCTTTTAATTTTTCGATTATTTTTGAGACTATTGCAAGTCCAGCACCTGTACCTTCAAATTGTGGATTACTGGTGGCTCTCTTAAAAAGCTGAAATATTTTTTCAGCATAAATCATATCAAAACCAATTTCATTATCTACTACAATAATAAGAATGTTTTTATCAACTTGCTTGCTCGAAATCTTTATTAATGGAGTTTCTCTAATTTTTGAGTATTTGACTGCATTATCAATCAAATTTGAAAGAACCTGCATCAAACCTCTTTCCCATGACTCAATTTGTTTTAATTGTAAATCAACTTTAATTACAGCATTGTACTTTTGAATTATATGTTTTCTTTCATTGATTATGTTATTTATAATATTTTCAAGACTGCATATAGTTTTTGAAGGGGTATCGAATTCCAATTTTGAGTAATTAAGCAGGTCATCAATCATTTTTGACATGTTTTCGATTGATTTCTGAATCTGATGGACACAGAAAGAAGCTCTTTCAACATTGGTATAATCGGGGAAGTAGTCATTAATTAATTAATTCTTTGAAATAACCTGCAATGCCTCTTAATGGAGCTTTTAAATCATGAGAAATTGTGTAATTGAAAGTTTTTAATTCTTTGATAAGTTCATTTAACTTAAGTGAGTATTCTTGTAATGTTTCATTTAGAGTAGTTATTTCTTTTTTGTATAAAAGTCCTAACTCCAGCTCTTTTTCAGCTTTTTCTTCTTTTTCATAAGGCTTTTGATTTCTAAATCCGTCAGATAATTCTCAAATTCTTTTAATTGTTTTTCGTTTTCTATTTTTACTTTCTCAAGCTCAAATTCAAGTAACTCAATTTTGTTTGCTAAGTAAGTATTTTCTATTGATGAGATTAGGAGTTTTACACTCGTTGTAATCAAGGAAATTAAAACTTTGGGATCGTCAATCTCAGGAATTGATAAAATGACTGTATATGGCAGAGCTTCCTGTAATTCTTTCACAGCTAATTTTTGTTTGAACAAAATAATTAGATGTTTAAGATATGCCTGAGAAACTGCTCTGGGATTACTAAGTATATTTATAAAATCAATCATTGATTTATCGTTAGAAATGACAATAGAATCAGGACTGGTTTTTAATAAATCATATAAATTTTCTTTTGTAGTTACCTCGATAGATAAATTTTCCCGAAGCCCCTGAAGTGGTTTGTATAAAAATCCAAAATTTTCAATTTCGTTAAAGATTATTTTGATGTTTGAATTAATACTTTTCATTTCAACTATAATTATAAAACATTATTTAAAATTCTAAGTAGAGTTTAATAGAATTTAATTTTGATTATCTGGATTTAGTGGAAAAAGTAGACTGATTATAAAAGTAGTTCCCTTACCTAACGCACTTTCAACACGAATTTTACCTTTATGAAAAGCAATAATTTCTTTTACTAATATTAAACCTAACCCAGAACCTTTCTCGCCGGCAGTTCCTTTTTCTGACTTAACTTTTTTAATATCGAATAAACTTTGAAGTTTTTCTTCAATCATACCTATGCCAGTATCCGAAATTTTTAATTCTAATTCGTTTTCTTTAAGATCTGCTGATATAAAAATTTTCCCGCCTGTATCAGTATATTTCAACGTATTTGTTACAAGATTTCTAATCATAATTGTAAATAAGTCCGGATCGGCTTCAATTAATAAATTATCATTTATATCGCAGATAATTTGAATATTTTTCTTTTCAGCAATTTTAGTATATAATTCAAGGATTAAATCGATGAACTCTTTTAGTTTAAATTCCTTAAGTTTTACTTTGATTGTTCCTCTCTGGAAATGAGCCCATGTTAATAGATTTTCAAGAAGAGAATAAACATTTTTTGTTGTGAGCTTGAACTCATGCAGAAATTTTGGAATAGTGTCTTTATCCAGTTCTTCAGAACTTTCTTCGAGTAGATCAACTACATTTAATAAATAATTAAATGGACTTCTCAGATCATGAGCAATTATTGAGAATAATTTATCTTTATCCTGATTTAATTTCTCAAGGTTTTGAAGATACTCCTCATGTTTTCGTTTTGTCTCTTCTTCTTGCGTAGTATCTCTTGTGATTACAAGAATAGATTCCAGATGCCCAAGTTCGTTAAATTCGGGAACAGCTATAGAATAAAAATAAAGCTTCCTACCTCCCAGTATGAATGAATACTTTATCTCATTTTGTTTTAGGGTTGACAAAACTTTTTGAAGATTTTCAACGAATAGATTTATCAAATTGTGCTTTACTGGAATATCTTTGATATTCTTATAAAGTAAATCAGAAGGATGGAGATTTAAAAAAACTTAAAAGTTTATTATTTGCAAATTCAATATCAAGGTTTATATTGAATCGCAGCACATAATCAGGCAGATGTTCAGTTAAGGATTTAAAACTTTCAAAATTTTTCCTGATCCTGGATTCAGCCTTTTGTTTGATGATTAAAATTTTTTGAACTGGGTTACAGGTGTTTCTGAATGATTATCTGCTTTTGAAATTTCTTGAGCAGGTTTTTTAGCAGATGTAATTTTGTTAAGAATTACATTTGCTTGTCTTATTATATCCAAGCTTTCAATATTTTCTTTTGTTGCACATATGATTTCAAAAATTATTTTCCCGTCTTTATCTCTCGTTAGTTTTGACTCAATTATTTCAACAATACCGCTTAATTTTTCTCTAAACGAATTTATGTTTATGTCTTTCTTATAAAATTCTGGTGATGGCGTAAAATGAATTGAATAAATATCGAAACCTTGTTTTGAATGATATTCAATTTGAGATTGAGCATCAGCAGTAAGGTGGTTTAATTCAACTTTTGTTGTTTCTTCGGTCACATCTTCTTTAACAATTATACTGGAAAGTAATTCCATTAAATGAGATATTTCATCTTTATATTTTTCTAATTCTTCAATTTTTGACTCCTTGTAAATAACTAGAAGTGTTTCAATTAACTTAATTGAGTCAATAATTGCATCAAAAGCTTCTTTAGTGAAAATAGATGCTTTATCGGCTAAAAATTTTATATAACTTTCAACAGAATGAGAAATATCCTAAATCTTTTTGAAACAAACCATTCCACTTAATCCTTTTATTGTATGAAAAGGAATAAGTAGTTGATTTAAAACTTTACGATTTATGTGGCTTTCATCGAAAAGTTTTTCAAATTCTATTAGTTCTCTTTTTATCTTGATAAGATTTTCTTCAATTTCAATGAGAGCATCATCAGTAAATTCTTTATAAATATTGGTTGATTCTGATATGTTCAAATACCTTAAAAAATTTTATTAAAGTTTTCAATTAGTGTCTTAGGTTCGAAGGTTTTAGTCATGCACAAATCAGCACCAAGTTTTAGAGCTTCAACTTTGCTCTCTTCATCTCTTCGCGTAGTTAAAATTATAACTTTTACATTTTTATACGATTCATGAGATTTAATAAATTTTAATACTTCCATTCCCTGAACATCAGGCATATTTAAATCCAGGATGACTGCATCGATTTTAGAGATGGCTAATTTTTCAATCGCCTCAAGACCATTTTGTGCTTCCGAAAAATTTGCATTGGGAATTTCTTTTAAAGCCGCAATTACCATCTTGCGGATTGTCGCAGAATCATCTACAACAAATATATGAATAGGTTTATTTTCCATGGTTGATATTTCTATTTCTTTATGTAAAAAATAATCTAAAAAATTAGGAGCTACTTTATCGATATCTTTTGTTTTGTCTAAAAAATATTTCACCCCAAAATTTTCAGCTATTTCTTTAAATTTTTTATGGGGATAATTTGTCAAGATAATTTTCAATGAATCTTCCAGTAAGCTAGCGTATTTATAAATTAGTTCTAATCCATTACCATCAGGAAGTGCAATATCAATAATTAGTGCATCGGGTCTTTTAGTATCTAAAAATTCAATGCTTTCTTTTATTGTACTTACTTCAAAAATTTTTAAACTGGTTTATCTTTATGAATCATTTCTATTACTTGTTTTCTGTTTAAATCTGAATCCTCGATTATTAACAGCAATTTTTCACCTTTTCTTTGTGGTTAATATCTGATATTTAATCAACTAAGTAAATCAGAATGAGTCTGAATTTTTTTTAAGACTTTTTACCTTATTTGTAGGAATTTTCTTAAAGATTAGAATTCAAAAAATCTTGAATTTTAATAAAGACAAGATTAAATGAGGTTTTTATATTTTTTTATTTTATCGCGGAGTGTTGTACCTGGAATTTTCAAAATTTTTGCAGCACGACTAACATTTCCATTTGAATTCTTGAGAGCTTCTCGAATTAAGTTTATTTCAAGACATGAAACAACTTGATTAAAATCCATTCCATCATTGATAAAACAATTTTTGCAGGCTTTAATGATTAACTGAATCGGATGATCAATTTGCATCTCTATTGGTAAATCCTTGACATCAACACTATCTTTCGCAAAGATGGCAATTCTCTGAGCAACATTTTTGAGTTCTCTGACATTTCCTGGCCAGCTATAATTGATTAATAATTTAAGTGCTTCGTTAGTAATTGTTATTGATTTTTCCTGTGCATAGTGCTTTAAATAATGATTCATTAAAAGTTCAATATCTTCAGGTCTTTCTCTAAGTGGTGGAATGTAAACTGGTATCACATTAATTCTGAAATAAAGGTCAAGTCGAAATTTTCCTGAATCAACAAGTTGTTTCAAGTCGACTTTAGAAGCAGTAATGAGTCTAACATCAATTGGAATTGGAGTATTGCTTCCAATTCTCAAAATTTCTTTTGATTCAAGAACACGAAGTAATTTTGACTGAAGACTTAATGGAAAGTCATCAATATCATCCAGAAAAATACTTCCAGTGTGAGCTATCTCGAAGAGTCCTTTTCTTTCAGATGAAGCACTTGTGAAAGCACCTTTTTCGTGACCAAATAATTCACTTTCTAGTAATTCGGATGGAATAGCTGAAAGTCCTACCTTCACAAAAGGATTTAGTGAACGTTTACTTTTCTTGTGAATATATTCAGCGAAGAGTTCTTTGCCTACTCCAGATTCACCAATCAAAAGAATTGAACTATCACTATCAATAACTTGATCAAGATAAAAAAGGATCTCTTTCATTCTAGGATTTTTCGTCAATAAAACCAAAGGTTTCATATCAAATAATAATTGCTTGATTTAAAATATTAGTTTAAAAGCATTTGAATCATCAATAATTTTCATAAAAAATAGCTCTAAGTAATGAATAACAAACCGTAACTCTAAATTTAACTATAAAAATTTTGCAGAAAATTAATTATTGAAATAATTGATTTCAATTAGAGATATCTCAAAAATTTATTGTTTTCATCTACAAGGATATTTTTTGCTTCCACTGGTTTATCTGAAAGTTCAAAACCCATAATGATAATTTCTTCGCCCTTTTTAATTACATGGGCAGCCGCACCATTCATACAAATCATTCCAGAACCTTTTTCACCGGGAATTACATAAGTTTCAAGTCGTTCACCGCTGGTATTGCTTACAACCAGAACTTTTTCACCTGGGAGTAAACCAACCTTTTCGATTAAATCTTCATCAATTGTAATACTCCCAATGTAATCAACATTTGCTTCTGTTACTCTCGCTTTATGAATTTTTGATCTCAAGAACCATCTCATTTGTCAACCTAATTTTTTTCAAATTTTAATACATCGCATTATTCAATAAAATTAGTATGAATTTATTTCAATCTGTAATGAAAGTTATCAATCAAACCTTAATGAAAATTTTTTTCTTATAAAAGATGAGCATTATGAGATACCATAACAAAACATAAGATATTGCAAACGCCAGCGAAGCATTTATTTCAGAGAAAAATGGTTTATACAATGAATTAAAAATAAATCCTTTTAATGAAACTTCTTCTCCGTTTGAAAGAGTAATTTTGATTATAGCCATAGTTTTTGCAACGAGTGAAGACAAGAAAAACGAAGCAATAGCATTCATTCCAAACACAAGGAATGGTTGAGTCCACCACCTGATATTTTTTATCTCAATTACATAATAACAGAAACCTAAAAAATGAAGAGCAAGTCCACCCATGAAAAGTACATAAGAACTTGTCCAGATATATTTATTGATAGGAAACCAGATATCCCAGATAACTCCAAGAACTATTAAAATACTTCCTGCCACAAAAATTCCCGAAGTAATTTCAAATTTATCTCTTGATTTAGGTAACCATCTTCCAGTAAATATTCCAATCATGGTTGTCACAACAGCAGGAAAAGTTGAAAGAATTCCTTCTGGATCCCATTTTTCTCTCCATAGATGCCCGTGCATTAAAGTTCTGTCAATGTATGCAGCAAGATTTCCTTCGGGAGAGAGATTTTCAGAACCGTATCCAGGTACGGGTATGAGAGCCATCGCTAACCAGTATAAAATTAAAATTGCAATTGAAATAATTAATTGCCATTTCTCTTTGACATAGAGATAAATTGTTGACGCTATGAAATATACTACCGCAATTCTCTGCAATACACCAGGAATTCGAACCGTTGAAAAATTAAAATAGGGAAAGAGATGAAGAAACATTCCAAGCAAAAAAATTATAATAGCTCTTTGTAATGCGTGAAGAAACAATTTTTTTCTATCATCACCTCGTTCCATTCTTTTCTTGAACGAAAGAGTCATTGCAACTCCAACGATAAACAGGAAGAAAGGAAAAATGAAATCTGTTGGTGTCCAGCCATGCCATTCAGCATGTTTTAATGGTGGATAGATTGCACTCCAGGTGCCAGGATTATTTACTAAAATCATTCCGACAATTGTAATTCCACGAAAAACATCAAGAGAAACTAATCTTGAAGAAGTTGAATTTTTCATTGTTAACCTCAAAGAAATTTTTTTAAGGCGGGAAATGTGTGGAATAATTTTGTGGAAATTATTTGATCACCTCTCGATTTTGTGGGCGCTAAAGGACTCGAACCTTTGACCTCCGCCTTGTAAGGGCGGCGCTCTGGACCAACTGAGCTAAGCGCCCGAATCATTTTGTAAAAATTTTCGATGCAAATTTAATAAGATTAGATTGTGAAACAAAACTTTAGACTTATTGCATAATCTTTTAACAAATTCTTGGTAGTTGTTCACCTGAAATCATATCGACTATTCGGGTGCTTCCAATTAAAGTCTTCATCAATACAATCGGTTCTCCTTTTTCAACAACTCGACCAATAATTCTTGATTCTTTTCCGTATGGATGATTTTTCATTACATCTAAAACTTCTTCAGCATCACTCTCATCAACAAAAACAAGTAGTTTGCCTTCATTAGCAATGTAAAGTGGATCTAGTCCCAGAATTTCACAGGCACCCAAAACTTCTTCAGAAATTGGAATTTCACTTTCTTCAATTTGAATCTTAACATTCGCTGAACTTGCTATTTCATTTAAGGTGCTTGCGAGTCCACCACGAGTTGGATCTCGCATCACCGAAATTTTCTTTGAAACTTTAATTATCTCTTCAACTAGTCCATTTAAGGGTGCAGTATCACTCTCAATTTTTGTTTCAAATTCCAATCCTTCTCTTTCAGACATAATTGCTATACCGTGTTCAGCAATTTTACCATTGAGAATGATTACATCTTTTGGTTTACAGTTTTGGGGAGAAATGCTTACACCATCATAAACAATTCCAATTCCTGAAGTATTGATAAAAATCTTATCGCCTTTCCCTTTTTCCACAACTTTTGTATCGCCTGTGACTATTTTTACATTTGCCTGCTTCGCCGCTTCATTCATACTTAAGACAATTTTCCATAAATCTTCAATATCAAAGCCTTCTTCAATTATAAATCCAACTGAAATAAAAAGTGGTTTTGCACCGCAAACACTTAAGTCGTTTACTGTACCATTAATAGCTAATTCACCTATATTTCCTCCCGGGAAAAAGATTGGATTGACAACATACGAGTCTGTTGTAAATGCAATTCTTGTATTATTGATTTCGAAGATTGCACCATCATGAAGTTGGTTTAAGAACTCATTTCCAAATTGATTCAGAAATAATTTGCTGATCAGTTGATGAGTTAATGTACCTCCACCACCATGGGCAAGTAAAATTTTTTCATATTCTGATTTAGGAATTGGACATGACAGTTGAAAATCCATTTTTATACTCAATTTATTTTTGATTTCTTATAGTGAAAATAAGCTGCACAGGCACCTTCGGTTGAAACCATTGGCGCACCAAGCGGATTTTCTGGAGTGCATTCTTTACCAAATGCTGAACAATCAGTTGGAAGTTTCAATCCCTGCAAAACTTCACCAGCGATACAAACCTCTGGTTCATCGACTTGAATTTCACCAAGATCAAAAATTTTTTCTGCATCGAAATCAGCAAATTCATCTTTTAGCTTAAATCCACTTTTTAGAATTAATCCAATTCCTCTCCACTTTCGATCTATAACTTCAAAAACTGTTTGAATAACTTTCTTCGCCGCAATATTTCCTTCTTTTTTAACAACCCTTGAATACTGATTATCAACAATTGGTTTACCTTCCTCGAGTAAATTCACACATTTATAAACACCTTGCAGAATATCAATTGGCTCAAATCCTGTTACAACAATTGGGACTCTGTATTTTTCAGCAAGCGGAAAATATTCTTCATAACCCATAACTGTACAAACATGACCAGCAGCAAGAAAGCCCTGAATATTTGAATTGTATCCAGACATTAAAGCATCAATCGCTGGCGGGACTAGAACATGTGAACAGAGAATTGAATAGTTTTTTAATCCAAGATTCTGTGCAGTAAGAACAGACATTGCATTTGCAGGTGCAGTTGTTTCAAATCCAACAGCGAAGAAGACAACTTTTTTATCGGGATTAGCTTGAGCAATTTTAACAGCATCAAGTGGTGAATAAACCATTCGAACATCGCCACCATTCGCCTTCACTGTGAGCAAATCATCTTGTGAACCTGGAACTCTTAACATGTCCCCAAAAGAAGTGAAGATTACATCTTTCATTGAAGCAATTTTGATTGCTTTATCAATCATTTCGAGTGGAGTTACACAAACGGGACAACCTGGACCGTGAATTAAAGAAATGGATTCAGGCAAGAGTTCATCAATGTTATATTTTAAGATTGAATGAGTTTGTCCACCGCAAATTTCCATAATTGTCCAGTTATGTTTTGTAATCTTTTTAATTTTTTCAGCGAGGATTTTTGCAGTTGTGTGATCTCTAAATTCAGTTACAAATTTCATGATGAACTCTCATCTGAATTTTTGATTTCATCCAACTCTCCCATTTCTTTTAAAATTCTCAATGTTTCCATCGCTTCTTTTTCGTTTATTTTGTTAATGGCAAAACCTACATGAACAAGAACATAATCACCAACTTTTACATCTGGAACCCAGGCAACGCAAATTTCTTTCTTCACTCCGCCAAAATTTACTTTTGCCAATTTGAGTAAATCGTTGCCCTCATAAATTTCTTCAACTTTACCTGGAACTGCTAAACACATTTTTTCATCCTCCTGATTTGTTGATTAAGATGGTATTTCGTGCATGAATTTAATTTTAACAAATCTTAGAAACAATATTCAATGAAACAATATTCAATTTAATATTCGCAAATCATCAAGATTAAATAATAATTTCTATTCACTTTTCAAATGTTGTTTTTCGATTCCGCAATTTGTATGCAACAATCTGACCAAAAGAGATTCCACCATCATTTGTTGGAATTCGTTGATGCCAGTAAACTTGAAAATTTTCTTCCTTCAATCTTTTGATGGTTCTTTCAAGCAAATAAACATTTTGAAAACAACCACCACTCAGGAGTATTTTTTTCAGTCCAATTATTTTTGAAAAATTTACGATAATCTCTGTCAAAGTGTTGTGAAATTTAGTCGCAATTTGATTGATTGAAATTTCGTTTTGAAGATCATTAAGAATTGAAGTGAAAATTTGCGTCCAATCAATTGTGATAATTTCTTCCTTGTTAAAATTGAAATCGTAGAAAGTATCAGTTGACGAATTCACTGCAAATTCTAATTTCATTGCTGCCTGTCCTTCAAAATTGGAATAATCACAAATTCTAAGAAGCGAAGAGACAGCATCAAACAATCTGCCAGCACTCACACAGTGAGGAGAATTAATTCTTTGTTTGATCATGCTGATTATGAGTTTCAATTCTTTATCAGAAAATTTATTTCTCAAATACTCAATTTCAATGATTCTATCTTCATAAATTTCATATAGAATTCCTGCTAATGCTCTTCTTGGTTCTTTAATTGCGAGTTCACCGCCAGGCAAAGTAAAATTTTTGAAATGACCGAGAAGTTCAAATTCACTATCACTTATATAAAAAAACTCACTTCCCCAGATTTTGTCATCAAGACCAAAACCAGTTCCATCCCACGAAACTCCGAGACATTCTCCACTTACTTGATTTTCATTTTTACAAGCTGCAACATGAGCGAGATGATGTTGGACAAGATAAAATTCAGTTGTTTCTGATTTTAGATATTTTGTTGAAAGATACTCGGGATGTAAATCACCGACAAGTTTTGCTGAATTAATCTCATAGAGAGATTTGAAACTCTCGATTGTTTTCGTGAATGCATTAAATGATTCTGAAGTCGAAAGATCGCCTATATGTTGACTTATAAAAACCAGATTCTTTTTTTTAAGTGAGATAGTATTTTTTAAATGTCCACCAACTGATATAATATTTTCTTCATTACTCTCATCTATAATAAAAGGTAGTGGTGCATATCCACGAGCACGTCGGATAATAAATTCTCTTCCATTTATAATTCTTACAATTGAATCATCGCAGTGACGAACAATTGGTCTATTATGAACGAGAAAATAATCAGCAATTCCTTTTAATCTTTCGAGTGCTTCATATTCATCAATGCAAATTGGTTCTTCTGACAAATTTCCACTTGTTGCAACAATTGGTTTATTTAATAATTTCATCAACAAATGGTGAAGAGGAGAATATGGAAGCATTACTCCAAAATAAGGATTATCGGGAGCAACTAAATCTGAAATTTTAAATTCGTGAATATTCTCTTTATTAAAATTTTGTTTTTTTGATTCGGAATCTTTTTTTAGAAGCAAAACAATTGGCGATTCTGCAGATTTAAGAAGCCTCTCTTCAAATTCGGATACAAAACAGAATTCTTTCACCATTTCGATACCTGGAAACATCAAAGCAAAAGGTTTTTCCTCACGATGTTTCTTCTTTCTGAGTATTTTTACCACTTCATCATCAGTTGAATCTACTACTAAGTGAAACCCTCCAATTCCTTTGATTGCAAGAATTTTACCAGATTTAATTAACTCAATCGTTTGCAGAATTGCATCGTGATGAGATGAAATTATTTTACCATAGCTATCCCAGAGTTCAACATGGGGACCGCAGATAGGACAAGCTATTGGTTGAGCATGAAATCTTCGATTTAGTGGATCTTTATATTCATTTTCACATTCAGGACACATTCTAAAAATTTTCATTGAAGTATTAGGACGGTCATATGGAAGTGATTCAATAATTGTAAATCGGGGACCACAATTTGTACAATTAATGAAAGGATAAAGATATCGTCTATCATTTGGATCAAACATTTCACTTAAACAATCATAACAAGTCGCAATATCAGGGAGCACAAGGGCTGATACTTCTTCTTCTTTTTCACTTTTTTGAATTTCAAAATCTGTATAACCAACTGGATCAAGATATGAGAATTCAAATGAAGTGATCATAGAATGTACTGGCTTTTCTTTTTGAATTTTAAGAATAAAATTTTTCAGAATATCAGTTTCACCTTCAGCTTCAATAAAAACACCTTTCGCTGAGTTTATTACATAACCAGTTAAGTTTAATTCTTTTGCAAGTCTATAGATAAAAGGTCTAAATCCTACTCCCTGAACCGCCCCACGAATTATTATTTTTACTCGTTCTCTCATTCAATAAAATTTGATGTGAAATATTTTCTCAACTCACATTGGCAATTAATTTAGTTATTTAATCAATCTTAGTGATTAATATTTGAAATGATCCATTCAATCCATTTATCAAGACCTTCATTGATCTTGCATGATACTTCAAAGATTTTCAGTGAAGGATTAATCGATAGTGCGTTTTTTTTCATTTCATTAATGTTTGAATTAAGATATGGAATTAAATCAATTTTGTTTATTATAAGCACAGAAGCATTTCTGAACATTGCTGGATATTTTAGAGGCTTATCATCCCCTTCCGTTGTACTGAGTATAACAACCTTAATGTCTTCGCCTAAATAATAATTAGATGGACAAACTAAGTTTCCAACATTTTCAATTATCAGTACATCGAAATTTTCGTTTTCTAGATTTTGAAAAGCATCGCGAACAAGGTTTGCTTCAAGATGACATCCACCATTGGTTACGATTTGAACGACGGGCACATTCAATTTATTTATTCTTTCTGCATCAAGGCTTGTCTGAACATCACCTTCAATCACTGCTATCCTAATTTTATCTTTTGCAAGTTCGATCGTTTTTTCGATAAGTGAAGTTTTTCCTGAACCAGGTGAGCTCACAAAATTCATCACAAATAAATTTTTCGATTTGAATTTTTCTCGATTTTTCTGAGCTATTATATCGTTTTTTTCGAGAACTTTTCTTTCGACTGTTATTACACTCATGGTTTTTCCCTTTCATCTATTTCTATTTCAGTGATTTGAAGTTCTCTTCCTTCGATCATTTGAACATTGAAAGAGTTACAATTTGGACAACAAAAAATTGGATCATTAATGATTGATTCCGTTTCACATTCATTACATTTAATTTTTATAGGTACATCAATAATGTCAAGTACTGCTCCATCAAATTCAGTTTGATAAACGATTGATTCAAAACAAAATTTTAATGAATCAGAAAGGACTCCAGATAATTTGCCGACTTTAACTCTAACACTTATTACTCTCGTATTCCCTTCTGGCAAATTTGAACGAACGATGTTTAGAATTTCCTGAGCAATTGATAATTCATGCATAATTTCTTTTTTTGAAGTTAAAATATCAATTCATTTTGTATTAATAAAGCCATGATATGTATTTACACTTCTTAAATTTGTAAGAAGAAATTCTAAATAAATTAGTTAAAGGTTTGTGTGATATATGAGAAAATTAACGAATCAGGAAATACAACAAAAAAGACTTAAACTTGATGAGCTTCATCTGGCAAAGAAATTTCCCGTATTGGTATTGCTTGATAATATCCGAAGTATGTACAATGTCGGCTCTATTTTTAGAACATCTGATTCAATAATGATTCAAAAATTGTATTTAACTGGTTACACGCCAACACCAGAAAAAAAGGAAGTCAAAAAAACAGCATTGGGTTCAACAGAAAGTGTAGAATGGGAATATTACAAAGATCCAGTTGAACTAATTAAAAAATTGAAATCAGATGGAATAAAAATAGTTGCACTTGAAATAACCGATGAAAGTATTCCTTATACAGAAATTAGTCACTATGATTTTCCAATGTGTTTGATCATTGGTAATGAAATCACTGGTATTCAGAATAAAATTATGGAATTGTGTGATCTGGCTATTGAATTGCCAATGTATGGGATCAAACACTCTTTGAATGTGGCAGTTGCTTATGGAATTGCAATCTATGAGTTAAGAAAAAAATGGGAAAGCGTTAAGCAATAGAATCTTTATACTCTCTTTCATAAAGTGATTAAAAATTGTGAAACAACTTCACAATAAAAGAAAACTACTAATCATTTAATCTCTCAGCTTAGTTTAGTTTAAAATATCGATATAGTTAATTGACTTTTTTAAGAATCATTAATTCTAAGATAAACTGCTTGTGTACATCAGAATTAAAATCATACATTTTTGGAAATCCATTTTCTCTTCTTGAAATGTTTTCAAACAACTTCAAAAATTAAACATCAATTTGCATCTGAACTTTTTAGTTTGTATACAGAGTTATCTGTGATTTTTTACTTGTTTGACATACATTTAAAACATTAGTTATTTTTGTACCAAAATTTTATGGAAATGCTGACTGAATTTGGTAAAATTTTAATCTTCATAATCCTCGCGATTTTATTCGTAGCGCTTGCATTTATAGTTAATCGAATCATCAGACCTGCAAAACCTACAAAAGAAAAATTATTGACCTACGAATGTGGTGAAAATCCAGTTGGTTCCCCATGGATTAAATTTAATGTAAGGTTTTATGTCGTAGCTCTCATATTTTTACTGTTTGATGTTGAAATTACTCTTCTAATTCCGTGGGCGCTTGTATATAAAGAATTCGGTGTTTTTGGTTTTGTAGTGGGGTTCTTATTTCTCTTTATTTTGATTCTTGGAATGTTGTATGAATGGCGTAAGGGTGATCTCGATTGGGTTAAACCTGAAGTCAAACCGAAAGACCTTAAAACTGTAATGGAAGAATTCGAAAAAGAATACGGAAAATTGTAATGGGAATTTTAGATAAAGAATTTACTGAGTCGAACATTGTCATCACTAAATTTGATGATTTAATGAACTGGGCTCGATTGTCATCACTCTGGCAAATGACTTTCGGTCTTGCCTGCTGTGCAATCGAAATGATGGCAACTTCAGCTTCTCACTATGATTTTGATAGATTCGGAGTTATTCCCCGTCCAAGTCCAAGACAGGCTGATATTATAATTATTTCAGGAACTGTGACTTTAAAGATGGCTTTAAGAATCAAAAGATTATATGAACAAATGCCAGAACCTAAATACATAATTTCAATGGGAAGTTGCGCCAATTGTGGTGGTCCTTACTGGAATCATGGTTATCATGTCTTGAAAGGAGTTGATAGAATTATTCCTGTTGATGTTTATGTGCCTGGTTGCCCTCCACGCCCCGAAGCTTTACTTGAAGGTTTATTGAAGTTGCAGGAAAAAATTAGAAACCAATCACTCGTTAAAAAGACGGTATAAAATGACAACTCAAGTAATTCTCGAAATTATTAAACAGAAATTCCCTGAAGAACAATTTGAAATTCAACAAAATCCTGGCGGAGAAATTTTAATTGTACCGGCTAAAATTTTAAGAGAACTATGTTTTTTCCTTCGTGATGATGAAAGATTAGCATTTGATTATTTAATGAATCTTTCTGGTGTTGATCTTGCTGATGGTGAAAAGAAAAAAGATGAGAATGGATTAATTGAAATTGTTGGCGGACATCTTGCAACTGTCTATCATTTATATTCATTTAAACACAATCACAAACTTAATATCAAAGTCCTCTTACCAAGAGAAAATCCAATAGTCCCATCAATTGAAAGAGTCTGGCGTGCAGCTGATTGGTTTGAAAGAGAAGCCTACGATATGTTTGGAATTATTTTTGAAGGACATCATAACTTAAAACGCATTCTCCTTCCGAACGATTGGGAAGGTTATCCTCTTAGAAAAGATTATAAAGTTCAAGAATTCTATCACGGAATGAAGGTTCCTTACTGATGGCAGAATTAAAAACTGACGAAATTGTACTTAATATGGGTCCTCAACACCCATCGACTCACGGTGTGTTGAGACTTGAAGTTGTTCTCGACGGTGAAGTTGTAGTCGATGTTATTCCACATATTGGTTATTTACATCGCTGTTTCGAAAAGCATGCTGAAGCAATGACCTATCCTCAGGTAATTCCTTATACTGATCGAATGGATTATCTTTCCTCCATGTATATGAATTTCGGTTATGTTGAAGCCGTCGAAAAATTAATGAATATCGAAGTTCCCAATCGAGTAAAATACATTCGTGTTATAATGGGTGAACTTCAAAGAATTGCTAATCATCTGGTAGCAGTTGGAACTTTTGGAATTGATATTGGTGCTTTTACTCCATTTCTATATTGTTTCAGGGATAGAGAAAGAATATTAGATTTATTTGAGATGACCTGTGGTGCTCGACTTCTTTATAATTATATGTGGGTTGGTGGTCTCTCTCATGACTTGCCTTTACAATTCATCCCGAAATTAAAATCATTTCTGAAAGATTTTAGAAAAAGTATCAAAGAATTAAATGATCTTTTGAGCTATAACAAAATCTTTATTGAAAGAACAGCAAACATCGGTGTTCTACCAGCTGATACTGCTATCAATTTTGGATGCAGTGGGCCAGTCTTGCGTGGTTCTGGTGTTAAATGGGATTTAAGAAAAAATGATCCTTATTCAATTTATGATAGGTTTGATTTTGAAGTTGTAGTTGGCAAGGGTGAAATGGGAACAGTTGGTGATTGCTGGGATCGATATATGGTAAGAGTTCGAGAAATGGAGCAATCATGTCGTATTATTGAACAAGCAATCGAACAATTACCCGAAGGAGATGTAACTTCTGCAATTCCAAGGAGAGTGAAACCTCCAGTTGGTGAGATTTACTTCAGAGTTGAAAGTCCAAAAGGTGAACTTGGTTATCACATTATTAGTGATGGAAATGTAAATCCGTTTAGAGTAAAAGTTCGTGCACCATCTTTTGTAAATCTTCAAATTCTTCCAATAATCAGCAAAGGACATTTAGTTGCTGATATTATTGCAAACTTAGGAAGTCTTGACATAGTCTTAGGGGAGATAGACAGGTGATAAGTGATTCATTAGCAGAAATTTTAGGAAATAAAATTCTCGCTTACTTTATCTCGGCAGCTTTACCACTATTTTTGTGGATATTGCCCTACGCATTGTATGCTGTTTACGCTGAGAGAAAAGTTAGTGCTTTTATGCAGGATCGAATTGGTCCAAACCGGGTTGGTCCTAAAGGTTTATTGCAGACCATTGCAGATATCTTAAAATTAATTCAAAAAGAAGATATCGTTCCAAAAGCTGCTGATAAAATATTATTCGTTACAGCCCCATATGTAATTTTTGCCGGTACTTTTGCTGCATTTGCTGCTCTGCCCTTCTCCAGTGTTTATATTGGAAGTAATATCAATCTTGGTGTTTTTTACATAATGGCAGTTTCTTCTTTTTCTGTGATTGGAATTTTAATAGCAGGATGGGCTGGAAATAATAAATATTCATTATATGGTGCAATGAGATCCGTTGCTCAAATTGTTAGTTATGAAGTTCCTGCGCTTCTTGCGATTGTATCAACCATTATGGTTATTGGAACACTCAATCTAAACGAAATTTCTGAAATGCAAACAGCTCGTTTCTGGAATTGGTGGATATTTGGTGGACCAATTCAAGGAATACAGAAGTTTTTATTAATTATTCCAATGATAATTGCATTTGTTATCTTCTTCATTGCTTCTCTTGCTGAAGTTAACAGAACACCGTTTGATATTCCAGAAGCTGAATCAGAACTTGTTGCAGGTTTTCATACTGAATATACAGGAATGAAATTCGCAATGTTTTTCTTAGCTGAATATGGAAATATGTTTGTTGTTTCAGCAATTTCAGTTGCCGTATTCTTTGGTGGTTGGCAATCACCTTTCGGTTATCTCGGAAATACACTTGGAATAAATTGGTTGGTTCCAGTTGAACAAGTTTTCTGGTTTTTATTTAAAGGTTCTTTACTTGTTCTGGTTCAGATGTGGCTAAGATGGACATTACCAAGATTGCGTGTAGATCAACTGATGAATGTTTGCTGGAAATACCTAACTCCTTACGCCTTTATTAATCTTATCATAATTGGAATAATTACATTATTATGAAAGAATATCTAAAAAATACCTGGCTTGGAATATACACTGTACTTGTTGGAATGAAGGTGACATTCTCTCACCTTTTCAAACCTAAGGTCACAATTCAATATCCTGAAGTTAAAGTAGATCTTCCTGAAAGAGCAAGGAACAGGCTTTATGTTAATATTGATGATTGCATAGGATGTGATCAATGTGCTCGAGCCTGCCCTGTTGATTGCATCACTATTGAAACTGTTAAAGCAGTTCCGGGAGAAGATCTCGGAACGACATCTAACGGTAAGAGAAAAGCTCTCTGGGTTACTAAATTTGATATCGATATTGCCAAATGTTGTTATTGTGCTTTATGCGTTTACCCCTGTCCAACTGAATGTATCTGGATGACCGATATATATGAATTTTCAGAATACGATCGAAGAAATCTTATTTATCATTTTTCAAATCTAACCCCTGAAGAAGCTGAACAAAAAAAGTTAAATTATCAAAAATTTGAAGAAGAAAAAGCTCGTCAAAAAGCTGCTGCACAGGTCGCAGCGAACAATCCTCAAACAAAACCAGATGATGGGAAGAAAAACTGATGACCGCGTATGATTTAATTTTCTACTTTTTTTCTGTGATAATAGTCATAAGCGCACTAATTGTTGTAACTTCGAAAAATATTATTTATTCAGCCTTTGCATTACTCTTCACATTTTTCGGAATTGCAGGCATATATGTTCTTTTGAATGCTGATTTTATTGCGGTGGTTCAGGTTATAATTTATGTTGGCGGAATTTTAGTCCTAATTCTTTTTGGTGTGATGTTAACTAATAGAATTACAAGTGTTGAAATTAAATCTGAAAGTATTCATATAGTTCCTGCAACAATAGCTACAGGAATTCTTGGTGGGACGTTAATTGCAGTCCTGACAAAAACTCAGTGGAAAATTGGAGAACCTCAAAATCTTGAACAAACCGTTTATGAAATAGGAAGAAATTTGATTGTTCATTACATGCTTCTTTTTGAACTCGCAGGAATTATTTTATTGGTTGCATTGATTGGTGCTGTTATGATTGCTCGCAAAGAAAAAGTCCAATTTCAAGAGGTCGAAAAATGAGTGTTAACTTAAATCACTTTTTAATCTTAAGTTCTGTTATTTTCTCACTCGGAGTTTATGCTGTATTAACAAGAAAAAATGCAATTCAAGTGTTAATGGGTGTTGAGCTGATTCTTAATTCTGCTAACATAAATTTTATCGCTTTTGCGAGATATGGAAATTTTGGATTTAGTGGTCAAGTGATATCCCTTTTCGTAATTATTTTAGCTGCTGCAGAAGCAGCAATTGCCCTCGCTATCGTTCTAAACATTTATAAAAGATTTAACACAGTTAATGTAGATGAAATAGATGGATTGAGAGAATAATGAACGAAAATTTATTACTTCAGTTATCATTACTAAATATCATACTTCCACTTTTTGGATTTGTAATCTTAATTTTCTTCGGTAAAAAAATTCCTAAAAGTCATCTACTCGAAATCTCTACAATTTTTGTTGGATTAATTCTTTCAACGATTGTTGCTTATTACAAATTAACATTCTTTGTAGATAAAACTCTTGTAGGACAGTTTAAATGGATAGATTTTGGTAATGTACCACTTCTCGGAAATCTTGCGATAAATCTCGGGATTCAGATTGATAATGTTTCAGCTATAATGCAGTTGACAGTTTTCATAGTAAGTTTTGTTGTTCATCTTTTCTCAATCAAATATATGGAAGGTGATCCAAGATATTCGAGATACTTTGCATACCTTGGACTCTTCACCTTCTCTATGTTAGGAATTGTTCTTACTCACAATTTCCTGATGATGTATATTTTCTGGGAACTTGTCGGTGTAAGCTCTTATCTTTTGATTGGGTTCTGGTTTGAAAAGAAATCTGCTTCAGATGCGGCAAAGAAAGCTTTTATTGTTAATCGTATTGGTGATGTGGGATTCTTTCTTGGTATCTTAATACTTTATACAAACTATCATACATTCACTTTCAGCGAAATTTTCAATCAAATATCGCAAGGTAACCTGCCCTTCGGAAGTCCTCATTGGTTAACTGCTGCTGGTATTTTGATTTTCTGTGGTGCAATTGGTAAATCTGCTCAATTTCCACTTCATGTTTGGTTGCCTGATGCAATGGAAGGTCCAACACCAGTTAGTGCATTGATTCATGCTGCAACAATGGTCGCTGCTGGTGTTTATCTTGTCGCCAGAATTTTTGTAATGCTTACTGCTGATGCGATGCTTGTAATAGCTTCAATCGGTGCGATCACTGCTTTCATCTCTGCAACAATTGCAATTACTCAAACTGACATTAAACGTGTTCTTGCTTACTCGACAGTAAGTCAATTAGGTTATATGATAATGTCGCTTGGTGTGGGTGCTTACTTCTTTGCATTCTTACATTTAATAACTCACGCATTTTTCAAAGCTGGATTATTCTTGGGTTCGGGTTCGGTTATCCATGCAATGCATCATGAACAGGATATTCGTTTCATGGGCGGATTGAGAAAAAAACTTCCTGTGACTTATTACACATTTCTAATTTATACTTTAGCCATTTCAGGAATTCCATTAACTTCTGGATTCTTAAGTAAAGATGGTATTCTCGGTGGAACTCTGGCGTTTGCACAATTGACTGGATATTGGGTTTTCCCCGTTATCGGTTTTCTTGTAGCTTTATTGACAGCATTTTATATGTTCAGATTAGTTATTCTAACATTTCACGGTGAACCGAGGGACATTCACAAATACGATCACGCTCATGAATCACCTACCACAATTCTGATACCATTAATCGTTCTTGCGATTCTATCAATATTTATTTTCTTCTCTCCAAATCCATTCAATATTGAGGCTGGATTGTTTTTCAAGTGGGTTAAAACACCTTCTACAATTATACCAGAAAACTTAGCGTTCAAATTTATGATCGGTGAAAAATCTGCTAGTAAGGAAGTGATTCATTCTGAAATGTATATGGAGGCAATACATCATGCACATTCAACTGCTATGATTCTTTCTTTAATTATGGCAGGATTTGGAATTTTACTCGCATTCACAATCTATCAATGGCGTTTAATCAGTGCGGATAAACTGGCGATGAAATTCCAACCATTATATAATTTCTCTTTAAACAAGTGGTATTTTGATGAACTCTATTCAAAAACATTCGTTGCACTTACGCTTGGCATTTCTAATTTGCTTGCCTGGTTTGATCAAAAGGTAATTGATGGAATTGTGAATGGAACCGCTACAGTTACAAGAGAAACTTCGTTTATTAGTGGTCGTTTTGATAATAAGTTTATTGATGGCTGGGTAAACTATACTGCTTATTTAACTGGATTCTTCGGATTAATTTTCCGAAGACTTCAAACTGGTAAAGTACAAACTTATTTAGTAATGGTTTTAACAGGTTTAATAATTTTATTTTTCATATTTAAGTCTATTTAAGAAATTTCGGAGGCTGATAGTTGATGTCAGGAATACCATACTTAACACTGGTCACTTTTCTCCCTGTCTTAGGGATGGTTATCATTCTGTTTGTAAAATCAGAAAATGTAAAAACAATTAAAATCATTTCTGCAGTCATCACATTCATTCAGCTTATTGTTGCTGTTTTAATGTGGACTCAATTTAATTATTCAGCTGCAGGGATAAACGATCCATCTTCATTCCAATTCGTTGAAAAATTTAGATGGATTGAAATCAAAGGTCTCGCCGATTGGATTGGTACAATTAAGATTGATTATTTCCTTGGTGTAGATGGACTTTCAATGCCAATGGTTTTATTAACTGCTTTGATTAGCTTTCTTGGCGTTCTTGCATCATGGAATATTCCTAAAGCAATTAAAGGATATTTCGTTCTTTACTTGCTTCTTGATACTGGAATGATGGGTTCATTCGTTGCTCTTGATTTCTTCCTTTTCTATGTATTCTGGGAATTAATGTTGCTGCCAATGTACTTTTTAATCGGTATCTGGGGTGGACCACGAAAAGAATATGCAGCAATTAAGTTCTTTATTTATACTTTATTTGGTTCAGTGTTCATGCTTCTTGTAATGTTAGGACTTTACTTCAGCACATTTGAAATTTTACCAGATGGAAGCAAAGTCTATACTTTCAATATGCTTCAGATGATGAATACGGCTAATTATGCTAAAGAAGGAATATTATCACCACTTAATCCAAATAACCTGAGGTTCATAGCTTATATTTTCTTGTTTATTGGATTTGCAATTAAAGTCCCGATGTTTCCATTTCATACATGGTTACCAGATGCACATGTGGAAGCTCCGACACCGATTAGCGTTATCCTTGCTGGAATCTTGTTGAAGCTTGGAACATATGGAATGATGAGAATCAGTTTCCCAATTTTCCCTGAAGTAACATATCAACTTGCCTATTGGATTGCTTTATTTGGAATGATTAATATAGTTTATGGCGCTCTTTGTGCGATGGCTCAAAAAGATTTTAAGAGCTTAATTGCATATTCAAGTATAAGTCATATGGGTTATGTACTACTTGGAATGGCTTCTTTGACAACTCAGGGAATGATGGGTGCTCTATTCCAGATGTTTAACCATGGAACAATAACTGCTATGTTATTTATGATTGTAGGTGTAATTTATGATAGAGCTCATACGCGTGGCGTGAATGATTTTGGTGGATTAGCACTTCAAATGCCAGTTTATACGGGAATTACAACTATAGCATTTTTTGCTTCATTAGGTCTTCCTGGACTCAGCGGTTTTATCTCTGAAGCTTTTGTATTCCTTGGTGCATTTAGTAATGAAACAATTAGAGTACTTGCAATTATATCAACACTGGGAATTTTATTAACTGCAGCTTACATGTTGTGGACAATGCAGAGAATTTACTTCGGGAAATTGAATCCAAAATGGGTTGAATTGCCTGATGTAAATAAATTAGAAATTTCTGCTTTAGCTCCACTTGCAGCAATTGTTATTTTATTCGGTATTTATCCGTCACCCATGCTAAATTTAATGAATACATCAGTAAATAAACTTGTTGAAGTCGTTGTTAATGCACCTGTTGTTTTTTCAAATTTAAGTTCACTAATTAATTAGTTGAATTGATATGAATAGCATAGAAAATATCTTAAGCTCATTAAAATACTTTTATCCAGAGTTAACTTTAACAATTACATTCTTCTTACTTTTATTAGTCGATTTATTTTTTGGAGATAAAAAATATTTATTGCCGATCATTGGATTAGCTGGACTGTTAGTAACTGGTATTTTCTTATTCCTTACTGACTATGTTAATGGGTTTCTTTTTTCAACTGGAATGGCAAATGTAGGTTTGTATGTTATCGATCCATTTGCATTTTTCTTTAAGTTATTGATATTACTTGCCGTTGCTTACACGATAGTTTTTTCTCTATCATCTAAAGAAATTCTTGAATCAAAGGAAAATCGCGGTGAATATTATGTTCTTTTATTCTCATTTACTCTCGGTATGATTTTGCTGACTTCTACAATTGATTTGTTGTTGATGTATTTAAGTTTTGAATTAGTAAGTTTATCTTCATACATACTTGCTGGCTTTACAAGAAGAGTTCCTCGTTCTGCTGAAGCTTCGTTGAAATATATTATCTTCGGTGCGGTTGCTTCAGGTGCAATGCTATTTGGAATTTCCATTTTATACGGTCTAACTGGAACTACAAATATTTATTTAATTAATTTTTATCTTACTAATCAGAACATTTCTGGACTTGCTTTAATCATTAGTGGAATTTTGATTATTGGAGGAATTGGTTTTAAAATTTCAATGGCTCCATTCCATTTTTGGACACCTGATGTTTATGAAGGTTCGCCTATTACAATTACTGCGGTTCTTTCAGTTGCAAGTAAAGCTGCTGGATTTGCATTGATCATAAGGTTTTTGAAAGTTGCTTTTATAGATTATTCACAGACCAACTTACAATCTTCATTATGGTTAATTCTCCCTTCTTTTAAATGGAATGAAATAATAGCTGCACTTGCAGTTTTGACAATGACTTTGGGTAATCTTGCTGCGTTGTGGCAATCGAATATGAAGAGAATGCTCGCTTACTCAAGTATTGCTCACGCAGGTTATATGTTATCAGGTTTTGTTATTCTTGATAATCAAGGTATAATGGCAATTATAATTTATTTTGCAATTTACCTTTTTATGAACCTTGGGGCATTTTTTGTTGTGATGCTTATTGCGGATCAACTAGGGTCTGAAGAGATGGATGATTATATTGGACTGGGATACAGAGCACCGTTGTTAACTGTTTCATTAACTATCTTTTTGATTTCTTTAACAGGGATTCCACCTACCGCCGGATTTATAGCAAAGCTATATTTGTTTGGTGCATTGGTTAAAGCACAATGGATTTGGCTTGCAGTAATTGGCGTCTTAAACAGTGTAATATCACTCTATTATTACTTGAAAGTTGTTAAAAATATGTTCTTAAGAGAATCTGATGTGCAATTTTCTCAAAATGTTGGACTAACCAATAAAATAGTTCTTTTGTCTTTGCTAGTTCCAATTTTGGTTTTAGGCATTTATTTTCAGCCTCTAGTGGAATTTGCTGAAAAATCTGTCAGAATATTTGGTTTCTAGTTTATATTCTGCTAAGATTTTTTAAGAGCGTCTTTCAGGAGGCTTTTTTATTTTTTTACAATCAAAGATATCTTTATAAGTCTTAAAAAATCTCAAAATGTAATTTCTTGATTCATAATTTTTGTACCTAATTGACACGAATTTTTTTGTATGATTTACCAGTTATAATTTTGAATTAGATTTAGGTGATTAAGAAAATGTTTGAACTTCCTATTTATCTCGATAACCATTCAACTACTAAAGTTGATGATGAAGTAATTGAGGCAATGCTTCCCTACTTTAGAGATTATTACGGAAATTCATCCAGTAGAACACACTCATTTGGATGGAAAGCAGAAGCGGCTGTTGAACGTTCAAGATATATCATTGCAAAGAATTTGGGATGTTTACCAGAAGAAATTATTTTCACCAGTGGTGCAACTGAATCGAACAATCTCGCAATTAGAGGAGTTGCTCAGCATTACTATCAAAAGGGAAATCATATTATCTCTTCATCAATTGAACATTCATCAGTTGTCGAGACGATGAAATATTTAGAAAAACAAGGTTTTAAAATTACATTCATTGTTCCTGAAACTGATGGTATAATTAATCCATTAAAAGTCGAAAAAGCTATTAAACCAAATACTATTCTCATATCTATAATGTCTGCGAACAATGAAATAGGAACATTACAACCAATAAAAGAAATTGCCCAAATTGCTAATGAACATAATATCATTTTTCATACCGATGGTGTTCAAGCTATTGGAAAAATAAACTTTTCTTTTGAAGAAATTAAAGCCGATTTGATTTCATTCAACGCTCACAAAATTCATGGTCCAAAAGGTATCGGTGGATTATTTATTAGAAAAAAACAACCACAAATTAGACTAAGCCCTGTACTCTTTGGCGGTGGTCATGAACGGGGTTTGAGACCAGGAACTTTAAATGTCCCATTGATTGTTGGATTTGCGAAAACAATTGAAATTGCAGTGAAAAATTTGTCAATATATCAGACTTATGTAAAATTTTTGCGGGACAAACTAATGATGGGATTACTTGATAGTATTCCAGATGCATTTATAAATGGATCAATTGAAAAAAGATTACCTAATAATCTTAATATTCGATTTAATGGGATAAAATCAGAAACTCTATATAGTGAAATTAAAGATATCGCTTTTTCTGTTGGTTCAGCTTGTTCTTCAAATACTGGTGATCCTTCTCATGTTTTACGTGCAATTGGTCTTTCAGACGAAGAAATTTTATCATCAATCAGGTTTGGTTTGAGTAAATACAATACTGAATCAGAAATTGATTATACTATTCAAAAATTTGCAGAAACTGTGAAAAAATTCAGAAATCAAACAATTATAGGGAGCTAAAATGAAGAAAGAATTAGAAAAAATGTTTGAATCAATTCTTAAAGACGAAAAAATTGTAATGAATTATTTAAAATCACGATACCCCCTTTTTCACAGGTCAAATGTTTTTTTCCGAGATATTCAATTTGGTTTAAAACATTTTCTTGAAAATAGAAATATTTACATCACTTACACGGAAAATGAGCAACTTGCTCAACGATTCATTCAGCATCTTGAATCAAAATCTATACTGAAAAAAATAAGTGAAAATATTTACCTTCTAAATTATCCAGAGTTTGTTTTTCAAAAATCAACAGTAAAAACATAAGGAGTGTCTAAATGCCAGAAATTAAAACTGAATTGAGTGAAATAACAATTACCGAAAAAGCAATAAATGAGATTCAAAAATTGATTGAAGAAAATAAACTTGATCGCAAAGAGTATTTCTTGAGAATTGGTGTAAAAGGCGGCGGTTGCTCGGGATTTGTTTATTCATTAGCTTTTGATAATAACCAGCGTGAAGATGATATGGTTATTTTTTCAGAAGATTTTAGAGTAGTAGTTGATCCCAAAAGTTTGTTTTATTTAAATGGCACTGTCTTAGATTTCTCTGACGGTTTAATGGGCCGCGGATTTGTATTCAACAATCCTAACGCAACTCGTACATGTGGTTGTGGGTCATCATTTTCAGTATAAACAATGAAAAGACGATCTTTTATTAAAATTTTATCAAGTTTGCCACTTATTACTTCAACCAAATTGTTTTCGATCACAAGTACATTAATTACAAATAAAGAAAGGAGTACTCAAATTATGGCTAAATACGAATTACCACCCTTACCGTATTCTTATGATGCATTGGAGCCATATATTGATGCAATGACAATGGAAATTCACTGGAGTAAACATCATGGCGCGTATGTAAATAATTTAAATAATGCGATTGCTAACACCGATATGGAGAAATTATCTCTTGAAGAATTACTTAGAAATGTTTCAAAATATCCCATTGCTGTTAGAAATAATGGTGGTGGTCACTATAATCACGCGATGTTCTGGAGAATCATGACCAAAAACGGAGGCAGCGAACCTAAAGCTGATTTGAAAAAAGCAATCGAATCTAATTTCGGATCTTTCGATAACTTCAAAGCAAAATTAACAGAGGCCGCATTAACTCGTTTTGGTTCAGGTTGGGCATGGTTGGTTTATAATGAAGGAAAATTACTGATTGGATCAACTCCTAATCAAGATAATCCTTTAATGGATGTTTCTGATTTAAAAGGTTTCCCCGTTCTGGGTATTGATGTTTGGGAACACGCTTATTATCTTAAATACCAGAATAGAAGAAATGAATATGTTGCTAACTGGTTTAATGTTATCAACTGGGACGAAGTTACTGAACGATATCTTGAAGCTTTGAAATTTTAAATTCATTTTGACCTCCCTATAAGGCTTGTCATATCTAAGATTTATTTAATGGAGGGTATGACAAGCCTCTTTTTTATAAATCACCTTTTCAATCTTATTTCAAGTATTAAGGTAAATACATAGTTAATTTTTATTTTTGTAAAAAAATTGAGGAAAAATGAACGAAATTAGAACGAGATTCGCTCCCTCACCTACTGGTTATCTTCATGTAGGCGGATTAAGAACAGCTTTATATAACTTTTTATTTGCAAGAAAAAACAATGGTAAATTTATTTTAAGAATCGAGGATACTGACCGTTCCCGCTATGTCGAAGGTGCAATTGAAAATTTAATTAATACACTGAAATGGTGTGAATTATATTACGATGAAGGACCTGATGTGGGTGGACCTTATGGTCCATATATTCAATCACAAAGACTTGAAATTTATCAAAAGTATGCGAAAGAATTAGTTGATAAAGGTCATGCTTACTATTGTTTTTGCTCTCCAGAGCGTTTAGAACAAATCAGACAGGAACAACTTAGCAGAAAAGTCCCACAGGTAAAGTATGATAAACATTGTCTTAGATTAACTCAGGATGAGATTAATCAAAAGTTATCTGATGGTGTCCCTTTCGTTATTCGGTTAAACGTTCCTGAAAATCAAATAGTTAGTTTTGTTGATTTGATTCGCGAAGAAGTTAAATTTGATACAAACAACATTGATGACCAAGTTTTGATTAAGAGCGATGGATACCCGACCTATCACCTTGCAAATGTTGTTGATGATCATTTAATGAAAATTTCACATGTAATCAGAGGTGAAGAGTGGTTATCATCAACTCCAAAACATATTCTGTTGTATGATTTCTCTGGCTGGGAAAAACCAGAGTTTGCTCATCTTCCTTTACTTCTAAATCCTGATAGGAGCAAATTAAGCAAAAGACAGGGAGATGTTGCAGTAGAAGATTACAGAGAAAAAGGATATCTAAAAGAAGCGTTAATAAACTTTGTAGCTTTACTTGGATGGAACGCTGGAGACGACAAGGAATTTTACTATCTGGATGAATTAATTCAAAAATTTTCTACCGATAGGGTTAATAAATCTGGTGCTGTATTTGATATTAATAAATTAATCTGGTTAAATGGTGAACATATCCGTAAAAAAAGTGTCGATGATTTATTGCCAATGCTTAAAGAAGAACTGAAAAAATCTAAATACTCACACTTAAATTTTGATGATAACTACTTGAAACTCGTTATTGAAGCCATGCACGAAAGAATTGAGTTTGTTTCAGATATAATTAATAAAAGTTATTATTTCTTTGAACGTCCTCAATCTTACGAACAAAAATCAATTGAAAAGAATTGGAAGTCAGATACACCAGTTCATTTATTAGAACTTGCCGATGAAATATCTAACCTTAAAGATTTTAATAAACTTTCACTCGAACAAGCATTAATAAAAGTAGCAGAGAAATTTAAAATCAATAAAGGGAAAATAATTCACCCAGTACGATTAGCTCTTTCAGGAACAAGTGCAGGACCAGGAATTTTTGATTTAATGTATATTCTTGGTAAGCAAGAAGTAATTGAACGAATTAAATTGGCAACAGAAAAAATTCAAATAAAAACTGACGTAAGCTAAAGATTCAAGTATTGATTAATTATTTTGGTTTAAAACCTTTTTACTCCAGGTATCCTTAAGAGTAACTGTTCTATTAAACACCAACTTATCGCCAGTTGAATATTTAGGATCAACGCAGAAATATCCTAATCTTTCAAACTGAAATTTATCAAGTGGTTTAGCTGATTTTAAGAATGGTTCTAATTTTGCATTTGGAATTATTTCAAGTGAATTCGGATTAATTGTATCAAGCCAGTTATCTAGTTCACCAGGATTTTCAACAGTGAATAACCTATCGTATAATCTTACTTCAGCATCAAAACAATGTTTTGCTGAAACCCAGTGAATCACACCTTTTACTTTCTTTGTGCTTGTCCCGCTGCCACTTTTGGTAACAGGATCATAAGTGCAACGCAGTTCCACAATTTCACCTCTTTCGTTTTTTATAACTTCTTCACATTTTATGATATATGCGTAACGTAGTCTAACTTCTCCACCTGGAACAAGTCGATGATAACCTTTCGGTGGATTTTCCATGAAATCAGATTCTTCAATATATATTTCGCTAGAGAATGGAATTAATCTCGTTCCTGAATCTGGATCTTCAGGATTATTTATCGCTTCTAATTCTTCTTCGCCTTCATAATTTGTTATTACAACTTTAATTGGTTTAAGTACAGACATTGCACGATGTGCACGTTTATTCAAATCTTCACGAATTGCATATTCAAGTAATGCAACATCGGTTAATGCATCTCGCTTTGCAACACCAATCATATCTGTAAATTTCCAGATTGCTTCAGGGGTGTACCCTCTTCTTCTTAAACCCGAAATTGTAGGCATTCTTGGATCATCCCAACCATCAACAATCCCCTTTTGAACTAATTCAAGAAGTTTTCTTTTACTCATTACTGTGTAACTTAAATTCAATCGGGCAAATTCAATCTGTTGTGGATGGTAAATTCCTAACTCGTCTAAAAACCAATCGTAAAGTGGACGGTGATTTTCAAATTCGAGAGTGCAAATTGAATGAGTAATTCCTTCTATTGAATCTTCTAAACCGTGAGCCCAGTCATAAGTTGGATAAATACACCATTTATCGCCCTGACGATGATGAGGCACATGTAAAATTCTATACATAACTGGATCTCTCAAATTTAAATTTGGAGATGCCATATCAATTTTGGCTCTCAAAGTTTTTGACCCACTTGGAAATTCGCCTTTTCTCATTCTTTCAAAGAGATCCAGATTCTCATCAATCGAACGATTTCGATACGGACTTTCTTTACCCGGTACAGTTAATGTTCCTCGATATTCTCTTATTTCATCAGCAGAAAGATCACAGACATATGCTTTGCCTTTTTTAATAAGATCAACAGCCCATTGATACATTTGCTCGAAATAATCTGAAGCAAAGAAAATTCTATCTTCAAAATCAGCGTTTAACCATTTAACATCTTCTATGATTGAATCGACATATTCCTGTTCTTCTTTGCTCGGGTTAGTATCATCAAATCTGAGATTGAATTTACCATTATATTTTTTAGCTAATCCATAGTTAAGACAAATTGCTTTTGCATGACCGATGTGAAGATAACCATTGGGTTCGGGAGGGAAACGAGTATGAACTCTTCCGCCAAATTTGCCAGTTTTTAAATCTTCTTCAATAATTTCTTCGATGAAATTTTTTGGTTTCGAATTGCCTTCAGTTTTCATAAAAGGGTGAAATTAGTGAATGATAAATGGAAAGTTAGTACCGAAGGCCGGAGTCGAACCGGCACGGGGTTTTGAGCCCCACTGGATTTTGAGTCCAGCGCGTCTGCCAATTCCGCCACTTCGGCATAAGGCAATACAAAATTAAAAGAGCAAAACGCAATGCAAAATTAGAATAAGTATTAAGAAATTTCAAGGATATAAACTTAAAAAATTTGAAAAATAAGGAAGTAAAAATTGGTGGAGGTGGCGGGAGTCGAACCCGCGTCCGGTATTAAGCTTCGCTAAACTTCTACATACCTAGTCCGTTTTTTGAATCTCGTCGATAAAGCTCCAACGGACAGATTCTTTATCGACCAATCGGCTAGTTAATTTAACCCCTCCCCCGCCGATGAGGTTCGGGACGAGCCTGTCTAAATCGACATTCCATAAATCCCCGACAGGCAAGGGATAAACGGAATGTAGCCGCTTTTAATTAGGCAGCTAAAGCGTAGTTGTAGTTGTCGTTTCTTTTTCCCCGACTTTTTTAACGTGCACATCGGGAAGCACGGTATGCAGTTTAACGTCACTTTGATACCGTCGAAACCACATCACCCCCGAAAAGGGTTCTTACAAATTTTTAGAGAACATTAAATCTTCCACTCTATTTCTTTCTTTCCCGCAAAGTAATTTTCATATCTTGCAAGAACAAACAGAAAATCTGATAGTCTATTAAAATATTTGATTAAGTTTTGATATTTCCCTTTCTCAAATACAAATTTAACAATTTTTCGTTCACAACGTCTACACACGGTTCTTGCAAAGTGTAAAAAACTTGAACTTTTAGTTCCTCCAGGTAAAATAAAACTTTTTAACGGAGGTAAAAGGCTCTCATAGTAATCAATTCTTTTTTCGATCAAAGCAACATCATTATCCTCAATATCATTTATTCCTTTTAATTTTGGTCTATCATCATCTGGAGTTGCAATCAATGCACCAATTTCAAATAACTTACTTTGAATACAAAGTAAGTCATTCTCAACTTCTTTTGAACCAATAAAAGCTAAAGCTATACCAATCACAGAATTCAGCTCATCAATTTCACCGTAAGTATCAACTCTCTCATCAAATTTCTGGACTCTCTTACCACCGAACAAACCTGTGGTTCCATCATCACCTGTTTTTGTATAGATTTTCATAACTTAATCATTGGTAAATTAATTTTCTTCAAATTGATTTTATTAATTACATCTTTGACGAAAAGATAAGAGTGTTCGTCAATATTGATTTTTTTCAAATGAACCCCAAGAGCAACTACTTTATTTAACCCTGGTGAAAATACTTTTGAAGTCAGTACTCCAACTTCTGTATTATCATTTAAGTAAATAGTTTTATCATCGAAATTATAATCTTCATTCAATACAAAACCGGATAAACAAAATTTTACTTTTTCATAAGTATCGAGACGAGCAATCACCTCCTGACCGATATAACATCCTTTTGTAAAACTAACATATTTAATGAGATTGATATCATACGGATTAAAAGAATCATTCATTTCATTAGGGAAAGCAGGTTCACCTTGTTCTATTCTAATTATCTCAAAAGCTTCTTCGCCAATAAAATGTACACTAAAAATCATCAGGTTTGATTTTACATATTTGATTAAATTTTCCCTGTTCAACTCATCACATAAAATAAGATATCCATAAAGATCCGGGAAAACTTCGTCTTTTATCACCCAGCATTGAAAATTTTCACCAACATATTTGTAAATTTTGTATTCTTCGAGGTTTTTCAATTGGTCTCCAAAAAGAAGAGTGAAAAATATTTCAAATTTTTTTCCTAAAATTTTTAGATAAAGAATTGAATCGTTTAATTGTTCAAGCTTAATATCATCAAGTACTGAGTATCTTTCAATCCATCTATGAATTTTATCAGAATTTTCAGGACTTCCAATTAAGATCATATGGTCTTGAAATTTCAATAACTTGATTTTATCTATCAGACGACCTTTTTCGTTTAGTAAAAGAGTTGTTTTGACCGTAAAATCATCCAGGTTTAATAAATCATTAGTTGAAATTCTGTGAAGGAAATCCAGACTATCCTTTCCCGTAACTCTGAATATACTGTAATGCGATGCATCATAGACAGAAGCTGATTCATAAAAAGATCTATACTCTTCATCAACAGATGTAAACTTAGATATTTTCTGATTGTGATTTAATGTTAGATTCGTAAAAAGTGTTTTATAAATATCAATTCTATTCATAATCATTCTCATCTTAATGATAACTGATCTTTAAGTTTCTTTCATTTGTTAAAACAGGCGAACTGTGATGATAAAACAATTTAAGTCCGTTCTCAGTTTCTTGGTAGAGATTAGTTGTCGCGATAAATGTTTGTGAAATTGTTTCTCGTGACGAGATAAAAATTTCTTCAATACAACTTATAATTCCAACTCTATCTCGAATAATTACATTTGGATTTCTAATTGTAAATTTCAATAATGTTTCTTCCATAAAGATTTTGTTCCAACCCTCTTTCACCTTTTCCCAGCCGATAAGAATGTCCCAGCCTGGATGTATACAAACTACATCATCTGTATTTGCCCAGATCTGGGACATAGTCTCAATATCAAAATTTTCAAAAGCTTTGTAGTAACTTTTATTTATTTCAAGTAAAGCATCTTTTGTGATCATCTGGCACTAGTGAATTCGTTTAGGAAATAAGCGGAGCAAATTACACCACGCTTGAAGTTGTTTAAATCAAAATGTTCATTTGGAGAATGCAGATTTTCAGTTGATAATCCAAATCCCATCAATACGACTGGTGCCTTTAAGATTCTATTGAAATCAACAACAATTGGAATTGAACCACCTTCTCTAATAAATAAGGGCTCTTTACCAAAAGCTTGATTCATAGCTTTTGCTGCAACTTGAATCGCCTTATTATCAATTGGAGTAATAGCAGGTTCACCACCGTGTAAAGTTTCAAGTTTGTAAGTAACTGACTTTGGAACTGCTTTTTTTAAATAATCTTTTAAAAGCTTTTCAACTTTTTTGGGAGTTTGATTAGGTACAAGACGCATGCTAATCTTTGCATAAGCTTTGGATGGTAAAACTGTCTTTGCACCAGTTCCAGTATAACCGCCCCAGATTCCATTAATTTCAAGAGTTGGTCGAGCCCAGGTTCTTTCGAGAGTTGTGAAACCTTTTTCGCCAAAAAGTTCCTTAACCCCTAATTCTTTCATATAAGCTTTTTCGTTGAATTTTAATTTCTTAAATCCATCTCTCTCTTTCTTAGTTAATGGTAATACATCATCATAAAAATGAGGAATTGTAATCTTACCATTCTTATCTTTCATTCCAGAAAGTAAATCGCATAATGCCTGAATTGGATTCATCACAGCTCCGCCGAAGGTACCACTATGCAAATCACGATTAGGTCCAGTAATTTCGATCTGAAAATAAGCCAATCCCCTCAATGAATAAGTAATTGAAGGAGTTTTTTCATCATACATTGATGTATCTGAGATTACTACAGCATTACATTTCAAAAGATTCTTGTATTTCTGAATTGTTTTAGGTAACGAAGGACTACCAATCTCTTCCTCACCTTCAATAATAAACTTTACATTGACTGGTAATTCAGTATCTGTTTTTACAAAAGCCTCCACACTTTTGATGTGAGTAAATAATTGTCCTTTATCGTCAGTCGCACCTCTCGCCCATATTTTCCCATCTCGAATTTCAGGTTCAAATGGAGGTGATTTCCATAAATCAATTGGATCAACTGGTTGGACATCATAATGACCATAAACCAAAACTGTTGGTTTTTTAGGATCAACTATTTTTTCAGCATAAACAATCGGATGACCTTCTTCAGGATTAAGAACTTGAACATTATTAAATCCTAATTCATTGAATTTTGACATTAGAAAATCAGCGGCTCTCTGCATTTCAGACTTTTTTTCTGGATCTGAACTAATACTTTGAATTCGCAAAAATTCTTTTAGTTCTTCAACAAAATTTTCAAATTTCTGATTGATGTATTGAATTAAATTCTCCATTTTACACCTCTTAGTTTAGTTTGTATTTAAATAAAAGTGGAATAAATTCTTTGAAGTTTTTTTGATCTTCTTTCTTCAATTGCTGCAGAATATTTATTGGTGGAACATAAAATTTTTTCCATGGATCATCAATTACATAAACAAAATTATTCTGGTCAAGCGTAATACTTTCGATAGCAGCAACATATTTTAAATCTCGTTTTCCAGGAACTGGAAGATTCAGTTTCTCGATATAAATCGATTCAATATTATAATTCTTATCAAACTTAATCTCAAAGAAATTTTGTTTATTACGATCAATTCCTAAAAGATGATAATCATTTATTGCGTATAAACCACAAATGGTATGTATATTCAATTTCTTTGTAGATATTTCTTTAATTAAATGTTTTGAGTTTTTATCAATAATGTAAATCAGAGTTGAATCGAGAAATAAGTCCCCGTATTGAAAACCTTCCAGACCAAGGAAAATTCTGTTTTCAGAAATTCCTATACCTTCGAAACCAATGTTTTGAGATAAATATTTAGAGAGAACATTCCATTGGGAAAAACTAATTTTTTCGATATCAACTATCTCGTCTTCAAAAACATCATTGTTTTTGAATCTAAGTTTGTAAATTCCTGCTTCATTCAAAAAATCTGAACCATTTCCTTCAATAGATAAATAAACTTCATTTTTCCATTTATCATAGACTATTTCTTCGAAATCTTTCTTTTCAAACATTCTCAAAAAATCTTCAACTTTATCACTTAATCCTACTGTATTAATCTTAATAGAATTATGCTTTAATCTAATATGATGAATCTTTCCGATATCATCACAAATCAAAAAATAATTTTGATTGTTTTTCTCACCTATAAAAGTTATTCCTGAAGACTGGTCAGTACGCTTACTATTATCTTTCAACCAGATTGGAAAATCATCAAGCAAAGTTAGTCTATTGGTTGGTATTGTTAAGAATAATAAAACAAGAAGTATTGAAAAATTTTTCATAGTGAAACTAATTTACAAAGAAACGCTTACCTATCCAATAACATGCAATCCACCTCGAGCTAAATATAAACTAAGTTCTATTATTTTTTATTAATTTGAATTTAAATGCAAGTAAATTTTAATGAGGTTTAAATATATGTCAACACTAATGAAAAGTATTTCGGGAATTCGAGGAATCGTAGGCGATGGTCTTGATCCTCAAAATTTGGTCAAATTTTCAGCTGCTTTTGCAGAATTTTGCGGCTCTGGAAAAATAATTGTTGGTCGTGACTCACGTATAACTGGAAATTATTTTTCGAAGGTTGTTTGTGGAACACTTGAAGCATGCGGCTGTGAAGTTATTGATATTGGAATTGTTCCAACTCCAACTGTTGAAATTTATATTGAGGAGTTTGGTGCAAATGGTGGAATTATGATTTCAGCAAGTCACAATCCAATTGAATGGAATGCACTAAAACTCCTTAATTCAAAAGGAACATTTCTAACTCCTGATGAAGCTAAAAAATTTTTCGAATTAGAAAATTCATTTCAACCCAAATTTCGGAAGTGGAATGAAATTGGAAACTACAAATTCATAGAAAAAGCTTATCAATTACACATACAAAAGATATTACAGCTTGATATGATTGACTTAGAATTAATAAAAAGCAAAAAGTTTAATGTTCTTGTGGATTGTGTAAACGGTGCTGGAATTGGTGTTGTTCCGGAATTGCTTGAAACTTTTGGCTGTACTGTTACAAAATTAAATTGTGATCGAACGGGAATTTTTCCTCGAAATCCAGAACCTGTACCAGAAAATTTAGTGGAGACAATTGAATTCGCTCGAAAAGGAAATTTCGATTTAACAATAATTGTTGATCCTGATGTTGATCGCCTTGTGCTTCTCCAGGATACAGGTGAACCATTCATTGAAGAAAATACAATAGTGCTTGTGAGTGATCAAATTCTTAGTAAAAAGAAAGGAAATGTTTGCGTCAATCTTTCAACAACTCGTGCTGTTGAAGATGTTGCAAAAAAACATGGCTGTAATGTTTTCAGATCACCCGTTGGTGAAATCAATGTAATTGAAAAAATGAAAGAAGTAAAAGCTGTCATTGGAGGTGAAGGAAGCGGTGGTGTGATTTATCCTGATTTACACTATGGCAGAGATGCACTTGTTGGAATTGCAATAGTACTTCAGCATTTAGCAGAGACTGGTAAAAAATTAAGCGATTACAAAAAAGAATTGCCGAATTACTTTATTCTTAAAGATAAGTTTGAAATTAAGAATGTTTCACCGGATGATATAATTTCAAAATTGAAACAACACTTTTCTGATGCTCAGATAAACGAACTTGATGGTTTGAGAGTGGATTTCAAGGATCATTGGATTCACTTAAGGAAATCGAACACTGAGCCAATTATTCGATTGATAGTTGAGTCGACATCAAAAGAAAAAGCTAAACAGTTGATGAACGAATATAAAAATCTTCTCTCACAAATTATGAAGGCTAATTAAAACAAAAGTTTACGTTTCTTAAGAAACGCCAATAAAGCTTTATCAAAATGATCGTCAGTAGTTATTAGATTATAATCAATGTGTTGATTGAGTAGAGATTTCTTTAACGATTCTGTGTAATTTTTTATAAGCGATTGATAAGATGATTTTATTTGATATGGTAAGACAGTCAACTCCTCCTGTGTTTCAAGGTCTCTAAAAATTGAATCACGATTAAACTCAAAGTTAAGCTCTTGTGGATCAAGAATTTGAAATGCAATCACTTCATTTTTCTTGAATCGAAATTTCTTTAATGCAGTTTCTATTCTTTCAGGTTCATCAAAGAAATCTGAAATAAATATAACCAATCCTCTCTTTTTTATTTTTTCAACGACAAGACTCAGACAGCTTGATGTACTTGTTTTGCCTTCAGGTTTTGAGGTGATTAAGTGTTTGTAAATTTCAATCAGATTGACTTTGGATGAACGTGGTTCGATTACTTTTAAAATTTTATCAGAATAAAGAACTAAACCAACAGCATCTTTTTGATCAAATAATAAATATGCTAACGCTGCTCCGAGAGTTATTGCATATTGAAATTTTGTGAGTTGATGACTTCCAAATTCCATTGATTTACTTGCATCAATAAGGATATAACATCTTAAGTTTGTTTCTTCTTCGTATTGTTTGATGTAATATTTATCTGTCTTACCGTAAACCTTCCAATCAATTCTCGAAATTTCATCTCCTAGAATGTATTGTCTATGTTCAGAAAATTCCACACTAAATCCATGATAGGGACTCTGATGCAGTCCGACAAGGAAACCTTCAACAATATATCTTGCTCTTAAATCTAATCGAGCTATTTTCGAAATAATTTTTGGATCAAGGAGATTTCGATAATTGGTCTGATATTTCACTTCGAACTAACCTGAGATTTGATATCAACACCTTTTTCTATTAGTATTTCTTCTGGAGACTTACCAAGATTGTCATATTCAGCCCGTACTGATTGAGCAAGTTCATGGTCAGGATAAGCTTTGAGGAACTTTTTGTAGTAATATCTCGCTTGGTCATAATTTTTTAAATATTCAGCATTAATAAATCCAGCTAAAAAAATTGCTTCAGGAGTTTTTTCATAATTCGGATAATTTTCAATCAATCTTTGATAATATTCAAGTGCTTTATTATAAAAATCAATTTTATGAATTGAATCAGCTGCCTGTCCTTGATAGATTGTGCCGAGTGTAAATAAAGCTTCAGGTACAAATTCTGATTGCGGATGTTCATTTATTAGTTCTTCAAAATTGTTGATTGCTTCTTTAACATTTTGATTTTTTAAATCTTCCATTCCTGTTTCAAATAAATCTTTGTCAGATTTTGAATTACACGCTGAAAAAATCAACAAAATTGATATTAAAAAAATAAGATTTAAGTTATTCATCTTCATTTTGTTCTCCTCTTATTATTCTTGAAACAAACTATATACAAAAATACCAAAACTTATTTCCATACCAATTGTAAAGACTGCAGAATAGTTATCGTATTTTCTAATCTTTTGATAATCTGATTGGTCTTTATCTTTTTTGTAAAAGTATTTGTTTGCCAATTGTTTGTAATAAGTTGAAAAAACTCCGTTTACTATCATCGATGTCAGTGCAATGTATTTGTATTTATAAAAAGATTTTCGAGCTTCCTTTTCTAGACTTTCAAGTACAATCTCTTTATTGAAATAAAATTCATTTGCGAGATTAATTATAGTTTCTTTATAACCAGTCAATTTTAGTTGTAAAAATTGCGGACTAAACATCAATTTGAGTTTCAAAGGTGTAAAACCATAAAACAAAGAATCAATATAAACCTCAGCATCTTGGGGTTTAGTATTTATAAAAATCTCAAAACTATAGTTTAAGTCGATCAATGTATCCGATTGTAAGTTTATTTTTCTTTTAAAAATATTTTGATTGAAAAGAGAATCAACAGAATAAGCTTCTACCAAGTAAATGCCTGAATTCAATGTAGTGTCAAAATTATTTGTTGTTTTTATGAAATTACCTTCGATGTATAAATCAAATTCATTATCTGATATAATTTTAAGATTATATTCCTTAGTTTGTGCAAAAACTTCACATGAAAAGATTAAAAAAAGAAATAAAAAATTAATTACTGAGGAAAACAATTTTTCTATCATCATAGCCTGTAATGATTTTATCTTTGATATACACTGGATTTAGTTTAACTCTCCTTTTAAACTCAAACTTCTGAAGTAATTTCCCATCACATTTATCTAATAAAATTAATCTACCTGAAAAATCAGGAACCACTAAAACATCCCCCACAATTAGAATAGAATTATTGATTATTCCTCCTATCGATTTTTTCCAGTTAAGTTCAAATGTTGATTGAGATATACTATACACATTCCCTTTCAAGTCACCAATGAAAATACTTTCATCATCAAGAGATGGTATAGATCGAATTGCTGTTTCTAATTTAATTTTGTTTAAGATTTTGATATTTGCACAATCAAATTTATATAGATATCCTTCCTCATCGGCAAAATATATAAAACAACCTTTCGCATAAAAACCTGAACGAAAAACTTTTTGAATTGAGAACTTGTGTTCAATTTTACCATCGAGGGTTATGAAATAAATAGTACCATCAGTTGAACCCACAATAATTTTTTTATCATAAATTATTGGTTGGGAATAAAAACTTTTCTTCAAATCAATCTTCCACTCTATTTTTTTATTTTGACTAATTTTAATTACAAATCCATTCACTGTAATAAGATAAACATTTTTCTTATCATCCATTAAAAGTTCTTTTTCAACAGAACCATCTAAAATTTCAATTACTCGACTTTCACCTCTCATAAGATCATAGAAAATAACTTTGGAATTTTGTTCTTTAATACTTGCAAGTGGAAATATCAATTGTTTTTCCTGAACAATAATGCTTGTCATTATTGGTTGTTTAAAATTCATATAATGAGTTATCTTTTCATCGCTAAGATTAATCGCATAAACATTTCCCTTCAAGTCACCAATCACAGCTAAATTATCCATCGCTTTAATTGATGAAAAATTTAATCCCCCTTTCAAATCAATGGTAGTCGAAATTTTTAAAGGCAATTTCAAAGAATCTTTGATATAAAAATTATTTGTAAAATTTTTACCATATACTGACCATTCATCTCCGTTTTTAAGGAATTTATCAATAATAATTTTTTTACCACAAGAATTGATTGTTAAAGCAACCAGAATGAAAGAAATCAAATTTATAATGTAAGAGAAAAGTCTATTTCTAAGCATTAAAAATCCCAGCCAAAAAAGAATTGATAAAACAGTCCTGATTGAAATCTTCTAAAGCCGTCCTCTATCTTCTTACCAATATCATAACGCAGGACAAGGACACCCAATAAATTCATACGCACACCAAAACCAATGCTTCCAAGTGTTTGATTATATTTTGTATCCCATGCATTTCCCATATCTAGAAAAGTTGCACCTCGAAACTCAAATAAATTCATTGTGAGGAACGGAAATCTGATTGTAATCTGATCAACCAGTGGAAAACGTAATTCAAAAGATGTCAACCACAGCTTTTCACCACGAATTGACCAGCGAGGATAACCTCTCAAATCCCAATTACCGCCCATAAAATATCTTCTTGCTTCCCGACCTTCATTAAAGAAAAATTGAAATCTTGATGCAAAAGCACTCTTTAAACCAAGTCTTAAATAATTTCTGTAATCCAGCATAAAGCTAAAGTAATTGACATTTGAAAATTTAATATCATTAGTTTGAGCAAGTAAAATCATAAAACGAGAACCATCAATTGGACCAGTTGATGACCATAAACTGTTATCAAAAACATAAGAAATGGAATTTGTTAGCAACAGACCTTTTCTATTTTTTGAAGTAAAGAAAACTTCTTTATCTGAATTAGCAAGATAGAAACTGGCTTCAAATCTTCTAAAGAATGATAATGGATAGATTAAAGAAAAATATAATCCATAACTTCTCTCATAAAAATATTCATCGGAATCGCGGATATCATATCTTCTACCTGCAAGATGAAAAACTCCGAATGCATAATTTGTTTTCTGAGCAAGTGAAATTTTTGAGATTACAACATTAAAACTTTTCAAAAACTCGTCTTTATTCTGTGCCGTATTGTAAATTAAGAACTGGTAATGATCATCACTAAGCAAATCACTTAACGAAAATATTGCACCACCTGTTGTCCCATAAACTGGATTTGTTGAAATTTGACTCTGAGCAAAATCAAGAGTGTATTCACGCTCATATTTGAGCCTTTCCTTAACTCTCAAACCATCAATACGACTTGATCTCCAATAAAATTTTGTAAAAGTTGAATTCATTGAAAGGGATTGATTAAGTCTTTTAATATTCTCCTGAAAGTTTTCCAATTCATAAAGTTGAAAACTGAAATTTTCGAAAGAGCAAAAAATTAAAGATTCATCTTTAATTGATGGGTCATAAACAGATGTAGTAAAAGAAGTAATTCTTTGCATTACGGTATCAAATTGAATTCGATCAGTAGAATAATCCAAAATTGCAATTGACCAAATATTAGAAACACCATCCAGGTTTGATGTGAAAACTATTTGGTCGCCGTTTTTTGAGAATATTGGATAAGTCTGGTCTGAACTTAATTTTGTTACAGGGGAAATGGACAAGTCATTGATGTTGATCAAAAATAAATTGTAAAATATTTTACCTTTAGCAGAACTTCTATCTGAACTAAAAATTATAACTCTACCGTCAGGAGAGAATGAAGGATTTCTATCATCATAATAATCATTTGTTAATCTAAAAATCTTATTGTTAGTAAATTCATATACAAATAAATCGCTGTGTCCCTTGATATCAATACCTGTGAAAACAACTCTCGAACCATCAAAAGAAAACTTTGGATTTGAAATTGTAAGAATATTCTCAAAGTTTTTTGAAAAAATTAATTTCTTTTCTTTCAAACTATAAAAGTTTAATTGATCACGTCCTTTGTTCTTCGATGAAAAAACTATAATTCCATCTTTCGAAACATCAAGACCGCTTCTAAACAAATGGAAAGATTCAAACTCATCGCTTTTTTCACCTTCGATTAATTGTTCAAATCTTTTCTTTTCATTTTTCAAATCAAGTTTATAAATAGAAGAATAACCATTTCGATTAGCGAGAAAAATTATAGAACTATCACTTTCAAAGTAAACAGGGCTAAAATTGAAACCGAAATCTGTGAATTTGTTAGTTATAAAGCCGGGAAGATCTGCACTCGATATTATTGGATAATAGTTTTTTCTTAGGAAATATTTCCATTCCTTATCGAATTCTCCGAATGAAACTCCCAGAGTAAACTTCCATATTTCTTCAAAATTATTTGATTTCCAGAAATTCTCAATGAGTAATAAAATTTTTTCTTCACCATATTTTTGTGAAACAAACTCAAGAATTTTTTGACCAAATTTATACATCAAGAAAGTTCCGCTGATTCGATCAATATCTTCAATTCCAATTATATATCCATTTAAAACAGCATCTCTTAAAATCATTTCACCCTGATCATCCCAATCTGTAGACCAATATTCAGCCAAGCCTTCAACAAACCAGAGTGGTGGTAAACTTTCTGATGTCAACCTGAAATCTCTTTGAATTCTTCTTATTTTATTTGTCATGAAAACATGAACTAATTCGTGTCGAATCACATGTCTGAATTGTCTAAGTGAACCATCGAAAGGAAGAACAACACGTCCTTTCATGAATTCAAAAAATCCACCTACACCTTCGGGCAGTAATCCTGGTACTGTATTGGTTTGTTGAAAATGTTGGTGAGTGTTGTAAAAAATTAATGGAATACGCTGGAGAACTGTATGATTGAATTTTACTTTTAATTCTTCATAAGCTTCTTCAGCATAATTAGAACCAATCTCGGCTATTTCTGAGAATTCAGGATAATAATAGGTATCAAAATGATCGGTTTTTAGAACTTGCCAATCAAAAGTTTCGTACTGAACCTTATTTCGACCAAAATATGTGAATTGAGCCTGCACCTCTGTATAAAAAATAATTAATAGAACAGTTAAAACACTAGTTAATTTCAGCGAGTGCGTTCTTGAGCGCATTGATATTTTTAATTGGTGTTGGATCAACCTTTCTTGTTACTGCTAAATAGAAACTTACCCAATCAACAAAATAAATCAGGTCAAAAGTTCTTAGGTAAAATTGTTCCTCTTTGCTTTCCAATCTTAAAATTTCGAGTTTGACTTCACTCAAAATTTTTTTAGTGATATCGAATCTAAGTTTATTTCGAGGGTGATCTTCAGGATCAATTATTTGAATTAGAACTGCTGGAAGAAATTTTTCATCATATAATTCCCAGGCAATAATTTCATTATGATTTAATTCTGGAATAATTCCAGAGTATGAAAGTACTTTTGAATTTTCAGCTAATTGTGATCTGAATCTAACATTAATTGATTGTAAAAGTTCAGTTGAATGAATGACAAGGAATTTTCCTATTAGTTTTAATGCAAATTGATATGGTTCACCTTCTTCTTTTGAATATATCTCACTCTTATCTTTCCAGAGTTTGATTATGTTTGAATAAAAATTATTGTCCACATTGATGAATCCAGCACTATCAAAAAACTTGATTAAAGTTGTAAGCATCAATCCTATTGCACATCTTGGTTGAAACCCCAATTCAACTGCAAAGTGAGGAAATCCATCCTGAAGAGCATTATCTTTCAATTTTCCACCGGAGCTAATAGTTACTATTTTACAATTCTTTGATTTTGCTTCATCGAAACTCGATAAGGTCTCTTCTGTATTTCCTGAATAACTACAAGCAATAACAAGTGTGTTTTCATCTGCGAATGATGGCAGGTTATAATTTCTATTTACTACATAGGGAATATTCAGTTGTTTACCAAATAGAGTATAAAAGATATCGCCGGAGATTGCAGAACCACCAAGTCCTGAAACAACAATTTTGTTTACTGAGGAATAGAATGATCTATCTATTTCAATTTTTTTTTGATTCACTTTTTCGACTTGCTGATAATAGTTTTTAAGTACATTAAACATATCACCAGAATCAGATTGTTTATATGGATTCATTGTTAACTCCTGTTGTTATTTAGATTTTTGTTGAATTCTTCAATTATTTCAATAATTTCAGTTTGAGTTTGACTTCGCAAACATTTAACTGCTAATTTTTTACATTCAGATAGTTTTAAATTTAAAATTGTCTTTTTGATTTCCGGAAGTAAGTATTCATTTACGCTTAATACATTATATCCCAAACCTAAAAGTAGAGGTATAGCTTTTATATTCGAAGCTAATTCACCACAGATGCTGACTTCAACTTTAGTACGATTTAGTTCTTTCGTTACCTGTCTTAAAGATCTTATCAATGCTGGATGAAATTCTTGATATGATTTAAAAACTCTTTCATTTCCTCTATCAACGGCAAGAAGATACTGTGTAAGGTCATTTGTTCCAACACTCACAAAATCAATATACTTTGAAGCTTCTTTAATACAATAAATTATTGAAGGAACTTCTGCCATGATTCCAAATTTTATGGTTTCATCGAATTTAATTCTATTAGATCTCAATTCATTTTTTACTTCTTCTAAGATCTTTTTTGCTTCTATAATTTCATCAATTGATGAAACCATTGGTATTATTATTCTAACATTTCTATAGATTGACGATCTAAGAATCGCACGCAATTGAGTTTTGAATACATTTTTCAAATCAAGTAAAAGTCTAATTCCTCGCCAACCTAAGAATGGATTATTTTCAGAATAAGTTTCATCTGATTTTATTTTGTCACCACCAAGATCAAAAGTCCTTATTGTCACAATGTTAGGATAAAATTTTTCGACTAAATCAAGATAAGCTTCCATCTGTTCAGATTCACTTGGAAAAGAACCTTTTTGAAAGAATAAATTCTCAGTTCTGAACAAACCAACTCCTTTTGCACCTGATGCAATTGCAAATGGAATCTCATCGAGAAAATCTATGTTTGCAAGTAATTTAACCTGATGATTGTCTTTCGTCTTACATTGAATGTTTCTAAGTTCTTCGTATTTCTTTTTCTTCGTATTGTATTCTTCGATTTTATTCTTATAGTGATCAAGAATTTCTGGTGATGGATTCTCGATGACAAATCCCTCAAAACCATCTACAATTATGTGAACATCATTATCGAGTTGATTAAAAATACCGTGTATACCCAGTACAGCTGGAATATTTAAAGCTCGAGCAAGAATTGCTGCGTGAGAGGTTAATCCTCCTGCTTCAGAAACATAAGCAAGAACATCATTTCTTGTGAAAAGGATTGTATCGGCGGGAGTCAAATTTTTTGCAACTATTATGACCGAATGTTTAAGTCTTGATTCCCATCTTTTACTTTGAAGATTTCTGATAATTCGAAATTTAATGTCTTCTATATCATTTGAACGTTCAATCATCGCAGGATCATTTGTCTTTCGCATTTTATCGATATATTTGTTGAATTCGAATTCAACGGAATACTCAGCACTATGTTTTTTTTGAAGGATATTGTTTTTAATTGAATCTAACAGCTGAACATCATCAAGAATTAGTAAATGAGCTTCAAAAATTTCTACCATCTTGTCATCAATCTTGTCTCTCGAAAAATCAATAATTTTTTGAAGCTCTTTTTTCGATTTATCTATTGCAAAATTTAGAGTTTCTATTTCATAATCTGTATCAAGAGTGACAGATGGAAATATCTCAATTTTTTCTTTCTCATATTTTAAGACAGGTCCAATTGCGTATCCAGGTGCAGAAGGAATTCCAGTATAGATTTTTGTTTCAGGAGATTTTAATCTTTCAATCTCATTATAGCTCATCGAATCCTCTATTAAAATATTCAACTATTTCCTTTGAGGCTTCTTCTTCATCTTCTCCTTCAAATTTTAAGAGTAATTTACTACCCTGCTCAGCACAGAGAGACATAACGCCAATTATACTTTTTCCATTAACAACAAGATTATCCTGAATAATATAAAAATCGCATTTATATTTTGACGCAAGTTTAACAATTGTTGCTGCAGGTCTGGTATGGAGTCCAGCTCTGTTTAAAATTGTTACCTCTTTTTCAATCATTTTAATTTTTTCTTGTTATGACAAGATTTAGTAATTCTTTAAGAAGACTTATATCATATCCATAATTTGAACAAATTCGATCGAGTATTTGTTGAGCATTAGTGAAATGCTGCTTAGTTGCCTCTCTGCTCTTATCTATAACATTATTTTTATGATAAATTTCGATGTATTCTTCTAACTGTTTGGGTTTAATCCCTTTTTGCTTAATGAGATTTTGAATTTTTTGTAAATCTCGACCTTTTGTCAATTTTAATGCTTGTATTAATAAGAATGTTTTCTTTCCCTCGATTAAATCGCTTCCTCTCTTCTTTCCAAAAAGTTTTTCATCAGAATCTACATCCATAAGATCATCTTGAATTTGAAAAGCAACACCAAGCTCTTCACCAAAATTACCAAGTTCCTTAACTGCTTCTGGTTCCATGTTTACAACTAATGCACCAATCCGACAGCATGATTTTATTAAAGCACCAGTTTTATTTTTAATCATCTCATAATATTGCTGTAAAGTTATTCTCTTTTTTGTTTCGAATTCTTTATCAAGCGCCTGCCCATCACATACATTAATTAAAGCATCAGTAAACTCATTAATAACTTCCAGTGAATTATTCTTTAAGTCAGAAGATAAAAATTTATAAGCTAGCGCAAGCAGTGCATCGCCCGCCAAAATTGCAGTGCTGGTATCATACTTAACATGTAGAGTTTTTTTGTTGTGACGTTTGATTGAGTTATCCATGATATCATCATGAATCAAAGTAAAGTTGTGTAATAGTTCGATTGCAACAGCCTGATTGAATGGAAGTTTTTCAATATCTTTTTCTTTTAAATGTGCAGTCAATAGTAGCAGAATTGATCTTAGTCGTTTTCCTCCAGTTTTTAGAAAATAATTAAGTGGCTGATAGAGAGATTTCGGCTTACGATTCTTTAATTCACTAAAAATTATTGAATTAACTGTATCTCTGAATTTAATTAGATAATAATTAAAATCGTTATTCATTGAGATTGAAATTTTAATTTAGTTTATCTGATTTTTCGAACACCGATTCCTGGTAATTGGCTTAAAGTTACTTTTCCATCGATAATTTTTGTGCCTTCGAATAAATCATTACTGATTAGTTCAGCACCATCGAGGTCAGCCCAATCGACTAATGGTGAAAGTTGAGCAGCCGCTGAAATTGCGCACGAAGTTTCGGTCATACATCCAAGCATTACTTTCATGCCGAGTGATTTTGCAAGTAAAATCATTTTGTAAGCTTCACGCATTCCTGTGCTTTTCATCAATTTAACATTTATTCCGTCATAAACTTGGTATGCTTTAATTACATCAGATAATCTTTGAACACTCTCATCACCAATAATTGGTAATGGACTTTTTTCCCGCAGCCATGCATGTTCATCATACCATTCTTTTGGCATTGGTTGTTCTATGAATTCAACGCCTTTAGTTGCGAGCCATTCAATCATTTTTAATGCAAATTCTTTATCTTTCCATCCTTGATTTACATCGCATCTTATAGGTTTATCTGTGACTGACCGAATGGTTTCGATCATTTCTTTATCATTATCAAGTCCTAATTTGACTTTAAGAATTTTGTATTGTTCAGCTTCTTTAACTTTTTGTCTTACAACATCAGGTTTATCAATTCCTATAGTGAATGATGTGTAGGGAGTTTTCTCAGGATTTAATCCCCATATTGCATACCAGGATTTGTTCATTAACTTACCAGTTAAATCGTGTAATGCGATATCAATTGAAGCTTTAGCTGCTGGATTTCCTGGCGCAATCGAATCTATATATTGTAGAATCTCTTCCATTTGAAATGGATCATCAAACTTTTCGAGATTAACTTTTGAAAGAAATTCAGTTGCAGTTTGATGTGATTCACCAAGATAAGGAGGCATTGAAGCTTCGCCATAACCAATTACACCATCGTATTCAATTTCAACCATCATTACGGGAGTTGTTTTACGGGAAGCAGTTGCTACAGTAAATACATGCTTTAATTCAAGAGTATAGGGATAGAATCTTAGTTTCATTTTTTCACCAGTTGATTTCGCAAAAATAATATTAAAATTTTTCATAGCTGGTAATTGTACAGCAATAGTTGAAAGCGCACCAATTTTAATAAAATCTCTTCGCTTCATTGAGAAATATCAATTTTATAATATTTATTATTCGTGATTTTTAAACTGTCAATAAGTTGAGGAATAGAGAAAATGCGTTTTATTCTGACGATTGTATTTAAGCGATATTCGTTATAATCAGGATCATTTTTTTCAAAGCTGTCGATTCTAACTCGACCAGAACTATGCATAAATTTTTTATTACCCAGATAAATTCCGACATGTGTGATTCTCTCAGGTCTCGTTGAACTGGCTTTACGTCCAAAATATATCAAATCACCTGGTTTTACTTCAGAAAATTCTGGATCGAAAGGAACTTCCTCTCCAATTAGTGCCTGTTGATTTGCATCACGAGGTAAAATCAATCCATCATAGAAAAATATCGTTTTCATAAAACCAGAGCAGTCAACACCTTTGGTCGATGTTCCACCCCAAAGATATGGGAAACCAATCATTCGTTTTGCGAACTCAATAATTTTTTCTGGTGTGAATTTTAAATTATTAAACCAATTATCAAACTTTTCAGCTTCATTCTTTTTGATATAACCAATTCGACCATCTGGTAATTCTACCTTATAACAATTTTTTAATTCTTCAATGACCGAAACAATACTTCCTGCTACTATATCACTAATAGGTTCATCAAATTTTTCTGATGAATAAATTAAACCAAATAAGTTTTTATAAAATAACTTTTCTTTATCAAACCAGATTTTTATTTCCTGTAAGTTTTTTAAATCTATTCCATCTGAATCAACCCAGCCAAGGTAATCATCAGGAGTTTGAACAAGATACCAACCACCATCTTCTTTATAAACTTTGAGTGGTGTTCCCAAAATTGCTTGAGTTGAAAGTTCTGCAGAATGTTCAGGTTTTGAACGAATATTACAAACACTTAGATTGACAACACCATAAATTTTATCGCCGAGTTTCCTGGAAGGTAAAACTTCAATTCTGTCGATTATTTGTTCTTTAAATTCCTGTTTCAATCTGTAAAGCACTTCATTTCTAAAATCTGGATTCGATACTTCACCTTTTAAGATAATTTTACCCTCTGCAACCTGCCAATTAATATCAAAAATTGCGGTTCGTTTATCTGGAGCTTCGCTTTTTTTAATCTCCGAGAGAATTTCTTCGATATTTTGACTCATAGCTGTTCTTTCAAAAATAAATATTAACGAAATTATTAATAGTAGTGTTTTCATATAAAACAAGTTAAATAAATCACTTAAATATTTCAATTGAGTCAGGTCAAATGTTTATAGAATTCAAAACTTTCTCACAATTCATTGAAGTCTATTTTTCAAGTACTGTCAAAAACCTCTCAGAGTGTTAATGATTGTAGATAAAAATCGCATACCAACAAAAAATCCTCGCAGAGAATTCATTATAAAAAGTAAATCTTGAGAATGAATTTCATATTGACTCTCACAATCTCCTTTCAAAGATGAAAACAGAGAAAATTTTATCGAAATATCATAAATTTGAGAAAATTGTTTTTTATTGTTAATACACTGCTGTATTTGTTCATTAACTAATTAAGGAGTTTTCAAATGTCAAACAATAACAAACCGCGTGAAGAATGGGGAAGCAGGATTGGGTTAATTCTTGCAGTTGCTGGTAATGCAATAGGATTAGGAAATTTCTTGAGATTCCCTGTTCAAGCAGCGCAGAATGGTGGGGGTGCATTTATGATTCCCTACTTTGTCGCCTTTCTTCTTTTAGGAATTCCTCTTATGTGGATTGAATGGGGTATCGGCAGATACGGTGGAAAATTCAGACATGGAAGTGCACCTGGAATGTTTGATGTTTTATGGAATCATCCACTGGCAAAGTATCTTGGTGCAACTGGTTTATTTATTTCTCTAACAATTATGATTTATTACACATATATAGAATCCTGGACTCTTGGTTACAGTATCTTTTCAATTACAAAAGCTTATTTCGTAGATAATCCAAACTTTGAAAACATGAAAGGTTTTCTTGATTCTTATCAAGGAATATCACCAGGTCATGCATTTGATTCGATATGGACAGCTTATGCAATTATGTTGATTACTTTTTCATTGAATTTTTTTGTTTTATATAAAGGTATTTCAGCAGGAATTGAAAAATTAGCCAAGATAGCAATGCCAATGCTGTTTATTTTTGCAATTATTCTTGTTATTAGAGTTTTTACTCTTGGAACTCCCGATCCATCTAAACCAGAATACTCAGTTTGGAATGGGTTTGCTTTCATCTGGAATCCAGATTTTTCAAAATTAAATGATCCAAAAATCTGGCTTGCTGCTGCTGGTCAGATATTTTTCACTTTAAGCGTAGGGATGGGTACAATTCACGCTTATGCAAGTTATCTGAAACCAAAAGATGATGTTGCACTTTCAGGACTTTCAACAGCTGCAACAAACGAATTAGCTGAAGTAGTTCTGGGGGGAAGTATTGCAATTCCAGTTGCAGTTGCATTTTTTGGAATTACAACAACACAGGAAATCGCCCAGGATGGTGCATTCAATCTTGGGTTTGTTTCAATGCCAATTATATTTCAGAAACTTCCGCTTGGCGAAATATTTGGATTTTTATGGTTTTTATTACTCTTTTTTGCTGGTATAACTTCTTCAGTCGCAATGGGTCAACCAATAATCGCATTTCTCGAAGATGAATTTGGGTTCTCAAGAAAAAAAGCAACAATTACGCTTGCTGTGTTTACATTATTCTGTGTTCAATTTGTTGTGTTCTTTTTGAAATTTGGATTTCTTGATGAAATGGATTATTGGGCTGGAACATTTGGACTTGTTGTATTTGCATTGATAGAAACAATACTATTTATGTGGGTATTTGGTGCAGATAAAGCTTTTGACGAAATCAACTCAGGAGGTGATATTAAAATTCCTATTATCTTCAAATACATTATGAAATACATCACGCCTTTAATTTTATTAGTAATTATGGTCTGGTGGTTAATCAATGATGCAATACCAATTCTAATTCTTAAAGGAGTTCCCGGTGAAAAAGTACCATATATTTTGGGTGCAAGAATTTTGATGTTAGTAATTTTGGTATTGATAATGGTTATGATTCACATTGCCTGGAAGAATAAAAAATTAAATCACATGGAGGAATAGAAATGGGCTTAACAACGGAAGGAATTATTTTCTGGATTTTAGGCTGGGGAGTTGTAATTTCACTCGTTGTTTTTTGTTTGGTCAAGATACTTAAAAATCCTCGCGGGAATAACTTAGATAGAGAGTAATTGATTTTTACAGGCTGTTTTAAATAATAAAATTTTAAGACAGCCTTTATTTTGAAAAACTCCTTATAATCCAGAAGATTCTTCTGCTTGATATACATTCTTCCCACATTTATAATTCTAATATAAGTTTAGTGAGTAGACTTTTAACTGGGGGGAATTTTTTCGACAATTATTAATATCAATATAGAAAGATTGAATAAAAATAAACTTCGTAGAGGTTTAATTATAAAATGAATTTTCAAAAATTATGATTTGCCAAAAAAATTAGCCGCGATTTCGCGAATTATTAATTTATTTTTAATTGCAGTAATTCGAGCTTAAATACTCAGTCACCTGTTCGCGAATACTTCAATAAATACTGTGTTAATATTAAAAAGGATCTGTCTCTAAATTCAAAAATTTCTAAATACATTTTTGGGATAAAGTTGATCAGAATAATTTAATACTTTTGAGACAGATCCATAAATAAATCTTAGCCAAAGAATACTTCAGCAACTTCAAATAACTTCAAATCAACAAGCTTTAGTTCACCTACTGCATCCTTTAATGGTACATCAACAATTTCATTTCCTCGTAATGCAACCATTCTACCAAACTTTTTATCTTTTATTAAATCAACTGCAGCTACACCGAATCTTGTACCCAATACTCTATCATAAGCTGAAGGACTACCACCTCGTTGAATATGTCCTAAAATTGTCGCTCTTGTCTCAAATCCAGTTCGCTTTTCAAGTTCTTCAGCCAAAACATTACCAATTCCACCAAGACGAACATGTCCAAATTCATCTTTCTTCATGCTGCTCAAAATTAGTGACCCATCTTTATCAACCGCTTCTTCGGTTTTGATTTTTGCACCTTCACTTACAACAACGATACTGAAATTCTTCCCTCTTTCATGTCTCTTTTTAATAATATTAGCAACTTCATCAAGATCAAAAGGTCTTTCAGGAATAAGTATCACATCGGCACCACCAGCAAGTCCAGCGTAGAGTGCAATCCATCCTGCATGACGACCCATAACTTCAACAACAATAACTCTGTTATGACTTTCAGCAGTTGTGTGCAAACGATCAATGGCTTCCATTGCAATGTTAACAGCAGTATCAAATCCGAATGTAAAATCAGTTGCATTAAGATCGTTATCAATAGTTTTAGGAATTCCTACAACATTAATTCCTTTTTCATGAAGCTTATAAGCTACTCCGAGGGTATCTTCCCCTCCAACGGCACAAATTACATCGAGATTAAATTTTTCGATATTTTCTCTAAGTTTTTTCTCACCATCCTGAACCTTAAACGGATTGGTTCTTGAGGTTCCAAGTATTGTACCACCTCGATGTAGAATTCCACTAATGGAATTTAAATCAAGCGGTTCGATAGAACCCTCGATTAATCCTTTCCAGCCGTTTCGAATGCCCTGGCAGGTGAATCCATAATTCAAGGCTCTTCTGACAACGGCACGGATTACTGCGTTAAGTCCCGGGCAATCGCCACCACCAGTTAGAATTCCGATATTCATTTTATCTACTCCTTCCTTAATTAAATATTAGTCTATTTAATTATTTTTAACTTTGCATATTTGACCATAAGGTGTTTTCTGATTCCATTTTTAAATTCAACTATTACTTTTTGATTCGAACCTGAACCATCAATATAAATTACTCTACCTCTTCCAAAAACATCATGCTCAATAATTGAACCTGCTTTAATCTTTTTCGAAGAATCAAAATCGTCATATTCTCCTTCAACTTGAGAATATTCATCAGTGATTATACTTCTATTATCATTTTTTTTCTTCAAGAACATCTCACTTAATGGAGTAGATCCAAAGTTTACAAATGATTTGTCTATTTCAGATATAAATCTTGATGGTATTTGAGGAAATGAATTTCCGAAACGATTCCTGATCATGGAAAAAGTAATCGATAGATGTTTCATTGCTCTTGTGCAGCCAACATAAAATAAGCGTCTTTCTTCTTCTAAATCTTCTACATCACCATCCCGTTTTAAGGGAAGTAAACCTTCTTCACATCCAACAATAAACACATATTTAAATTCCAGACCTTTTGCTTGATGCAAAGTCATAAGTACAACTGAGTTCTTTTTATCTTCCCAATTGTCAATATCAGAAATCAAAGAGATTTCAGAGAGGTATTCTGTCAGGTTTTTTTCGGGATTTGATAATGCAAATTCTTGAATAGAGTTAAGAAGTTGAATTATATTTTCATATCGTTGAATTGATTCTTCAGTCCCTTCTTCTTTATAAATCTGCAAGATTCCAATTTCGTCAATGAAAGATTTAATGGGTTCAAAAAAGTTATTTAGGTTAACCAACGATTGATATTTTGAAATTAGTTCATAAAAACCTTTGAAGTTATTCTTAATTCTTTCCTGTATATCAGCTGAATTTAAAAGCAAGGGAATTGCTTCAAATAGTGAGACTTTTTCTCGTTTCGCGACTTGAGTTAAAATATCAATGGAAACATCGCCAATTCCTCTTGACGGGAAATTGACAATTCTAAGAAAACTTTCGTTGTCTTTTGAGTTGACGAGTAATTTCAAATAAGAAAGAACATCTTTAACTTCCTTACGTTTGTAAAATTCAACTCCTCCAATTATTACATATGGTATCGAACTTTTAATAAAAGTTTCTTCAAAATTTCTGGACTGAGCATTGGTTCTGTAAAGAATAGCGATATCTCTTGGCGAGACATTTTTCTGTTCCAGAAGATCAGAAACCTTTTGAGCAACAAATTTTGCTTCATCTTTTTCATCATAACAAACTGTGATGTTTACTTTTTCACCGTCCTCATTCTGTGTCCATAAAGTCTTTTCTATTTGGTAGACATTATTTTTAATAACTGAATCAGCAACAGCAAGAATCGCTTTTGTCGAACGATAGTTTTGTTCAAGTCGGATAATTTTTGTTTCGGGAAAGTCTTTATTGAAATCAAGAATGTTTCTTACCTCAGCTCCTCGCCATTTATAAATGCTTTGAGCATCATCACCAACACAGCAAATGTTCTTCTTATCATTGACGAGCATTTTTAGTAAATAGTATTGAGCAGTATTCGTGTCCTGATATTCATCAACAAGAATGTAATCGAATTTATCTCGATAAAATTGCTGAACATCGGGATATCTGGAAAAAACTTCAATTGGTTTAATCAATAAATCATCAAAATCCATTGCATTTGAATTTTTTAGTCGAGTATTATACTCATTGAAAATTTCAAATAATTTCTTGTTGTAAGAAGAAAAAAACTTTTCTAAGCCATCATTGAGAAAAAGCAGTTTATTTTTGGCTTTCGAAATTAGATTTTGAACCATTCTTGGTGAAAGATGATGTTCGGAAATATTAAAATCTTTCAGGATTCCTTTAATTACTCTTTCAGAATCTTCTGTATCATAAATTGAATAATCTCTCGAAAATCCAAGTAAATGAGCCTCCTGACGCAATATCCTTGCAAAAATGGAATGAAAAGTTCCCATAAAAATAGAATCAGCTCTTTTTCCAACGAGATTTTTTATTCTTTCTTTCATCTCGCTGGCAGCCTTGTTAGTAAAAGTCAATGCAAGAATAGATGAAGGTGCAATACCAAGTGATATAAGATATGCGATTCTATAAGTGAGAACTAAGGTTTTACCGCTTCCTGCACCAGCTACAACTAAAACTGGACCTTCGGTGGTAATTACAGCTTCTCTTTGTTGTTCATTTAGCTTATCAAGTTCGATCAAATTAATTCCTTTTAATGTTTGTAATTTCCAATTAAAACCTTGCAAATATAAAAATTAAGTTGATTATTTAATTGAAATGAAAAATAATCTTTACCCTCTTAAGACTTAAAGTTTTATAATATAATCCAAACTACAATGGAAATATAGAGAAAATTCTTTTCCAAATAACAAAAAGTCACTCTCACCAGGTTGATGAGAGTGACTTAAAATTAAGATATGTATGATATACTTATTTCAGCATCATCATCTTCATTGTTTTAACAAATTTACCGGCATTTAGACGATAGATATAAATACCACTCGAGACTCTCACACCATAATTGTTAGTTCCATCCCATTCAACGCTGTGATATCCTGGTCTTAGTTCTTCATTAATCAAAGTTTTTACTTCTCTACCAAGTACATCATAGACCTTCAAAGTAACTTTTTCAGCAATTGGCAAACCGAATCTAATTTGAGTTGATGGGTTGAATGGGTTCGGGAAATTCTGACTTAAAAAGTATGTATTCGGAACTGCATCAGGATCAAATATTCCAAGTGGTTGAGCAGCCTGTTCAAGTATAATTGCATCAGCTCTTGTGACAAAGCTATCCTGCAAAGCACGATTTACTGTACTATCCTGATAATAAATGTTAACTTCATTGTGATCGTTAATTAATCTGATATTCCCATAAATAGTTCCGCCGCCATAAACATCTTGTCCACCTCTTAAGAAGATATAACGGCCAAGGAATATTCTACCGCTGGAAGGAACATCACCACCATAAGCAGTTGAATTCTGGTTTTTCTTTACGATGGTTGTTCCACCAGTGTGATTAATTTCATAAACGGCAACTGGATTTCCAGTACTTGAACCAGCAGGAACAATAGCCCAGACATCAAAACTATCTGGTTCGACTGACGGATGTCCTGGTCGTGATGGGAATCTCGGGAACCAATGAATGAATCTCAATGGATCATTTGGAGTTCCATTATATTGACTTCCATAAATGTAAGTGATTAATCTTTCGTTGTTGGTTCCACTTCCAGAAATTCTCTGCCACCAGTTAAGATTGGTTAAATTGTTTGGATCCCAATCTACAATTTGTGTACTTACATAAGTTGTTGGATCAGAATTATCAACCAGAATGTTAGTCCCAACACCCTGACCGGAGAGTGTTATGTTGATATATCGATTATTTACTGTATCGTTTGTCCACATTCTTAAAGTTGCAGAATGCAATCGAATTGAATCTGGTAAAAATGAAATTGTTAGATTATAAACACCATCAATTGCAGGAAGAGTTAAAGGCTGCGGCGGCATATTTTCAATTACAAAATATGCGCTGTCCTGCCCAATAATCATAATAGAATCAACAACTAATGGTGTTTCACCATTACTTCTAATTTGCAATCCTCTCTGATAGTTAAATTCTGCCTGTCTTACCGAATCATAAATCGATACAGAACCAAAGCTTAAAATTCTATTTGTTGCATCTGCCGAAGTTGTGGCAGTAGGTGCAATTGGAAGAAGTCTAACTCTTAGTAAGTCTGTTCTTAAGAAGTTTCCACTTGCCTGTCCAGGATTTTCAAATTTAACATAAGTAACTCCACCACCATTCAAATCAAATACACGAGTATTATTATCCTGGATTTTTGCCCACAATACTGAACCTGTAATTTGTCTTTCATTAAAGTTATAAACTCTCTGAGTATCGGCTATAAACGGGGTAACAACAGAGATAGTTGCATTTGTAGCTGCATTTGGTGAACCTGATGGACCTGAATATTCCATTAAATATTTGCCACCAAGTGTGTCGGGTAATTGAAAGCCATAAGTAGCTGTTGGGAAATCAGATGTTCCAACATAAACTCTGCTGTTCAGGTTACCGCCTGGAATCGGAAAGATAAAATTAGATTTAACAGAATTTACCCACGACTCAATACCTGTTTCAACATAAGAAGTTGGTTCAGGTGCATTCCAGTGCGGTTCGTTACCTGCAGAAGCATTCATAATGAAATTATAGTTAATTCCCTCACCTCGCACTGACAAAAAGGCTTCAGGTTCCCATGGATCATTACTATGAATTACCATAGTATCTTGAGTTGCTTCTTCGCCTTTTGGTGAAAATCTTATTGTCAATTCGGATTTTCCACCTGGAGGAAGTGTTAATGGTAAATTAGTTACACAAGAAAATCTGTTTGTTGAAAATGTAACATTTGAAATAACCAGATCTGAATCACCAAGATTCCAGACAGGAATATTTTTATCAGAATATTGACCCCACTTAAAAGTAGTCTGCGGAAAATCTTCAATCATCCTGGTTGTATCAAAGGCGGTCATGTGTCTTCGGCCAAATTCAAGATCTGGACCTGGTCCAGGACTTCGAAGAACTCTAATTGCATCAACACGCATAAATGCAGGGGTCAAAGTATCAGCACCAATTGTTACGATCAACCCTTTTTGAGCAGCAGGTACATTTATGATGCCCAGAGGTTTCCAGCTTCCTGTAGAACCTGTTGTAACATTATTACTTTGAATATCATATCGAAAACTATCTGCAGTAACGCCTTCTCCAAATCTTTTGAAAGTCACATAGGCATTACTTGAAGCGTTCCCTGTAAATCCCATGTAATGATAAACAAGATAATAATCAGAAACTGGAATATTAACATAGTATGTCGCAGAAGCTCCATTGGGTGAACCTGCTGTTCGAGGTGTTCTACGGTGTGAACCTGCGTACCATGTACTACCAACATTCGACCACCATCCATCAGTTTGACCTGATGTACCTGCTAATGGAGGAACTTCACAATAAGTTGAATCATCACAAAGATTTGTACCTGAACCTGTACCTGTATTGTTATCGTTGAGATTATCCACCGTGATGTAATTAGCAGGGTCCAGAATCTGCTGTGCCTTCAAAGGCAAAGCGATTAGAAAAATTAAAAGAAATGAAACGAGGTAAAATTGTTTTTTGAACATAGAACCTCCTGGTTTGTTGATTATTTTTTAACTGTTACAATTAAAGTGTCTGATGGAGGACCGATAAAGGAAACTTGAACTCCAGTTCTCACATCAGTTTTGGTGCCTATTGGATAAACTAAATAAAATAATCTCAAACTATCATTAATAGTTGGCAGAATTGAATCAGAATAACTGAACTCTCGAAGATTTGAAACAATAATATTATAATTATCCGGATTTTTCTGAGATCTGTAGATTTCAAAAAATCTCAGGTTAGATGTATCTGCTAATTCCCAGGATAAGTTTACTCTCTTTTTACCAGTTGAAGATGTGTCGATTGAGACCAATCTAAAATTTGATACACCTGGAATGATTGAATAATGATAAGGTGAAATTAAATCTTCTGTTATTGAACAGCTGATTAAAATTAAACCAACAAATAATATTAAAACAACTTTTTTCATTTTCATACCTACCTAAGTGGAATAGAGATTGACACTAAATTGTAATTATTGTTCGTTGATTGTTGAAGAGATGAAAATTCAACTGAACCTTTATCATCAGAAAAGAAAATGTAATCAACAAGATTCAAAGACCAAACTAAAATTGTTGCAGCTGTAAAAATATTTCTTGTTTTCTCATGCATTTTTTGTTCATCATGAACGCTGACCATTTGCTTCCAGTAATATTCTGCTAGTGTGTAGCGATCAGCATTAAGGTATTCGAATTGAAGACTTTGAATTCGTTCTCGATTACCTATAAAATTATTTTGTGAAACTACAGCACCAACTAATCCTGTGAAAAAAGTGACAGCAAAGAGAGCACCTTTTGTTTTATGTCCAAGATAAAATTGTCCACTGCCTGGTACAAAGAAACTATATGCAAGTCCTGTGATTCTTCGTGGCGTATTCAATGATTGAAAACCTAACTTTTCTTTAAGTGACATTAAATCACTAGAATTCGAAAATGAACGAAGAAAATAAACTTCTCCTGCATATTTTTCTCTTATTGTTGAAATTAAAATTAAATTGACTTTACTAAAATCTGTTGAATTAGAAATGTTTAAGGTTTGATCATTTGTTATTAAATAAGTCTTAAAATCTTCTGGATTATCAATGAATTTTTCTGTGATTGAATTTTGAAAAGCATAAATATTTGGTTTAAGAATTATTGAACTCAATAGAACAAAACTTGAGATAAAATTTATTAATTGTCTCATATCTCCACTCTATTTGATTAAAACAAATTTTTTAATCTGAGACCCACCGGTCGTAGTCAATTTATAAAAGTAAGTTCCACTTGAAATATTATAAACTGACGAATTAAATTCAAACTCATAATTGCCAGGCATTTGATATTCATTAACTAAATCGCAAATCTTCTGACCAAGTAAATCAAAAACTTCCAAATTCACCTGTAGCGGGAAAAAAATTTCGTATCGAATTTTTGTTGTCGCGTTGAAGGGATTTGGGAAATTCTGATATAGAACAGCAGTTTGTGGAATATTGTTATAATCAATCTCTACATCTGTTGTAATTATATTTGAAAGACTACTTTCATTATCAACTTTATCTAAAGCAGAAACAGCATAATAATAAATGGCTGATGTGTCTGGAATTTGATCATAAAAGAAAGTATCAGCATTTGCAGTTATCTTGTAAAGATGTGCTGGATTGTCAGGATTAATAGGTTCAGTTGATCTAAAAATATTATAGTATTCTACAATTTCACCATCACTTGCTGCTTGAGGACGATTCCAGACAAGCCTAATTCTATCACTCGAAATTTTTTGAACAGTTAAGTTTGTTGGCGGATTTGGTGGAACAGGATCTTTCCATGGCATTGGTGGAACATTCGCAGGATATTTGTATAAATCTCGAGTAAGTGAATCGAGATAATTTATTGAACTTACCATACTTCGGAATCGGAAGAAATTTACACCAGCACCATTAATTAATCGCGTATAAATAATTTGATTTTTTACTTCGTTAAAGTCACCAAACTCTGGTTCACCGATTCGATATGCGGCAATTCCCATCCATGCCTGTCTTCCATACAAATTATTTTTCCACCATGATGCGACTTTAGTAAATTCTGGACAGTTGGACATGTTCCAATAAATCTGTGGATTATGATAATCGATATAACCTTTTTGTGCCCATGCTTTTGGATCAGAACGAAGTTGAGAATATAATTCCCACACAGGACAATTCAGTCCCATTGCAGCTGCTGTGTAAACACTTGGAGTTGTTGTTCCTATTTTCACCCAGGGTTTATATTTTTTTACAGAGTCGACGACCATTTTAAGTAGTCGTTCAATATTCAGTCGAGCAAAATCATTCCGATTAAGATTCCAGGGATTTCCATTTGCAGAGTCGGTTCTATTCATGAACCAATAATTTGATGCATCACCATAAAGAAGAGCTTCATTGCCTAAATCCGTATATCGTATGAAGTCGAAATGAATTCCATCGACATTATAATTTTTAACAATTTCTGTTGCAACATTTGCAATGTGAGCACGAACAGCTGGATTGCCTGGATCAAAGAAGAATCCCCCGTCACTTTTCATCTGACCCGACTGAGTTTTAGCGAACCATTCTGTCTTCCAGTACCGCTTCCCATTCGAACTGTCTTTTATTGCAGGATGCGGTGGATATGTTATGACATTTAAGTAGGCAGGCAGTGTATCATTCAAAACATAAAAAGTATTTATCCAAGCGTGGACTTCAATATTATGTTGTTTAGCTCTTAAGATCATCTCAGCAAGTGGGTTGTAACCAGGATTAAAACCAAGATTTGCTGGATCCTGGCAAGGACTAAAACATGTTAAATTTGATGCCCAGGGTAAAAAGTTCGATGAGTAATAAGCATCACCTCGTGCACTTACCTGAAAAACTATTGTATTAATATTAGCCCTTTTACAAGCATCAACAAATGATTGAATTTCAGCTCTTTGTGCTTGAACTCCCTGTGAGTATGGGAAATCCAATCTTCCAGCTGAAGCAATCCAGACTGCTCGAACTTCTTTCCTTTGTGCAATTAATATTTGTGAAAAAATAAAAGTAATAATTAAGAACTTTCTTATCATCTTATTTTCTTTCACTTACATTTTCAAGAATATTCAATCCAAAGTTTAAAGCTTCAGTGTTGTCTGACTTAGATGGCCAGAGAACTACATATCCTTTATTCGAAATGATTGCAACTAATTTTCCATCTACAAACAATCCATCAACAATATCATTCTTACCAACCTGAGCATTGACATCATCATAGCCTTTTGGAAGCTGATAGAAACTTACTGGCTTTTTGAAAACAGGATGATCAATTGAGACACGTTTTATTTCAATTTTACCTTGAAGGCGTACTGAAACCTGTTTGACCAAATCAGTCATGGTTTGATAGTATGGCCAATCGTTTGTAACAAATGCATTATCGCAATACAAGAATCCGCCATTTTTAATGACTTCTGCAATTTTATCGTACATAATTGAATTCATATCAGGCTTTCCAAAACCGCCAACAATCATAACTACATCTGTATTCGAAGGATTTAATTGGTCAACAGTTAACTTATTATAATTAGAATTGACAATTCCTTTTGAATTTACATATTTGATCAATTCTGGTATTGCTTCGGGATAAGGATTCCATGTTTCAAGTGCTTGATATCGTGATTCCGATGATGTGTATTGGAGTTGAACTACATTTAATTGTTTCTTTTTCTTTTTGGTATCAACTTTTGCGATTGTAGTTGTATCTAAAGTACGAACACCAGCAATCCAGTTTCTATCAAACTTTGTTTTCTTGAAGTAAAAAGAAAAGTTAGCAAATTTTGATGGTTCATTATTCTCATCATATTCAAGTATGAATTTTCTTAATGTTAGTTTAATTTTATCAACTGATTCGTCTACGGGATCAAAAACAATAAAACCTTCACGATAGTCACCAGCGTAAATTGGTTTGCCGTAAGTGAGCATCGTACGACGAACAATTCCCATTCTCGATTCAAACACATCATCATCAATTCCACTTGAACCTTTTCTCTTCAAAAAATATTCTTCAATACTCTGGTATTTTGCATCTTTCTTTTCTCGACCATAAGCAATTAATTTATCACCGCGATCGGTTTCAAGTAAAGATTCTTCAGGATCGATGTTAATTTTAGAGCTTGAATAATTATAGACAGTTACTCTGAAAACTGTAAAGCGTTGTGGGGTATAACCTTTTTCAGGATCAAACCAATCGCCATAAGTATATGGATTTTTAGAATAGAATCCCCCTTTCGAGTCTTCAGGAAATTCAAAAGTATTAAGTTGATAATCGGTCATGTATTTAACTTCGATCTTAAAATCTTTTCTATCCATGATAATGGTCAAACTATCTTTGCTGAATTTATATGTAGAATCACAGAAAAAGAGAGTGTTTTCCACATCGGGTACGAACATATACTCAATTCTTTCAGGAGGCATAAAAATGTAACGGTAAATTGAGTCACAACCATAAATAAAAAAAAGTGAAAGCGAAACGAGTAAGAAGATTAATTTTTTCATTTGTTCAACTCTGCTGCAACTTTTTGTTTGTTCTTATCAATTATTCCACCTTTTTGTGTGGATGCAAAAACAATTATGTTTAGACCTAATTGTAATTGTCTTGTATTATCCTGTGGACCGCCAAAACTTGATGGATTCTTCAACCAATCACCCCAGGCTCTTGAGTAACCTTTACTTGAAAGAGCCACCGCAAGTCTTCCATTCAAGAAAACGCCATCAAGATATTTATATCGCTCAGGAACAGGTTTCAATCTTTGAGCAGGATTTGGATTAGCCAGAGCCATTCCATTAGGACGAATGTTATCATCCCCAGCTGGAGGACCATCAAAATCTTCCCAGGCGTGATAAATAGGATGATTGTTTGGAATTCTTTCAAAAACCGCATCGAAACCAAGTGCATCTTTAATTAATTGACGAACTTTTCTATTAAATGAACCTGACTCATAAGCAAATGCATCATCAATAAATAAAAATCCACCTTCTCTCAAATATTTACCAAGGTTTTGAGCTTCTTCTTTTGTGTATAGTGGTTCAGCACGATAACCAATCATGAAGATAACTGGAATATTCATCAACTCTTTTGAATCAAGACGAACACTTCCTTTCAATGAAACTTTGATTTTGGTGTTGTTATTAATGAAATCAGCAAGATTTTGCAATGCTTGCGGAATACAATTCCATCCGGGCTGATTATTGTCTTCAATTTTACTCCCGCGATATTCCAGTTGATAGAATTCCAGAAATCCACTGACATCTTTTTTATTCGAGCCCTGTTCAATCATTCCATAAAATCTATCCTGAAAATTCATCCAGTCAATCAGATTATCTTTCAAACCAGAAACACCTCTTTTAGAAGACATTCTTGTGTTTTCAACTTCCATTTGAATATTCGGACCATAGAATTGAGCTTGTTGAGGTGACCATGTCCTATCAACATAATCTCCAGGTCGACCAAGTGAAGCAAGAGCAGTTCCACCGTGAGTAACTGCAGTTGTCATTGTTCTGGGCATTGTAGCAATACGGGATCTTTGAGGCATCATTCGCTGAATTGTTCTCTCAACAATCTTTGGTGCTTTTTGTAATTCGAGTTGTTTCTGCAGTCTTGGTGCCCTTTGAATAAATTTAACCGTCGTTGGTGGTCGTTTAACTTCTTTTATACTTTCAACATATTTTAAATTTAAAATGACAGGCAAGAAGTGAATTAAAAATGATAATCCAATGAAAACAAGTAAATGTTTTCTATAATAGATCAAAAACGATTTTAGTTTTTGACTTAACTCATAACCTGGAACAGAATAAGTCTTGCTGGACATTTATTCAGCTCTTCACTCTTTCTTTTCTTCTTCTTCCTTATCAGTCGCAATTGCAAGTTGATCGATACCTACAATTTTTGCAGCATCCATCACATCAACCACAATTCCATGAGGAGTTTTTTTATCAGCTTTAATAATCAAAACTTTACTGCCAAAAATATCTTTTTGAATTCTTAATTGTTCTTCTAAGTTATCAAGAGTAACTGGTGTACCGTTCAAGTCCATCTCACCCTTTTCAGATATGGTGATGCTAAGATCTTTTTCAGGTGGTGCATCTGAAGTAGCAGCTTGAGGAAGATCGACTTTCAATCCACTTTGAACTGCGAATACAGTAGTAACCATGAAGAAAATCAAGAGCTGAAATACACAATCAATCATCGGGGTCATATCGATTCCCCGTTCTTCCCAGATTTTCTTTCTTCTTGCCATTTTTATTTCTTTCCTAATGATTTTAAGATTTCCTCTTCAAGTTTTTTAGCTTCTTCATCGGAGATATTTAATTCAATTCTTTTCTGTTTTAAGAATTCTTCTTCTTCTTTATTAAGTACACCATCACGATAAGCAGTTTTTAACATTTCTTTATAAGTAGAAAATCTTGCTAAATCTTTTAGAATTAAATTGACAAAGTGATTTGTAAATGGCTCGATGTATTTACTAAGCTTCATAGCCCTGCGTTTTAGGAAACTATAACCAATGACAGAGGGAATAGCCACAATCAATCCACCAGCAGTAGTAATCAACGCAACTGAAATTCCACCAGCAACTACTGCGGGATCGCCTTTACCACCTTTAGCAATTTCATCGAAAGACATAATCATACCGAGGATAGTTCCAAGCAAGCCGAGCAATGTAGCCACACTGGCGATTGTATTAACAATTGGTAAAAATTCTTCGAAGTACTCGTCAGCAGCTTCTGCACCAGTATCAAGCAATTCGTTTCTCATATCATGAATTGGTCTTTTTTCGACCACAAGAAAATTAAATCTCTTCAGAACCTGTAAAAATACATATCCAAGAACACCTTTATTCTTTTCACACCATTCGATAATTGGGTCAATTGAACCAAAACGATTTAATAAATCTTCGAGATTATTTAATATTTCACTTGCTTTTGATTCTTTTGGAACAGAATAATATCGGTACAATCTTTCAATTATAATCCCAAGTGAAACAATAGAGAAAAACAAAAGTGGATACATGATATACCATCCACCTTTGTTTAAGATTTCAACTAACCAGTTCTCGGTTAACCAGCTTCTAAGTGTATTTTCCGTCTGTAAAATGATTAATAATGTCTTCAAGGTTCATCCTCCATAAAAATTTTATTGATTTTCTAACCATTCTTTGTGTTCTTTTGCGAAGAAGTAAGCGGCTCTTTCATTTTCATCTTTACTGTTTTGATATAACCTAATTACTTCTTCGTACCATTTAATAGCTTCTTTTTTCTTGTCCAACATTTCATAAGAAGCAGCTATATTTACACGACAACCAACAGCAACACTCGCATCTGGATATTTTTTCAAAACTTTCATCAATTCTTCGATAGATTTTTCATATTTCTTCTCATCAAAATATTTCATTGCTTGTTCATATTCGAGATATGAATTTATCTGACTTAAATCATACAATAATTCATCAACTTCGTTAATCTTTTCATATTTAGGATATTTCTTTTTTAGTTCTGAATAATAAATTGATGCGTTTTGATAGTCTTTGATATTGTAATAATAATCACCAATTGTAAAGAGACCATGCGGAGCAAATTCACTTTCTGGATAACGCTGAGCTAAAAGCTTAAATGTTTCAATCATTTTCTCCGGCTGTTGAAGTTCATAATAACACCAGCCTTCATTGTAAAAAGCAGCTGCGGTAAGATCTGATTTTGGATATCTTCTGTAAGTCAATTGATATTCTCTCACAGCTTGTTCAAATTTTTTCAGGTTGAACATACACTCACCAGCATAGTACTGCATATCTGGTGCTTTTGGATCCTGTGGATAGATAGAGACAAAAGTTTTCATTGTATTATAAGCCTGCTGCCATTCACCTATTTCATACAATGCATAGGCTTTAAATAAAATTGCATCTCTTTTATGAATTCCATCCGGATATTGACTCAAATATCTGTTAAAAATTTTAATTGCCTGTTCGTAATCCTGTTGATCGTAATACAATGCTCCAAGCTGGAATAGTATATCTTGAATTTCAGGTGCGTTGGGAAATTTATTTGCTGCTTCAAATAACAAATCTGTTGCTTTTTTCAGATCACCAAGTTGTTTATAACTGTTTGAAATGTTGATGTAATTTGTAATTAATGTAGTTGTGTCCAGTCCATTGATTTTCAGAGATTTATTAGCGTAATCAATTGATTCGTTGTAATTGCCTCCTTCATAATAAATGGTTGAGAGTGTTGAATAATATTTTCCTATTTGCACTTCATTTTTTGTCTGTTCAATGAGTTGATTGAAAATGTTAACACCTTTTTCAAGATCACCCATTCTAGCGTATGATAATGCTAACTTTTCGTAAGCATTATCAATGTTCTGAGAAAATACATTTCTGAAAGTTTTATTATTCAAAACAAATTCTAGTTCATCTCTTGCTGTTTCATATTTTTCTACTTGGTATGAAATGATTCCTTTCATATATCTAACCTGAACTGCAAAACTTTCTCTCTTTTCAAGTAAAGTTGAATCAAGTAAAATTTTATCGAGATATTCAAGAGCCAGATTGTAATCACCCTTGTTGATATACAAATCAGCAAAGTTGAAATAAATATCATTAATAATGTTCACACTGTCTTTCTTTTCTTCAGCAATCTCAAGAACTTTCTGGAGAAATTTTTCACCACTATCGAATTCTGAACGAGCCGAATAAATTTTACAGATTTTATTTACCGCACCTGGGTAATGAGGTGAATAAAAATAGATTTTATCAAAGCTTGCCATTGCTTCATCATATTGCTTACTATCTGCTAAAACGAGTAATCGGTAGTAATATACCTCGTTTGAATCAATCTTTGTAAAGTGATTTTGAATTACATCAGAAATTAAGCTCAAAGCTTCTTGAAATTCATTTAACTTGTAAAGAGTGAATGCAAGTTGAACTTTTGCATTTGGAATCTCTTCACTATTCGGGAAATTCTTTATTAGAGTCTCAAGAGTTTTTCTCGCTGAAGCATAATCACCAGCAAAGTTAAAAGCTGATGCTTTTATGCTAAAAACCGCTGGAAGTAAATCTGAATATGCATATTTATTAATGAATGAGTCACAGTGTGCAACTGTCTGTGTAAAGTTTTTCGCATTGTAGTAATTCAGAATTACACTAAGTTTTGCCTTATCGACGCTAAAATCAATTGCATCAGCAACGCTTTCATAACTATTGATGTAAAAATCAAATTCTTCAGCAGCTTTTTCAAATTGTTTTGCCTGTTGATAAGTTTCAGCAATCTTATACTGGAATTTTGCCTGTAATTTTTTGTTAGCAAAATTTTGATCAATTGCATCTCGATAAGTTGCTATACACTCATCTATGCCATTCTCTTCCAGAGTGTAATCGGCAATTTTAATCCATGCGACTTCTTGCAGAGATGGGATCAAAGTGAATGTAGTTATAATTTTTTTGTAATAACTGATAGCGAGATCATAATTTTTTAGTTTTCTATATGAGTCTCCAATTTTAATGTAAGCTTTAGCGACAAGTTCTAAATCAGTTGTTTCAAAATTTCTGCCTTCATTTACTTCAAATAATCTTCTCTCTTTTTCAGCTTTGAGTTCTATTTTTTCCCAATCCTGTTTTGTAAAAATTTCTGGCTGGAATTTGTTGATTAATTCCATCCAGTGTTCCAGAGCCAGTTCATAATTTTTTGCGTCGAAATAGTTTTGAGCAATTTGATACAAAGCACGAGCATAGTATTCCGTCTTTGGATACTTTTTTAATAACTTGTGAAATACAATCGATGAGCTGTCATACTTTTCCATTTCTCGATAAGCCCAGCCAACATCATAAAGAGCTTGTTCAGATTTTTTATCATCAGGAAATTTTATAAAAAGCTTAAATGCTTCTTCAATCGCTTCATCGTATCGACCTAATCTGTAATAAATATCATAAATCTGAAATTGTGCAAGAGCTGCCAATTTCGGTTCATCTTTTTGTAATGATATAGTTCTAAAGTAGTATATAGCAGAGTCAGAAATATTCATTTGCTTGAATGCATTTCCTTTCATATAAGCGGCAGCTACTCTTACACTAATTGTGTATTCATTATTAAGAATGCTTACTTTGATAGAATCCTCTTCCAGTAATTTGCTTTCAGTGTAAAGGATGTAATCATACATTCTGATTGCATTTTTATAATCTCGGGAAACGAAGTAATTCTGTCCCGCATTGAATGCATTTTTGAATTCTTGCGGGCTTGGTATAAAGTAACTCGCAATAGTCGCAACCAGAAATACAATAAGCTGCCACATATTCAATTAGAATCCAGTATAGATTGAAAAATATAAAGTCGATTCTTCTCTGCCTTTGAAACGATCTTCTTCTCGCTTGAAATCTCTTGTTGTGTACTTGTAACCAAAATCAATTACAATATTATAACCAGCATATTGGGATTTATTACTTAATGAAAAAGCAACTGTTCTTCTATCTTCACTTTCAAAATCATCTTTGAGATTTCTAATTCTATAAGCAAGTGGTGAAATTCCTTTAAGGAAAGTTATTCCCTGCATTCCAAAATGTAAAGTTGTGTTTTGAGTTAACTTATAATCCACTCTTAGAATTGGAATAGTTTCTTGAAGGTGTTTATTTATCACGGTGATTTTTTCACCATCTTTATTTTCTGTTAGTTTAGAAGATTTTTCTGTTCGAATCTTGAATTGTGGAATAACAAACAACTTATTATTCAAGAAAGAAAACTGATATTCAATTTTATTTACCATTCCAAAGAAAGAAATTCTTCCTTCAACTTGATCATTCAATAAGCGACTTTCATTTACAAATGCAAGTAATCTATTACCCTGAGGAAATTGATGATTTAATTGAAGTCTAAGATTATTTTCAATTCTCAGATTTGGAATTTGAGAATATACAGTCCCGAGATAAAAATTATTTACAAGACTGTTTTTAAACAGTAAAGGATCAAGAACATAATCAGGGAAAGGATCAGCAGTGGTTATAACACCAGGGAACTGATAACAATCATTTGGAATGTTGTCTTTCACCTGTTTCAAAACATAAAAAATTCTTAGCGATCCAAACTTGGGAGTTTCAGTAAAATAAGTCAGCTTAAAATAATTTACATAATTCTTACCGCCTTTCAGTAAACCTTCTTCTCTCAGTAAACCAAAACCAAAATTCAAATTTTTAATCAATTCAAGGGAAGTAAAAAGATGATAACCTTTTTGATCTGGTGTATAAGGATAATCGGGCAATATGTCGTTTTCCTGTTCGTCAATTACATCGTTGTTGTTCCAGTCGTCACCATAATCAAGGCTTGGCGGATCGGAATAGAAAGTTAGAAAGTCCTGGGCATAATCAGGAATTCCATCGGCATTTTTATCATCATCGGGAATTCCATCACGATCTCTGTCTTTCCCCGGGAAAATTCCGGTATCAGGTCTCCTTAAAATCGTTGCAAGACTAACCAATTCATTTGTGTTTTGACGATAACCAAGCAAGAAGAAATCACCAACTCGATTCAAAACATCTCGGTTCTTTGCACGAGAATCAGTTGTAAAAACATTGTAGTGATAAAATCCATCTTCCCATCTATCATTATCATCGTTATCATCAACTAAAGCATAGTAAGCACCGCCGGGAATAATTGCACCACTGCTTGATGCATCATAACCAAGAAAATCAGGATAAATTGGATTTGGAATTAAGTTATCTGATGGTGAGCTGTAAAAACTATTCTCAAGAGTATAAATATTTAATCCAGTCGTATAATTTCCATCAATCTTATAAATCTCAGCACCGAGTGTTAATCTGCCAAGTTTTTTCTTTCCTCTAAGAAACCATGCTTCACCGACTAAGTCCTGTTCTTCACCCGATTTGCCAGTGAATCTGGTATCTCTAATAATTGGATACTTAAAATGTTCTTTGCTGTGATTGTACTCACCTTCAATTTCGAATCCTTTCCAGTTAAATGAGAAATTAAATCCATAAACTTCCATTCCAGTTACAAGTCCATAAGAAAAAGTTACAATCTGTTTGTTAGAAGCATCAGTTACATTACCTTCAGCTCTTCTGATTGTTCTAAACGGTGTTGGTGTTGCGTAAAGTTGAGGATCAGTGTGTGATTGAAATCTTGCATCACCTGTGTATTCATCCAATCTATTCAACCAATCGTGAGCAATGTCAATTTGATAATCGTTTGCAAGAACAAGTTGGAATTGAACAGAAGTAGCTCCTTCAGGAATAACGAATGCATAAGTGATATTTTCTCCATCTCTCGAACCAATTTTTACTGGATAAGAAGGAGGAAATGTAGAATATCTATCACGATAATTTATGTACCTTGTAAAACTTGTTGTATCAGCTCCGCCAAAGAAATCTTTTGCATTTATCCAGAAATTTCTAAACACCCAATATTGAATTGGATCATTTAAAGTTGTTTCAGATGGATTTGGTACATTCCCATGAATATTCTTAATTGGTCGAGCAACGCCATTTATAATAATTGTTGGAGGCTGGAACAGAATTGGACCAGAGATATCACCAGGGCTATCATCACTAATTCGAATAAAAATTACTCGAGGAATTGCGTTCGATACAACACCTTTCAAAGAAGATTCTCTTGAATCGATACTTGCTCTTCTTTGATGTTGATTTAAATACGTAATTCCAACAGTCAATACATCACCAATGTCAGTCTCAAAGTGCCCGCCAAGTAAATATTGTGTCCAGTCTCGAATTCTTCTAACACCATCGGAATAAAATCCTTGATCAAATCTGAATCGAATAGGATCGCTTATTCTTGAAACTATGATTGTACCTCTGTTTTTTGCAGTTGCACCATCCCAACGAATTCCATTGAAACGAGCTTTATCAAGTGTAAGACTAGTGAATTTTGTTCTGATTGCATCACCAACCATTAAACGTGTAGTAAAACCACCATAACTATCATTCCCGATAACAAGATTGCTGAAATAGTTTTCATAATATCTTGATTTTAGAAAATTACTTTGACCACCTGGAATATTCTGGTCAATTGCCTGTTTTTGTGTTTCGTTGAATTCTATTACTGGATAACCTTCAATCAAAAAATTTCCAAAGTTATCAAAGAATTTTTTCTTCTCAATCTTCGAACTATAGTTCTCATAATTTCGTCCTGAGAGGTTGATATATTTTTCTTCTTCTTTTCCAAGATTAGAAATGAACTGTCCGTGCAGAGTTGAAATTGATGTTATTAACAAACCCAGTAAGTAAAAATAATTTTTCAATTTAACCTCCAGAAAAAATTTCATCAGTTAAAATTGATAGCTTAGAGAAAATTTATGACTTCCACCAATACCTACAACTTCAATGTTATTTACATAGGCATAATCAATTCTTAAATTATTAATAAAAACACCGAAGCCTCCGTTAAGCGAACTTTGTTTAAACGGAGAATCGTTGATGATACTATTATACCCACCTCTGATAAAAATTCCTGTTTCAACTCCGGCAACTTTTGTTTTTGCACCAAGAAACTCAGCACCAAATTTCAAGATGTAATTATCTTCTTCTCTAACACCATCTATTGCAACAAGATAATTATAAGTTGGAGAGTAGTAGGAAATTCCTGCAGCAATTTTCATTGGTAATCTTGCATCATCAGAACCATTGATTGCAATGCTCGGTTGAGTAATATCTTGAGCAGCAGCACCAAACCTTAAAATTCCATTTCCAAAAACATTTCCGATTGAGTAAAAAATACCAGCATCGAAAGTAAATCCTAAGTAACTTTGCGAATTCTCACCAGGTGCAGGAAGTGCACTCCATCTGAGCAATTTGAAACTTCCACCTATTCCGAAATTGCCAATGTCTTTCGCATAACTCATTATCAAAGTATTTTCCTGCCATGCACCTGCTTTTAGATGAGTTAATCCAGCACCAAATTTTCCAAATTCCCAGAGCGGAACAGTTGATGAGAAGGCAAGATAGTACAAATCTTCATCAACTCCGGTGAATAATTGATTGTATGTTGATGAGATTTCAAGTCTATTAAGATTAATCAGTCCTGCTGGATTGTAAAAAACTGTATAAGAGGCATCACCAACACCTGTGAAAGCACCGCCAAGAGCAATTACTCTGCTGTGGACACCTAAATTTTCAAATCCACCTGCAAATAATTTCGAAAAGATTAAGATTGAAAAAATTAATAAAAACTTTTTCACAGCTACCTCAATGATTTAATAAACAACCGTTATAATTTTTGTTGATTGTTCTGTTTTCGCATCAGCTTCAACAATTACCTGAACAAGATAAGGACCTGGCCGCACAAGTTTTCCATTTTCATCTCTGCCGTCCCAACTAAAAGAATTCTGAGCAATAAATGCCGCAGCACTCGAAGTTGAATTGTAAACCTCTTTAATCAATTTACCCTGAAGATCAAAAATCAAAATCTTGAGTTTCCTTATTTCACCACCAATTAAGTTTTTTGGTTCACCAATATTTGCAAGGAAGAATGAAAGTTTAGTTTCGTCGTTAATTCCATCTCCATTTGGTGTGAATGGATTTGGATCAACTTTAAAATCAATTATCAATCTCGGGGGTACTCCCGTTGTTATAATGCTCCATGCTTCTACTCCACTTGATTTTTTTGCATCAACTCTCTGTGGATTTTCAGGAGTTAAAATGCTGTGCAGATAAGAAACAAACTTATTCACACCAAGAAATGGCGTACATTTTAAGCTGGCTTCAAATATTGTTGATGTAGTAATAGGATTATCAAATATTATAACAATTTTATCTGCATAGATTTGAGAAGAATAGGAAACAGGATTTCCATCTAACTTTACGCTCAATAATTCTGTTGGTGTGGGAGTACTAATTGTAATCTGATGAATAGGATAATTAGTTGCATCCTTTGTAATTACAATTTTGTAAGTAAAGATATTTTCTTGAAGAATTTGTGAATACTGAGGAGTTATTGATGCATCTGTGGATTGGGCGATTAATGTTTTATCGTAAAAAATTTCTATTTCATCGATTTTGGGTGTTTGTAATGTGAGCGTTCCAAGACGCACCTGATATTGAACATATCTTCGGGGTTCGTAAACTGGTAACTGTGTTCCTGAAATAGTTGTAGAATCTTCAGTCCAATCACTCCATGTTGAATCAACAACAGGTGTATTCCCAGTTCTCATTCTCAAAGAAATTTGTGTTCCTTCAGGTTGTTCAGCTTTCCAGGTAATCTTTGACCAGTTTACATGTTGACCCACATCGATAACCTTTGAAGTAAAATAACCTTCAGGTAAATAACCTTTTCCAAAAACTTCTATTTCAGAAATAACTGTACTCTGTACTTGATCAATCACATCAATTGTAATTTTTAAGAATCTCAATTCAACAACTCTATCGAAATAATCATCAGTTACACCAAGAGTATTTTCAGGAACCTGAACCAATTTTTCCATCGATAATGTATCTAAACCACCATAAATAGTGTAAGCTCTAACTCTTAGGTTGGTAGGAATATTGGTTGGTCCACCGGGATAAAAACCAAGCTGCCAGATTCTTACCCTGTTTACTGCTCTCACAGCTTGTAGATCAATTACCATGTATGTTCCTTCACCACCAGGACCAGCGTTTAAAGATAAAATCTGAACATAAGAAGGTGAAAAGAATTTACCATCTACAAGTTTTAAACCATTTCGAGCTGCAGTATCAGGTGGAAGATTTTTGCTTTTGTAAACTATGTAAGCGAATTTATTTCTGGCAAGGTTCTCATTTTCTCCTGTTTGAAGAAGCAGTTTGCCTGGTTCTGTATTCCAATCAATGGCAGAAGTTAATGATGAATCAACTGAATTGCCATTCCAGGTTGTATCTTTATATGAAAATTGTGAAAAGGAAATATTGCTCAGAAAGAGTGTGAAGCAGATTATTTTAATTATGTTTTTCATCTTTGTGTACTTAATTTTTTTTTATAAACTACTATCACAAAACTAAATAAAATGAATAAAATAAAATTTAATGATCGTCACAGATTGGGTTTACCGATGCACCTGCATGGAGTGGATCACTCAGTAAAAATTATTTTTTCTATCAGCAATCATCACTCAAAATTAGAAAAAATTTTTTATTGTTGAAACGAACTAAGAGGTTAAATTTTAATTTAATTCAAAACTCATTTTATTCGTGTTTGGAATTTCTATATTTCTCTCAATTCCAGTTATTTACTCTTAGTTATTAAATCGTGAGATGATCTTTAAGTTTTTGATTTCATCTCACCAATTAAATCTTGTTTAATAACTATTCAATACGAATTAATGTCAGAAAAAAACTAATAGTGCTGATTAACTTTTATTATCAAAATATTCACTCTCAAACTCTCTTTTCTTATTTTTGCAATCATTTAAATATTTCTGGAAAGATAAATGAGAAGAAACAAAATACTCTATACTGTAATCTTTTACTTAATAATTTTTAATTACACACAACTCCATTCGCAAACAACTGGCTGCACAATTGCTGGAGTGATTAAAGATAGCCTTAGTGGTCAATTTGTGATTGGTGTAAATGTAATCTTATATAAAGACACTGCTCAATCACCTTTTCGAGGAACGATAACAAATCGGTATGGATTTTATTCGTTGCCAGATGTTCCACCCGGTGAATATTTCTTTGTAGTTCGGTCAATCGGATATAAATCAATCCAACAAAAAATTGAAATCACATCTTCTCAAAAAGCACTTCGAATGGATTTCAAACTTTCAGAACAGGAAGTTCTCCTTCCAGAGGTTGTCGTCAAAGATAAACGAGAAAGTGATATTGCAAATCAAATAAGCGTCATAAATATATCGCCAGAAATGATTAAAAATCTTCCTACAATGACAGGTGAGGTTGACCTTTTCCGTACATTGCAATTATTACCAGGCATTAAGATTTCAACAGAAATTTCAAACGGATTGTATGTCAGAGGCGGTTCCCCAGACCAAACATTAACTCTTGTTGATGGTGTGATTGTTTATAATCCAACTCATCTTGGAAACTTCTCAAGTACATTCAACACTGATGCAATCAGTGATATAAAAATAATCAAAGGAGCTTTTCCCGCAAATTATGGCGGCAGACTTTCGAGTGTTATTGATATCAAATTGAGAGAAGGTTCAAAAGATAAATTTAAATCGAGATTCTCTCTTGGTATGATTAACAGTAGTATTGTAATGGAAGGTCCACTCGGTGAAAATTCTACTTTTATGATTACAGGTAGAAGAATGTACTATGACCAGTTGCAAAACATAATCTATCAGGGTTCAATCCTTCCAAAATATAATTTTTATGATTTGAGCGGAAAGTTCACATTTAACATAAACGAATCAAACTTGATTAATATAAGTGGTTTTATGGGTAGAGATAGAATTTATGCTGGTTCAAAATCATTCGTTGATTACGATATCCAATGGGGTAACAAAACTCTAAATGCAAGCTGGACAACAATTTCTTCACCAACTCTCTTTTCGGTTAACTCAATAAGTTTCACAAATTACTCATTTGAAGTTTTCTTAAAAGATAAACAGGGTCTGCAGTCAAACTTCTTCACATCGAGTGATTTAAAGGATTTCACTTTTAAGCGTGAAACAGAATTTTTCCCATCGGAATCAAACAGAATTAAATTTGGTGCTGAAGTTTCATTACATAATTATAAACTTGTTTCAAGTGATTTTTATATTGGAAAAGTAGAAAGAGATTTAAATGCTAATACTGATCAGGTTTCACTTGAAGGTGTTCTCTATGTTGCCGATGAAATGGGTATAACTGATTGGTTTTCTGCAAATATTGGTGCAAGAGGTTATTATTTTAAAGAAAGAAGAAAATTATCACTCGAACCACGCATTGCTTTGTCTTTCATTCCCTACAATGAATTATATGTTAGACTGGCTTATGCAAGATCACATCAATTCCTACACATGATAGTCAGAAATGATATTTCATTACCAACTGATTTATGGTATCCATCGAATGAAAAAATTCCACCAGCAAGATCAGACCAGTTTGTAGTTGGATTTGAAAAATATCTTCAAGGTGGAATTTATCAATTATCAGTAGAAGGATACTATAAATCAATGAATGACATTTTAGAGTTTAATCCTTCTGCAACATTCTCACTTAATTCAAAAATCGATGATCAATTGACTTCTGGTAAAGGTGAAGCATATGGTATTGAATTTCTTCTCAATAAAAGAGTTGGAGAATTAACTGGTTGGATCGGTTATACTTTATCATGGACAAGAAGAAAATTCGAAGAATTGAACAGAGGTAGAATTTATTATCCAAGATATGACAGAAGACATGATGTTTCCATTGTATTAACCTACACACTGGATGAAAATTGGACAATATCAAGCTCGTGGGTTTATGGAACTGGACAGGCTTATACTCTTCCATCTGGACAATATTCATTACCAGATCTTGGTTCGAATTATAATTCTATTCGTTTTGATTACATTGGTAGAAATTCATATCGGTTACCTGCCTATCATAAGCTTGATTTAAGTATTGGATATAAATTCAAATTGAACAATCTTGATATGGATGCAAATCTTAGTTTCTTTAATGTGTACAACCGAAAAAATCCTTTTGCACAGTTCATCACTTATGAATTAGATCCTGCAACGAATAAAAGTGTCCCAAAGTTGAAACAATTAACTTTATTCCCATTTATACCAGCTCTTTCTTTAACTGCTAAATTCTGAGGTAATCACTATGAATTATAAAACTTTAGGTTTAATCTTTCTTTTAAGTTCAATTTTATTCATCACTGGTTGTGAAAAAGTCGATGTTGTTGAGATTGAGCTTCCATATCATGAAAAGATTGTTGTCAATGGAATTCTGCAGGAGAATATTCCATTGAATGGTATTCAGATTGCTAAAACACTCCCCCTGAACGAAGAGTATTCCATTAATAAAGCAGAAATCAGAGATGCAATTGTCTATATTCAGGAAGGTGTAAAAATCATTCCCTTAAAATTTGTGAGTAATGGTTTATACCGCCCACTTAGCAGTTTTACACCGCAGAAGAATAAAACTTATGAATTTTTTGCAAAATGGAATGATAAAAATGTTTATGCTAAAACTTATATACCCGCTAATCCAAAAATTCTAAATGCATACTTAATAACTGATGCATCTGGATCATACATTCAAGCTGAAATACAGAATGAAGTTGGAGCTATCTTTGGTGCAAAGTGCATTGTGATGGAAGGAAGCTCAGTTCTTTATGAGTCAAATGATATGTATAATGTTAACGAACACTCGGACGATAAAAATGCAGTGATAACAATTCGAACACCTGCAATTCCAAAAGATATCTTGAATACTTTCACAAATAATCTGTCAATAAAAGTGTTTGCCTTTGATAAACAATTTTATAATTACTTTGTTACAAAAAAATATAGTTTTCCAATTAAAGATTCATTTGTGCAAAGCGGCGGTGAAGTTGAATGGAATGTTTATGGAGATGGTATTGGTCTTTTCCTCGGTTATTCAATCACTACTAAAAAAATAAATTAAAATGAGTTTGAAAATGATGTACTTAAAAAAATTATTATTTTTTATTTTTTCATTTCTTTTTCTGTCTGGATGTTTAAAAGATAATCCGCTTGAGCAAATTGTTGATATGAAAGATTCTGCTGAATTGCTTGTTTACCTCGAAACTAACGGTGACTTCATTAATTCCACTGATTGCCCTGCATATGTAAAAGCAAATGAAGTTTACACTAATCTTTCAAATTGCCTGATAATTGATATTAGAGAAAAAGAAGAGTTCAAAAATGGTCATATTCCAAATTCAAAAAATGTTAGTTTAAAAGAGCTCTATGATTTTGTTAAATCAAATCATGATTCAAACTATTCGAAAATTGTTTTGGTTAGCAATACAGGACAAAGTGCAGCTTATGCGGCTTCCTTACTAAGACTCGCAGGATTCAATAAAGTTTATTCATTACAATTTGGAATCGCCTCATGGAATCCAATCTTTTTTAACTTATGGTATCTAAAAGTTAAAAATGGTTTTCAGTCAGGAAGATTTAACTTCTTCAATTATCCAAAACCTTCATTAAGAAATTTACCAGATAAAGATTTGGGGAAGGGAACTACAAAAGAGTTGCTTCAGTATAGAATCAAAACTCTACTCAATGAAGGCTTTGCTGCAGTTCGGTTAGATATAGATTCAATTATGAAAACTTACAATCCTCAAACTCAATCAATAAATTATTTTGTTATTTGTTATGCACCAACACGACTTTACAACATTCGTGATAATGGTCATCCACCTGGTGCAATTAGATACGAACCAAGGATAGATTTGAAAAGTTCTACATACTTACAATCTTTACCAACAGACCAAACCATCGCAATTTATGATGATACAGGTGAAATTGCAGCCTATGTTACAGCATATTTAAGGCTATTAGGTTATGATGCCCGAACAATTGATCTTGGTGCTAATGGAATGATTGGCGAAGACCAAATTAATTCAACAAGGATAATAAGATTACGTTCAAACGATTTAATGAATTTTCCTTTTGAGACTGGTGAGAATTAAATTTTAAAATTGATTATTATTTTTAATGAATCATCTAAGAGCTTTTGATTTTTCGTTTTAATCAATTGTCTAGAATAATTTGACATCTACGTGTTCTAAAATTTCAGAACTTAAAATATTAATCAGGGATTATTTGAAAACTGTATAATGTATTTGAGAAAAATCAAATTTCTGAGAGATTATAATTATTGTAGAAACATAAGAGACACTCAAAAATCAGAACCTCGTAGAGGTTTAATTATAAAATACATTTTCAAAAATTAAGATTTTCAAAAAAATTAGCTACGAATTAGCGAATATTTTATTAGTGTCTATTCGTGTAATTGGTGGTTTATTATTTTTTTCCACGAATGCACAAATTATTTACTCAAAATAAAATTAGAGGGTGGCTTGAACCACCCCCCATTGGATGTTCTTATTATTTCAATAAAACCATCTTCTTTATTGATGTGTAACTGCCCGACTTCAATTGATAGAAATAAACTCCACTGCCTAATCCATATTTACCTGCATCTAATTCTCTCTCATATCTACCTTTATCTTTCTCTTCATTTACAAGCGTTACTATTTCTTTCACAAACATATCGTAAATCTTTAATGTAACTATACCACTCTCTTTAATTGAATATCTAATCGTTGTGGTAGGATTAAATGAATTTGGATAATTCTATTCCAGCGTATATTCAAGATTTTCAAGATTACCTTTATAACTCACCTTCCTAATATTCTACTTTGCAAGAACTGTCTCCTCTTCAATATATTTATCATTTATCGCAAAGTATGGGTCTACATTTGTACCGATTACAAGTCTTAACCTCACTTCCCTTGAACCAATTCTATTTGTATTTATTTGATAAGTCACATCATTATAATGGGAAACTTCATTCTGGGTATAAGTCACTTCTTCGAACACTCCAAGTAACTCACCTGTTGAAGCATCCACCAACTCAACCCTAAATTTAATGAAATCATTACTTCTCAAGGCACTCTTTAATGCTGTTGAGTCAGAAATTCCAAATCTAATTGTATAAAATAATTCCGTATCATCATCTACCATAAATGGTTTACTTACAAGATATTGATTTATTTCCTGTAAAGAATTTGGCTGAGTTCTTTCAGGTATCTCAACAAAATCAATTTTTTCTCCATCAACTTTTATATCACTTATACTATAATAAATTTGTGATGTTGATAATGTCACAACTCCTTCACGACTCTTTGATGTGGCAACAAATTCTTCTGGAATAAATCTCGGGTATATAGGCTTCGTGGTAATTACATAAGGTGAAGATTTTGTCTTGTATGAAAGGGCAAACATATGTTCTGGAATTATTCCATTTCTTACCTAAACATCTCTACCATATAAATCCAATTGATAAACTACTGGACCTCTGCTGTCCGTATACTGGACTGGAAGGTCATTATTCCTTCACCAGGCAAGTGTCCAGCGTGTGTTACATCTATTCAAGTTTACACTCATTACTTCATCACCAAATATTTTAAAAATTTCAGGATTCGATGTAGTTGTTAAAATAGCCTGTGTCTGATAGATACTTTCTTGAGTTAAAGTTGATGGTAGGTATTTTCTTTTTCCTATCCAGCCTACATAAGCATTATCATTAACTGCTATTCCGGAAGGTTTAAAATTTTCAGGGAATACACTCCCATTTGATAGAATTCTAAATTCTACATTCTCTATATTTTTGCTCTCATCTAAATTTAACCTAGAATAATAAATATCTGATTTACCAGAAAAATGTTGTCCCCATGCTATATGAAATTTTACAGGGTAATTATATGTTTCAACTTCAACAAATACAGAAGGATTGAACGAATTACCATCCGAATTATCAAATATTCCATTGTTATAATATAAATTGATTTCAGGATATCCATTCGAACCCACGATCAAATTACCAATGCTGAAATAAAGACCACCAGGTGAAAATATATCATCTGAGCTTTCTTCTCTCCAGATAATAATAAAATCATTTATTCCTGCTCTACTACAACCTATTACAGGTGGAGAATTTTCTTCAAATGTTGTAAAGTCAACATCTCTAACTACTTTAACATTAAATACAGAATTTCTCGGAATATCATATAATAAAGCTTTAATAAAATATCCATCATCTTTTTTTTGTTTATAAACAATTATAGCCATGCTCTGACCTATTTGAGCTATTGATGGAGACTTTGAATCTTTTTCTGAAATAGGTTTACCATTATTACCAATAATCCATGTTTGACCGCCATCGAAACTTATTTCTAACCATATATAACCAAGACTCTCATATACATTCAGTAATGTACCATCATGATATCGAATAAATTTTCTCTGGCTGTTATTCGCATAAGTATTGGGATTATTACTCAGTTGTGCACCTTTATAATTTGCACTCACAACCGCACCTTCCTGCTTAAACGCAACAGGTGTCTCAAGGGCTTTTACATTTTGAAATACTTCACTGCCTTGCGGTGAAGCACTCCAACTCTGAAAATAAAAACGATGTGTTGTTCCTGTATGTTGTAAGAAAATATCCTGTACTGCATCGGCTTTTATGGAATAGTAGGGAACATTAGAATTATTGGGGTCTGGATTTTGATTAAAGAAAACGCCACCTGTGGTTTGATTGTAAGCGCCAGTTGGTACATGAGGTGACGAAAACTGAATAAAGTTATTTGGTTGATTTTCAGGTGAAAGTAAATAACATGGGTCTTTAAATTTAATATAAAACCATAGGTATTTGAATTATTCAATTCCATTAATTGATTTTGAACTTTATCAATTGAATTCAAAGGGACGAAGTTAGCATATCGTTTTCGACCATTCTCTATTGTTCTATTAACAACAAAATTTTCTTTTAATTTGAATTCTGTAGAAACATTATTCCATGTATGATGCTTAAAGTTTCCGATTCCTTGATAATTATTAAATCTTTCATGATTTGTTTTCTCTTCATATTGATTCCCATCTAAATGATTAAGACTATCCCCAGAGCTCATAATTGAATTAGCTAACGTAAGGGTACTTCCAGAAACATTTGATCCAGCAATAATGTTCTTTGCATATACAGCAACTTCGATGAGATCAGGGACTTTATTTTCAAGTGCATAGTGCATACGAGCAATTTGTTGATCGCTGAACCTATTCCGACATTGTCCACCATATGACATAAAATTTCGTGGTTCTGCAATATATTTTTTCCACAATCATCCGTAAAATCACCTATATATTGACAATTTGAATTAACATAATATAAAATTCCATCTCCACCATTATATGGTTTAGCCTGTGTATCACATAGTAAATCGCCAGTAGAACCACAATTTGCAATACACCCTTCTGTATGGACTCTTGTTACTCTTTCATAACCAAAAGTAACTTCATAGGTATGATAAAGATTCAGCAATGTCCAACTTCATGAGGAAGAGTTGTTCCGTTTGTAGTAATAGAATTTTTAACAATAAGCGCTCTGCCAGGAATATTTTCTGCGCGTCCATTGTAAGGGGCATTACCAACAAAATATATGTTTAACATTTTTAATTTCCTCTTAACTTGAAACAATTCATAAAGCTCAGATACATTATCAATTTCGTAATACCGATCGCTATTTATTGTATCTTGGCTCACGATTTTAAAGCTTTCCTTTGCAGAAGAATATGCACTGAGTAATTGATAGTATGCTGTTGAAACATCGCTGTTAGGCAATCCTCCAGTTCCATTATTACGCTGTACAATGTGAATAGAAAGTACAATATGCCGAACGTTTGTTGGAGATTTGAGCATATTTGGTTCTCCATATGGAGCTGCTTGTAAGAGTGTTGTTCCCTCTGCTATAGTTGTTCCACACTCAATTTGTGAATAAAGGATATCACTTATAAAAAGTTGTACAAATAAAATAATTGTAAATCTTGAAAGATTAATTTTTTGAAACATTTTATTACCTCCTTTTTTATTAAAACTGTTTTTATAATTTTATACAGGTTTACTATTAAAAATTTCTTTTTTAGAATTATCTTCTTCCAATAATAATTAAAGCATAGCTTAGAATTCCATCATAGCGCGTACCTACAGTAACCACAAAGGAATTCGAAGTAGATAAACTATATAATTTATCATTTCCGTTTAATAGATTATTGTATTTATACCAAGAAGATCCATTAAAATCCCAAAACATCGCATCATCACCTACCAATGATATATCATTTTTATCTGTTCCTCTAATTCTATAGGAAAAGTTACCAAGTCGAAGAATCTCCCAAACATTTCCACTACCAATTCTATCAATGCGAGTTATGTTTTTGTCGATTAATGAATGATGATAAACTCCTCCCCCAGTGATAATGAATTCTGTATTACTTGATGCCCAAACACTACTAAGTAAACTTCTATACTAATAATAGGGATTTGGATTAAAGTTATTCCATAATATATTAGACTTATGATTTTTAATTTCCAATAAAACAATATTTCCGTTATTTTCTTTCCATCCGCAAGCCCAGACTTCTTTTCCATCTGGTATTCCATAAATATCTTTAAAATCCACATCCGTTCCGCTCTCTATCTTCCCCCACCTTACTCCATCCCAGTGCGCTATGTTGTCATTGTAGCCTACGGCATATAAATCATTGCTTTTACTGCCCCAGAGTTTGTTTATTGATATTGGTACACATTCTTTTTTTACTTGTTTTCCATTTTTAATATAAGCTACTTGTGAACCAGAACTTATAATTAAATTTTCATTATCAATTGCAAATATTGAACGTGCAGGATAAAAGCCCAAACCTGTTCCCTGAGGACAAAATGTGTAAAATTCTATCCTCTTCAACTCCCACTTAGTTCCATCCCAATGGATTGCGTTGTAGGCATTTGGATCACATCTGCCAAGTGAGTCCTTTACATATATCTCCCCTACTGCCAGAAGTTATTCTCATCAATTATGGCTACATCATATAATGCAATGCTGCCTCATTCTCCTCCAAATTTCCACATCTGCCAGCTAAACTCGTGACTTGTGGTATCCAGTGTAGTTATCTCTATCATTGGACTCGTAACTTTGTGTGACTCTACCAGAGCCTTTAGCCTGTATTTCCTCTTTGGCAAAAATGTATCTAAATACAAAAGTGTATCCTTTGAGTTTAATCTGAATGTATTCAAAAGTTCATTATCTCTATATAACTTTACATCCGCTGGTAATTGAACACTCCCAGCATACATTCTTACCCATGCTTCTGTGCAGCTTACATCTTCAACTATTAAACCAATTCCTGTTAGCTATGTTGGTGCGATTGGTCTATTGCAACTGAGTGTAATAATAAAAGGAGGTAGAAATATCAGAAAAATAATTAACGACTTAAGTGTTTTAGTAGAGATTTTTATTAATAATTGTTTAATAAACCCTGAAGACATATTAAGCCTCTTTCTTTTGAACTGAAATGGCAAAGAGATTTTTTTTTGAAGTCAAGTACGATGAAATTATGTGCGGAGGGGGGAATGTGTATCATATTTTTATTTAAGCTTTCTCTTGCCATTTTAATTTTGAAAACTTTTTACTGAGATTTGAGAGATTAAATATTTAAAGGTCAAGAGGTGAGAGATAAATTTTTTTTCCTGTGATATTAATACAAGAATCCTGTCATTGAATTATAATTAATCCTCTACGAGGATTTGAATTTCTGGGGTGATCATCATTTTACTACAATAATTTGACCTCTACGAGGTCGGTGAAATGATTAGCTGAATAAAATCTAAGTTTTAGAGAATAGTTTTCACAAATGATAAGAGAAAGATTGAATAAAAATAAATTTCGTAGAAGTAATATTCGTAGGGGAGGTATGTCAGTTGACGGATTTCCCCTCCGGAAATATTTTCAATTCAGAGAATGAAGTCAAAACACAAATGAGTCAGAAAATTTTGGTACTGAAAATTTTTGCTTTGGTTTGAACGTTTGAGGTCAAGGGAAATCTCGACCCTACTTTGTAGAATAATTAAATAAAATAAACTTCGTAGAAGTTGTCATTAGGTTGAAAATTTTTAGCCGCGAATTCGCGAATGAAAAAACCATAATTAATCCTCTTTGAGTATTCTTTTTCCGTGAGAACGATTGTATCTACAATAGTGTAAACTTTGTGAGGTCGCTTAGAAAATCATATAAAAAAACTTCGTAGAAGCTTTAATTAATGTAGAAAGAGTCATACAATAAAAAACTTCCTATTGTTACAACAAGCAGAACTTAATTTCAGATTAATAGAACTCCATTATCCATAATCACAATATCATCTACCAGAACAGTTGGTTTCTTGATTAATCCATCAATGTGAATTGGTACATCTATTACACCGCCCATTGAAAGATTATTTCCAAATGCTATGTGAACTGTTCCCATAACTTTTTCATCTTCGAGAATGTGACCTGTGATTTTAGCTTTATAGTTTGTTCCGATTCCAAATTCAGCAATTGCCCTTGCATCTCTTCCAACTTTATCAAGCATTTGAGCTAACTTTTTCGCTTCACTTTTGCCAGAAAATTTTTCTGCGTAACCGTTTTTCACAAGAACCTTAACTGGATTTTTCAATATTCCTATTCCTGCAATCGAACCATCAAATACAATTACCCCATTTGTTGTTCCTTCAAGTGGAGCAAGGTAGACTTCTCCCGATGGTAAATTTCCACTTTCACCTTTATTTCGTAAAACACCAGTGCTTGGAAGAATTTTTCTTCCATCTATATTCATTTTCAAATCAGTTCCATTCTTAGAAAGTATGTGAATTTCCTTTCCGTTCTCAAGGGCATTTTTTACACTTTCTGTTAACTCAACGACTTTTTTTGCATCAGCTAAAAGGCAGCGAATCATTGTTGATTTTGTTATTCCTGGCATTGTTGCAACACGCACACCAACTTTAACCGCCTCTCTCCTTGCATTCGTGTGAGTAAGTGATCTGTAAGTTGGACAAACGACTACATCAAACTTCTTCATCAAATCAGCTATTTGTTCTGGTGGCTCTTCTCCATTTCTTTCTCTTGATTTCATTTCAACCAGAATAGATTCTTGGCACAATTTTTTTCCAGCTTCAAAAAGAGTCATTCCAATTTCTTTTTCGACTTCATCTGTGATAACAAGAAGCGTTTCGTTCTGTTGTAAACCAAGATAATCTCTCAATGCAATCAAAGAGCTTTTAAATAATTCTTTATTCATTTTTACTTACCTGTTTTTTTGAAATGATAAATTTTTCTTCTCCACTTAAAAGATAAGAAAATAACAACCCAGAGAAACCAAGAATTGAAAATATCCACATACCTGGAATATAACCATCGGGATTCTTTGCACCAGCCTGAAATAAATCATTGCTGAATCCGACTAAAAGATTAAACGCAAATAAACCAATGTCCTGAATCATTGTCATCAAGCCATAAGCAATACCTAATTTTGAAGAATCAACTACAAGAGCAACATAGGGCCACATTACAGCAGGAATTAATGAAAACGCAATTCCCATCATAGACATCGGGATAATTAAATAAGCTGGTATTGATGTATTAATATCAAAAAAATCAAGATTGATATTTAGGTTACCACTAATTCCAAGCGGAGTTGCGAGATCAACTTTATAAGCCATTATTAAATATACAGGAACGATTAAGAGAGAACCGAACATCATCAACAAAGATTTCTTTTGAACTCTATCAGCAAGTAATCCAAAAAGCGGAGTGAAAATCATTGCCGATAAAGTTAAAATGCTTGATAAATTTCCTCCAACTTCTCTTGATGTTCGATGTACATCCTGAAAAAACTTTATTGCAAATGTCTGGAATGGAAACATGGCTGAATAAAAAGTCATACACAAAGCTGTAATAAACCAGAAAGGTCTTCCAAAGTTGAAAATTTCTCTAATTACGACTTTATCCTGGTTGCCTTCTGGCGGTAATTCAAATTTCTTTGAACTGATATAATCAATCACATAATAGATTGAAATGAAAATCAATGCAGAAATGCCAGCATAAAATGCAATCCACAGTGGATTTTGCCAATAATCATAATATGATTTTGCCCACATCGGAGAATTAAGAGCCATAAATGATCCAAGTCGTGCAAGCGTTAAATTCAAACCAAAAGCAAAAGAAAGTTCTTTTCCCTTAAACCACCGTGCAATGATTGTAGTGATTGCAACAATCATGGATTCAGCACCAAGCCCAAATATCAATCTACCTGAAGCCATTAATAATAAATCACCTTTGATTGCTGTCAGCAGAGCACCAAGCGAAATAAACGATGTGAATATTAAAACTGATTTTCTCGTACCAATTCGATCTATGATTATTCCACCAATTAAGGCCATGATAATGTTTGGAAAACTATATATGGCATTCAACAACCCTATGTTTGCATCTGAAAAGTTTAGTTGAGATTTTAGTAAATCAGCAAGTGGACTGATGCTATCATAGATATAGTAATTTCCAAACATTGCGAGACTTATAAACAGCCATACTAACCAACGAATTGATGCTGGAGGTTCTCTCTTAATCTTTTCCAAATTTTTACTCCTTAATTTTTCACTGGAATATTTTTCAGAACTTCAATTAAAAGATCATAAAATTTTTGAACAGTACTGATTTGAACTTTTTCATCTGGTGAATGCGCACCCATGATCGTTGGCCCAAATGAAATCATATCCATTGAAGGATATTTTTCTTTAATAATTCCGCATTCAAGACCAGCGTGGATTGCTTTTACTTCAGGATCTTTTCCAAATTTATTTTTATACACTTCTTTCATTACTTTTAAGATTTCTGAATTTACATCTGGTTTCCAACCTGGGTAACCATCACCATGTTTAACTTCTGCATTTGCAAGCAAGAAAACACATCTATTCATTGCAACAATATCTTCTTTTTCGCTTTCGACAGAACTTCTTTGACTAGTACCAACTACAATTTGATCACCAAAAGTTACGGTTGCAAGATTTGTTGATGTCTCAACTAAATCAGGTAAATCTGCACTCATTTTGATCACACCATGTGGTAAAGCATAAAGTGCATTTAGCAAATTCATCTGTGTTGATTTATCAATTACAAACTCAGGCATTGAAGATAATCTTTCAAATTCAACTTTTAAGTTTGGTTCGACAGTTGAATTTTCACTCTTAACCATTCCATTATAATAATTGACAAAACCTTCAAGCTCATCAGCTTTTGATTTATCTACTACAATCTCTGCAAAAGCTTCACGGGGAATTGCATTGCGTTTACTTCCACCTTCAATTTTTGAAAGACGAATATTGAATTGATTCTGTAAATTCCAGAGTAATCTTGATAAAATTTTTATGGCATTTCCTCTTCCAAGATGAATATCAAGTCCGGAATGACCACCTTTCAGTCCTGTTACTTTTATTTTATATACCAATGAATTTTCTTGAGTTGAATCTTTTGAATATGAAAATCTGCCTTCTGTATCTTTACCGCCTGAACAACCAATGTAAAATGATCCATCTTCTTCTGAATCGAGATTAAGAAGAATATCTGCTTTAACAAAACCTTGTTTTAAATTGCTCGCACCAGTTAATCCTGTTTCTTCATCAAGAGTAAACAAAAATTCTAATGGTCCGAGTTGAATATCTTTTGATTCCATTACTGCGATTGCGGCAGCAACACCAATTCCATTATCAGCACCAAGAGTTGTTCCTCTGGCTTTCACCCAATCACCATCAACATAAGGTTGAATTGGATCATTTTCAAAATCATGCTGAACATCACTGTTTTTTTCACAAACCATATCGAGATGTCCCTGAAGACAAACTGTCTTTAAATTTTCAAAACCTGGAGTTGCTGGTTTCCTTACAAGAATATTCCCGAATGAATCTTGTTCATATTCAAGACCAAAATTTTTAATAACACCAAGAACATACTCAACAACCTTCTGTTCCTTTTTTGATGGTCTTGGGTATTTACACAGTTGATCAAAATGTTTCCATACTAATTCTGGTTTTAATTCTGTTAACTTTGTCATTTCAATCTCCTTTCTCTTTGTAAGAGATAAATTTGTGATGAATCATTTGTGAAATAAATTTAGATAATCTCTCTTCAATTGGTTGGATTTTTTCACCAAACTTTTCTTCAAGGATCGATGCAATCTCACCAACCGATTTCTTTCCATCAATTTCCATCCATACTGCTGAACCGATTTCATCGAGTTTAATTTTGATAAAAGGATACTTCAGATGAGGCATCAAATGTTGAACTAAAAACTTGTTAGTAAACTTGGGAATTAAGATACTTATATTCCCATTTTCTGAAATCTCTGACTCGTAATTTTTTACCAGAATGATATCGTAAAGATTGATTTTTTTGACTTCTGTTTTTGATTTCTTAAGTAAACTTAATTTCATCTTATTTTAATCCAGCTTCAAACTTATAAACATTAAAAAAATTAGTCTGCCGAAAAGACTTAAACTCTTTTCGACAGACTTACAACAATTTCTATTATCAACTGTTAATTACATCATTGCACTTGGTGGAGCCGGTTCATCTGGACGACCAGCATTTTTTACTGGTATTTGAACAAGTAACCACGCAATAAATAGGAATACAAGTAAACTAACAGCAAAAGTCGGTTGCTCAAAAATCTTAAATAAAGTTATATCAAAGAATGCAAATCCAGCAAATACTAGTCCAATCAATGCTTCACCTGCAATTAATCCTGCTGCTAAAAGAACGCCAGTATTTTCAACTCTTGCTCTTTGAGCATCGTTGAAGCTTCTTGCATTGTTTACTCGTTCAACTATTCCTTTAATTAATCCGCCAATAAAAATTGCAAAAGTTGTTTCAAGCGGCAGGTACATACCAACTGAAACAAGCATTGGACTTCTTACCTGCATCAGAATAAATCCAAATCCCATCAACATTCCAACTATTATTAAAGGCCAAGCCATTTCACCTTTTACGATTCCCTGTGAAAGCAATGCCATAAGACTTGCCTGTGGAGCTGGTAAATTTTTCCCACCGAAACCTGTTCCACCAGTATTGATATCACCCTGATGAAGTATTAACAATGGAATAAACATAACAGCAGCAGCCAGTCCGACACCAATAATATCACCAACCTGCATTTTCCATGGAGTTCCGCCAAGAATGTGACCAACTTTTAAGTCTTGCAGCATCTCACCTGCCACAGCAGCAGCAACACAAACAACAGCTGCAACTCCAAGAACTGCAGCAACTCCTGTTGTACCCTTCATTCCAAGTGCAACCATAAGAAGTGCTGCAACAAGTAATGTCGATAATGTTAAGCCGCTTATTGGATTATTACTTGAACCAATAATTCCAACCAGATACCCCGAGACAGCCGCAAAGAAAAATCCGGCAATAATCATCACAACTGTTGCAACAAGTGCAGCAACTACATCCTGAGCAAAGTAATTATAGATAAAGAATGTAGCCACAGCTGATAATAAAATTCCTGCTACAACCCATGTAAACTTAAGATCCTGTTCTGTTCTGATCTCTACATGTTCACCAGCTGCAGCTTTTTTAACATCATTAATTGATCTTTTAATGCCTGTGATTAAACTTTTTCTCATTCTGTACAATGTAAATCCAGCACCGACAAGCATTCCGCCAATTGCAATTGGACGAACAATAAATTTCCAGACATTGATTGACATTGATATCCAATCACCTTCTGTCGGATTTGGATTTGATGCAAAGAGAGATGGACTTAAAAAGTAAGTGATAATTGGAACAAATAATCCCCATGCTAAAAGTCCACCGCTGAAGTTCAGTGATGCTAACTTTGGACCAATAATATAACCAACACCAATGTATGCAGGACTAACACCAGGTGAACTTAATAAAATTCCACCCTGAGCATTTGCCTGACCTGAACCACTTAGCCCAATCGTTGTTTTTGAAAAATGTACAAACTTTTCCCAGCTTTTTGCAAAGAAATTAAATTGACCAAGTGCTTGAATTAATGCACCAATTCCCATTGCACTGAACAAAAATTTTGCACCGGTTCCTCCAGTTCTTCCAGCTTTATGAATTTCGCCTGCGGCAACTGATTCAGGAAAAGGTAATTCAACATCTTCAACCATCACTCGTCTTAACAGTGCAACAAACATTATTCCGAGAACACCACCAACAAACATAATAACAGCTGATTCAAGATAGTATTGAGTTGTAAATTCTGGCCAGACCCCTGCAATAAAAAATGCTGGTATTGTAAATATCGCACCAGCAGCAACTGACTCCCCAATTGAACCTACAGTTCTTGCAAAATTTTCTTCAAGGATTGAACCTTTCATTGCCCGCAAAAGCGCCATACCAATAACAGCAGCAGGATATGTAGCTGCAATTGTCATTCCTGCTTTCAAACCAAGATATGCATTTGCTGCACCAAGAACTACGCACATTATCAAACCGATGATAAGTGCTCTTACAGTAAATTCAGGAAGTGTTTTATCAGGTGGGATAAACGGAACATATTTTTTGCTTTCCGTCATAATAGCTCCTTTATTTTTTGATGGTTATCTGTGATTGTTTTCTCTTTATTCAATTAAAAGTTTTTCAAATATATACATGAAAGAGTAGTCCTTCAAGAGTGAAATGAAATTTTAAATACTAATTTAATTTGCTGCCTGTTTATTAATAAGAAATCATACAAATTAAATTAAATGAATAATTATTAATGCAGGATTGAAAAATTAAAGAAAATGCTCTTGAAAAGATAATAATGAATAATTACAACTTAAGTTATGGTATGATCAATCTTATTTATTGATCAGCTTTTTTTGCAATAGTTGATTAATTTATAGAACTAATTTTATAGTATCATACTGCACAGCAACTTAGTTTAGTAATATCCTTCTCATTTGCAATTGCAGCAAGCTTAATTCCTTCAGATAAAGTCAAATAAGGATGAAACATTTCTTTTAGTTCTTTGACATTTATTCCGTATTTAATTGCAATAGATATTTCCATCAGCAATTCTGAACCTTCAGAAGCCAATATTCTTGCACCAATTAATTTATCTGTTTGTTTATCTCGAATTAGTTTTATAAAACCTTTTGTGTTTCTTGCTGCAAGTGCACGAGGAACATCCTTAAGTTGAATTGTCGAAACTTCATAATCAATTTTATTTATGTATGCTTGATTCTCATTCATTCCCACGCAAGCAACCTGCGGGTCTGTAAATATAACCCACGGAAACACTGAATAATCTTTTTCCCCTGCATTACTATTGAACATATTTTCAATTGCCAATGCCCCTTCATAAGCTGCAGAATAAACAAACAAGTATTCTCCGGTTACATCTCCAACTGCATAAATATTTGGAACATTTGTTTGAAGAAACTCATTTGTTTTGATAAAATTATTTTTATGAAGTTCAATTCCTAATTCTTCTAATCCAAAACCATTTGTGTTTCCTGTTCTGCCTGTTGCAACAAAGATGTGAGTCCCTTCAATTACTTTGTCTTCATCTTTTACTGAAGCACTAATAATTACCTTGCCATTTTTTCTGTTAACTTATTTCATTTTTGTGCCAGTTAAGATTTCTATTCCTTCATTTTCTAAATATTCTTTCAATGTTTCTGTAATATCGGGCATTTCATCAGGAGGCTAATAATGCAACTGCTATCGCACTGCTATGAAAATAATTATTTTTCTTCATAATACTTTTATTCCTTTATAAAAGAAATTTCACTTTATAGATTAATAAAATGGGGTTCGGTATTTTACCTAACCCCATCAAAATTGTTCAACTATTTGCAGCAAGCGAGATATTCTGGGCAAACCGGAGTTCCTCTAAGAGGGCAATCCGAATTGTTTGCCTTGGCACTCTTCCCAGTAAAGGCAAAGGAACTCACTGTTATTACCAATACTCCCAGTATTAAAACGAGTATTCTTTTCATCATATTTCACCTCCTTTCGGTTTTTTTGTGTTATAGCTTCGAGAATTGGACATTCATCGGTCGATATTTCTTCATTCACATATCGATGAATTAATTTAATAATCACACTTCTAATTCTTTTTAAATCATTTATCTTATTATCTATATCCTGCAATTTATGTTCTGTCAAAAGCTTGACATCTCTGCATTTTGCTTAAGAATCAATCCGTAATTCGAGTAATTCTTTAATTTCTTTAAGAGTGAAACCAAGTTCTTTTGCTCGCTTAATAAACATAAAACGTTTCAAATCTATTGCATCATAAACTCTGTAATGTGATTCTCTTCTTTTCGGTTTTGGGAGTAGTTTAATTCTTTCATAATAACAGATAGTTTCAACATTTATACCTACTTGTTTTGCTATCTGTCCAATAAAATATTCTGCCATTTTCAAATTCCTTTTTTTCTCTTTTGCAAATATAATATCTGTAGTATGGTACGGAGTCAAGAGGTAACTTTTTCAAATCAAAAATTGGTTTAACGAAAATTAGAATTTGTCAAATCGTTGACAGCACCAAAAAAATTTCCCCTATAAGTTTGATTTAGAAATTGAATTTTATTTGAACTTAAAGCTTACAAGATTTTATTAAGGTTCAAATTAATTATCAGTTAAATCAAAAAAATAAAAAGGAGTAGTGAAAATGAAATCTCAATATTCTATAAAATCTGCTTTATTTGCAGGATTTGTTGCAACAACCGCTATGACAGCCTTCACTTATACGGCACCACTAATGGGAATTGAATTTCAATTAACTGGGTTTAAAAATCCAAGCTCTACAAAATTAACAGATGGTCAAAAGGTTCAAGCAACTGCAATTGGTAAATTTAGTGTTCATTGTATCACAAGGGAAATAGAAGTCCCTGTTACATTAACCTATTACAAAGAAAGTGAAAGAACTAAAGCGAAAATGCCAGGCAATTTATTGGTGACTAATGCTGAATTTAAGATCAAGCTTTCAGAATATGGTATAAAAATTCCTTCAATGGTAGTAGGTAAGTTAAATGATTCTGATTGCCAACTTTATTACCATATTTCTCAATATAATGCAATAGGAAAGAAGCAATCCTTTGTTCTGTATCTTTGAAAATGAGGTCTTCAATTCTTTCTGAAAAACTTCTAAGTTTTAATCCCAGAATTCATGTTAACCTTAAGTTCAATTCAGGATTTTGTTTTACAAAATTCTTAAAGTCGTCTTTATTAATTGCACAAATTAATGATGGCTCAAGGGTTACAACATAGTCTGTCCTCTTCTGCTCATCTAAATAAGCCATTTCACCAAAAATTTCACCTGGATTGATAATGGCAATAATTTTTTCAGAACCATCTGCAAGATACTTTGAAATTTTTACTCTGCCAGCTTTGAGGAAATATATTGTATTGGATGGTTCATCAGCAAAATAAATAGGTTCGTTGCCTTTAATTTCTCTCTCTTTGACCAAATTATCCAATCTCATCATTTGATCTTTTTGCAGATTACTGAAGAGATTGAAATTTTCTAAATACCATAGTTTAGATTTTTCCGCCATGTTTCAATACTATTTATTGTTTAATTTAAATTATATAAAACAAATTAAATTTCAATTTTATTATTCTCAGTCCAAGACTAATCACTAATTTTTATGCTTCTTTTTGATTGCTGGAAAAATGATTTTTATCTATAAAATACGATTCAACAAAAACCTTCGACTAACTTGCATTCTGAAAAAATCATCAAAAGATTATTACTGAAAAATTTTAATCGAATTCAATGATAATGCAGTTATATTTTTAAATGCGATAATGCAAAATCATACTTAACTGGATCCAGAGGATCAAATTTCTTCAGTTGTTCAGTAATCTCAACTGCCATATTCCACGATGGACTTTTCTTTTGAGTTAGATTATAGAATTTTGCAACTTGGTAAATATGAGTATCAAGCGGAATAATTAATTGAGATGTTTTTATTTCACTCCATAAACCCAGGTCAACATTATCTTTTCTCACCATCCATCTTAAAAACAGATTCATTCTTTTGCATGTTGAATTAGTTTCAGGATCCGGGAATAAGAATTTTAGTTTTCTTGATTTATTACTTCTTTTGATTTTATTCATGATTTTCGAATTCGATTTTTCTTTATCGATTATAGTTTCAGATCTTTTATAATACTCCCTGAACTTTTTTGAAAAGTATGAGATTGCTGATTTTAAATTTTTCTCTTCGGTATTGTAGCCTGAAAGAAACAATGTTTTAAGGTCTTGAAACTCATTCAAGATAAGATTTAATGTAAATAATAGACTTACAAATTGATTATGAAATAAAAATCGATGATTTATATTTTCTTGTTTTTTAAGATACTGAAGGTAATTTCTATCCAGAATTCTATTCTTTGCTGAAGGTTGGAGTAATTGAAAAATTCTATTTAATACAGAATTTATCTGTTTAATATTTCCAAATGCATAAAGTGAAGAAATATAGGCTAAAATTTCTTGATCTTCCCTCTCCTTTGAACGCAAAACGATTTGAATGGGATCTTCGACAAAATCTATTCGATTGTATCTGGAATATAATTTTTCGAGATAGCTTTTTGTTAATTTATTCTCAGACACCTTTTACCAGACGAATCATTTCACGGACTGCATTTTCAAGACCAACAAAAACTGCTTTTGCAATTATTGCATGTCCAATACTTACTTCATCAATTTCTTTAATTTCTCTAAATGGAATGATATTGAGATAATTTAATCCATGTCCGGCATTAACTCCAAGATTTAACTTTTTACCGAGCTTTGCTGCTTCTCTTATCTTTTCAAGTTCTTCTTTTGCTTCTTCTTCACTGATTGTATTTGCATAAAATCCTGTATGAATTTCGATAAATTCAGCTTCCAGATCGGCAGCGGCTTTTATTTGATCTTCAACAGGGTCAACGAACAAACTAACTTCGATTTTGTTAGAATGGAGTTCCTTAATCACGTCACTCACTTTATCATAATTACTGACAACATCAAGACCGCCTTCAGTAGTTAATTCCTGTCTTCGTTCAGGGACTAATGTTGCTAAATCTGGTTTTACTTTACATGCAATAGATACAATTTGCGGATCAGTTGACATTTCAAGATCAAGTTTTGTTTTGACGACTTCTCTTAATAAATAGACATCTCGATCATTGATATGTCTTCTATCTTCTCGTAAATGACAAACAATTCCATCTGCACCAGCCAGTTCACAGATTAGTGCAGCTGTAATTGGATCAGGTTCAAATTCACCTCTTGCCTGTCTGAGAGTAGCAACATGGTCGATATTAACACAAAGTCTCATATTAATTCTCCATTTTTTTTTAAACTTAATTAAATCAATAGAAATGAAAAATGATACTAAGAAAATGGCTCTATAAGTTATGCAAGTTTAAATAACTGGTTTTATGAATAAAGAATACGCGATTTACTTTAAATATCTCCTGTTTATATTTCATCAAAAGAATAATATTTAAAAGTAAAGTTTATAATATCTTCTTAACAATTGGTGAAATTGATGATATTGTAATAGAAAGATAATAAGCTAAACTGCGTTTGAGTTTAATTTAAATACTATGCTTAAACTTGATGTAATAAATTAATTGTACTGTTGATTAAATTGTTGTTTAACTACTTTATGTTTTTAGTGTTTTCAGAAATTTCAAAGTTTATTTATCATTAACTTTTAAGAAGATTCAAATAATTATCATTTCAATAAAACCATTTTCTTAATTGCATTAAACTTCTCACTTTCAAACTTGCAAAAATATAAGCCACTCGGATAATCTTTCGAATCAAATTTAATAGAATATTTCCCGGCTTTTAGCTCTCTATCAATTAATGTTTCTAATTTTCTACCCAATGCATCATAAACAGAAATATTAGCATGAATTTCTTCAGGCAAATCGAAAACAATATTTGTCAAATTATTGAATGGATTAGGATAGTTCTGATAAAGAATAAAAGAAACAGGGACAAAAGTACAGGTTACAACATTAGTCAAATTCACAGAAATTTCTTTAGAAGGCAGACTTTTATTTCCAGAAAAATCAACAGCCAATATTTTGTAAAAATATGTTTTGCCCAATTCGATATTATAGTCTTCAAAAGATGATTGTACCACTTGCGCAATTGGCTGTTTATTTACAACATAAAAATTTGAAACTGTATCTCTAAATACAGCAAAGTATTGGAAATCTTCATCCACAGGTTCAGACCACAGTAATTTTACAAAATTTGCGTATACAATTGCACTAACACTATCGGGAGTATGCGGAATTAAATTATCAATCGAATAACCACTATCTGGTAAGGAAGTCGCTAAAATGTATGGTGCTGTTCCATGTGCAACCACTTTGAACACAGACCAATAAATTCCATTAACTATTGAAGAATCAAAAATTGTTGGTGCAACGAAAGAATATAGATTTGAACCAATTGCTGGAGTTTCGCCCACAAATGTCCAGATCTGATTATCTTGCCTCCAGATACTATACTTTACAACTGGATTATTGAAAATTCCATCATTATCAGACGGATTCCATATCACAAATACTTGCTTTCCATTATCATCTGGCACATCGCTAATTGATAGAATATCTGGCGCATCAATTTTATATTCTGAATCAAACTTTACGAAAAATATATTGTTTATTGCTGTACCTGACTTTGTTATTCCAGCTACTGCGTATCCGTAATCATTTGTCACCACAAAATCATATCCTCTATCTTCAAAAATTCCGCCCGCATCAACTAACCATAGCAAATTTCCGGATAGATCTGTTTTAAGAAGAAATAAATTAACCTGATTACTGTTATCAAGTCTACCATAACCAGCCACAACAAGATTAAAATCATCAGTAAGTTTTATAGTGCTTCCATAATCATTACCAAAATAACCATAAGTCTTAAACCAGATTGAATCACCCAATTCATTAAGTTTCATTATAAAAATATCAGCATAACCATTACCATATGAAAATGTATAGCCTGTGATATAAATTTCTTTCGTAGTATTTAGTTGAATAACAGAATTTGCTATTTCATTACCAGCACCACCAAATGATTTCTGCCAGATAAAATTACCATCTTTATCACAACGAATTATAAAAATATTATAAACGGAATTCGAAAAGTAATTTGCCCCGGCTATAATAAATCCGCCATCGTAAAGCTCTTTAATCGAATGACCTTCAGAAAAATCTCCGAAATTAAAAGTTTTAAAGAAATGAACATTGCCATTAAAATCAGTTTTCAAAAGATAAACCTCCTTGTTTCCTATTGGCGAAAATGAATTTGTAGTTCCAACTGCTATTAGACCATCACTTGCAATTTCAACTTCCGTAAATTGATCATTATTTGAACCACCATAAGATTTAGTCCATAGTACATTTCCATCTTGATCTATTTTTATAAGTAACGCATCATAATTATTTGATGAATTAACTCGACCATAACCAGCGACTATAAAATTACCATCAGGCAAGCGTTTTATATCAGATGCATATTCATCAAGACTATCCCCTATTGTTTTGGTCCATAAGGTATCCCCATTAGAATCTGTCCTGATAATATATATATCACTCCAGTTACTTAAACTAAAAGAAACTGTATAACCTGCTATTAAGAAACCACCGTCAAATGTTTTTTCTATTGCCCAACTTTCGTCGTCATTATTCCCTCCAAAAGTTCTTGACCAGGATAAGGAAGGTTGTAATGACTGAGCAACGATAAGATTTGATAATAAAAGAAAAGTGATAATAAAACTTTTCATATCTAAATCTCCCTAATAATCAGAAGTAAATTATATATTAATGAACTCATTATCAACTAAATTTTTACAAAATTTTTGAACAGACAATTTTCATGAAAAAGTGAACTATCGAAAATTATAAACAAAAGTTTTAAAAATGATTTTCTTAATTTTTAATTAGGAACAAAGCAGTAGTTTGATTTTTCCTGAAATAAGAAAATTTTCCAAATTCAATAAAAATCAACCACTTGACTTAAAATTAATTTCTTATTATTTTAGCACTCGCAAATGGAGAGTGCTAATACAAAGGGTTAATTAACAATAACAAATTAAGGAGATAAAATATGGCATCATTCAGCTTAAAACCTTTAGCAGATAGAGTCATTATAAAACCAGCACCCGCTGAAGAAGTAACAAAAGGCGGAATTTATTTACCAGATACCGCTCAAGAAAAACCTCAGCGAGGTGAAGTTGTTGCAGTAGGTCCTGGAAAAATTTCTGAAGAGACCGGTAAACATATTCCTATGACTGTTAAAGTCGGTGATAAGGTTCTATATGGAAAATATTCAGGTACTGAAGTCAAAATTGATGGTGAAGAATATCTTATCATGAGAGAATCAGATATTTTCGCAATCATCCAATAATGTCGAACAAATAAAGGAGAATGAAACATGTCAGCAAAATTAATTGAATTTAATCTCGAAGCTCGAACCAAACTCAAAAAAGGTGTCGACCAATTAGCTGATGCGGTTAAAGTTACATTAGGTCCAAAAGGCCGCAATGTAGTTATCGATAAAAAATTCGGTGCACCAACTGTTACAAAAGACGGTGTAACAGTTGCAAAAGAAATCGAGCTCGAAGATCCCATTGAAAACATGGGAGCTCAAATGGTTCGTGAAGTTGCCTCCAAAACAAGTGATGTCGCTGGTGATGGTACAACAACCGCTACTGTTTTAGCCCAGGCAATCTTTGCAGAAGGACTCAAGAATGTTACTGCTGGTGCCAATCCAATGGATTTAAAAAGAGGTATCGATTTAGCTGTTGAAGCAGTTGTTAATAATCTCAAGAAAATAAGTAAACCCGTTGAAACTTCTCAGGAGATTGAACAAGTTGGTGCAATTTCTGCTAATAATGATCTTTCAATCGGTAAGATTATTGCCGAAGCGATGGATAAAGTTGGAAAAGATGGTGTGATTACCGTTGAAGAGGCAAAAGGTACTGAAACTACTTTAGAAGTTGTTGAAGGTATGCAATTCGATCGTGGTTACTTATCACCCTACTTCGTAACCAATGCTGATACAATGGAAGCTGTTCTCGAAGATCCATATTTATTAATTCATGATAAGAAAATCTCTGCAATGAAAGATTTATTACCAATACTTGAAAAAGTTGCTCAATCAGGGCGTGCATTATTAATCATTGCAGAGGAAGTCGAAGGTGAAGCTCTTGCAACACTCGTTGTAAATAAATTAAGAGGTACATTAAGAGTCTGTGCTGTCAAAGCTCCAGGATTTGGTGATAGAAGAAAAGCAATGCTCGAAGATATTGCAATCTTAACTGGCGGTACAGTTATCTCTGAAGAAAAAGGATTCAAACTTGAAAATGCACAACTTTCTTATTTAGGTCAGGCTGCTCGTGTTGTTGTTGATAAAGATAATACAACAATTGTTGAAGGAAAAGGCAAGAAAGAGGAAATCAAGAAGAGAATTAATGAAATTAAAGTCCAAATTGAAAAGACAACAAGCGATTACGATAGAGAAAAATTACAGGAAAGAATGGCGAAACTTTCAGGCGGTGTTGCAGTATTAAAGGTCGGTGCAGCCACTGAAGTTGAAATGAAAGAAAAGAAAGCTCGTGTTGAAGACGCTCTGCATGCAACAAGAGCTGCTGTTGAAGAAGGAATTGTCCCTGGTGGTGGTGTTGCTTATATAAGAGCAATGGATAATTTGGATGTAAAAGTTGAAAACGAAGATCAAAGAACAGGTGTTGAAATTATAAAGAAAGCTCTTGAAGCTCCAATCAGACATATTGTTGAAAACGCTGGATGGGAAGGCTCAGTTGTTGTACAAAGAGTTAAAGAAGGAAAAGATGATTTTGGATTTAACGCAAATACCGAGCAATTTGAAAACTTGATGAAGAGTGGCGTAATTGATCCGACAAAAGTCGCAAGAATTGCATTACATAATGCGGCTTCAGTTGCTTCGATGTTGATTACAACCGAGGCGGTGATTGTTGAGAAACCTAAGAAAGAACAACCAATGCCACCTATGCCTCCAGGTGGTGGATACGACTATTAATAACTTGCCTTCCTAAAATACTGATTCTCATAACTCCTCCTGCTAACCCGCCCCTTAGCTGGGCGGGTTAATATTTTAAATTTAGACTCTGCATTTACAACCAACCTTAAATCCCATAAATTTATAAAGTATTTTCACTGAAAATCATTACTAACTAAAAACTAATGAAATATCTTTATAACCTTTTTATTTGTATCTTAAGCGTATGTGAAACTACTTTGATATGAGAATTAGACAATTTTTTAGCGATAATCACTATAAAATTCTACCAAAAGACTAAAAAACTAAGACGAAAATTTATCAAAAAGACAATATGAATTAATTAAAAAAGCAATCTTTGTATTTGGGCTTTTGATTTATACTTACTTTTTCAATTGATTTCGGTATAGGAAGGTCAATTAAATTTTTAAGCCACGAATACACGAATAAATTTTGCCGCTAATTCGCGAATTCGTGGCTATTTTTTTTCTCTGCGGTTTATTTTTAACCGCAAAGGTTGCAAAGAATTCTAACCATTCACAGACTTAATCGCTCCAAAATATTCTTTTGTATTTCTTGCCTTAAAACCGTGCTCTTTGTAGAATTTTTTTATTGCACTGTTTTCATCAAGCGGCGGATGGTTTTCAAATATCTTTAATAAAAAATTATGGTATTTCTTGAATGTATAATCAACTAAAAAGAATGGAAGTATTATGTTAAAGAACATTTCTCTTTTTCTACTGATTCCTATTCCTTGAAATGACATTATTTTTTCAACCACCTTCTTTGCAGATGTTTTATCAATTTCTCCCTGATAATTTTTCTCTATCTGCTCTTTGAAATAATTGTAAATCCCTTTCTCTGTTGCATCAGCAAGTAAATGAGAAATGTCTTTTATTCTTTTTTCAGGAAAGTTTGCAGGACGAGTACCTTTGAATATCCAATAAGATTTCTCCAATTTCA
>CAZGQO010000005.1:0-167493 GCA_964527925.1 uncultured Ignavibacteriaceae bacterium
AATATATGTCACTGCTACCTAATCAAAATAAATTTACACAACACTTGATAATGTCGCACAATTTGTGTTTAAGATTGATCCTGTAAAAAATTACTACTCCATCGAAGATATTAAGTTTTTATTAGAATGAAATCGTCTTTAAGTCAGATTGTGAATTTATCTTATAGCTTATTAAGTAAATTGAAAAAACTTACTAACCTTAATAACTTGCATTTGTATGAATAAACATTCAGAGAGAAGTGTTGTTTTCTTTATCCCGGAAAAAAACTTTCATGACCAGGAATTCCTCATTACAAAGTCCCTGCTTGAAAAAAATGGAATTAAAGTCTTTGTAGCCTCAGAAAATAAGAATTTATCTACAGGCAGTTTCGGTTATAGAGTTAAACCTGAAATGTATTTGTTTAATCTTCATCCTCAAAATTTTAAGGCTCTTGTTTTAATTGGCGGAGAGGGTACCCGTGATTACTGGAAAAATTCGCAGTTATTAAAAATAGTTAAAGATTTTCATAATAATCGAAATTTTATTGCAGCAATTTGCAGTGCCGTTGGAATTTTAGCGTCAGCTGAATTGTTAAAGAACAGGAATGTCGCTTGCTATGTTAAGGATTATGATTTTGTTAAATCAAGCGGTGCAGTTGTAACAAATAATTTAATTGAGATTGATGACAAAATTCTAACAGCTGCTAATCCTGAAGCAACCGAATTATTTGGTAAAAAATTGAGTGAATTAATTTTAGAGGTTAAATAGGTATGATAAATAGAAGAAAGTCCTGTAGGGTTTATGTTGGAGGTGTACCTATTGGCGGCGATGCACCAATCACAGTTCAAACTATGACAAAAACTAAAACTGCCGATATCGAAGGTACATTAAAGCAAATTAAAAAAGCTGAAGAAGCAGGCTGCGATATCATCCGTGTGACTGTTAACGATAAAGAAGCAGCAGAAGCAATTAAGGAAATTGTGCGAAGATCAAATATTCCAATTGTTGCCGATATTCATTTCAATCACATCTTTGCATTGAAAGCCATTGATGCTGGTGTTGCAAAAGTAAGAATCAATCCAGGTAATATTGGCTCAGAAGAAAGAATTAAAGAAGTTCTTCAGAAAGCAAAAGAAAGAAAAATTCCCATCAGAATTGGGGTAAACTCTGGTTCGCTCGAAGAAGACATTCTTGAAAAACATGGTTATCCTACTGCTGAGGCACTCTTTGAAAGTGCAATGAAACATGTTAAGATCTGTGAGAAATATGGTTTTGAAGATATTGTCATCTCTGTTAAATCAACAGATGTAAAATTGATGATTGAAGCTTATAGGTTAATTGCAGAGAGAACTGTTTATCCATTGCATCTTGGCGTAACCGAAGCTGGAACGACCAGAGTTGGTACTATTAAATCAGCAGTCGGAATTGGTACTTTACTTGCCGAGGGAATCGGAGATACAATCAGAGTTTCTCTGACAGATGATCCACTCAAAGAAGTTGAAGTTGGAAAAGAAATTTTGAGATCTCTTGGACTTGCAACAAGAAATGTTGAAATAATTGCCTGCCCAACCTGCGGTAGATTAGAAGTTGATTTATTTTCCATAACGAATAAACTTGAAGCAGCTGTAAAGGATATCAAAAAGCCGGTTAAAGTTGCTTTATTAGGTTGTGTTGTTAATGGTCCTGGTGAGGCAAGTGAGGCTGATATTGGAATTGCTGCTGGAAAAGGCGTTGCAATTTTGTATCGTAAAGGTGAAGTGGTTAGAAAAATTAAAGAAGAAGAAATTGTGGATGTATTATTGGAAGAAATAAGGAACTTCCAGCCGGAAAGTTAAATTGCTAATTGAATAATTATTAAAAATAAAATATATTGTTTTCAGAATGAGTATAATTGAGTCAGAGGACAAAGGTAAGTTAAAAATAATAAGTGATATTTAATCTGGAAAATCAACCAAAATGCACTTTTAAAGTGCATTTTTTTTTATTTAATGTAAAATATGGAACATAAAACGATTTTTGATTTTATAGAACAATGGGCTCCAAAAGGGATTGCATGGGAAAAGGATAATATAGAATTACAAATCGGTAAGCATTCCGATAAAACTACTGGAATTCTGCTGACTCTCGATGTAACTTCTGATTCATTAATTAAAGCTAAAGAAGAAAAATGTAATCTTGTTATTTCTCATCATCCACTATTTTTCAATCCACTCAAAAATATTAATCTGGAAAACGAAAAAGGAAATCTAATCGAATTTGCCATTCAAAATAAAATCACAATCTACTCAGCTCACACGAATCTTGATTTTACTAAAGATGGAGTTTCATTCGAACTTGCAAAAGTTCTTGGTTTACAAAAAGTTGATTTTCTTGAAAAAGCACCATCTACACAATACAAACTTGTAACTTTTGTTCCTGAAGATAAAGTGAATATTCTTATTGAAAAACTTTCTGAGGCTGGTGCTGGGATCATTGGCAATTATACTCATTGCAGTTATCAACTTAAAGGTAAAGGAACATTTTTTGGTTTAGAAAAAACAAAGCCCACAGTAGGTGAGAAAGGAAAGTTGGAATCGGTTGATGAAATAAGATTAGAAATGATTTTTGAGAAATGGAAACTTGACAAAGTATTAAGTACTTTGATCAAAAATCATCCCTATGAAGAACCTGCTTATGATATTTATCCTCTTGTTAACAGAAATGTTAATTATGGTTTTGGTGCCGTTGGTTATTTAAAAGAAAAAATGACGGCCTCTGATTTTTTGAAACTTGTTAAAGCTAAATTGAGAGCACCTTCCCTTAAATATACTCCCGGATCAAAAAAATTTTTGAGTAAGATTGGCGTTTGTGGTGGAAGTGGAAGTGACTTGATTCAATCAGCTGTTAATCAAGGTTGTGATGCTTTCGTAACTGCTGACTTAAAATATCATACTTTATTAGATTATTCAGATAAAATTTTACTCATTGATGCAGGCCATTTTCATACTGAATATCCGGTAATTAATGCACTTGAAAAAAAATTAAATTCTTTTCTACAAGAGAGAAAAGAAAAAGTAAAAGTCATCAAATATTTTCAAAATCAAAAAATAAAGGTTGTTGAATAAAAATGGAGGAAAAAAATTGAGAGAAAGACTTAGGCTTCTTTGGGAGCTTCAAAAAATTGATTCAGCACTTGATAAACTCGATGAATTGAGAGGAGAGCTGCCGCGAGAAATTGAACTTCTTGAAGAGAAGCTCAAGAATGTGAAGACAAAAATTGAAGAAGCAAAAGAACAGAAAGAGGATTCTCTCAAGAAAAGAGAGATGAATGATGATAAAATCGCTGAAGCTAAAGCAAACTTAAAAAAATATAAAGCTCAGCTTCTTCAAGTGAAAACTAACAGAGAATACGATGCTCTTACTAAAGAAATCGATTTTACAGATGAATTAATCAAAAAACTTGAAGAAGAAAACAATTCTCTTGCCGATTTGAGCAAAAAATTAACTCAAGAAATCGAAGAGCTTGAACCAGAGCTCGAGAAATATGAAGCAGAATTAAAAGAAAAGAAAAAAGATCTTGCAGAGATTGATAAAAAGACAGATAGAGAAAGGCAAGAACTTGAAGAAAAGAGAAAAAATCTTGTTTCAAGAATAACCAGGATGGATTTAAGCATTTATAATCGAATTCGCGAAGCTCGTGGAAATGCAGTTGTGCCTATTCGTCGAAATGCGTGCGAAGGCTGTTTTGCAATTATTTCTTCTCAAAAACAACTTGAAATTAGACGCAACGATAAAATTTATACCTGTGAATCTTGCGGTAGAATTTTAATCTCGTCTGATATCGAGCGAGGCTGAAATTTAAATGGTGAGGAACTGCTCTTACGAGCAGTTAACTCTCACCAAAGAAAACACTCCTTAAAGAGTTTTCAGTATTTTTTCTAATCTTTCAAATGCCCAATCAATTTCATCTTTTTCAATAACCAATGGTGGAGCAAGTCTAATTACATTTTCATGGGTTTCCTTACATAGTAATCCTTCATCTTTTAAAGCTTCACAAAATCTTCTTGCACCACCGGCTTCTGGAAGCAGTTCGATACCTATAAATAAACCTTTTCCTCTTATTTCTTTTATGTGTTTACTTTCAATTGTTTTAAGTTTTTCCAGGAAATATTTTCCTAATTCAAATGACCTTTCTGGTAATTTTTCATCTACAATTACTTTTAATGATTCTCGAGCGACGGCAGCTGCCAATGGATTTCCTCCAAAAGTACTTCCATGATCTCCGGGCTTAAAAACGCCAAGAATTTCTCTCGAAGAAAGTACAGCTGAGACAGGATATGTTCCACCAGATAAAGCTTTACCAACAATTAAAATATCTGGTTTGATATTTTCATATTCATAAGCAAAAAGTTTTCCTGTTCTTCCAAGTCCAGTTTGAATTTCATCAGCTATGAATAAAACATTTTCATTTTTACATACTTCATAAGCAGCTTTCAAATAACCTTCATCTGGAATGATGATTCCAGCTTCACCCTGAATGGGTTCAACTAAAAAAGCAACTGTATTTTTATTAATAGCTTTTTTTAAAGATTCTACATCATTATATGGAATAATTACAAAACCTGGAGTGAAAGGACCAAATCCATCTCGATATTGTTCTTCAGTTGAAAAAGAAACAATAGTTGTGGTTCTGCCATGAAAGTTATTTGAACAAACAATTATTTCAGATTTATCTTGTTCAACACCTTTAATTTTGTATCCCCATTTTCTTGTAGTTTTTATTGCAGTTTCAACCGCTTCTGCACCTGAATTCATGGGAAGCATCATCTCATAACCAGTTAATTCACAAATTTCTTTGACCAATAGAGGCAATTGATCATTTCTGAAGGCTCGTGAAGTTAATGTAATTTTATCTGCTTGAGTTTTTAATGCTTGAATAATTCTTGGGTGGCAATGCCCCTGATTTACCGCTGAATAAGCTGAAAGAAAATCGAGATATTTGTTCCCTTCGACATCATAAACCCAGACTCTTTCGCCACGGGTTATTACAACATCAAGGGGATGATAATTATGAGCTCCATAGATTTCTTCAAGTTTTATGTAATCCTGAGTTTTCATGTAGTCTCCCATTTTTTTACAAAAATAAGGAAAAGAAGGCAATGAACTGGATATTTTAAAATAAAAAATCTCCTTCTAAAATTGAGAAGGAGATTGAAAGGAGGGTTAGAGAAATTTAAAACCTAAATTTTTGCTAATTCGTCAACAGATTTAACTTTAACGAATCTATTTTTAAACTTGTAAGTTTTTTTCTTTTGGTCAAAATAAGCTTCAACTATTTTGACATTAATTAATTCATCTTTTCTTTTCTGAGCTTTTGCGGCTTTATCAGCAAATGATGAAGCTTTCGCCATAATATCCTCTTAAATTTTGTTCAAAACCATTAAATGCAATTGCAATATAACTTAATAAATTCAAACTTAAAAGTTCAGAAAGAGGATAGATTAAATAAATTATTCTAAGATTTTAAGAAAGAACAGATTTTTCACTTTTGAGAAGGGTTTTCTTAAAAGTGATAATTGCAAACATTAAACACCGCAAAATTTTATCTATTTTAATAATTCTTTTGCTAAATAATATTAAAATGAATGGAATAATTTTTGAAAATTTGCTAATTGCTGAATACTTACAATTATTACATTTAAAAAATTTGAAGAGAAAATATGAAAAAAATTATACCTCTTCTTTTGATTCTAACAATTCCACTATGGGCTCAAAATATTAATGGTCGTCTCTCCTCAACGGTTTATTCCTTTGAGAGATTTGAATCCAAAGAAGTCTCTAACAATTTTCTAAGATTTTATCAGTATGGAAATTTTGATCTTAACAATGGTCAATTCACTCTTCGAACAAGCTTTTTGATTGAACAAGATTTTATTAAAAAAGTCAAAAATGATCCACGAGTTAGATTTTCAAATTTATATCTCGAGGGGAGAGATTTATTTAATCTTGCTACAGTCAAAATTGGAAGGCAGCCACTTTATCATTCTGTTGCAAGCGGATTATTTGATGGAGTTAATCTGGATCTTAAGTTCTGGAAATTAAAATTTTCTGGATATTATGGTGGGAATGTTCCAGCTTATCAGAAACTCACATTGATTGATGATTGGAAGAATAATTATTTATTTGGCGGAAAGGTTCAGGGTCAATTTGGTGATTTATTTGTTGGCGTGGGTTATTTGAATAAGAATTATAAATCCGAAGATTATTTGACGACACGGCTTGATGATAATTTTAATCCGCAATTAATTCTCGTTCAACCTGGAAGCAGTCAATTTGAATTTTTTAATGTCGAGGCTGGATATGATTTTAAAAAAGTTGATTTGAACTCAAGATTGTTTTATGATTTGAATTTCAACAAGGTCTCGCGATTCGAGTTTACTTCGGATCTTAATTTTATCAATAATCTTGGAATAAATATTTATTATGCTTTTCGTAAACCGCTGATTAGATACAATTCTTATTTCACAATTTTTGAATCAGTTGTGAAAAATAATCAAGAGTTTGATTTTGGTTTAAACTATAGATTTAACTCTTATTTAATGTTTACAGGAAAATTAGGATTAGTGAAATATACTGACGAAACATCAAGTAGAATTTCTCTTGGTGCATCGTCTGCTTATGGAACAATTTCATACACGAAGAATTTTGGATATTCAGGCGAACTTGATGGAATTTCAGCATATACTAATTATAGATTCTTGAATGGTTTGTTAACACCTTCTCTGGGAATTGGTTATTCAAATTATAAACTTTCAGCCAGCAGCGAAAAACAATCAGCATTGTACTTGTTATTCGGGACAAATATCAGACCGTGGAGAGTCTTATCATTTGATTTGCAAGGACAATATCTTAATAACAAAATTTACAAAAGCGATTTTAGATTCTTCTTCAAAATTAATTACTGGTTTAATACAAACTTAAACTTATTGTGAAATGATAATGAGAAAATTCTACATAATTTTTGGATTAATATCCGTTATATTTTTAATCTTAACAGCTTTTAAAGCTAACCCGAATTCATTCGGCGATAATAAAACAAATAAAGATATCATAAAATTTTCTCATCAACTCCATGAATCTGTTGATTGCGAAAGTTGTCACTCGAGTGTGCCTGAGGCAACAAATCTTAATGTCAGATTATTACCAACAAAAGATAATTGTACTGGTTGTCACGATGTAAATGATGCAGAAACATGTAAAACCTGTCATTACGAAGATGTTCAGGAACCTTTAATTCAGAAAAAATCAGATTTGATTTTTAATCACAAAAAGCATCTCGAACTTGGCAAGAATTGTGTTGATTGTCATCAAGGATTGAATGAAGTTGATTATAGTTTCCAATCCATGAATGTAAATCCACCAATGGAAAATTGTTATTCCTGTCATAATGATAAGAAAGAAGTCACAAATGCTTGTGAAAGTTGTCATATAACAACAGCAGGACTTATTCCAGCTGATCATAAAAAGACTGATTACATAAAACTTCATAAACTTATTGCCTCCAGACCAGATGCAAATTGTGTGATGTGTCATGATAATAACTCCTGTGAATCCTGTCATGTTGGAACCAAGATGATTGCAGAAACAAATGCACCTAATGATTTTTACAAACCTTTTGTGCCTGATAATTTCGTTGATGGAACAAAACAACAACAGATTACTCGAGTTCATGATTTGAATTATAGATTTACTCATGGAATCGATTTGAAAGGAAAAAATTCTCAATGTCAAACCTGTCATGAGATTGAAACATTTTGTGTGGATTGTCATTCAGCAAGTGGCGGTGATATTTCACTTGGTGGAGTGATGCCCAGCAGTCATTTATCACCAAATTTCTTGAAGTTTCCAGGAACAGACGGTGGAGAACATGCTAAGCTTGCAAGGAGAGACATTGAGCGTTGTATTTCCTGTCATGATATTCAGGGTGAAGATCCTGTTTGTATAACCTGTCATTCACCAAAGAAATAAAGTGAATAAACTATGAAAAAACTAATCCTTTTTGTGTCAATTTTTTCATTTACTGTTTTCTTGATTTCATGTAGTGAAATTCAATCGGATATTACACCCCCTTCGCAAATTAGTTTGCATAAAGAAGGTGTAAATGATCCAGCATCTGTTAATTTTCATGGAAAATTAGTTAAACAGAATGGCTGGGATTTGAAGGCTTGTCAACAATGTCATGCGAATAATTATACAGGTGGAACTGCAAAAGTGTCATGTCTGGATTGTCATAAACAACCTAGTGGACCTGAAGCTTGTAATACATGTCATGGAGATTATTCTGATCCATTTTCAATTGCGCCGCCGAGAGACTTGAGCGGAGGAATTTCAGAAACCTCGCGTGGAGTAGGTGCACACTCACGACATTTGGGAGGAAATAAAATTGGAAGTGTGGTGGATTGTGATGTGTGCCATATAGTCCCAAGAGGTTATTCTGATGTGGGGCATATTGATGATAGTCCCTCGGCGGAAATTATTTTTACTGGTTTAGCTCTTAAAGGAACAACTGATACAACAAAACCAGCCTACGATTATTCGAACATTGGATGTTCAAATACTTATTGCCATGGAAATGTTGTCTGGAAGAAAGAAGATAGTCCTTATAAATTTGCTTATACAGCAGATGTGATGTTAGGAAATAATAGTAAACCAATCTGGAATGTGGTTGATGGAACATACTTGAAATGCAATAGCTGTCATGGAAAATCCGAGTACGATCCTTCACCTGTAGGTCATATTGCATCATCATTAAATGATTTATCAAATAATCCTTGTGCAAATTGTCATCCTATAGTTGTTGATTATTCAGGCAAAATAATCGATATAAATAAACACATTAATGGAAAAATTAATGTGTTTAACATAGAATTAGATCGTTGAGTTTGGGAGGGGGACACAATAGTCCTCCTTCTTTTCATTACTCAAAGTAAATATATTTTACTTTGTGATGAGGTTATTTGCCGCGAGGCTTAAAGTTTTGTTTTTGTCCCACCAAAAATTCCCACGGAGGTTAATCAAATGAAACATCAAATAAAATATTTGATAGCTATGATAATTTTTATGTTCTTAATTATTGGCTGCCGTGAAGAACCTAAAATGCCAACCTCAAGTCAAGAGAGTTTATCCATCAATAGTTGTGAAGGATGTCATTCGAATTATGAACATTTGAAAAAAGTGTTTTCACCAGATACTGTTTCAGCAGGCGGAGGTTGTGGTGGTGATATTCCTCATATCGAGCCATATGATAGAGTTTACATGGGTGGTGACGGTTATCGTGCCTTTAAAGCATCTACACATGGTAAAATTCCCTGCACAAGTTGTCATAATGGAGTTGATAATACTGGTGATAAAAAATTAGCACATTCTGGCGATTTCATTAAAAATCCATCTGAAAATGCTGAAGAAAAATGCGCTTCCTGTCATCCTAATATTGTAATTAAGGCAATGAATAACATTCATCATGGCTGGGGTCAGCAAAGCATGTTAATTTTAAGGTATGGTTTAAGTTATAAAAGTCCAGACCAAATTCCATCCAAATTTGCATCCTTACCTGAACTATTAAAAGAAGGCTACAAAACAAATTGTGCAAAATGTCATGGTGGCTGCGGTGATTGTCATATCAATAGACCAAAAGCAGGTGGTGGCGGTTTATTGAACGGACATAAATTTTCTAAACCTGATATGGTCAATCAATGTACTGCCTGTCATTCAAGCCGAGTTGCTCACGCTTATTTTGGTTTGGCTCCAGGTTCAAAACCTGATGTTCATCAAACAAAAGGATTTAAATGTGTGAACTGTCACAGCGCAAATGAATTTCATGGTGATGGCAATTATTATGACCAAAGATATAAAGTAAAATCTTTACCAAAATGTGAAAAATGTCACAGCAACATTTCTAATAGTAATCAATATCATCAGGTTCACATGAACACCTTTAATTGCAATGTATGTCATTCACAGAATTATAATAACTGCGGTAGTTGTCATGTCGGTGGAGATGGTGCAAGAATACCTTCATACCAATCATTTAAGATTGGAATTAATCCGATTACTGATACAAAACCATATAAATACGCAACTTTAAGAAGGTCACTGATGGCGCCTGATAGCTGGAGTTTGTATGGCGTTTCAAATCTTCCAAACTTTAGTGTAAGACCCACTTATAAATATGCAACTCCGCATAATATTCAGAGATGGACTTCGCGAACTCAAGTAGAAAGTGGAAAACCATGTTATGATAATTGTCACATAATAAAAGAAGGAAGCACCGTGCGTAATAAAGAGTTGTATTTATTCGAATCTGATTTGTTAGAATGGGAAAAACAAGCGAGCAGGAGTGTTGTTGTTGATGGAAAGCTCCCAGCAAGCTGGGGATTCTGAAAATGAAAATAAATCAATTAATTCACAATAAACAATCACAAAAAAATAGGGAGAAGTCATATGAATAAGCTACAAAAATATTTCAACCTGTTAGTAATAATTCTATTATTAACATTTATTTATGGTTGTAAATCTGAATCAACTGAGCCAGAAAAACCAATCAACGAGGTTCAAGTCCTTCTTGAATATTTAGAAGGAACAGATGGTGGTTACATAAACTCAACAAGTTGTCCGGCTATAATTTCTGCAAGTGATGTCTATACTTATCTCCAAACAAATCCAAATAAAATTTATATTATAGATGTTCGAGATTCAGCAACTTATGTAAATAAAGGACACATTCAGGGTGCTGTCAGAGTGGATATACCAAAAGTACTCGATCACATCAAAACAATTAATACTTCAAATTATGATAAAATCGTTATTGTTTGTTATGCTGGTCAGTCTGCAGGTTATGTTACAGGTTTATTAAGATTGATGGGTTATAACAATGTTTTCTCTATGAAATATGGAATGAGTTCCTGGAATCAGGTGTTTGCTGAAGGATATTGGTTGAATAATATTGGAAATGCAAGAGCTGGCCAGTTTACAATAACACCAGCTTCTAAAAATCAACCGGGGAATCTTCCAACTTTAAATACTGGCAAAAAAACAGGTCCAGAAATTCTTGAAGCAAGAGTTAAAGAATTATTGGCTGGTGGTTGGAATCCAGCAAAAGTAAGTCATAGTGATGTGTTTACAAATTTATCAAATTACTATATCGTTAATTATTGGCCCGTTGATCATTATAATACTGGACATATTCTAGGTGCAGTTCAATACACTCCAAGAAATGATTTAAAATCAACAACCTACTTGAAAACATTACCAACAGATAAACCAACTGTTGTTTATTGCTATACCGGACAAACAAGTGCACAGGTTGTTGCATTTTTGAGAGTATTAGGCTACGATGCTAAATCTTTGATATACGGTACAAATGCGATGATCTATGATCAGATGCCTGGAACAAAGTTTAATCCAAATACTGATATAATGAATTATCCATTCGTTACAGGTCAATAAAAACTTCGCTGAAGGGATCCTCTTAATTAAGGATCCCTTTTTAATTTATTTCATCTTTATAAATTTTTGATGAATTATTGATTAAATTTGTAATGAAACATTATAATTTAACTGATGTTTAATGCATAAAAAGATTTTATATAAACAAAATTTAACAAATATTCGGAGGTCAAAATTATGAAAAAATTCCTGCCCGCATTTTTCGTTCTAATGGTTTCTTTTATTCTTTTCGGTTTTTCAAATCAAGATGAACCGAAAAAGCATGGTTATATAGGCGTGGATGCTTGTGTAATGTGTCATAAGACAGAAAAACAGGGTAAACAGCTTGATATCTGGAAAAACTCTGCTCATGCGAAAGCCTATCAAACACTTTTAACTGAAGAGGCTGATAAAATAGCAAAAGAAAAAGGTTATGAAACTCCTGCTGCAAAAACAGAAGCTTGTTTGAAATGCCATGCTTCAGGCTATGATGTTGATGCAAGTTTATTAGGTAAAAAATTTAAAATTGAAGATGGTGTACAGTGTGAAACCTGCCACGGACCTGGATCAGACTACAAAGACATGAAAATAATGAAAAACAGAGAAGAGGCTGTTAAGAATGGATTAATTATTTATGAAAATTATAAAGATTTATGTGTAAAATGCCACAATTCTGAGAGTCCAACTTATAAAGAAATGAATTTTGATGAAGCCTGGGAAAAAATAAAGCATCCCGTTCCCAAAAACTAAAATAATTTATCTTTTTGTAGGGAGGTCAAATGAATCGAGATGAACTCGAGGTGACAGCAAAAAGTCTAGCAGATTTAACATTTAAACTGCTGGCGAGCTGTCACGAAAAAGAAGAGAGGTTAGCCAAAGCACACAATTTAACTCAAGCTGAATTTCGATGCTTGAAGAGCATGCAAGAAGGCGAAATAATTAATAACAGAGAAATTGCCACAAGATTAAGATTAAGTGCAAGTCGATTAACTCGTATAATCGATGGACTTGTTCAAAAAGGTTTTGTGATTCGTGAAATTGATCCAATGGATAGAAGAAACATGCGACTCTTTCTTTCGCCTAAGGGTGTTGAGTTTGTGAAGAAGATCAATGATGATTACATACAGATACACAAAGAGATTTTAGAAAACATTGAACAGAATCAGCATCAGCCGCTTATTGTGGCGATGACGCATTTGCTTTCTGCATTAGAAAAGTGGATTTCAAGAAGTTGATTATGAACTTGAAAGGCGAAGCAGATTGGTTAGAATATCTGCTTCGCTTTTAATTTTATCTTTTTATTATTTCAATTAAACCGCTGACTATCGTATTTCCCTCCGGATCTAAGAGAAAAACTCTGAACAAACCTGGATCTGAAAAAGCAATTTTATCAAAATGAATGTATGACCATTTCCCATCAACATCAAAATTTCTGCTGTCATAATACTCGAAATCATCAGTTCGACAATTGTATTTATCAAGTTGAATGGAAACGTTGTTATAGTAGATCGGTTTATCAAGTTTAACCATAACTGTTAATGTACCAGTTGTAAATCTGTCACTCACGTCAATCTCGCGGTCTGTATATTTTTCACAGAAATAAAGTAAATCCTGTGATTTTACTTGCGAAGCAGTGAGTATCAAGAGAATTGCAATTAGTACGGTAGATAATTTTTTGGAATTCATAGAGCCCTCTAATTAAAGTTTAAATTTTTGATTATTTGAATTTAATTAATCTCAAACTATTAAATATCACAATAATTGAAGAGCCCATGTCCGCGAAAATTGCTCCCCACATCGATGCAATATCTAACAGTGCCAATACAGTATAGATAAATTTTATTCCAAAGGCAAGGGCAATATTGCTTATAATCTTCTTAACAGTAGCTTTGCTCAATTGTACTAATCTGGGCAATTTAGAAATATCATCACCAATTAAAACTATGTCTGCACTTTCTATTGCAGCATCGGTACCAATTTTACCCATAGCAATTCCGATTGGTGACCGTTTGAGAGCTGGTGCATCATTAAGCCCATCACCAACCATTGCAAATAATTTATGTTTTTGTTTTAATTTCTCTATCATTTCTAGTTTATGTTCAGGAGTAAGCTCACCAAAAAATTCAATTGCATCTATCTCTCTTGCAACCTTTTTTACGATATTTTGATTATCACCGCTTAAAATGTAAATATCTTTCAAACCAAAATTTTTCAACTCATTAATAGTTGATTTAATATTTTCCCTCAAGGTATCGATTAAACAGATTAATCCAATCGGGGAATTTTCTTCAAGAAGAATTATTACTGTATAACCTTCGTCTTCTAATTTGTTTATAAGTTCATTTTGATCAGATCTTAATCTATCAATGAATAATTTGGGTTGTCCGATTGCATATAGTTTTTCGTTATAAACGCCTGAAATGAAACCATCATTGACCTTAAAGTTTTTAATTGGATGAATTTCGAAATTATGATTTCTCGCATAGTTGATTATTGCGTCAGCTATTGAGTGTTCCGAATATATTTCAAGATTGTAAGCAATTTGAAGCAGATTTTTTTCGTCATAGGAATTTAAGGGAATTATTTTCTCAATTTGAAATTTACCTTCTGTGAGTGTTCCTGTTTTGTCAAAAACTATCGCTTCAATTTTATGTAGGTTTTCCAGGAACAAACCACCTTTAATTAATGCACCAAAATTTGTTGATCTCGCAAGAGCCGTTATTACAGCAACGGGTGTTGAAATAACAAGAGCACAGGGGCAGGAAATTACAAGTAAAACCAATCCTCGATATAATGATTTATTAAAATCAATCTGTAAAAAGAAATAAGAGTAAATGAAAATTAGAGCAGCGAGAAAAACTATAAGTGGTGTATAATATTTTGCGAATTTATCAACAAATCGCTGCAGATTAGCTTTCGATTCAGCTGATGCTCTTTCAAGCAGTGAGATAATTTTTGAAAACTGAGATTCTTTGAATGTTGTAGTAGCTTCAATTAGTAGAGTTCCTCTTTTGTTTATTGTTCCTGCATAACAGATATCACCTGGAATTTTTGCAATTAATTTAGATTCACCGGTGATTGCAGATTGATCAACTGTCGAATGACCATCTATTACAACACCATCAACTGGAAATCTTTCACCTGGTTTGATTAAAATTTTATCACCAACTTTTACTTCTCTTGTTGGAATTTCTTTATATTCATTGCCTTTTTTAATTGTACAGGTTTCAGGGATAAGAGAAACAATCTTGTTTAATGCTTTTCTTGCCTTTTCCACAGAAAAATTTTCCAATCGTAAAGATATTACATAGAGGATCATGACAACAGCAGCTTCAGCGAATTTGTTAATCAATAATGCACCTATGATTGCAATACTCATCAAAACATCGATGTCAATTTTTAATTTTACAATCGATTTGAAGGAACGAATGAGAACTTTGTATCCGCCAATTATAATTGCAGTCATAAATAGAATGAGTGAAATCAACTCATATTCATAAATGTTTTCTATGATCATTCCTGTGATAACCAGCATGGAAGATATAATTAGAAAAAGGAGTTGCTTAATTTTTTTATCCTTCTCCTTTGATTTAAAATGAATTTTGTTGTTGAGATTAAAAACTTCAAATCCAACCTCTCTAATTTTGTTTAAGATTTTTCCTTCCAGAGTGTGATGAATGATGGTTAATCTATGATTAATAAGATCAAAGTTTAGTTGATCTATTTCTTTAATGTCTTTGAGAGCGGTTCTTATTTTTTGTTCTTCATTTGAACAATCCATTCCTTCAATGTAAAGGACTGTCGTGTTTTTACTTCCCTCTTTCTGAATGTGAAGGCCTAAATCAGTTATTTTCTGCTCTATGTTTTTTTGAAGTTCAGGATTTTGATAGACAAGGGAGACTTTAGATTCGTTCAGGTCGACATTGGCTGAGAGAACGCCATCAATTTTCAACAGTTCTTTCTCAACTTCAGATGCACAGACAGGACAATCAATTCCACCAATATTGTATGATTTCTCAAATTGATGTTTATCGGTTCTCATCGCTTGATCGATCCTGATCTTTTTTCTTAAAGAGATGATCAAAATCAGTTTTGCTTTTTTTCTTTACATAGCGAGAATAAATTTCTTTTAATTTTTGGAATGATACTCGATCAAGGTCTTCATCATCTTTCGTTCTTTTTTCATACATTTCAAAATTATAAAGATCTTCTCGGCTCATTTTGTTTTTATAATAACGAAGTTCTTCAATCATTCTTTTTTGTTCCGTAATTTGCATAATGATTATTCCTTTTTGTTAAATTTAATAAACCATTATTATTTTTTTGAGTGAAGTAAATGGAACAAAGCAAACATCAAGAGAAAAAAATTATTGGATTATTTGCAATTTCATCTTTTCTGAATGACCTTGGCTCTGATATAATTTACCCCATTTGGCCTGTATTTTTAACGCAATACTTAAAGGCAAGTATGTCAGTTGTTGGATTCATTGATGGAATTGGAGATGCAATTGTTTCATTATCTCAAGCGTTTTCCGGGTTTCTATCTGATAAATTTCAAAAACGGAAGATTTTTATCTGGCTTGGTTATTTGATTGGAGGAATATCAAGAATAGGTTATGCGTTATCAAAAACATATCATCCAGTTATATTTTTTAGAATTCTGGATAGATCTGGAAAAATTAGAAGTGCACCACGAGATGCATACATTGCTGATGTTTCCTCACCCGAAAATCGAGGGAAAAATTTTGGAATCTTGAGAAGTATGGATAACCTCGGTGCACTTTTGGGTATTTTGATTTGCTTATTACTATTCCCGGTCATTGGTTATAAAAATCTTTTTATGCTTGCTGCAATTCCTTCACTTGTTGGTGCAGGTTTATTATTGTTTTTTTTGAAAGAAGAAAAAGTTCAGGAAAGAGTTTTCAAAGGATTTTCATTAAAAACTCTTAACAAGAATCTTAAAATTTTGTTCTTTGTTAGTTTGATATTTGCTTTAGGAAATTTCAGTTATTCTTTTTTATTGGTTTTTGCCAATATGAAAGGCTTTCCTATCTATTCCTTACCAATTTTATATCTGATTTTTACATTCATAGCTTCGGTGTTCTCTTTTTATTTTGGAAAACTTTCAGATAAAATAGGCAGAAAAAAAGTATTGATAATTGCTCTGGCTTTCTGGATGATAACGATATTAATTTTACTCACTTCACATCAATTTGCCGGGTTTTTGGTCACATTCATCTTTTATGGATTGCACAAAGCTGCTTTTGAACCGGTTCATAAAACTTTCATAGCAGAATTATCGCCAACAGAATATCGATCAAGTTTGCTTGGTGGATTTCAAATGGTAATTGGACTTTTTGCTTTCCCAGCTTCTTTTTTGGCTGGAGTCTTATGGGATAAAATAGATATAGTTGCACCATTTTATTTATCAATTATTCTAACTTTAATTTCATTAATATTAATAATGTTCATCAAGGAAAGTAGGTAAAGTATGAGAACTATATCGTCGTTAGATCAAAAAATTTTGAATTTCAAAATTGAACAAGTTTTTGATGTCATTTCTGATTTTTCAACTTATAATGAATGGTTTCCAAAGTCAGTGAAACTTGAACTTTTAAATTCGCAGACGGAAAAAATTGGATCTTTAATTAAAATTTCAATTGGGATTGTAAGTTTTCAATGCGAGTTGATGAAAATTAATAATAATAAAGAAATTATTGTACATTATAGTGGTGCTTATGAAGGCAATGGAATCTGGTATTTTCTTGAAACTGGCAAGGGCACAAAATTGATGTACGAAATAGATCTTGAAATCAAAAATCCAATTGTTAGATTTCTCTCGCTTTTCATTAATGTGGCTGGAATACATTCAAAAATGATGAGCAATTTATTTCAAGGATTGGAAAAATATTTAGACAAAATTTACAATGGTGGCTCCGATAGTCTCGATAATCTTAGCAACACACAACCAAAAATATTTTCTATCTCGAGCAATTGATTCTGTCTTGAATCAAACAACGATGAGATGGGAATTATTGATTATAGATGAAGGAAGTGATGACGGGACTCAAAATTTTGTAAAAAAGTATTTTCTAATTAATAAGAGGATTCGATATTTCAGAAGAACTTTTAATGGTTTAATCTCTGCACGGAATTTTGGAATCAAAAACGCAACAGGTTCATACATAACCTTTATTAATCCATTGGATGAATTTAAGACCAATCACATTGAATTGAGATTAAATTTCATGGAAGAAAATCGAGAAGTTGATTTACTTGTTGGTTCAATCGATTACGAAATATTAAAGAGTGAAGACCCAGATTATTACGAGAAGATTGCAAAAAGCGATGATAAAAATTCAATCATAAGTACTTCAGTGCTTTTTGGGAGAAGAAAAGTTTTTGAACTCTTAAATGGTTTTCAAGATGTAGAATTTGCTGAAACTGATTTTATTGTTCGTTCACTGGATTATTTTAAGATTCAAAAAATTGATTATCCCACATACATCATTCACCTAAAATAATTTTATTTTATGGATAAACTTCCAGCAGATCAAAAATTTTTTGATGTTTCTGATTACAGCAGATATTTTTCTCGATTGCTGGTTCAAGCAGTCAAGAATTCAAAAATCTCACCTTTATTTTTTACAACCTTATCTTTGTTTAGTGGAACAGCTGCATCAATTCTGATTTATTTTGATTTGCTTCCTGTTTTGAGTACATTCTTGATTTTACTCAAAAGTTTTTTCGACGCTGTTGATGGTGAGTTGGCAAGAGCAAGAAATCGACCTTCACTTGTTGGAAGATTTTATGATTCTGTTGTTGATTTTTTCGTAAATGTATTTCTGTTTCTAAGTCTGTTTTTACGATTCGAATTTTCTTTAATGAAGTTTATTGCTGTTGTGATTGTCTTTCATCTTCAAGGGAGTGTTTATAATTATTATTATGTACTTAAGCGACATAAATCAGGCGGTGATAAGACGAGCAAAATAGATGAAAGAAAAATTGAAAATATTTATCCCTGGGATAATCCTTTCTGGTTGAAAGTTCTTCACCGTTTATACATTCTAATTTATTATTGGGAGGATTTACTGGTTCAATCTTTTGATAAGGCGGCATTAAAACTTCAAAATATCCCGAATAATTTTATGACTCTTGTTTCAATCTTAGGTCTTGGTACACAATTATTATTCATCTCGATTTTTATTCTTTTGAATCTGGAAAACCTGATAGTAGATTTTTTCATTTATTATTATTCAGCAATAGCTGTACTGATTATTTTCTCAAGAAAAATTTTTTTGAAGGGTGATTAATAAAAATCAAATCTGAAGATTTATTTTTTAAGTCAAGATATTTCGTAAACAGTTTGCTGGTTTGAGAATTAACTTATTCGTTTAATCCACAAAGCAGTTGTATCGTCATCGAGTTTCATATTTGTAAATTTAAGTAATCTTTCTTTCAAGGATTTAAGAAAAGAATCACCTTGATAATTCAAAAAGAGTTCGTTTAGTCTTGTATGTCCAAATTGTTCTCCATTTTCATTCTTCGCTTCAACAACACCATCTGTAAAAATAGCTAACTCGTCATTTATATCTAGTTTAATTGTTACATCTTCATACTCACTATCTTCAATAAAACCAAGTAATAATCCTTCTGACACAATTCGCATTACTTCATCTGTTTTTGATTTTTTAATAAGGAGTGGTAGGTCACCCGCACCTGTGTATTTAATTTCGTTTGTCAATGTATTGATAACAATCAAAGAAAGAGTTGCAAATATTTCTGAAATTTTAGCGTCCTGATAAATTGTTTTATTTAATCTTGTCATAATTCGGGCAGGTGAGTGTTCTTCACCAGATTGAGCTACAAATCTAATCGCACTTCTGATATACCCTGCATATGCAAAGGCGAAATACCAGGCTCCCCATTTTTTACCCATCACATCACCAAATGCGATTGCGAAAGTGTCTGAAGATAATTTTATGTAATCGAGAAAATCACCGCCTGGAATTCCCTGATATGTTTGATGCCATTGTTCAATCAAATAGCCGTCAAGCTTTGGTGGACTATCCGGGACGACTTTGAGTTTAATGGTTTCAGCTGCGTGCTGTAATTCATCGACAACTTTTTTTCTCTCTTTTTGAAGTGAATCAACTATTGCTTTTACTTTAGCTGTAATGATGCTAATCCCCGCTGTTTTTAAAACATAATCATAAACTCCAAACTCGTAACCTTTTAAGATATCAGCTTCTTCATTTTTTGATGTTAAAAAAACAAATGGGATAGTTTTGAGTTCTTTATCAGCGTTCAAAAGATTTTTTAATTCAAATCCATCTGCCTCAGGCATTAAAATATCGGATAGAATCAAATCAGGCTTAAATTCTTTTGCTATGTTAAATCCATCAAAAGCATTGTGAGCAACTTTTACTTCGAAATCGTTTTTCTCCAGAGCGGAAGACAAAATTTTTGTTAAAACTTTATCATCATCAACAATTAGAATTTTTGGTTTAGCCGCCTGAGTAATTTCTTCAATGATTTTCTTTGCACCGTAACCTTTATAAATTTCAGAACGTTTGAGGAGTGAACGAATTTTTAATAACAGTTCATCAAGAACAAAAGGCTTTGTAATATAATCATCTGCTCCAAGAGCAACAGCACGTTCTTTATCAGCAAGAGAACTTTTTGCTGAGACAAAAATAAATGGCAAAGCTTTATATTTTTCCTGAGAACGAACTTTTTCACAAAATGTGAATCCATCCATTCCACTCATCATAATATCACAAAGAACTAAATCAGGTGTAGTTTTTTCAAGATGCTGAAAAGCTTCATCGGGACCATCTGCTAAAATGACATCGTAACCGGCTTTTTTTAGATTAAAGCCAATTAGTTTGCGCATTGCAACGTCATCATCAATTACAAGTATTTGCTTTGGTTGATCCATCCTTAATACGCACCTTTTCTTTTAATTACCGATTTGATTGTATCCAAAATTAGTGAAATGTAACCTTTTACTGAATCTGTTTTTACGTATTCACCAAGCCTCTCTCTGATCTTTTTATCTTCAATAAAACCTATTGATTGAACAGTATCGTGAATTGTTCTTTCTTCTGCAGTTAATTCAGATCTTCCTCTTGATTGCCAGTAACCTGCAAGACCAAGTCGTCCTTTAAAACGAGCAATGGCTAAATCTTTTGTTGATGGAAGTGATTTTGAAATTCCTTTTTCTTTTAATTCAATCGCTTCTTCAGGTGGAAGTCCCCAGATTCCAACCAGACTCAAATCTCCCAAAAGTACATTGAAAAGAAGTGGAATTTCATCGAGACTTGATTTTCTTAAAAATTTTCCAACACGAGTTACTCGAGGATCTTCTTTTGCTTTGAAATAAGGACCTTCATCATAAACATTTAGAGTTGATGGCTTTTCTTTTTCATTAATCGTGTGTTTCATTGTTCGGAATTTCAGGTAGTAAACAATTTTTTCTGGTTCATATTTGTACCATTTATCTGTTTTTTCAATTAGTTCAGGTTGTTTAATTCTTTTTGATTTAAAAAGGATTGCTCCTGGTGAATCAATTTTAATTGCAATCGCAATTAAAAGCATTAATGGAGAAAGCAGAATAATTCCTATAAGCGATAGAAGGATATCAAGTAATCGGAAAGAAAACTTTTTGATTTTATCTTTGAGCATGTCTTTGTTGGTTGAAGAAAGAATGAATTCATCAGTCACATAAATTCCAAAATCACTCAGGGTATTAATGCATAAATTTTTATATACGATTGAATTGATAATTTCGACATTCTTTCCAATGTATGAGTTATTCAAAATCAATGAATTCGAGATTGTTGTTCCTGAATCAATAAACACTTCATCTCCAATTACAGCAGAACCTTTGATATTCACATTTTTTTTGATTTCCGAGTTTTCACCTAAAAATATTGGATAGGTGAGATTTTCAATTACATCTTTTGAAATGTTGGAAATGTTTCCAAAGATTAATTTGTTTTCAGTTGTGGAAAGAATATTTAAGGCACGCAGATTAACATTCAGCAGATCTTTTGGATATTCAATTTTGAAATACTCTCCATTTATTAGATAAGCGTAAGATTTGAGTTCTTTTTCACAGACAAGTTTGAGTAAATCTTCCTCAAATGAGAAATAACTTCTTGGAATGTAATTCAGAATTTCCATTTCAACGAGAAAGATTCCTGCTGGAATATATGGAGATTCACATCTTTTATTTCGGTATCGATATTTTATTATTCTTGAATTATGATTGAAATAAATTTCATTAATGTTCGGATATTTTTCATTATGAATAACTGCATAACTGAGTATGCTTTTTTTCTGTTTGTGGAAATAATAGAAATCGCTGAGGTCGATATTTGCAAAACAATTTCCGTAATGCACAAGCACCGTATCATTAAAATAACTTTCAACTCTTTTAATTGCACCAGCAGTACCAACTAAATCTCTTTCTAACGAGTAACATATTTTGATATCGAAATTTTCACCATCACCAAGATATGAATCAATTATTTCAGGTAAATGATGAAGATTAATCTTGATTTCGTTAATTCCGAATTTTTTGAAATGTTCAATTATATAAACGATGAGAGGTTTATTTAAGATAGGAAGCATTGGTGCAGGAATTTCATTAGAAAGTGGTAGAAGTCTTCTACCAATTCCCGCACCAAGAATGAATCCTTTCATTTTTATTCGAAACTCTTGACAGCATCATTCACATTATCGTAGCTATCAAAAACTTTATGCATTCTTGTTAATTCCATCATGGAACGAACAGCAGGACGAAAACCAACAAGCTTAATATCTCCGCCAACTTGAGTCATTCTTTTTAATCCAACTACCAACCCACCAAGAAAAGTTGAATCGACAAAATCACATTGTGAAAAGTCAACTACAATTTTTCTTTCACCTTTTTCAATGGCGTTAAAAAGCAATTGTTTGAATGATTCAGCTTCTTGAAGAGTTGCTCTTGCAAGGTTTACACCTATTACAAGAACATTACCATGTTTTTGTTCGACAAAGTTCATAGACACCTCTATTTGTTGTTAATTTTCCCTTTCAACTTTTTTCCAGATGTTTGTTTTTTTGTTGAAAGGATATGCAAAGATTGCTGTTACTGAAGCAAAATTCATTAAGATATATGAAAAAATCAAATTAAAATAAAAAATCTTGGTTTTTAACAATTCAGCAATTAATCCTATTAATGCCGAACCGTAAACAAATGATTGGGCGTATAAACAAAATTTGAAAAATGGATTAATTGAATTGTTATACAATAAAAGGTTGGAAATAAAAAGGGTTATTAGTGATAGTGGTGCAAGAGTCCATCTTAAAATTCTATGACTTATAAACTGGAAAGAAAGAAATTTGTACTTTCTGATATCAAAAAGATTTTTCAACAAAAAAATTGATTGTAATCCACCAGTTGAAATTCTAAGTCTTCGTATAAAATCATCAAAGATTGCTTTTGAAGCATACTCGAACGCATAAGCTTTAGGTTCGTAGATAACTCGATATCCTTTTGATGCTATGTTCATCGTTAAAATTAGATCTTCATTGATAGTATTTTCAGGTAATGAAACATAAAGAGATTTTCTAATTGCAAAAATTTCACCAGCTGCACCCACAATTGAAAAAATTTCTGAATCAAGTTTTTTTAAAAACGATTCATATTTCCAGTAAAGTCCTTCAGCTATTAATTCGTTATTTTTTGAAACAACTCGTTTTTCACCAGCAACGCATCCGACTTTTTCAAATTGAAATGGTTGAACTAAATATTTAATTGCATCTTTATTATACATTGCATTGGCATCTGAAAAAACAATAATTGAGCCTTTAGTTTCATTGATAACTCGTTTTATTGCATTGAGCTTCCCTTTTCTCTCTTCCTGATGAAATAATTTTATGAAATTAAATTTGTCTGAATATGATTTTACAATTTCTGGTGTTCTATCTGTTGATCCATCAGTTACAAATAGAAATTCAATTTTATCAACTGGATAATTCAGTTCGAGACAATTTTGGATTTTTTTTTCAATTACATCTTCTTCGTTGTAAGCTGCTACAATCATCGAAACAAATGGATAAAATTCTTTTTGAGTGTACCTCTGGTCGAATACTTTGAAACCACTTAAATCTGGATTAAGATAAACTTTACCTGCATCTTCAGGTATCCGTATAAAATACCTGATCCATTCTGTTTTAAAGATTAAGTACATAATTAAGGGATAACCTAAGTAGGTATAAAATAAAACGAAAGCTGAAATCCAGAAGACCAATTCATGGAAACTCATTCAATTTTATCTGATTTTATTTTGTATTGTTTTATCATTCTATAGATTGTCGCTCTTCCAATTTTAAGTTTTCGTGCTGCTTCCTGAATATTGCCTTTTGTTACTCTAAGTGCAAGACGGAGAGCATTTTCTTTAACTTTTTCGAGAGGAATGATTTCGTGAGTTTCGGATGCATCGAATTTGTCTGACGATATAGAAATTATTTCTGGAATATAAGCTTGAAGTGAAAGAGGCAAATCTTTGATTCGAATTTTGTTTTCATCACAAATCAGCACTGCTCTTTGAATTACATTTTCAAGTTCTCGAACATTTCCTGGCCATGGATATTTTAAGAAAATCTCAACAACTTCCTTGGTTAAACTCGGAGTTTGAACATTGGCTTCTTCAGAAAATTTTTTGACGAAATGTTCAGCAAGAACTATTATATCACCTTTCCTTTCGCGTAAAGGCGGTACAAGAATAGGGAAAGTTGATAATCGATAGTAAAGATCTTCTCTAAATAATTTTCGTTCGACTTCTTTTTTCAAATCTTTATTTGTTGCTGATATAATTCGAGCATCAGTTGTTATGGGTTCATTTCCTCCGACTCTTTCAAAAGTTTTATCCTGAATAACTCTTAACAATTTTGCTTGAAGACTTAATTCAAGTTCACCAATTTCATCGAGAAAGATTGTCCCGCCATTTGCAAGTTCAAACTTTCCAATTTTTCTTTGAAATGCACCAGTGAATGCACCTTTTTCATGACCGAAGAGTTCACTCTCAAGCAAATCTTTTGGAATGGATGCACAGTTAACAACTACAAATGGTTTATCTTTACGATTGCTGTTTGCATGAATTGCACGGGCGATTAGTTCTTTACCAGTTCCACTTTCACCATAAATCAGAACATTAACATTTGTGTTTAGAACTTTTTTCATAAGCTTGAAAACTTCTTGCATTTTATCATCAATGGCGATAATGTTATCGAATTGATAGATTCTCTGATTTTCTTCTCTTAACCTTGTTAATTCTTTCTGAAGGTCGTGATTTTTAATTGCGTTTCGAATTGCTATTTCAAGCTTGGTTAAATCGACAGGTTTAGTGAAATAATCAAAAGCTCCGAGTTTTAATGTTTCAATGGCGATTTCGATATTGCCCTGAGCAGAAAGCATGATAACAGGTAATTCGGGAGATTTTGATTTAATATGTTTCAGTAATTTGACTCCATCCATTTCTCCAGGAAGCATAATATCGAGTAAAACAAGGTCTGGATCTTCACCTTCATAATTTAAATATTCACTGGAAGAATTGAATACCTTTAATCGATATTTCCACCTTTCAACTATCCAGTGTTCCATTAATCTTGTAAAATTTGCTTCGTCATCAATTAAAAAAATTAGTTTTCTTTCCATGATCACACCGTCATTAAATTACTAATAATATTGATAAAATCTTTTATTCTAATTGGTTTTGTGAGAAAATAATCAGCTCTAGAATTTTCAGCTCCAATTCTATAAAAATCATAATCTACGGATGATAAAATGATAACAGGAATGTTTGAAGTTCGAGGATTGTTTTTTATCAATCTGCAAAGATGAATTCCATTCATACCAGGAAGTAAAACATCAGTAATGATTAGATTGGGCAGTGAATTAGATTTCTCAAGATATTCATGAGCCTCTTCTGCTGAGTTTTTGATTATAACTTTATAATTCAGCTTTTGAAGATGATAGTTTACGAGAGTTTGAATTGCTCTTTCGTCTTCAATAAGTAAAATGGTGTTTTTCATGATTCCTTCGGAATTAAAATTTTAAATGTTGAACCTTTGTTTTCTTTGCTTTCTACATCAATTTTAAAGTTATGGAGTTCCAGAATTTTTTTTGTAATTGATAGACCAAGTCCAACTCCCCGAATCTCAAGTCCTGGCCTTTCAACTCTGTAAAATCTATCAAAAATTTTATTAATATCTTTCTTTGGAATTCCCAAGCCAGTATCTTTTACTTCAATCACATAATAGGGTTCTGATTCGTGAAGATTTATTAATACTTTACCTCCTCCAGGAGTAAATTTTATTGCATTACTAACCAGATTGTTAATAGCCTGTTGCAATTTATTTTCGTCAGCATGAATGAAAATTGGTTTTTCGCTTACTTTGCAGGTAAACTCAATTTCTGAAGCAATTGGTTTGTATTGTTCGTAAGCTTTTAGCAATAAATCATTCAAATTGACATTGGTTTTTTGAAGTTTTAATTCATCTTTATAGAGTTGAGATACATCCAGAAGATCGTTGATTGTCGCAGCAAGTCTTTTGCTTTCTGTTAAAATTATATCGAGAAATTCAACGGCTAATTCTTTTGGAAGTTCAGGATCACTTTTAAGCGTTTCGGCAAATCCGATGATTGAAGCAAGGGGAGTTCTAAGTTCGTGGGAAACGCTTGAAAGAAAATCTTCTTTTAATCTTTCAAGTTCTTCGATAGATGTAGTTAATTCATCACCTGAACGGTTGATTATTCCTAAATCTTTCTGTTTAACAAATGATTTTTGTTCAAGAGGATCTCGTTCAATTTCAGATATTTCTTTCAATTTGAATAAAAAAACATATCGATATTTTTCATTTAATTTTCCATCGACCTTGAAAGCTTTTACAAAGAATGGAATCAGCTGATTGTAACTTAGAGTGAAATTAAAATCGCCTTCATAATAACCTGTTTCATCCAAAAAAGAAAACAATTGTTCGAAAGTTTCTTTCTCCGGTCTGAACAGCTGATTAATCTTTATTTTTTGAAGAAGAATTTCATCTTTATTTGCTGAATTACATAATTGAGATAAAAAGTTGTTGTAGAGTTCAATTGTGCCTTCGGAATTTGTTACAATGATCATATCAAAGTTACCTGATTCATTATTTAAGATTTTAAGAAAATCGAAATATTTATTGTTCTGATTCATCATCTGATTTCAATTTATTTTCAAAACTTTCTTTATATTCATTAAAGAAAATTATAAACTCGAGTGCTTCAATGTAGAAACTCACTGTGTATTTAAAAATTCTTGAAATTTTTACATCTATCAATTTACTTAGAATGATTAAACTAATTATTGCACCAATTGATAAAGCAATCAAACTGCTGACCGCCGCACCCACAAGATTGAATGGTGGAATTAAAATCATATCAAGTATAAAATTAAAGACCAACAGACTTATCATTAGCTTGAAATTTAAATATGGTTTAGCAAGTGCTTCAACAGAAATTCCAAAATATTTAATAAATGGTTTGAAGACACTGAAAAACAAAATAAAATATAGAGCAGGAAGTGAATCTAAATAATTCTTCGTTGCAATCAATCTTAAAATAGGTTCTGCAAAAATTATAAGGATAATTAAAGCAGGAATTACAAAAGCCAGAATCAAACCGACTGATCTTTCATATAAATGTCTTAAACCTTTTGTGCCAATTATTTGCAGTCTTTCACTGGATTTCGGATAAACAATTGAAGCAACTGAAGTCATTGGTATATCTGAAAAATTTCCAATTCTCATCGCAGTATTATATGAAGCAACCAGTTGAGTGTTGTAAAAATAACCAAGAACTATTTGATCAATATTTGTAAAAAGAATTGAAATTACATTACTGCCAAAAACATATTTCCCAAAGTTTATCAATTGCATCAACCATCGTAAATCAATTTTTATTATTAAGTGAATGTTCTTTCTCTCTACTAAGAAAAGATAAATACCTCCATATAATACTGCAATTGATTGTAGCAATGGCAAGTGATAGACTGGAAAACTAATTTTTGAAAAGACAACAAAAGCGAGTAATCCAATAAAGATAGTATTTCGAATTAAGTTGCCGTAGTATTGATTTCTAAATGAAAAGTTTGCCTGCTCGATTGCAGAAAAATAAAGAAATGGAATCTGACAAATTGCATAGATCGGATAATACTGCAATAGTCTGTGGAACTCATAACTCGACCAGAACTTACCAAAAAGTGGTGCCAGTGAATAGACCACGATAATCAAGAAGATTGTAAAAACAATATGAAGGAAAAGTGAACCGCTTAAAATTTTTGGATAATCTTTTTTTGAATCAAACATTGAAGCAAATCGGACTAAAGCATTTGTAACAAATCCAGCTCTTGCTACATCAGCAAAGGAAGTTAATGCAAGATAAAGTGCCCAGGAACCAAACTCTGCTTTTGTGTAATGCCTGACAAGTAAAATGAAGCCAGCAAATCCAGAGATAAACAGAACAACATTCTGCAAAAAAGAATAAACTCCGTTTGGAAACCAGTATTTTTTAATTTCTGTCATTATTCAAAATCTCTTCATAAAGATCTTTTATCTGTTTAATTACTGACTCCTGATCTTGATATACTTTTGCTGTTTTGATTGATTCGTTTCTAATTCTATTAAAAATGTCTTCGTCACTTGCAAGTTGAAGAATTCTTTTAATAAAATCATCTACATTCTCAATATTTTCACAGAAACCATTTTCGTCATTGATTATGATTTCTTTGAAATTTGGTATGCTGGATACAATTGCAGCTACACCACACGACATCGCTTCGAGTAAAACATAGGGTTGTCCTTCCCAGAATGATGGGATAATAATACAATCAATCGAATTGAAGATTTTTTCTGCTTCTGGTGTAAATGGAAGTACTTTAACTATTTCCTGTAAGTTTTCTTCTTCAATTTTTTTTAGAATTAAATCTTTTAAATCACCATCGCCAACCATCAAGAGCTTGAAGTTTTTAGTTGAGTTATGATTTATTGTACTGAGTTTTTTTATTACTTCTAAAGCAAAGAATGGATTTTTTTGATTAGTAAATCTTCCTATGAATCCAATAACGAAATCATTATCGTTGTATCCAATGTAAGTTCTGAATGCAAGATCTCTTGCCGGAAAATACTTTTTATTATCTATTACATTTGGAATGAACACCTTCTTCTCATCTTTTATGAAATTACCTGTTTGAAAATCAGTTTTTGAAACAAGAATAACCTTGCTTGCAAAGAAGCAAATGATTTTTTCAATTGTTCTTCGCAAAAAGAAAACAAAAGAATTTAATTCTGAATGAAACGACCATGCATGAACAGTATAAATAAATTTTTTCCTATTGATCAATGAAGGAATTAAAATTAGTCCTGATCCTTTTGTACCGTGGGAATGAATAATATCAATTTTTTCCTCTTTGATTATTTGGATTAGCTTATAGATGTTGATGAAAAAACTGATCAAACCAGAATTAAGTTTATAAAATTTTATTCCATTTCTTCTTAAATATTCACTTAAATATCCTTCAGTGAGACTTACAACTACAGGTTCATACGATTCTCTCAGATTATCGATTAAGAATTTCAAATGAGTCTCACCACCACCGAATTCTGCCTGTTTTATTATGTAGAGAATTTTTGTTTTTCCCATTCGTTTAATTCATAAAATTTTTTTAAGTAATCTGTTATTTCATTCTATTTTTTTGTTCTGAGTGAATCTTTGCGAGCCTCCATCATCCCAATCAATGAAATAATTTGCCTGATAAAAATTAACGGTAAGCTTATTAACAAATCGATAGAAAATACTCCTGCTTTTTTCAATATCAAGATTAAATAGATTACGAACAAAGAAACTAAAACAAACAAGAACAAAGTGAGTAAAAGATTTATAAAAACTCCTGTGATAATGAGAATAAATCCCAGAAACAGTAGGAAGTTAAGAGGTGGCCGCAACGAAATAATTCCAAGATGAAGCTGGTTGATATTCAAATTTTTAATTCCATTGAGTAAAAGTTTAAAACCATATTTAATTGAATTGTAGAAATGAAAATACAACCATCTTTTTCGCTGCTTGATGTATTCACTTTGTAAAGAAGTCTTTTCGTCGTAAATGATTGCATCAATTGCAATATGAACAGGGATATTTTTTAGAAGTAACTTTGACTGCAATATTTTATCGAAACCGCCAAATGTATTGATTGAGTTGATCATTTCTTGAAATAGATTTCTTTCAATCGCAAAACCTGAACCGCTCAATGTTCCAGTTAAACCCAATTTTGCTGGAATGATTCTATCGAGTTGATTGTAAATCAGGTCTGTAATTGCATCTAATCGAGCGGTTGTGGTTTCTAAATTTTTAGGTATTCGCAAACCCTGTATAACTTTAAAATCATTTGAGATTTCTTTGTTCAGATTATTCAGAAATTCTGGATGCACTATATTATCTGCATCAAGAATTACAACAAAACCGAATACATCTTCTATTGGCAGAATTGTTTTGAGTGAGTTGACTTTATTGTGTTGAATTGGAAAAATTTTTTGAACTTTTATCTCAGCTGGAATTTGTGATAAAACTGCTTCATCACATTCATCAGCAATGATGATAGTTTTATATTTTGATTCAGGATAGTTTATTTTTTGCGAAGCCTCAGTCATTTTAAGCAAAACCTTTGATTCTTTATATGCCGGGATTAAGATCAGAAATGAGTGTAAAAATGTATTCTGTACACTTACTTTTTTATCTATAAAAAGTGAGCAGACAATCAAAATGATTTGATAGATTATAAAACAGGCTACAATTACATAAATGATTAGATAAATTACTTCAAATTGATTCATAATCTTTTTTTGAAACAAATATTTTTAAAATGAGACATCTCAATCAAAATTATCGAAAATTGAAGAGAAATTTTAAATAATAAAAAATGACTGCAGCGGAAGGGAGTAGAAGGCTGCAGTCCCAGAGTGGATTTCAAATCCACAGACAGCTAATTAATTAAGAGAAAATAAATAATAATGAGGTGTATCGATGATTTCAGAATTGGATAGAATGAATAAAAAGGGAGTCGTCCCCCATGACTTCCCTTTTATTTCATTCGCATTGCGTTTATCATGAGAGCGCAAAATTTTTTGGAGGGAATCATTTTTATTATTTGTTTTATTATTTATAAAGGTGGTAACATGACAATTGTTTTCGACTTTCAAAAACTTTTCGTTTTTGAGCAAACTCAATTCAATTAAAGCTTCAATAATTTTGTTTTCAAGTTCTTTGAGGATTTTATGTTGAGATATTGGTTTCATAATATTAGTTCTTTTTCAATGATTATGCCAGTAAAAAATCTTCAAAAAAAATGTTTTTTAATCTTAATTTGATTTAAAGTGAGAACTGTATTTTTCTGAGATAATTTATAATGAATCATCATTAAGACTTTTATAATTTTTGTTTTAATACTTCAATGATTTTTTCTTTAGCCAAATTATGATGAAATAGTTTATCAATTTTAATTATTTCAGAGAGAGCGAATTGTTCGTCATGAGAAGTGAAGCCGATGATTTTTGTATTTGCATTAATACCTGAAAAAATTCTCTCAAGGAAAGACTTTTGAAAATCTTCTATAATATCAAGATTCAAAAAAATGTATTCTGGATGCACTTTTTCGATAAAATTCAGCAAGTCAAAAACAACGAAACATAAGTAAAGAAAAATATCTGGTAAGAAATTTTGTTTGACACTTCTTATTTGATTTAAATGATTTTCACTTGAAAAATAAACTGCATTAATTTGAGGTTTTCTAAATTTTATTCTAATTGTTGTACCAGCTTGCACTTTAGAATCAATCTTTATTTGTCCATGATTAGAAGTAACTATATCAAAACAAAATTTAAGTCCAAGACCAGTCCCTTTTTCTCCCATTGTTCCAATTTGTGAGGTAAAACTTTTCGAGTTTAGCTGATGGATATATCTCTCAGAAAAACCAATACCGAAATCTTGTACAATCAAAGTAGAAAAATCTTTTTCATCTTCAGCTTTGATTATAATTTTGCCTCCTTTGTGAGAAAATTTTATGGCGTTAGAAATGATATTGTTTAAGACAATTCTTAAATAATTCTTATCAAAAAAGATTTGAGTGTTTTTAGGAATATCTATCTCAAAATTAATTTGCTTTTGAAAAGCTTGGCCAGCAAAACTTGGAAGAACTTTTTTTATGATTTTAAGCAAATCAAAATAATCAGGTGAGTATTCCATCAATCCGGATTCAATCTTTGACCAGTCAAGCAGTTCGTGAATCATTTCGAGTTGTTGTTTGGCAGAGTCATAGATAAATTTCAGATATTCCTTTCGTTGTTCTTCATCAATCTCAATTCCCTCATTAATTAAATTGATGAAGTTTATAATCGAGTTAAAAGGAGCTTTCAAATCGTGGGAAACAATTGAAAGAAGTTTATTTTTATCGTTATTTAGTTTTCGTAATCGATCTTCGTTTTGTATAAATTCGGTTATTTCATATCCCCAACCTGAGGCTTTTATAAAGTTATTAGTTCTTTGAATTACTTTGACTTCAAATCTGAAATATTTTATTTCATCTTCATTGTAAATTGAGATATCGAATTTTATTGAATCTGAATTTTTTTCTAAATCTTTTAATGCATAAAAAATTTTTTTGAGGCTTTTGTTTCTTGAATCTTCTGTAAGAATTGTTTTTGTTGCGTGAGTTTTGAAAATTTTTCTAAAAGCAAGAGAAGAGTTTGCAATTATCCATTGGTTATTGATCTTAACTGCATTAAAAATAGGAAATGGTAAATCTTCAAGTAGTTTATTTTGTTTATTTGATGTCTGCGATATGACTTTTGAAATTCCATTTAATTGAACAAGTTGATCATTGTCGTCGAGAACAGGGATAATTGTTTCTTGAATAAAATATTTTTCGCCAGATTTATTCTGTATGGTATAGGTTGATTCGAAATAAAATCTATTATCCTCAATGGTTCGAGATACTTTTTTATAAGTGTTTTGCTGTATCAGATTGAGCCACAGTTTCGGATTAAGATAAAAATCTGATTCATTATAGCCTGTGATTAACCTGCATTCAGGAGAAATAAATTCTAATTTCTCACTAGGGATAGAAAACACCCAAAATATTTGCAAATCTTGAGATTTTGCAAAAATTTCAGGCTTTTCGGAATTCTGATTAGTAGTAATATTTTCCATATTAACGATATACTTTTTCTTATTTTATTTTCATGTTTAGTAGAATATTTATTTTCTTTCATTACTAATGTCAGAAATTGTGCCAGTATTCGAAGATAATAAAGGTGGTTTTATGTTTTTCTCATAAATTTTTATTTCAGCAATCACAAGATCTCTTTATTGTCTATTACTCAACTTTTCCATAATTTTCAATTGATTTATGATTGATTGTGTGTTTTGTAAAATAGCAAATAGAGAGTCACCAGCAGAAATTATTTTAGAGACTGAGAAGGTTATATCTTTCCTTGATATTAATCCAATCAATTATGGACATATACTTGTTATACCAAAAGATCATTTTGAACAATTTCATCAAATTCCAGAAGAGGCTTCAAAAGAACTGATTATTGTCCTTTCGAAATTATCAAAAGCAGTCTTAAATGCTTTCAATCCGCACGGTTACAATATTTTTACAAACAATGGAAGGTTCGCAGGTCAGGCGATAATGCATTGTCATTTTCATATAGTGCCGAGGTATTTTAATGATGGATTTAAGTTCAGACCCAAACCAAAATTTTACAAAGAAAACGAAATACAACTTTACGGCAAAATAATTCGTGAAAATTTAGAAGATTAATTTCAGGAGGGAAGTATGGAACGAAAAATTAGAGTACTAATTGCAAAAGCAGGACTTGATGGTCATGATCGTGGTGCAAAAGTAATTGCCGCTGCTCTTCGAGATGCTGGGATGGAAGTCATTTATACTGGTCTCAGGCAAACACCTGAGATGATTGTTGAGGCAGCCTTGCAAGAAGATGTTGATGTAATTGGTATTAGTATTTTGAGTGGTGCTCATATGACTATTTTCCCCAAGGTTCTGAAATTGATGAAAGAAAAAGGTCTGGATGATGTACTTCTGATAGGAGGTGGAATTATACCAAAGGAAGATATTCAAAAACTTAAAGAAATGGGAGTTGGTGAGTTGTTCACTCCAGGAACTTCCACCACCGAAATTGCTGAGTACATTAAAAAATGGTATCAAGAGAACAGAGCTGTTAAGAATGAAGTCTAAGCTGATTGCTACTTTAATAATTCTGTTCTTCATCGCAGGTGAAAGTTTCTCTCAAGAAATTTTTAAGCACACAATTAACAAGTACAACATTTCATTTTCAAAAAATAAGGATCAGCAATTCATATTAAGCATTAAACAGAAAAATAAAATTATTTATCAAAAATCATCTAAGCTTCTTAGAATTAACTTTTATAATATTGATGATGATCCCGAAGATGAAATGATGATGGTTGAAAGTCGGGTTCAGAATACAGATACATTGAATTCTCTTCACATTTTTACATTTCAACCGCAGTTTGCTCTTTGTGATTCACTCTTTATTGAAAAATATTTTCCCGAATTCTATCAGTTTGATTTTGAAGGTCATTATTACATCAAAATTTATGATTACGAAGTTAAAAAATATTTTCCTTCCAGAAGAACTGAATTACCATTTTCGTTTTATTATCTTAATGATTGTCTTCTGGAGTATGATAATTTTAACTCATTTGAAGAATTTGAGTCAGAAATAAATTATTTAATTGATGAGATTAAGGATTTAAGACGAAGTTTTGATTGTACGAATCAGGACGATAAAAATGATATGCAAAGGTTATTTGTTTGCTTATACCTGAATATCAAGAATGCAGATATGACATTTGATTTCGAGAATTTTCTTCGAAAGAATTATCCATGCGATGATCGTGAAGAATTTTTAATTAAAATAAAAACTCTCTTTTACTGAATGGAATTAACTATGGTAATAAATTGGGAAAAATATCTTGGTTATGAAATCAACATCGTAATGAAAGAGTATTATGGTGTTGTTCAAACATCGAAAATGGATGAACCATTTTATGAAATCGTCTTTAAAACTGGAAAACTTGTGGGTGTCTTTGATGATGGATTGCTGATTCGTGCTTCTTACGAAAATCGAATTGTTGAATCATTTGTACCTTACGAAAGTATTAAGTGCGTTGACATTTTTTATCCATTAGAGAAACAGTAATGAATAGAATCTTAATTGTATTTCTGATTTCTTTCATTAATCTTTATTCTCAAAATGATTTGATTATCAAAGGATTACGGACATATTCAGTTAAAGATGAAATTTTGCCTCCTATAATTATTTACAATGATTTTAATTCATCCGGGATTGAAGATACTACAAATGATTACATTGTTATCGAGTTTGATGTAAAATCAATCCTAAAACCGAATCTTCAAATAATATTCAAATTATGTGATAAAAACTGGCAGCCGCTTGATAATATTTTTCTTAAAAACTTTGGAAAAGATAGATTTTATAATCTTCAATTTTCAGTGGCTCCAAATGGAATTAAGAGTTACAATTACACTTTCAAACAAATTTTTCCTGATGAGAGAAATCAGATTACTTTTCCTTTTTCAGGAAAGTATAGATATTACATAGCCGATTTTAATTATGAAAATAAAATTTATGCTGAAGGGTATTTTATAGTTGTTTATCAAACTTTTCCAGTTACGGTAAATCATAAGAGAGAAGTGATTGATGACAGCCTTTCTGAAATTATGGAGTTCAATCAGCGTGATAGAATTGAAGTTACGGTAGAAATTCCATCATATTTGGATATTGCCAGACAATCAGAAATTGAAATTATTCAGAATCAAAAGTTTTTTTCATCTCACTTTATTGATTTTTACAAGAAATCGAGATACGAATTTGGTAAGTATTTAAACCAAAACACAAAACAATACATTGAGAGAGATCTTTTTCCCGGGAACGAATACCGTCAGATTGATTTAACTGATGTTGCAAAATATCCAAATGATAAATTACTTATTTCGTTTACTGGGATTGATCTCACAAGGATTTTAAATTATGGCGGAAAAGATTTCGAGGGAGGAAAAAAGTATTATTCAAAAAAAGATATTTACAACGAATATCTTGATTTTCGATTTGAATTAACTTTACCGGACGTTGTTGATGGTGAGGTCTATCTTTTGGGTAGTTTTAATGATTGGCTTATTGACGAAAAATATAAAATGGAAAAATCAGGAAATTACTATTCTCTCGTGGTGAACTTAAAACGAGGAATTTATGATTATCAATATGTTGTTGTAAAAGAAGTTCATTCATCTCCAAGAAAAAAAGTTGTTGATTGGATTCAAATAGAAGGCAATAATTGGAAAACAAAAAACACTTATTACATTTTAGTTTATTATAACAATCCTGATTATGGCGGCTGGGATGAAATAGTTGCCATAGCAGAACTCAAAACAAATAATTAAATCAAGGAAAAGTAATGGAAAAACCAAAAATTGGTATTTTGGGTGTAGGTCACCTTGGTAAACTTCATCTCAAAAATCTGCTTGAAATTAAATCTGCAACTTGCTCAGGAATTTTTGATATAGATGGTGAAAAAGCCAGATCAATCTCTGAAGAATTTAATGTTGCTTCTTTCAATTCGATTGAAGAGCTGTGTAAATTCAGTGATGCATTAATTATTGCAACAACCACATCAAATCACTACGAAGTTGGAAAATATGCTTTAGAAAATGGACTTAATATTTTTATTGAAAAACCAATTACTTCAACTGTAGAACAAGCCCAAGAGTTAATTGATATCGCAAAATCAAAAAATCTGATAGTTCAGGTTGGTCATATCGAAAGATTTAATCCTGCAATTTTATCACTCGAGAAATATCAACTTGAACCAATGTTTATTCAAAGTGACCGACTTTCACAATTCAATCCTCGTGGAACTGATGTCGCCGTTGTACTCGATTTAATGATTCATGATATTGATATAATTCTTCATCTTGTAAAAAGTGAAGTGGATAAGATAGATGCTAATGGTGTTGCTGTGGTTTCTGATAGTGTTGATATTGCTAATGCAAGAATTCAATTCAAGAATGGATGTGTTGCAAATGTAACTGCAAGCAGAATTTCTCAGAAAAAAATGAGAAAAATGAGAATGTTCCAGCGGGATGCGTACATAACCATTGATTTTCTGCAGGGACTTTCTGAAATCTATAGACTTGTTAAACCAGATGAAGAAACTCTTGGTATTTCCTATGGTGAGATTGGAGTGGGTGAAAAAAGAAAAAAAGTAATCTATGAACAACCAGAAATTCCTGAAATCAATGCAATGAAATATGAACAGGAAAAATTCATCGAAGCAATTAAAAACAACACTAAACCAATTGTTACAGGTGAAGATGGATTGAAAGCTTTGTGGGTCGCTGAAACAATAATAGAAATCATATCAAATCAAAAATTAATTATATAAAGATCATTATGAGAACCATAACTTCAACAATTTTTCTTCTTGCATTTTTTAACTTATCGTATTCACAATTTTATCAAGGCTTAAAAAATATAGATATGGGCGCCAATTTTTATGTTGGCATCCCTAAGGGTGAATTTAAAAACAATTTGAATAGAAATGGTTATGGGATAAATTTCGAAGGATTCTGGACTCCTCCGCAATCACCTTTCAGTATAGGAATCAATCTTGGTTTTTTGAATTATGGCTCATTAACTCGCAGAGAGCCATTCAGCTATACAATTCCTGATGTGACTGTTAATGTGACAAACAGCAACAACATTATAAATTACCATTTGACATTTCTTGTTAAACCTAACACCGCGTTTGTTAAACCATATATTCAGGGATTTTTTGGCGGTGCATATATTTATACTGAGACCAAAATAGAGAATCGAGCAACAGCGGAAGAAATTGCATCTTCAACAAATTTTGATGATTATGCCTGGAGTTATGGCGCAGCTGCTGGTTTGCTTATTGACATTTATAAATCAAAACAAATTGTACCTACTGAATATGGTGATTCTTTTGAAAGTTATTATAACATCAAATTGAATCTTAAAGTCAGTTATCTTTATGGTTCTGAAGCTGAATACTTAAAGGAAGGATCAATTAGATATCTGGGTGCAGGGAAGGTTGCTTATGATGTATTAAGGTCAAAAACAGATTTGCTCGGAATTCATATTGGATTATTAATTAATTTTAGGTAAAAAAATGAAAAAGAAGTACTTAATTAGTTTTATTGTTGTTCTTTTATTATTCTCCATTTTTATTCAAGCCTGTTCAGTTTTTAAACAAATGGTAAACATTTCTCGGCTCCAATTCAGGTTAAACGGAGTCAGCGATTTTACAATTAATGGAATGAATATCAGTTCAAAAAATTCTATTAAAGATTTTAATGTTTTTGATTCTGCTCAATTACTTAATTTGATTGCGAAAAATTCTTTTCCTGTTTCGTTCAATCTCAACATTGAGGCAAAAAATCCAAACGATGGCTCAGGTTATCCCAGACAGGATATTGATATTGTTGATTTCAAATGGCGACTGATCATTGATAATGTGGAAACCTTAAGTGGTAATATTGGAAGTCCCATATCAGTTCCAGGAACGGGTGAGTCTACAATCTTTCCAATTCGAGTTGATATTGATCTCTTTAAATTCTTCAAAGATCGAGGATTTGAGAATATAGTTAATCTCGCTCTTGCGATAGGTGGAAAAAATTCCAATCTTCAGAGAGTTGTGTTGAAAGCTCAGCCCACCATACAGACATCTTTTGGAAAGATAAAATATCCAGGTGAGCTGGAAATAATTGATAGAGAGTTTAGATAAAAATTTTAAAAATCAGAGTTAAAATTTTAATTATCTGAATTACAGTTTAAAAGCATCTCTGAGGAATACTCTAATCTTGAATAGAAGAATCATTTTGATTATAAAAGGTTATGTATCATGAAATACATTTTTTGTTTTCTTTTCATCGTACAAATCTTATATGCTCAGGATTCATTACAAACTGTGATAACTCCCAAAGCGAATCTCGGTTTGAATGTCAGTCAGATTTCATTCACTAATTGGACTCAAGGTGGCGAGAATGCAATCACATGGACATTGATGGGAAATTTCAGCGTAACAACTAAATCAAAAGACTGGAATACAAAAAATTCACTCAAATTAGCTTTTGGACGGACTAAGTTAGGATCTCAAGATTTCAGAACAAATGATAACGAATTTTATATTGAAACAGTTATCTCAAGAGTTTTTGGCTGGGCTGTAGATCCATTCTTTAGTAATTCTATCAGAAGTCCAATTACTACAGGTTACAATTACAAAACAAAAACTCCTGAAAGTATTGCTGATTTTTTTGATCCAGGTTATGTAACTCAAACTTCTGGTTTCACGTACGACCGAGTCAAAGGAATTAAAACACGACTTGGAATTGCTTTGCAGGAAATCTTTACAAATCGACATAGAAAATTCACAGATAAACCTGAGACAAAAGATGTTGTTGAAGCATTCAAGCTCGAGACTGGTATTGAAACCGTCACTAATTCCGATTTCAAAGTAATGGAAAATGTTTATTATAAAGGTTTGCTGAGACTATTTTCAAGATTCGAGAATATGAAAATCTGGGATGTTAGATGGGATAATACTTTTCTTGCAAAAATTAATGATTACTTAAATGTTAATCTTAATCTCCTGATCGTTTATGATAAAAAGCAATCTCATAAAACACAGTTAAAAGAAACTTTTCAATTAGGAATTATTTATAACATTCTTTGATATGGAAAAAACTAAAGAATACAATCGGATAAAAATATTAATTGAAATTTTAAATCTAATTGTAAGTCTCGCATTTTTGCTTGTCCTGATCTTTACTCCACTATCAAAGATTTTTGAAACGAAGATTTATTCTTTTACTTCGAATGATTATCTGGCTTACATTCTTTTTTTGATGGTAATTGGGATATTGAATTCAATTATTACTGTTCCGCTTGAGTTTTATTCATCTTTTATAATTGAGCATAAATATCAACTTTCAAATCAGAGATTACGCGATTGGATTTTAGAAAGATTAAAATCTACATTGGTCTCCATGCTCATCGGAGTTCCACTTGCGTTAGTGTTCTTTTATTTAATAAAAAACTATGAGTACTGGTGGTTAATTCTTGCAATTATAGTTTTTGTTTTTTCGATTTTATTGGTGAGACTTGCGCCAACTTTGATTTTCCCAATTTTTTACAAATTCACAAAGCTTGAAAATGAACAATTGAAGCAAAAGATTAGTGATCTCTGTTCAAAATTTAATTTGAGATTTGAGGGAATCTATTCTTTTAATCTCAGCAAAAACACCAAAAAAGCGAACGCTGGATTTACAGGGATTTTCAAATCGAAGCGAATAATTTTAAGCGATACTTTAATTGAAAATTTTACAGATTATGAAATTCTCACAATCTTTGCCCACGAGCTTGGTCATTACAAGAAAAAACATATTGTAAAAAATATTTTGATTGGATTAATCACCACAACACTAACTTTTTACATCACCAATCACCTGTATTTAGAAATCACTAAGAAATGTGAATTCACCTCGCCAGCACAACTCTCAGCACTTCCGATATTGTTACTCATCTTATCAATCATTTCTATATTGATAATGCCAATTTACAATTCTATTTCGAGAAAGTTTGAATATGAGGCGGATGAATTTGCTGTAAAATCAACTGGCGATAAATTTTCTTTTATAAACTCGTTGGAGAAACTTTCAAAAATTAATTTAGCAGACGAAAATCCTCACTGGTTAATTGAATTTATTTTTTACAGTCATCCTTCAATCAAAAAACGGATAAACAGAATAAATGAAATCAATGTCTGATAAGAAATAGGAATTTTATTTATTCAACTACTTAACTAAATTGCAACACAATCTTAAAAGGAGTCATTCAGATGAGGCTATATTTATCTCTAATACTAATGGTGTACATTATGTTTAATAATTTATATTCACAACAACCACCGATAATTGATCGAGAGTTATTTTTTGGTGATCCAGAGATTTCTGGTGCTCAAATATCACCTGATGGTCAATATCTTACTTTTCTGAAACAATACAATAAAATCAGAAATATCTGGATTAAAAAAATAAATGAACCATTTGAAAATGCACGACCAATAACTGCGGATACAAAAAGACCTGTAACAAATTATTTCTGGAGTGAAGATTCAAGGTTCATTCTATATTCCCAGGATAAAGATGGAGATGAGAACTATCGAGTTTATGCAGTAAATCCATTTGAGGAAGGTGATTTAGTTCCGCCAGCAAAAAATTTAACTCCCTTTGAAAATGTCAGGGCAATTATTATTGATGTTCCGAAAAAAACTCCAGATGAAATTATTGTCGGATTAAACGATAGAGACCCATCACTACATGATGTTTATCGAATTAATATAATTACTGGTGAAAGAAAATTACTCTACGAAAATAAAGAAAACATTGCTGGCTGGGAAACTGATCTTGATGGAAATATAAGATTAGCAATTCGTCAAACTGAAGATGGTGGAACTGAAATTCTCGAATTAAAAAACAATAAGCTGATCAAAATTTATGAAGTTGAATTCGAGGAAACTGCAGCGCCTTTAAGATTTACTAAAGATGGCAATGCGTTCTATTTAATGACAAATAAAGGTAAAAATAGGGATAAAATTCAGCTTGAATTATTTGATCTAAAAACAGAGAAATCAAAATTAATTGATAAAGACCCAATCGATGAAGTCGATTTTGCTGGCGCTTTATTTTCTGATATTACAAATGAACTTTTGATGACTTATTACATTGGCGAAAAACTCAGAATCTATCCCAAAGAGAAAAATTTCAAAAGAGATTTTGAAACTTTACTGAAGCAAATACCAGAAGGGAATATTGGATTTCAATCTATTAGCAAAGATGAAAATTTATGGTTGGTTTCTGTTTCGAGTGATGTTGACCCAGGTTCTGTTTATTTATTCGATAGACAAACTGGTAAAGCTGAGTTAGTTTATAAATCAAGACCAAATCTTCCATCTGAGTGGCTTTCTCCAATGAAACCAATTAAATATACTGCTCGAGATGGAATGAATATCTATGGTTATCTCACTATTCCAAATGGACTGGAACCAAAAAATCTTCCAGTGGTGATGTTAATCCACGGCGGTCCATGGGCTCGTGATATCTGGGGATACAATCCAATTGCACAATTTCTTGCGAACAGAGGTTATGCAGTTTTTCAACCGAATTTTAGAGGTTCAACTGGTTATGGGAAAAAATATTTGAATGCCGGTAACAAGCAATGGGGCACAGGTGCAATGCAGCACGATATAACTGATGCTGTTTATTATTTGATTAAAGAAGGAATTGCAGATCCGAAACGTGTTGCAATTGCAGGCGGTTCCTATGGCGGATATGCCACTCTTGCTGGATTAGCATTTACTCCTGATTTATATGCATGTGGATTTGATATTGTTGGACCTTCAAACATTATTACATTATTGAATTCAATTCCACCCTACTGGAAACCAGTTCAAAAAATCTTCACTCTAAGAGTTGGTGATAAAGATAATCCCGAAGAACGCAAAATGCTTGAGACGCAATCACCATTAAATTCTGCAACAAATATTAAAGCTCCACTTTATGTTGTACAAGGTGCAAATGATCCACGAGTTAAAAAAGCTGAATCTGATCAAATTGTCACTGCATTGAGAGACCTTGGAAGAAATGTTGAGTATATGGTTGCACCTGATGAAGGTCATGGATTTGTAAATGAACTTAATCGACTTGCAATGTTCACAGCAATGGAAAAATTCTTTTTTAAGTATTTGAATGGAAGAGTTCAGGAAGATGTGAGAGAAGAAATTCATAAAAAACTTGATGAGTTAACTGTTGATATTTCAAAAGTCCAGGCACCACAAAAACCATCAACATCTGAAGTTACGCTTGAAAAACTCAATTTCAATCCAGATAAAATATTCCTCGGTGAGTTGTTTTACAATTCCGATTTTGAAATAATGGGTCAGAAGTATCATCTTGAAATAAAACGTAGAATTGAAAAAGCTACATTTGAAGGTCAGGAAGTTATTCGAATTCTTGAGAACACTGAAGGAATAATGAGTGCTTTTGATACACTCGATTTAGATCCTAAAACTTTGTTCCCAATAAGAAGATATCTTGTTCAAGGACCTGGTTCGATTAATTTGAAATTTGAAAAAGATAAAGTTACCGGTTTGATGAAGATGGGTCCACAAGAAATGCCAATCGAATCTAAAGTTGATGAACCTGTTCTTTCAGGTGGAGCTGGAACAGATATAGCCATTGCTACACTTCCACTGAGAGTTGGATTCAAAACCTCTTTAAGTCAGTTTGACTTCATGTCTGGCAAAGCCCAAAAATATCTTGTTGAAGTTAAGAGTACAGAAAAAATAAAAGTCGGTGTGAAAGAATTTGAAACTTACAAAGTAGAACTTTTCTCCGAAGAGGATAATGAAGTTAAACAAACGCTTTGGTATGCTGTTGACAATCAAATGCTTGTGAGAGGACAATTTAAATTACCAGCTAATGCAGGTGGTGGATTTTTAGTTTATGAATTGGCAGAGTGAAAATCTTAAACAGGCAAATTAAGAAACAGGCTCTCAAGTGAGAGCCTGTTTTATTTTTAAACTCACATAACTTATGGAAAAAGTTGTGCTTTATTTATTGAATTTAATTTTCTCCATAAATTATAAGCCTGGGTGCTTTTGGACCATCAATCGTTTTTAGATTATCCAGTGCATTTTCCTGAAGTTTAAAAAATCGGAAACCATAAAAGTATGGTTTCAGTGATTGTAATTTCTTTTCATCCGGATGGGGCAATCCATTGTTTGAGACTCTAAAGCTATCATTAAATTTTTGAAGTTCAAGATTCTTTTTTACTATTTCAGCGTTTTCTTTAATTCGTCTTTCATTCAGTTTTAGTGATTGGTTCATATAATCTATAAGTGGTTCCATTCTTACTTCCGGTTCTGCTGAGTGAATTAGATATACAACGCTATCTTCACCAACTGATATTAATCCAACATGTCCTATATAAACATCCTGTGGACTGAATCCGCGTACAACATTCACAAAATCACTTGTCTTTAAATATTTTAATGCTTTTGGAACTTCTGATGCTGGAATATAAGACCACTTCAATTCTTCAACAGGAATATCCTGACCAATATTCCATTTACTGAAAAATTTTGATCGATTTATTTTAGTTGTAACCTGAACTGATTTTACATCAGGTAAACTATCAGTTATATTTTTTATAAGCCATGAATTATTCACAGTCCAATCAGCTTCCGTGTAATGATTTCTCGTTAGTAATCCAATTATGCCATCTTTATAACGAATTCTTTGAAGCATTGTGAAAAATTTTTTCCAGCTATCGGAAAGAGCCATTGCATAGATATGTTCGCTGAATACAACGCAGTCACTTCTATCAATGCAATAAAGCGGCTGCGGATCATAAATTTCGAAAGGATATTCACCCAGCAAATAAATCTCATATTTTTGACCAATCATTTTTTTTGCTAAATGGTCTATCCTTTTTCTTAAATCTGGCTCGATGATTTGTAAAAATTTTAAGTATTCATCAATTTCGGCTGGTTCGAACGCATAGAGTGGCTTCTCAATGAGATTTTCTAATTCAGATTTACTTATTCCAACTTTATTTGCAGCCTCTATTACTTCATCAGTAATTTCATTCTCTGTTTCTGGTGGTAAAGAAACTGTTTTTTCTTCTGAAACTCTGTCCGATTTTTTAGAAACTGCGCAGGAATTTAAAAGAATAACAACTATAAGAAGTAAAAATTTTTTCATAAGATTTCCGGATGTATTGAAGTTATTTCAGATTAATTCGTAGTGAATTTGAAGTTAAATAAATTCCGTTGCCTTTGTAGACATAGACATTATATTTGCCAGGATTAAAGAACATTATCTGATGCGAAAACTTTTTTGATTTCGGATCGACTTTTTTGTATTCAGTGCGGTCATAAATTTCTTTTCCTTTTGAATCAACTCTATAAATCTCGTAATAAATCTCATCTGTTTCTACTTCAAATCCTAAATCGACATAGAAGTATAAATATCCACCTCTAGGAGAGATATTGAATGCATTGGATGGAGTTACTGGTTTGCCGTTTTCATCAACTCCTTCACAAAAATGAAGGGTTTGAGAATTTGCAAAATTTATAAATAAAACCAGTATTAATAGGGACTGCAGTATCAAAGATTTCATATTCAACCTCATTTATATTTTAATTTAATCACGATTAACCATTTTTAGAAATTATTCTGCCAGTTAAACCACATCTAATTATTAAAGTTCTGGTTATCATCGAGTTTTGAGTATTTATCTAAATAGATTTTCATATCAAATTTTCTTTCCAGTCCTTTGTCATTCATATATCTAATTTTTCCGAAAATTGGTCTTTCGGACCATGGGCGGTCGTGAGTTCCAAAACACCAGGAAATTCCCGCATAACCATTTGGGTCTCTTCCATCCAGCTCATATTTATCGTTTAGGTAACAAGCAAAATTAAAAGCATCTTTGGGATGTTGAGTCCATTCAATTAATTTTTTTGTCCAGTACATTCGCATATAATTATGCATCTTTCCTGTTTGCAATAATTGGATTTGTGCAGCATTCCAGTATGGGTCGTGAGTCCTGGCAAATTCTAATTCTTCGAGTGAATAAATTGCTTCTCTTTTATCATTAAGATGTTCTTCAAGTGATTTTTTTGCCCATTCGGGAATTCCTTCATATTGATTATAGTTAGGGTTATAGAAACAAAAATTTCTCGCCAGTTCTCGCCAGACAATTGCTTCGTTAATAAATGATTGAACATTCTCATCATTAAATTCATAGTTTTTCAATATCTCATTTAAAATTTCATGAATTGAAATTTGACCAAAATGCAAGTAAGGACTTAACTCTGATTGGAAATCCTTTGTGGGGTCTGATCGAAATTCTTTATAATGAGGTAATTTATGTTCAATGAATTGATTCAATAGCTTTTTTGCTTCGGAATAACCGCCTTTGAAATATTTATCAACTGGTTTAGCGGTCTTATCTATGTTTAATATCTGAATATAATCATCTGCACTTGCAGATTCGAGATTTTCAAAATCTGCCTCATTTAATTTGATTTTTAATTCTTGATGATCAAAAGGTTGAAAGAATTGGTTGAACAAATTCATGATTTTCTTTCTGATTGTAAATGCATAAGGTTCCTGTTTGTTTGAAACAGTTTCAATAGGAATTAATACATCCGATTCCACTTGAAAAACAGCAACATCTACAAAACCAGCAACTTTCTCACGCCATGATCTTTGAAGTTTTAGATAATTTCTATCATTGACTAATGCAGCCGCATTTTTTGAAAACCCAATAGAACCAGAGACATAATCTGATTTATTTATAATGAATTTAATTCCTCTTTGATCAAAGTACTTTTTTAATTCGATCAATCCATCAATCATAAACTTGTAATATCTCTGATTACTGTGCTTATATTTATCAGTCAGATTAAAAATTGTTATCAGTGGCTTTTTGTATTCATTTGCCAGGGATATTGCGAATTCAATTGCATGATTAAACATAACTCTCTGACTTGCTTCCATTGAATAAACAATAAATTTTCCATGTGTGTTGATTGGTTTATCATTTAATTTTTTAATTCTTTCATTCATAGCTAAATCGCAGTCTGTTTATTAATTTATTTTTGTCTCTAAAATGATGATTATTAAAATTTTAGTCACTCGGATAAATTACGAACAGTATGAATTTTTCTTTATCCCACTTTTTAGCAATTTCATTATAAATAATTAATTCAAAATGTAATATATCAAATAAGTTTACTAAGTTTTCCCAAATTTAGAACGGTATACATTTCATTTCAAAGGAATTCAACCCTTAAAACAGTTGTAATTAATTTATTGAAAAACAATAGTTTACTATAAGTACTTTTTTTTCTAAATTTTTGTCAAATTAATAAAAATTAAAGGTATCTATGTCGTCTTCGATACATAGATTTTCATTATCAAAAAAGTTAACGATTGCTTTTTTTGTCATATTCATCTTTGCAATTGCCTTTTCAATTAAGAGGCTTTCAAATGAATATGATGAATTAAAATCAAGAAGTTTTGAGGATTTAAAGAGCCTTGCTCAATTAAAATCAGACCAGATTTTTAGCTTTATGAATGAAGAAGGGACAAAACTGAGTACTCTAATCAAAACTGATTTTTTGAAAAGTGAATTAGAAAAATTTTTTGAAGGCAGGAATAACATTGAAAAATTACAAAATTATCTTAACCAGGTAAGAACAATCAAAAATTTAGAGGATGTAATTCTTATAGATAAAAACGGTATTGTTCAATTGAGCCTTAATTTTGATAGGAGTGAAATTGATAGTATAACATTGAAAAATTTTTCTAATATTAAAACCGATAAGTTTCTGGTAGATATTTTTAGAATTCCCAAATCAGGGGTTGTGTATGCTTTTCAGTTTCCCATCTATAAAGAATCAACGGATAATTTGTTTGGTTTTGTTCGTTTTCAGTATGATGCCCTTAGTACTATTATTCCGCGTGTCGAATACTTTGAGCCCTTTAGTTCCAAAGAAATTTTATTAATGAAAATTGATGACAATCAAATAACTTACATCAGTTTCTTAAGAAAAGTCCCAATTAAACCTTTTAATCTTCTTGAAGCAATCAATAATTCAGAGTGTTTCACGCAAATTCGTAAGCAGGAAAACTGTTTTTATGAAGGTCTGGATTATGCTGGAAAACCAATTCTCGCAAATTTCACAAGAATAAAAAATACGGATTGGTATTTGATGGCTAAAATTGATAGAGAAGAAGTTTTTAGAAATTTCCTACAAAAAAGTTTTGAAACGGTTCTATTACTGATTTTTGTATTCTTATTTGTTGGTTTGAATTTAAGATTTATTATCACAAGACATGCTTTACTTCATGCAAAAAGAGAACTTGAATTAAAACATGAAAAAGAATCTACTCAAACGGTACTTAATTTTTTAATGAAAGAAATTAATGATGTAGTTTTCGTCCTTGATAACGAAGGTAAAATAGTTCAAACAAATCAAAAAGTTGAAAAGCTTTATGGTTATAAACCTGAAGAATTAATTGGCAAAACCATCGATGTAGTCTGTAAAGTAAATGAAATGCAAGAACTTTATGAAAGATTTAAGCAAATTGAAAATTCAGAAGGACTTGTCTATGAATCAAATCATTGCAAAAAAGATGGTTCGCTGTTTGAAGTTGAAGTAAGTGCAAAATCAATAGAGTTTGGAGGCAATAAATATTTATTCGGAATGGTTCGAGATATTTCAGAACGCAAGAAAATTATATCTGAACTTCAATCGAAGCTCGAAGTCGAATCTCAATTAATGGATATCACTTCAAAATTCTTAAACTTAAATGCCCAAAATTTTGATGAAGAAATAATTAAAATATTCAATGATGCAGGTAATTTTTTGAAAGTTGACAGGGTTCGTTTCTTCTATAATCAACCAGATTCTAAGTTCTACAATTGTGAAGTTGAGTGGTGTAAGATTGGAATAGAACCATTTATTGACAAGTTCCAATTTCTTGATCTTGAAAATGATTTTCCTTTTTTGTTTAAAAAGATAAGTTCTGGAGTATTGTATAATTGCTTCGATATTGACCAGCTGCCATCAGAAGCTGAAAGAGAAAGGAAAGTGTTAAGTGATCAGGGTATAAAATCTTTTATCTGGCGACCATTAAAGCATAAAGGTGTCTTAATTGGATTTTTGAGCACTTCTTCAACAGAAAAAAAGAATCTTCTAAATTCGCAATCTGAACTTTTTGTCAATATATTTTCAGAAATATTCATTAATACCTATTTCAAAGTTGATAATGAAAGAAAAATTCTTGAAAGCGAGAGAAAATTTAGAAAATTAATTGAAAATTCTTCAGATGTCATTTTGGTTGTCAGCAAAGACTTTAAAAATACCTTTTTGAGTAGTAGTTCTACAAAGTTGCTTGGTTATTCAATTGAAGAAAGAATGAATCAAAATCCACTTGAATTGATTCACCCAGACGATATTGATTTTGTGAAAGAAAGCTTAGCAAAACTGAAAGAACCCGGAAGTAAAATTACAATCAAATTCAGAGGTCGTCATAAATTTGGACATTATTTATGGCTCGAAGCAACAATCACAAACATGTACTATGACCCCTTGTTTAATGGCTTGATTGTAAATTATCACGATATTACTGAAACTGTTGAGACTTATAAAAAACTTCAGGAAAGCGAAGAACGTTATCGACTTTTGGCAGAAGAATCTGGAGATGTACTATATAAACTTAACTACGCAACAATGAGATATGAATACTTAAGTCCTGTCATAAAGAAGTTAACTGGTTATTCTTCTGAAGAAATTGAAAAAATTGGATTTAATTCAATAATAGAGGAAATTTATTTATTACTTTCGCCGGGAAAATCAATTGAAGAGATAAAAGAAGATAGAATTAAAGGAACAACCGGTGAATATCTTGCCGACTATAAAATCAAGACAAAAAATGGAGATATAAAATGGATTAGAGACCATTCCTTTCCTGTATTTGATAAAGATGGAAAGTTAACGGGTTCTATCGGGATTTTGACGGATGTAACAGAAATAAAAATTAAAGAAGAAGAAATCAAAAAGAGAGAGAAATATCTTGATGTTCTTGTTGATATTCAAAAAGCGTTAATCTTTCTCGAAGATTTGAAAAACTTTTATAATTACATGCTTCCAAAACTTGGTGAAGTTACAGGTGCAAGTCGTTGTTATGTTTTTGAGAATTCTAAAGATGAAAAGAGAAGATTATTAATGAGTCAAGTTGCAGAATGGTGCCGGGAAGGAATTACTCCTCAAATTGATAACCCACAATTACAAAACTTACCTTATGATGAACTGGGCATTGATTTAGTTCAGGATATGCTTCAGAGAGGATACTGGGCTGCTATTGTTAAAGATTTACCTGAACCTACAAGAACTATTCTCAAATCTCAGGATATAGTATCTATTCTATTAATTCCAATTATGATAAAAGATGAGTTTTATGGATTCATTGGATTTGATGAATGCGTGTCAGAAAGAGAATGGAATTTAATGGAAATTGATGTTTTAAAATCTGCAGCTGCATCAATTGCTTTAGCAATTGAAGAATTAAATCAGAGAAAAGAAATAATTAAAGCGAGAGATGAAGCTGTTGAAGCAAATAGATTGAGGAGTAGTTTTCTTTCTCTTCTATCACACGAAATTCGAACACCGTTAAATTCAATACTTGGTTATACAGATGTCTTAAAAGATTTATTTCTGAAACCAGATAACCTTGAAGTTGCTCATTACTTTGAAATAATTGAGAAGGGCGGCAAACGATTATTAAATACAATCAATCAATTAATTGAAATGTCCAAGCTTGAGGCAGGTGAGTTAAAAGTTACAATTAAAGTTCTGGATTTGAAAAAATACATTGATGAAGTAGTTAGTGAATTAAAAGTTCAAGCTGATCAAAAAAATTTAAAGATTGTAACCAGAATGCCTGACGAAGATGTTTTAATAAAAGGAGATGAATATTGCGTTCATGGTATTTTAGAAAATCTTATCTCAAACGCCATAAAATATTCTGATCGAGGCACCATTGAAATATCGGTAAATCTTCAGGAAGAAGATGTTGAACTTATTGTGAAAGATGAAGGCATTGGAATATCAGAAGAATATTTAAAACACCTTTTTAAGCCCTTCAGTCAGGAAGATGTCACCTACAAAAGAAAATTTGAAGGTACGGGACTCGGATTAGCAATTACAAAAAAATATATTGATTTGATTGGTGGAGATATTAAAGTTTGGAGCCAGAAAGGTAAAGGGTCAATTTTTACAGTTAAATTTAGAAGAAAACTTATTTCATCAAATTACAATTGATTTTAGTTCAATAGAGAAGTGGTTTCAATTTAAACTTTAAAGAGTAATTAATTTCCATCTTGAATAAGGGAGAATTAATTTGATTAATTTAATTAGGATTTCCATTTAATTTTTTGTCATTGCTTTTAAAATCAGTTAAGATAAATTCATGACAGGTTGGTTTTATTTAAAAATGAGTAAAGAATGATAAGATCGTCACATAACTTGATAAAGTCAAAATTATTACTATTTTTATTTGAATAATAAAAAATTTTTGACAGGACTATGAAAGAAATTAATTCTGATCGACTTCGTGAACTTCGTGATCATGCCTGACTTTCTCAGGCAGAAATGGCAAAAGCACTTCATGTTGATACAAGTCTTGTTTCTCGCTGGGAAAAAGGTGAAAGGAAACCTTCAGTTAATCAATTGATGACAATTGCTCGAATACTTGGGGTAACGCTTGACTATTTATTGCATGGAAAAGTGGATGCACATTTTCAATTTCGATCAAAGAAGAAATTTAGTTCTGAAGTAAAACTGGAAATTGAAAAAGCTCTCGTTGACGCTGAGATGCAGCTGCATTACATCGATACTTGCTACAATATGAGTGAACAACTTCCAAAATTATTTGCTCTGAAGATGGATTTTTCATATCAACACCTTCAATCTATTGCTACACAAATTCGGGGAACATTGAAGCTGAATAGAATCGTGACATTCGATGAACTTAAACAAGCTCTCACAGAGTTTAATACCCATATTTTTGAGTGGATGCTGCCCTGGGAACTTTCAGGTTTATCGTATCGAAATGCCTTTGCTGTTATTTTCATTAACAGCATGCACTCCAAAGAACGAATGCTTTTCACTCTTGCTCATGAATTTGCTCATATTCTTTTTCATTTAGGACCAAAAGATAAACGCACCATTAGTTCGAACATTGCTTCAAATCGTGAACCTGAGGAAAGAGAAGCAAATGCATTTGCTTCTGAGTTATTGATGCCTGAATTAATACTTAATCAGGAAATTGAAAAAGTTGGGACAGAATCAATAAAGCATACAGAAATCCTTGACTCAATAGCGAAGTATTTTAATGTTTCGCGAGAGGCACTATTCTATAGATTGGTTGAAAAGAAAATTTTCTCCTGGGAAGAAAAGAAGTTTTATTTTACAAAGCCAAAAGATCGTCCTGCAACACCCTCAAACCGAGTTCATGATATCGATGAACAGGTTTCACCTGAGTTTCTTCGACTCGCGTTGCAACTTTATGATAACAACAAGATATCTGCGGGTAAACTGAAGGAATGGTTATTTACAGACCGCGTTACACTTGACGCATACCTTGCACAACGTTCAGAAAAAGTTGAAGAACTTATGGAACTTGAAGCGGAGTAGTTGTGGGAATTAGTGTCAAGGATATTGAAGAGTATATGATCTTTGACACTTAAGCTTTATTTAACTTTGATCATAGGGGTGGACTTGAATGTATCCTTGATAAACTTATTAATTTTGCAAAACTTCTGGTTCCTGAAGCAGTGAGAAATGAAGCAATAGAACAGGAAGAAAATAGAGAATATTATAAACACCTTATAAATGAAAAGTTTAACATTAAAAGAGTTGAGATTCCGAACAACTATGAAGAAAAAATTTCAGAATTATCAGTTGTACTTGGTAGTGGTGAACTCGAAGTGATAATTCTTGCACTCCAGAAAAAAGGAACAGTAGTAATTGATGATCTAAAGGCGAGAAATTTTGCGAGAGAACTTGGTATTAGAGTAATTGATACTCTTGGAATTTTAGAAATTGCTGTTAGTAAAAAATGGATAAGTGATAAAGAATCAATTGAAATTATTCAAAAGCTGCTTAGTGGTGGATTTCGAATTCCTCCGATTCAGGATGGTCAGATATTTGAGGAATACCTGCTGTCATTAAATAAATGAAATTCTAATTAAAAAAAATGTTTGACATCTAGTATTCAAAAGGGAATACATAATTTTTTTTAATACAACATCATTAAAAATTTCTTTTTCCCATTTACTTCCGGGTCATTTGGAATTAATAATCATATTCTTAACCCTGGTGTCTTGAAAAGAATGTTTTCCGCTTTTTGAATATTAATTTCGGATGTTATTTAAGACTGCCAATAAGTTCCTTTAAAATTTTTTCAAACTTTGTTGTAATGATTTTGAATTTCTGAACCTATGAAAATTAAATAATTACTCTTTTATTATTTTATTAGTAAAAGGATATTTCTTTGACATTGCAAACTCAAAATTCCAGATCTTTTTCATTTTTCTTAACAGCAAAAATCAAGAAGTTCACTCAAATAAATTTTAAAGAAATAATTGACTAAAATTTTTTAGTAAATTAAATCTGTAATCAGAATTTTTTAATGGAGCTAAAAATGAAGAAGAGTTTAATAGTTTTGTTTATAGTTTTTATAATGTGTGTTTCCGCCTGTCGAGAAAACGCATCGGAGACACAAATTCCAGAAATTCCACCAGATCAAACTGGACCCGTCCCTGAAGTATTAAAGAACAATGTAGTTTTATCTGGAACCTTTTATTCTCCCTCAATCGATAACCGCAGGAGATTAAATCTTAGCGGAATTGTAATTACTGAAATCGGAATTGATTTATACGGAACGAATGATCCACTGCAAAATATCTGGCTGGAAGTTGATGGAGTGAATAAAGGGATTCTTGTTAGAAGAGTTAGTCCCTCAAATCGATTGAAAGCTGATATTGTTTTTTGCGTTGATGTTTCAGGAAGTATGAATGAAGCAATAATTGATTCAATCATTAATACAATAACGATATTTGATGATTTTATTTATCGAAGAGGAATCGATGCGAGATATGGCGGAGTTGGTTTTGTTGGAGATATTAGAGGTGTAAAATTATTGACTGATGATGTTGCCAATTTTAGAAGCTGGATGCAAGCGAAAAGATTTGTTGATACAGCAACTCAGGTTTTGTTCCCTGCATTTGGTTCGTCTCATCTTTCTGAAAATCCAATCTCTGCAATTCGATATGCTGATAGCCTTTTTAGCTGGAGAACAGACGCACAAAAAGTTTTTATAGTCTTTACCGATGTACCAATCAAACCAAGTTCAAGAGAAGAGTGGTCACTGACCTGGATTAGGAATAATTTGAAAGGAAGGGGAATAGTTCACACAATTTTTGCATCTGATACTTCGAAGTACACAAATCTATGGTCCACTCCAAATTTATCCAATCAAAATCCAAAAGACCTTTCAAAAGTGACAGGCGGTGTTTATAAAATGTTGGTAGATGGAACAAAACTTCATCTCTTATATACATCAATTGTCGAATCTCTGATTTACAGTCACTCAATTGATTTTATTACAGAGAGGGGAAGGAAAAATGTGAAGATAGTCGGTATGCTTTCACCAAATTATGACGGCAAGACAGAACTTGAAGTTGATTTTCCTTAATTCGACTACGATACTGTTTCAATAATTTCTTTCAGCCATTTGAGAGTTTTCAGGATAAATCCAGGTCCATGGTGAGCGAAGAAATCATAAATAGTTGGTGTAATAAATAATTTGTCTTCCTTAATTGTTTTTAAGCTGCCAAATCTTTGACTTAACTTTTCTTTTAAGTTTTCTTTATCAGGTCTTTTTGAAAACATCTTAGGCTCATAAATGATAATGTCGGGATCAAGAATTTTTAAGTCATTATCTCTGGGAATCATCCATTCGACTGGTTCTGATCCAAAAATATTTTTTCCACCAACGAAGTGAATTCCATCAGTAATGTAACTAAAAGCACCAAATGTAACTGGTCCACCAAGATCAATTTCAATGTAGACTTTGATTCTATCTTGAACTGATGGTACACTTAACTTGGTTAATTCATCTAAAAGTTTCAGCTGAAAATTTCTTGCTTCATCATAATATCCTGCCACTATTCCAGCTTCAACACAATTAGCAATTAATTCAGAAAGTGTTGGCGGTAATCTGAGTGGATAAACGGGATACTTTTCGACAAGTTTTTTTATTAATTCGAGTTGATAGCCAGTTGTTGTAAAAATTAAATCGGGATTGATTTCATCAATAACTTTTTCTTTAAAAGAGTTGTAAGCACCGACAATTTTTTTCTCTCTTGCTTGAATTGGATGAACACAATAAACACTTACACCTTTTATTTTATCTTCAATTTCCATTTCGAATAAAGCTTCAGTGATTGCAGGGCTAAAGGAAACAATTCTTTCACATTTTTCTGGGAGAAGAAGTTTCTGGTGAGTGATTTCGTTGTAGATTTCTCTTTTCAATATCTTCAGAAATTATTCTTTAATTTTCAAACTTTCTTTAAGTCGTTGAATTTCATCTCTGATAGCAGCAGCTTTTTCGAATTCAAAGTCTTTTGCTGCATTGTGCATTTCTACAGTAAGTTGATCAATAAGTTCTTGTTTTTGTTCAGGAGTTAGATGTTTGATGATAGGTTGAAGAGCAACAGTGAAGGAAGACTTTTTCCTTCCATAATCTTCTCGACCTTTTCGGACATCAGCAACAGCAGTTGTTGATAAAATTTCTTCCGTTGTTTTATAAATTGTTTTTGGTGTGATTCCATGTTTTTGATTGTATTCAATCTGTTTCTTTCTTCTGCGATCTGTTTCTTCAATCACTTTTCTCATTGATTCGGTGATTTTATCTGCATACATAATAACCATACCGTTCACATTTCTTGCGGTTCTTCCAGCTACCTGAAGAAGTGATTTTTCGCTTCTTAAAAATCCTTCTTTATCCGCATCAATTATTGCAACTAATGAAACTTCGGGCAAATCAAGACCTTCTCTCAAAAGATTTACTCCAACCAGAACATCAAAATCACCGAGTCTTAAATCTCTTAAAATCTCAACTCTTTCAAGTGAATCAATATCAGAATGAATATAACGAACTCGCACACCTAACTTGTCAAAGTAATCAGTCAGGTCTTCAGCCATTTTCTTAGTTAAAGTTGTAACTAAAACTCTCTCATTTCTTTCAGCACGAATTCTTACTTCATTCAACAAATCATCAATTTGATTTTTGACTGGTCTGACTGAAATTGGTGGATCAAGCAAACCTGTTGGACGAATTACCTGTTCAACAACCACACCTTTACATTTTTCTAATTCATAATCACCAGGGGTTGCACTTACAAAAATTGCCTGATTGATTTTTTCTTCAAATTCTTCAAACTTCATTGGACGGTTATCAAGAGCCGAAGGAAGTCTGAATCCGTGTTCAACCAGAGTTTCTTTTCTTGCTCGATCACCATTATACATTCCACGAATTTGAGGAATTGTCACATGCGATTCATCAACGATCAATAAATAATCCTCAGGGAAATAATCAAACAAAGTGTATGGTCTCGAACCTGGAGGACGACCATCAAGGTGTCTGGAATAATTTTCTATTCCGGAACAATAACCAATCTCTTTAATCATTTCGAGGTCAAATTTTGTTCTGGATTCGAGTCGTTGAGCTTCAAGAAATTTTCCCTGACTTCTTAATTCGTGAAGTCTTGGTTCCAATTCTTTTTCAATTGATTTAATTGCTCTTCGAATTTGATCTTTGGGTGTGACGAAATACTTAGCCGGGTAAATAACATAGGAATTAACTTTTTCAAGAACTTTGCCTGTTAAGGGATCAATAATTTTTAGTGATTCAATCTCGTCTCCCCAGAATTCGATTCGTATTGCTTGATCATCAAGAAATGCAGGTATTAAATCGATTGTCTCTCCTCTTATTCTGAATGTACCTCGAGTGAATTCAACATCATTCCTTGTGTAGAAAATATCGACAAGTTTTTTCAAGAGTTCTTTTCTGTCTATTCGCATTCCCTGTTTAAGAATTACAACCTGGCTTGCGTATTCATGAGGTGCACCAATTCCGTAAATTGCACTGACAGAAGCAACGATAATTACATCTCGTCTGCCTTCAATTAAAGCTGTTGTGGCTTTCAATCGAAGTCTATCTATTTCATCATTAATAGAAAAATCTTTTTCGATGTAAGTATCTGTTGCAACTACATAAGCTTCAGGTTGATAGTAATCGTAATAACTAATAAAAAATTCTACAGCATTTTCGGGAAAGAAAGATTTGAATTCACCGTAAAGTTGTGCAGCTAAAGTTTTATTGTGAGATAGAACCAGAGTTGGTTTATTCACTTGAGCGATTACATTGGAAATAGTAAAAGTTTTTCCACTGCCAGTAACTCCAAGAAGAGTCTGAAATTTTTCGCCTCGTTTAATTCCTTCAACAAGTTGCCTGATTGCTTCTGGTTGGTCGCCAGTCGGTTTTAGATTCGTTACTAACTTAAACTTTTCCATAGGTTTTGCTGGTCTTTCATTTCAATTTATATTTTTTGATTGAATTATAAAATTTCCCGGAATCTTATAAACATAAATCGGTCAATTGGTTTCAAGTGTATATTACAAGAATGAAATAATTGATGATTAGATAAAATTGAAAGAAAAATAATAATTCTGGTTATGAATTATTTTTGAAAAAAGAGAATTTATGAGATATCAAATGTTTGATGTAATATGGTCTTAAAAGGAAAGAGAACATGATTTCATCTTTTAAATCGTAATAAATTGAAGGAGAAGCATTTATCATTAATTGATTTTATTTCACTCCTTTTCTAATTTGAATTTGAAATGATTCGTAATACAGCTACAATTCACAAAAATAACAAGCTTTCACTCCCAAAAGGTACTTCATCCACAAATTTTAAGAAGGAGATTTTTAATGGGCTGGTTTTTTTCGACCTTCAACTATTCTGTCGGTAAGAAACTTTTAATGGCTCTTACCGGATTTTTTCTGATTCTCTTTTTATGTATTCACCTTTTTGGTAATACTTTTCTTTATTTCGGGCGGGATGCTTTCAACGGTTATGTTCATTTATTGAATGAAACAGATCTTGTATACATCATTAGATTTATTGAAATAATTCTTGTACTTGGATTTGTTTTTCACATCTGGGATGGAATCAGATTGTGGTGGCAAAATAGAAAAGCTCGTCCGGTCAAATATCATGTGAAAGTTGTCGATCCAAAATCAACCTGGACTTCTCGAAATATGATTTACTCTGCATTAATAATTTTTGTTTTTTTGATAATTCATCTCAGGAATTTCTGGTATGAGTTTAAATACGGACCAAAAACTGAAAACATTACTGATTATGATATAGTTGTAAAAACTTTTCAAGAACCAGTATATATGATTTTTTATTTAGTATCGATGGTTTTTCTTTTCCTTCATTTGCATCATGGATTTCAAAGTGCATTTCAAACGCTTGGTTTAAATCATAAAAAATATACACCTTTCATTGTCTGGTTTGGAAGAATCTTCGCATTAGTTATTTCACTTGGTTTTGCTTCATTTCCTATTTATTTCTTCTTTTTTTATGGAGGTAATTAATCATGGCATTAGAATCTAAAATTCCAGCTGGTCCTATTCAGGAAAAATGGACAAATCACAAATTCAATCTTAAACTTGTCAGTCCAATAAATAAACGAAAATATGATATCATCGTAGTTGGAACAGGACTCGCAGGCGCATCTGCCGCAGCATCGTTAGCTGAACTTGGTTATAATGTTATTGTTCTAACTTTTCATGATAGTCCCCGAAGAGCCCACAGCATTGCAGCTCAAGGTGGAATCAACGCAGCGAAAAATTATCCAAATGACAATGACAGCATCTATCGATTATTTTATGATACATTGAAAGGTGGTGACTATCGAGCAAGAGAAGCAAATGTTTATCGACTGGCTGAAGTTAGTAATAATATAATTGATCAATGTGTTGCTCAAGGAGTTCCATTTGCAAGAGAGTATGGTGGATTGCTTGATAATCGGTCTTTTGGTGGTGCGCAGCTTTCAAGAACTTTTTATGCAAGAGGTCAAACAGGTCAACAATTACTGCTTGGTGCTTACAGCGCTTTAAGTCGTCAGGTTGGTTTAGGAAGAATAAAACTTTTTACAAGACGAGAAATGCTTAGTCTTGTTGTGATTGATGGAATGGCTCGAGGTGTTGTCGCAAGAAATTTAGTAACTGGTGAACTTGAAAGATTCGCTGGACATGCTGTTGTTCTTGCAACTGGCGGTTACTCGAGAGTATTTTATCTTTCAACAAATGCGATGAACTGTAACGCAACTGCAATCTGGCGTGCTCATAAAAAAGGTGCGTTCTTTGGTAATCCGTGTTTTACTCAGATTCATCCAACAAGTCTTCCACTTCACGGTGAACAGCAATCCAAACTCACTTTGATGAGTGAAAGTCTTAGAAACGATGGTAGAGTTTGGGTTCCAAAACAAAAAGGAGACAAACGTCATCCTAACGATATACCTGAGGAGGAAAGAGATTATTATCTCGAAAGAATGTATCCATCATATGGAAACTTAACTCCAAGAGATATCGCATCTCGTGCAGCAAAGAGAATGTGTGATGAGGGTTACGGAGTCGGTGAAACTGGTCAAGCTGTTTATCTCGATTTTTCTGATGCAATTAAACGACTTGGAAAAAAAGTTATTGAAGAAAGATATGGCAATCTCTTTCAAATGTACGAGATGATTACTGGTGAAAATCCTTATGAAGTTCCAATGAAAATTTATCCAGCACCACATTATACAATGGGAGGACTCTGGGTTGATTATAATTTGATGAGTACCATTTCTGGATTGTATGTAATTGGTGAAGCAAACTTTTCTGATCACGGAGCAAACAGATTGGGTGCAAGTGCATTGATGCAGGGACTTGCAGATGGTTATTTTATTCTTCCTTATACAATTGGTGATTATCTCGTTTCACATAAATTCACTCCTGTAAAAACTGATCATGAGGAATTTGAGAAAGAAGAAAAGGTACAGAAAGATTTAATCAAACGATTGATGTCAATCAATGGGAAACGAACAGTTGATGATATCCACAAACAGCTTGGAAAAATTATGTGGGATTATGTGGGAATGGCAAGGAATGAGCAAGGACTTAAGAAGGCAATTCAATTAATCAGAGAATTAAGAGAAGAGTTCTGGAAAAATGTGAAAATTCCTGGAAGTGATATGGACTTAAATCAAACTCTTGAAAGAGCAGGACGAGTTGCTGATTTCCTCGAACTCGGTGAACTGATGGCGATTGATGCATTACACAGAAATGAATCTTGCGGTGGCCATTTCAGAGAAGAATATCAAACTGAAGATGGCGAAGCAAAACGAGATGATGAAAACTTCGCTTATGTTGCTGCATGGGAATTTAAAGATGTTGGTGATTGGGTACTTCACAAAGAACCACTTGTATTTGAATATGTCAAACCATCCACAAGGAGTTATAAATAATGAGTACAGGTAAATTGAATTTGACTTTAATAGTCTGGCGGCAGGCTGGACCAAATGCAAAAGGTGAATTTGTAACTTACCACGCAAAAAACATTTCTACCGATGCTTCATTTCTTGAAATGCTGGATATCGTCAACGAAGAACTCGAAGCTAAAGGTGAAGACCCCATCGCATTCGAACACGATTGCCGTGAAGGTATTTGTGGTACTTGTGGAATGGTTATTAATGGCAGACCGCATGGACCTTTGCAAGGAATTACGACCTGTCAATTGCACATGAGACATTTCAAAGATGGTGATGTAATCTACATCGAACCATTCAGAGCAAAAGCTTTTCCAGTGATTAAAGATTTAATTGTTGATAGAAGTGCATTTGATAAAATTATTCAAGCAGGTGGATTTATTTCTGTTAATACTGGAAGTGCACCAGAAGCTAATTCAATTTCAGTGAAGAAAGAAAATGCTGAGCTTGCAATGGATGCAGCTGCCTGCATTGGCTGTGGTGCCTGTGTTGCTGCCTGTCCAAATGCTTCCGCTATGCTTTTTGTAAGTGCGAAAATTTCTCATCTAGCATTATTACCGCAGGGTCTGCCTGAAAGAGAAATTCGTGTGCAGCGAATGGTTGCAAAGATGGATGAACTCGGTTTTGGAAATTGTTCTAATGTTGGTGCCTGCGAAGCTGAATGTCCAAAAGAAATCAAGATTACAAATATCGCTCGATTGAATAGAGAATTTTATCGCACAAGATTTTTATCGAATGTAGAAGAATAGTTCTAAACCAAAAAAATAATTTTGAATGTTTTCAATCCGGTGGCTTTACAACCTCAAATTCAAAGTCACCGGATTTTTCATTAACAAAATTTAGTCTGCAATTATTTGAAAAAGTCTCTTATTAGTTGTTCAAAGCATGACTCTTAATTAAATTAAGTTTAATTTAAAAATAATTTTATAAAATCAAGATCAGCAAATATGGTTGCAAATTTTTTTGATAAACTCGGGAAGAAGGTTTTAAGCTTTCTTGAAGAATTCGGTGAGATAAGTATACTTTTTTTCAAGATTCATTTCCATCTAAATAGAGTTTTCAGAGATCGAAGATTGATTTTAAGGCAGATGGAACATATTGGCGTCGATTCAATTCCACTCGTTGTAGTTATAGCTATTTTCACAGGTGCAGTTTCTGCTTGGCAAGCTGCATATCAATTAAAAGGACTCGCACCACTTTCATTTATTGGTGGGGCAACTGTTAGAGCTGTTATAACTGAGTTAGGTCCTGTACTAACTGGAATTGTTATTGCCGGCAGAGTTGGTGCATCTATTGCTGCAGAACTTGGAACGATGAAAGTCACTGAACAAATTGATGCACTTGAAGCGATGTCAATAAATCCAGTTCGATACCTGGCAATGCCGAGATATCTTGCATCATTAATCATGATGCCTTTACTGGTAATTTTTGCTAATGTAATTGCAACATTCGGTTCATTTATTGTCTCAAATATTTTTCTAGATATTTCTCCAAATGTTTATGTGGAATCTGTCCGAAGTTTCTTTTCCACAACAGATTTTATTTATGGAATTGTGAAGGCCACATTTTTTGGTTCAGTTACAGCATTGATTGGTTGTCATATTGGCTTTAAAACTGAAGGTGGTGCTGAAGGAGTGGGACTCTCAACTATCCGTTCTTTCGTTTTATCAGCTGCTACAATCTTAATTCTTGATTATGTACTCTGGAATTTGTTCTTCTGATGATTTTGTCTGAGATGAATTTTTTTGATTCAATATTTTCATAAAGAGTCTTGAAAGGCAACAATCAGGAAATTTTATCCGGGTAATTCAAAAATTAAATTTTAGAGGATTTATTTATTCATTGTAGTTCAAATTATTCTAAATTAGATTTGTGTCTATTTAATGAAGTGATAAAATGCGATCGTTACTTAAACTTCGGAAATATTTTAGAAAGTATAGAAAGAAAATCTTTTTAGGATTTTTGTTCATATTCATTTCAAACATCTCGAGTGTTTATGTTCCATTGTTTATTCGAGATGGGATTGATGAACTGCGTCAGCAAATATCATCACCTGCACTGGTGAAATATGCTTTGCTTATTGTGGGAGTTACTTTATTCAGTGGAATTTTTAGATTTTTGATAAGACAAACTATCATTGTTGCATCCAGGGAAATTGAATATGATTTACGAAATGATTTGTGGTCAAATCTTCAAATATTATCATTGAGATTCTATCAAAACACCAAGACAGGTGATATAATGGCTCATGCTACTAATGATATCAATGCAGTCAGAAGCTTTCTTGGTCCTGCTGTGATGTATTCATTTGATACTTTGACTCTATTCATATTTACACTTGCATTGATGTTCTCGATTGATGTTGAGTTAACATTTCTTTCTTTATTGCCCTTTCCAGTGCTTTCAGTCTTTGTTTATGTTTTCGGTAAAAAAATTCACATTCTCTTCACAAAAATTCAGGAACACTTTTCTGTATTGACTGCAAAAGCTCAAGAAAATTTTTCCGGGATTAGAATAATCAAAGCTTATGTTAGAGAAAAATCGGAAATCGAACATTTTAGAAAATTGAGTTATGAGTACTTCAGGAAGAATTTGAATAAAATAAAAGTTGAATCGTTGTTCCGGCCAATTCTTTTCATTGTAATTGGAAGTTCGATCGTGATTATCATGTGGTTTGGCGGTAAGAAAGTAATCAATGGTGAATTAACTCTTGGTGAAATTACTGCCTTCATTTTGTATATGGGTTATTTGATATGGCCTGCTATTGCATTTGGATGGATAACAAATATCACTCAACAGGCTGCAGCATCTCAAAAAAGATTAAACACACTTTTTGCAATCGAACCTGAAATAAAAGATTCTGAATTAACAGATTACAGTATTGATAAATTGAAAGGGGAAATTGAATTTAAAAATGTTTATTTCCGTTATCGTGATAATCTTCCTTATGTTTTAGAAAATATTAATCTAAGAATTCCGGTTGGTTCTACTTTTGCAATTATTGGTCATACTGGATCGGGTAAATCAACTCTTGTTAATCTTTTGTTGAGATTCTACGAAATCACCGAAGGTGAAATTTTAATTGATGGTCACAACATAAAAACTATTCCACTTAAAATTCTGCGAAATGAAATTTCTTATGTTCCGCAGGAGACCTTTTTATTTTCAGATACATTAAAAAACAACATTGCCTATGGATTGAATTCATTTCCAACTGAGGAGTATGTAAATCAAAGAGTAAACGAAGCCATTCGAATTGCTCATCTTACACCAGATATTGAAAGTTTTCCAAATGGTGTTGAAACGATTATAGGTGAAAGGGGAATAACGCTATCAGGCGGGCAGAAACAACGAACTTCAATTGCTCGTGCTGTTGCAAAAGGTGGAAAAATTTTAATTCTTGATGATTGCCTTTCAGCGGTTGATACAAATACTGAAGAAATTATTTTGAAAAACTTAAAAGAGTTTATGAAAGGCAGATCAAGTTTAATTATCTCTCATCGTATTTCAACAATTAAAGATGCTGATCAGATTATTGTTCTCGAAAATGGAAAAATTGCTGAGATAGGAACTCACGATGAACTCGTTGCCTTAAATGGAATCTACACTCGAATTTATCAGAAACAATTGCTTGAAAAAGAATTAGAGGAAATTTGATGTCAGACTTTTTTCAAGATGATGAAGTAATTGGTAAAGCCTACGATGCCCGTTTAATGAAATGGCTTTTGAAGTATGTTAAGCCTTATAGACCATACATTATTCTTTCTATCTTCTTAAACATTTTGACTGCTGCTTTAGAACCAGTCCGACCTTATCTCACCAAAATTGCAGTTGATAATTACATTTCAGTTGGTGACTCAAAAGGACTGTTGAACATAATTCTTCTGATTTTGCTTTCATTAATTCTTCAAGCAGCTATAAATTATGCAATGAATTTTGCAACTCAATACATGGGGCATAGAACACTTCTCGATTTACGAATGGAAATTTTTGAACATCTTCAAAAGTTATCTCTTAAGTTTTTTGATCGAACTCCGATTGGCAGATTAGTAACTCGAGTAACAAACGATGTTGAATCCTTGAGTGAGCTTTTTTCATCCGGTATTGTAATGATATTCAGCGATATCTTTATCATATTCTGGATTTTCGTCTTTATGATTTTGATGAGTTTTGATCTTGCACTTGTAACAATGAGTGTGGTTCCAGTTTTAATTTATGCAACTTTTCTATTCCGAAAGAAAGTCAGGATAAATTACCGCGATATAAGAAAACATTTGGCTCGTTTGAATTCCTATATGCAAGAGCATATATCGGGAATGAACGTTGTTCAAATGTTCAATAAAGAGAATGAAGAAATTCAAAAGTATAAGGATATCAACCGTGACTATCGTGAAGCGAACATAAAATCTAATTTTTATCATGCAGTGTTTTATCCAGCTGTTGAATTAATCAGTGCAATTGCAGTTGGATTGATTATCTGGTACGGTGGTGGAAAAGTCATACAGGAACAAATCTCACTTGGGGTATTATTTGCTTTCATTCAATACACTGAAATGTTTTTCCGTCCTGTCCGTGATCTCGCCGAAAAATATAATATTCTTCAAACTGGAATGGCTTCATCAGAAAGAATTTTCAAATTGCTTGACACAAAAATGTTTGTCAAGAATCCTGAGAATCCCGTCCCAATAAAAGAAATTAAAGGCAAAGTTGAATTTCGAAATGTCTGGTTTGCTTATAACGATGAAGATTATGTGCTTAAAGATATTTCGTTTGTGATTAATCCTGGTGAAACAGTTGCAATTGTTGGTGCAACGGGTGCTGGAAAATCATCCATCATAAATTTGATTATGAGATTTTATGATATTAATAAAGGTCAAATTTTGATTGATGATCAAGATATTTATCAATTTGACAAAAGAGAACTGAGAAAACATTTAGCTCTTGTACTTCAGGATGTAATTATTTTTAGCGGTGATATAAAATCGAATATAAGTTTATGGAATGAAAATATTCTGTTAGAGAAAATTGTGGAAGCTGCAAAAATTGTTGGTGCCGATCAGTTCATCGAAAAATTGCCAAATAAATATGATGAGGAAGTCAAAGAACGAGGATCAACTCTTTCACTTGGTCAAAGGCAGCTCCTTTCGTTTGCAAGAGCATTAGCTTATGATCCTAAAATCTTAATTCTTGATGAAGCAACGGCATCAATTGATACTGAATCAGAGAAGATGATTCAAAATGCAATTTCAAAATTATTGAAAGGAAGAACTTCGATAGTTATTGCACACCGTTTATCAACAATTCAAAATTCTGATAAGATTATTGTTTTGCATAAAGGACAAATTCGTGAAATGGGAAATCATTACGAGTTGATAGAAAAGAAGGGAATTTATTATAGACTTTATCAGTTGCAATACAAAGATCAAGAAATTCGAGTTTGAATTTTTTGTGAGATCATTGAAATGAAAATGAAATTTTTCTTCTCAAAGTGTGGAAGATTTATCAATTAATCTTTTGCACAATTCAACAGCTTCCATTGCATTTTTACCATAACCATCAGCACCAATTTCATCGGCAAAATTTTGTGAAACAGGCGCCCCGCCAACAATTACAAGTTTAGAATTAAATTTCTCTTTGAGAGCCTTGACAGTTTTTTCCATTGCAATCATTGTTGTTGTCAGCATTGCCGAAAGTCCAATGATATCTGGATTTTCTTTTTCAATTGCATCAATGAATTTTTCTATTGATGAATCAACTCCAATATCGACAACAGAAAATCCATTTCCTTTCAACATTACACCAACAAGATTTTTTCCAATATCGTGAATATCACCTTTGACAGTACCAAGTAAAATTTTTCCTTGACTGAAATTACCTGTTGAAGCTTCTTTCATCAATAGTGGTTCGATAATATTCATTGCTGCTTTGAAAGCTTTAGCTGACATCAACACTTCAGGCAGAAACATTATTCCATCACGAAATCGTACTCCAACCACATCCATCCCTTTTAATAAACCATTATCAAGAATTTCTTTTGAAGTTAGTCCTGAGGTGAGAGCAGAATTAATTGTTTCAGGCATTTCTTTATAATTACCGGAGATGACCAGGTTTGAAATTTTTTTCAAAATTTCAATACTTGAATTATCCATCAAAGTTTACCCTGCTGGCAATTTTTTTAATGATTCGAATGTGATCAGGGGTTGTACCGCAGCATCCACCTAGAATTTTTACACCATTATAAAAAAATTTTTCAACAAGGGGAGTGATAAAATCAGGGTCTTCTGGATAGATTACTCTTCCATTTCTGATTTCAGGAATTCCAGCATTTGGTTTTGCTAAAATTGGGAGATTCGTCAGGCTTTTCATCTCAGAAATTATTTCGAGAGACTGATTAAAACCTTCACCACAATTTGTTCCTACAATTTGAATATTCCATTGAGTTGTTTTGTTAATGAAATCTTCAATACTTTCTCCCATCATTGTGAAATATCCACGTGGCGTTTTCTGAAATGTAACTGAAACTGAAATTGGCAAACTTAACTTTGATCGAATTGCTGAAATAATAATTTCTGCTTCATCAAGGGATTGAACAGTTTCAATGTTTATAAAATCAACTTCACTTAATCCTTCAGCCTGTTTGCAGAACGATTCAAATGCTTCATCTTTACTGATTTCACCATAAGGTTCAATTAATTCTCCAAGAGGTCCAATTGATGCAGCAACATATTTTTCCTGAGCTACTTTTCTTGCAATCTCAACTGCATGTGAATTTATTTCATAGATTTTATTTTCAAGTCCAAAACGTTTTAGTCGAAGAAAGCTTGCACCAAAAGTATTGGTTTGAATTATGTCCGACCCAGCCTTGATATATTCGAGATGAACTTGAGAAACGATTTCTGGATGAGTTAAGTTAAGGATATCGGGGCAGGGGAATTCTTCTTTAACAAGATTTTGAAGCATTGTTCCCATTGCCCCATCAAAGACCCAGACTTTTTGTTTGGAAAGAAAAGCCATTTTATGATTATGATATAATTAAAAAGTTTATGAACTAAATTCACACGAGAAACAAATCTACCTTAAATTATCACACAATATTTTTTCAGAAGTAAAAACGCATTGTACTTAATATCAAGTCTGAATAATTAATCAGCCATCAAACATGCAATTGCTGCAGTATTTACGATATCATCAACACTGCAACCACGACTTAAATCAAAGATTGGTTTTCTTAATCCCTGTACAATCGGACCGATTGCTTCTGCACCACCAAGTCTTTGCGCAATTTTATATCCAATATTTCCTGCGTTCAAATCTGGAAAGATTAAAATATTTGCACGACCAGCAATTTCACTGCCTGGTGCTTTTGATTTTCCAACTTTCTCAACTACAGCTGCATCAAACTGAAGCTCGCCGTCAACTTTTAAGTCGGGTCGTTTTTTACGAACTATTTCGGTTGCATTTCTAACTTTATCAACCATCTCATGTTCAGCACTTCCCTTAGTTGAAAATGAAAGCATTGCAACTAATGGTTCTTCACCAACAAGTTTGCCGAAATTATCAGCTGTGGAAATAGCTATATCAGCAAGTTGTTCTTCGTTTGGATTTGGAACAACGGCACAGTCAGCAAAAGCGTAAACTTTTTCTGGCAGAACCATTAAAAAAAATGAAGAGACAATTGAAATTCCTTCAGGCATTCCCACGCAATGGATTCCAGCTCTCAAAACATCAGCAGTTGGTGATGCAGAACCGCCGACAAAACCATCAGCCATTCCCTCTCTCACCATCATTGCACCAAAGAAGAGATTATTCTTCATCGTCTCTTTTGCTTTTTCAAAATCAACGCCTTTATTTTTCCTTAGATTGAAATAAATATTTGTGAAATCGGTCAACTTATCTGATTTAACTGGATTGATAATTCTTATTCCAGTGAAGTCGACATTTAATTTTTTAGCATTTTCCCGAATGTTCTCTTCGACACCGAGTAAAATTACACTGCAAATATTTTCTTTCTGAAGTTTTTCTACAGCTTGAATTACTCTTTCGTCATGAGCTTCTGGAAGTACAATTGTTTTTCTTCGCGCCTTTGCTTTTTCTTTCATTTGATCTAACAAACTGACCATAATTTCCTCTCAAATTTTGTTTTTCTTTATTACAAAATTAAGTATAAAATTCGTTTTGTTGGATTTTGGGTGATTAGTTGATTGTAGTTATTTCTAAAAAATTCATCGAAATATTGAAATAAATTCGGATTAGTTTTAAAACTGCATCAAAGTAATTCATTGAAATAACTGAACAACAGGAGAAAGTAAAATCCGTTTAAGCTGAAAAGTTTAAACGGGACGGACTTTATATCGCAAATTGAAGTTGGAACTTTGATTTGTGATGGGTGTAAGGTCATTGACCTTATTCCCACCTACTTGGCCCCGCCATAGAGGACCTAAAGGGTGAAAATATGACACAATTTGATTTCATATTTTTAATAAACCTGCCACCATCATAATTGGCAAATCCCCTTTGGCTTCCTTAATAATCTCCATTGCGCAACGGATTTTCTTCTCCTCAAAAAAAGGAAATAAGGAGGTTATTATGGAAAATTTATTTTCGCATACCCTCAGTAAAAAACAAAATTCTCTCTAAAGACCTGGAATTCTCAAAAAATTAGGAATCTATGGTTTTGAGGATTCCGAAGAAATTATTCTATCTGCCCTTGTAACCGAAAAACCAATAATTCTTATTGGAAGTACAGGAACGGGCAAGACTTATTTATTGAATAGATTAGCCAAAGCATTGGGATTAAAACATCGGCATTATAACGCATCATTAATTTCTTTTGATGATATCGTAGGATTCCCTTATAAAGATAAGAATAAAAAAACTATTCAATACTTGAAAACCGAAACAAATATCTGGGATGCTGAGTCGGTCTTTTTAGATGAAATCAGTCGATGCAAACCTGAAAATCAAAACAAACTATTCTCTGTACTTTACGAAAAAAAATTGCTTGGAATTGAAATAAAGAATTTAGTTTACAGATGGGCAGCTATGAATCCATGTCTTAATCATAATGCTTCCGAAATGGATGAATCAGATGATTATTATCTTGGTTCTCAACCTTTAGATCAGGCACTGGAATATAGATTCGCATTCTTTGTAGAATCTAAATCATGGGATGATCTTGATGACGAATCAAAAATTAAAATCGCTTATCCTGATGAAGGTGCTGACTATCAATCAATTGGAAAAGAACTGCGAAAAATTATTAATTCCGGAAAAGCTAATCTAAATCTTATTCTTAAAAATTTTGGTTATAAACTATCAAAATATTCTTATCACATTTCAAATATTTTAAATAACTCTGGAATAAGAATATCTCCTCGCAGAACAAGACAGTTTACAGAAAATATTGCTGCTGTGTTAGCAGTAACAGGTAAATTGAATGGAGAACTTTTCTTAAAAACTATTAAATCATCGCTTCCACATAAGTGTTGAAGATTTTATCCTGATGAATTAAAAATTGAGTTTGCTCACGAAGAAGCTTTCATGATAATCGATAAAGGTATCGAAGATTGGTACTTGAAATTTAAGTACTCAAAAAGCTTATCAGAAAAACTGAAAGTATTTTTGGAAAATTGTAAAGACAAAGATACAGGCGGACAGGTAATTTGTACTCTGTTGAATAAATTACCTGAACATGAAGCAGCTGCTTTAGCATTTACAATATTTCCTGCATCTGCTCTGAGAAAACTTCCAATTAGTGATGAAGGTGTGAATCAACTTGGAAAAATGGCAATGAAAGTTTGCACATTGAGAGATTGTAAAAATTCAGTTGATGAAGATGAATTAGATTCGGTATCAAATGATCGAAGAATTCAAAAAATTATTAATCACCTGAACACGATAGATGATTATAACAGAAAAGTTAGATCACAACAATTTCTATCCTATGCGCTTTCAATCAATCTGGAAATAGAACAAGCGTTTTCACTGCTTAATGAATAGAAGAATGCATAAAAATTCTAAAGGAGGTTTTATGAACATTTCAATAAGACAACGCATCAATATTTCAAGTGATATTTTCAAATCAGAAAAAAATATGTTTACAAAGATCATGACTGTCGGTTTGTTCTTTGAGAACAATAAAGATCCTTACGATTATATCTGGAAAATCATGAATAATTTCGGATATAAAAATCCTGATGAACTAAGAACAAACTTGAAGATTCCTGAAAAAAGGCTTATCTGTGTGGATTTAAGACGAGACAAAAAAATAGAAACATTACTTAATAAGATGAAAAAAGAAGAAATTTTGAGAAATGCATTAATACTTGGATTGTGCTCAAAATATTTTTACGATTCAGATAGACCTATCATCTGGATATCAAGTTCACTTAGAAGAATAGTAAGTCTATACGATATAGGAGGATTTTATGATTAATTTAACTGAAGAAAGATCACAACACATCATTCGAGATCTCATTCATAAAAATCCATTATACATGGTTAGTTTTCTTTCCACTTGTAAAATTGAATTATGTGATGATGTTGGAATTGCAAAAATTATTATTGATAAAAATCCAACAATACAGATTGACAAAAATTTTGTCTCAAAGAATTGCACCACAGAAGAACATGTTCAATCTTTGATTATACATGAGTTTCTTCATTTAGTTTTTAGTACCAGTGAAGAAAAGGCAACCGATGAAGCAGATATGATGATTAAAAATATTGCTCACGATGCAATTATCAACGCGTTCATTCATCGAACGCTTGGCAGTGAGTATTCATCTTTGATGTCTGATTATTATAAGGATAGTGAATTCCCATTAAACATTTTAAGACCGCCAAATAAATATGATAAAGATTTTGAATTTTATGATTTCTGGACTGGTATTTATGAAGGTAAATTAACAGTGGAAGATGTAAAACTTTTTTTTAAAAGCTTAATGAGATTCTTTCCTATTCCCGGAGCATCTTTACTATTCGGTTTGCTTGGCACTCATTCATTAAAAAACAGTTCAGATAAAGTTAATGGGGAATTATTAAAAATTTTAGCTGAAGCGAGAATAAAAATAAAAGATTTTGAAAGTATTGCTAAAGATATTGGTGAGGGTTTGGTATCTGGAGAACTTGAAATTGAAATGACGAAAAAAGAATTTTTAAATGGGAAAGGCAAGTCTATCTTGTCTTAAGAAAAATATATATTGAAAGTGATCAAAATAAATTAATTGATAATGGTTTGATTAATACATTCATTCCTGTGTTGAGTCCATCTGATAAGAGAAGTATCATAAAATCGTTGTGGGATCCTTTTATTTCGTTTTCAAATTGGGAATTAACAGGAAAAACAAAACAGGCAAGTGCTTTTGTCTATCTTGATGCTTCAGGTTCGATGTTTCCTGAATTAAAGTATCTTGTGAAAGTGCTCAAACAATTTTCAGATTATAAAATTAAGCCTTCTGGAGTTTTAGTACTGAAGTTTTTAAAGCTCAATTTGAAAAAGGATCATTAATTACAGGCACTACAGTTGGAATAGATATGAATTGTGTTCTTGAGCATTTAGCAGGAAAGAAGCCAAAAAAAGCATTGGTAATAACGGATGGCTACACGGGTGATTTAAAGAAAGATATTCTGAAAAAGTTCTCTCGAGCACAGAAATTTTTGTGATTATCACTTCTCGTGGCAATGATCAGATTATTAAAAGATCTGGAATAAAGAATATTTATAAGTTAAAACCGTTACAAACAGAGGGAATAGATTTTATATGTTAAGAGTATCAGAAGCAGTTCTGCCAGGTCATCCTGATAAAGTTTGTGATCAAATAGTTGATTATGTAATCTTTTATTTATCTGACATTAAACCAAAACCTTATATTCAATTAGAAGCGTCTATTTGGCAGAATAAAATTTATTTGGACGGGATCATCTGTTCAGAGAAGAAATTTGAAATCTATATTAGAGAGATTGTAATTGCTGCGTTGAAAGAAATCAATTCTGATTTGAATTTTTCAAAATTTAAAGTCGATACGAAAATTAGAATGATTTTCAATCAACCAAATCCGTATACTGGTTTTGTTGGTGATCAGGTGGTTGTAACTGGCTGGGCTGGATATGATGAAAGGACTCATTTTCTTCCTCCTGAACATTTTCTTGTAATCTATTTGAAGGAAGAAATTCAGAATAGTTTTAATGGAATTTTACAAGGTTTAGGTCCCGATGGAAAAATTCTTGCAATGATTGATGAAGTTAAAAACTAATTTGAAATCAAATATGTTCTAATTTCAATCCAGCACAAGAAAGAAGAAAATTATTTTGATCTTAATGAGAAGATTCAGTTTGTAGTTAAAGATTCAATATCACAACTAAAAAATCAGGATGAAAGATGGTCAGACAAGAAAATGACAATCAAAGTGAATCCTGCGGGTAACTTTATTAAAGACGGAAGTTTTGGAGATAATGGACAAACAGGCAGAAAATTAACAATGGATTTTTATGGTCCAAGAATACCAATCGGCGGAGGTGCTTTATCGGGTAAAAGTCTCTGGCATATTGATAGAGTTGCGGCTTATGCTTCAAGACATCAAGATGTTTTAGCATTGTAGGAAAGCGCAAAAGAATTTTTCATCCGGGTTACCTATGCACCATCAATTAATAAACCTATCGATATCTTTTATCGATGCAAAAGGGAAAAAATAAAGATTCAAGAAGAATTTTTTGATTATCACAGGATGATTGAGAATTATTTAGATATAAACATCACTCGAAAAATTGTTGAAGGATTACATTTTTATGATTTATCATTACCATGGAATTCAGACAAATAAAGTTCGGATAATAACTTAAAATAAGATTGATATTATTTAATTTATTGATAGAAATAAAGTTAAAAAGTAGAGGAGGGGCTTGCCCCTCCCAAACAATGTTCTATTATAGTAATTCGGTCAAGGAAAGCCTCGACCTAACAAAAACATTTATATATGAATTAATTTTATCGATTGATGAATTGACGCTTCCGTTTATAAATCATTCAAGTTAATTGAGGTCAACGCAAGCCCAACACTTTTTTACATGATTTTATAAAAAAGTAAATTTCAATAATGATTTTGATTAACGAATCAATGATAATTTTTTAGATTAATTCTCTACGAGAATTTTTTGGAGTGGAGGAATTATTTTCAACTAATATATTAACCTCAGTGAAGTTAGAAAATTCTTTCAACAAACCGATATACTTCGTGGAAATTAAATTATTATAAATGGAATCACATCACCCGGATGAAAACTAAAAAAGTTCAACAATCAATATTTTTTGTCATATTGGATCTGTCAAGAAATAAATAACCACGAATTCACGAATGAGTAATTGGTGTTCATTCGTGTAATTCGTGGTTTAAAAAATTTCAGCAGCTAATTCACGAATTGGAAAAACAATCATTGAATCAATTTAAACTTCGATTACTTTAATAAAACCATTTTCTTAGTTTCAACAAAGTAATTCGCCCTGAGTTGATAATAATAAACTCCACTCGCAAATCCTTTTAAATCTACCAATCTTTCATAATAGCCAGCATCTAAATCTTTATTCAAAACTTCTTTTACTTTTTGACCTAAAGAACTATGAATAACAAGTTTGACATTCGTTCTAAAAGGTAGTGCAAATTTGAATTTTGTTACATTATTGAATGGATTTGAATAGTTTTGATAAAGCTGAAATTGCCGTGGAATGTAAATATTGTCATCTAATGCTGTAATAGTTGAAAAATTAGAATTGTATTTTTGAATAACCTGTCTGACCATTGATCTTGTAAGTTCAATTGAATTTAAGTGATTAAAACCTTGCCAGGCTGTATAAGTAACAATGATATCTATGGGTTTGTTTTCAATTAAATCAAATGGATCAACATTGAGAAATGTTCTAACATCATACGAGGTTGTATTTATCCAGCCAATATTAGTAACAGGGTCACCGTTGTAAAAGAAAAAAGGATTTACTTGATTACAATCAATTCCACCTAAAACTCTGCCAAATAAATGAGTGCATGGATTTGCAATATTCCCATTTTTTAATTTAACTAATGGATAATTTCTAAAATCTATAACATTATTTATTGGAGGATCATCAATAGGACTAGAATAAAAAAAATTGTTAATTGAACTAACCTTTAAATTTATATAATTAGGATAAATTTCCTCACCCAGAATTTTACCTTTTTTATTAAATGCTGTGTCAGTCGAATTACCTGTGAATATTCTGGGTCACTGTAACAAGGTTATAAACAGAGGAGGTGGATTCACTCCAAAATCTAAGTCCAAACTATCATTATATGTGAAACTGCTTTGTAGTAAAGTATCTGAACCTACCAAATCATCTGAATAGTCTCCTATATCCGGGTCGGCATATACAGTGAAAATAACATCTTTAAGCAGGGGATTTACCGTGCCTTTATTTACGATTGAATATCTTACAAAAAATGTATTTCTTAAATAAGAATTTTTTTTAGATGCAAAAATTGTTTGTTTAATTTCGATGCCAAGTGGATTCATTGTCGTGAATTTTCTATCTAATGACCGCGTACCATCATTATATACACACCAATAAGTTACATCACCCAGAATGTCAGGCATATCTTCATCTGGATCCCATTGCCTATTTTTGTTCAGATCAATTGGATTGTAAATACCATCTTTATTGCCATCATAGAAATAGCTCCCTGAGAAACAGCATCTATCCATTCTTGCCAGCTCTTACCGAAATGAGGATCGCTTCTACGAACACGGTTCAATCTGTTTCGGGGATCCAATGGATTTGATCCAACATTTCCAAATACATAATCATCTATACGTAAAGTTGTCATAACAGCATTTGCCCAAAGAGAATCGTTGTTATACCCGCTTAATCCAAATCCACCAGAAAATATTAAACTTTTACCCTAAAAAGTCGAACCAGCTGAACTATAGATTATTGTGTCAGAACGAGTAAATTCTTGATCATGATTATCAACTGTGTATATTTCAATTGGAATTTTCAGAGTTGATAAGACATCACATATTATTCCATCATTTGAAATGTTAACTTAATTGAACCAACCTCCAGCATATTTTCGTATTCCTGAACAGGCGAATAAAACGAAGTACCAAAAATATAATCATTCGGATTCTCATCGTTGTGTTGTCCATCGTCATACATAGCGTATTCATTTCCATCCACGAAGAGTTTTACAGAATTAATTACATCATCATCATAAACCTAAGACTTAAAATAAATTGGATCTTTGGGAGTCGATTTTGTAATCTCGGTTTTAAATATTACAGGAGGAGCAATGATATCTTTCACTAAACCGACTACTCCAATACCCAATTGATTTTTTAGAATTGGCGAATATCTTTTTGTTAAAATTAAAACGAGTGGATTGTTCTCTGAATCAGTGATGGATACAATCTGGTCATCACCAACATATCGAGTAAGCTGATGATGAGTCCATATTAATCCTTCGTCTTCACTAACTGAGTAATGAATATCATATTGTTTAATGTTGCTAAATGGGGTTGGTTTTGAAACATTGTAAAAAACAAAAATCCTGCCATCTTTACTACGATAGAACATTGGCTTTTCTTCATTAAGGTTTGAATTCACAAGAGGTTGTTTTGTTGACCAGTTGTTTCCATTATCAGTAGAGATCATGTAAAAAATATCTTTGTTGCTTGAAGTACCTGTTTCTATTAAGGCTATAATTTTATTTTGATTTATAGAATTTATCGTAAGAAAATATCCATTTTCCGGGAATTGAATATAAGACGACCAGGTTAATCCATCATTAGTATTTTTGAAATAAATAAGATTTCTCGAAGATCGTTCGAAACAAATATATATTGTACCATCTAAAGTTTGTGATAACTGAATTTGATAGCGTAAACTCGGTGCATGAAGTATTTGTGGTACTGTCCATGATATACCGGTATTGGTTGAGCTAATTACATGTAGACCTGTAGATGTTCTATAAGCTATTAAAATTTTATTGCTTAATGTCCTGATTGAAGATATTCGATAATCATAGAAAAAATTTGTCGAATCATTTCGGAAAACTTTTGGCTATGACCAGGTTAATCCATTATCAGTGGAATATGAAATATAAAATATCCTATTTGAGGTTGAAGGTTTGTATGTATCTGGAATGAAGATCAATAAAAGAGAATCTTCTGAAATTCGATGTATGAAACCAGTAAGAGTTGAATCTTGATGAATACCAATTTTCTGAAAACTGCTTGACTGAGCGAACAGTGAAAGTGAAAGATTGAAAACAATTAAAGCCAAAAAGGATGGGGGTCTCTTCATATGACCTCCGCTGAAAATGATTGATGTGAAATTAAGTAAAAGCCATTAGAAGTTAAATATGGTGGATAGATTTAGTAATTAACACAAGTTTGTTTTTGATATATGAATTCAATTAGAGGAAAGATTTAAGATCCTAAAGTAAAAATTAAATATGAAATCAATTATTTAGGTAGTTTCGAACTAAATCCTGATTAAACTAATTTTCACTCAATTGTAATCTTCATTAAAATTTTAAAAAGTTATTTTATTGGTTGAAATCAAATCTCATTCTCCGAAAACTCAATAAGGTCATATCTTGTAATTATGTCTATAATTCTGCCATATTCACTCACTAAAACAGCATAGTCTTTTTTAAGAAATTCTTTTACATCATCAAGTTTTGTTTGCGCATCAAGAAAGATGAGAGATTCATCCATAACTTCCTGTATGGTTGAATTTTTCAATGATGGATTGTCAATCAATTTTGCCAGAAGTCGGTTTTCTCTCACAACTCCAACAGATTTTCTGTTTTCGATAACAGGAATCAGAGTATAACCGGTAGAATCAATTAATTCTAATGCAAGCGAAACCTTATCATCTGGTTTAACAGAAACAAGGACCTGGTAACCTTTTGATTTTTTAATTTCAGAAAGATCTTTCAATGTTCTGGGTTTTTCGAAATAAATTCTGTTCTCTCTTAACCAATCATTGTTGTAAAGTTTTGAAAGGTATCTTTCACCAGTATCGCTGACAATAAAAACAATCACATCATTTTCAGATAAATTTTGAGCAACTGTGAGTGCAGCACAAAGATTTGTACCAGTACTTCCGCCAGCAAAAATTCCTTCTTCTCTTGTCAATCTTCTTGCATAATAAAATGAATCACGATCTGATACATTGATAATTTCATCAATCACACTGAAATCCACATTTTCTGGAATGCAATCCTGTCCAATTCCTTCGACTAAATATGGTGAGCCTTTAATGATCTCACCTTTTTCTTTATAATGTTTAAAGATTGATCCCACAGGATCAGCACCTATTACTTTTATTGATGGATTTTTTTCTTTCAAGAATTTTCCGGTTCCGCTTATCGTTCCGCCAGTTCCAATTCCAGAAACAAAGTGAGTAATCTTTCCATCAGTTTGGTTCCAGATTTCTGGTCCAGTTGTTCGGTAGTGAATCTCTGGATTTGCCTTATTAGAATATTGATAAGCAAAAAATGAGTTCGGAATTTCTTGGCTTAATCTTTTTGCAACATTCACATAATAATCTGGATCATCAGGTTCGAGTAATTTCGGCACAATTATGACTTCCGCACCAAATGCTTTCAGGTAATTTATCTTTTCATGACTAACTTTATCAGTTACAACAAAAATGCATTTATACCCTTTTACTGCCGAGGCAAATGCAAGACCAATTCCGGTATTTCCGCTTGTAGCTTCAATAATAGTTCCACCAGGTTTAAGCAGGCCTTTTCTTTCAGCATCTTCAATCATTGCAATTCCAATTCTATCTTTTACACTGCCACCAGGATTAGCAGATTCAAGTTTTGCAAAAATTTGTGGTTTTAATTTTCGAGTAATTTTATTCAGTTTAATGAGCGGTGTATTTCCAATTTGTTGTAAAATGTTTTCCTTGTAAATCATATTTTAATTTCCTTTGATAAAAATTCGTTTTATTAACTCATCGATATTGAAATGATTAAATAATGATTTGTAAAAGTAACTCTACTCAAGTGCAAATTAATTATCCTTGTAACTAAAAAAAAGAATTAAACTTTGAGTCTAATAAAAAGATGGTCATAATTTAACCATCATAAAAGATGGAAAATTTTTCAAGTGAATATAATTAGCATAAGATAGAATGGATTCTTGAAGGCACTGATCTTTTGTTTTCGATATTAAAGAAGAAATTTATAAATAGTCAGTTCAAAAGAGATTTTGATTCCATAATTAATTGAAGAGCAAATTTTTTGTCAGTACTTAATGAAAAAATTATGAAAGACTAATTTTTATTAAATGAATCTATCTTAGTAATTCACTAATTTAAACTTGAAAATTATAGATTTAGGATGGATCAATTATCATCCAATATAATTGTATCAGGGGATCGAAAGATTATTGATATTCTCGAAAGATTAGAAAAAGTTGCTGACTCAGACTGTGCGATTTTACTTATTGGTGAAACTGGTGTCGGGAAAGAACTTTTTGCTGAGTACATTCACAGGATTAGTAATAGAAGAAATTATCCACTTGTTAAAGTAAGCCTCTCAACTTTACCACCAAGTTTAATTGAAAGCGAACTTTTTGGATTTGAGAAAGGATCTTTTACTAATTCGATTTATGAGAAAAAAGGTCAGTTTGAATTGGCTGATAAAGGTACAATCTACCTGGATGACATTGATGATTTTCCAATTGAACTCCAATCAAAATTATTGCGCGTATTGGAAACAGGTGAAATAAAGAGAATAGGTGCTCAAAAAAGTATATCTCTGGATATTAGATTGATTACTTCCTCCAAAATTGATTTGAGCGAAATGGTGGCTCAGGGAAAATTCCGAATAGATCTTTTTTACAGAATTAATGTTGTTCCTATTCACATTCCACCATTACGAGATCGTACTGATGATATTCCATTGCTTATAAATCATTTCTTGAAACAGTACGAACCAGAAAAATCAATTAAAATAACAGAAGCAGCTTTAACGGCTTTAAAAGAATACTCATGGCCAGGTAATGTTCGAGAACTTAAAAATGTAATTAAAAGAATTGCACATTTTACAGATGGTGAAATCACTTTAGAAAATTTGCCAGAAGAAATTAGAGGTGAAAAAACATTAAATCTATTCTTAAAGTCATGCATGAATTGTTTTAAGAAGAAAAATTTATCCTACGACGATGTAATGAAATGTATTGAGTATCATTTACTTTACAATTCTCTTGAAGAAGCTAAGGGGAATTACTCTCAGGCTGCAAGAAATTTAAAAATGAGTCTTTCAACTTTTAGAGATAAATGTAGAAAGTACGGAATTAAACATCCTGCCGATTCGCAAAATTTAACAGATTAAAGCTTTAATAATTTAAAACTAACGGCAGTCCGTTAGTTAATAACAAATTTCCGTTACCTCTTAAGATTCAATCTCAAAAAATTTTTCCCTTTTCAAGTTATTTTTCTGGCAATTTATTTGCGTTCCTCTATATACTATCAATATGAAAAAAATTAAAATTCTTGGAATTGGTAATCCTTTATTCGGAGATGATGGGGCAGGAATTTATGTTGTCAGAAAGATAAAATCTTTTACCGGTTTGAACTTTCTTTTTGATATAGAAGAAGTTGAATATGGTGGTTTAAGATTAATCGATTTTCTTCAAGGATATTCAGCTGGAATTATTGTCGATACTATTCTTAATGAAAATTATCCTGTTGGACACATTCACAAAATCTCCATAGATGATTTAAATTCTTCAACACATCTTCTTTCATTCCATGATGTGGATTTAAGGACAGTAATTTCTTTTGCAAAAGAGATGGGAATTTCACTTCCCGATCAAATTTTAATTTATGCAATCGAGATCGAACCAACTTATGAATTCTCAGAGAAACTTTCTGACCCAATCAAAAAAGCTGTTGATATATGTGCAGAAAAGATTTTAAATGATATTGGACAATTAGAATTAATTGACTTAAGAGAGATCAAAAATTCAAATATGAAAGAAAGGAGTTTGTATGATTGAAAAAGAAATTACAGCACTTGAAGCTCTTGGAATTGCAATCAGAAGTGAAATCGATGCTCAGGAAATTTATAAAGACATGGCTTCAATGTGTGAAGATGAATTATTGAAAGATAAATTTTTAAATCTTCAGAAAGAAGAAAAAAAGCATCAGATCTTACTTGAAAAGATGTATAAAAAAATGTTTCCTGATGTTGAATTAATTTTACCAAAAAATCAATTACCCGCAAAAGTGAGTGTGAGTGAAAAAAGAAAAAAATTGAATTTAAAAGAAGTACTCACAATTGCTCTGGAAGAGGAAAAAAGATCAAGAGAGTTCTACCTTGATTGCGCTCTGTTTGTAACAGATCTCTCTGGTAAAAGAATGTTCAGGTTTCTTGCTGATATGGAATTCACTCATCAAGTTTTATTAAACGCAGAACTTGAACTGTTAGAAAAATATCCAGTTTATTTCGAAGGACAAATTCCCTGGGAAGCCGAACAGGGATTAAGAAAAACCAAAATAAAAAGGAAATAATATGAGAATTGAAGAAATTCAGATTCCGGGAAAATTAACAAAGAAAGAAGCTGATCTGAGAATTGCATTTTTGAACAGCGTAAGGCTTATTCCTGGTGGTGAGAAGATAAACAGTTGTATTCAATGCGGGACATGTACTGGTTCCTGCCCACTTTCTTATATGATGGATATAACACCGAGAGAATTGATTGCATTGTTCAGAGCCGGTGATATTGATTCAATTCTTAAAAGCAGAACAATCTGGGTTTGTGCTTCCTGTTATTCATGTCAAACGAGATGTCCGTCTTCAATTAAAGTGACTGATATTATCTACTCCCTCAAACGAATGGCAATGAATAGAAGAATCTATTCAAAAATATTCCCTGTTCACGCACTTTCTGATGCATTCATAAAAAATTTAAAATCTTTCGGAAGATTAAATGAACCAAGATTAATGTTTCTTTATTATCTCAGAAGAGGGTTCTGGAAGGGTTTTGGAATTATTCCTCTTGGTTTGAAAATGTTAATCAAGGGTCGTGTAAAATTTAGCGCATCAAAAATTAAAGACATTAAAGGTTTCAGGAAAATTTTGAAGAAAGCTTACGAGATTGATCTGCCATTAGAAATTGCTGCAAGATCATATTATAAAGAAGCGGTGGGTTATAAGGCTGTCAGTTAAAAAAATTATAGGTTGAAAAATGAAATACTCATATTATCCAGGTTGCAGTCTTCATTCAGCTCATATCGGATATGATTTATCCTGCAGATCTGTTTTCAATAAACTTGAGAGTGAATTGATTGAACTTGAAGATTGGAATTGCTGCGGCGCAACAATTTATATGTCAATTAAAAGAACAACGGCTCTCGCAGTTGCCGCTCGAAATCTTGCGCTTGCAGAAAAAACAGGGCTCGATTTAGTCACTCCTTGCAGTTCTTGTTATACAATTCTAAATAAAGCTCACAAATACCTTGTAAACAATGAACAACTTCTAAATAATGTTAATAAATGTTTGAACGAGACTGGATTACATTATAATTGCTCGGCTCGTGTTCGTCATCCTCTTGATGTTCTCGTTAATGATATAGGTACAGAGATTATAAGTCTATTCATAAAAAAGCCTTTGAAAGGTTTAAAAATCGCAAGTTATTATGGCTGCCAAATTGTAAGACCTGAAAGAGGATTTGACGATCGAGAAAATCCAACTTCAATGGAAAATCTTTTTCAAACAATTGGTGCTGAAAATGTTTACTTTCCGTGCAAGTTAAGATGCTGTGGCGGAATGTTGATGACAACTTACACCGGTGCTGCTCTAAAACTTTCCGAAGAAATCCTGAATGCAGCTGTTGAAAATAATGCCGATTGTATTGCAACTACATGTCCATTGTGTCAGATGAATCTGGAAGCTTATCAAAGTAAAATCAACAAAATTTTCAAAAAGAATTATAAAGTGCCGATTTTGTTTTTCACTCAAATACTTGGAGTTGCTCTCGGAATTTCTGAAAAAGAACTTGGAATTGATAAAAATTTGTATGAATGCAAAAAGCTGAGTGAAATCGCAAGTCAAGAAGTTAAATTTTCGCATTCAGATTTTATTACATAATTAACCAGTCAACAGGAGTTTTTTATGGTAAACTCAAATGGAAATAATGGAAGCAATAACATTAGAGTTGGGGTTTATATCTGCCATTGTGGAGTAAATATCTCGCAGACTGTTCGTGTACAGAGAATTGCTGAAGCTTTGAAAAAAAATCCATATGTAGTTGTCTCAACAACTTATAAATTCATGTGTAGTGATCCCGGTCAGAAAATGATCGAGGACGATATCAAACAAAAAGGATTGAATAGAATTGTAGTTGCTGCCTGTTCACCACAAATGCATGAACTAACATTTCGAAATGCCTGTGAACGTGCTGGACTGAATAGATATCTATTTCAAATGGCTAATATTAGAGAACAATGTTCGTGGATTCATGATGATGTTGAGAAGACAACAGAAAAAGCAAAAGCTCTTGTAAATGCTGCAGTTCATAGAGTAATTTATCAAGAGCCACTCGAAAAAATGAAAACTAAAATTAATCCCGACACATTAATCATTGGGGGTGGAATAGCTGGAATTCAAGCAGCACTGGATATTGCTGAGTCTGGAAACAATGTCTATTTAGTTGAAAAAGAATCCACCATTGGTGGGCAAATGGCAAAATTCGATAAAACTTTTCCAACTCTGGATTGTGCTGCCTGTATCTTAACACCTAAAATGGTTTCAGTGAGTCATAGAAAAAACATTCATCTGCTCACTTTGTCTGAGGTAGAAGAAGTAAGAGGATACATTGGCAACTTTAGCGTAAAAATTTGGAAGAAGGCTCGATATGTGACAGATAAATGTACCTCCTGTGGTGAATGCACAAAAGTTTGTCCTGTTCATGTTCCCAACTGGTTTGATGAGTATAAACAACAACGAACTGCGATTCATAAAGCATTTCCTCAGGCAGTTCCAAACACTTATGTAATTGATAGACAGGAAAGACCACCATGCATCGAAGCATGCCCAATTCGTCAAGAAGCAGCTGGTTACATCGCATTAATTCGCGAAAAGAAATTTCATGAAGCTGCCCAACTGATTCATAAAAGAAATCCGCTTGCAATTGTTTGTGGAAGAGTTTGTTATCATCCATGTGAAAGCGAATGCAATCGTGGTCATGTTGATAAGCCTCTTGCAATTCAACAACTCAAAAGATTTGCAATAGATTGGGAAATGCAGCACAATGGTAAGTTTATAGCTCCTAAAATCACAGAAAAAAGAAAAGAAAAAGTTGCAATTATTGGTTCAGGTCCAGCTGGATTAACCTGTGCTCATGATTTAAGATTGCTTGGCTATAATGTTACAGTATTTGATCAGCATTCTATTCCAGGAGGAATGCTTGCCGTTGGAATTCCAGAATATCGTTTACCGAAAAAATTACTTGCCATGGAAATAAACTACTTCAAAGATATGGGCATTGAGTTTAAGATGAACTCAAAATTTGGAGTTGATTTTACTTTAAATGATTTATTCTCACAGGGCTACGATGCTGTCTTCTTTGCTATCGGTGCACATAAAAGCATTTCGCTTGATATACCGGGAGAAAATCTTGTTGGAGTAATTTCTGGTGTTGATTTCCTAAGAAAAGTCAATGTTGGAATTTCAGTTAATCTGGGTGATAATGTGATTGTTGTTGGAGGAGGGAATACCGCAGTAGATGCTGCACGAACAGCACTTCGACTTGGCGCTAAAAAAGTTACAATTATGTATCGAAGAACCAAACTTGAAATGCCCGCTTCACCTGAAGAAATTGCCGATGCTGAAGAAGAAGGAATTCATATCGCTTATTTAACCGCACCAATCGAACTTATTGGTCACAATGGAATTTTAAAATCCATACGTTGCATTAGAATGAAACTTGGTGAACCAGACTCATCTGGAAGAAGAAGACCCATCCCAATTGAAAATTCTGAGTTTGAAGTTGAAGCAGACAGTTTAATAGTCGCAATTGGTCAGACGCCAGATTTTAGTTGGATGAAAGATATATCAGATTTTGATCTTAAACTGACAAACTGGAATACAATCGAAGTAAATTCTGAAACTCTTCAAACAAGTAATCCAAAAGTTTTCGCAGGTGGTGATGTTGTATTGGGTCCATCTACAATAATTGCTGCAATGGGTCAGGGCAGACGAGCTGCAGAATCAATTGATAAGTTTTTAAGAAAAAAACCTCTCACTGATTATAAAACTCATATAGTAAGACTTGAAGTCTTGCGAGGGGAAAGTTTTCGACCGCATTCTTATTCAAAAACTTATAAGGAAATACCAAAAGCAGAACGAGAATCCATTCAAAAGCTTGATCCATTAAGCAGGATAAAAACATTCGAAGAAGTTGAATTAGGGTTCACAGAAGAACAGGCAATTAGAGAAGCTTCAAGATGTTTGAACTGCGGAGTTTGTGTTGAATGTCATGAATGCGAAAGAGTCTGTGAACCTAAGGCTGTCGATTATTCCATGAAAGATGAAATTATTGAAGTTGATGTGGGACAAATTATTGTTGCTACTGGTTTCGAATTGTTTGATGCTTCTAAATATGTTCCTTTTGGTTATGGAAGATTCCAAAATGTTTTAAGTGCTCTTGAGTTTGAAAGAATGTTAAGTTCAACAGGACCGACAGGAGGAAAAATTCTTTTAGAGAATGGAAAAGAACCTCGTGCTGTTGCAATAATTCATTGCGTTGGTTCAAGAGATGAAAACTTTAACAAACATTGCTCCAGAGTCTGTTGTATGTATGCATTAAAATTTGCTCACCTTGTAAAAGATAGAACCAATGCTGAAGTATATCAATTTTATATCGATATGCGTGCATTCGGAAAAGGTTATGAAGAATTCTATAAAAGAATTTTGGAAGAAGGTGTCAATGTAATTCGCGGGAAAGTTGCTGAAGTGGTCGAAAGAAAAGGTTATAATGGTGATAAATTCCTTGCTGTGAGATGTGAAGATACTTTAATTGGAAAATTTAGAGAGATTTCAGTTGATATGGTGATTTTGTGCAACGCACTTCAACCATCTAAATCAACTGAAAAGGTAGCCAAGATTTTAAGTCTTTCAAAGAGTCCTTCTGGATTTTTACTTGAGCGACACCCAAAATTAGATCCGTTTTCCACTGCATCAGATGGAATTTACATTGCTGGATGTATTCAGGGACCAAAAGATATTCCTGATACTGTTGCACAGGCAAGCGGTGCTGCGGCAAAAGTTCTTTCTTTGATCTCAAAAGGTGAAGTTGAATTAGATCCAGTTCGAGCTGTTATTGACGAAAAGTATTGTTCAGGATGTCGAATTTGTAATAATCTCTGTCCTTATGGCGCAATCGAATTTATTGAAGAAAGAAAAGTCTCCTATGTTAACGATGCCATTTGCAAAGGTTGTGGAACATGCGTGGCTGCCTGTCCTGCTGGGGCAATCTCAGGCAAAGGATTTACTGATAAACAAATTTATGCTGAATTAGAAGGTTTACTCGAAGAAATCTAACAAAGTCAAAGTAGAGATATGGAAACAAAAATCACAAATCCAATGGAAACTCAACAAAAAACGACTCAAGAGTTTGAGCCTAAGATTGTAGCTTTTATGTGTAACTGGTGCGCTTATTCGGGTGCAGATCTGGCTGGCGTTTCGAGATTGAAATCTTCACCAAGTATTCGTGTAATAAGAACTATGTGCTCGGGAAGAATTGATCCATCATTTGTGATGAGAGCATTTGAATTAGGTGCTGATGGTGTTTTAATCGCAGGATGTCATTTTGGTGACTGTCATTACATTGAAGGTAATTTTAAAACAATGCGCAGGGTTGAATTGCTTAAAATGGTTCTTAAAAATTTCGGAATAGATGAAAGACGATTACGATTGGAATGGATTTCAGCTTCAGAGGCAGAGAAGTATGCTAAAGTTTCTTTTGAATTTACTAATCAGATCAAAGAATTGGGTCCCCTAAAACTTATTAATAATTAAGATGGGAGGATAGAGATGGCTAAACCTACACTTGCATTATATTGGGCTGCAAGCTGCGGTGGTTGTGAAATCACAATTTTAGATATTGAAGAAAAAATTTTAGAGGTTGCCGATTTCTTCGATATTGTTTTCTGGCCCTGTGTTATGGATTTTAAGTATGAAGATGTCGAAGCTTTGAATGATGAAGAAATTGATATTACTCTTTTTAATGGTTCTATTCGTACAACCGAAAACGAACACCTCGCTAAACTTCTTCGAAAGAAATCAAAACTCTTAATTGCATTTGGTTCATGTGCTCATGAAGGTTGTATACCTGGACTTGCAAATCTCTTCGATCGAAAATCAATTTTTGAGTATGTTTACAAAGAATCACCGTCTGTTGAAGACTCAACTCGTGGAAAATTTCCTGTTACAGAAACCAGAATGCCGGAAGGAGAAATTAAGATCCCCGAATTCTGGAATACTGTAAAAACTCTTGATCAGGTAGTAGATGTTGATTATTACATCCCAGGATGTCCACCTCAACCTCATCAGGTTGCAGCAGTAATTGATGCAGTTATAAACATATTAAAAACGGGCGCTGATCTTCCACCAAAAGGCAGTGTACTTGGTGCTGGTGATAAAACCTGTTGCGATGAGTGTCCCCGTGAAAGAAAAGAAAAAAGAATTAAAGAGTTCTTCAGAATTCAGGAAATAATTCCTAATGATAATGAATGTTTGCTGGATCAAGGAATAATTTGTATGGGACCAGCTACTCGAAGTGGATGCGGTGCGTTATGTGTAAAGGCGGGAATTGCTTGTAGAGGTTGTTATGGATCCCCTCCAAATGTTCACGATCAAGGTGCTAAAATGATTTCAGCATTGAGTTCTGTTATCGATGCAAATACACCAGAAGAAACAAGGAAGATACTTGAGAAGATAGTCGATCCAATAGGAACATTTTATCGATTCTCGCTTCCAGCTTCTACATTCAGAAGGTTTCAAAAAGTAAGTAATAACTCAAACGAATAAACTCAGGATTAAACCATGAGAGTAATAAAAATTGATCCAATCACAAGACTTGAAGGGCACGGTCGAATTGATATTTTTCTAAATGATGAGGGTGAAGTCGAAAATTGTTATTTCATTATTCCTGAATTAAGAGGATTTGAAAAATTCTGTCATGGCAGACCAGTTGAAGAAATGCCAAGAATTACTACAAGAATTTGCGGAGTTTGTCCTGAAGCTCATCATATGGCATCTGCAAAAGCCTGTGATGCAGTTTATGGTGTAGAAATTCCACCCGCTGCAAAAAAATTAAGAGAACTTTTGTATTCTGTTTTTTATTGTGCTGATCATACTGTTCATATTTATGCCTTGGGCGGACCAGATTTTGTCGTTGGACCTGATGCACCAAAAGCAGAAAGAAATTTGCTTGGAGTTATTCACAAAGTTGGTTTAGATGCAGGGAAAAAAGTAATAAAACTTCGTGCTCTGGCTCAAAACATCATCCAGACTTTAGGCGGGAAAAAAATTCATCAGGTAACTGCTCTACCGGGGGGTGTTGTTAAAGGATTAACAGAAGAAGAAAGAACTAAATTTGCTGAAGACTTGAAGTATTTCATCGAATTTGCTCAATTCACTCTGAAAATTTATGATGAAATTATTTTGAAAAATCCTGAGTATGTAGATTTAATTCTATCAGATACTTACACTCAGAAATTTTATTCAATGGGTCTGGTTGATGAAAATAATAAAGTAAATTTTTATGATGGGAAGGTGAGAGTAGTTGATCCCGATGGTAATGAATTCTGTAAATATGAACCAAAAGATTATTTGAATCATATTGCTGAACATATTGAAGAATGGACATATCTAAAGTATCCATATTTAAAAGCCATTGGCTGGAAAGGTTTTGTCGATGGAAAAGAGAGTGGACTTTACAGAGCAACCCCGCTTTCCAGATTGAATGTTTCGGATGGAATGGCAACACCACTTGCACAAGAAGAGTATGAAAAATTCTATGAAACATTAACTGGTGATAAATCAGGAAAGATACCAGTTCATCATACTTTAGCAACTCATTGGGCTCGTGCAATTGAACTTTTGTATGCTGCCGAACGAGCTAATGAATTAATTAATGATCCTGAAATTACTTCTACAAACATAAGAGTCATTCCAACTTCAACTCCAAAGGAAGGGGTAGGAATTGTTGAGGCACCTCGAGGTACATTAACTCATCACTATATTACTGATGAGAAAGGGCTGATTCAGAAAGCCAATTTAATTGTCGGCACAACAAATAATTATGGTCCAATATCTGTTTCAATTAAAGCTGCTGCTAAGGGATTAATCAAAAAAGGTGTAGAAATTACGAATGGAATTCTAAATAGAATTGAAATGGCTTTTCGAGCTTATGATCCTTGTTTTGGATGTGCAACTCACACTCTTCCCGGCAAAATGCCTTTTATGTTGAATATATTTGATTCAAATGGCGAGTTGATTTGTTCGAAGAAGAATTATTGAGAGTGTAACTTTCAAATTTTAGTGGACAAATTTTTTTGAAGATAATTCTTTTGATAGAATGTTAGTGCGCAAATTCCTTCCTTTTTCTTTGAATTAACTTACATTTGAAAATTCTAACTCAATCTGTAAATTTGACAAAAATTTTGGATGGATAAGAAACATTTCAAACGTACTCTCGTCACAGCAGCTTTACCTTACGCAAATGGTCCCATTCATTTAGGACATTTAGCGGGTGCTTACCTGCCAGCTGATATCTTCGTCCGCTTTAAAAGATTGAAAAATGAAGAAATTTTGTTCATTTGTGGTTCCGATGAACATGGTGTCCCAATAACCATTACAGCTGAAAAGGAAGGCGTCTCTCCAAAGGTTATTATTGATCGATATCATGAAATGAACCGAAAAGCCTTTGAAGATTTCGGAATGAGCTTTGATAATTACTCACGAACATCTTTGCCGTTACATCACAGGACAGCTCAAGAATTTTTTTTGAAATTTTATGAGAATGGAATTCTAAAACAAAAGAAAGAGATGCAATATTATGATGAAAAAGCAAAGATGTTTTTGCCTGATAGATATCTTATTGGAACTTGTCCACATTGTAAAAGCGAAGAAGCTCGCGGTGACCAATGTGAAAATTGTGGAAGTTACCTGAATCCCACCGATCTTATCAATCCTAAAAGCAAAGTAACTGGTGAAACTCCTGTTCTCAAAGAAACTACTCACTGGTATTTTCCACTGGGTGATTACCAAAAAAGATTAGAAAAATACATCGCAGAGAAAAATGAACAGGAAGGCTGGAAAGAGAATGTTTTAAATTACTGCAAAAGCTGGTTTCAAGAAGGATTGCAGGATAGAGCAGTAACTCGTGATCTCGATTGGGGAGTTAAAGTTCCAGTCGAAGGTTTTGAAAATAAAGTTCTTTATGTCTGGTTTGAAGCTGTTCTTGCGTATATATCTTCAACAAAAGAGTGGGCTGAGAAAAATGGAAATCCTGACAATTGGAAAAAATATTGGCTCGATTCTGAAACAAAGTATCTTGCTTTCATTGGAAAAGATAATGTTGTTTTTCATTGTATTGTTTTCCCTGCAATGTTGATGGCATGGAACGATCACAGTGAAGAAAAATACATTCTGCCTGATAATGTCCCTGCAAACGAGTTTCTGAATTACGAGGGCTTGAAATTTTCAAAAAGTCGTGGATGGGGAATTTACTTAAAAGATTTTCTCGAACACTTTCATCCTGATCCATTGAGATATTACCTCGCATCTATTTTGCCAGAAAACAGAGATACAGATTTTTACTGGCGTGATTTTCAAGCGAAGAACAACAACGAACTGGCAGATATTTTTGGAAACTTCGTGAATAGAACATTAACATTTACTGCTCGTCAATTTAATTTACAGGTACCTGAGGCAAAAATATTCTCTGAGCTTGATCGAGATTTAATCAAACAATTGCCTGAGTATAAAAAACGAATCGAGGAACTTTTCGAAAGAATTCGTATAAAAGATGCATTGAACGAAATTATGAATCTTGCTCGTTTCGCAAATAAATATTTTAATGATAGTCAGCCGTGGAAAACCATTAAAGAAAGTCCTGAACAATGTGCAACAACAATTAATTTATCAATTCAACTTATTAGAACTCTAACTATAATGCTTTCACCGATTATTCCGTTTACAAGTGAAAAGATATTTGGCTTATTAAATATCACTGATGAAGCTTTGAAAAAATGGAATGGATGCGATGAACTTAAAATTCCATCTGGTCACAAAATAAACCAACCAGAAATCATCTTCACAAAAATTGAAGATATAGTAATTGAACCGTACATTAAGAGTCAAGAAAAACCTGTTGAACAGAAAGTTGAAACAAAGGTTAACGAAATTTCAATCGATGAATTCAATAAAGTCGAGATTAGAGTGGCTAAAGTAGTAGAGTGTGAAGCAATTCAAAAATCTAAAAAACTATTAAAAGTAAAAGTTGATCTTGGCTATGAAACAAGACAGGTTGTTGCTGGACTTGCTGAATTTTATAAACCTGAAGAATTAATTAGTAAAAAAGTTTTAATTGTCTCTAATTTGAAAGAGGCAAAATTAATGAATGAATCTTCCCGTGGAATGATACTCGCTGTGGAAGATGAAAATAAGAATCTAAAACTTGTAACTGTAGATGATTCATTACCCATTGGTTCAGTTTTAAGGTAACGAACATCAATTTGGAGGAAAAATGTTCAGACATAAATCCAATGTTTATCTCTTTGTTTCTTTATTATTAGCTTTGTTATTAATCTCCTGTTCAACTGCTAAAAAAGATATCATACTTGCAGAATTCGATAATCAAAAGATTAGTGTTGAAGAATTTGAAAAAGTTTATTCCAAGAATAACGGTGGCTATGAAGTCGCTAAAAAAGATTCACTACAAAAGAAGAAAAACTTTCTTGATCTTTATGTCAATTTCAAAATGAAAGTTTACGATGCAAAAAGAAGAGAACTCGATAAGCTGCCCGATGTTGTTGCTGAATACAACGATTATAAACAAAAAATTGGTGTTACCTATTTACTTGAAAAAGAATTAGTTGAACCCAATATCAAAACTCTTTATGAAAAGAGAAAAGAAGAATTGCGTGTAAGTCACATAATGTTTAGACCAGATTCCGCGGGATTTGAAGGAGCTTATGCCAGAGCACTTGCGATTCTTGATTCAATTAAAAATGGTGCATCTTTTGAAGAAATGGCTAAGAAATATAGTCAAGATTATTATTCAGCAACTTATGGTGGTGATATTTTTTATATAACCGCAGGTGATATCATTCCATCCTTTGATCAAGCTTGTTATAAATTACAAAAAGGTGAAATTTATCCTGAACCTGTTAGAACTCAATTCGGTTATCATCTTATCAAAGTTACAGATAGAAGACCAAGAATTCCTGAAATTAGAGCAAGTCACATTCTGGTTGAACTAAAACCAGGATTTACATCTGAAGATTCAGCTAAAGCACTGGAAAAAATTCGAACCATTAAAGAAAAAATTGATCTCGGTGAAGACTTTGCTGAATTAGCTAAAGAATTTTCTGAAGATGAAGGAACAAAGAATGTTGGAGGAGATCTCGGATTTTTCTCAAGACGAATGATGGTTCAGCCATTTGATGAAGCAGCCTTCAATCTTGAAGTAGGACAGGTTTCTGATATAGTGAAAACTCAATTCGGTTATCATCTGATTAAAGTTACTGATAAAAAGCAGATTAAATCTTTCGATGAAGAAAAAGAGATGCTGAAAAATATTTATCAGAGAGTTAAATATAATGATGATAAGAGAAGACTTATTGATTCACTTAAAAGAGCTTTCAATTATTCATATGATTCAGAGTTGATCGATAAGATTGCCGAAGCTGCAGATACAATTCAGGTTGGTGGTCAATACTGGATCAGTGACTTGAAAAAAACATTTGGTGATTCAGTTATCATCAAATATGCAAACAAGAAAATTTCTGTTGATACACTTTTCGGACGTTCAGAAAATTTAGCTGAATTTATAAATCGAAGAATTAATAAGTCATTGCTTCAAAATATGGTAGACCGTCTCTCAGAAGATTTATTGTTAGCCGAAGCAGTTGAATATTTGCCTACAAAATATCCCCAATTCGCTGACTTGATGGATGAGTATAAAAATGGAATTCTAATCTTCAAACTTCAAGAAGAAGAAGTATGGAATAAGATTCAGCTTGATGAAAATAAATTGAGAGATTACTGGGAAAAGAACAAAGAAAAATTCCAGTGGCCTGATAGAGTTGAGTATGCAGAAATTTTTGTGAAGTCTGATTCGCTTGCAAATGAAATTTATAAAATGTTAAAAGCTGGAGTAGAATTTGATTCACTGGCAGCAAAATATACAGAAAGACCTGGCTTCAAAGAAAAATTCGGTAAACATGGAATTAAACCTGTACTTGATAATGCTCTCTCTCAAAAAGCTGATCAATTAAAAGAAGGTGAATTCTCTGAACCATTTAAGAACACTAATGGTTATTCAATTGTAAAATTAATTAAAAAACATCCAGCAGGACTTAAGACATTTGAAGAAGCTTTACCAGAGGTGAGTGGTGCTGTTCAAGAAATTGAGTCAAAACGCCTTGAAAATGATTACATCGAATTTCTTAAATCCAATTATAAACCTCGTATCTATTACGATAGACTCAGTAAAGCATTTGTTGACTAACATCAGTAAATCCCGGTGGAATCCTCTCTATTATCAAATAATTAGAAGATTCCACTGGGAATTTCTGGTTATAAATTATTTCATATTCTTCACGGGTTGCTCAGAAGAAAAATTACCTGAAGAATACCTTGCGGTTGTTAATGATCGAATGCTTACTATGAGTACGGTGAAATATCTTGTCGATTCAACTTATTTGAACGAATTTAATTTAGAACGAATTATTGAAAACTGGATTGAGATGGAGCTTTTAACTCAAGCAGCTTTATCCGAAGGTTTTGAGGCAAAAGAAGAATATGCAGTTCAAAATGATTTTAATGCAAGAAAGTTGCTCGCAGCTCAGTTTCTTCAGGAAAAGTTAAAAGAAGTAAATCTGAATGTTTCTAAGGAAGAATTAGAAAATTACTTCAATAAACACATTAATGAATTTGTTCTTGATTATGATATTTACAAAGTGAATCAGGTAATTATTAATAATCTTGACAAGGCAATCGAGTTGAGAAATACAACTCTCTCGCAACTCGATTTTTCAAAGTCAGTAAGAGTCATATTCAAACCAGAAGACTTAATTGATGAAAGATATGGAGTCTATCTGAAAGAATTTGATGAAATGCCCTATGAACTTGCAAATGTAATTCAAACTCTTGATGAAGGAGAAATAACTTATCCGATTAATCTTGGCAATGGTGAGTATCTGGTAACTCAATTAGTTTCGAAGTATGAGAAAAATTCTGAACCCAAAATTGAGTTTGTGAAAGAAATGATTGAAGAAAGAATTATCTTTGAAAGACAGAGAGAGTTTTATCAAAATTTTATTTCAGAACTATATAAGAAAGCAGATATAAAAATTAGAGAACTTAAATGAAGAACATAATTAAGTTTATCGCACCAATTTTAATTTTATTTAATGCAGTTTATTCACAGGAAGTGATTGATAAGGTTGTTGCTGTTGTGAACGATCAATATATCTTGTTAAGCGAACTGGAATTTCAAACGCAAATGATTGCTTATCAACGAAAATTGAATCCAAACGATCCTGCACTCAAAAAGGCAGTTCTAAATTCGTTGATTGAAGAAAAATTAATGCTTGTTCAAGCTGAACTGGATTCAATCAGAGTTACTGAAGATGAAGTGAATCGGCAGCTTGAATTTCAAATTGAAAATTTTATTCAACAATTTGGTTCAAAAGAAAAACTTGAGCAGACTTACAATCGACCACTCGAAAAAATCAAACGAGAACTCAGAGACGAGATTCGAAATAATATCTTAATTCAAAAAGTTCAGGATTTAAAATTTTCTCGTCTCTCTGTGAGCCGTTATGAAGTAGAACAATTCTATAATCAATATAAAGATAGTATTGGCAATGTCCCTGAAGAAGTTGAACTTTCACAAATTTATATTCAAGCTAAACTTTCAGACTCTGATAAAGAAGCAATTAAATCAAAACTTCGAGCAATTCTTGATTCAATAAAACAGGGAGGTGACTTCGCAGATTTTGCTAAAAGATATAGTGAAGATGTTGTAACCGCGAGAGAAGGTGGTGACCTTGGATTCGTTAAAAGAGGGTTATTCTTCAAAGAATTTGAAGAAGTAGTCTTTACAATGAAAGAAGGTGATATTTCCGATATTATCGAAACTCCAGTTGGATTTCACATTGTTCAATTGATTGATAGAAGAGGCGAGTCGGTTCGAGTTCGTCACATTTTGCTCAAAATAAAACCAGGCGAAGAAACCGAGAAACGAATAATCGAATTCTTGAACGCAATTCGTGATAGTATCATCTCAGGAAAAAATACATTTGATTATTACGCACGATTATATTCAGAAGATAAAGCTACTGCACAGTTCGGCGGTGAAATGGGAAGAGTTCCAGTTGCTGAACTTGATATAGATTTAAGAAATTTAATCTCCCGGATGAAAGAAGGAGAAATTTCTAAACCAAGAAAAATTGTAGTTTCAAAAGATACATATGGTTTTCAGATTATTTACTTACAGAAACGACTTCCCGAACATTATTCTGATTTAAATCTGGATTACGATAAAATTTCTCAACTTGCACTTTATCAGAAAAAACAAAAAGTTTATAGAGATTTAATTGAACAACTCAAAAAACAGGTTTACTGGGAAATAAGATTATAGGTTCGAAATGTTCAAAAATGATGTCGAAGCAGTTGAAGCTCTAAGCTCAGCTATAAAGAAATTAAAACAAGAAATTAAAAAAGTAATCATTGGACAGGATGAGATTATTAATAATCTTTTGATTGCTCTGCTTTCAAAAGGTCATTGCTTATTAATTGGTGTCCCTGGACTTGCTAAAACACTTCTCATTAAAACACTTGCACAGGCGCTCGATCTTAAATTCAATCGAATTCAATTTACTCCGGACCTCATGCCAAGCGATATAACCGGAACTGAAATTTTAGAAGTCGATCCACTTACCAATAAAAGAATTTTTAAATTTGTTAAAGGACCAATCTTTACAAATATTCTTCTGGCGGATGAAATAAACAGGACTCCACCAAAAACACAATCTGCTTTGCTCGAAGCAATGCAAGAGCTGCAGGTGACAGCTGCTGGAAATAAATATCCACTTGAAGAACCATTTTTTGTATTAGCCACGCAAAATCCTATTGAGCAGGAAGGAACTTATCCACTTCCAGAAGCTCAACTTGATAGATTTATGTTTAATCTATGGCTCAATTATCCATCGAAAGAAGAAGAAATTGAAATTGTTAAATCGACAACAAGTCAATATACACCAAATGTGGAAAAAGTTTTTTCAAAGGAAGAGATAAAATATTTTCAGGAACTTGTGCGTCGTGTTCCTGTTGCTGATAATGTGATTGAGTTTGCAGTTAATTTAACGAACATGTCTCGCCCTACTGATGGTGCGAGTAAATTTATTAAAGACAATGTTAGCTGGGGTGCAGGACCAAGAGCATCTCAATTTATGATTATTGGTGCAAAGGCTCGTACTATCATCAATGGTTCTTTCACACCAACTATTGATGATGTTAGAAGCGTTGCACTACCAATTTTAAGACACAGAATAATTCCGACATTCAGTGCAGAAGCTGATGGAATTACTTCTGCGGATATTGTAGATAAATTATTATCAGAAATAAAATGAGGTAAAATTATGGGAAAAGGTGATAGAAGAACAAAACGAGGAAAAATTTTCCGTGGAACTTTTGGAAAAACAAGACCACGAAAAAAGAAAAAGAACAAGTCAACCTCAAATCAAACCAATATTTACCAATCAACTGAAACAAAAGAATAGTTTAAATTCTGGCAATCTTGTAAGATTTATATCCACGGTAGATTTCGGTAGCCAGCACTCTAATTATGTTGGCTACCGGAACTGCCAGTAATAATCCAATTATTCCAAATAATTCACTGCCAATCAAAATTAGAAGTATTATCACAACAGGATGTATTCGCAATGATTTTGAGTAAATCATTGGCTGGATAAATCCGTTATCAAGAGTGTAAACGGTTGCGAATAAAATAATAATTGGAGTTGCGAGTAAGAAATTTCCCATTTGATAGTATGAAACAAGAATTGCTGGAACCACACCAATCAATGGTCCAAGATATGGAATTAAGTGTCCAACACCGGCAAGCAGTCCGAGCATCACAAAATTATTTATGCCAATTAAGTATAAACCAATCATAATTGTGAATCCCAGAAACATTGCATCGAAAATCCAACCACGAACATACTTGCCAAGCTCGATTGTTGATTTTTGTAAGACTTCGTAAGCCATTTCAAAATAACGGTTGGGCATGAGATTGACGATACCGAGCTTAATATTTCTGGAATCTTTCAAGATGAAATATGTAATGAAAGGAACGATCAATATATAAGCTGCGATTGTGAAAATTTTTGAAATTAAATTTGTCAGATCAGTTATCAGATTTTCAAAACTTGCAAGAATGAAGTTGTTGAATTGTTTGGTTAATTCACCTCGCTTGATAAAAGGAAATATGCTTGAAATTTTTCTTTCAAGTTTTGTAATCAAATCTTGAATTCTTAAGTCTCGCAAGAGAATTAGAAGATTATCAAGTTGAGAACCTATAATCGGTACAAAATAATAAAGCAAAAATCCAATTAAACCAATTGCAAGAACAACTGAGATTAATGCCGCATAAGCTCGAGGAATTTTTAAGAATTCAAGGTAACTGGCTAAGGGTCTTAAAATGAAAGCAAGTAATACCGAGATGGCAATTAAAACTAAAATATTTATTAATTCAAGTGTAAAATATGCAATTAAAATTATCGAGATAAATGGAAGAACAATCTTAAGTAATTTTTTAAAGATTCCTTCTTTTAACACTTTTGAACCGAGTTTAATCGAAGACAGCTTCGACTCTTCTAATCTCAGGGATAGATCTCATAAGAGCTCTTTCTATTCCTGCCCTTAATGTCATTTGAGACATTGGACAGGTTCCACAGGCACCAGTCAATCTGACTTCAACAATTCCATCTTTTGTAACCTGAACTAATTCTACATCGCCACCATCAGCCTGAAGATAAGGTCTGATAATTTGTAAAGCGTTTTGAACTCGTTCGTTTAAGTTATTATCCATAATTATACCTAAGAATTTAGAATTTCAATTTGTGGTATTGTTACCTGGTTGATGTTTCTGATACTGATTTGTGCAGCCATGTTTCGTGCAATTTCAAGAATTTTGATTGATTCTTCACAATCTGGATCAGCGATTACAATTGGTTTGCCTGTATCTCCACCCTCGCGAATTAATGGATTGATGGGAATCTCACCAAGAAATGGAATATTCATTTCTTCAGCTGCTCTCTTCCCGCCGCCATTTCCAAAAATTTCATATCTTTTCTTTGTATCAGGTGCAATGAAGTAACTCATATTTTCTACTAAACCTAAAACGGTTACATTAACTCTTTGAAACATTCTCAATGCTTTACGAGCATCAATTAATGCAACATCCTGAGGTGTTGTAACTATTACAGCACCGGTAAGAGGAATGGTTTGAACCAGAGTTAATTGGATATCACCTGTTCCAGGAGGTAAATCAAAAACTAAATAGTCCAATTCACCCCAAATCACATCAGACATAAATTGTTTTATTGCGCCGCTTGCCATTGGTCCACGCCAGATAACTGGAGTATTGTCATCAATCAAAAATCCAATTGACATTAATTTGATACCATACTTTTCAATTGGTAGAAGTTTCGCAGTCTGTGGATTGTTACCAATCATTTGTGGCTGTTCTTTAACTCCAAGCATCAATGGAATACTTGGACCATAAATATCTGCATCAATCAAACCAACTTTTGCTCCATCTTTTGCCAGAGCACAGGCGAGATTTACCGCAACTGTTGATTTGCCTACTCCACCTTTCCCACTTGCAACGGCAATTGTATTCTTAACACCAGGCAATAATTTTTCTTTAATTTCATTCATGTGTGAAGTAACCGAGGAAGTCACATCAATATTAATTTTATAATCATGTCCAACAACACTTTGAATCTGATTCACGCAATCCTGTTTTATATTTTCTTTTAATGGGCAGGCAGGTGTAGTTAGATTAACCTTAATATAAATGTTCCTATCTTCAATCCTGATATCTTTCACCATATTTAGTGAAACAATATCTCTATGTAAATCAGGGTCTTGAACTTTACTTAAAGCTTTTAATATTAATTCTTTATCGATGGACATTTTATCACTCATATTTATTCATTTTCTAAATGCAAATTAGAAAAAATTAAAAAGAAAAAAATTATACCGATTTATCCCCAAAAAAATTAAATAAGTATATGACTTAAAATACCGCCGATTGTAAAAGCAAAAATCCAGGTTCCTGCCCAGATTATTAATCCTTGTTTCAATCCTCTTTCCTTTATCATAACCAGAAAAGATGCAATGCAAGGCACGAATAGTGTAATTGTAACAAGTGCAACTACAGTTTGATAACTGGTTAGATTCATGTGGAATAAACCTGCAGCACCAAAATCTCGTCTTATCATACCCATTATAAATGCAACAGCCGATTCTTTTGGCAACTGAAGAACTTTTGTTGTTAATGGTTCAAGAAGGTTAATCCATAGAATTATCAATCCCGTTAAATGAAGCAAACCAATTATTGCTGTTCCGATGAAAAATAATGGAGATGCTTCTTTCATAAATCCGAGCGTTCGGTAGTAGGTTTTCCGTAAAACATTTTTCGGATCTGGAATTGTCATCAGTGGTAAATCTAAAATTAATGGAGAACTTTGACCTGGTACAATCTTATTTAGAACTGTACTTGTCAAAAGTAAAACAGTTAAAATGGTGAATACATAAATTAAAATTGCTTGTGGACCTGCAGCGCTCAAGAGAACAGTGATAACCGCAAGTTGGGCTGAACATGGAATTACAAATTGAAGTAGAGCAGTTGCGATTGTTTTTTCTCTTTCAGTTCCGAGCATTCGTGTTGTAATAGTAGCCATTGTTACACATCCAAATCCTAAGATGATTGGAATAATTGCTTTTCCATTCAATCCTAATTTGGTGAATGTTCTATCAGCAAGAGCTGCAAGTCTTGGTAAATATCCACTATCTTCAAGAATTGATAGAGTTAGATAAAACGAAATAACAAGAGGAAAGAGAAGAAAAAATAAATAAGTCACTGTCATCGTAATCACACCAAACTCACCGAAGAAAAACTGAGCAATTGGATTATCAAAAACGAAATTAATCTCAACATTTTTGTCTTTAATGAAATTTTCAAAGACTTTAACTTCATTTTCGTTTTTACTCATTCCTTTCGGGAATTCGAATTTCTTTTCATCAATTACATTATCTTCATCATCCAGTACAGTTACATCAATAGATGTAGGTATTTCATTAGCAATTATTTTTTTCAAATGAAATTCAAAAAGTCCTTTACCGATTGTATTCTCTGTGAAATCGACTACACGTTGAGAAACAAAATCACCCACGAAGAAATAAGTTAAAGTTAGAATTAAAACTAATATTGGAATCCCAGTCCAGGGATTTAGACTTAATCTGCCCAGTTTTGAGAAGAATAACCCACCTAACGTATCTTTACTTTCAACAATGTCGACTATTTCTTTAACTCTGTTCCGTCGGTGGATATAGATTTCTTCTCTTATATCTTCAATTGGGAGGTTTATTTGAGGATATTTTTTTTGAACTTCACGATCACCTTCAAGAAAAAGGAGTGCTTCAGCCTGAGATGGAATTTGATTGTTTACTAATCTCAATTTTTCATGAATGAACTTATCAATTTTCCCGGTTTTTGCACTTTGAATTGCTTTTTCGATATTCTCGAGTCCTTCGCCTTTTAATGCAGAAGTTTCAAAAACCTCAACTCCGAGTAATTCAGATAATTTTTTTGAATCGATAATTAATCTATGTTTTCGAACTTCATCCATCATATTCAAAATCACTGAAACTTTCTTACCCATATCAATCAACTGAAGAGTAAGAAACAAATCACGCTCAAGATTTAGAGCATTCACGACACATAAAATTATATCACCCTGAAGAATTATCTCTTTTGCGACTCTTTCTTCATCATTAAAAGAAGAGACTCCGTAAATTCCTGGAGTATCAAATATGTTGTAATTCTTATACCATGCTGAAGTAATTGAAACGGTTGTTCCAGGGAAGTTTGAGACTTCAGCATATAATCCGCTTAAATGATTGAATATTAAAGATTTTCCAACATTCGGATTGCCAACAAAGACGACTTTCTTAAATTCTATTCCCTTTGAAATTTTTACCTGAGGGGAGTGCATAAAGATTTAATTGATTGTTGTAACATAAATTTTTTTTGCAAGCTCATTCCCAAGAGCAATCTCAAGTCTATTTTTCTTGAGGATTATTGTCCCTCCAAAAATTTTATCAAGGCAGGTGACTTTTTCACCTTCGGAAATTCCAAAACGAATTAATTGTAATTTGTAGTCGTTATCAGGTAGATGATCAATGACCAATTTCATACCTGGTTCAACTTTATCAAGAGTTGTTTTCATTGCCATTTTCTCTGTTAGTTTTACATTTTTCTGGATCTTTGCAGTATCCGTAAATATTGAAACTATGATTTACCGGGATAAAACCGTATTCCTCACAAATTTTATCCTGAATTTTTAGAATATCATTATTATCAAATTCTACTATACGTCCACAATTCAGACAAATCAAATGATCATGTTCAATTACGCCAAGATTTTTTTCGTATCGAGCTTCCTTTCCAAGAAAATTGTGTTTTGCAAGAAGTCCGCAAGCAACCAGTAGTTCTAGTGTATTATAAACAGTTGCTCTTGAGATATTTGATCCTTCGTTTTTCATACTTAGAAAAAGTTCGTCAGCGCTGAAATGCTGGGTTTGTTTGAATGCATGTTCCAGCACCTCGAATCTTTCGGGTGTGATTCTATATGAACCTTTCTTCAAAAAATCTGTGAATATTTCTGTTGCGTGAGTTATGTTAACGATCATTTTAATTGTTATTTAGACTAAATCTAATTTATGAAATGAAAGATTATTAATCAAGTTAAACTTTATTGCCTTCCTTTTTGTTGAAAATGCGAATATTTTTGAAAAAATAAGGTGAAAGTATGAGTAAGAATTCAACATTTGAGAAAAAAACAATAGTTGGAACATCAGAAGTCAGTATCTCTGATGCAATCCAATCAGCAATCAACACATATAGTGAAAAAACAAAAATTTCCTGGTTCGAGGTTGTGGAAGCTCGTGGTCGAGTTACTCCCGAAGGAAAAATTGAATATCAAGTAACAATAAACATTGGTTATAAAACAAATTAAATGGAGGTAAAAATGTCCCTTAATGTAGGTGATCAATACAAAAATTTCACTCTTAAAAATCACCGTTTTGAAGATGTAACTTTAAGTGATTATGTGGGAAAAAAGAATATAGTCCTTCTGTTTTTCCCATTTGTAAATACTGGTGTCTGTGAAAAAGAATTATGTCAGACAAGAGATAGTCTGGAAGATTATAAGAATCTTGATGCGACAATTTTTGGAATTAGTGTCGACAGTCCGTTTGCTCAAAAACTCTGGAATGAAAAATTAAATTTTGGATTTGATTTATTAAGTGATTTCAATAAAGAAGTTTGCCAGTTATACGGTGTCCTTGATGAAAATTGGGTACCAGGTAAATGGAATTATAAAGGCGTTGCAAAAAGATCAGCATTTGTGATTGATAAAAATGGAATTATTCAGTATGCGGAAGTTCTTGATGATCCAGGTAAAGAACCAGATTATCAAAAGATTAAGGAAGTTTTATCTAAATTAGTTTGAATGTAATTAATGTCAATTTTTGCTCATCTCGATTGAATAAATTTTAAGTCTAATTATTATTTTTGAATAAAAAATGAGATGGGCATATTTATCTTAAAATATATCTCGCAGCTGCTTCAAGTTTTATCGTTGATATTGTGGATGGGAAGTTTGGTTATAATTCTATTTGTCGTTTTTCCAGAATATAAATTGAATAAATCGGAAAATTCCCGAATGGATTTTTTGATCAATATTTTCCATAGAATTGACTATGTGTTTCTGTTCTCAATCCTTTTTATCTGGTCTGGAATTTTGATAAACCTTTTATATTCAGCATCAAATCCATTGACAAGTAAATTGTATGTTGTTTATGTAATTCTTGTTGGATTAGCAAGTATAATTTCGATGATAAAAATTTTCATTGTAGAAAAAACAATCAGAAAAATTGATAAAAGTTTAAAGTTTTTTGTAAAAGAAGATTATTTTGAATTACTTAAATTTAGGCGAGATAATTTCATTAACGCATATTATTATCTAACAATATTAAATCTTTTAATTGGTTCTGTAATAATTTTACTGAATCAATATTGAGGTGATCCATGTTGAAAGAAGGATCAAAAGCACCGACTTTTACTTTGCCAAATCAGGATGGCAAAAAAGTATCCCTGAAAGATTTCCTTGGCAAAAAAGTAGTCCTTTATTTCTATCCGAAAGATATGACCTCAGGATGTACAAAAGAGGCTTGTGATTTTCGAGATCATATCAAATTGTTTAATAATAAAGATGTGGTTGTGCTTGGATTAAGTCCTGATTCAGTTCAATCTCATAAAAAATTTCAAGAAAAATATGGACTTCCCTTTGATTTACTGAGTGACGAGTCAAAAAAAGTTTTAGAAAAATATGGTGTCTGGAAAGAGAAAAGTATGTACGGGAAAAAATATTTTGGCGTGGAAAGAACAACGTTCATTATTGATGAAAACGGAAAAATCAAAAAAATCTTTCCTAAAGTAAAAGTTAATGGTCATATAAAAGAAGTTTTACAAGCTCTGGAAAATTAAATCATGGATAAATCAACAATCGAAAAATTATCTAAATCAAAAACATTGAAAAACCTTCTCGAAGGATTCGCACTTGAAAGTCAGGCGAACAGAAGGTATCTCTATTTTGCTCAGAAGGCTAAGGAAGAAGGCTTCGAAGAAATTTCAAATGTTTTTCTTGAAACTGCTGAAGGTGAAGGAGGACATGCTTTTGGTCACATCGAATTTTTGGAGCCAATTACTGATCCATTGACCGGTAAAAAACTCGGCGATACTGAAACAAACCTCAGAGTTGCTATTGAAGGTGAAACTTATGAATTCAGTGAACTCTACCCTGGTTTTGCCAGAGTTGCTCGCGAAGAAGGATTCGATGAAATTGCTGAGTGGTTTGAGTTTCTTGCAAGGGCTGAAAAATCACATGCGGGGCGTTTACAAAAAGCTTTAGATCTTCTTTTACAAAAAAAGAAGGAAAAATAAATTTTACTTATCTAATTAAATAGAGTGAGGTTCTAATTGAAAAAGATTGAATATTCGGAGGTAATCCCTTATTACGAATATTTGAAAGTTCGAAAAGATTTTCAAGAAAGAATTATAAAATTGAAAAAGAATAAAAGAGTTCAGGTTGGCGAGAACATTACTTTTGTTTTCGAAAATCGTGAGACAGTACTTTATCAAATTCAGGAGATGATTAGACTCGAAAAAATGACCGATGAAAAATTGATTAAAAATGAAATTGAAGTTTTTAATAAATTAATTTCCGATAAAAATGAACTCGCTGCAACAATGTTGATTGAAATTTTTGAAAGGCAATTTATCAAACCAATTCTGAATTCATTAGCAGGAATACAGGATAATAAAGTTTTTTTAGAATTTGATGATGAATCAATCACACCAGTTTTTGATGAAGAAAATCTTCCCGAAGGTCGAATAAGTGCCGTTCAGTATCTTAAATTCAAACTCAATCAAAAGCAGGTAGAAAAATTTTTAGACAAAAAAATTACAGCTTACTTGAGGATTCGTCATCCCAATTATAATGCAGAAGCACAAATTCCTGAAAATGTTAGAATAAGTTTAATTGAAGATCTGGTGAGACAATGAAAGTATATGTAACCAGAAAAACTCATTTTTCAGCTGCTCATCGTTTATACAATCCTGAATTCAGCGATGAGGAGAATACAAAGATTTATGGATTATGTAATAATCCTTTGTATCATGGACATAATTATGTTCTCGAAGTTACTGTTTGTGGTGAAGTGGATCCTCAGACTGGATATTTAATCGATTTAAAAAAATTAAAAGAGATCATAGAACAAAAAATTTTGAAATATGTCGATCACAAAAATTTAAATTTGGAAGTAGATTTTTTAAAAGATGTTATTCCGACAGCAGAAAATCTAGCTATTGCCTTCTGGAAAAGACTTGAAAATGAAATTCCAAATGGAAAATTATATTCAATAAAACTTTATGAAACTGAAAGAAACATAGTTGAATTTAGAGGTGAAGAATGAATCTTGAAAAAACAAAGGGATTAATAAGAGAATTACTTATCGAAATCGGAGAAGATCCTGATCGTGAAGGATTACTAAAAACTCCAGAGCGTGTTGCAAGAGCTTATGAATTCTTAACTCGAGGTTATTCTCAGGATGTTGAAGATATAATGAACAAAGCCGTTTTCAACGAGAAGTACGACGAGATGGTGATTGTAAAAGACATAGATTTTTATTCAATGTGTGAGCATCATATGCTTCCTTTTTTTGGCAAGGTACATGTGGCTTATATTCCTAACGGAAAAATTATTGGATTGAGTAAAATTCCAAGATTGGTTGATATCCTTGCCCGAAGATTACAGGTTCAGGAAAGACTCACTCAGCAGATTTCTGATACATTAAACGAATACTTAAAACCAGATGGAGTTGGTGTTGTAATTGAAGCAATGCATATGTGCATGATGATGCGAGGAGTTGAAAAACAAAACAGCATTGCCACTACAAGTGCAATGCACGGTTCATTCAAAGAAGATGAAAGAACGCGTTCAGAATTTCTAACTCTCATCAAATCGAGTCTTAAATGGTGAAAGAAGAGAAAAAAGTCGTCTGGATCACTGGCGGTTCTAGTGGAATAGGCAAAGCCATTGCCTATAACTTTGCAAGAATAAATTGCAAAGTTTATATATCCGGAAGAAGAAATTCCGAGCTCGAAAGAACAATAAGGGAATTCTCCAAAGAAAAATTAAAAGTCACTGCAATTCCCTGCAATGTTTCATCTGAATTGAATGTCAATCAGGTTGTGAAACAGATAATTAGAGAAGAAGGAAAGATTGATTGTCTGATTAACAATGCGGGAATTACTGTTTTCAAATCATTTCTTGATACTTCAAATCGTGAGGCACGAGATATAATGAACACTAATTTACTCGGTTCTATTTATTGCACTAAAAGTGTTCTGCCTTACATGATTGAAAGAAAGTCAGGCTTAATAATCAACATAAGTTCAATTGCGGCAAAAAAGGTTTATCTCAAAAGTTCTGTTTATTCCGCATCAAAAGCTGGATTAAATGCCTTTGCAGATTGTCTTAGAGAAGAAGTGAGAGAGTATGGAATTAAAGTAGTAAGTATTTTGCCTGGTCCTACTGAAACTCCGATTTGGGATAGAGAAATCAGAAAGAACTCATCAGACAGAATGATGAAGCCAGATGATATAGGTCATCTTGTGGTTTCAATTTTTCTTCAACCAGATTCAGTTGTTACAGAAGAATTGATAGTCAGTCCAATTACAGGAGATTTAAATGTCTGAATTAACAAATAGAAATGCTTTCATTTCTGGTATAAGCAAAGGAATTGGGAAATCAATAGCAATTGAATTAGCTAAAGAAGGATGCAATATCTCTGGGGTTGCGAGAAATGAAAATGATTTAAAAAAATTAAACGATGAACTTCAAAAATTTGATATCAAAGTTAATCTGTATTCTGGTGATGTGGGTGATTATTATTCAATGGAAGAAATCGTGAAAGATGTTTTATCAAAAACTGATATTGATATTCTTGTAAATAATGCTGGAATTGGTTCGTTTAAAAATCTTGTTAATTATAGTTATGAAGAATTTGATCGATTAATTAAAACAAACTTATATGGCGTCTTCAATCTCACAAGATTATTTTTACCTTCAATGATTGAAAATCAAATGGGTGATATTGTTTTTATTTCTTCTCTGGCTGGAAAGAATGTCAATGCTGGTGGAACAGGTTACTCTGCAACTAAATTTGCTTTGACTGGTTTTGCTCACTCGTTGATGCTTGAAGTCAGGCAGTATAACATCAGAGTTTGTCTTGTTCATCCTGGCTCAGTTGATACGGATTTAATTTCTAATTTCAATCCCAACATAAACCGTGATAAGATTTTAAAACCTGAGGATGTTGCATTTGGTGTATTAACATTTTTGAAACTGCCGAGAAGATCAATGCTTTCACAGTTTGAGATCAGACCAACAAATCCTCGGTAAAAACTCTTTTAACTAAAAAGCCCCACAATCATATCGATTATGGGGCTTTTCTGTTTTTAAAACAGGAGGTTCCAGAAATTTTATTTATCCCACCATGGACCTAATCCAGCGCCACATGGTCCCAATCCTGGACCATATCCTCTTTTTCTAAAGAAAAATTCTCTTCTAAATTTTGAACCATCAAAGAATCTGTCTTTGAAGAAGTCTGCACGAAATTCTTTGAATTTTATCTTTTGCTTTTCGTCAAGAAGATTGTAGATTTCAAACCAGTGATTCAGTTTTTGTTTGTTCATTTTATTTCGTATTTCATTCATTTTATCCATAAGACTTTCTATCTTCTTTTTGTCTGGAGCGGGGTTTCTCCACTCCGATCTAATATCGATTGCTAATTTTTGAAGTTCGCTTCGATAATCAGACATCACCTTTAAATGAGAATCTCTTAGCTTTTGAATCTCATTTAATTGTTTCTCTGTTAAATCTAATTTATCGATAAGATATCCACGCATCGGTTGAGCAAATGTCGAAGTGAATATTAAGAAGAAAACTACTAAGATTGTTGAGATTGCACTGACTTTGAACATTTTTTACTTCTCCTTTTTTGTTTTTTATTCATTAAAACTTTCGTGAAGTTTGACATTGGTACTTAAAAGGTGGTTTAAAATTAGAAGAAGATACCGAGAGATTTTGTTGTAAGAATAAGTGAGTAGAATCATTGAGTAATTAAAAAGGTGGAACCGTTGAGTGAATAGTTCCACCTTTTATGTGTTTAAAAATTTTTAATGCAGTTAGATAATTATTAACAGCTGTTAAAATTTACCTTTCATACCAACTTGTGACTTTTTTCTCAAAATCTGGTTCTGAAGAGATAAATCGATTGCTGATAAATTTTGGAGTTATGAATTTATTTTCTTCAACGGGGATTTGCCAGCTTTCGTCAGGAAGAATTCTGTATTGTGAAATTGTAGTTTTTACATCAATCTGTACATTAATTCCAGCAGAATTTCTCTCGCCAAAGTTTTTCGCAATAATTTTAATCTCATTATTTCCTGCTTTAAGAAAATTAGTGATATCAAAAAATTTCGATCTTTGACTTTCTACCCAGAGTGAAAGTGTTCTTGTTCCTCTCACATCTCCAACAAAATTTCCATTAATGTATAATTCAGCGTATGAATCTGCCATTAGATGAACAAGTGCAGATGTGACTTTATCTTTCACAATTAAATTTCGAATGAAAGTTGTTTCTTTCACTTGAGGTTGATCTTTTTGTCCAGGATTTGCTTGGGGATGATACATCCATTGACTTTTGATTGTCTGGTCATATTCAACTATTTCTTGTTTGACGGCATCTTTCATTCTTTGCCAAGCAAAAATCTGTCTTTCATATTTTTCCCTGAGAACTATTTCAAGATTTTTTTCTTTGTTGGTAATCAACCACAGATTTCGATACTCATTTTTAATTGATTCGAGTCGTTGAATAATTTCATCACACATTTTAATAATCTGTTTTCTTTCTTCCTTGTTGAGAAAACCATTCTTCTTATTTATTAGATTTTTAATTATGAGTGAATACTGAAGCTTATCACCAAACCATTCAGCTTGATTGGCAACTAATTTTAAGTAGTCGAGATATTTTACATTTTTAATTTTTTCCTTTTCCAATTGTTGAATCAATTCTAAAGCGAGTTTTGATTTTGATTTAATTGTCTCAGAGAATAATACAATATTCTGTTCTTGATAGTTAATAGTATTGTTCCATTTTACAAATGGATTTCGCCAGAAATCATATTGAGTAAATGATGCACCAAAATCAGAAAGCATTGAATACAAAACTTTGAATCTTTCATCACTTGAACGGAAGAAATCTCTGAAAAATTTCTCCTGAAAATTATAAATATCAACATTCATTGGATTCCAGGCACATTCAGCACCAAATGCATATCCAAACCAGTTAAACTCTCGCAAATTTTCACCGCCATTATCTCCCCAGTTTGAATTTATAAATCCAATCGAACCGTACTGATATGAAACTTCAGTAAAGAGTTTTATGTTCAGGAGTGAGTTCAATATGTGTGGAAAAATTCTGTTATAATTTGTGACCGATGGTGAACAGATGAATGGCTGATTGTATTCTTTGTATTTTTTAACAATTTCTTCGTAATCATTTACACCGTATCTCCAATCGACAACAATTATATCTTTCGGAAGCATTTCAAAAATTTCTGGATGATTATGAATTATATCGCCATACATCATCATTTGTTTGCCGTATTTTTTAATGATTTCATTCACTTTTTTATAATGATTTGCGTGAACGGCGGCAATTCCAATTTCATCAGTTAATTTTTTGCTGTTCCCTGAACCAACATCCCATGATTCATCAAGCCCAGCATGAAAATATTTTGATGGGAATAACTGAGAGAGTTCACCGATACATTTGTCTAAGAATTTATAAGTTTCTTCATTCGTCACATCGAGTGATGCTGCACCAGGAAATTCAGCTAAATGATAAAATTCTGGCTGAATGAGCAAATTTTCCCAGTGACCGAGTGTTTGAAATATGGAAATAATTTCGACAAAATATTTTTCAGCGTAGTCAATCAACTCTTTAATTTCATCTTGATTTAATCTATCTCTATTCAACCCAATTGAAGGGAATGTTTTTAATTCAATTGCATCTTCAAAATACAGCTGATAAACATTCATTTTGTATCGAGCAATTTTTTTGATAATCTTTCTAAAATCATCCAGTGTTGAGACCTGCCCTCGAGCAATATCATCAGAAATTCCTCTTAAAGGAAAAGCAGGGTAATCTATTATCAAACAAGCATTAAGAAAAACATTACCTGAGTTATCATTTTGAAGAATTTGAAAGAGGCTCATCAATCCATAAAAAGCACCTTTTGGATTGTTTGAAAGGATTGCAATTCTTGATTTTTCAACACTTAAAAGATATGCTTCCTCTTTATTGAGTAAATTATGTTCTCTAATTATTTCTTTGAATTGCCATGCGAATTCATTTGTGGATAGACTACCAAAGTAGATAAAATTTTTTGATGGTCGGGATGATGTAATTTTCAGGTTCAATTTTTTCTTAAAAGAAGTTTGAATTTCATCTTCGAATTCCTGCTTGAAAAATTTTTTTTGATCCTGAAAATCTTCGAAATAAAATTTTGTATTCTTATCAATTATAAATTTACCATCAGCCCACATCATCTTTTGAGGTTTTGGAATTGGCTCTAATAATTTCATCTCTTCACCCAAGATGTTTGTTTCAAGTAGAATCATTAAAAAAAATATTCCGAATAAGAACTGCAATCCTTTCATAGAAGCTCCTTCACATTTTTTGAATGAAGTTTTACATTGTTAACGCCATTATCGCTTTTGCAGTGTGAAGTCTGTTTTCAGCTTCATCATAAACAATTGAAATCTCTGGATTATCTATTACATCATCAGTAACTTCTTTACCTCTGTCAGCTGGTAAGGCATGCATCAGCTTAACATCTTTTGCTGCAAGTTTGATTTTTTTATCATCACAAATCCAGAGTTTGTATTTTTCAAGATTCGCTTTCATTTCTTTTTTACACTCTTCTTCATTTTGTAAATAATGGTCAACATCATAATAAGCAAAGCCACCCCAATTTTTAGGTATTACAATGTTAGCCCCTTCAAATGCTTCTTCCATGTTATCAGTAAATTTTAAACTTCCACCACCAATTTCAGCATTCTTATATGCTTTTTCTACAATGTTTTTGCTCAAAGGAAATTCTTTTGGATGCGCAACAGTCACATCAATACCATAGCGAGGGAAAAGCAAAATTTGTGATTGAGGTACTGAAAGTGGTTTTGCGTGTGAAGTTGCGTATGCCCATGAGATAGTTACTTTCAATCCTTTGGGATTTCTGCCAAAGAATTCGAAGATAGTCATTAAATCTGCCAATCCTTGAAATGGATGATAAACATCATCTTGAAGGGACATCACTGGTACGGTTGCATACTTTGCCATTTCGTCGAGATATTTTTTTCCAATTCCATAAAAACAATTTCGACATGCAATTCCATGTCCCATTCGAGAAAGAATAATTGCAGTATCTTTTGCAGATTCACCGTGAGAGATTTGCATTTTATCAGCTGTAAGATCGTGAGCATGACCACCAAGCTGAGTCATTCCAGCTTCCATTGAATTTCGAGTTCTTGTTGATTGCTCGAAGAAAATCATAAACAATGTTTTATATGGAAGATAAAGAGTTGGTTCTTCAGCGTAGAATTTTTGTTTTAACTCGAAAGCTGTTTCAAAAACAACATCGAGTTCTTCTTTTGTCCAATCGTCTTCCGAAAGAAAATGTTTGCCTTTAAATTTTTTATCCATTTTTTTACTCCCTATTTTTTTAGAAGGTTATTGCGAAAAGTGCATAAAATGCTGATGCTTTTACGAGATCGTTAATTGGAATTTTTTCGTTTGGTGCGTGAGCAAAAACTTCATCACCTGGACCAAAACCAATAACAGGTATTCCAAAAATTCCGTTGATTACAACACCATTTGTCGAAAATGTCCATTTATCGATGTAGGGTTCACCATTGAAGAGATTTTTGTAAACTTCAATTCCTTTTTGAATCGTTGGATGATTTATATCAAGTTTCCAGGTTGGATAATATTTTTCCATTCCATATCGTAAACCAGTGTAAGCAGTCTCTTCATACTGAAGGACTTCAACTTTAGCATCGTATTTTTTCGTGATTTCTTTTATTTGTTTGACTGCTAATTCTTTAGTTTCCCCAAATGTTAATCGTCTATCAAGATGAAATCTGCAGTAGTCAGCAACTGCACAAAGTGATGGACTGCTTGATATAATTTGCGAACAAGTTACAGAACCTTTTCCAAGAAAATTATCTTTCATTAATTGTTCGTTTAATTTTTCTACTTCAATTAGTGAATGAGCTGCCATATAAATTGCATTCTTACCACGCTCTGGTGCAGATCCATGGGCAGAGATTCCAGAAAACGAAACTTCAATTTCTATTCTTCCTCGTTGTCCACGATAGATGTTGCATTTGGTTGGTTCTGTGATAATTACAACATCTGGTTTAATTTTATCTTCTTCAACAATGAATTTCCAGCACAATCCATCGCAGTCTTCTTCCATAACCGAACCAACAAAATAAATCGTTGCATCATTTTGGAGTCCAAGATCTTTAATAATTTTTCCACTAGTTATAAATGAAGCGACTCCACCTTTTTGATCAACTGAACCTCTGCCATAAACAAAACCATCTTTAATTTCACCTGAGAAAGGATCAAAATTCCAGTTGTTCAAGTTTCCAGCATCAACTGTATCGATGTGGCCATCAATTGCTATAATTTTTTTGCCGTTTCCGATTTTACCAATTACATTTCCGAGTCCATCAATCCATACTTCATCAAAGTTTGCTTCTTCCATCATTGATTTGATTAATTGAGCGACTTCTTTTTCTTGTGTGGATAAAGATTTTGTTTGAACTAAGCGGGAAAGATTCTGTGATGTATAATCACGATATTGATTGGCTTTAGCGAAAATATCAGAGGCAAGGGACAACTTTAACTCCTATAAATTATTTCATGTTAATTTTTTCTTAAATTTACACAGAATTGATATTTCTTTTTCTAATGGAGAAAGTATATGGCACTGCGAATGAAGACAGTAGATTTTCAAAATCTTCTCAATTGGATTTTTAGTGAGTATGAAAGGCAAAAATCAATTTTTGGGATACCAGAAAAAAGATTTTTCAGAAAGAAAAATGATTCAAATTTTAAAATTTTCAATGAAGTTATCGAAACGCCTTTTGGACCTGCTGCCGGACCACACACTCAATTGTCTCAAAATATTATAACATCATATTTAACTGGTGGAAGATTCATCGAATTAAAAACTGTTCAGGTGCTGGATAATCTTGAAATTGAAAAACCATGTATTGATGCAGAAGATGAAGGATATAATGTAGAATGGTCACAAGAATTATCTCTTCAGGAATCATATGACGAATATCTTAAGGCATGGGTAATTATTCATTTATTGAAAAAAGTTTTTAATCTCTCAAGCAGCGAAGATCGAAGTTTTGTTTTCAATATGAGTGTGGGTTATGACCTAAATGGAATTAGATCGGAAAAAGTGGATCAATTTATAGAACTATTAAAAGATTCATCGAAAAGTAGTTTGTTCTATGACTATTTGGAACAATTGAAAGAGTTTATTAGAAGACAAAATTTTGTAAATCTATTTAACGAATCCATCACAGATTTAGTGAATTATATTGATTCAATTCGTCCAGCCATTTCTTCATCGGTTACATTATCAACGATGCACGGCTGTCCAAGTCATGAAATTGAATCTATTGTAAAGTATTTAATTAAAGAAAAAAATCTTCATGTCTATGTAAAACTGAATCCAACTTTACTTGGTTATGAAAGAGTTCGGGATTTATTGAATAGATTAGGATATAATTATCTGGAATTAAAGAAAGAATCTTTTGAACATGATTTGCAATTTCAAGATGCAATTCCAATGATTAGAGGATTAATGCAATTCGCAAAAGATCACAATAAAATTTTTGGAATAAAATTATCTAACACACTTGGAGTAAAAAATTCACTCGGACGATTACAAGGTGAAGAAATGTACTTGAGTGGCAGGGCACTATTTCCACTTACTATTAATCTTGCTTACGAAATTACAAAGAAATTTGAAGGTAAAATTAACATCTCATATTCAGGCGGAGCTAATGTTCTTAATTCAAAAAAGATTGTTCAAACAGGAATTTATCCTGTTACTTATGCAACAGAATTGTTAAAGCCCGGTGGTTATTTGAGATTGAATCAAATTGTGGAAGATTTTGAAATAAATTTTAATGTTTCTGAATATTCTGATAAAATCAATCTGGATCTCCTCAAAGATTTATGTGATTCAGTTTTCGAAGAAAATTATTACATAAAAGATTTCAAGGAGATTACTTCGGTAAAGATTCCAGAAAAGTTGCCTTTGTATGATTGTTACATTGCACCCTGCGAATTTGCCTGTCCAATTCATCAAGATGTTTCTGAATATACTTTTCTTGTCTCTGAAGGAAGATACGAAGAAGCACTTGAAGTGATAATCGAAAAAAATCCAATCCCTCACATTACTGGTTACATTTGCGATCATCAATGCATGACTAAATGTAATCGATGGGACTATGAAGTGGCTGTTCCAATCAGAGATATAAAAAAATTTGCAGCTGAAAAATCTTTCGATCAAGTAAAAAATAAGCTTATTAAAGAATTTTTAACTCAATCGAATGGAATTAAAGTAGCAATTATCGGTGCAGGACCAGCTGGACTTTCTGCAGCTTATTTTCTTGCTCGAAGTGGATTTGATGTAACTATTTTTGAGAAGACTAACAAAGCCGGTGGGACTGTCAGACATACTATTCCACAATTTAGAATACCGCAAGAGGTTATTGATAAGGACATTGAGTTTATCCAGAATCTTGGTGCGAAGATAAATTATAACTCACCTGAAAATATTTCAATTCAAAAGTTAAAAAATTCAGGGTACAAATATATTTTCATAGGTATTGGTGCTGAAGTCCCTAAGGTTTTAAAAATCGATTCCGATTCTCAAAATATTTTTGATGCACTGGATTTCTTGAAACGATTTAACAAAAATGAAAAATTAAATCTGGGCAAGTTCGTTGCTGTAATTGGCGGCGGAAATTCTGCCATGGATGCAGCAAGATCAGCCAGAAGAATTGATGGTGTTGAAAAAGTTTATATAGTTTATAGAAGAACAATAAAATATATGCCAGCTGATAAGGAAGAATTAGAAGCTGCTTTAGCAGATGGAGTTGAATTTTTAGAACTTCTTCAACCAATTGAATTCAAAAAGGGTGTTTTGAAATGTCAGAAGATGAAACTTGGTGATTGGGATATTGATGGTAGACAAAAATCAATTCCTGTTGAAAACGAATTTTTTGAGTTAAGAGTCGACTCAATTATTACTGCAATTGGTGAGCAGACTGACTATAATTTCTTCATCAAGAATCAAATTAAAGTGAATGACGATGGAGAGATAATTATTGACAAAAATTCAAATGAAACATTGATTGAAAATGTTTTTGTAGGAGGCGATGATCTTCGTGGACCAGCTACAGTAATAGAAGCTGTTTCAGATGGAAAGAAGTTCGCAGAAATAGTGATGAAACGAGAAGGAATTATTCTTCAGTTTGAATTGAAAAAGTCTTACAAGAGTGAAATGATAGAAAAGCAAATTCTGTCAAGAGGAAATTTAAGTTTTGAATTTGATGATATATTTTTTAGTGCATCAAAGTGTTTGTTATGTGATGCTGTTTGCAATAAATGTGTTGAAGTCTGTCCAAATCGTTCTAATATTCCTATTCATATTTCTGATGGTGATTTCAAAGATTTCTTTCAGATAATTCATATCGATAAAAGTTGTAATGAATGCGGTAATTGTGAAACATTCTGTCCTTATAATGGAAAACCATATCAAGATAAGATTACAATTTTCTCTGACAAAAACGATTTTCAACTGAGTAGTAACAAAGGTTTTTTGGCTATTAATGATACAATTTTGTATCGAACTGATTCTAAAAATTCCATTCAAAAAGTAAAAGTAGATGAATTATCTGAAATCGAAAACAAATCTTTTGAAGAAGAAGAAAAAAGACTACTGCTTGTGATTAGAGAAGTGATGAAGAATTATGAGTATTTGATTGGGTGAAGAATTGATTAATATTGATTGACTTTATTCCATTAAATAACTTCTGATTTTTACAAAGAATTCATTTTAAGTCTAACATAGAAAAAGACTGATTAATCACGATTAACCTTGTTAAATAATCTATCATTAAAGATGAGAATGATTTCACTCAATGTTCATACTAATACTTAATCATCTCAACATTCTAAATTCATAGATACCAACTAATCACTCGACTCTACATCAATAATTTACATAAAGTAATTCTTAAAGGACCTTCAAACTATTTTCAAATGTAACTCTTTCAGTTGTTCTGGTTTTACTGGCGACGGTGAATTGTCCATCAACGAAAGTCCATTTGAAGTTTTTGGAAATGCAATCACATCTCTGATTGAATCCTCACCTGCAAAAAGCATTACCATTCTATCAAACCCGAAAGCAATTCCACCATGAGGCGGAGCTCCATATTTGAATGCATTCAGTAAAAATCCAAATTTTTCTTCAGCTTCTTCTTTTGAAATACCAAGAGCTTCAAACATTTTTGATTGAACTTCGGGTGTGTAAATTCTGATACTTCCACCTGCAATTTCATTTCCATTTAAAACAAGATCGTATGCTTTAGCTTTAACTTTGAGCGGATCAGTTGTCATCAATTCTACATGTTCATCTTTGGGTGATGTAAATGGGTGATGCATTGCAACAAGTCGTTTCTCTTCCTCGCTGTATTCGAAAAGTGGAAAATCAGTCACCCACAAAATTTTTGGTTCGTTTGAATTTTTAATTAAGTCCATCCGTCTTGCCATTTCAAGTCGAAGTGAACCCATTATGCTTAAAGCTTTCTTCCATTCTCCAGATTGAATTAGAATCAAATCGCCAGTTTCAGCGTTTATTTTTTCAATCAAGTTTTTCTGTTCCGCTTCAGAGAAAAATTTTAATGTTGGTGATTCGAGACCATTTTCAGTCACTCTTATCCAGATTAATCCACTAGAACCTAATTTTTTAACAAAATCAGTTAATACATCAAGCTGATTTCTTGTGTAATTGCCGCAGCTCTTTGCATTTAATCCAGAAACAATCCCACCATTTTTGATTGCATCCCGGAACAATCTGAATTCACTTTGTTCGAATACTGAATTAAGGTTAACCATTTTCAAATCAAATCTTAAATCAGGTTTATCCGAACCATAAAATTCCATTGCTTCCTGATAGCTTAATCGCGGAAAAGGAGTTTTGATATCAATTCCAAGTGCTTCTTTGTAAAGAGTCTTCATCAGACCTTCAACAATTTCAAAAATATCTTCTTCATCAACAAAAGACATTTCCACATCTATTTGAGTAAACTCATACTGTCTATCTGCTCTCAAATCTTCATCACGAAAACATTTTACAATCTGGAAATAACGATCAAATCCAGCGACCATTAAAATTTGTTTGTAAGTCTGAGGTGATTGTGGCAATGCATAAAAATGACCTTTGTGCAATCGACTTGGAACGAGAAAATCTCGAGCACCTTCAGGTGTTGACTTCATTAAAAACGGAGTTTCAATTTCAAGAAAATTATTTTGATCAAAATATCTTCTCACAATCTGATACATTTGATGACGCAAGATTAAATTCTTTTGCTTGGGTCTTCGTCGCAAGTCCAGGTATCTGTATTTCAATCGGATTTCTTCATTGGTATCAATTTGATCTTCAATTGGGAAAGGAGGAGTGAGTGATTTATTTAGAACAGTCAATTCGTCAATCATTACATCAATTTGACCTGTTTCAAGATTTGGGTTTTCTGTCCCTTCTGGTCTTTTTCGCACCTTCCCTGTAACGGAAATAACCCACTCATTTCTGAGATCCTTTGCATCCTCGTGAGCTTTCTGATTGTAATTTGGTTCGAATACAATTTGAGTTTTTCCGTATCTATCTCGTAAATCTATAAAAATTACACCGCCTAAATCTCTTCGATTGTCAACCCAGCCATTTAAAGTTACTGTTTCTCCAATGTTGGATTCTCTTAATTCACCACAAGTATGAGTTCGTTTTTTGAATTTCATCTATGAACCTTTGATTGTTTATCGTTTTGTTTTTCATGAATTCAATTGAAAATAAAGCTAAAAAAAAGGAATTCTATTTGCAAACTTGGAAGTTAAAACTGAAAAAACTGAATATAGGATCAAACTTAAATTATGAGATAAGTTTTCATTTGAAATTATATTGATAAAATTTTATCACCTCTCTCATTTAAGAATTTTGTTTAATTAAAAATTTCCCCCTGTAAACTATCTGAACTCGTTTGTGTTTTATTTTTTTCCAATGATTTTTATAACCCTTTTTTGTTAAATTGTATCGGTGCATTCTTTAATTAGATTGGATTTGATTGATGTTAAAAAAATTATTTCATACACTTTTTTGTTTGTTAGTGCTGGCCATCCATTCATACTCGCAAACTCCAGCTGGTGATACTTACCTGCAAGCGTTTTACTGGAATGTTGTTACAAATGGAGTCTGGTGGGATAGCTTAACTGTTTTATCACCTAAAATTAAAAGTGCTGGCTTTTCGGCTATTTATATTCCGCCTCCTTCAAAGGGTGCTGGTGGTGGATTTTCAATGGGTTATGATATTTATGACCATTATGATTTTGGAGAATTCTATCAAAAGGGATCAACAGAAACTCGATTTGGAAGCAAAGGAGAACTCGAAAGACTAATTAATACTTATAAGCTGATGGGTTTAGATGTTTGGGTTGATGTTGTATTAAATCACACTGCCGGTGGAGAATTAAAATCTAAAAATAACTGCAGAACAGATTCTGCATATTTAATTTTTAATTATCCATTTGGAAGTAAAAGATTTCCAAAAAACGCAAGTTCATTCAATCCAAGTGAGTATAATAATTGTAATCAATCACCTCCTTATAATGATAACTTTTTTTCATTTGCAAATGATAATTGTACAGATTGTCCTGATGTAAGAGACAGTTTAATTGTCTGGGGAATGTTTTTGAGAAATAATTTTCAATTTAGTGGTGCACGACTTGATGCTGTAAAGCATATCAATCCGTATTTCATCTCACAATTTGTTAATTCAGCATTTCCTAACAATTATGTTTTTGCCGAATACATTGGCAATGGTTTTGAGATTAAAAACTATTACAATCAACTCGTAAATTTTGGTGCTGGACAGGTTTCTTTTTTAGACTTTCCACTTAGATATACATTAGCTGATATGTGCAATAATTCCTCTGGCAGTTTTGATATGCGTTCACTTGATTATGCAGGATTGATTTTTGGTCAGGGCATGTCCGGATTCAATGTAACCACTTTTGTTGAAAATCATGATTTTGATAGAACTGGATGGGATGGAACGATCGATACAGCAGTTGGCGGTCATTCACCTATTTTCAGAGATAAACATCTGGCTTATGCTTTCATATTGTTTTCTGAAGGGAGACCGAGTGTTTTTTTCAAAGATTATTTTGATTATGGTTTGAGTGGATTGATAGATACATTAATTTTTATCAGACATAAATTTCTTGGTGGAAATACAACGCTAAGAAATGGATTGGATCCATATTACATCAGACAGGATGGAAATCAAGACCAGGATTTACTTGCTAAGGATATTTATGTTGCACGAAGAAATAGCTGGCAGAATCAAATTGGTGGCTATATTGTAATTAATGATAATCCTTCTCAATGGATTGATGTGTGGGTTGATACTGATTTACCAGTCGGAACTGTCTATAAAGATTATACAGGTAAAGATGTAAATAAAGCTGTTGTGGGTCCAAAACCTGGTGGATCAAAAAATAGAATCAAACTCTGGGCTCCGCCGAGAAATTTTACGATTTATGTTCCTGACACTACTCAATCAATCAATCATTCACCAGTACTAAGAAAGATAGATAAATTGTTCGCATATACTTTTTCAATGTTTGAATATAAGTTCCATGCTCAAGATGCAAATAATGATTCTTTGACCTTTACTATTCAGAATAAACCACACTGGTTAAATTTCTTTCCGAATGGTTTGTTAAAAGGCATTCCTGTTCTTACTGATACTGGTAAGTATGAGAATGTAATAATTACTGTCAATGATAATAAGGGTGGGACTGATGTGGATACATTTTTAATTGTCGTTTCATTAAACCACTTTCCTGTGATTGAAGATTTAAGAGATACGACAATATTTGTGACTCAAAGATTTGAACAACAAGTATCAGCATATGATATTGATAACGATACTTTGTTTTATACTTTCCTTCAAAAACCCATGTGGCTAAGTATTGATACACTGTCAGGAGTTCTTGCTGGAATTCCAGCTCCAGAAGATACTGGTTTATTTAATGTAATTATCAAAGTTTATGACAGCAAAGGTGGTGCAGATACTTCAAGTTTTAATGTTAATGTAAAACCGAAAAGAGATTCAATCATTTATACTTATGCAAAACCAAACATAGATGGAAGAATTCAAATTGGTGAAAATGATTGGAGAGAAAATTGGCTTATTGTTGATGATCCAATTGGCGATTCTCGCTGGACTTTAGTAAATGAATTTGATGATTTATTTATGACCTGGGATGCTGATAGTCTTTATTTAGGTGCAAAGTATACTTTAATTAACAACACACTGCAAATTTTTATTGATTGTGGATTGCCAACTGGTGAAACAGACTTTAATAGCAATCGAGGTTACCTTGGTGCATTTCCAAGAAACTTTAGATTTCGATCTGAAGATAATATCGATTTGATGGTGGCTGCATGGAATAGAGAAAAGCCACGAGTATTTAAAATTGTTGATTCAAATTCTGTTGAGATTTCAAATGGATGTTCTCGTTCTGGAACAACTGAAGCTGAAGTTGCAAACTCATGGAATTCAATTTATAATCTTGGACCTGGAAAAGTTCTTCCATATTCGAAACTAAAAATCGTTGGTGTAATTTCTGGTGGTGAAAATTGGGGTGCCGGTGATGCAGCTCCAGCTAATTGTGATGTAGAACTTTGTCCACCTGGAAACGATACACTCTATGCTGGTCCAGACAGTTTAATTACTCTATACATCGCCGAGATTGATAAAAATGGGGATGGTATTCCTGATCCAACAGTTGTAATCTCTTCAATCGATGATTCGAATCAAATCGATAATTTACCGGATGGATTTTTAATCTCTGATATTTATCCTAATCCTTTTAATAATCAGGCGAAAATTAACATATTTATTGCAAGAGATGAATTTGTTGAAATCAAAGTTTATAATTTAATTGGTGAAGAGATTTTTCAGTTATTAAATAATAAGCTTAGAAAAGGCTACCATTCTATTAATATTGACGGATCTGAATTATCGAGTGGAGTATATTTGGTTAGTGTCAGAATAGCTAATCATATCAAATTTAAAAAATTCGTTCTTATTAAATAAAACAAATAGTGAGGTGACAAATGAAAAAAACATTCCTGATTTCACTTTCAATAATTTCTATTGTTTTCTTTATTGCGACAAGTTATCATACCATCACAATTGATGGAGTTAATGATTTTGATTCAGACGAAACTTTTTCAACAACGTCTTCGGGTTATACAGCTTATGTAACCTGGGATGCAAATAATATCTATCTCGCATACTCAGGTGCAGATATTGGAAGCGGAGAAAGCGATAAAAAATGGATAATCTTTTACTTTGATACAGATGCTAATCTTGTTCCGTCTTCGGGCAACGGTACAACAGATGCAATTGGATTTAATACTCAGGATTGGATTTTGCCTTTTCATGCAGATTATATGATTCAAATTAGAACTGACGAAGGTGCCAACCTGATGAAGAGATTTAATGGTTCATCCTGGATTGATGTTGCACCTCATAATATGCAAATTTTTGATAATGATGGTTCTAATTTTATTGAAATTAAAATTCCAAGATCAACTCTGAACAATGCGACAAAAATTTACTTGCTGGGTTATTTTATAAATGAACAAGTAGGGGGCGAATGGACTTATGCAAGTTTTCCCGGCAATTCTTTGCGAGGCGGAGACGGTTATAAAAATCCAGGCTACTTTGATCACTGGTATGGTTTTGAATTGACTGATGGAATTTCACCTAATGCAACGAAAAATTATGACCAAAAAGAATTCTTGAAGTGGGATGTTCGACTTGGTGCATCAATCTCCACTTTATCTTTGAGTGATACTAATAACTTTGCAGGTGTAGCTTTGAATGCAACTGATGGTTATGATGCAAATGTCGATTTAGAAAAACCACCAGCACCTCCTTCGAACTTTGTTTATCTCTCATTTCCACACCAGGATTGGTCAACAACATTGGGACCTCATTTTTATCGGGATATTAGATTTTATAGAAATTTAGATACTTCCACAATTGCTTGGGATTTTACAATCAATACAGATAGAGTGAATTCAAACGTAATAGTTTCTGTAAGTGACTTTTCTGCTGTTCCTTCAAACTATGATGTTTATATAAATGATTTAAGTAATGATTCTTTGCATAATGTTAGAACAGGTGGTAATTACACTTACAATTCAGATTCGGGTGGTTCAAGGAATTTTCAGTTGGTTGTTGGGAAATATGTTCCAAATATTGTAGTCCCAAGTTCACTCAATTTTGGAGATGTGAGGCTTGAATATGATTCAACTAAAACACTTCAAGTGCGAAATGATGGTCTTTCGTCTTTAACAATTTCAAGCTTATCAAACACAGGAAATTTCAATCTTGTCGGTGCTTCAACTCCAATCGTACTTGGACCGGGCAGCAGTATTAATCTCTCAATTAAATTTACTCCGAATTCACTTGGTCTTAATTCAGGAACGCTTACCATTACAAGTGACGATCCAGATTCACCTAACTTAAATGTTAGTTTATCTGGAAATGGAATAAAACCAACAGTCACCAAGAAATTTCTTCCAGGCTGGAATTTAGTTGGAGTTCCACTTTATCCATCTTCACTTAAGAAAGATTCTGTGTTCGGATTTTATTCAAATAATTATGTTCTATTCAAATACTCGAATGGAAATTATTTGAGTGCCGATTCTGTCTTTTTGGGTCAGGCATACTGGTTAGGACTAAATGATACAATGAATTTCTCAATGACCGGATTGCCAGTTCTTCAAGATACTTTCGTCGCTGTTCAATCTGGATGGAATTTAATCTCTCATGTTTACTTGAAAGATTTATTGAGACAAGGATTGTTTGTGAAGAAAAATTCAGAAGTAATTTCACTGGATTCAGCAGTTTCTCGTGGTTGGGTTCAGGGAAATTTATTTAAGTTTAACAAGCCGACTAATTCATATCTTACTACTGATACACTTGATCAATTTTTCGGTTACTGGTTTGCAGCTCTAACAACGGGTCTTGAATTAAAATTTGTAAAATCACAAACTTTCGGTACTCTACCAAAAATTCAAAATGATTTTATAAATGAAAGAAATTGGAAACTGAATATTGTTGCATCAAATTCAATATCACGGGATAATTTGTTTTATCTCGGATTTAACGAAAATGCGACGGATAATTTTGATAACAAATTTGATAATGCAAAACCACCACTTCATCCTAACGATAGTGCAATAGAAATCTATTTTAAGAGACCAAATTGGCATCCTTTGTTTTCAAAATTTTATTCTGATATTCGTAACTACAACATTAATTCTACTTTCATCTGGGATTTTGAATTTTATTCAAGACGATCAGAATCATCCACTTTACAATGGAGAAATCTTCAGGAAATTTTCCCGCCAGATTTTCTCGATAGATTTACATTTGTTTTGTTTGATTCAACAAACAATCAAATAGTGAACATGAAGACTACAACTCAATATCAATTTAACCACAACGGAAACATTACAAAATTTGCTTTAAGATTTGGAAAACTAACTGATGTTTATGATGATGAACAAAAATTGGATTTTTCACTTTCACAAAACTTTCCGAATCCCTTTAATCCTTTAACTAAGGTATGGTATTCTGTAAAAGAAAATTCACTGATTTCCATTAAACTTTTCGATTTGCTGGGAAGAGAAATTGCTGAACTTGTAAATGAATTTAAAAATCCTGGTTTTTACGAAATAGAAATAGATGCGAATAAACTTAATCTATCAAGCGGAATGTACATTTATAAAATGAAAGCTGGCAGTTTTAATTCTTCAAGAAAATTGATATTTATAAAATGATAATTGAGGACTGTTCAATTGACAGCCCTTTTCTTTTCATCACTCATTTGGTTAATTCAAAAAGAATCGTCATTATAATACAGTAAATCAAGTACTTTTAATTTTATGAGTGAGTACAAAATTTATTCAACCGAGTTTATCTCGAAAATCAAAAGCGGCGATACTGAAACTTTTAAAAAATTTTTCTTCGATAATTACAATGATGTTTTTAAGTTCATTTACAGAATGACTTTTAATAGAGAAGTTGCAAGGGATTTAACCCAGGATACTTTCTTAAATTTTTATCAATCACTTGATAGATTAAATCCTTCAATCTCTCCAAATTATTATTTGTTTAGAATAGCCAAAAATGTAACTCTTAATTACCTGACTCGAAAAGAAACTTTCGTAAAAATTGATATAGAAGAATTAGATGCAAGTGAATCTTTGTTTTTTGATGCAAATGAAGTCTTCGATGCAAAGTTTTTTGAGGATGAAATTCAAAAAGCAGTTGAAACTTTACCAAATAGATGCCGAGCTGTTTTTATTCTAAGCCGCTTCCATAATCTTACACACCAGGAAATTGCTGAGACACTTGAAATCTCACTTCAAACTGTTAAAAATCAAATCAACAAAGCTATCTCAATTTTAAGAAAAAAACTTTCCCAATACCTCGATTAAATCGAGTGGAATTTATGAAAAAGAAAAATTCAAAAGCCAGAGAAAGTATCAAGATTGATGAATCTAAAGATCTTGAATTCACTGAGCTTGAACAAATTTTAAGTGATTATACATTTGGTAGCCAGGACATACTTGAATTTTTAATTCGATCGTTACAAAAATCCAGTGATAAAGATATTATTCTTGGAGTAATTGATAAATCAATTCTTCCGAACTTTAAAAATTTCGAAGTAATTCAGAGGACTTTTACACAGATAAAAGAGTATGCACAAACGCATGATCTTCCTGAAATCAAGCAATATATGCAGGATATCATTAACAATTTTTATAAGAAAGTCGGGAAAATACTCAGACAGTTTGAGAAAGTAATCTTTCCTGGAATTAAAATATTAACAATATCAAACAGTAAGACTATTTCTGAAATTATACCTCGAATTAAATTTAAATTTTATTCACCGGAGGTTTATGTTTTAGAATCACTGCCAGTTGGAGAGGGGAAAATTTTAGATAATCGTCTTAAAGCTTTCGGAGTTAATTCAACTCTTATAAAAGATTCTGAAATGAAAGACTATATCAAGAAGGTAGATATTGTTTTAATGGGTGCAGATAGAATTGTTTCTGGAAAATATTTTTTGAATAAAGTTGGTTCAAAAAAACTTGCAATGGCTGCAAAAAAATTTAATAAGCCTGTCTATGTTGTAGCGCTCAAAGAAAAAATTGTGGATGCTAAAAAAAGAACTAGAAAAATTAAATCAGTTCGTGAGGCAGTGGAAAAAACTATTTTCGAGAAGGTTGACCTAAGTTTGGTTACAAAGTTGTTCACGGCATAGTTTAAAAAAAGAACTGCCAAGGTGGAGGGCGAACCTTGGCAGTGTAGAGTTACGTTTTAGTGGAGGGCAATAAGGGTAACACAGATAAGGGTAGTAACTTCAAATTTTAAGGAGAACTCAAAATTACTATGTATTTGTCAATAATAATGCCAGACAAAAATCTACATTTTTACTCTAAAAATTAAATTTTTAAATCTCTATTTATCATTTGTGAAATTTGCTTTCTCAATTCTGTTAAAATAGTTTAGACCTATCAAAATTTTTCTTCAAATTTTTCTGTCATTTCTGCTGAATGGTAATTTAATGTTTGCCAATTTAATATGGAAGAAAAATAAATGAAGTCAATTTTACTTACGCTCTATTATATAACTAGACCTAAAAATTATTCAAAAATATTTTTAGTAGTAAGAAAAAGAGAAAGATTCAAAGCTAAATTTAATTTCATCAATAAAAAGACCTTTAATATTAATATTTTAATCTTGACAAAAATGTAAAGATTCTCTATCATTGTATTACAAATTATGACAAAAAATTATAAACAGAATGGAGTTTTTATATGCCTGAGAATACATCAGTTGATTTGAATCAATTTGCAGCGCAGGATTATAAATATGGCTTTTATACACCGATTGAAATGGAAACTTTTCCAAAGGGTTTGAATGAAGATATTATTAGAATGCTTTCTAAGAAGAAGGGTGAACCTGAATGGATGGCCGAATGGAGATTAAAAGCTTATCGTGCATGGTTAAAAATGGAAGAACCTCACTGGGCTAATGTTTATTATCCTCCAATAGATTATCAGGATATTAGATATTATGCTGCACCCAAAAAACGACCTCTCAAAAGTCTTGATGAAGCTGACCCTGAATTACTAAGAACTTTTGAAAAACTTGGAATCCCGCTCGAAGAACAGAAGAGATTGGCAGGCGTTGCTATCGATGCTGTCTTTGACAGTGTTTCAGTTGCAACAACTTATAAAGAAAAGCTTGCTCAGCTTGGAATTATTTTCTGTTCTATTTCAGAAGCAATCAGAGAATATCCTGATTTAGTCAAAAAATATTTAGGTTCAGTTGTCCCGCCGACAGACAACTTCTTCGCTGCTCTTAATTCGGCTGTGTTTAGCGACGGATCGTTTGTTTATGTTCCGAAAGGTGTAAGATGTCCAATGGAGCTTTCTACTTATTTTAGAATCAACGCAAGTGAAACGGGACAATTTGAGAGAACATTGATAATTGCTGATGCAGGAAGTTATGTAAGTTATCTTGAAGGTTGCACTGCACCAATTCGTGATGAAAATCAATTGCATGCTGCTGTTGTTGAATTGATTGCACTTGATAATGCTGAAATAAAATACTCGACCATTCAGAATTGGTATCCGGGAGATAAAGAAGGTCGTGGTGGAATTTATAATTTCGTCACCAAAAGAGGAATTGCGAAAGGAAAACATTCAAAGATTTCGTGGACACAGGTTGAGACAGGAAGTGCAATTACCTGGAAATACCCAAGTGTAATTCTTCAAGGTGACTATTCAATCGGTGAATTTTATTCTGTAGCATTGACTAATAATAGACAACAAGCCGATACCGGAACAAAAATGATTCATATCGGAAATCATACACGCAGTACAATTGTTTCAAAAGGTATTTCTGCTGGTGAAAGCAATAATTCATATCGTGGATTGGTTAAGATTTTACCAAATGCTGATCATGCAAGAAATTTCTCTCAGTGTGATTCTTTATTGATTGGTGATAAGTGTGGCGCTCATACTTTCCCGTATCTTGAAGTCAATAACCCAACAGCGAGAGTTGAACACGAAGCAACAACATCAAAAATTGGAGAAGATCAAATCTTTTATTTAAATCAAAGAGGAATTTCCAAGGAAGACGCTATTAGCTTGATTGTTAATGGTTATTGCAAAGAAGTCTTCCTTGAATTGCCAATGGAATTTGCTGTTGAAGCATCAAAGCTTCTCAGTATAAGTTTAGAAGGAAGTGTTGGTTAAAAATTTAATTGAAAGGAAATCAATTATGTTAAAAATTAAAGACTTAGTTGTAAAAGTCGAAGACAAAGAAATATTAAAAGGTGTAAATTTAGAAGTGAATTCGGGCGAAGTACACGCAATAATGGGTCCTAATGGTTCTGGAAAAAGTACACTTGCAAATGTTATTGCTGGAAAAGAAGGATATGAAATCGTATCAGGTGAAATCTGGTACAAAGGTGAAAATATTCTCGAACTTCCACCTGAAGAAAGGGCTCGCAAAGGAATCTTTATGGCATTTCAGTATCCTGTTGAAATTCCAGGAATAAGTAATGCAACTTTACTGAAGACTGCTATCAATGAAATTAGAAAATCTCGTGGCGAAGAGGAACTGGACGCAATGGAATTTCTTTCTTTGATGAGAGAGAAAATGAAGCTACTCGAAATGACAGATGAAATGTTAAGTCGTTCTGTTAATACAGGATTTTCAGGCGGTGAAAAGAAAAGAAATGAAATCTTTCAAATGTTGATGCTTGAACCAAAATTGGCAGTTTTAGATGAAACAGATTCTGGCCTTGATATTGATGCATTAAAAATTGTGGCAAATGGAGTTAATTTGCTACGTCAGGATATGAGTGACAGGTCAATAATTGTTGTAACTCACTATCAAAGATTGTTGAATTACATTGTTCCTGATTTTGTGCATGTATTGTATGATGGAAGAATTGTAAAATCAGGTGGAAAAGAACTGGCTCTTGAACTTGAAGCAAAAGGTTATGACTGGATCAAGAATGAAAATAAAGTTGCAGTATGAGGAGAATGAATTATGACAGAAGTCTTAGTTAACAAGAAAAAGTACAATGTTAGTGAATGGTATATCAAGAATTTTGAATTGCTCAATCAGCAATTCAATGGTTCACTTCCGATTGATATAAAACAAATCAGAAAAGAATCTTTTGATCAATTAATTGAAATTGGATTTCCAACTGTTAAAGTAGAAGATTGGAAATATACAAATGTTCTTCCAATAGTCAACAAGAATTTCAAACTCTCAAATTTTTCAGAAACATGGATAGATAAAAACACAATAGAAAAGGCAAAAAGGGTTCTAATTTTAGATAAGATTGTTGCAAATTTATCTTCCAATCAGATTGTGTTTATTGATGGTCATTTTATTGAAGAACTTTCAAATGTTCAAAATTCAAATAACCTCAAACTCCTGCCTTTGAGCTTAGCTTTCAAAGATGTTTCAGAAATTGTTAATCAGCATTTCAACAAGTATTCTCAAATTGAAAATGGATTCAACGCATTGAACACTTCGTTTTTTGTGGATGGATATTTCCTTCATGTTGGTGATAATTTAACTGAAGATGAACCAATTGTTGCGATTTTCATTCAATCATCCACCGAAGAGCAGATGATCAATGTTCGAAATCTGGTTCATGTTGGAAATAACTCTAATGTAAAAGTTCTCGAAGTGTTTTTATCCTTGAATGATTCAGAAGATTTTACAAATTCAATTACTGAAATTAATGTTTCAGAAAATTCTTTTGCGGAGCATTATAAATTTCAAAATGAATCTCTCAAAAGTTATCACATCGGAAAAGTTCAATCAAATTTAGCCAGAAACTCTAACTTTACTTCCCATAACATTACCTTTGGCGGCGCACTGACCAGAAATGATGTTAATTTCGTTCTGAATGGTGAAGGTTCTGAAGCTCACATATATGGATTATTCTTTGTGAAAGATCATCAGCATGTTGATAATCATACAATGGTTGATCATGCAATGCCGCACTGCTTGAGTAATGAATTCTATAAAGGAATTCTTGCAGAAAATTCCAGAGGAGTTTTCAATGGTAAGATAATAGTTAGAAAAGGTGCTCAAAAAACTAATGCATATCAATCGAACAAAAATTTATTGCTTTCAGGAAATGCTAAGATTGATACAAAACCACAGTTAGAAATTTTTGCTGATGATGTAAGATGTACCCATGGTGCAACAGTTGGTCAGGTTGATGATGAATCCTTGTTCTACTTAAGATCAAGAGGAATTGACGAAAAATCAGCTCGATCTTTACTTGTTAATGCATTCGCAAATGATGTTTTAATGAATATGAGCTTTGAACCTTTGAGAGATAAGATCAATGATTTTGTGATTAATCAAATGGATCAAATTCTCGATAAAAAATAACCAATGAATTCATCTTTAAATCACAGAAAAACAGCTGCCTTTGATATAACCAAAGTTAGAGAAGATTTCCCAATCTTAAACTCAACTGTTCGAGGGAAAAGACTTGTTTATCTGGATAATGCAGCTACATCTCAAAAGCCTTATCAAGTAATTGAACGTATTAAAAGATATTATGAATTCCAGAATTCAAATGTTCATCGAGGTGTTCATTATTTAAGTGAACTTGCAACTCAGGAATACGAAAACGCTAGAGAAGCTGTTAGAAAATTCATTAGTGCTGAATCAACGGAAGAAATAATTTTTACTCGTGGAACAACCGAAGCAATAAATCTTGTCGCCAGTTCATTTGGTAAGTTAAATATCAGCGAGGGTGATGAAATTATTATTACTGAAATGGAACATCACTCCAACATTGTTCCCTGGCAAATTTTGTGTGAAGATCGAAAAGCTGTTTTGAGAATAATTCCTTTTGATGACAATGGTGAATTGATAATTGATGAATTTGAAAAGATGCTGAATGAAAGAACTAAACTTGTTGCAGTTGTTCACATTTCGAATTCACTCGGGACAGTTAATCCGATTCAGACAATCATTGAAATGGCTCATAGTTTTGCAATCCCTGTTCTTGTTGATGGTGCGCAGTCAATTATGCACAATAAAATTGATGTTCAGGAACTTGGCTGTGATTTCTTCGTCTTTTCAGGACATAAAGTTTATGGTCCAACTGGTATAGGTGTTTTATTCGGAAGAAAAGAATTGCTTAAGGATATGCCGCCTTATCAAGGTGGTGGTGATATGATTAAGTCTGTTACTTTTTCTAAAACAACTTATAACGATTTGCCTTACAAATTCGAAGCAGGTACTCCAAATATAGAAGGTGCAATTGGACTTGCCGTTGCTCTTGATTACATAAATAATTTAGGTTTAGATTTAATTGCACAGTATGAAAACGAACTTCTTCAATATGCGACTGAAAAGCTTTCACAAATTCAACAATTAAGAATTATTGGGACTGCAAAAGAAAAAGGTCCGATTTTATCTTTTATCCTTGATAATATTCATCCACACGATATCGGAACGATTTTAGATTTTGAAGGAATTGCGGTTAGAACGGGACATCATTGCACCCAGCCAGTGATGGAACACTTTAAAATTCCAGCAACCACGCGGGCTTCTCTCTGTTTTTATAATACTAAAGATGAAATAGATTTGCTCTACGAAGGAATTCAAAAAGTAATAAAGGTATTCAGTTAATGACAGATTTAAGACAATTGTATCAGGAAGTGATTTTAGATCACTCCAAACATCCAAAAAATTATCATAAAATGGAAGATGCAACTCATGTTGCTGAAGGTTACAACCCACTTTGTGGAGATCATTTCTGGTTGTACTTAAAAGTTGAAGATGGTGTAATTAAAGATGTAAGTTTTGAAGGTGCTGGTTGTGCAATATCTAAGGCTTCAGCTTCTATTATGACTTCAATAATAAAAGGAAAAACAATCGAGGAAGCTGAAAAGGTATTTAAGAATTTTCATTCATATGTGACTGGAAAGGTAGATCAAAATTTTGATCCGAATTCACTTGGTAAACTTGCTGTGTTTTCTGGTGTGTCTGAATATCCAATCAGAGTTAAGTGTGCAACTTTAGCATGGCATACCCTAATTAATGCAATCCACAAAAAACAGGAGGTTGCTTCAACGGAGTAAGCTATGGAACTAGAACAGAAACAATTAGACTTAAAAAAATTAGAAGCTGACATTATTCAAGTTTTAAAAACCTGTTATGACCCGGAAATTCCTGTTGATATCTATGAACTTGGATTAATTTATAGAGTTGATATTCATCCTGATGGCAAAGTTGAAATTGATATGACATTAACTTCACCAGCCTGTCCGGTTGCTGGTTCTTTGCCACTTGAAGTGGAAAGAAAAGTTCGGAACCTTCCAGGAGTCACCGATGTGATTGTTAATGTGGTATGGGAACCTATGTGGAATAAAGATATGATGTCAGATGCTGCAAAAATTCAATTAGGATTTTTTTAATTAATAAAATTTATCAACCCTTAAAAAAAGGAGACACAATATGTTTGAAATAGAAAACCGCAAAGCACCACTTTATGATCCAGCCTCAGTTCAATGGATGAGAGATGAACTTACTTATGTTGGTTTTGAAGAAATGTTAACCCCTGAAGCTGTTGAATTTCATCTCAACAAAAAAGATGATGAAATTAAACTTGTATTCTTAAACTCAGTATGTGGTTGTGCAGCCGGAAGTGCAAGACCAGGTGTTTCACTTGCTCTTCAAAACAATTTAATTCCAGATAAACTTTTGACTTCCTTTGCAGGTCAGGATAGAGATGCCGTTGATTATCTTCGAGAAGTATTCTTGAAAGATTATCCGCCATCTTCACCAATGATGGCTCTGTTCAAAAATGGTGAAGTAATTTACATCATGCATCGGTATCAGATTGAAGGCAGAACTCCTGAACAAATTGCTAATGACTTAATTGAAGTCTTTAATAAAACTTGCAAGAGGAAGGGACCATCAATACCAAAAGAAAAATATGAACAGCTTGTTCATGCAAAAGCTTGCGGTCATTCGATTCCATTAAACAAGTAAGGTGATTAAGTTATATGAAATTTACTGCCGTTGAAGAATATGGTTTAAGATGCCTGATTCAGATTGCCAGGAACGATAAAGGTGACGGAATAACTATTCCAGAACTAAGTGAAATGGAAGGACTTTCAGAAGCAAATGTTGCGAAGATTTTAAGAATTCTAAGACTTGGTGGACTTGTTGAAGCTGAACGAGGTCAAAGCGGTGGATATAGATTGACCCGCGAGCCTGATAAAATCACTCTGAGAGAAATTCTTTATGTTCTCGGCGGAAAATTATTCGATTACGACGTTTGTACTAATTTTACTGGATTAACTGAAATATGTACAAATTCTACTGATTGTTCTGTTCGTTCTGTCTGGAAAAATGTTCAGAACATAATTGATCTTATTCTAGAAAAGTTAACGCTGAAAGATCTTTTAGGACCAGAGAAAAATGTTGATAAAACAATTGCAGAGAAAGTTGAGAATGTATCTCATTTAATTGAATTGAAAGTTATTCAATAAAATTTTTTAAATATGAACATCATTAAAATGTAAAACAAAAAAGGTCGGCAAATAGCCGACCTCTTAATTTAGTAGAATTAAATCCGTTTTATAAATTCTTTAGTTCATGAACCAATTTAGTCGTAGCTTCTTTTGCATCACCAAAATACATTAATGTATTCGGATAGAAGAATAATTCATTCTCAATTCCTGCGTAACCAACATTTAATGATCTCTTATTAACAACAACCGTCTTTGCGTAATCTACATTCAAAATAGGCATACCGTAAATTGATGAGTTTTTATCGTGCCGTGCAGCTGGGTTAACAACATCATTTGCACCGATTACAAAAGCAATATCAGTATTTGGAAAATCATCATTTATATCTTCCATTGCATAAAGTTTATCATAAGGAACCTGAGCTTCAGCCAGAAGCACATTCATATGACCGGGCATTCTTCCTGCAACTGGATGAATTGCGAAACGAACATTTTTACCTTTTGATTCTAAGATATTAAATAAATCTCTGACTGCATGTTGTGCCTGAGCAACTGCCATTCCATATCCAGGAACAATTATGATATTTTCAGCAGCATCAAAAAGCATTGCAAGTTCTTCTGCTTCTACTGCTTTAACATTTCCTTTTTGTGATGTAGTTGTTGCTGATCCTGTTGAACCTGCTGATTCCCAACCGCCAAGAACAACATTCATAAATGAACGGTTCATTCCCTTGCACATGATGTTAGTTAAAATAATTCCAGACGCACCAACAAGAGCACCAGCAATAATTAGCTCATTGTTCTGTAAAACAAATCCTGTTGCAGATCCGGCAAGTCCTGAATAAGAGTTTAATAACGAAATCGCAACAGGCATATCAGCACCACCAATTGGGAGAACAAGTAAAACACCCAATACCAGTGAAATTCCTGCCATGGTGAGAATCACATTCTCCATAGATGGATTGTATGAGAAATAGACTGCACCAGCAATTACAACCAATAACAGAAATAAATTTAGAGGATGCTGTCCTGGATACTTTACAACCTTCCCAGTAACAATTCCCTGTAGTTTTCCAAATGCGATCAGTGAACCGGTGAAAGTAACTGCACCAATCAAAACACTGATTGAAATTGTAACAGTATCATAGGTTGTGAAGTTACCATTTCTAAGATTCATGATTTTATAATATTCAGAAAGAGCAACAAGCATAGATGCACCGCCGCCAAATCCATTCAAGAGACCAACCATCTGAGGCATTCCAGTCATTGGGACTTTGATTGCCATGATTGAACCAACAATTGAACCGACAATCAATCCAATTATAATCCATTCAAATGTCAATACATATTTATCAAACAGTGTTGCAACTATAGCAATCAACATTCCGATTGAAGAGTATAGATTTCCTTTACGTGCTGTTTTAGGAGAAGCTAATAGTTTGATTCCGAAGATGAAGAATACAGAAGATATTAGATAAGCAATTTCTATTGGTACCTGCATATTTCAACTCACTTTTTTTTGAACATTTTTAACATTCTATCTGTAATTAGGAATCCACCAACAACATTAATTGTTGCAAAGATAACTGCCACAAGTCCAAGTATTGTACTCACTGTAAATTGTTCTAAACCTGCACTAATCAATGCACCGACAATTGTAATTCCAGAAATTGCATTTGAACCGGACATCAATGGTGTGTGGAGTGTTGGTGGAACTTTTGTAATTAATTCGAATCCAACAAACATTGCAAGAACAAAGACATAAATTAACATCAACAATGAGTAACCTTCCATATTTACTCCTTTCTTTTATTTAATTAACTCTAATGTTTTTTCATGAATAACTTTTCCATCTTTAACAATAGTCGCTTTTCCGATTATTTCATCTTCCAAATTATGATTGAACTTTCCATCCTTACTTGAATAGCTAATTAAATTGAAAAGATTTCTGGCGTACATTTCACTGGCATGATAGGGAACAAGACTTGGCAGATTTGGCTCACCAATTATTGTAACGCCGTATTTTTTAACTGTTTTACTTTTTTCGCTGATTTCACAATTGCCGCCAAACTCAACTGCCATATCCAGAATTACTGAGCCTGGTTTCATATTTTTTACCATTTCTTCGGTAACAAGAACAGGTGCTTTTTTACCCGGCACAAGTGCAGTAGTTATCACGATATCAGCTTCTGAGACATGTTTGGCTATTAGTTCTTGTTGCTTCTTTAAAAATTCTGGTGTGGCTTCTCTTGCATATCCACTTTCATCCTGCATCGATTCGTCTGTTTCAACTTCAATAAATTTTCCACCGAGACTCTGGACTTCTTCTTTCACAGCAGGACGAATATCTGAAACCCACACAACAGCACCCAATCTTTTTGCAGTTCCAAGTGCCTGTAAACCAGCCACTCCAGCTCCCATAATCACAACTTTTGCTGGTGAAATTGTACCAGCCGCTGTCATCATTAATGGAAAGATTTTGTGGAGATAATTAGCAGCAAGTATTACAGCTTTATATCCTGCGATATTGGCTTGAGAACTGAGAGCGTCCATCGATTGGGCGAGAGTTGTTCGTGGAATTGCATCCATTGAAATTACATCAATTCCAAGTTCAGCTGCTTTTTTAGCAAGTTCTGGATGATGCAAAGAATACATAAATGTGATTAACAACGAACCCTTCTTCATCAACTCAAATTCATTTTTTGAATAAGACGGGTGTTCAATTGGCCTCTGGACTTTAAGAATAATGTCCGATTTATTATAGAGTTCTAAAACATCGCTTAAAACTTTAACTCCGTTTTTTTCGTAATCTTTATTCGTAAAACCTGCATTCAAACCAGCATCTTTTTCTAATACTACTTCGAATCCTTTCTTGATTAACTTTCCAGCTACATCTGGAACCATGGCGACTCGATTTTCACCGGGATAAAATTCCTTTGGGATACCTATAACCATTTAGACTCCTTTATTTAATTTTGCAAAATTAATAATAAGACCCTTTTTTTACTAATACTAAAAAGGGAATCTTGGTTTTTATTTTATTTGTATGGAGAATCAATCAGAGTTCCTAAAATAATATTATAAACTCATTATAGTGATTAATAACAAACTTTGTTCTTACCATTATATATACATTTATTTGGGATGGACTAATCTTGTGAAAATTATTGACAAAGGTCGGATAGAGAATTTTCAGGACTGGATTACAAAGAGAAGAATAAATGTTTATACTTTGGCAGAATTTTAGATTCTGGTACAGAGATTTATAGATATTATTTATAAAATCATATCTGTCCAAAATAAAAGTTTTAAAAAGTCTTGGGCAGAATAATATAACTACCATAACTTTTTAAAGAAAAATTTGACTAAAAAAAACATCGTTAAATTATCTTAATTCAAGTCTTTATGTTATTATCATATAAATCAAAGCATCAAATACATTTTGGACGCATTTTAGATATTCCAATAACAACAAAGGGGGTTTATTTTGGATTAAGATTTAAATCTGATCAAAACGAATTGTTTTTGGCTTTTTTCTATTTTATTAAAATTATTTTGGACAGCAGTGTATAAAATGATAAAAAATCAAAAAATTTCATTTTAACTATTGACAATAAAAGTAAAGAATATTTCTTTTTTTCAGAAATTTTAGGAGGATATAATGAAAACAAATTTTTACAAATCACAGATTTCTTTTTTAATCATATATATATACTCTTTAATTTCCTTCCTTTATATTCCCAATCAAATATAAGAACTATTCTAATTAATGGGGATTCTGTAAAAATCATTAAGGATGAGTTATGCGTAAAAATGAAAAATTGGGTTAATGAAAATCAACTTCGAATAGCAATAAGTAATTATGGAGGAATCATTAAGTCTTGATATTCAGATCAATATACAAATTGGAGAACGATTAAGTTTCTTTCTAGTGTCGATATTGTTAATATTTTTGGCCAATTAAAAAATAATGGTTTATTCGAATTTATTGAGTATAATTATGTTGGTTTAGCAAATGAATTCATACCAAATGATTACTTATTTAATAAACAATCGTACTTAAAAAATATAGGCCAATTTGGTGGTGTTGTAGGGGTTGACATAAAAGCTGCTTATGCTTGGGAAATTACAAAAGGTAGTTCAGATGGTTTAATTGCAATTCTTGATTCCGGTATATCAATAAATGATGAAACATGTTCATTTTTGCATCCTGATTTAGATGATGTAAATAAGATAATTTTAGGTGTTAATACAACCGATGAATTAGGTTTTTTTGATTATTCAGGATATGGACTAGAATTGCTGGAATTATAGGAGCTAAGCAAAATAATTACTATGGTATAAGCGGTATTGCTCCTGAGAATAAGCTTTTGGTTGTAAAAACAGCTAAAGGATTAGATGTTGCAACAGCATCTTTAGAAGATGTTGTAGAAGGAATATTTTTCACAATTAATTATAAAAAAACAAACGGATTAATTAAATGTATTATCAGTTTATCCTATTCTTATAAAGTAGATGCTTATCAATTAAGAGAAGCTGTTTATTTAGCAATGAAAGAGGGAATTTTTATATCTTGTGATACATATAATTATCGAAACACACGTTATATATATCCCGCTAGTTATACTCGTGAGTTTTCTAATATAATATCAGTATCAGGTATAGACCAAAATGGTGTAAATAATGGTTATTATTGCGGAGATGTAGATGTAGTAGCATCTGCTGAAATTATTTGGTCGACAGTGTATAAAGGGGGGATATATTATGATTCAACAATTGGTGTATCATATGCTACACCAATTGTATCCTCTGTAGCAGGATTAATACTATCATTGGAGTATTATAAGCCTAATTTATTAAAGAACTTACTGATTCATTCTACCAATAGGATTAATCAGTATGATAATTGTTTAGGTTGGGGTATAATTGATGCATATAGAGCAGTAAAAAAGGTAAAAGCAAGACCATTAAATCTTCAAGTAACTAACAATAATGGACATCCCAAATTAACTTGGCAAAATAATAATTATAACGATGTTGATTATAATGTGTATTTGGTTTATAAAGGAATTGTTGAAAATGAGAATCTTAAAACAGAATATACACTAATTGATGTTATTGATATAAATCAAAATTTCTATATAGATTTTTCAGAGACAATTTGTAGAAATGGAGAATGTCCAAATGATAAAGTTATAAAATATAGGATTTCTAAAGTTTTTTTTAATGGTTATCTGATACAAGAAAGTGGGTTATCTAATTATGCAATGATAAACGTAAAAGGTTATAATATTAACAAAGAAAGAATTTTCAACAATGAAAATGATTTTAAATTGTCGATTTTCTCTAATCCGTCAAATTCCAATTTAGTTCTTAACTTTTATGTCCCTAAAATTGATTACGCAAAAATTGATGTTTATAATATATTAGGTAAAAAAATTAAGTCGGAAATCTTATATCTACCTTTGGGTAATTTTAAGTATGCAATTGATTTAAATCTTGAGAGCTCAGGAATATATTTCGTATTGGTTAATTTTAAGGAAACAATTAAAAGTGAAAAAGTTGTTTTAATAAAGTAAGCTAGGAGGTTAAGAAAATGAAACTCTTAAAATTATTACTTATCATTTATTTAAGTTTAATATCTCTCTCTTGTGAGAAGAATCCAGTTGATAACGAAAATAATTATCCAGCTATGCCAATATTGGTTTCGTCATTTGAAAGCCCAGTTTTAAATTTTACTGTCAATAAATTAAATCCCGAAAATATCATCGCTTATACGAAAAAAAATGATATCTATGAAGTTTAATATAGTTTAAATGGAGGCAAAACTTTTTCAAAGTCTATCTCTGTGTGTACACCATCCTACAACTATCAAAAGAAAGAATCCATTCCAAATATTAGTTTTAATAAGAAATACAATAATATCGCCTATTACGGCGGTAGATATATTGTATGTATGTCGACAAACAACGGCTATAGTTTTATCATTACTTTATTACGACAGGGAGATGGTGATATTCATAAGGTGGTTTCAGTTAAAAATTCTGATACTATTTATTTTACATCCTGGCAACATCCATTCATGGGTGGCGGTGGCGGTATATTTTTAGCAAATTATGATGGTTCTAATCAACAATTTTATATACAGCTCTTGTTGACTCACTTTATCGATTAAGAAAATGGTTTCTGGAAATACCATTAAATTTAGAAGTTATAAACTACAACAATCAACACATTATATTTTTAAGTGATACATTAGGTGGTATCTTTATTTCCAATGATATTGGAAAAAGCTGGTATATAAAACATTTAAATTTAAGATTTGAAAAGATTCAAGTTAGTGAAGATTTAATGACAGGTTATGCCCTGATGAGACATCAATTTGAAAATGAAAACAGGTTATGCGTATCAAATGATCAATTTACAACTATTGGATATTTAGATTTAAGTAATTTCAACGGCTATTCAATTGATGATATACTTTTAACGACTGATAAAGTAATTGTTGCTTTATTGAATAATAAAACGGATAAATCTTCATTAATAGTTTACTCAGGAAATTATGGTATTACATGGAATAAATTAATTGAAGTAAATGGGTTGATAAGTGTAATGGATTATGATCCAGGAACAAAGTATCTTTTTTATAATTTGAATGACAAAGACTCAAATAAATATGAGTTATATTAATTAAGAATTAATTTGGTAATTTTTGAAAAAGATTGGGATTTAGAACACTTTTTTATTGTACCATAAGTGGTTCTGAATTTTTTGAAAGTGATACAATTTAAAATTAATGCTTAAATACTTCGGGACTTTTATTCTAACTTTTAAGCAGTTATATCTTATTTCTATTTAATTTCAATAGTTTGATGAATGCATGAATATGAGTGTAAAATTTAATTATTTTTATCCAGCAGTCTTTTATAGAGTTTTGATTTGACTATTTCTGGAAATTCCGATTCGAATTGTTTTTGTTTGGAGGGGTCTAAATTGAAGCTTTGCCGCAAAGATTCGAAAGCTTCCTGGGTTTTGCTGAGGAGGAAATAAACTTTTGCTCTCTGATAATATGGTTCAGCCCAGTTAGGAGATAACTTAATACAATCATTGTAATATTGAAGTGCTGAACCAAGGTCACCAAGTTCATAATATGTGTGGGCAATATCAAAGTAAATTTCTGGATTATCTGGTTCAAGCTCTAAAACTTTTAAGTAACTTTCAATTGATTCGCTTAAATTTCCAATTGAATATTCGAGGTCAGCTTTGGCAATCCATGCTTCTGGCTGTTCCGAAGAAATTTCTATTGCTTTGTTGAAATCATTTATTGCAAGTAAGTATTTACCAAGATTATCATAACAATAACCGCGGGCAAGATAAGAATGATAATGTTGAGGATTAATTTTTAATGCCTGAGTGAATGCTTTGATAGCTTTTTGATAATCTTCCAGTTCTTCATAACTCAAACCAATGTTGTACCAGGCAGTGTAATCCTCAGGGTCTAATTCGAGAACTTTTCGGTATGATTCAATGGCTTCATTGTGTTTGCCAATAGCTGCATAAGCATTTCCAAGACTGAAATATGCTGGAATTGCCTTATCCTGAATTGCGAGCCCTAATTGATAATATTCGATTGCAAGTTCCCATTTTTGTAATCGTGAATAGGCATCAGCAATGGCAACGTAAAGTGATGAAGAGTAAGGATATGTTTCAATTAACTTCTGGTATATCTTAATTTCGTTTGCGTAATCTTGAATATAATCATAGGCATCTGCGAGAGCTAAATGCAAATTATAATCATCGGGAAATTTTTCAATGAGACTTTTATATATTTCAATTGATTTCTCAGGTTCAAACGATTCATAAACTTGAGCATAATGAATTTTTACTACTTTGCTTTCAGGATATAATTCTTCTGCTCTTCGTAAATATTCCAGTGCTTTATCATATTCTTCTAAATCATGATATACAGAAGAGATAAAAATTAAAATTTCTTCATCGATGGGATTTAATGAAAGTGCTTTTTCAAGTGCCTTTATAGCTTCATGGTGATCATCGAGTTGAACAAGAAACATTCCTTTTTTGAACCAGATTTCAGAGTCATAAGGTGAAAATTCCAGATATTTTTCTGATAACGCCAGACCTATGTCAGGTTCATTTAATTCAAGTGCCAGATTGATAAAATCTTCAAGTGTCTCTGAATCTAAAATAACAGAATCTGGTTTGAGTGATTCATAATATTTATAGAGGGATTCATAATCAGCTAAAAACTCTTCATTAGAGTATTCGTCTGCACCATCATCGTTGTTATTATCATCATACCAGTTATCGTCGAAAAAGTCTTTCATTTTTTCCTTTATTAATTTTTGATATTAAACTAATTAAAGGTTTCCTCTAATTCAAGTTAATCAATTTTCAAATAATTTTTTTAGAATCGTTCAAATCAGAAATCTTTTTAAGCTTATCTTTAAATTCTGATTTTTCATACTTAGAGAAATCAAGTTTATCTAAATCATCATCGCTTATATCATCTGGTAGATATTTTTTCAAGATACTCAATTCATTTTTAGAAAAAGTTACAGCATTCAATACATAGTCTTTGAAGGCTTCATAAGCAAGGGGAACAACTACCTTCACTATCTCAGCCATTTTTTCGGCATAACATCTAATTTCATACTGAGCATGTTTATCCAATCTCAATTTCAAGAAGTGAAATAGATTGTGTAAATCGATTTTCCAGTACCATTGAGTATAGAGCGAAAGTGGTAAATTTATTCTTGCAAGTTCTCTGGCAATGTCATAATCCAGCATTTCTTGATAACCGTCAAATGCACTCTTCTGGCCTGCAGTTAGAATTTCAAGGACTCTCTTTCTGATTTCAGGCGGAACCTCATCGCTATTTCTGCCCTGCTTATTTGATTTGCTCTGATATTTAATCACATCTTCTTCAGGCAAATAAAACTCTTCGGGCATTATTGAATATCTACCGGAGTATTCGTTTACATTAGCTGTTCGGTGTCTTATCCATTGTCTTGCGACAAAAATTGGAAGCTTAACATGGAATTTGAATTCCACCATTTCAAAAGGCGTTGTATGCTGGTGTCTCATCAAATATCTAATTAAAGTTCTGTCTTCTGAAACCGTTTTTGTACCTTTGCCATAACTCACTCTTGCAGCCTGAACGATGGATTCATCCCCGCCCATGTAATCTACAAGGCGAACAAATCCATGATTTAAGACTTTAAATTCTTTACCAAGAAGTTCATCAGCTTTTGGGTTTGATATTCTTGTCATCTTTCATCCTTCAATTTTTTTACAAACAAATCTAACGACTGAACCAGGACTTTCATGAAGTCTGCCTTCATGTAAGGTTACTATTTTTTGTTCTGATAGAAGAATTTCAAACATATGTTTTCCTTCGGTATATAAAAAAATTTTCTTCAAGTTCTGATTTTGTGAAAAGTAAATCTAGATCTTTTGGTCCACCTGATTCATAATTAAGTTGTTCGATAGAGAAAGCTTCAAGGAAAAACACTTCGCCAGGTTTCAATGAGCTTTAAATTTTTCTCCATAAGTTTTTTCTCAAATTACTATCAAGGTGCAAATAAATCAGTACAATAGTTCCCCAGTAATTCTCAACAAAATTAAATTCATTTACATTGGCGAGTACTGTTCTAATTCTAACATTTTTTTCATCAGCAAATTTAAGAGTTTTAAGTATCCCCATTTCTGCAAAATCGAGGGAAAAAACATCGAGACTCTGTGATGTAAGGAAAACTCCATTTCGACCTTCGCCATCACCAAGCATTAAAACAGGATTTAAGGATAAATTGGGATTTGATTCGAAGAATTCTTTTAAGAAAGAATTTGGTTCTTTACGATAAGCAAATTCTTCGGTTGAAAATCTTTCATTCCATCTTTGTTTCCATTCGTTTATCATATTTTTTTACTCCCGGAAAATCGAGAAAATGAACAAATGATGTGAATAACTTTTGAAGTCAATAACAATACTCAATATAAAAAATTAGAAATTGTAATTCAGACCTATCAGAAGATTCAGTCCATCGATGTTGACTTTTGTGTAAAAAGTTTTTTCGAATAGTAATATTTGTTCGCCATTGATATTTGTTTCTGTTTTAGGATATTCATTTTTGAATTCAAGTTCAGGATCACGGAACTTCATCTCCAGTCTTAAATCCAGATTTTGAAAAATCCTGAATTTGATGCCAGTATTTACAACAATTCCATAATCAAGTTTTGTTATGGTGCTTTTAGATTTGATATCAAAAATTTGACGAGAGTAATCAGCGTAATAAATTCCAGCACCAGCACCCATATATGCTGTATACCAATCTCTGCTAAATGGGAAAATGTAATAAACTATTAATTCTAATGGATAGAATTGATAAGTATCTTCAACTTCAAGGGTTCGAACCTGGTTTCCCACAATGGCTCTGGTTGAATAAAAGAATTGTGATGTCTTTAAGTATTCAGTGTTTATTCCTGCTTGAATTGAGTTGTTGATTATATTGCCTTTAAGTTCAAATGTGTAACCGATAAATCCTTCTGTGGAGTAGTAAGCGTTTCTTAGGTCAGGATCAGGGGAACGACTCATTAAATACACTCTTGAAGCCGTGACATAGTTAATTCCAGCAAAAATTGAAAATCCTTTTTCTGAATGAAGTATTCCATTTAAATCATCGGCAAATAAATTTTGAGAAAAGAAAATAATAAGTAAGAAAAATTTATTTCTCATCTTGACTCAATATAATTTATAGAAATAAAAATGAAAATAAATGATTAATAGGACTTAAATAATGTTTGAAAGATTTTAAACCGAGAAAAATATAGTGTAATAAAATTATCAAGTGTAAAGATTACATGTGACTCGAAGATTCGCTAAGATATTACGCAATCTTCAAAGTGAAAGTGAGTGATTTTTAGTTTTCCATTGTTTTGATCAGAAATACAAACTTGTCATGCTGCACGAAGCTATGCATCTCAGATTCTTCGCACCGCTAAATTTTCGCTCAGAATGACAAATTCTAATATTCAGTACGAAGTGAAACATCTCAGATTCTTCTCCGCCTCAGGAGGATCAGAATGACATAGTTGCATTGTCATTATATAATTGAATGTAAATCTGAAATAAATCTTTTAAAGGCAAGAAATTTTTTTCCAAATTTGTGAAAGATCTCGTCATAATAAACAGTCGAGTTAAAATAAAATTAATTTGATCTATTACCAATAAATTGATTTGAGAACTTTGAAATCGTAAATGAAATTTAAAACAAGTTTAGAGTGAAATATGTTAATCAAAAAAGTAAAATATGATGTTATAGTTGCAGGTGCTGGAATTGCTGGAATTTGTGCCGCTGTTAAAGCTGCAAGAGAAGGTGCAAGGGTAGTCTTGATTGAACAGTATGGTTTCCCTGGCGGAATGTCAACAGCGGGAATGGTTTCCCCGTTTATGAAACATTCAATTGGAGATGAAATTCTTGTGCGGGGAATTTTCGAAGAGATTGAAATTGAAATGAGAAAGATTGATGGAATGATTGACAATGGATTCTATGCAGGAGCTTTTAGAATCGCTGCATTCAAATTATTGAAAGAAGCCGGAGTGTTTTTATTATTTCAAACATTCATTAAGAGAGTCAATAGAGAATTTAATAAAATAAAAAGCATTAATGCAGTTTTGTTTGGTGAAGAATTTGAAATTGAAGGTGCGGTTTTTATTGATACAACTGGAGATGCTCAGCTGGTTTATCTGGGTAATTTTCCATGGATAAAAGGTGATGAGGAGACAGGCAAGCTGCAGGCTATGACTTTATTTTTCAGAATGGGTGGAATTGATTTCAACAAAGCACTTGATTATGTAAAAAGTCATAAAGAAGATTTCTTTTCCTGGATGACTTACGATTTTGATTTAAGTAAGATTATTTCTGTTGCAGGTTATTTCAGTATTGTAGAAAAAGCAAAAGCAGAAGGCAGACTCTCTGACGATGTGAATTATATTTTCTATACAACTCTGCCTGAATCTGGTGAAGCGTCATTTAATACTTCAAATATTTTAGGTTTAGATGGTTCAACTTCTCTTGATTTAACAAAAGCAGAAATCATTGGCAGAGAACAGGTTTATCAGGTTGTGAAGGTACTTCAGAGTGATGTGCCAGGTTTTGAAAATTCAGATATAATAGAAACGGCTGTGCAGGTTGGTGTAAGAGAAACACGACGTGCAATAGGTGATTATGTTGTTATTGAAGATGATATTTTACACTGTCATAAATTTGACGATGCTGTGGTGAGAGGATGTTATGGAATTGATATTCATGGTCAGAAAGATGAACAGAGTCGACTTGATGAAATGCCGGAGAATGATTTTTATGAAGTCCCAATTCGTTCGTTGATAGTAAAAGATGCAGAGAATTTACTGGTTGCAGGCAGGTGTCTTTCCGCAACACGAAAAGCTCACGGTGCACTTCGAATAATGCCCACATCAGCAGCAATGGGCGAAGCAGCAGGCGCACTTGCAGCTTTAGCAGTTAAAGAATCAAAAACCATCAGAGAAGTTGAGATACGCAAAGTACAGGAAAAAGTGAAAGAGAATATATCGAAGAGGTTTTTTGAGAGGGTTTGATCTAATAAATCAGTGATTAATTTCGTTGAAAAGATCTAATATATTTTTTCACTTTACTCTCACATATTCTTTTAGATAAAAATTTATTCATAACTCCTGTTGAAGAACCAGCGGTTAGTAATGACAGAGTGGAAATTATAACAGATATAATTGGCAGCAACTCAGGAATTGATACAAATATTGAGAAGCAGGTTGTTGTTAGTGCAGTAATATCGCTCAGTTCACCTGTAGAAAATCAGTTAAATAGATTTCATTTGTTTGTTTTGAAATCCGATGTAATTAATCTTGATCTGGATAACCCTTGTGGAGGTGTAAAATGTCCACAGTACCAAAAACCTGGTTTCAATACAATAAACTTTACCTTATATAGAAGACTTAGACCCTTCAAAAAAACCAACTTCCCATTTAATCAAAGAAGGTGAAAATTCTTATAAAGTTGTTGAGGGCAGAAGACCAAGTAAAATGCTTCTTGTTAATAAACCCAGGAAAGAGGTGGATAATTGGCGTGAGAGTGATTATCCGGGAATTACAAATACAACCAGAGAATTGTTATATCATTGGTTTTTTTAATGATCATAAGGTTAATGGTGAGTTCTTTAGATTCTGGTTCTGTCAGCGAAAAGCTATTGAGACTTTAATTTCTCTTTATGAAGTAAAAAAATATAATGACCTTGTACCTTTTATTAAAGACTTTGCTGAAGAAATTAAGAGCGACAACCTTCTTTCGTTTAATATTCCAGTTGAATTTATTGAAGATAAAGAGGGGAATAGAAAAATAATTCGATATTTTCCTGAACTTGAACAGGAAGGAGATCAAGAAATACCAATAAAAGGGCTTTTAAGATATGCCATTAAGATGGCTACTGGTTCAGGTAAAACATATGCAATGGCGCTGGCAATTGTGTGGTCTTACTTTAATAATTTGAGAGAAGGTGATAATCGTTATCCAAATAACTTTTTAATTATTGCACCAAATGTTATTGTTTATGAAAGACTGGCAAAGGACTTTGGAGATAATAAAATTTTTTATTCACTGCCTTTAATTCCACCAGCCTGGCGAGGACACTGGAGTTTAAAGATCAGTTTGAGAGAAGATTCAGCACCATTGAATCTATATGGCAATTTGATTGTGAATAATACCCAGCAATTATATGAAGCAAGAAGGAATAATCAACAACCAACTAACATAATTCAGGAAATACTTGGCCCAAAACCTCAGTTAAGTTTGAACAAATCTTCTGAATTATTAATTGATAAAATAAAGAAATTAGATAACTTGATGGTAATAAATGACGAAGCACACCATGTTCATGATGATGAGTTAGAATGGAATCAAACTTTATTATCAATTCATAAATCATTACCAGACGGAATAAATCTATGGCTTGATTTCTCAGCAACACCCAAGAATCAAACAGGTACTTACTATCCCTGGATTATAGTTGACTATCCACTTGCTCAAGCAGTCGAAGATAGAATAGTAAAAGCACCATTAATTGTTCACCGAGTTGATAAAAAAGATCCAGAAAATATAAGTTTAGAGAATGTTGTTCAGAAATATGGTGATTGGATTTCTGCTGTTATAGAAAGATGGAAAGAACATTATAAAGTTTACTCAAAAGTTGGTAAAAACCTGTTTTTTTTATAATGGCTGAAAAAAATGATTATGCAGATGCGATTGTTAAAGCAATCAGGAGAATGAAAAATATTAATATCAAAAATCCTGAAGAGGAGGTTCTGGTAATTCAAATAAGAACAAGAGAGGGTGCTTCATCAGAAACAGAAATAAAAATTTCTGAAAAGGATTTACCCATATTAAGAGAATTATTAAGAAAAGTTGATGAACCAGATAATAAGGTAAAAATCATTGTAAGCAATATGATGTTAAGAGAAGGATGGGATGTACAGAATGTAACTGTTGTTCTTGGATTAAGACCATTTACTTCAAAAGCACAGATACTTCCTGAACAAGCTGTTGGTCGAGGACTAAGATTGATGCGAGGAATAAGTCCTGATCACACACAAACATTTGAAGTTATGAGTACACAAGCATTTGAAGAATTTGTCAAGGAACTTGAAAAAGAAGGTGTAGGAATAAATACGGTTAAAACTCCACCACCAGTGCCAGTAACAATTACTCCAGAAAAATCAAGAAAGAAATATGATATTGAAATTCCACAAACTGATTTTAGATATTCAAGAAATTACAGGAATATAGAAGACTTTAATCCCGAGAATGTAAATTCCCTATATAACTCTGATATTCTTGAAGAACAAAGAAAAATTCAAGTACTTATTGAATTTGCTTCGATAGGTACTCAAGTTGGTACGGTTAGGATGCCTTTGCGATCAATAATGACAGGCCGTGAACTTATTTCTACTATCACTAATGAAGTAATGAAAAAAGCAAAATTTACTTGTGATTTTCATGTATTATATCCCAAAATAAAAACTTATATACTCAAAAAATGTTTTGAAGTTGAAATTGATGATGTAGAGAATGAAAGTTTAAGAAATGCACTAAGCGATTTAAAGGTTCAGGAGGCAATTATTGATTTACTGGCAAAAGAGCTTAGCAAAATTTCGCTTGTAACGAAGAATCTTGTACTAAAAAATAAACCTTTTAAGCTTTCAGAAATTTCTGAATTCATCTGTAGAAGAAAGCATCTTACATTAACGAAAACGATATTTAATTTTGTTGCAGTGTATAATGATTATGAAGCAGAGTTTGCGAGATTTCTTGATAAAGCTCCTGATATTGAGAAATTTGCTGCACTTGCAGATAAATTTTACATAGATTATATAAGTACAAGAGGGGCTATTAGATTATATAATCCAGATTTTGTTGCTGTACAAAAAGTAAACAAAAAAGTAGTTTATTGGATTATTGAAACAAAAGGTAGAGAATTCGAGGATATAGATAAAAAAGATGCGGCTATGAAAAAATGGTGTGAAGATGTTTCAAAACAAACTGGTCAAAATTGGAATTATTTAAAAATTTTTCAATACGATTTTAATCTTTTTCATGGAAATATATTTCAAGAATTGGTTGATTTCATAAATATGAAAGGTAAAAAAAAATTAAATTAAGAATGCGTTACTCATTTTTCTTGAAAATATGATATGAGTTAGTAGATAGAAATTTGTGTAATTAAATTATAAACTCTTTTTTATACATGTCAAAACTTTATTGTCTCTTCAATAAACCTTATCGTGTTTTGTGTCAGTTCAGGCCGGTTGAGTGGAAGTTGACGCTTAAGGATTTTCTTGATTTGCCAAAAGATGTTTATCCTGTCGGGAGATTGGATTTTGATTCGGAGGGTTTGCTTATTCTTACGAATGACGGTCTTTTGCATCACAGGTTGATTGATCCGAGATTTAATCATTCGAGGACATATCTTGTTCAGGTTGAAGGCATTCCTGATGAAGCTGCGATTGAAAAATTACGAAATGGTGTGATCATCGATAAGAAGAAAACCAGAAAAGCGAATGTGAGAATTTTGAATGATGAACCTGAAGTCTGGGAAAGAAATCCGCCAATAAGATTCCGCAAAAGTATTCCCACAAGCTGGCTGGAAATAGAATTGTTTGAAGGAAGAAATCGGCAGATTAGAAAAATGACAGCAGCTGTAGGTTACCCAACATTACGATTGATTAGAATTAAAATTGAGTTTTTAAGTGTGTTTGATTTGAAACCGGGTCAGTTCAGAGAAATGAGTAATGATGAATTTAGAAGATTAAAGGAGGTTTGTGGATTGAGGTAAGTGATTTTAGCTAATTAATTTTAACCACCAAGTTAACGAAGGTTATCTCGGGGGGCACAAAGTTTTGTTAATATAATTGATAATTGATTTTTGAGTTCTTTCGTTCACCTTATGAACTCAGGAAGACTACAAAGATAATGTCATACTGAACGAAAGTAAGCGAAGTGAATTATTTCAGAACTCTTCATTTTATTCAGAAGGATAGAAGGAGATTCTTCGATCGTTTCACTCCCTCAGAATGACAATAAACTAAACTGTCATTCTGAATGAAGCGTAAGCGAAGTGAAGAATCTGAAGAGATGCTTCACTTCGTTCAGCATGACAGAATGAGATGGTTCACTGTAACTTAATCTTAAATCAACCTAATAAAAAATCACTTAATTAAAATCATTTTCTTAACAGCTGAATAATTATCAGCTTCTAATTTATAATAATAAATTCCAGCAGGTAATTCAGATGCATCGAAGTAAACTTCATAAACACCTGGATTTTTAATATCATCTTCCAGAACCTTGATCTTTCTGCCAAGAATATCGAATACGGTAAGAATTACTTTGGTTTTAATTGCTAACTCATATTTAATATTTGTACTTGGATTAAAAGGATTCGGATAATTTTGATAAAGTTGAAAGTCTAAATTTTGTTCATTTTCTGCTAATTCAAGAGTTCCGATTTTTTCTGCTCTGAAAGCAATATCCCATTGTAGTGGAGGGACATTTAATTCAAGTACCGAGGATAGGGCAGCTACAGTATCTATCTTCTGAAGAAGTGAGGTTTGAGTATTAAACCATTCAATTCTGTAAATTGAATTCGGTTGAATATTTGAGATGTAAACTTTTCCATCACTTATAATCGGTGGAAGATTTCCGATATCTCTTAGATATTTCCAGTTATAATTTCGGTTGTGAATCCATCCGATGATTTCTTCATTCGATTGAAGTGCATAACATCGTAAAGCAACAGCGAAATTGGTAAATACATATTCGGCAACACGCATCCAGTCTGCTCCCTGATTATCTACAAAAATTGTATGTTCACCAGTTGGAACATTAATCGAATAAGTTACATTGGTGTTTACAATTTGATCAAGTCTTTTTATTCCATTCAACAAGATTTGCAATCTTGGATTATAACCTATTTCAATTCCAGCAACGACTTTAAATTCAGCGGGTTCGTCATAGGAGACATAGAATGTTGGTGGATTTCGATATTCAGTATTGAAAACAGTCCCATACAGAAACTTGCTTAAATTAATTGAATTAGGATTGATGAGACCAAAGTGAGAAACGGAAAAATTATTTGCGGGACTTGAACCCCAGTTCGGGTACGCAGGTGCAACAGCAAAATCTGCTTTTTGTGAAGTTGTAGTTGTCGGTTGAATTGGGACAAAATTTTTTCCAATGAGATTTATGTTTTGTAGAAATTCCCCAATTGGTTTGAAATGATAGAATAATCCTTGAGGTGCGATATAGTTATACCAGGACCATGTCATTGCAGTCATATATGCACCAGACATAATTGAAGCCCATAGCGAGTTGTGAAAGTTTATGCCAGCAGGGTCGTTATTACTTGCCCAGTATCCTAATTCAAGAAAATCATATTCACCGATTGCTGTTGGTTTGTTATAATCAGAAAGATTGAGTTTTGTAAGTTCAACAAGAGCAGTTTGCATATCTGAAGTTGTGTTGTAATGATGAATTTGTATTATATCAAAGAGGTTGGAACTCCAGATGGCTGGTTCAAATAATTCATTCGCAAAACTTGTTGTTAGAATGTGATTATATGGGTCTTTTGTTTTGATGAATTCTCCAATTTCAAGCAGCCAGTTAATTACATTTGGTCTGTTTTGTGAGTAGTTGTGAGAGTGGTCAACTTCATTAAAAATTTCCCAGGCAAAAAGATTCGGAGAATATGCCCATCTATCAATTATATATTCCAATCTTCTTTTGAAGAAATTCTTAGCTGTCTCATTTGTAAAAAATTGTTCAGGTGTTGCACATGGACCTCCGTTAGCAGTGTTGTATGGATTATCATTCCACTCCGGATTTACATTAATTGATAATTGTCCGTGAGGGATTAAACATAGTTGAATATAGATATTTTTTCTTTGTGCATAATCGAACAACCAGTCGAGTTGAAATGCCCTATCAAAACGATTTGTGTAGTTGCCCAATCCAGTATTTTTCCATTCGATTGCAAAAGCGTTTTCACTCATCCAGACACGAATTAGATTTCCATTGTTTGCAGCAAGAGAATCAAGCCACTTTTCGTAGGAGTAGGTTTTTTCTGGATAATCATACCAGCCAAGATTAAGTCCAATACCAAGAAATTGATTACCATTATCAAATTTCAGATATCTATTATTTGCACTACGAATAAAACCTTTATTGTTTGAACTAATACAATAAAAATTGTATGTGGTTGAAGTAGTAGTTCCTGATTGGTCTGTACACTGTAGTTGATATTGCCAGATACCAATTTCATCGGGTGTGAAACGAATTTTCCAGTATGGGTTGCCGTTTACAATTAGAGTTTCTGGTGGACCGGTTCGGATAAAGTCCTGATAATAGAAACCACTGATTGTATAGTTTTTACCAGTTGGAGATATGAATGTTGAACTGAGATGAATTTGATTTTTGTCGAACGGATTGTTGAATGAAGCAGTCAGATGAATAGTTATTTCGAGTTTTTCATATTTACCGATGGTATCCTTATTCGTTGTGATTGAATTAAAGATTGGATTTGCAAAAGTTTTAGAGTTAATGAGAAAAATTATGATAAGTATTTTTTTCAATTCACCTCCAGAATGAATGAAATAATTTTGAGTCCATATTAGTGAAAGGGGAGTAGATTTTCAATTTAATAGAATAAAAAGTTTTTATTCGTTTTTTGAGTAAACAAAAACTTCAAGGAATTCTATAATTAAATAAGATTTGTTTATCAAAAGTTAGATGCTGATTGACGCATTTGTGATTAGTGTAAATTCGTGTAATTGGTGGTTAAAAATATTTTAGCCACGAATTCACCAATGTTTCGAATATGAATCTTCCAAAAAAATTTTTCAGAAGGGAAATTTTTAGAATATAATGCTCGAATAGATTAAGTAATAGAAAAATAGTATAGCAATCATTAGGTAAGAAAATACACTTAATAACTACATAAAGTACTCAACAACTATCAATCTTTAGATTTCAATGCTGAGAGGATATTTCTAACAGGAAAGATAACCAATGCAAGGAAAAGAAAACTGATTATGTATTTCGTTATAATCTTCATTGAAGAAAAAACATTACCGATAAAATATTTTTCAACAACAAATTCTACCAGGAAATCATATAAAATTATTCCCAGGAAAAATATTATTGATAGAATGATATTTAATGCCTTATTAATGCTGCTGAAAGATTTAATTAAAAAGTAAGCCCCGAAAGCAAAAAATGTAATAAGTACGAATACCTGAAAATCAAAATTCAATCGACCATTATTAATTTTATTTTGATTTAAGAATATCAAGAAAGCAATTCCGCTTAAATACACAAAAATAGACAGAAGAAGTAAAAATTGATTTTCTCTATCAGAAAAAAAATAAAATGTTGAAATTCCAATAAATACAATAAGTAAACTGATTATTTCGAAGTTATTCAAACCGATAACTTTGAATCTTGATAAAATCCAGATTATACTTGTAAGAATTCCAGCATAACCATATCCTCTCAATAAAGATTCATAATTATTCATCTAAATCACTCATTAATTTTTTAGGCGGGATGATGAATTTAAGAATGATATAAACTATTAATGCGGTCCCAAACGATGCGAACAAGAAAATTAACCATATTATTCTCATGATGTTTGGATGAATATTAAAATATTCTGCCAATCCTCCACATACACCAAAGATTACTTTGTTATCAGATAAGGTTAGCTTTTTAATATTTTTTTTCTGCATTTCAACTTTAACTCCTTTCTCGTAATTGTTGATTATCAACACCAGACTGAAAATAAATAGAGTGAAAGGATCGAACTTATTAATCAAAAAATTAAATGTTTCGTTTATTGTGATTACATCTTGTTGAATTAAAATTAGAAAAATAATCACTGCAATTAGTAAGATGTTCAAAGTAATTGTGATTGATCGATTTTGTTTTGAAAAGTTTTGTTCTGATGATTCTTTGAGCGGTAAAATTAATCCAAAAGCTGAGTAGATAAAAAGAATCGCTTGACCAAGGATAAAGAAGAGTAACAAAACGAGAATGCGTACAATTGCAGGTTCAAAAGAAATAAATCTGCCGAATGATCCACATACACCCATTAGCATTTTGTTATCATTGGATATTTCTAATCGTCTTGGAGTTTGTACTTGATCGAAATTTTCTTCCATCTTTGATGTAATTATCTTTTAACAAATTTAATAAAGTTTAATGAAGAAATATTTTGGTAAAAAAAATCATTCTACTTGCTACAGCAGATAAATTTTTTTAAGTGAATAAATGAAGTTGTAATGTATGCATCGTAATAAGAATTATATAAAATTATTCTTAGTTCTCTTTTTTTTATATTAGTTATGTTGTACAAACTAATAAGGAATCATCAAAATGAATAAGATTTTTCTAACGTTACTTTTAACAGTTTTCGTTTTAGTATCAAATTCTAATTCTCAGCAAATCGATTTCGACAAACTCTCTGGCATTAAAATAAGGTCGATTGGTCCAGCAGGAATGAGCGGGAGAGTTACTGCCATTGATGTAGTTCAAAAAAATCCTTCAATAATTTATGTTGGAACAGCTTCAGGAGGATTGTGGAAAACTACAAGCGGCGGAGTTAAATGGAAACCAATTTTTGATACTCTCAATGCAGCATCAGTTGGTGCAATTGCAGTTGATCAAAATGTACCTGATGTAATCTGGGTAGGAACAGGTGAGGGCAATCCAAGAAACAGTCAAACAAGCGGAAATGGTGTTTACAAATCTCTCGATGGCGGAAAAAGCTGGATTCATCTTGGATTAGAAAATTCAAGGAATATTCATCGAATTATAATTGATCCGAGAAATTCGGATGTAGTTTATGTTGGAGTTCAGGGTTCAGCGTTTGGTGATTCAGAAGAGAGAGGGGTTTTCAAAACTACTGATGGCGGAAAAACTTGGGAGAAAATTCTTTATGTGAATGAACGCACAGGAATTGCTGATTTAGTAATGGATCCATCAAATCCAAATAAACTTTTTGTAGCAATGTGGGAATTTAGAAGAGAACCATGGATATTTAAATCTGGCGGCAGTGGCAGTGGACTTTATGTAACATTTGATGGCGGAAAAACCTGGCAGAAAAGAACTGATAAAGATGGGCTTCCTTCAGGTGAACTTGGAAGGATTGGAATTGCAATCGCAAGAAGCAATCCTGAAATTGTTTATGCTCTGATCGAAGCAAAAACAAACGCACTTTATAAATCAACTGATGGCGGTTTTAAATGGTTTAAGGTGAGTGATAAAAACATTGGTGATAGACCTTTCTATTATGCTGAAATCTATGTAGATCCAAAAAATGAAAATCGAGTGTATAATATTTACACTCAAGTATCAGTTAGCGAAGATGGTGGGAAAACTTTTGAAATTTTGATTTCAAGAATTCATGTTGATCATCACGCATTTTATATTCATCCAGAAAATCCAAATTTTTTAATTGACGGGAATGATGGTGGACTTGCAATATCTTACGATAGAGGTAAGACCTGGAGATTTGTTGAAAATCTTCCAGTATCCCAATTCTATCACATTAATGTAGATAATGATTTTCCCTATAATGTTTATGGAGGATTGCAGGATAATGGTTCGTGGAGAGGCCCAAGCAGAGTTTTCAATTATATGGGAATTTCAAACTTTGATTGGCAGGAAGTTGGATTTGGTGATGGATTTGATGTGCTGCCTGATCCAGATGATAATCGTTATGGATATGCCATGTCGCAAGGCGGAAATCTTTTCAGATACGACTCAGAAACGGGAATTCAAAAATCTATCAAACCAGTTCATCCCGATGGAATTCCGTTAAGATTCAACTGGAACGCAGCACTTGCACAGGATCCTTTTGATAATTCAACAATTTATTATGGCAGTCAATTTGTTCACAAAAGCACTGATAAAGGAAATTCGTGGATAATCATTTCACCTGATTTAACTACAAACGATACAACAAAACAAAAACAAAAAGAAAGCGGCGGACTCACTCCGGATGTAACTTCAGCAGAAAATCATTGCACGATAGTCTCAATTGCACCGAGTCCAGTTAAACCACTAATTATCTGGGTTGGTACTGATGATGGAAATTTACAAATAACAACAGATGGCGGATTAACATGGAAGAATGTTGTCAAAAATATTAAAGGCGTTCCAGAAGGTACATGGATTCCACAAATATATCCTTCAAGATTTAATGAAGGTGCGGCATTTGTAGTTTTTGATAATCATCGTAGAAATGATTGGACTCCATATCTTTATTATACATCTGATTTTGGTAAGAGCTGGACAAGGTTAGCTGATGCTAAAAAAGTTTATGGTTATTGTTTATCAGTTGTTCAGGATTTTGTTGAGCCAAATCTTCTTTTTCTTGGAACTGAATTTGGTCTTTATGTTAGTACCGATTTTGGAAAGAACTGGACTAAGTGGAAAAGTGATTTTCCAACTGTTTCAACAACTGATTTAATAATTCATCCAAGAGAAAATGATCTTGTGATAGGTACATTTGGAAGATCAATTTATATTATCGATAACATTTCTCCCTTGAGGGAACTTGCAAAATCTGGAAATAAATTTTTCGAAACACATCTTAAATTATTCAATATTCCTGATTCATACTTGTTCGAATTTAATTCACCAAGAGGAATGAGATTTCCTGGTCATGCTGAATTCTACGGTGAAAATCTTCCTTATGGTGCGATGATAACTTTTCAGGTTAAGATTGATTCAAAACAAGATTCAGCTGTAACTGGTGTAGAGAACGAGTCGAAAGAAAAAGAGAAACCTTCTCCAAGAGTAAAAATTGAAATTTATGATGAGAAAAGTAATTTAATCAGAACATTAAATGTTTCCGCAAAAGATGGAATAAACAGAATTTTCTGGCGTCTTGATAGAAAGGGAATTTATATTCCAAGATGGGAAGAAGAAAGAAGAAGAGATGAAGAAGAACCATCCGGTCCAGAAGTTTTACCTGGTAAGTATTTAGTAAAAATTTCTTACAAGGATTTTGTCGATTCAACTTTTGTGAATGTTTTACCTGATCCACGAATTAAAATATCTCTTGATGATTTGAAGGAAAGAGAAATTGCAATTAAAGGGTTAGAAAAGAAGATGGAAGTTGTTAGAGACATTATTTTAAAGTTGAAAAATGCAAATCGTAATCTTGAATTTGTTCAAAATAAAATTGAAAGTCAGAAAAGTGAAAAATTTTCTGAGTTAATGAAATTGATTAAGGCTAATAAGGATTCACTGAAGAATTTTGCAAGTTTATTTTTCTTTATAGATGCAAAAGGAATTCAGTCTGATGAGAACAAAATTTTGTCTAAACTTTTCCGAACGAGAGATTATTTACTTTCGAGTTATGATAGACCATCTCAAATGTTTGAGATATCGATGAAATATTTAAGTAATTCAATTGATAAGGTTGTTTTAAGAGTGAATGAATATTTTATAACGGAATGGAAAAGACTTTTAAGTCTTATTAGAGAATCAAGATTAGAATTGATTGATGAGATTGAACCGGTGAAGATTGATTGAGAAAAAATTTAGAATTTGTTTATTAAACATTAATTCATTAGCGGTCGAGGCTAACCTCGACCCTACATATTATCATACTGAACTAAATAAAACATCTTTTTCTGTCCTGCTGATCAATGCGAAGCATCTTTTTAGATTCTTTAAATTCTTCACATCGCTACGCTTCCTTCAGAATGACAATATAAAATGTCATCCTGAGCGAATCGAAGGACCTTAAAAAAATAAATATAGAATTCAGGATTCTTCACTTCACTTCGTTTCTTTCAGAATGACGATTCAGGATTCTTCACTTCACTTCGTTTCGTTCAGAATGACAGAGATGGAATTCTTCACATTCGATTAGACTGACAAAGAAAAGATCGTTCGTTTAGATTATGGCCTTCAAAATAACATTAGAATTTTAAAAATTATGGTTAGAAATTTATTCCATCATCTAGAAAGATTTCTAAGGATAAAAATAAAACTTATCAAAGCAACAACACCATAAATCAAACCATTAGCGTAATTTCCAAGAATCAGACTTCCAATTCCAAACATTGATGAATAAACAAGAATTACTCCCAATATCCAATTCAAGAACATCATCTTGAAGGAAGGTTCTTCTTTGATTTCAGGAATTTTTGAAGAAATCTTTTTCCATAATCTTCCACCAGGATAAACTTTTTTGTAAAAGTCTATCAAAACTTTTTCATCAGTTGGTTTGGTTAGAAAAGTTACGACTAACCAGACTACGGTTGTACCAGCAACCAGATAATACAACGAAAATGGAAAATCAATACCAAAGTATTTTACAATTGGCAGGAGAATGAAAGGAGTAATGATTGCGGATATTTCAGACCAGGCATTTATTCTCCACCAATACCAACGAAGAATTAAAACAAGTCCAACACCTGCACCACATTCAATGATAAATTCCCATGCACCAGAAATTCTTTCAATAAAAAGAGTAACAATTGCAGATATTATCATCAATAAAAGAGTAAAAATTCTCGAGATTAAAACATAATGTTTTTCGTTCTTAGCTGGATTTAAAAATCTTCTGTAGAGATCATTAATGATATATGAAGTCCCCCAGTTTAATTGAGTTGCAATGGTTGACATGTAAGCAGCAAAAAAGGCAGCAACCAATATTCCTTTCAAACCAGCGGGCAGGAAATCTCTTATTGCATAAATATATCCCATTTTAGGATTTGTTTTTGCGAGTTCTGGATAGATAATGAGAGATGCAAGTCCAACAAGAATCCATGGCCAGGGTCTTAATGCATAATGAGCAATCTGGAAAAATAAAGTCGCAAGCAAAGAATGCTTTTCATCTTTTGCTGACATCATTCGTTGAGCAACATATCCACCGCCGCCGGGTTCAGCACCTGGATACCAGGAAGCCCACCATTGTATTCCTACATAAGCAAGAAAAATTAGAGGAGTCATTGCAAGAACATTTCCATAAGATAATTTTTCTTCAGAAATAACAGGAAAGAATCTAAAAATAAAATCAGGCAAATTAGCTTTCATTCCTGCAATTCCACCGACCTGTGGAGAATCAACAACAATGATTGCAAGTATTATACAACCAGTCATTGCAATTACAAATTGAATTGCATCTGTAATCACCACTCCCCATAAACCAGAGAGAGCAGAATAAACTGCCACAATAAACATTGCGCCAAAAACATAAATCAAACCTGAATTTTCAGGTACATCAAAAATTCCAATCAGAATTGAAATCATTGCTTTGTTGACCCAACCCATGATAATTACATTCATAAAAAGACCTAAGTAGACCGCACGGAATCCGCGCAAAAATCTTGCGGGTTTGCCTGAATATCTGATTTCAGCAAATTCAACTTCGGTCATGATTCCAGCGCGTCGCCAGAGTTTTGCGAAGAAGAAGACAGTCAATAAACCACCAAAAACAAAATTCCACCAAATCCAGTTGCCCGATATTCCATTTTTAGCGACGAGTTCTGTAACAGCAAGTGGTGTATCAGCAGCAAAAGTTGTTGCAACCATTGAGAGTCCTGCCAGATACCATGGTAGATTTCTTCCTGAAAGAAAAAATTCACTTGTATCTTTTCCTGATCTTTTTGAGTAGATGATTGCAATTGAAAAGCTTAAGATGAAATATAGTGCGATAATTAAATAATCAACAGCAGTCATTCTGTTACCTCACTGAAAGTATTTTATTTTTTCTGCAATGAAGCTAAGATAGAGCCAATTAGAAGAGTTATTGAAACACCAATTAAAGTATAGTAAGTCCACGCAGTAAGTTTAAGTGAAATCACAGTAATCATTAAAAATATTCCTGCAACAAAACCAGCAAGTGCATCTTCTTGAGTTGCTTTTTTATTTAAAACTCCAAGCAAGAAGGTTCCAAGCAATCCACCGTAAGTAAATGATGCAATACTTAAAGCAATCTCAACAACAGCTTGTGAACTTTCCATAAATAAAAATGCAGTAAAGATTAGAATGATCGCCCAGATAACTGTAATGATACGAGAAGCCTGTAGTTTCTTTTTATCATCATCAAACTTTTTGAAGTATGAAATTAAAATATCCAGAACAGTTGCGGATGAAAGTGAACTGATTGAACCAGCGAGTGTTGATAAAGCAGCTGCAAAGAGTCCCGCAATTATCAAGCCTTTCAAACCAGTTGGAATTACATTGATAATAAAATAAGGAAATATTTCATCGGAACGCATATCTAATTTACCATAGTAAGCAAAAAGCAAAACTCCAAGCAGAAGAAAAATTGCGAATTGAAAGATGATAATTACTCCACTGCCAATAATTGCTTTTTGTGCATTCTTTAAGTTTTTTGTTGCGAGTAATCTTTGAACAATTAATTGATCTGTTCCATGAGAAGCCATTGAAAGAAATGCACCGCCAATAATTCCAGCGATTAATGTGTAAGGTTTGCTGAAGAATGAAGATAGGTTATCAGAAGTTCCAAGATTGATTATTTCAAACTTTTTGAATTCAGTTGCAATTGAGATGAATTGATTTAATCCGCCGGGGATTAAGTTGATTAGTAAAATTCCAGAAATAATTGCACCGCCAATGTAAATCAGAAATTGAATCACATCGACCCAGATAATTCCACGAACTCCACCAATTGAGGTGTAAAGCAGAGCAACTACTCCTATGATTAGAATTGCAAGTGGATAATCGATGTTAAGCATTAACTTTAATGGGATAGCAGTTGCAAATAATCGAACGCCATCAGCAGCAGTTCTTGTGAACATAAAAATAATTGAAGCGAAACTTCTCGTTTTATAACCGAATCGATTTTCTAATAAAGCATAAGCAGTTGAAAGTTCACCTTGAAAGTAAGCGGGTAAGAATAGAAAAGCGACAACGATTCTTCCAACCAGATAACCAAATGTCAGTTGAAGAAAATTTAAGTTTGTGAGATAGGCAAGACCTGGAATTGAAATGAAAGTCAATGTACTTGTTTCAGCAGCAACAATTGCAAAACAAACAGCCCACCAGGGTACAAAATCTTTTCCGAGAAAATAATCTTTAACTGATTTTTGTCTGCCGCCACTTAAAATTCCAATTAATGTGATGATAGATAAATAGGCAATGATGATAATATAATCGAGGATTGTTGGGAGAGTTGTTTGCACTGGATTACTCTATGTTTTCAAGTTCTGATATGGCTTCCTTTTGAGATTGACAGATTGGGAGTACGTTTTCAAGAAATGATAATTTGATAAGACTTTCGATTTTTTCATTTACATTGATAAGTCGAATGGCTCCACCTTTTTCACGGATTTGTCTTTGGGCAAGAAGCAAAGCACTCAAACCAGAACTATCGCACATTTCGACATCGTTCAAATCGACAATTAACTTTCGGACACTCTCTGCCTGACACAAAATAGTGAATTCACCTTTAAGCATTCCAGAGATTGTTGAGTTTAATTTTTTTTCGTTGAGTTTGAAGATTGTTATATCGTCTTTGTGTTTGACTTCGAAGTTCATAAAGCAGCCTATAGTTTTAAGAGTTGTAGATAAGCTTCATAGATTGAATGAACATTTGAAATTTTGTTCAATTTCAATACTAAGTTATTAAATAAAGTAGAATTTTTCCTGTAGATTCCAATTTTTAGTTTTGCGGGGATATTCTTTGTAATCCAGTAATGAAAATTCGAATCAACAAGATTGCAATCAATAATTGAATCGAAATTATTCATTAAAAGAAATTTTATGAAATTTTTTCGAGGCAGTTTGAGAAAGTTTTTTTGTACCTTCGAGTAAGTGATAACTGGAATACCATCCATATTTAATTTTTCAAATAGACTGGCTTCTATGAGAAATAATTTCTGCTTAATCTTTTTTTGAAATGTTTCGATGAGGAATTTTATTTCGTCGATTAACTCTGCCTGTTCTGGAAGTAAAATCAAAACATTAGTTGAATTCTTAATTAAGTTTTCCGGTGAAATATATTCTTGTTTTTTTTTCTTGATCGAATAAAGAAAGAAAAGAATTCTGTGGATTATCGAAATCATTTTTTATCGACCAATTTCAGGAATTCATCTTCGGAGAGGATGGGGATTTTGAGTTTTTTCGCTTTCTCGTATTTCGAACCGGGGTCTTCACCAACAACAACATAAGAAGTCTTTGAACTAACACTATCAGAAGTTCTACCGCCGAGTTTTTCAATTAATTCTTTAGCTTCGGTGCGAGTCATTGATTTCAATGTACCGGTAATCACAAAGATTTTACCGGAGAGTTTGTCAGAAACCTTTTTCTTTTCTGATTCGAATTTCAATCCAAATGATTTTAATTCTTCAATTAATTTACGATTTCTTTCTTCTTTGAAATATTCAACAATGCTCTGACTGATTGTTTCTCCAATTTCAGGAACTTGCTGAAGTTCTTCTGGAGTTGCTTTCATCAATTCATCAATTGAATGGAAATGCTCTGCTAAATCTTTTGCAACACTTGCACCAACATGTCGAATTCCAAGTGCAAATAAAACTCTTTCAAATGGTTGTTCTTTAGATTTTTCTATTGCTTTTAGAAGATTATCGATGCTCTTTTCACCGAATCCTTCAAGTTCGATTAGTTTATCTCTTTTATCTTTCGATCGGTAAATATCAGCGGGAGAATATAGAAAACCTAAATTAACAAATTTATCGATAACAGCTTCACCAAGACCTTCAATATCCATTGCAGTTCTTGATGCAAAATGTACAAGTCGTTGTTTAATTTGATCCGGGCAATCATAATTTGGGCAATAATGAGCAACTTCGCCTGGAGGATTAATTAGTTTTGTCCCGCACACAGGACATTTCTCTGGTATTTCAAATGGAAGAGATTTCGAAATACGTTCATCAAGTACAACTTCAACAACTTTAGGAATAATATCTCCGCCTTTTTCAATAATCACAGTATCTCCAACGCGAATATCTTTTCTTTGAATTTCTTCAAAGTTATGAAGTGTTGCTCTGCTGACGGTTGTTCCTGATAGGAAAACTGGTTCAAGTTCTGCGACTGGTGTAATTGTGCCGAGTCTTCCAACCTGAAGTGTAATTGCTTTAAGTTTGGTTTTAGCTTTCTTGGCTTCGAATTTAAATGCCGTTGCCCATCTTGGACTTTTTGCAACTTTACCAAGAATTTCCTGTTGACGAATGCTGTTAACTTTAACTACAACTCCATCGATATCATAAGGTAATGTTTCTCTTTTATCTTCCCATTCTTTACAAAATTCTATTACTTCTTTAATAGAAGAACAAAGTCTGTGATGAGGGTTTACTTTGAATCCAAGTGATTTAAGTATTTTCAGATTTTCGAATTGAGTTTCTAACTCTTTTGTTGTTGTTCTGAGATAATAACAAAATAGATTTAATGGCCTTTCTGCAACAAGTTTTGGATCTTGAAGTTTTAATGTTCCAGCGGTTGCATTTCGTGGATTGGCAAAAAGTTTTTCCCCTAATTTTTCTCTTTCGCGGTTCAATAACTCAAAGTCATCACGATTCATATAAACTTCACCGCGAACTTCGATATTTTCAAAATGTTTTTTGCTTACTTCTCTGAAATTCAATCTTAATGGAAGCGAACGAATTGTTCTCAAATTATTTGTGATATCATCTCCTCGAGTCCCATCACCGCGAGTCACACCCTGAACAAACAATCCATTTCTATACTTTAAACTAATTGCAACACCATCGATTTTTAGTTCAGTCACATATTCAATTTTTTCACCTTCTGGCAGAGCTTCTTTTACTCTGCGATGAAAATCATACAACTCTTCAATTGAATAAGTATTCGATAAAGAAAGCATCGGAACATCGTGAACAACAACAGGAAATTCTTTTGTAGGTTCGCCGCCAACTCTCTGAGTAGGAGAATCTGGTGTAACGAGAAAAGGATATTTTTTTTCGAGTTCAATAAGTTCTTGCATTAAGAAATCATATTCGCGATCAGAAATAATTGGTTCATTCAAGACATAATAATTGTAATCGTGTTGATGAATTAAATCTCTGAGTTCTTCAATTCGTTTAATTATCTCAGGACTGACCTGATTTGTATTATTGATTTTTTGACTCATATTTTGTCTGAATTAGTTTGACACCTTCTTTATCAACTTTTAATCTTTTCACTGACCCTTTTACACCCGTAAACGGTAATTCGGTTTCATTTAAGTAAAGCGTAATTCCTCCTGCATTTCCCACAAATAATTTGAAATCATTTTTTCCACGAAATTTTTTGAAGTCGCCTTTGCGCATATAGACTTCTTCAATTTTATTATTATCAATATTTATTTGAATCCAGACAGAATCTTTTGCTCTAATTCCCAATGTTAAGCTATCCTTGTTTGCAATATTACTAAATTCATCACTTATTTTGGAAATGGAAACATCCACAAGATTTGTTTGTTTGATTGAATCTGAACCGATTGTATCTTTTGATAAACTTGAAAAAACTAAAACAGAAATTAAGATTAGAAGAATTACTCCCCCAGTGAGATATAAAAACTTTTTTGAAGCAAAATTGAATTGGATTAATAATTGTGGTTTAACTGGTTGTTCCTCAATTTCAGTTTTGGTTTCACTGGTTTGAGGTGATGTTTTAACTTTTTGTTCTTCAAGTTTTGGTGTAGCAGGTTGAGAGGTTAATTCATCAAATACTTCCAGAAATTCTTTCTCATTTACATTCAGTGTTCTTAAGTAAGACTTAATGAAAGAACGAACATAAATTCGAGGCATAAATTCAAAATCGTTGTTTTCGATTTTTTCCAGGTATTTAATATTAATCTTTGTCGCCTCTGAAATTTGTTCAAGGGAAAGATTTTTCTGAAGACGTAGCTGTTTTAATTCAAATCCAAGATCTAACATTTTATTCTGCACCTCCTGGTTTTAATGAAAAATTATTTCTCTACTCAATTCAAATTAATAAAGTCGTCTTAATTTTGCAGCAAAACTTCCATCCATATCGTGCAAGTTTGGAAAAGTTGAAATACATCCATTCTCGTCAATCAAATCAGGGTGAATTTCAGGATGGGTTTTAATGAGTTCAAAATTAGAGTGCTGATCAAGAAATTGTTTAATTATTTCGAAATTTTCTTCAGGTTCGATTGTACAAGTACTGTAAACAAAAATTCCGCCGACTTTCACGAGTTTAGCTGCGTTATTGATTAATCTGGTTTGAATATTTGTTAGCCGTTTTATGTCTTCGGAATCTTTTTTCCATTTGATTTCTGGTTTTTTGGTTAGAACTCCAAGGCCAGAGCATGGTGCATCAAGAAGAACTTTATCAACTGGACCCATCGAAAGAGTTTCGCTGTCTGCTTCAAGAAACTCAATATTAGTGATTTTGAGTCTTTCTACGTTTTTCTTCATTAGAGCTATTCTGTTTGCATATTTATCTACGGCAATAATTTTGCCATTGTTTTGCATTAACTCTGCGATATAAGTGCTTTTTCCACCTGGTGCAGCACATAAATCAAGAATTGTTTCACCAGGTTGAGGATCGAGCAGTAAGCAGGGAATTCCCGCACTTTCATCCTGAATAGAAAAATAACCCTGTTGAAAATAATTCCAGTCGGTGATATTAGTGAGGTGCAGAAGTACAAAGAAGTGATTTAAATATTTTGATGGACGAAATTTAAGTTCTGCTTCCTGAAGTTTTTGAATAAATGCATCTCTATTGGTTAATAATTGATTGAATCTTAAAGTTAGTTTGGGTCGTTGATTGTTTTCTTCCATTAATTTTTCAGTGAACTCACGGCCATATCTTTTAAGCCATCGTTTCACTAACCAGTTAGGATGTGAGTAATAAGTACCAAGAAAATTCACTTCATCTTGTTCTGGGTCTGGATATCTGATCTCAGATTCTTCCAGAGTTCTGATGATATTTCTAAGAACTGCATTAAAAAGATTAGCTGATTTTTCTCCCTGAATTTTTTTAACGAATTCAACAGCTTCGTTCACTGCAGCGTAGTGAGGCACATTATCAAGAAATAAAATTTGATATAGTGCAACACGCATTGCATTCTTTAAATTTGGAATACACTTAGAGAACTCACCACGATAGAATCCACGCAGAATCCAATCAAGTCTTCGTTCCCAACGAATTACACCGTGCACAATTTCGTTTAATAATGCTTTATCTGGTCCTGATAGTTCACCATATCTTAACTCTACATCAATTAATTTATCGAGATAAGCATCAGTTCTATCGACTCGATTTAAGATTTTGACAGCTATTCCTCTTGGTCCGACATATAGATTTTTCAGTTCCGGTGATTCAAGGTCCATTCTATCCTTCCTTAATTAATTCTGAGTAAGAAATCACTAATCGTAATGCAAAGTTAAAATTTTTTGATTTAATAATATAAGTGATGATTGGATACGGAGGAAATTGAATTCATAAAAGTACGACATCTGCCTTATTTACCTACCTTCACTCTAAAATTATTTTAGCACTGAGCATAACTAATAACGTTTAATTTAATTAAGGAGTTAATATGAAAAGTATAATTACATTTTCTTTATTAATAATTTCATCAATTTGTGCTAATGCTCAATGGCAGTCAATCAATACTGGATTGGGAAGTCTTCAAATAAAAGGTTTAGGTGTTGTGGGAAATGATTTAATAGCTGTTACAGCTGATCAAGGATTGTATGTATCAAACAACAATGGCGATTCCTGGAACGTTCACCCTCAAAATGCAACTCTTCCAAATTTTAACATCAACAGTTCATTGTATGATTGGTTTACTTTTAATGGAATGATGATCTATGGTCAAGGGATTTTAGCAAGTATAACCGGAAGTTTAATTGCAAATATACCAATCAATGGAATCGCAAATAATAACTTTACTTCTTGGGCTAATGATTTTGGTTCAAATGGTGAAACAGTATTAGGAACAAATGGTGGTGGAGTTTATTTTGCTTCAAATTTTTCCTCCACAAGTTGGACTCAAATTCCTGGTTTAAGTGGTAATGCATTATCCCTTACTGGATTAGCAATTTACACTCCTGATAACGATGATTATCTATTAGTTGCGACAAATGATGGAATGTATATCTCACCTGCAAATAGTCTCTCAAATTTATCACCATTTAATACCGGTTTAGGTTCTAATGTAATACGGAATTTGATTGGACAAATTGCATTAACTCAAAATGGAGTTTACCTTTTACCAGATGATAATGGACTTACAAATGGCTGGCAAACACTATATCCTTCAGGGGATTTCAGAACTATGGTGTTTGAATACCTCGGAGGTAAGATGTATTTCTTTGGAAATAATGTTGGGATTACTGTCAATGGGAACACTCCTTCGAATGAAGATTTAACTGGAATTACAGGTGGTGCTATAACTTCTTGTGCAGTTAAATATTTGGGTCAGACTGGAGGTTTTATTTATGTTGGAACAGAAACAGGTGGAGTATTCAGAAAACAATTTGTAGTTACTTCAGTTGATGATGAAGTAATAGTAGATAAATTTGAATTACATCAAAACTATCCCAACCCCTTCAATCCAAGCACTACTATCAGTTTCACAATTCCTGAATCAGAGTTTGTTACACTTAAAGTGAGACCGTTGCAAAACTATCAAAGTTTCAATTTTACAACACAATCCTTTTGCTACTTTTCACTTCGATGAATTATCAATGAATTAGAAAATCTGAAATAATAAATCGTTGCAGAACTAAAGAGAAAAAATATGTTTTGCAACAGTCTTATTGAGTAATTTTAAGCGGTCAAGATATAAATTATGACAACGCAAATTGTGCTAAAACCCATTGTACGCGATAATAAAAGCTGTATAGGTATTTATTTTCCTTTCGACGACAAGCTAATTCAATCTGTAAAATCAGTTGGCGCCAAGTGGAGCAGTACACTAAAGTGCTGGTACGTGGAAAATATGCGTGAAAACTTCAATTGTTTATACCAAACACTCAAGGGTAAAGCATGGATTGATTTGAGTGAATTAAAAACACAAGGTCCCAAGCCTCAAAAAGAAAATCAACATACAGCACATGTCTTACCACCACCTACAACAAAAGCAGCTGAGCAATTAAATGCGTTTGAACAATGGATGCAATCGAAGCGATACAGTAGCAGTACCATAAAAACATATACCGAGGCCATTCGCAAGTTTTTTCGGTATTATTCTACCAAACAAGTGCACGAAATTATAGAGCAAAACCTGGTTGCATTTAATAATGCTTATATACTTAAAAACCATTATTCCGCCTCGTTTCAAAACCAGGTTATAAATGCCGTAGAGCTATTTTACCAAACGAATAGAAAAGTGCGGTCTGAATCCGCAAGAAATCCATCGCCCCAAACGCAGTAATAAACTGCCCAATGTAACTTATCAAGGAATAAGTAAAAATGATTATAAAAACACCCGTAAATTTAAAACACCGCACCATGCTGGATGAATATCAAATAGCATATAAGCCCCAATACCGGTTGTTTGAAGGTCAAGAAAAAAACAGGCAATACAGTGCCAAAAGTCTTCAAAGTGTTCTAAAACGGGCTTTAGCAAAAAAACAACATAAAGAAACCCGTAACGCTACACCGGTTACGACACAGTTACGCTACCCATTTACTTGAATCAGGAACCGACCTAAGATATATCCAGGAACTTTTGGGACATAGCAGCTCCAAAACCACCGAAATTTACACCCATGTATCGG